>DASRCE010000013.1:0-132820 GCA_035653275.1 Gaiellaceae bacterium | reverse complement strand
CGACGTCCGACCGGTTCGGCACGATGAGCACCGGCTCCCGGTCGAGGGCGGCCACATACCGGTCGAGAAGTCGGCCGACCTTGCCCGCGTTCGCGGGGCCGGCGATGAGGCTCAGCGTCACGGCTCCATCGTAGAGCGGTGTCCTGACGACTCCGGCCGTCCGATCCGGGCGCGGCCGCAAAGAGCGGGATTCGCTTGAGCAGGGCGGCAGAACGCGCTAATGCTGGGCAGGTGCGCCGCTTCGTGATCGCTGCGGTCATCGCGGCCGCGGTGTGCGGCGCTGCCGTTGCGCACGCGGAAGCGCCGTCGACCGAAGCGTTCGGCCCGTTCACGCTCGACCCGAGTAACGCGGACTGCGTGCCGGCGACGCTGCCGTCGATCGGCGCCACGCGCCTCTGCGACCCGATCAACGTGATCTTCCCGGATCAGAGCCTCGCGTCGGTCGTGGCCCGGTTGCAGGCTGCCGGCTGGAGCAACGGCTCCGGGACGATGCAGTGGCTCGCCGTGGGCCAGTCGCTCGTGCCGCTCGGCTGGCAGCTCGGCTGGCCCGACGGACCCGACCCGACGCAGCGATACCACGTCCGCCTCTGGCAGGTCGCGCCGAACCTCACCGTCGGGAACGTCCACCACGAGCACGGCACGCCGCACCAGATCGACATGCCGTGGGACGAAGCGGAGGCGTTCCTCGCCACACCGCTCTGCAGCTGGTGGTGCCGGCACGTCGCGATCGAGGCCCAGGCGGCGCTGCAGGGCGGCGAGCTCTGGCGCGGCTGGGAGAACGACACGCTCGCAACGGTGATTCCGGCGCAGCCGCCGGCCATGCCGCCCGCGCAGCGACCGCTCACGCACCCGGCGAGGCACAAGCGCCGCCGCCCGAAGCACGCTTAACCGGACCTTTACGCGTCTCTCAGCCGGGAGCGACGTTGCGTCCGTATGCTCCAGCGGATGCCGATCCTTCGCGGCCGGCTGGCCCTGCTGCGGATTCTCGTCCCCACCGCGTACCTCGCCCTCGCCGGCGCGGTCTTCTTTGCGCGCGGGGTGCCGCTCGACCGCGGGATGCTCGTCGCCTGGATCCTCGGCGCCCTGCTCTGTCTCTCGCTCGGCAGCCTCATCAGCTTCATCCGCAGCGTCCTCCTCGAGTGGCTGCCGCTGCTCGCGGCGCTCACGCTCTACGACGTGCTGCGCGGCGTGGGCGGCGGCCGCGTCCCGATCCACGGCGAGTTCCAGATCTGGCTCGACCGGCATGTCTTCGGGTTCGGATCGGTGCCGACGGTGTGGCTGCAGCAGCACCTCTTCCACGCAAACCGCATCTCGACCGTCGACCGAATCGCCTTCGCGACCTACATGTCGTACTTCTTCGTGACGCCCGTCGCGCTCGGCGGAATCTGGCTGCTCGACCGTCGGCTCTTCCGCCGCTACGCACGGCAGCTCGCGCTGCTCGCCTTCGCGGCGGTCGCGTTCTTCACCGCCTGCCCGACGATCCCGCCGTGGCTCGCCGCCCAGAAGCAGATGATCGGGGGCAGCGCACAGAGGCTGATCGGGGTGATCGGGCTGCACATGGGCTACTGGGACCCGACGCCGCTCTGGGAGCGGGGCGTCCGCCTCGCCAACGACCTCGCGGCCTTCCCGTCGCTCCACGAAGCGATGACGATCCTGCTCTCGGTCGTGCTCTGGCGGCGCGTTCCGCGCGTCGTGCGGCCGCTTCTCGTCGCGTACCCGCTGCTGATGGCGTTCTCGCTCGTCTACCTCGGCGAGCACTATGTCGCGGACCTCGTCGCGGGCGCCGTCCTCGTCGCCGCCGTCTGCGCAGCCGAGCCGCGACTGCTCGGCGCACTGCAGGCGCGGCTCGCGCGCCGCCGCGTCGCCGCCGAAGCCGCGATCGAGCCGGCCTAGGCGCTCGCAGCCGACTTCGGACGCCGGCCGCGCCGTGCGGCAGGCTGCCCGGGGCTCGCGTCGGCGCACTCGCCGCAGAGATCGGCCTGCTTCGCCCCGCGCCGGGCATCGGAATAGGTGATCCGCATTACCGCGCCGCGCGCCTCGTCGACCTCTTTGCCACAGTTGTCGCAAACGAGAATTGTTCTCCGTGCCATGCGCGAAATGCTAGCGGAAATGGCTCGGGAAATCATGCGGCCGCCCGCGCCTGCCGAATACGCCAGGAGCGGAGCAGGCTGAGGAGCGCCCGCTCCTCGGGATCGAGATCGAGCTGGCGAGCGCCGACCACCCGCAAATGCCTCGGCCGGAAATCCGCAATCGTTCTGCCGTCGAGATACTGCTCGACGACGGCCGGCGAGACGTAGGACGCGCGGCAGACCGCAGGCGTATTTCCGAGCTGCTGCGCGACCCGCCGCATGACCGCGCTGACAGAGCGCCGCTCGTCGGTCTTCGTCTCCGGGAAGCCGTCGCGCCGGGCACGCTCGGCGAACGCGATCGCCGCAAGCAGGGTGCCGCCCCAGGTGCGGAAGTCCTTCGCCGTGAACTCGGCGCCCATGTGCGTCTTCACGTAGTCGTTCAGGCGCCTGCTCGTCAGATTCTGCAGTCCCGCCTCGCCGCGGAAGCGGAAGACACGTGCGCCCCCGGGCAGCGCGAGCAGCTCCTTGAGCGCGACGGCGAGCTCGTCGTCGACGAACTCCGTCCGCACCTGAATCGCATGCTTTCCCCTGAACGCGAGCCGGATGCGGCCGCCGCGCACCTCGACATGCCGGCGCGTGAGCGTCGTGATTCCGTATGTGCGCGATTCCCGCGCGTAGCGCTCGCCTCCGACGCGGAACCAGCCGAGGTTGATCAGCCGCAGCGCGATCGCGGCGACGCGCTCCCGGTCGAGCTCGTCGCGATCGAGATGCTCCGCCATCGTCCCACGGAGTGCGGGCAGCTGCTCGGCGAACCGGATCAGCTTGTCGTACTTCGCCTGCTCCTGCGCCGCCCGAAAATCCGAGTGGTAGAGGTACTGCTTCCGGCCCGCCTTGTCGTACCCGGTCGCCTGCAGCTTCGCGTTCGGCCTCGGCGAGATCCAGACGTCGCGCCACGCCGGCGGTATCGCGAGCCTCTCGATCCGCTCGATCGTCGCCGGGTCGCGGATCAGGCGACCACGGCTGTCGTAGTAGCGAAACGCACCTTTGCGTCCGACCCGAGTCCACCCCATGCCGCCTCTACACTGCCCAGCCGATGCGAGACGACAACACGATCGTCGTGCTCGAAGGCGACGAGACCGGTCAGGAGCTGCTCGAGTCGGCGCTCCGGACCCTCGAGCCGGACGTGATCGGGACCGAGCTCGAATTCCTGCGCTTCGATCTCTCGCTCGAGAGCCGGCGTGCGTCGGCAAACCGGATCGTGCACGAGGCGGCCGCTGCGGTCCGTGAGCACGGCCTCGGACTGAAAGCGGCGACGATCACCCCCGAGGGGCGAGGCGACGTCGGCTCGCCGAACCGGATCTTGCGCGAGGAGATCGGCGGCAAGGTGATCGTGCGGACCGGCCGCCGGATCCCGGGAGTCGTGCCGGTCGGCGGCGTCTACGCGCCCATCTCGATCGTGCGCATGGCGGTCGGCGACGCGTACGGCGCAAAGGAGTGGCGGGAGGGCGCGGGCGAGGACGAGATCGCATTCCGGACGGAGCGGATCGAGCGCCGCATCTGCCACGCAGTGGCGGAGTTCGCGTTCCGCCAGGCGGAGCGCATCGGGGCAAAGGTCTTCGGCGGCCCGAAGTACACCGTCAGCCCCACGTACGAGGGCATGCTGAAGGAGGAGATGGACGCCGCGGCGGAACGACACCCGGACGTGCCGTACGAGCCGCAGCTGATCGATGCGACGTTCGCGCTGCTGATCTCGTCGGCGGGCGATCCGCTCGTCATTCCCGCACTCAACCGCGACGGGGACATCTTGAGCGACCTTGTGCTGCCGCTCTTCGGCTCGATCGCAGGATCCGAGTCTCTGCTCGTCGCGTTCGAGGACGACTTCGAGCCGGCGGCGATCATCGCCGAGGCCGCGCATGGAACGGCGCCGTCGCTCCAGGGCAAGAATGTCGCGAACCCCATGGCGATGATCCTCGCGGGCGCGGCGCTGATCTCGCACGGCGGCGCGCACGTGCAGCAGGCGGGACGGGCGATTCGCGAGGCGTGCCTCGAAGCCGTCGCCGCCGGCGAGCGGACGGCCGACCTCGGCGGCCACCTCGGGACGAACGAGTTCGTCGAGAGCGTGATTTCGCGGACGAAGACGAAGCTCGACGTTTGGGCTGCTCTCTGAGCACGCTTGACCGGACCTCGCCGAAGGCGTATGACGGGGCACTGTGGGCAGGCTGAATTATTGGGGAGGTTCAATGGGTAAGCGTCTACTCGCCGCGGCAGCCGGTGCTGCAGTGGCGCTTGCGCTCGCGGCAAGTGCGACGGCCGCGGGACAGATTCTCATCGCTGCACCGAACGGAACGGGAAGCGCCTGCACGGCGAGCGCACCGTGTTCGCTCCAGACCGCGGTCGCGACGGCGCCCGCCGGCGGCGTCGTCCGGGCGCTGCCGGGTGTCTACCGGGGCGGCGTCGTCATCACGAAGCAGCTCGATCTCGCCGGCTCGTCGTCGGTGCTCGACGCCTCGACCTCGGGCGACGGCTACGGCATCGAGGTGGTCGGCCCCGGCGGGTCGGGCACGACGATCGAGGGCTGGACGGTCATGAACGCCCAGTTCGCCGGCATCCTCGTCGGCAGCCACATCGCCGCGCCGGACGGGACGCCTCTGACGTCCGGGTCGCCGATCAGCAACGTGACGATCAACCACGTCAACGTCGTCAACAACGACCGCGGGTTCTCGGGTGTCGTCGGCGTCGGCGCCGGCGAGTGCTTCACCACGCCGTTCGCGCCGGGCGATTGCGGCGAGGGCATCCACCTCGTCTCGGCGACGAACTCCGTCGTCGAGAACTCGCTCGTCACCCAGAACGCGGGCGGTGTTCTGCTCTCGGACGAGTTTGGACCCGTGACGGGTGACGTCATCGACCACGTGATGGCGCTCGGCAACAACGACGACTGCGGCATCACGATCGCAAGTCACACGTCGAATCAGATCTTCGGCAACCTGATCGAGAACAACGTCGCGAGCTACAACGGCGTGGCAGGCCAGGGCGCAGGAATCCTGCTCGGTGGAGCGGCGCCGGGGACCGGCGTGCACGACAACGTCATCCGGAACAACAGCGCGACCGGGAACGGCCTTTCGGGAATCACGATTCACGACCACTTCCCGGGCAACTTCAACAACAACGTGATCACGAACAACCGGTTGGGGACGAACAACGTCGATGGTGACTTCGACTTCCTCACGCCGGATCCGCAGACGACGGGGATCCTGGTGGCGGCCGGCTGGCCGTTCCCGGGTCCGCCGCCGTTCGCGCCGATCACCGGAACCGTGATCAGCGACAACACGATCGTCAGCAACGCCGTGGGGATCTGGACGCTTCATGCGCCGAGCGTCATCACCAACAACACGTTCCGCGACGTCGGAACGCCCGTCGTCAACAACCCGTAGTTGCGTCGACGTGGCCGGCGGCTAAACGGCCGCCGGCCACGACCGCGCCTGCTCGCTCCATACCTCGAGGAAGAGCTCGGCGAGGGCGGGGTCGAACTGGGTGCCGGCGCACGCGCCGATCTCCTCGAGGGCGCGCTCGTGGCTCAGCACGTGGCGGTACGGCCGCGGCGAGATCATCGCGTCGAACGC
Organism: Gaiellaceae bacterium; assembly: GCA_035653275.1. Lineage (GTDB taxonomy): Bacteria > Actinomycetota > Thermoleophilia > Gaiellales > Gaiellaceae > PALSA-600. The sequence goes on along the minus strand of DASRCE010000013.1, from coordinate 127,131 downwards.
ATCTGCGATCGCGAGCAGCCGCGCACCGAGCGGGATCGCCTCGCCGCGCAGGCCGGACGGGTACCCCTTTCCGTCCCAGCGCTCGTGGTGGAAGAGGACGTAGGGAAGCGCGGTCCGCGCAGACCGGATCGGCATCACGAGGTCTGCGCCTGCGCTCGGATGACGCCGGATCTTGGCGAGCTCCTCGAGCGTGAGCGGGCCGACCTTGAGGAGGACGTCTCGATCGACGACCACCTTCCCGATGTCGTGCAGCGGAGCGCTGAAACGGAGGCGCGCGAGCTGCCTCCGATCCCAGCCGAGCCGGTAGGCAACCGGCTCCGCGAGCGCCGCCACGCGCGCGCCGTGGCCCCGCGTCTGGTCGCGCTCCTCGAGCGCGCGGGAGATCGCCGCGAGCATTGCCCGAAGGAAGTTCCGCGCACGCTCGACGTTTCCTCCGCGTTCAGCCGGCGTGCGCCTTCGCGCGGTGGAGCAGGAACCAGCCCGCTGCCGCGAGCACGACGATCCCGGCGACCGCGTACAGGCCGTAGTGCTGCACCGCAGCGGCGGCAGCGCGGCCACCGTAGTACGCGAGGAGGCCGATGCCGCACCCCCAGACGACCGCGCCGACGACGTTCCAGAACGCGAAGCGCGCAATGCGCATGCGTCCGACTCCGGCCATCCAGCCGAGCGTCGCACGCAGAACGGGCAGAAAGCGCCCGAGGAACACGGCTTTCGAGCCGTGGCGCTCGAAGAAGCGCTCGGAGCGCTCGACGCCCGGCCTCGTGACCCGCTCGAGCCACGGCCAGACGCCGAGCAGGTCGCGGCCGAAGCGGCGGCCGATCGCGTAGCCCACGGCTGCGCCGAGCACGGCGGCGCCGATCGCGCACGCGATTGCGCCGACGATGCTTCCGTGCCCCTGCGACGCGACGACTGCCGCCGCGATCAGCGCCGTCTCGCCGGGTATGAACGGGAGCCCGGCGACCTCGAGGAAGACGACGACGAACACGACCCACAGGCCGTACTGCTCGACGAAGTGCGTCACCGGCCCATCGTACGGAGCCTCCACTAGAGTCCTCGCGATGAGAGTCGGCGTTGCGCGCGAGACCGCGGCGGGCGAGCGGCGGGTCGCGCTCGTTCCCGAGACGGTCGGCAGGCTCGCCGCCGCCGGTTTCGAGCTCGTCGTCGAGCCCGGCGCGGGCGCCGCCGCGTCGTTCCCCGACGCTGCGTACACAGACGCCGGCGCGACGCTCGGCTCGCCGTGGGAGGCCGAGGCCGTGGTCAAGGTGCGGAAGCCCGACGAGGCGGAGACGGCGCGCCTCCGCGACGGACAGCTTCTGATCGGGTTCCTCGATCCGCTCGCCGACGGCGCGGGCGTCGAGCGGCTCGCGGGCCGCGGCGTGATCGCGTTCGCCATGGAGTCGATTCCGCGGATCACGCGGGCGCAGCCGATGGATGCGCTCTCGTCGCAGGCGACGGTGGGCGGCTACAAGGCCGCGCTGCTCGCGGCGGAGCATCTGCCGCGGTTCTTCCCGATGCTGATGACGGCCGCCGGCACGGTGCCCCCGGCGAAGGTGCTCGTGATCGGGGCCGGCGTCGCCGGGTTGCAGGCGATCGCAACTGCGAGACGGCTCGGCGCCGTGGTCACCGGCTTCGACGTGCGTCCGGTCGTGCGCGAGCAGATCGAGTCGCTCGGCGCGAACTGGCTCGATCTCGGCGTGACCGGCGCGGAGGCCGAAGGAGGCTATGCGCGCGAGCTGACCCCCGAGGAGATGCAGGCGCAGCAGCGCGCGCTCGAAGAACGGATCGCCGACTTCGACGTCGTGATCACGACGGCCGCGGTCCCGGGGCGGCCGGCCCCGAAGATCATCCCGGCATCCGCGGTGCAGGCGATGCGAACGGGCTCGGTGATCGTCGATCTGGCAGCCGACACGGGCGGCAATGCGGAGTCGACCGTGCCGGGCGAGGTCGTCGAGCGCGACGGCGTCACGCTCGTCGGCCTCCGGAATCTGCCGTCCACGATGCCCTACCACGCGTCGACGCTCTACTCGCGGAACGTGCAAGCGCTGTTGCTTCATCTCGCGCCGAACGGCGAGCTCGCGCTCGACTGGTCGGACGAGATCACGAGCGGCGCCTGCGTTGCCGGGAAGAAGCGAGGAGCGGAGGCGCCGGCGCTGCCGGTGTCGGAGCGGACATGAGCCACAGCACGCTGCTGATGTTCGAGGTCTCGATCCTCGTGCTCGCGATCTTCCTCGGTGTCGAGGTGATCTCGAAGGTGCCGTCGCTCCTGCACACGCCGCTCATGTCGGGAACGAACGCGATCCACGGCGTTGTGATCGTCGGCGCCATGATCGTGCTCGGCCAGCCGCACAAGAACGCGTTCGAGTGGGTTGTCGGCTTCGTCGCCGTGATCCTCGCGTCGGCGAATGTCGTCGGCGGCTTCGTCGTGACCGACCGGATGCTCGAGATGTTCAAGCGGCGCGAGCCGCCGAAGAAGCCATGAGCTACACGAGCTCGAACTTCCTCTACCTGCTCACGATCGTCGCGTTCATCCTCGCGCTGCGTTTCCTGTCGAATCCGGCGCACGCGAGGCGCGGCAACCAGATCGGCGCGGTCGGGATGCTCGTCGCGATCGCCGTCACGTGGGTGAAGACGGGCGGGACGAGCTGGTGGGCGATCGTGCTCGCGATGGCGATCGGAGGCGGCTTCGGGGCGGTCGCGGCGCGCAAGGTGCGGATGACGGCGATGCCGCAGATGGTCGCACTCTTCAACGGCGTCGGCGGCGGCGCGGCGGCGCTGATCGCGCTCGCGGAGCTGCACCGGATCCTGCCCGAGCCGGGCGCCCCGACGGCGGACATCTCGCTCGGGATCGTCCTGTCCGCGCTGATCGGCTCGATCTCGTTCGCCGGCTCGATGGTGGCGTTCGGGAAGCTCCAGGAGCTGATCCGCGGCCGTCCGATCACCTACGTCGGGCAGCAGTTCGTGAACGGCGCGCTGTTCATCGCGGCACTCGCCTGCGCGGTCACGCTGGTGGCGGGCGCCCAGGACGAGTGGCTTCTCTGGGTGACGATCGGAGCATCGCTTTTCTTCGGCGTGCTCTTCGTGCTTCCGATCGGGGGAGCCGACATGCCGGTCGTGATCTCGCTCCTCAATGCGTTCACCGGTCTCGCCGTCGCACTCGGCGGCTTCGAGCTCGAGAACAACGTGCTGATCGTGAGCGGCATGCTCGTCGGCGCGTCCGGCTCGCTGCTGACGCTGATGATGGGACGCGCGATGAACCGGTCGATCACGAACGTGCTCTTCGGCGCGTTCGGGCAGGTGACGGCGGGAGCCGTCGCGGCGGCCGCGGGCGACGGCGGCACAGTGCGGAGCGCGACTGCCGAGGACGTCGCCGTGATGCTCGCGTACGCGAGCAAGGTGGTCTTCGTGCCGGGTTACGGGCTTGCGGTCGCGCAGGCGCAGCACGACGTGCGACAGCTCGCCGACCTGCTCGAGGGACGCGGCGTCGAGGTCTCGTACGCGATCCATCCCGTCGCCGGCCGCATGCCCGGCCATATGAACGTGCTGCTCGCAGAGGCGAACGTGCCGTATCCCCAGCTGAAGGAGATGGACGACGCGAATCCCGAGTTCTCGCGTACCGACGTCGCGGTCGTCGTCGGTGCGAACGACGTCGTCAACCCCGACGCGCGCTCGAACCAGGGAAGCCCGATCTACGGCATGCCGATCCTGAACGTGGACGACGCGCAGGCGGTCGTCGTGCTGAAGCGGTCGATGAACCCGGGCTTCGCGGGCATCGAGAATCCGCTCTTCTACAACCCCAAGACGGTCATGCTCTTCGGCGACGCAAAGGCGTCGATCGACGAGCTGATCGCGGACGTCAAGACACTGTGAGCATCGACTCGGCGGAGCTCACCCGGGAGCGGAGGCGCCGCCCCCGCCGACGCCGTGAGCAGGCTCGCCGAGCAGGAGCTCGATCGTCCGGCGAGTCGAGGGGTGCAGCTCGAGCGTTGCGATCTCGGCGGGCGTGAACCAGCCGACCTCCTGGATCTCGTCCGGGTCGCCCGGCGTCGGCGTGCCGCCGGCGATCCGGGCGGCGTAGACCGCGACGACCCATCCGGCATCGTCGCCGTTCGCGTAGGTCACGCGATACTCCGGGCCGCCGAAGACGCCGAGCACGTCGCGGGGCTCGAGCTCGACGCGAGCCTCCTCGCGGGCCTCGCGCCGGAGCGCGTCCGCGGGCCGCTCGTCGGGGTCGACCGCGCCGCCCGGCAGCTGCCAGCGTCCCTCGACGTGTCGGACGAGGAGGATGCGGCCGTCGTCGCCATGGACGAGCGCCGCCACCGACGGCATCAGGATGAAGTCGTGGCCGACCTGCTCGCGCAGGCGACGGATGTAGTCGGACATCCCCATCAGAAGCGCGCCGGATCGAACAGCTGCAGCTGCGGCGAGGACGCGTCGCCAGCGATCGCGTCGGCGGCGAGCTCGCCGCACGCAAACCCGAGCACGTTTCCGTGCCCGGAGTAGCCGCCCGCGACCCAGACGCGCTCGCTGCCCGGCACGCGGCCGACGAGCGGCAACAGGTCCTGCGTGAGCCCGAAGATGCCCGCCCACCGGTGCGAGACGCGCAGCGGCTCGCCGATCAGCTCCTCGAGATACGCCTCGAGCGACGCCTGGATCCTCGGCGTCGTCTCCTCGACGTCGGTCAGCTCGTCGAGGATCGAGACGTCTCGGAACCCGCCGAGCAGCACTCGTCCGTCGGGGAGCTGCTGCCAGTAGTCGAAGCCCTGCCGGGCGTAGTGCGGCTTGTCGTAGAGAACGTGAGCGAGCGGCTGGCTGACGATCACCTGTCCGCGGGTCGGCCAGATCGTCTCCGCGAGCTGCGGCACGAGGCCGTGGCCGTAGCCGTCGGTCGCGACGAGCACGACGGCGGCGTCGAGCGCGTCGACGTCGGCGACCTCGTCGCGCTCGCGGATCTCGACGCCCGCCGCGGCTGCCCGTGCAGCGAGCCTGCGCACCCAGCGCGCCGGCTGCACGGTGCCGTCACGCGGGTGGAGGATCGCGCCGTGGAAGCGCCCGGCGAGGTGTCCGGGCAGATCGTCGAGCCATTCGGCATCGATGCCGTCCTGGCGGAACGCCTCGTACTCGACGCGGATCTCGTCACGTTCCTCGGGATCGGCGGCGAGCCGGAGGCTGCCAGTGCGCCGCAGCGCGTCGCCCGCGAGCCCGCTCATCCGATCGAGCGCGAGCTCGGTCCACGCCCAGAGCGCCCGCGCCTGCTCGCGGCCGTACGTCTCGCGCGCGACGTCGTAGCGCGACGCGCCGCCACGCAGTGCGAAGCCGCCGTTCCGGCCGCTCGCGCCTTCGGCAACTGCGCGCGCGTCGTGGACGCGCACGCGCTTCCCGTGCTCGGCGAGCCGATGCGCCGCCGCGATCCCGGTGACTCCGGCACCGACGATCGCCACGTCGGCCGTCCCGTCCACGCGCGGGGTCGCGCGCGGTACCGGCTCGTCCTCGAGCCAGTAGGGGTTCATGCCGGATCGGTCAGCTCGCGGGCGATCTCGGCTGCGATGCCGATCTTGCGGACGATCACGAAGTTCGGGCCGCGGAAGATCACGCGCTCGACGAGCGGCGTCGCCTCGTGGCCCGGCACGACGACAAAGCGCGCCGGGATGGCGCGCACGTCGTCGTACTGCGACGGCGTGAGCGGCACGCGCTCGACGCACGTCTCGTCGGCGCATTCGCATACGAAGTCGAGCTCCCCGTGCCCCATCGACCCGAAGCGGTCCGCCAGATCGCGGATCCGGTCGTTGATCGCCCGGAACATGACTTCGTTCCGGGCGAGCCGGTCCTCGATCGACGACATGCGCTGATCTTCTCAGGTCCGCCGGGCATCACTGCACGCGATACACGCCGGCGTGCGCAGCGATCGCGCCGGCGAGCTCGAGCTCGACGAGCGTGCGCGCGATGTCGGCAGCCGGACGGCCGGTTCGGCGCACGAGCTCGTCCGCAGTTGCGGGAAGCAGATCGAGCATGCCGTCGCGTGCGGCTCTTGTCGCGTCTGCCTCGATCCCGAAGCTCGCGAGGACGTCGGCTGCAGTCGTGAGCGGAGCGGCGCCGAGCTTGAGCAACCCGTTGGTCCCCGCGGAGAGCGCCGACGTGATCTCGCCCGGCACGACGAAGACCTCGCGGCCCTCTTCGAGGGCGAAGTCCGCGGTGATCAACGCGCCGCTCCGCTCGCGCGCCTCGACGACGATCGTCGCCGCGCAGAGACCGGCGACGATGCGATTGCGCGCAGGGAACCGCCACGGCGCCGGCTCGACCCCGGGCGCGTATTCCGACACGAGCAGGCCGTTCCGTGCGATCCGGCGGGCAAGCTCGGCGTGCGCCGCCGGGTAGTCGCGGTCGATCCCGCACCCGAGCACGGCGACGGTGGCGCCGTCCGCATCGAGCGCTCCGCGATGCGCCTCGGCATCGACGCCTCGCGCGAGGCCGGAGACGACGACGAGCCCGGCCGCCGCGAGCTCCCGGCCGAGCGACCGCGCGACGGACGCGCCGTACCCCGAGCAGGCGCGGGCGCCGACGACCGCGACGGCCGGCCGGCCGAGGAGCGAGACGTCGCCGTCGCCGCGGACGAAGAGGCCCGGCGGCGGGCCGTGGATCGCGCGCAGGAGCGGCGGGAGGCGGCCCCGCCGGAGGAAGGCCAAGCGGCGCTCGGCGAGCTCGCGCTCGTACGCCTCTGGATCGAACGAGCGCAGGTGCGCGTACCAGCGCGGGGTGGGAGGCGGCTCGACGAGGTGGGTGCCGGTCTCCGACGCGAACACCGCAAGCGCGAGCTCGGCAGTCATGCCGCGAGCTCCTGCGGCGCTCGGTACGCGAGGGCCTCGGCGACGTGCTCGCGCTCGACGAGGTCGGCGCCGGCGAGCGCGGCGATCGTGCGCGCGGTGCGCGCAACGCGTGCGCGGCCGCGACCCGAGAGCGGCAGCCGCTCGACTGCCGCGGTCAGCAGCGCGTCTGCCGCGTCGCTGCGCCGTGCCGACGGTCGCGCGCGGGCGGCGGCGACCCGCTCGGCGACGGCCGGCGAGGCCTCCGCAGGTCCGGCGGCCAGCTCGGTCGCGCGCGGCCGGGGCATCGTGACGACGAGGTCGAAACGGTCGAGCAGCGCGTGCGAGAGCTTGTCCCGGTAGGCGTTGAGCCGCTGCGTCGAGCACGTGCACTGAAGCGCCCCGTCGCCGCGGGCGCCGCAGGGGCACAGGTTCATCGCGGCCACGAGCAGGAAGCGCGCGGGGAAGACGGCCCGGCCCGCCGCGCGGGCGATCGAGATCACGCCGTCCTCGAGCGGCTGCCGCAGCGCCTCGAGCGTCGGACGCGCGAACTCGCCGAGCTCGTCGAGAAAGAGCACGCCGTGGTGCGCGAGGCTCGCCTCGCCCGGCTTGACGCCGGGTCCGCCGCCGACGACGGCTGCGGTCGAGGCGCTGTGGTGCGGTGCGCGGAACGGCGGCCGCGTGACGAGCGGCTGCTCGGGGGAGAGCAGTCCGGCGACCGAGTGGATGCGCGTCACGTCGAGCGCGGCGTCGAGGTCGAGCGGCGGCAGGAGGGCGGGCAGCCGCCGTGCGAGCATCGTCTTCCCCGTCCCCGGCGGTCCGACGAGCAGCAGGTTGTGAGAGCCGGCGGCCGCGATCTCGAGGGCGCGCCGAGCGCGCTCCTGCCCGCGGACGTCGGCGAGGTCGGGTGCAGGCGGCGGGTCGTGCGTACGCGGCGGAACGACGGGATCCGGGTCGAGCTCGCCGCGGAGGTACGCGACCGTGTCGGCGAGATGGCGGAAGCCAACGGGCTCGACGCCGGCGAGCGCGGCCTCCGGCGCGGACTCCGTCGGGCAGAGCACGCGCTCGAGCCCCATCCGCCTCGCGCCCTCGGCGACCGCGAGCACGCCGCCGACGCGGCGCAGGCGGCCGTCGAGCGCGAGCTCGCCGACCGCGGCGTGGCGGTCGAGCTCCTCGTGCGGAACCTGACGCGACGCCGCCAGCACCGCGAGCGCGATCGGGAGGTCGTAGCCCGAGCCTTCCTTGCGCAAGCCGGCCGGAGCGAGGTTGACGGTGACGCGGCCGCGCGGGAACTCGAGCTCGGCCGAGGTGATGCCGCTCTTGACACGCTGGCGCGCCTCTGCGCAGGCGCGGTCGGGCAGGCCGACGATCACGAAGGCCGGCGTCCCGTCGCGAACGTGAGCCTCGACCTCGACGCGGCGGGGCTCGAGACCTACGACTGCATGCGTGACTGCGCGTGCGAGCACGCCGCGGACGCTACGCGGCTGCGTGTCACGTGTCCGTCACGGCTTCCGCGCAACAAGCACATCTTCGAAGTACTCGCCCGCCCGGCGGCCGGTGCGCCGGTTCACGTGACGGCGCAAGCGTTCGTCGAGCCGCAGGCCGGCGCGCTCGAGGATCTCCGGATAGAGGTCACGGCGGTCGTTCACGACGATGCAGATCGGCGCATCGGTCGCGACTGCGGCCGCCGCGTTCGCCAGCGCCGTGGCGATTCCCGCGACATATGCGTCGAGCGCTGCGCGCGCCGTCCCGAGCTCGGCCGCGCCGAGCTCCAGCTCTCGGGCGTCGTCGAGCCCGAGCAGCTCGTACGCGTACCGATGCTGCTCGTGATAGTCGATCAGCCCGGGGTACGGCGGCGACGTGATCACTCCGTCGAACACGACGTCGTGCGAGACGTTGCGCGCATCGCCGCGGAGGACGACCGCAGCGCATTCGTGCACACGCACCTCGTCGAACGCCTCGATGCGGGCGAGCGTGTCGAGTGTGTAGCGACGGAGAAAGCCGGCCGCGGACTCGACGGGGCGGCACGTCCGCTTGTGCTTGTAGCACCAGTACTCCGTCGTTCGCGGCTCGCGCGGCGCCTCGAGGTCGAAGTGCGCGGCCCGTCGCGCCGAGCGCGCCGCGCGCGACAGGATCACGCGCAGGACGTCCGCGTGCTCGTAGTCGGTGATCACGTCACGAAACGCAAGCAGCTCGGCCGCGGCTCGGGGCGCGTACCAGGCGCGGACGTACGGCGTCGTCGCTCGACGCCGTGGCAGGGGAAGGTCATCGGTTCGCAGCGCGACGTCGCGCAGCTCGGCGCCGAGCGCGTCGACGTCGTACGCCGCCGTCTTCACCCGCATCAGCAAACAGTTGAATGCCGCGAGCTCGACGCCCGTCGCGTGCAGGCCGGACTCGAGCGACTGGACGAGCGTCGTCCCCGAGCCGGCGAACGGGTCGAGCACGTGGCCGCCGCGCGTGAAGTAGCGCTCGAGCAGCACCTCGACGAGCTGCGGGATGAACTTGCCGTGGTACGGATGCAGCCGGTGAACGTGCTTCGTCCGCGCGTGCTCGGGAAGCGCGCGCTCCGACCAGGACAGCTCGAGGTCCAGGCCGGCATAGAGCTCGTCCTGCGTGACGGCCATGCGCAGCCGTTCGTCAGCCGGTGAGGAACTCCTCGCGGAACGGGACCTCGGGTGCCGGCCGCGTGAAGCGCGCGTACGCCTCTTTCGGCTGCGACGTCTCCCGCTCGACGCCGGCGCGGTGCCGCAACGCCGCCGGATCGACGACGTACGCGATCTCGTCTGGACCGACACGGCCGCCGACCGCGAGCACGAGCGACCGCCCGCTGCCCGCGCCGACGATCGCGTGGGCGGTGCCGGGCGGGGAGTGGACGTAGTCCCACTGCCGCAGCGGCACCTCCTCCCCCTCGGCGATCAGCAGGCATTCCCCGCGGAGCACGACGAAGCCCTCCTGGTAGCCCTCGCGGTGGTACATCGTCATCGGCTGGCCCGGCTCGAGCGAGGTGACGTTGATGCCGAACTCCTCGAAGTGCTCCGGCCGGTCGAACTCCGCGGTCGCCCCGAGCTCGTTCTCCTGCCACTGCATGTCGCGGACGTTGCGGACGAACCAGTCCGTCATGCCCCGATCCTAGAGTGAACGCGATGTCGACCGCCCTGCTGCTCCTCCCCGCGCTCGCTGCGGTCGTCTTCGTCTGCCTGGGCTGGAGGAGACAGAAGCCGGGGGTGCTGGCGGAGACGGCGCCGCCGCCGGCGTCGATCTCCGGCGAGGTCGACCCGTTGACCGCGCTCGACACGCTCCTTGCCGACGTCGAGGGCGCGACGGTGCGGATCGAGGGCGCAGACGAGCTCGACGAGCGCGCGGCCACCGAGCTCGAACAGCTGGCGGACAAGCTCGAGGCGGCCGCCGCGTCACTCGAACGCGTCCGCTAGGCGCTCGAGCCTGCCGGCGCGAACGGCGACGACGTCGAATCCGACCGCGAGCCCGTCGAGCTCCGGACGTGCGGCGAGCCACGTCTCGGCGGCCCGCCGGATCCGCCGCTCCTTCTCGGCGCTCACCGCCTCGAGCGGATCGCCGTACCTCGGCCCGCGCTTCTCCTTCACCTCGACGAAGCGCAGCTGACGACCGCGACGCGCGATCAGGTCGAGCTCGTAGCCGCCGGCCCAGACGTTCGCGCCGAGGATCTTCCAGCCGCGCAGCCGGTACCAGCGCACAGCACGGCGCTCGGCGGCGTTCACCTACTGGTAGCAGAGCGCCTGGAACGACCGGCGGTGGACCGCCGACGGCCCGCGCGCGCGCACGACGGCGGAGTGCGCAGGCGTGATGTAGCCGACGTGCTGGGCGAAGCCGTAGGCCGGGTACAGCGCGTCCAGGCGGCGCATCAACCGATCGCGCGTCACTTTCGCGACGATCGACGCGGCCGCAATCGCCGCGCTCTTCGTGTCGCCGTCGACGACCGCCGTGTGCTCGGGCGCCGTCGGGCCCAGACGGAATCCGTCGACGAGGCAGGCCTCGGCCGGCGGTGCGAGCGCGTGCAGCATCGCCCGCAGGCCCGCGAGGTTCGACTTGTGCAGGCCGTTGCGATCGATGTCGCCCGGCGGGATCACCCGCAGCGCCACCTTCTCGGCGCAGCCGAGCACCGCGTGGAAGAGCTCCTCCCGCTGTTCCTCGCTGCACTGCTTCGAGTCGTTCAGGTACGTGAGCGGCCGCACGCGGTGCTCCTTCAGGCACGCATAGTCGAGGAGGACGCCGGCGACGACGAGCGGGCCGGCCAGCGAGCCGCGGCCCGCCTCGTCGGTACCGGCGACGAACCGGGCGCCGAGCTTCCGGTCGAACCTGAGGAGCTTCTGGCCGGTCGCCTTCACGACCGCCGAATGTAGCGAAGCGATCTGCCGGCGGCTATTCGGCTGCGGGGACGGCGTCCGCTTCGGGCACGACCGCCTCGGCCTCGCCCTCGGGCGCCTCGGGCGCCTCGGCGGCGAGCTCCTGCTCGGCTGCCTCCTCGCCCTCCACGTCGGCAGGCTCGGCGACCGCCGGCTCGTCCGGAGTCGCCTGCAACGTCGCTTCCGCCGCCTGCTCGAGCGTCCCGCCGTGGCCGTAGCGGCGTTCGCGCACGCGAGCCTTCTTGCCGACGCGGCCGCGCAGGTAATAGAGCTTCGCCCGGTTCACGTCGCCGACCGCGGTCACCTCGATCTTCTCGATCTTCGGCGAGTGGAGCGGGAACGTCCGCTCGACGCCGACGCCGAACGACTGCTTGCGCACGGTGAACGTCTCGCGCGCGCCGGAGCCCTGCCGCTTGATCACGATCCCCTCGTAGACCTGGACGCGGCGCCGCTGGCCCTCGATCACCTGGAAGTGGACGCGGACGGTGTCGCCGGCCTTGAACCGCGGCACCTTGCGCAGCTGGGCGCGCTCGATGGACTCGATGATGTTGCTCATAGCGAAGGAGGCCCGGAAGCCGTCGGCCAGAGTAGCGAATCCTGCTTCACGCCCGCCGCCGCGCCCGACCTGCGCGGGCGCGGCACGCTGCGGAAGGGCGTCACAGGCGCGCGCGAAGCGGGCGAACGACAGAGCAAATCCCCTGCCGGCTCGCCGCCGCGGCCGACATGAGCGGCCGCGGCACGCTGCGGAAGGGTCACAGGCGCGCGCGAAGCGCGCGCCAGCCGCAGGCCGGAAAGCGGAGCGAAGTGGAGCGGGGCCTAGCGGAAGCCAATTCTGTTCGGCGGCCAGTAGACGAAGAAGACCTCGCCGATCAGGTTCTTGCGCGGCACGGAGCCCCAGACGCGCGAATCGCACGACTGCGCACGGTTGTCGCCCATGAAGAAGTAGTGGTCGGGCGGCACACGGCCGAAGTTCTGCGGCGGGTTGTGATCGCGACGATCGGCCTGGATGTAGGGCTCGTTCAGGAGCTTCCCGTTGATGTAGACGTAGCCGTCGCGCTCGCTCACGACCTCGCCCGGCAGCCCGATCAACCGCTTGACGAACGTCCCGCCCGCCCCGCACTTCTGCGCGGCCGCGGGCGGCGTCTTGAAGACGATGATCTCGCCGCGCTTCGGGTTGCGGAAGTGGTAGATGAAGCGGTTCGCAAGCACGCGGTCGCTGAACCGCGCTTCGCAGCCGGGCGCAGGACGCGCGCAGTGGAGCGTCGGCTCCATCGACGACGACGGGATCCGGTACGGGTTCACGACCCACGCCTTGAGCGCGAACACGATCAGGATCGCGCCGGCGATCGTCAGCACCCAGTCGAGCACGACGCGGGCGCCGTGCGGGAGGCCGGGGAACCAGCGGGCGAGCGGGTCGCGCGCATGCTCGGCCCGAGGCACGACGACGCCGCCGTACGCAGGGGCGTCGTCCTCGGCCGCGGGGGGCGGCTCCGGCTTCGGCGGGACGAGCGTGGCGGCGAGCACGCCGATCCATCCGGCGAGCAGGCCGAGCAGCCAGAGGTGGCGACGCCCCTTGCGCCGGCCGATCCGTTCGGCGAAGACGAGCGGAACCACGATCCAGAGCGCGACGACCGTGACGAAGAAGATCCAGTCCGCGCTGCCGGAGAGCGCCAGCGGCGTCATCGCGTCCGGACGCTCCCTCGCCGCCAGGCGTCGATCTTCGCGTGGTCGCCCGAGAGCAGGATCTCCGGGACCTTCCAGCCGCGGAACTCGGCCGGCCGGGTGTAGTGCGGATACTCGAGCGCGCCCCCGAGCTCGGCCGAGAAGCTCTCGAGCTCACCCGATCCTTCGGCGAGCGCGCCCGGCAGGCGCCGTGCGACCGCGTCGAGCAGCACCATCGCGGGCAGGTCGCCGTTCGAGAGGACGTACGGCCCGACCGAGACCACCTCGGTCGCGAGATGCTCGACGATGCGCTCGTCGAATCCCTCGAAGCGCGACGAGAGGAGCGCGACGTGCCGCTCGCGTGCGAGCTCCTCGACGAGCGCCTGCGTGAGCGGCGTTCCCTGCGGCGTCAGCGCGATCACCCGCGCAGGACGATCGTCTCCGTACTGGGCGTCCAGCGCAGCGGCCACGACGTCGACGCGCAGCACCATCCCCGCACCGCCGCCGTACGGCTCGTCGTCCACCTGTCCTGCGCGGAGCGGCGTCGTGTGGCGATAGTTGACGAGCCGGAGCTCGAGCTCGCCGCCCAGCACACCGGCGATCGGCTGCTGCTCCGTCAGCCAGGCGAAGGCGTGCGGAACGAGTGTGAAGACGTCGATTCTCATTCGGGCTCGACGAAACCTGGCGCGACAACGATTCGCCCGCCCTCGAGATCCACCTGCCGCACGCAGGCCTCGACGAGCGGCAGGAACGCGCCCGAGTCGAGCTCGAGCACGTCGTTGGCAGGGTAATCGACCACGTCGGCAACCCGCCCGAGCAACCGACCGCCCTCCTCCTCGACGACGAGGCCGACGAGCTGGAACGCGTAGTACTCGTCCTCGCCGAGGGGCGGCAGCGTGGCGCGTGGGACGCAGAGCGTCGCGCCGCGCGGGACCCGCCGCTCGAGCCGGATCACGGGCCGGTTCTGCGCCCCGCGTTTCGAGGCGACGATCCTGACCGGGTCGCCCTCGACGTAGAGCGTCGCACCGGCGGCGAACGCCTCCTCCCGCTCGCTCGGCCCTTCGACGAAGAACGATCCGTCGAGCCCGTGCGGTCTCCCGACCCGTCCCACCGGGACGAAGTCAGAGTCCACGCTCGGTGAATTCCGAGAGCGCTTCCTCGCGCGACGCCGTGAGCAGGGCGCCGTCGTACGCGGTGCGCCGATGCTCCAGGTCGAGCGTCCAGTACGCACCGGGTTCGTCTTCGTACGGCATTCCCACGCTGCCTGAGTTGACCACGCGCTTGCCGGCGATCGTGCGCTCGAACTGCATGTGCGTATGGCCGCAGACGACGATGTCCGCGTCGACGCGGGCGAAGATCTCGACGAGCCGCTCCTCGGGCGTGCGCTCGGTGAAGATGTCGAGGTCGTTCCGGGGCGTGGCGTGGCAGTAGAGCACGCGACCGAGCTGCACGGTCGGCGGATTCGCGTAGAGGAACGCGATCTGCTCGTCGCTCAGCTTCGCGCGCGTCTCGTCGAGCGTGCCCGGCGGCGCGAGCCCTCGCTCGCCCGGCGCCAGCTCGCGGTCGGCGTTGCCGCGGAGCCAGAGAACGCGGTCGCCGAGCGCGCGCAGGCGTTCGAGCACCTCCGCCGGCTGCTCCCCGCCGGAGCACACGTCGCCGCCGACGACGATGGTCGCGCCGTCCGGAATCTCCGCGAGCACCGCTTCGAGAGCCGGCAGGTTCCCGTGCACGTCGTAGAGCGTCGCGACCATCAGCCCACGATGTCGAGCTGAAGCCGCCGGCCGGCGTGCGGTCCACCGGCCCGCACGATCGTCCGCAGCGCGCGCGCGATCCTGCCCTGCCGGCCGATCACCTTGCCCACATCCGTCTCGGCCACGTGGAGGCGGAGGACGAGCGAGCCGTCCTCCGCGTCGATCTGCTCGACGCGCACGGCGTCGGGCTCGTCGACGAGCCGCCGCGCGAGCTCGGCGAGCAGCTCGGCCACGGCGCTAGGAAATGCCCTTTGCCTTCAGGAGCCGCGCGACGGGCTGCGTCGGCTGTGCGCCCTTCTGCAGCCACCCGCGCACCTTCTCCTCGTCGAGCTCGATCAGCGACGGCTCGGACTGCGGGTTGTAACGCCCGACGATCTCGATGAACTTGCCGTCGCGCGGCGAGCGCGAGTCGGCGGCGACGACGCGGTAGATCGGATTCTTCTTCGAGCCGACCCGCGTCAGCCTCAGCTTCACTGCCATTGGCTACCTCTTCGCTTTCTTTTTCCGTTTGCTCGACGCCTTCCGCGTTGCGCTCGGGCGCGGCTTGCCGGTCGGCATGGTAGGCGCTGCGCCCGGCAGCGACGGGAGCTTGCCGGAGCCCATCGCCTTCATCATCTTCGCCATCTGCTTGCGCCCTTCGAGCAGCTGGTTCACCTGCTCGACCGTGGTGCCGCTGCCCGCGGCGATGCGCTTGCGGCGTGAGCCGTCGATCACGTGCGGCACCCGCCGCTCGTGCGGCGTCATCGAGAGGATGATCGCCTCCACCTGCGCGAGCTTCCGGTCGTCCACCTCGTCGAGCCCTTCCAGCTGCTTGCCGAGCCCGGGAATCAGCTTCAGCACGCCCTGCAGCGGGCCCATGCGGCGCAGCATCTTGTAGCTCTTCAGGAAGTCGTCGAAGCTGAACTCGCCCTGCAGCATCCGGCGCTCGAGCTCCTCCTTCTCGTCGTCGGCGACCGCCGCTTCGGCGCGCTCGATCAGCGTCAGCACGTCGCCCATGCCGAGGATGCGCGACGCCATTCGATCCGGGTGGAACACCTCGAGCGCGTCGATCTTCTCGCCGGTCGACGCGAACTTGATCGGCTTGCCGGTGATCGCCTTGACGGACAGCGCGGCGCCGCCGCGGGCGTCGCCGTCGAGCTTCGTCAGGATCACGCCGTCGAACGCGATCCGCTCGTGGAACGCCTGCGCGACGTTCACCGCCTCCTGCCCCGTCATCGCGTCGAGGACGAGGAGCACGTTCGTCGGCTTCGCCGCGTCGCGAACGCGGACGAGCTCGTCCATCAGCTCCTCGTCGATCTGGAGCCGCCCGGCGGTGTCGACGATGACGGTGTCGAGGCCGTCGGCCTTCGCGCGCTCGAGGCCGCTCCGCGTCGCCTCGACCGCGTCCTCCGTCTCGGTGCGGTAGACGGGGACCTGGATCTGGCGGCCGAGCTGCTCGAGCTGGTCGATCGCAGCGGGCCGCTGCAGGTCGGCGGCGACGAGGCCGGGCTTCCGGCCCTGAGCCCGCAGGAGGAGCGCGAGCTTCGCCGCGGCCGTCGTCTTGCCGGACCCCTGCAGGCCGGCGAGCAGGACGACCGTGAACCTGCCGAACGCGAGACCGGACTCGCCCTCGCCCATCAGCTGCGTGAGCTCGTCGTGGACGACCTTCACGACCTGCTGGCCCGGGGTCAGGCTCTTCAGAATCTGGTCGCCGAGCGCCTTCTCGCGGACGCGCGCGACGAAGTCGCGCACGACGGTGAAGTTGACGTCCGCCTCGAGCAGGGCGAGCCGGATCTCGCGCATCGCGCGCGAGATCGACTCCTCGTCGAGCTTTCCCTTCTTGCGCAGGTCGCCGAGGGCGCCCTGCAGCTTATCCGACAGGCTGTCGAACACGAGCGCGCATCGTAGCTGGGCGGTTTCCGCCGCCCTACACTCGACGGATGGCGACGCTCGCCCGCAAGACGGTCACCGTGCTGTTCGCCGACGTCGTCGGGTCGACGCCGTTCACGGAAGAGCGCGACCCGGAGGCCGTGCGCGCTGTGATGTCGCGCTACTTCGACCGCATGAGCGCAGTGATCGGACGGCACGGAGGCACCGTCGAGAAGTACATCGGCGACGCGATCATGGCCGTCTTCGGCATTCCGAGCGCGCACGAGGACGACGCGCTGCGCGCCGTGCGCGCCGCCGCGGAGATGCGGGTCGCGCTCGCCGAGCTGAACGCGGGCCTTTCCGACGCGATCTCGATCCGGGTCGGCCTCAACACCGGCGAGGTGGTGGTCGGCGACGGGCACACGCTCGTCACCGGCGACGCGGTGAACGTCGCCGCGCGGCTCGAGCAGTCGGCGCTGCCGGGCGAGATCCGCGTGGGCGAGACGACGCACACGCTGGTGCGCGACGCGGTCGTGGCGGAGCCCGTCGGGCCGCTCGACCTGAAGGGGAAGGCGCAGCCGACGCAGGCGTGGCGGGTGCTGGCCGTCGTCCCCGACGCGCCGGGCCGCACGCGCCGGTTCGACACGCCGCTCGTCGGACGCAGCGACGAGCTCGCGATGCTCCGGCAGGCGTACGCCCGCGCCGCCGCCCGCCGAGCCTGCCACCTGTTCACGCTCCTCGGGCCCGCCGGTGTCGGCAAGTCGCGGCTGGCGCGCGAGTTCACCACGGAGGTCGCCGTCGAGGCGAGGGTCGTCGTCGGACGCTGCCTCCCCTACGGCGACGGGATCACGTACTGGCCGCTCCGCGACATCGTGCGCTCCCTCGGCCCCGTCGCCGGCCTGCGGGAGGGCGACACCGCCGTGATCGACGCCGCGCTCGGCGAGGGCCGTGCGGCCGCGGGCCCGGAGGAGACGGCCGGCGCCTTCCGCCGCGTCGTCGAGGCGGCGGCCCGGGAGCGGCCGCTCGTACTCGGGTTCGAGGACATCCACTGGGCCGAGCCGGCGCTCCTGGCGCTGATCGAGCACGTCGCCGACGGCGTCCGCGACGCGCCGATCCTGCTGCTCTGCCTCGCGCGCCCGGAGCTCTACGACGAGCACCCGAGCTGGGGCGGCGGCAAGCCGAACGCGACGACGATCCTGCTCGAGCCGCTGGACGCCGCGGTGTCGGAGGCCCTCGTGCACGAGCTCGGCGGCGACGCGATCGCCGCCGACATGCGCCGGATGATCACCGAGGTCGCGGAGGGCAACCCGCTCTTCCTGGAGGAGATCGTGGCGATGGTGGTCGACGAGGGCGCGGCGCCCGTCGCGCCGCCGTCGGTGCAGGCGCTCCTGACGGCGCGCCTCGAGCTCCTCTCCGACGCGGAGCGCGCGGCGCTCGCCGCCGCGGCCGTCGCGGGGCGGTTCTTCTCCCGCGACGCGCTCGCGGTCCTCGGCGGCGACGAGGCGCTCCAGGCCCTGCCGTCGCTCGAGCGCAAGGACCTCGTGCGCCCGCACGAGACGAGGCTGTCGGACGCCGGCTACCGGTTCCGCCACATCCTGATCCGGGACGCCGCGTACGACTCGCTGCCGAAGGCGCGCCGCGCCGACCTGCACGTGCGGCTCGCGGACTTGCTCGCGGAGACCGCGACGGCGGAGACGCGCCGCGAGGCGGACGAGCTCGGCGCGTGGCACCTCGAGCAGGCGTACGAGGCACGGCGCCAGGTCGGGATCGCCGACGACGAGCTGGGACGGCGCGCCTTCGCCGCGCTCGCCCGCCTCGGGCGCGCGGCGCTCGACCGCAGCGACGCGGCGGCGGGCGAGTCCCTGCTGCAGCGCGCGCTCGCCATCGAGCTGCCGCTCGACGCCGACCGCGTCGCCGTCCGGTTCGAGCTCGTGCCGGCGCTGCTCGAGCGCGCGGAGCTGGCGCGGGCGGACGCCGTCGCGGCGCGCGTGGCCGAGGAGGCGGCGGAGCTCGGCGACCCGGTGCTGCTCGCGCGGGCCGAGATCGAGCGGCTGTACGTGGACTTCGCCGTCCGCCCGTCGCGGTGGGTCGAGACGGCGTCGTCGAGCGCGCGGGCGGCGCTCCCCACGCTCGAGGCGGCAGGCGACGACGCGGCGATCGCGCGGGCGTGGCTGGTGATCGTCACGTACGACTACGTCCGCGGCCGCGTACGCGACATGGAGGCGGCGCTCGACAACGCGCTTCGCCACGCGCGGCGCGGGGGCGACCGCTATGTCGCCGACCTGCTCGTGCTGGCCGTGCGCAGCCTCGTCTTCGGGCCCCAGCCGGTCGACGAAGCGCTCCGACGCTGCGACGAGATCGCCGCAGAGGGCGGAGACGAGAGCGTCGTCCACGGGATCCGCGCCGCGCTGCACGCGATGGCCGGGAGGTTCGACGAGGCGCGCGCTGCGTACCGGGCGGGGCACGCGCTGCTCGAGGAGCACGGGCGGACGCGCCTCCTCGCGGTCCAGCGCGCCTACGCGGGCGTCGTGGAGCAGCTCGCCGGCGACCCGGCGGCAGCCGAGCGCGAGCTGCGCGCGTCGGCGCGCGTGCTCGACGCGATCGGCGACCGCGCGACGCTGTCGACGATCGGCGCGCTGCTCGCGACGGCGCTGCACGCGCGGGGCCGCGACGGCGAGGCGCGCACCTGGGCGGCGAGGAGCCGCGACGACGCACCGACGATCGACCTGACGTCGCAGGTGCAGTGGCGGACGGCGCTGGCCAGCGTCTCCGCCGACGTCGCCCTGGCGCACGAGGCGGTCGCGATCGCCGAGGGCACCGAGGCGACGCCGTTGCACGCCGACGCGCTCCTCTGCCTGCGCGAGCTGCTCGCCGCGGCGGGCCGCCGGGAGGAGGCGGACGCGGCAGCGCGGCGCGCGGCGGAGCTGTACCGCGCGAAGGGCCACCTCGTCGGCGTTCAGCGCGCGGCCGCCGCGCCTGCGCGGAGCGGCGGCACGTAGAGCGTCGCCTGCGCCGTCGGCTCGGCGTTGCCGAGGGCGGCGACGGTGAGCCGCTCGATCAGCGGCTTCACGACCGGGTACGGCGAAGCCTCGTAGAGGACGACCTCGTGGTCGGGCGGGTACGACTCGAGGAGCCGCTCGGCGAGGAGCGGCAGGTTGCGGCCGTGCTGGCCCTCGGTGACCGCGCGCGTCTCGCCCACGGCCGCGACCTGCCAGAGGACGAGCATCGCCGACGTGTCCACGATCCGCGGGACCGCGACGAACGCCGACGCGTCGTAGCTCGCGCAGCCGTCGACCGCGGGGTCGACCTCGAGGTCGGCAAAGAGGCAGTCCTCCGCCGACACCGCCGGCAGCATCCGCGCGTCGTAGCCCTCTGCGCGTGCGCGGCGGATCGCCTCGTGCGAGGGCCGCACGAAGATGCCCGGGTGCCCGTAGAACGCGGCGCAGACCCTGGCTCCGGCGCGCACCCGCTCGAGGATCGCCTCGGCGATCGCGGCGTAGATCTCCTGCCGCTCGGCGCCGGCGCGGTACAGCGTCGCGAGGTTGCGCGCGTGCGGGTGGAGCGACGCCAGCCAGCGGTCGGCGAGCGGCTCGGCGTTCACGTACAGGAGCTCGTCGGCTGCGTCGATCGCCGCGCGGCTCTCCGGAGTGAGCTGCAGCCCCATGCGGATGCCCGTGCCGACGACGGTCAGGGTGCCGCGCAGGCGCCCGGCGCGACCGGCTAGTGGATCCAGATGTGGATCCAGGAGAAGGTCGTCTTCGCGCCGTCGACCTCGAGCTCGAGGTTGACCATCACCTTGATCTCGCTCAGCGTCCCGCCGTTCAGGAGGCGCAGCGCCTCCTTGCCGAGCCCGAAGCCCTTCGCGAGCTCCTCGAGCGGCTTCCCCGCGAGCTCCTTCGGGTTCGCGGCGAGGTGCAGCAGGAAGTCGTTCAGCGACCGCGTCGACTCGTCGTCCACGCGACGACGCTACAAGGTGGCGCGACCCACGGTCAACACGCGCTCGTAGAATCGCGCGGGTGCCCTACACAGCCGCAGCGTCGCGCTACGACTCCATGCAGTACCGGCGCTGCGGGCGCAGCGGGCTGCTGCTGCCGGCGATCTCGCTGGGGCTCTGGCACAACTTCGGCGGCGACCGCCCGCTCGAGACGTCCCGCGCGATCCTGCTGCGCGCGTTCGACCTCGGCGTCACCCACTTCGACCTCGCCAACAACTACGGGCCTCCGTACGGCTCGGCCGAGGAGACGTTCGGGCGCGTGCTGGCGTCCGACCTGCGCCCGTACCGCGACGAGCTCGTCATCTCGACCAAGGCGGGGTACGACATGTGGCCCGGGCCGTACGGGGAGTGGGGATCGCGGAAGTACCTGCTCGCGTCGCTCGACCAGTCGCTCGCGCGCATGGGCCTCGAGTACGTGGACATCTTCTACTCGCACCGGTTCGATCCCGAGACGCCGCTCGAGGAGACGATGCGCGCGCTCGACACCGCGGTGCGATCCGGCCGCGCGCTCTACGCGGGCATCTCCTCGTACTCGCCGGAGAAGACGCGCGAGGCGTACGAGATCCTCGAGGCGCTCGGCACGCCGCTTCTCATCCACCAGCCGTCCTACTCGCTGCTGAACCGGTGGATCGAGCCCGAGCTGCTCGACACGCTGGGCGGGCTCGGCGTGGGCTGCATCGGCTTCTCGCCGCTCGCGCAGGGGATGCTGAGCGACAAGTACCTCGACGGCATACCGGCCGGCTCGCGCGCCGCAGCTCGCACCTCGCTCTCGCCCGACCTGCTGACGCAGGAGACGCTCGCGAAGATCCGCGCGCTGAACGAGATCGCGACTCGTCGCGGGCAGTCGCTGGCGCAGATGGCGCTCGCGTGGACCCTGCGCGACGACCGCATGACCTCGACGCTGATCGGCGCGTCCAGCGTGGCGCAGCTCGAGGACTCGCTCGGCGCGCTCGCGAGCCTCGACTTCTCCGACGACGAGCTCGCCGAGATCGACCGCCACGCCACCGACAGCGGCATCAACCTCTGGGCGCGCTCGTCGGCGGATTAGACGCAGCTCGGCCTGCTTGAGCTGGAGCTTGCCGCCGAGGGGACGTTCAGGAAGCGGAGGCTCGCGCCGCGGGACGGTAGTGCGACGGCTCGATCGCCTCGAGCGTGACCGTCGGCGGCGCGACCTCGAGCACTGCCTCCGTCAACGCACGCCCGTGCCACCGCGTCAAGGGCTCCGCGAGCGCGAACCGGTCGGCGGCGACGGTGCTCACGCCGCGACGAGCGCGCGTGCGAAGTCGTGCGCGTCGAACGGGCGGAGGTCCTCGAGCCCCTCGCCCACGCCGACGAGCTTCACCGGCAGCCCGAGCTCGTAGGCGATCGCAACCGCGATGCCGCCTTTCGCGGAGCCGTCGAGCTTCGTGAGCGCGACGCCGGTCACGCCGACGGCGTCGTTGAACAGGCGCGCCTGCTGCAAGCCGTTCTGGCCCGTCGTGGCGTCGACCACGAGCAGCACCTCGTCCGGCGCACCGTCACGGCGTCCCGCGATGACGCGCCGCACCTTCGCCAGCTCGTCCATCAGGTTCGATTGCGTGTGCAGGCGTCCGGCCGTGTCGACGACGACGACGTCCGTGTCCGCGCCGACCGCGTCGTAGGCGACCGCGGCCGGATCGCCGCCGCGCTCGCCGCCGACGAACGCAGCGCCAGCACGCTGCGCCCAGATCTCGAGCTGCTCCTCCGCGGCCGCGCGGAACGTGTCCGCGGCACCGACAGTCACGGTGCGGCCCGACGCCCGCAGCTTGTGCGCGAGCTTTCCGATCGTCGTGGTCTTGCCGGTGCCGTTGACCCCGACGACGAGGATCACCGACGGCCGCTGCGAGACGTCGAGCGTCGGCGGCTCGCCGAAGAGCGTGGCGATCTCCTCCGCGAGCGCCGAGTTGAGATCCGTCAGGTCCTGCCTCGCCTCGAGGCGCCGGATCAGCTCGGCGGTCGCGCTCACGCCGACGTCGCCGTAGATGAGCGCCTCCTCGAGGCGCTCCCACGAGCTGTCGTCGGACGGGTCGAACGCGGCCACCTGGATCTGCTCGGTCAGCGCACGGCGCGACTTCGAGAGCGAGTCGCGCAGGCGGCCGAAGAAGCCGCGCTGCTCCTCGACCGTCTCCTCGGGCTCCGTCGAGTCCCCGAGCAGCTGTGCCCAGCTCCGCGCCACGAGCGGGCACGTTAGCGGCTTCCTGTGTAACCTAGCGGTTACATGTCCGAGCCGCGTTGCGCGCTTCGCACGCTGCCCGCGTCGACCGCGCGGATCGTGCTCTCCCGAGACGGCGACACCACCGTGCTTGTCCTCGACCACGGCGACATCCCGGCGCCGGGCGGGATGCGCGCGATGCGGATCTGGACGGCCGCGCTCGGCCGCCTCGAGGCGGCCGCGTGAACGCGCTCGAGGCTCTGGCCGACCCGACGCGGCGCCGGATCGTCGAGCTCCTCGCCGAGGAGGAGCGGAGCGCGGGTGAGATCGCGTCGCACTTCCCGACGTCGCGGCCCGGCGTGTCGAGGCACCTGCGCGTGCTGCGCGACGCCGGGCTCGTGCACGTGCGGGAGCAGGGCCAGCGGCGGCTGTACTCGCTGGAGCCGGAGCCGCTCGCCGAGCTCCAGGCGTGGCTCGAGAACCGGCTCGACGCGCTCGACACGGAGATCAGACGACGGAGGAGGAACCGATGACGAGCATCACGCCGTACCTGCTCTACTCGAGCTGTGAGGACGCGCTCGACTTCCTGCACCGGGCGTTCGGGTTCGAGGAAGTGCTCCGCTATGTCGGCGAGCAGGGCTACGTCAACCATGCCGAGATGCGGCTCGACGGCGTGCCGATCTTCATGGGCAACCCGGGCCCGGGTTACCGCAACCCGCGCGAGCTCGGACAGGAGACAGTCGGCATCTACGTCGAGGTCGACGACGCGGACGCAGTGTACGAGCGCGCGCGTGCCGCCGGAGCGGAGATCCTCGCCGAGCCGCGCGACGAGGACTACGGACACCGGCGCTTCACCGCGCGCGACCCCGAGGGCCACCACTGGTTCTTCGCGCACGTGATCGCGGAGCCCGAGGCCGAGGACTGGGGAGCGGTTCGTGCCGACGTGGGCTGACGTCCGGCGCATCGCGCTCTCGCTGCCGGGCGCCGAGGAGGCGACGACGTACGGCCAGCCGTGCTTCAAGGTCAACGGCCGGCCGTTCGTCAACACCGGTCGCGTCGAGGGCGCGATTGTGACCCGCGCGCCCGACGAGGAGCGCGACCTCCTGATCGCGGCCCGGCCCGACGCGTACTTCGTCACGCCGCACTACGACGGGTGGGAGGCGGTCCTCGTGCGCCTCGACGCGGTCGACGAGGACGAGCTCGCCGGCCGCATCGAGGACTCGTGGGACTTCATGTCGCGCAAGAAGCCCGCGCGGAAGCGCCGCTAGACCAAGGACCTACGCGGCCGCGTCGATGCGGTAGCTGTGGCGGAAGCTCGCGAGAGCGGTCGACGACGCGACGCGGAGGTGGCCGTTCGACGCGAACGTGTCGGGAGGCCACCGGTGCACGCGCCGTTGCAGCGCCGTGTACCACCCGTCGACGTCGTGCTGCACGAGGAACAGCTCGACCATCGTCGCCTCGAGCACGAATGCACGCTTCCACGGGAACCGCTTCGCCTCGATCCAGTCGAGGTCGAGCGCGTCGACCGCGTCCCACGACTCCGCCGGGTAGAGGAGGTCGAGGTCGGCATGGTCGCGCGGGCGGATCAGGCCGCGTAGCTCCTCGCCCCAGCCGCCGAAGACCCACGTCTCGACGCGGCGCGCGCGGAGCATCGTCTGCGCGCGTTCTACAAACGGGAGATCGTTCATCCCACGTGGTTCACGCCGTCTGCGCGACCTCCTCCTCGCGCGGCAACCGGCGCGAGACGATCTGCGAGACGCCGTCGGCGCCCATCGTGACGCCGTACAGGACGTCCGCCGCCTCCATCGTGCGCTTCTGGTGCGTGATCACGATGAACTGCGCGCGGTCCGCGTAGCGGCGCAGCAGGTCGGTGAAGCGGCCGATGTTCGTGTCGTCGAGCGCAGCCTCGACCTCGTCCAGCAGGTAGAACGGGCTCGGCCGCGCGAGGAAGAGCGAGAACAGGAACGCGATCGCGCCGAGCGCCTTCTCGCCGCCCGAGAGCAGCGACAGGCGCGTGACGCGCTTGCCCGCCGGCCGCAGCTCGACCTCGATGCCCGGCTCCTCGCCCTCCTCGTCCGGCTCCGCCATCCCGAGCCGCCCCTCGCCCCCGGGAAAGAGCGTGGCCGCGACCTCGCGGAAGTGCGTCTCGACGGCGGCGAACGTCTCCGCGAAGCGCGTCTCGACCGTATGCGTCAGATCGTCGCGCAGCTTCTCCAGCTCGGCCAGGCTCGTCTCGAGGTCGGCACGCTGCGCCGCCAGCTCCTCGAGGCGCTCCTTCTCCGCCTCGTACTCCTCCTTCGCGAGCGGGTTCACCTGCCCGAGCTGCTCGCGCCGCTTCTCGTATCGGGTCAGCTTCTCGACGAGCTCGTCCCGGTCCGATCCCTCCGCCGGCTCCGAAGCGGCGGCACCGAGCCGGCGCTGCGCCTCGTCGCGCTCGGCCTCGGTCCGCGCGAGCTCGACGTCGATCGCCGACAGCCGCTCGGCGGCCGCCGATGCCGCCTGCCGCAGCTCGACCTCCTCCGCCCCGAGACGGCGCAGCTCCGCGCCGAGCTGGCTCGTGCGCGCGGACTGTGCCTCGGCCCGCTCGCGCACCGGCGCCTCGAAACGGTCGACGGCGACCTCGAGCGCGCGCTCGAGACCTTCGGCCGCGGTCACGAGCCGTGCGAGCACGAGCTCGTCCAGCCTTCGCGTCCGCGCCGGGTCCGCGTCGGCGAGCGCCCGTGCCGCGGAGCGGGCGCGCTCGGCAGACGCGTCGGCGGCCGACGCGGCCTCGGACGCACGGCGCTCCAGATCCTCGGCCTCGGCGACCAGCGCCGCGAGCTCGCCGCCCACCGCCGCCGTCCGGCCGCCCGCGCGCCGCTCGGCCCGGAGGGCGCGCGCGTCGGCGTCGGCGACGGCCCGGCGCAGCTCGCCCTCGCGCGTCGCGATCACGCGCAGCTCCTCGGCCAGCGACGCCGTCCGCTGTGCGAGCGGCGTCTCGAGCCGGCCCGCGGCGGCGGCCGCGACGCGGAGCGTCTCGTCGAGGCGGGCTGCGCCCGCGGCCACCTGCTCGAGCCGGTCCGGATCCGCGCGCCGCTCGTTCCGCCGGTGCGCGACGGGCGCGAACGCGTCGGCCGCCGCGCGCGCGCGCTCCGCAGCCTCGGCGGCGCGATGGGCGGCCGCCTCCGCGCGCGCGGCCAGGTCCTCCACCTCGGCGCGCAGCTCGCGCCGCCGCGCGTCCAGCTCGAGCAGCACGGCCTCGGCGGTCTCGCCCGCGAACCACAGCTCGCCGCTCCGCGGGTCCCAGCCGATCCCGTCCTCCGTCACCGCGGGCACCCTCGACGCGAGCAGGTCGTCCCGCGCCACGACCGGCAGGTCGGCGAGCTCGCGCGGATCGCGCCCGACGAGCACGACCACCGGCCCGAGCCCCGAGGACTTCGCCCGTTCGACGAGCTCGAGCGCCCGCTGCGCGTCCGACGCCACGACGGCCGCGGCGCGGTGCCCGAGGGCGGCGGCGACGGACCGCTCGCGGCCGGGCTCCACCTCGAGCAGCTGCAGCGCGAGCCGTTCTCCCTCCTCTGCGAGGGCGCGCGCCGCCGGCGGCAGCCCCTCGCGCTCGGCGAGCGACTGCTCGAGCGCGGCCAGGCGCTCGCGGGCGAGCCGCACGCGCGCCTCCAGGTCTTCGTGGTCGCGCCTCGCCGCGCGCGCCGCGGCGTCCGCCTCGTCGGCGGCGCGGCCGAGCTCCGCCGGCGAAGGACCGGCCGGCACGCGACGCGCCTCGGCCAGCTCGCCCCGAAGTTCCGCGAGCAGCCGCTGCGCCGACTCGTGCCGCACCGTAAGCCGCTGCGACGCGTCGCGCAGGGCGAGCAGCGCGTCGCGGCCGCCGCCGGTCAGGAGCGACTCCGTCTCCGCCCGGCGCGCGAGCAGTCCGTCGAGCTCGCCGGCGAGCGCCGCCTGCGCAGCCCGCTCGGTCGCCGCGACCCGAGCCCACCGCTCTTCGGCCTCGACCGTCAGGCGCGCGCGCTCGCCGGCGGCAGCCTGCGCCGCCGCAGCGGCTTCGCGTGCCGCGCGCTCGAGCTCGGCGGACGCCGCCGGGTCGTAGGCGCGCGCCGCCTCGAGCTCTGCGCGCAGCGACGCCGACAGCGACGCGGCGGACTCGCGGCGAAGCGCGATTCGCTCGGCGCCGCTCCGGAGGCGGTAGAGCGCGGCGGTCGCCTGCTCGCGCGCCCCCGCGGAGTCGGTCAGCTCCTCTTCCGCGCGCTCGCGCCCGGCGACGAGCGCCGCGATCCGCTCCTCGAGCGACCGCCGCTCGTCGGCAGTCGCGGCGCGGCGGCGTTCGGCGTCCGTGCGGCGCTCGGTGAGCCGCGCGAGATCGAGGGTCGCGATCGCCGCCTGCAGGCGTCCGATCTCGACCGCGAGCTTCTCTGCGCGCTCCGCCGCAGTCGCCTGGAGCGCGAGCGGGCGCAGGCGCTTCCTCACCTCGTCTTCGAGGTCGCGCGCGCGTTCGAC
Source organism: Gaiellaceae bacterium (assembly GCA_035653275.1). Taxonomy (GTDB): domain Bacteria; phylum Actinomycetota; class Thermoleophilia; order Gaiellales; family Gaiellaceae; genus PALSA-600. The sequence goes on along the minus strand of DASRCE010000013.1, from coordinate 100,039 downwards.
CTGCACCGCCACGCGCGCGAGCTTCAGCTCGGCGCGATGGCGCCGCCGCTTGAAGCGGCCGAGGCCGGCGGCCTCCTCGATCAGCTCGCGGCGCTCGGACGGCTTCGAGTTGAGGACCGTCTCGACGCGGCCCTGCGAGATGACCGACCGGAGGCCGCCGCCGAGCCCGACGTCGGAGAGGAGCTCTACCAGGTCGAGCCGCCGGACGGCCGTGCGGTTGACGAGGTACTGGCCCTCGCCGCCGCGCTGCAGCCGTCGCGCGATCGAGACCTCGCTGTACGGGAGGTCGGGCCACGCGCCGTCCGAGTTGTCGAACAGCAGGTCGACCTCCGCGAGGTCGGCCGGCCCGCGGCCCGTCGCGGAACCGGCGAAGAGGACGTCCTCCGGCTTCTCGGCGCGCAGCTCACCGGGGCTGAGCGATCCCGTCGCCCAGAGGATCGAATCGGAGACGTTCGACTTGCCGGACCCGTTCGGGCCGACGACGACGGCCACGCCGGGCTCGAGGCGAATCTCGACCGGGTCCACGAACGACTTGAACCCGCGAAGCTTGATTGCCTTCAGGTGCACGCCGAGGGGAGGCTAGCGACGGCCGCGGACGCCGCCCGCGCCGGGCTCAGGCAACTCCCGCGCCGTTCAGCGCGGCGAGCGCCTCGCGCGCCGCCTGCTGTTCCGCGTCCTTCTTGGAGCGGCCGACGCCGGTGCCGACGACGGTGCCTTCGATGACCGCGGCCGCCGTGAAGGAGCGGTCGTGCGGCGGCCCCTCGACCTTGAGCGTCTGGTAGGTGACCGTGCGCGCAGAACGGGCGAGCTGCTCCTGCAGCTCCGTCTTGTGGTCGACGTGCGTGGTCAGCGCGTAGTCGATCCGCGACTCGAACGCGGCAACGATCGCGGGCTCGATCCTCTCGAACCCGTGCTCGAGGTACACCGCCGCGATCGCCGCCTCGAGCAGTGCCGCGAGCACGTTCCGGTTGGCAGCGAGCCGCTCGACCTCGTCGGCCGCGCCCGTCGCCGTCGCGAGCAGGCGCTCGTCGAGGCCGAGCTCGCGCGAAACGACGGCGCAGCTCGCGCGCGAGACGACGTGCGACCGCACCTTCGCCATCCTCCCCTCGCTGAACGCGGGAAAGCGGTCGTAGAGCGCGCGGGCGATCGCGAGCTCGAGGACGGAATCGCCGAGGAACTCGAGCCGCTCGTACGACGACGCGCGGTTGGCAGCCCATGACGAGTGGGTGAACACCGCCTCCGCCCGCTCGGGCGGGAGCGCTTCGATCAGCTCCCGGAGGCTTCGGCCGGCCGAAGCCCTACTGGTGCGACGTGACGTAGTCGACGGCCTGTCCGACGGTCGTGATCTTCTGGGCGTCCTCGTCGGAGATCTTGATCCCGAACTGGTCCTCGAGCTCCATGATCAGCTCGACCAGATCGAGGGAGTCGGCGTCGAGGTCGTCCTGGAACGACGCTTCCTCGGTGATCTGATCCTCTTCGACGCCGAGCTGCTCGGTCAGGACTTCCTTGACCCGCTCGTAGACCTCTTCACGCGACGCTGCCATGTCACCTCAGTCGTTAGTTGGGGGGTTTCCGGCGAAAACCGGGCGATCATACACCGACGCGTTCGGGAAGCCGCTCCGCGAGACGCTCCACGACGCGGTGCTCGGCGCCGCGCGCGGCGAGCCGGACCGCGTTCGCGATCGCACGGCGGCCGCTGCGTCCGTGCGCCACCACCGCGAGGCCGCGCAGCCCGAGCAGGTACGCGCCGCCGTACGCGTCCGGGTCGAGCTTCGCACGGAGCCGCCGCGCCGCGGGGCGGATGAGGAGGCCGCCGAGCTTTCCCCGCGGCGTCGCCTCGATCTCGTCGCGCAGCGCGTCGAGGAGCTCCACGATCGTGCCCTCGAGGAGCTTGAGCGCGATGTTTCCCGTGAACCCGTCGGTGACGACCACGTCGGCGGCGCCTCGGAGCAGGTCGCGGCTCTCGACGTTGCCGCGGAAGTCGAGGCGGTTTTCGTCGCGGAGCAGCCGGTTCGCCTCGAGCGCGAGCTGGTTTCCCTTCTCGTCCTCCTCGCCGATCGAGAGCAGGCGCAGCGTCGGGCTCGCGATCCCGAGCAGCTCCTCTGCGAAGACCGCGCCCATGTGCGCGAACTGGAGCAGGTTGTCCGGGCGCGCGTCTGCGTTCGCGCCGGCGTCGAGGAGCACGCTCGGCCCTCGGCGCGCCGGGATCGGGACCGCGATCGCCGGGCGCATCACGTTCGGCAGGCGGCGCAGGTGCAGCAGCCCGGCGGCGAGCATCGCGCCGGTGTTGCCCGCCGAGACGACCGCGTCGGCGTCCCCGTCCGCGACGGCGCGGACGGCGGCGACGAGGCTCGAGTCGGGCTTCGCACGCACGGCCTCGGCCGGCTTCTCCGCCATCCGGATCTCCTCCGTCGTCTCGACGAGCGGCAGGCCGTGCGTGTCGAGCCCCGCGGTGCCGTAGAGCGTGACCTCGATCCCGGCCGCCGCTGCGTCGAGCGCGCCGAGGATCACCGCCTCGGGCGCGTTGTCGCCACCGAGCGCGTCGACCGCGACTCGGGTCACCCTGTTACGGCGCTTGGAGGCGCAGCGGCTCGACCTCGCGACCGTTGTACGTGCCGCAGGTCGGGCAGACGCGGTGCGCGCGCTTCGGCGACCCGCACTGCGGGCACGTGTTGACGCGCGGCGCCTCGACGGAGTGCGTGGCGCGGCGCTTGTCGCGGCGAGCCTTCGACGTCTTCCTCTTCGGGACGGCCATGAGCGGCCGCCAGTTTAGCCGAACGGCCGCTTCACTCCGGTAACCGTCGCCAAACGAGGGTGACAGAAGTGTGACGGGCGCCCGACTGCGAGGAAACCTCCCTAGCTCTGCTCGCGGAGCGCTTCCAGCGCCGCCCAGCGCGGGTCGCCGTGCTCCTCGTCGTGCGTGTGCGGCTCGTCGTTCAGGTTCTTGCCGCAGACGCCGCACAGCCCGGCGCAGTCCGGCCGGCAGAGGATCTTGTCCGGGAGCGCGAGCGCGACGGCGTCGCGGGCCCACTGCGAGACGTCGAGCGCGCCGCCCGAGATGTACTGCGTCGTCATCTGCTCGTCCTCGGGCTCCTCCGCCTGGTACTCGCGCGCCGAGATCGGAACCTCGAGGACGGCGTCGCCCAGGCAGCGGTAGCACGGGCCGTGCAGGCGCGCCGTGAACTCGAGCCTGTAGACGGTTCCGGTGTTCGCGCGCGTGATCTCGAAGGCCGCCGGCACGCGCTCCGGCACCGGCACGTAGCGCTCGCCGCCGAACGCGAACGCCGGCAGCTCTATCTCGAGCTCGTCGCGGTACTGCTCGCCCGGACGGAGCTTCACCTGGCCGAGGCTGAAGCTCGTCATGCTCGACACGGTAGCGTCCCGGTCATGGCGGACGAGTGGTTCGTGAAGAACCTCGCCGACGCCCGCTGGGTGGAGCGGGCCGGCTTCGGGAAGCGCGTGCAGCTCGAGCCGCAGGATGAGCGGTTCGAGCAGCTCGGGATCCAGATCGGCGTCTTCGGTCCGGGCGAGCGCTCGACGCTCTACCACGGCGAGGCGGGGCAGGAGGGCTTCCTCGTCCTGCGCGGGTCGTGCCTCGCGATCGTCGAGGACGAGGAGATCCCGCTGAAGCAGTGGGACTACGTCCACTGCCCGCCGTGGACGCGGCACGTGTTCGTGAACGAGGGCGACGAGGACTGCGTGCTGTTGATGGTCGGCGCGCGCGTCGGGCCCGGCATCGTCTATCCGCGGTCCGAGGTCGCGTTGCGGCACGGCGGGGGCGTCGAGCACGAGACGCGCTCTCCGCAGGAGGCGTACGCGCCCTTCGGCGACTGGAAACCGACGGACCGCGCGGAGCTCTAGTAGCTCGAGCCGTTGTCGGAGAGGTCGACCGGCCCGATCCCGGCTACGACCGACTCCTGCGAGCGCTCGTGCAGCCGCTCCCGCCCGCGCCGCACGGCTGCGAGGAACTTGTCGAGGTTCGTCTCGAGGGTCGCGAGCATACCGTCCGCCCAGTCCTCCATCTCGAGGCGCATCTCGCGCGCCTGACGCCGCGCCTCGTCAATGATCTCCTGCGCCTGGCGTTCGGCCAGCTTCACGATCTCCGTCTGCGACGCCTCGCGCACCGCCTGCTCGCGCGCTTCCTGAAGGAGCCGGTCCTGCTCCCGCTTGGCCTCGGCCAGCATCTCCTGCCGCTCCTTGACGATCCAGCGCGCCTGCTTGATCTCCTCGGGGATCGTCGCGCGCATCTGGTCGAGGATGTCGTAGATCTCCTCGCGGTCGATCCGCACCTGGTCGGTGAGCGGCACGGCCTTCGCGTTGTGCACGAGGTCGTCGAGCTTGTCGATCAGAACCAATACGTCCATTGCCGTTAGATCCTACTCCGCATTCCAGTCTACTCCTGGTCGGAGACGGGGGCGCCGACGCGGCCGTTCGGGAACATCTCCCGCAGGCGGTCGGCGACCGCGCGGGGCACCAGCTCCTCGACGTTTCCGCCGAAGGAAGCGATCTCCTTCACTCCGCTCGACGAGACGAAGCTGACCTGTGGGCTCGCCATCACGTACACGGTCTCGATATCCGGCGCGAGCGTCCGGTTGAGCTGGTTCATCTGGAACTCCCATTCGAAGTCCGATACGACGCGCAGCCCCTTGACGATCGCTCTGGCGTTCCACCGGCGCGCGAAGTCGACGACGAGCTCGCTGAAGACGTCGACCTCGACGTTGTCGACGACGCCCTCGAGCGCCTTCTTGATGAAGGCGACGCGCTCCGGCACAGGGAACATCGGCGCCTTGTGGTGCGGGTTGCCGACGACGCCGACGACCACGCGGTCGAAGACGCGCGCGGCGCGCGTGATCACGTCGACGTGGCCGTTCGTGACCGGGTCGTACGTGCCGGGGTAGATCGCGGTGATCATCGCTCGAACAGCGTAAGCCTCGCAGAGCCGTAGGTGCGCGTCGTCCTCACCGCGAGGCCCGGAACGTCCGGCGGCGGCCGGCGGCTCGCCGACTCCCAGACGAGCAGGCCGTCGTCCTCCAGCAGCTTCGCGAGCCGCGGGGCGAGTCGGTCCGCGTCGAAGTCGTACGGCGGGTCGCACAGGACGAGGTCGTAACGGCCGTGCTCCTGCTCGACGGCGCGCAGGACGTCCTGGCAGAGCACCGTGGCCTCGAGGCCGAGCTTGTCGAGGTTCGCGTCGATGACCCGGCACGCGTCGCGGTCGGCCTCCACGAACGTCGCGCTCGCGGCTCCGCGCGACAGCGCCTCCAGGCCGAGCGCCCCCGAGCCGGCGAACAGGTCGAGCACGGCCGCGTCATCGACCGGGCCGATCAGGTTGAACGCGTTCTCGCGCACCCGGTCCGACGTCGGCCGCGTGTCGCGCCCCTTCGGCGCCGCGATCCGGTGGCCGCGGTGCGTGCCGGCGATGATCCTCACCAGCGAAGCGGTACCAGGTACCGCAGGTACCTGGTATCTGGGCTACGCCGCGACCTCGCCACCCGCCGCGAGCCGGTCGGCCGCGTCCTGCCACGGGCCGTCCTCGTCGCGGAGCCGTACCGCCAGCGCGCGCGCACGCTCGATCAGGTCGCGGTCGGCGCGGAGCCTCGTGAAGCGCAGGTCGCTCCACCCCGACTGCCGCGTGCCGAGCAGCTGCCCCTCGCGCCGCAGCTCGAGGTCGATCTCCGCGAGCTCGAACCCGTCGGTCGTGCGCACGAGCGCGTCGAGGCGCGCCTCCGCCGCCTCGGTCAGCTCCTCGCACGGCCGGGAGATCAGCAGGCAGTAGCTCTGCTCCGCGCCGCGCCCGACGCGCCCGCGCAGCTGATGGAGCTGCGCGAGCCCGAAACGGTCGGCCTCCTGCACGATCATGATCGTCGCGTTCGGGACGTCGACGCCGACCTCGATCACCGTCGTCGCCACGAGCACGTCGAGCTCGTGCCCCGCGAACCGTTGCATCACGGCGCGCCGCTCCGCCGGCTTCAGCCTTCCGTGGAGGAGCCCGACGCGGTAGCCGCGCAGCTCGGCGTGGCGCAACCGCTCCGCCTCCACCTCGGCGGCACGCGCGAGCCGCGTCTCGGACTGCTCGATCAGCGGACAGACGACGTACGCCTGCCGCCCCGCGTCGAGGTGCACCCGGAGCCGCGAGTACGCCTCGCTCGACCGCTCGGCGCCGACGCGCGCCGTGATGATCGGCTTGCGACTCGCAGGCGGCTTCGCGATCTCGCTGACCGCGAGGTCGCCGTAGATCGTCAGCGCGAGCGTCCGCGGGATCGGCGTCGCCGTCATGTGCAGGACGTGCGCCGAGCGGTTCTCGGCGAGCGCCTTCCGCTGCTCCACGCCGAAGCGATGCTGCTCGTCGACGACCGCGACGGCGAGGTCGCGGAAGCGGATGTCGGGCTGGATCAGCGCGTGCGTGCCGACGACTATCGGTGCTTCCACGCTTCCTTTGACCGCGCCCGTGAGCAGCGCGACCTCGACGCCGAGCGGCTCGCACAGCGACTCCACCGTCAGGAAGTGCTGCTCCGCGAGCGTCGCGGTCGGCGCCATCAGCGCGCCCTGGCGCCCGTTCTCGACGGCCCGCAGGAGCGCGTACAGTGCGACGACGGTCTTGCCCGAGCCGACGTCCCCCTGCAGGAGCCGCTGCATCGGCGCCGTCTGCGCGAGGTCGAGGTCGATCTCGGTGATCGCGCGCTCCTGGTGCTCGGTGAGCGTGAACGGCAGCACCGCGCGGTAGCGCTCGATCAGCTCTCCCGGCTGCGCCAGCGACGGCGCGACGGCGTCGGTCTCCCGCAGGCGTGCGACCACGAGCTGCAGCGCCACCAGCTCGTCGAGCGAGAGCCGCCGCCGCCCCTCCTCGGCCTGCGCCTCGTCCTGCGGGAAGTGCAGCGCGCCGAGCGCGTCCGCGAACGTGGGCTCGGCGAGCTCGACCGGCAGCGTGTTCGGGAGGAAGCGGCCGTGGTCCGCGAGCGCGCGCCGGACGAGCTCGCGCAGGCGCACGGACGGGATCTCCTCGCTCGCGGGATAGACGGGGGCGAAGTCGGCGGTGCGCCTCGTTTCGCCGAGGTCGTAGCTCTTTACCTCGAACCCGAACCGGGAGAGCCGTCCGCGCAGCCGGACCTGCGTCCCGGGCGTGAGCTTCTCGACGAGCCACGGCTGGTTGAAGAACTGCGCCGTGATCTGGCCACCGCTCTCGTCCCGCACCGTCGCCTGTACGAGCGTGCGGCGCCGGCCGCGAAGCGGCCGGACGCGCGCGCCGGCTATTCGACCTTCGATCACGACCTCGCCCTCGGTGAGGCCGAGCTTCGCGATCGCGACCTGCTCGGCCGCCGACTCGTACCGCCGCGGCGCGTGGTCGAGCAGGTCGCGGACGGTCGAGATGCCGAACGCGCGCAGGCGGCGCGCGAGGGTCGGCCCCACGCCGGGCAGCGTCGCCACGTCGAGCGCGTCGAGCCGCTGCGGCGGCGTCCAGCCGCGCGGGCGAGGCCACTCGTGCTGGACCACGCCTGCGAACCCCGGGTGCATGCGGGTCACCGTCGCCACCGCGAACGGAGCTTAGGACCCGGTCCGGACGTCATGTCCCGGCGCCTCCCACGGCGAGGGCCGGCCGGTGCCGGGAAGGCAGCAGTCGGGCGCGCACGTGTCGTGGCCCGGTCCGAACCGGCCGAGCGCACGGCGCGGCGAGCGCGCGTCGAGGCGCTCCTCGACCGCCTCGCGGATCGCGGCGACGAACGCAGGGTGCGTCCCGGCCGTCCCTGCTCGCGCCGCCGGCAGCCCGAGCCGGTCGGCGACCGCGCGCGCCTCGACGTCCAGGTCGTACAGCACCTCCATGTGGTCCGAAAGGAACCCGATCGGCGCGAGCACGACGCCGGGAGCCCCGGCGGCGTGCAGGGCCTCGAGGTGGTCGCAGACGTCCGGCTCGAGCCACGGCACGTGCGGCGGCCCGCTGCGGGACTGGTAGACGACGTCCCAGTCGACGACGCCCGCCGCCTCGGCGACCAGGCGCGCCGTCTCGCGCAGCTGCGCCTCGTAGGCGCAGCTCTTCGCCATCGCAACGGGAATCGAGTGGGCTGTGAACGCGACGGCCGATCGCTCGGGTACCGCTCGCAGCGCCTCGCGCACGCGGATGGCATTCGCCTCGACGAACCCTGGATGGTTGTAGAGCATCCGCAGGCGCGACACGGCGGGCGCGTCCTCGCCGACCGCCTGCTGCGCCTCGTACAGGTTCTCGCGGTACTGCCGGCAGCCCGAGTAGGAGCTGTATGCGGAGGTCAGGAACGCGAGCGCGTTCCGTACGCCGGCGTCGCGCATCTCGCGCAAAGCGTCGGCGATGAACGGGTGCCAGTTGCGGTTGCCGAAGTAGACCGGGAGCTCGATGTCGTGGGCGTGCAGCTCCTGCTCGAGCGCCGCGACCAGCGCGCGGTTCTGCTCGTTGATCGGGCTGACGCCGCCGAACAGCTCGTAGTGGTGGGCGACCTCGAGCAGCCGCTCACGCGGGACCCCGCGACCGCGCGTGACGTTCTCGAGGAACGGCAGCACGTCCTCCGGCCCTTCGGGCCCGCCGAACGAGACGACGAGGAGCGCGTCGAAAGGCGCGTCGACCGGCGCCGCGCGGTCGGCGGGAGGCTTTCGCTCCGAGGCGGGTGTCGGCACTACGGCGAGTCTTCGAACCAGAAGAACCCAACCGTGCCAGGTCCGGCGTGCGTGCCGACGACGGCGCCGAGCGTCGTCGCGATGTCGATCTGCGCCTGCGGCCGCACGTGGCGCACCATCCTGCGCAGCGCCTCCATCCGCTCGAGCGCCGCGGCGTGCGCGATGCCGATCCGGAGGTGCGGCGAGTCGGTAGACGTCGACTCGAACAGGTGCTGGAACTCGCCGAACGCCCTCTGGTTGCCGCGCACGCGCTTGAGCGGGACGAGCTCGCCGTCGCGGATCGTGAGGATCGGCTTCACGTGCAGCAGGTTCCCGGCGAACGCGGCGGCCTTGCCGATCCGCCCGCCGCGCGCGAGGTAGTCGAGCGTGTTGACGGTGAAGAGCAACCGGTGCTCGCGCCCGTACGCCGCGACGAAAGCGTCGATCTCCTCGTCGGTGGTGCCGCGCTCCAAACGGCGCTGCACGCCGAGCGCGAGCAGCGCGAGCGACGCGGAGACGGTGCGCGTGTCGACCACACGCACCTTGGCGCCGCCGAGCGTCTCCGCGGCCGCCTGGGCACTCCGGAACGTCCCGGAGAGCGTGGAGCTGATCTGGAGCGAGAGGATCCGCTCGTACCGCGGCGCGAGCTCCTCGTAGGCGGCGAGGAAGTCGGCGGGCGTCGGCTGCGACGTCGTCGGCAGCTCGCTCGTGGTGCGCAGGCGTTCGTAGAAGCGCGCCGGGTCGATCTCGACGTAGTCCCTGAAGCTCTCGTCGCCGAACCGGACGTAGAGCGGGACGACGCGGAAGTTCGGGTACCGCTGCGGCGCCTCGGGGAAGTCGGCGGTGGAGTCGAGGACGACAGCGGTGTTCTCCGCGGTCAGGATCACGACGCGGCAGCCTCGCAGACAAGCCGAACGAGGCGATCGAAGTCCTCGTCCTTCGTCACGCACGCGACCGCGCCGGCCGAGAGGACCTCGTCCACCTCCTCGGCGGTGACCGAGGCCGTGAGGCAGATGACCTTCGTGCCGGGCGCGGCGGCGAGCACGGCCCGCGTCGCCTCGGCGCCGTTGAGGCCGGGCATCCGGTAGTCCATCAGCACGACGTCGGGCTCGACCCGACGAACGAGCGCGGTCGCCTCGTCGCCGGATGACGCGCTTCCGACGACCTCCACCTCCTCGCGCATCCCGAAGAGCAGCTCGAGCGTCTCGCGGAACATGTCGTTGTCCTCGACGAGGACGAGCCGGGCCGGCGTCACTCCGCCGCCAGCAGGAGCGGGTAGTGCGGCTGCCCGCCGTCGTGCACGTCGAGCTCGAGGTCCGGATGCGCGTCGCGAATCTGCGCGAGCAGCGCGTCGAGCACCGGCGCGCCCTCCCCGGTCAGCAGGGTCAGTACGTCCCGCGGCTCTTCCAGCAGCCGCTGCAGCACGGCCGCCGCGACGGCGTCGAAGCTCCCGCCGCCGGCGACCGGCTCGCCCTCGGCCAGGCCGAGCCACTCTCCGCGCTCGACCGCCACCCCGTCGAGCTGGATGCCGCGGCTCGCGACCGCGACCGCGCCGGTCGCGACCTCCGCGACCGTCTCCGCCATCGCCGCGGCGTTCTCCGCGGCCGACGCGCCGGGGTCGAAGGAGACGACGGCGGCCAGCCCGGCCTGGATCGACCGCGTCGGGACGACCAGCACCTCCTTCGCCGAGGCCCCCGCCGCCTGCTCGGCGCTCATGATCACGTTCGCGTCGTTCGGGAGCACGACCACCTCCGCGGACGCGGCGCGCTCGATCGCCGCGAGGAGATCGGCGGTCGAAGGGTTCATCGTCGCGCCGCCGTCCACGACGAGCGCGCCGAAGCTCTCGAACAGCCTGCGGTTGCCCGCGCCCACGGCGACCGCGACGACGGCACAGGCACCCTCCTCCCCCGCCGGGTGCAGCAGCCGCTCCTCGCGCTCGTGCGCCTGCGCGTGCATGTTCGCCACCTCGACTCCGCCGATCGTCCCCCGCACGACGCCGAGCGAGAGGACGCGGCCGGGGTCGTCGGTGTGGATGTGCACCTTGAGCGCGCTCGAGTCGCCGACGACGAGCAGCGAGTCGCCGAGCCGCTCGAGCTCCCGTGCGAGCTCGTCCGCGTCGAGCTCGTCGCCCTCGACGACCACGACGGTGCAGTAGCGGTAGCGCGAGAGCTCCTGGTGGATCGCCTCGAGGCCGAGCTCGTCCTCCATCACCTCGGGCGGCGGCGGCGGGAGCGCCTCGCCGGTCAGCGCCGCCTGCAGGCCGCGCACGATCTCGACGAGCCCGGCCGCACCTGCGTCGACGACGCCGGCCTCGCGCAGGATCGGGAGCATCTCGCGCGTCCGGAGGACCGTCTCGTCACCGCGCGCGACGATCGCCGCGAGGTCGCCGCCGGCGTCGGCCGCCTCGGCCATCGCGCGGATCGCGGTCAGCATCGTCCCCTCCGCCGGCTGCTTCACCGCACGGTACGCGGCGTCGCTCGCGCCACGGAACATGCGCGCCGCGTCGCCGCCTTCGGCGAAGGCGTCGCACGCGCCGCGCACGATCTGCGACAGGATGACGCCGGAGTTCCCCCGCGCGCCGAGCAACGCGGCGCGCGTGATCTCGCGCGCCAGGCCCGCACGGTCGTCGGGGCCGTCGCGCACGAGCGCCTCGTCCACCGCCCGCACCGTCAGCGTCAGGTTCGTGCCGGTGTCGCCGTCGGGCACCGGGTACACGTTCAGATCGTCGATCCGCCCTCGGTGCGCCTCGATCGCGGCACGCGCGCCCCTCACGAGCTCGTGCGCGCGCTCCCTCATGCGGATGACCCTACTCCGCGTGGATGCGCTAGACGGCCTTCGTGACGCGGCCGCTCTTCAGGCAGCGCGTGCACACGTAGGCGCGGGTCGGCGCGCCCTTGAGCATGATCCGGACCCGCTGCAGGTTCGGGTCGAAGCGCCGCTTCGTCGCCACCATCGAGTGCGAGCGATGGTGACCGAACGCGGGCTTCTTGCCGCAGATTGCGCAGACCTTCGACATCGGCGGCGCAGTGTAGCGGCTACGCCCGGGCGCTTGCCCGCAGCCGGGCGAACAGGTCGGCCATCTCGAGCGCCGAGCGCACCGCCTCGGCCGCCTTGTGGATCCGCGCCTCGCCCTGCTCGACGTTGTCTACCGTGAGAACGCCGAACGCGACGGGCACGCCGGTCTCGATCCCGGCGAGCTGGAGCCCCGAGGCGCACTCGGAGGCCACGTAGTCGAAGTGCGGCGTCTCGCCGCGAACGACAGCGCCGAGCGCGACGATGCACGCGTAGCGCCGCGTCTTCGCGAGCGCCATCGCCGCCAGCGGGAGCTCGAACGCGCCCGGCACCGGAACGACGGTCACCGCGTCCTGTGCGACGCCGGCTTCGAGCAGCGCGTCGAGCGCGGTCTGCAGCATCCGGTCGGTGAGGCCGCCGTTGAAGCGCGAGACGACGACGCCGACCGACCGCCGCTTCCCCAGCGGCGTCCCCTCGAGCACCGTGAACCCGTCGGGGACCTTCACCTCGCCGCGGACGTGCTCGACGCTCACGCCGTCCGCCGGCGGCTCCTCGATCACGGCCGCCGATTCGGCGGCGGGCCAGCCCTCGAACGGATCGGCGGGCGGGGTCTCGTCCGTGTCCTCCGACACGGTGGTCGTACCTTCCTGCTGCTGCTCGATCTCGCTCATTCGGGCTCCGGTTCGTAGTCGAGGTTCTTCAGGTCCTGATGGTGCAGGCGGTGACCGAGCTTAGCCCTCTTGGTGGCTAGATAGCGTCGGTTTTCCTCCTGCGGGACGACCTCGATCGGCACCTGCTCGACCACGCTGAGGCCGAAGCCGTCGATCCCGGTCAGCTTCTTCGGGTTGTTGGTGAGGATCCGGATCGTCGTCAGGCCGAGGTCGGCCAGGATCTGGTTCCCGATCCCGTAGTCGCGCGCGTCGGCCGGGAAGCCGAGCTCGAGGTTCGCCTCGACGGTGTCCCGCCCGCGCTCCTGCAGCTCGTACGCGCGCAGCTTGTTCAGAAGCCCGATGCCGCGGCCCTCCTGCGCCATGTAGAGAAGGACGCCGCGACCCTCGGCGTCGATCTGGGCGAGCGCGTGCTCGAGCTGCTCGCCGCAGTCGCAGCGCAGCGAGTGGAACACGTCGCCCGTCAGGCACTCGGAGTGGACGCGGACGAGGACGTTCTCCGCGCCCTCGACGTCGCCCTTCACCAGCGCGACGTGCGTCTTGCCCGTCAGCTTCTCCTTGAACGCGATCGCCTGGAACTCGCCGTACTCCGTCGGGAGGCGCACCGCGGCCCCGCGCTCGACGAGCTTCTCGTGGCGGCGGCGGTACTCGACGAGGTCGGCGACCGTGATCATCCTCAGGCCGTGCCGGTCGCAGTACGGGACGAGGTCCGGCACGCGGGCCATCGTCCCGTCGTCGTTCATGATCTCGCACACGACGCCGGCCGGCGTGAGCCCGGCGAGGCGGGCGAGGTCGACCGCCGCCTCCGTCTGCCCGATGCGCTCGAGCACGCCGCCCGGCTTCGCGCGCAGCGGGAACACGTGCCCCGGCTGCACGAGGTCGCGCGGCGTCGAGTCGGGGTGGATCGCGACCTGGATCGTCCGGCTGCGGTCGGCTGCAGAGATGCCTGTCGTCACGCCCTCGCGCGCCTCGATGCTGACGGTGAACGCGGTCCCCAGCGGCGCCTCGTTCCGCTCCGTCATCGGCCGCAGGCCGAGCTCGTCGGCCCGCTGTTCCGTCAGGCACAGGCAGACGAGGCCGCGTGCGTGCCTCGCCATGAAGTTGATCGCCTCCGGCGTCGCGAACTGCGCCGCGATCGTCAGGTCGCCCTCGTTCTCGCGGTCGGGGTCGTCGACGACGACCACCATCCGCCCTTCGCGGATGTCCTCGATCGCCTCCTCCACCGTCGCGAACGGCGTCGTGACGCTCATCCGGACAGGCTAGCCGCGGCGCAGCCGGTAGAGGACGTGCCGGCGAAGACGCGGGTCGTCGACGAGCGGGTGGGCGAAGTCGTCTGCAGGGTCGTGCGTCATACCGAGCCGCTGCATGACGCGCTGCGAGCGCGTGTTCGTCGCGCTCGTGAACGAGACGACCTCGTCGCGGCCGAGCCCGCCGAATGCGAACGCGACGGCGGCTCGCGCGCCCTCCGTGGCGTAGCCGTGCCCCCACGCTCTGCGCTCGAGGCGCCAGCCGACCTCGAGCGCCGGCGTGAAGTGCGCGTCGAAACGAGGCTCCGCCAGCCCGACGAAGCCGACGAACTCGCCGGATGCCTGCACCTCGACGGCCCACAGGCCCCAGCCGGCGGCGGCGATGTGCTCGCGGATCCGGCGGGCGAACGCGTCGCTCTCCTCCCGCGTGTGCGGCCGCGGGAAGTGCTCCATCACCTCCGGATCGGAGTTCAGGGCCGCGAACGGCTCGAGGTCGTCGTCTCGCCACTGCCGCAGCAGGAGCCGCGGCGTCCGCAGCTCGGTCACGAGCGCGCGAGCAGCTTCTCGACGTACTTCGCGAGGACGTCGGCCTCGAGGTTCACCCGCGCGCCGGGCCCGAGATCACCGAGTGTCGTCGCCTCGAGCGTGTGCGGGATCAGCGCGACGGCGAACCCGCGGTCGTCGCTCGCGGCGACGGTGAGGCTCGTCCCCTGGACCGCGATCGAACCCTTCTCGACCACGTAGCGGAGGAGCTCCGGCGGCGCGTCGAACCAGTGCAGCCCGCCTGCGACACCGCGAAACGTGCCGACACCGTCGACGTGCCCCTGCACGTAGTGGCCCCCGAGCGGGTCGCCGGCGCGAAGCGCCGGCTCCAGGTTGACCCTCGACCCGCGGTCGAGTGTTCCGAGGCTCGTCCGCGCCAGCGTCTCGGCGACCGCGTAGAACGCGAGGCTCCCGCCGGCATTCGAGACCACGGTGAGGCAGACGCCGTCGACGGCGACGGAGTCGCCGACCCGCGCCTCGAGCGACGACTCGACGACGAGCCGGCCGCCGTCCATCGAGCGGACGGTGCCCACCTCGCGCACGAGGCCGGTGAACACGGCTCCTTAGTCTCCGTAGACCAATGTCTCGACCGTCTCCCGGACGCGGGCCTCGAGCTGGGCGCGCTCGCCGGGCGCGGTCGTCTCGAGCTCGGCGAGCAGCTCGCGCACGGCCTGCCGCGCTCCGGGCGTGAGCTCGTCGGTCCCGATCTCCTCCACCTTCCGCCGCAGCTCGTCGTTCCCGAGCTGGCGCGTCAGCCAGTGGCTCAGGTGGGTGACGATCTGATCGTCGGCGCGCTGGGACTCAGGGGTCGTGGACATACGCTTCGAGGAGCACGTCCGGGCCGACTTGCCGTGCTCGAAGCCGGGCGAGCGTGCGCGGGGAGGGTAGCGAAGCGGCGAACGCCGCCGGGCCCGCACCGGCCAGCGTCGGCGCCACGAAGACGAGGAGCTTGTCGACCAGGTCCGCCTCGAGGAACGAGCTCGCGAGCGTCGGGCCGCCCTCGAGCAGCAGCGACTGCACGCCCTCCTGCGCGAGCGCGCGCAGCTCCTCCTCGAGGCCGCCCGTCCGCAGCTCGAGGTCGACACCGTCGGGGAGCGGCCCACGCGAGAAGACGAGGCGCCGCGGCTGGCCCCGCGGCGTGCCGACGCCGCGCGCGTCGAGCCGCGGCCGGTCGGCGCGCGCCGTGCCCCCTCCGACCGCCACCGCGTCGACCGCGGCCCGCAGCTCGTGCACGAGGCGGCGGCTCTCCTCGCCCGTCACCCACCGCTCGCGGGCGACGGTGACGCGCCCGTCGACCGTCGTCGCGGCCTTGTACAGGACGTACGGGCGGCTCTTCGCCACCCACGTCCGCCAGGCCTCGTTCACGGCCCGCGCCTCGAACGAGTCGACGAGCTCGACGTCGACCCCGGCCGCGCGCAGGCGGTCCGCGCCGCCCGCAGCGCGCGGGTTCGGATCCGCTGCGCCGTAGACGACGCGCTCGACGCCTGCGGCGAGGATCGCGTCTGTGCACGGCGGCGTCGTGCCGTGGTGGTTGCACGGCTCGAGCGACACGTAGAGCGTCGCGCCGCGAGCGCGCTCGCCGGCGGACTCGAGCGCGACGACCTCCGCGTGCCGGCCGGCCGCCTCCGTCACGCCCTCCGCGACCACCTCGCCGCCGGCCACGACGACCGCGCCGACGGTCGGCTTCGGGTAGGCGCGGTCGCGCGCCTCGCGCGCGAGCTCGACGGCGCGCTCGATCGTCATCCGGCGAGCTCGACGAGCGTTCGGTACGCCTGCGGCGGATCGTGGTGCGCGAAGATCGCCGACGCTGCGACGAGCAGCGTCGCGCCGGCGTCGCGCAGCCGCCGGATGTTCGTCTCGCCGACTCCCCCGTCGACCTGGATGTTGACCCGCTCCGGCAGCGCCTCCCGCAGCCGCGCCACCCGCCCGTATGCCTCCTCCTGGAACGGCTGCCCCGAGTAGCCGGAGTGGATGCTCATGCAGAGGACGAGGTCGGCGTCGCCGGCGACCGCGGCCACGTCGTCGGGCGCCGTCTCGGGATTGAACGCGACGCCCACCTGCAGCCCGCGCCCGCGCGCCTGCGCGATCGTCCGCGGGACGTCGTGAACGGCCTCGTAGTGGAAGGTCACGCTGTCGCCGCCCGCGGCGCGGACCGGCGCGAAGTACTTCGACGGATTCTCGACCATCAGGTGCACGTCGAGCGCGCCGCCGCCGTCGTGGACGATCGGCGAGATCGCCTCCAGGACGATCGGCCCCATCGTGATCGGCTCGACGAAGTGGCCGTCGCCGACGTCGAAGTGGAAGACGCGGCAACCGGCCTCGAGGAGCGCGCCGACCTGGTCGCCGAGGTGCGCGAAGTCGGCGCCGTACAGCGATGGCTCGACCTCGACGCCGCGGATCCACTCCGACCAGCCCATCCGTCAGATCGTACGGAGGCGCGCGATGAAGAACCCGCTCGTGCGGTCGCGGTCCGGGCGCGTGAGCACGAACTCCGGCCGCGTCGGGTGCGCGTACTGCGGCCACTCGTCCGTCAGCGGCTCGATCTCCAGACCGGCTGCGTCGACGACGGCCTCGTTCTCGTCGGCGTTGAGCGTGCACACCGAGTAGACGATCGTGCCGCCCGGCTTCGTCCGCTCGGCCGCGGCGCGCAGGAGCTCGAGCTGGAGCTCCGGCAGCGGCCGCGCGCGCCAGCGCAGGTCAGGCCGGCGCGCGAGGACGCCGAGCCCCGAGCACGGCGCGTCGACGAGAGCGCGGTCGAACCCGCGCTCGTCGAGCTCGCGCACGTCGGCGTTCACGACGCGCACGTTTCGCCCTGCGCTCCGTGCGAGCCCGGCGGCGCGGCCGGGATGGACCTCGACCGCTGTCACCTGCCCCCGGAGGATCGCCGTCTTCCCGCCCGGCGCCGCGCACGCGTCGAGGACGCGCTCACCCTCCTCCGATCCGACCACGATCGCGGCGAGCTGCGACGCGCGGCTCATCGGCCGCATCCGCTCCGGGTCGACGCGCTCCACCACGTAGGCGCCCGGGACGTCCGTCGGCTCTCCGACCGGCTCGGCCGCGCGCACCTCGAGCGCAGGCGGCTCGTTCTGCGCGCGCATCAGCGACAGCGCAGACTCGGCGCCGAGGTCCCGCGCCCACGTCTCCGCGATCCAGTCCGGGTAGGACTCCTTGACCGGCCCGTCGGGCAGCGACGCCACGAGGCCGCGCAGGCCCTGCGCGAGCCGCCGCATGACCGCATTCGTGAACGGCACGGCGCGCTCGCGCCTCGCCGCGCGGACGAGCTCCACCGCGTCGTCGACGACCGCGTGCTCGGGGAGCTCCGTGAACGCGAGCTGGTATGCGCCGAGGCGCAGCGAGGCACGCACCGGAGGGTCGAGCTTCCGCACGGGCCGCTTGCCGAGCTGCTCGATCCCGAAGTCGAGCGTGCGCGCCCGCTGCACCGTCCCGTAGGCGAGTCGTTGCGCGAGCGCGCGGTCGCGTTCGTCGAGCCCCTCGACTGCACCGGCGAGCGCGCGGTCGGCGTACGCCTCCTGTTCGAAGACGCGGAGCACGACGTCGAACGCCGCGCGGCGGGCCGGCGCGATCACCGCACGCCGCGCAGGAACTCGTCGTAGCTCATGCGCTTGCGTCCGTCCGGCTGCACGACCTCAGGCACCAGCTCCCCGCGCTCGAGGCGCGCGCGCCAGATCGTCACGCGCCGGCCGTGCAGCTCGGTGCGCGCGCCGATGTGCGGCGAGAGCGCGCGGACGCGACGCCACGCGTCCACCGGGTCGGCCGGGTCGAGCTCGCGGTCGGCCGGCCCGATCTTCTCGGCGTACGTCGGCGCTCCGACCTGCGGCTCGAATCGCGGGCAGACGATCACCTCGTCGACCAGGCGCGCGCCGACCTCGGCGGCGCGCTCGAACACCTCGCCGGCGTCCGCGGCGCCGATCGGGAACGCCTCGCGCGCGGCGATGGGCCCGGCGTCCAGCTCGGCGACCGTCTCGTGGATCGTGACGCCCGTCTCCTCGTCGCCGGCGAGGATCGCGCGCTCGACCGGCGCGGCGCCGCGCCAGCGCGGCAGCAGCGACGGGTGCACGTTCAGGAAGAGCGAGCGCGCGAGCAACCGCGGCGGGATGTAGAGGCCGTACGCGCAGACCACCACCCGTTCGACCTCTTCGGGCAGCTCCGGCCGCTCCGGTTGGTGCACAGGGATTCCCAGCCGCTCCGCCGCCACCTTCGCCGGCGGCGGCCCGACGCGGCGGCCGCGCCCGCGCGGCGCGTCGGGACGCGTGAGGAGGAACGCGATCTCGTGCGTGGCCGCGAGGCGCTCGAGGACGTCCGCCCCGAGCGGCGCCGTCGCCGCGACGCCGATCCGCACTAGCGCAGGACGGCGCGCGGCCGCAGGATTCCGAGCGCCTCCTTGCGGTGCTCGTCGTCGGTGCGGTCGATGATCAGCACGCCGTCGAGGTGGTCGAGCTCGTGCTGCGCGATTCGCGCGCCGTAGGCGTCGAGCTCGATGTGCACCTCTCCCCCCTCCGGGTCCTTGCCCTCGAGCACGAGCCGCGTCGCGCGCTCGACGGGGACGCGAACGCCCTGGAGCGAGAGGCACCCCTCCTCGTCGGAGACCGTCTCGTCTCCTCGCTCGACGACGACCGGGTTCACGACCGCCCGCGGTCCCTCCTCGTCGGGCTCGAACACGAAGACGCGGCGGAGGATCCCGACCTGCGTCGCCGCGAGGCCGACGCCCTGCGCGTCGTGCATCAGCGAGATCATCCGGTCGGTGAGCCGGCGGAGGTCGTCGTCGAAGTCCTCGACCTCGCGCGCGGGCATCCGCAGCGCCGGATCGCCGTACTGGCGGATCTGCGCGAGCGCGAGCCGGCGCCGCGCCTCGGCCTCGGCGCGCTCGCGTGCCTCGGCGTCGCTCGCCTCGTCGTCGTGCTCGTGCTCGTCGTGCTCGTGCTCGTCCGCGTGTGCCAAGGCCGGGCAGTTTACGCAGGGAACCGCGCGAGGATCCACGCCGCGTCGAGCCGCTCGCGACGGTACGAGCGTCCACCGACCTTCACGTAGTCGCGCGTCCGGGGGTCCATCGCTAGCCGCGCCTCGATCGGGTAGTAGCGGTTGTGCCGGTCGATCAGGTCGTTGACCTCGCCGAAGTCCCACCGTTTGGCGACCTCGCGCCAGCGGCTCGGATCGGACACGTGCTCGGCGTAGGCGTGCGCCAGCCTCGCCGTGTGTGCCTCGATCGCGTCGTCGATCTGCCGAAGGCGCTGCATGTACGGAAGCGGCCCGCCGAGCGACGCGAGGTAGCGGTCGGCCTCCGGGCGGAAGCGCCTGATGCGGCGCTTCAGAGGCCGGCCGCTGAGCGGGTTGATCTCGACCTCGTCGAGGAGCTTCCGCCGCTCGGCCAGCGACGGCGGGGTTACGTCCCGTACGCCCCATTCGCCCAGCACGTCCTCCGGCCGCCGCTTCGCCATCGCCTCATCGTGCCAGGGCCGGACGGTGCAAAAGCGATGTAGCTGTACAGCTACATCGCCTGTCCCTAAAGGCTCTGGGGGTCGACGTCCACGACGGCCGTCAGCCCTGCGCGGCGCATCGCCGGCGCCGCCGCCGCGAGGAGGTGCGCCGCCTGCGACGCGATCCGCCGCGGCGCCGGCGTCTTCGCGACGAGCTGCGCCCGGTGGCGGCCGCGCAGACGCAACAGCGGCGCCGGCCCGAGCAGCTCCGCGCCCCTGATCCCCGCCTTGAGCTCGTCGAGCGCGCGCACGACCGGCTCGAGCGCGGGACCGGCCACGACGACGCGGACGAGGTGCGAGAACGGCGGGTAGCCGAGCGCCCTTCGGCGGCCGAGCTCCTCGGAGAGGAAACGGACGACGTCGTGCCGCGCCGCGTGTGCCACCGGGCGCGCGTCCGGCTGGAACGTCTGCACGAGGACGCGGCCCGGCGCGCCGCGGCCGCTCCGGCCGGCGAGTTGCGTGATCAGCTGGAACGTTCGCTCCTCGGCACGGAAGTCCGGCAGGGCGAGGCCGGTGTCCGCGTCGACGACGGCCGCCAGCTCGACGCCGGCGAAGTGGTGCCCCTTCGCGACCATCTGCGTCCCCAGCAGCACGGCCCCGCGGGAACCGGCGAAGCGCGAGAGCGACGCCGCGAGCTGCTCCGGCTTCGCGACGGCGTCGGCGTCCAGCCGGATCAGCTCGAGGTCGGGCAGCTCGCGCGCCAGCTCGCGCTCGAGCTTCTGCGTGCCGGCGCCGATGCGCGCCAGGTCCGGCGAGCCGCATGCCGGACACGTCGCGGGCGCGGCGGCCCGGAAGCCGCAGTGGTGGCACTGGAGCGAGGCGTCGCCGTGCAGGACGAGAGCGACGTCGCAATTCGGGCAGCGGATCGTCGTTCCGCAGGCGCGGCAGTGGATCGCCGGTGCGACTCCGCGCCGGTTGAGGAGCAGGATCGCCTTCCCGCGGCTTTCTGCGACCCGGCGAAGCGCGTCGAGGAGCGGTGCCGAGAGCGGATACCCGGCCTCACGGCGGAGGTCGACGACGCGCACCGGCGGCAGCGAAGCTCCGATCCGGCCGCCGAGCTCGAGGTGCTCGAGCGTCGCCCACGACTCCGGCCGCGGCGTCGCCGACCCGAAGACGGCGACGGCGCCCTCGAGGGACGCACGCTTGGCCGCGACGGTTCGCGCGTCATAGCGTGGGTCGGCGTCCTGCTTGTAGGACGGATCGTGCTCCTCGTCCACCACGATCAGGCCGAGCCCCCGCATGGGCGCGAACACGGCCGAGCGCGCGCCCACGACGATCCGCGCGACCCCAGATGCGATCCGCTCGCGCTCGTCGCGCCGCTCCGCCTCGGTGAGCGCCGAGTGCAGGATCGCGACGCGGTCGCCGAAGCGGGAACGGACGCGACCGACCGTCTGCGGCGCGAGCGCGATCTCGGGGACGAGGATGATCGCGCCGAAGCCGCGCTCGAGCATCGCCGCGCATGCCTGCAGGTAGACCTCCGTCTTGCCCGAGCCGGTCGCGCCGTAGAGGAGGAGGTTGCCCGGTGCCCCGTCGACAATCCGCGCGACGGCCGACCGTTGCGCGTCCGAGAGCCGCACGGGAGCCGCCTCGCCCGCGAGCGCCTGCCGCTCCGCGGGCGGCGGCTGCTCCTTCCGCCGCTTCGGCGTCGCCGGGGCGACGAGCGCGAGCGCGCGCGCCGGCGTCGAGCCGTAGTAGTCGGCGAGCCACAGCGCCAGATCGACGAGCGCCGGCGGAAGGCCGCCGACGACGGCGTCGACCGGCCGCGGCTCCACTCCCTCGGGCGGGGATTCGACGAGCTCCGTCACGATCCCGCGCGCGCGCGAGCGCCCGAAGGGGACGCGCACGATCGCGCCGACGCCGACGTCGTCCGGCACCTCGTACGTGAACGCGCGCGCCACCGCTCTCGCCGTCACGAGCGGGTACACCGATGCGAAGCGCATCAGGCCGGCTGCTCTTCGGCGCGGGCGCGGAGGCGCAGCTTCTTGAACGAGAGCGTGCGCGCCATGAGCCCGATCGCCGCCAGCCCGAGCACGAGATTCGCGACCGTGAGCGCGATGTTCATCCCGACGCTGAACGCGAGCAGGCGCGTGTGCGAGGCACGCCCGTTGAGCAGGAACTCGGTCAGGCCCTGCTTCGTGCCGGCGCCGCCCGGCGTCGCCGGAAACAGCGTCGAGAGCGAGTCCACCACGAGCACGAGCAGCGCGTTGTGGATCGTCGCCTGAACGCGGAACGCCTCGAGGAAGAAGTAGAGGGCGGCGATCCGGAAGACCCAGGAAATCGCCTGCGGCACGACAACCGAGCGTGCGAAACGGCCGCGGTCGCCGAGGATGGCGAAGCCGCGCCGGACCCGCGCGCGGAACTCCGCGATGCGCGGGCGCAGCGCGAACCAGCAGACGACCGCCGCCGCGGCGACCGTCCCGACGAGGATCAGGGACAGCTGCTCGTGCCGGAGGAAGAACTTCCAGTCGACGTCGGGGAGGCGCGAGTAGAGCCGGTGCGTCGGCAGCACCCCGCTCACGAGCGCCCACACGATCACGGCGCCGGCGGCGACCGCGTCGAAGAGCGTCTCGACGACGAGCGTCGGCGCCAGCGTCGCGTACGTCGCGTCCGGGAGCCGGCCCTTGACCAGGTAGAGCTTGACGACGTCGCCGCCGCGGGCCGGCACGACGGAGTTGACGCCGACCCCTGCCACGTACGCGCCGAAGGCGGTACGGTACTTCAGCCGCGCGTCGGGATATGCCGCGTCGACGATCGCGCGCCAGGCGCCGGCACGGAAGAGCAGCTTCGCGACGTGGCAGCCGAGCGCGTACGCGAGGAACTCCCACCGCACAGCCGCCAGGTGGTGGAAGAAGACGGCGACGGCGTGGAAGAAGTGGCCCAAGGGGGCTAAAGGGTAGCCGCGGGTCGCGCCGGCTCAGGCTCCGGCGGCGACGAGCACCCAGTCGGTGCCGAACCCGAGCAGCAGCCCGACGAGAAGCGACCACGCGACGAGCTGCGGCATCGCGAACCGCCGGCACACCTCGAACAGCTGCACCACCACGTACAGGATCGATCCGCCGGCGACGGCAAAGAAGACGACCTCGAGCGCTGGGCTCACCCACGCCTGCCCGACGACCGTGCCCAGGAACGTGGGGCCGCCGCCGATCAGGCCCATCAGCCCGAGGAAGCCCCACGTCGGCCGCTCGGCCTCGCCCGACATCGGCCCGACGATGCCGAAGCCCTCGGTGGTGTTGTGGAGACCGAAGCCGATGATCAGGACGAGCGCGAGGCTCAGCTTCCCTGCGGCAGCCGACTGGCCGATCGCGAGACCCTCGCCGAGGTTGTGGAGCCCGATCCCGGTCGCGATCAGCAGCGCCAGGCGCTGCCCGGGCGTCAGGCCCTCGAACCACGACCGGTGCTCGAACTCGTCGACCGCGGCCGCGCCCGGCCCGACGAGCGGCGTCGCCCGCCTCGACTTGAGCCAGCCGTCGTAGTAGACGAGGCTCATCATCCCGGCGGTGAAGCCGAGGCAGAGCAGCGCCGCGTAGCCTGCGAACCCGGCCCACGCGTGCGCCTCCAGGTGCGACTCGACCGGAGCGACGCCGTTCGAGACGACGTCCCAGAAGAGGAAGACGAGGATGCCGGTGGCGATCGAGGAGAGGGCAGCGCGGACGCGCGGCGACGCGCCGCTCAGGCGTCCCATCGGCAAACCGACGAGGATGGTCAGCCCGGCGATCGCGCCGAGCGCCAGCGTCTCCCCCGTGCTCATGTAAGGCTCACCTTACACAAGGTTCCACGAGTTACCATCGCTGACACATGGCTGCGAGCCACGGGATCGACGAGTACCTGGAGACCATCTACTTCCTCGCGTTCCCGATCGGCGAGTACCGCCCGACCGGCGGCGGGACGACGCAGACGATCGCCGCACGCGTCGCCGAGATGCTCGGGGTCTCGCGCGCGTCGGCGGGCGAGATGCTAAAGCGGCTCGAGGCCGAGGGGTTCGTCGAGCGGGGCGAGCACAAGGAGGCGATCCTCACGGCGGCGGGCGCCGAGCGGGCGCGCAAGGTCGTGCGCAAGCACCGCGTGATCGAGCGGCTGCTGACGGACTTCATGGGCTACACGCCGGCCGAGGCGCACGTGCACGCCGACGAGCTCGGCGCGACGTTCAGCGACGACATGATCGAGCGGATCGAGGCGAAGCTCGGCCACCCGGACCGGTGCCCGCACGGCTGGCCCGTCGACCCGGACGTGGAGCAGGAGGAGAACCGCGAGCTCGAAGCCCTGTCCGACCTCGCGGAGGGCGACGCGGCGACGATCGTGCGGCTCGCCGAGCACGACGGCGAGCTCCTGCACTGGTTCTACGACGAGGGCCTCGTCCCGGGCGCGCTGGTGGAGCTGCGCGCGGCCGAGCCGGCCGCCGGGCAGTTCCGCGTCGCCGTCGAGGGCGAGGAGAAGGCGATCGGCGAGAAGGCTGCCGCCGGGCTCCTCGTGCGCCGCACCGACCCCGACCTCGTGACACGGGACCGGGACGTGTCCTTCCGCACGGAAGCGCGTCCACAACCCGTGGCCGCCGCGGACGGGTAGCCCGCCCGCGGCGCGGCTTCGCTCCGCATCCCGCCGCGGGCCGACTGTGGACGAATCTCCGCGGTGACTGCCACCCGCCGGGGCCGGCACGGCCGTGGCCGCCGGGTGAGGTTCGTGACGCGCCCGCCGGGCGGCGGCGAGGCGCCGCGGCGCAGCTAGTCGACCGCGGTCGGCTCGCGGTCGGGGCGGCCGGCGAGGCCGGCGGCGGCGCGGAGGGCGTCCGCCTTGTCCGTGCGCTCCCACGAGAAGTCGTGCTCCTCGCGCCCGAAGTGGCCGTACGCGGCCGTCTTGGCGTAGATCGGCCGCCGCAGCTCGAGGTTCTGGAGGATCGCCGCCGGCCGCAGGTCGAAGTGCTCGCGGACGAGCGCCTCGATCCTCGGCACCGGCACGCGCTCGGTCCCGAACGTCTCGACGAGCACGGAGAACGGACGCGCGACCCCGATCGCGTACGCCACCTGGATCTGGCACCGGTCGGCGAGCCCCGCGGCGACGACGTTCTTCGCGACGTACCGCGCCGCGTACGCGCCCGACCGGTCGACCTTCGTCGGATCCTTCCCCGAGAACGCGCCGCCGCCGTGCGGCGCCGCGCCGCCGTACGTGTCGACGATGATCTTCCGTCCCGTCAGCCCCGTGTCGCCCATCGGGCCGCCGATCACGAACTTCCCGGTCGGGTTGACGTACACGAACGCGGGGTCGTCGAGGCGCCGCTCGTCGCAGAGGTCGCGCGGGAGGATCGGCCGCAGCACGTGCTCCACGAGGTCGGGCTTGATCATCGTCTCGGCGTCGAGGCCCTCGCGGTGCTGCGTCGAGATGAGAACCCGCTCGATCTCGACCGGCTGCTGCCGTCCGTTCGCGTCGACCTCGTACCGCACCGACACCTGCGCCTTGCCGTCGGGGCGCAGGTACGGGAGCACGTCCGCCTTCCGCACCTCCGACAGCCGCTTCGCGATCCGGTGCGCGAGCATGATCGGGAGCGGCATCAGCTCGCGCGTCTCGCTCGTCGCGTACCCGAACATCATCCCCTGGTCGCCGGCGCCGACGCGGTCGAGGGGGTCGTCGTCGCCGGGATCGTGCTGGAGCTCGTACGCCGTGTCGACGCCCTGGGCGATGTCGGGCGACTGCTCGTCGAGCGTCACGATCACGCCGCAGGTGTCGGCGTCGAAGCCGTACTTCGCGCGCGTGTAGCCGATGCCCTTGACCGTCTCGCGCGCGAGCCGCGGGATGTCGATGTACGTGTCCGTGGTCATCTCGCCGGCGACCACGATCAGCCCGGTCGTGATCAGCGTCTCGCACGCGACGCGGCTCTGCGGATCGTTCGCGAGCGCGGCGTCGAGCACCGCGTCGGAGATCTGGTCGGCGATCTTGTCGGGATGCCCTTCGGTCACCGATTCCGACGTGAACAGGAAGCTGCGCGCGGCCATTGGCGAGGGAGCGTAGCCGACCTACGACGTCTTCAGGTACACGACGAACGACTCGACGTCCCCGTCGCGGGACCCGAAAGCGAGCAGCGAACGGAGCGGGCGGATGTTCGCCGCGACGGTCGCGGGCAGCTTCCGGTTCGCCAGCCGCAGGATCTCCTGCAGCGCGGGCACCCCGTGCTCGAGGTCGACGTAGAGGAAGCCCTGCGAGGCGTCCGGCATCCCGGCGCCGTCCTTCGCCTCCTTGAAGATGCCGTCGTCGGCGAGCCGCGCCGAGCCGCTCTGCAGCTCGGACAGCGCGTTCGCGCTGTCGGTGACGACGACCTCGTCGTGCGACACGCCGTAGTAGAACGCGATCGAGCCGAGGTCGACCTTGTCCAGGAGGCCGCCCTGGACGGGCGTCGGAACGGCCGTGCCCGCGCCGTGCGCCAGCCGTACGACCAGCTGCCCGACGGCCTTCGCCGTCCGCGCCGGATGCGGCGGCCTCGCGGCGACCGTCACCTCGGGGATCGGCGTCCCGGCCTTCACGTACGCGATCACGGGCCCGCCGAGCGCATCGAGGAGTGCGCCGAGGTCGAACCCGACCCTGCGCGAGAGCGCCGACGTCTGCTGCTTGACGCGCGCCGAGACGCCTCGGCCGCCGCCGGCGAGGCTGAGCGCGACGAGCGAGCCCGAGGGGATCTGCCCGGCGAGCCCTGCGCCGGTGGGCACGCCCGCGGCCGTCTCGCCCTTCGCGTGCACCTCGAGCTTGAACGCCCCGTCCTGTGACGTCAGCGCCGCAGCGACCCACTGCGCCTTCGCGACCGGGCCCCGGGTCGTGCCCGCGGCGCCGAGCGTTCCCGCAGCACGTCCGAGCGCCGCCTGCAGCCCGCCGGTCGACGCATACGCGCGCACGATCGCGTCATTCGGCACGGTCATCAGCGCGGCCCGGAAGGCCGCCGCGGCCGCGAGGCTCGCCGTCCGGTGCCTCACCGCGTCGAGGGCCGCCTGGGTGTCGGCGAAGACCGTCCAGCCGCCGATCGTCGCGTGCACGGAGGGGGTCGGCCCCCGCGCGAGCTGCGCGTCGAACGCCTTCTCGTCCTTCGGCTGCGTGAAGCCGACCGCGCTCGTGTTGCCGTCGACGTTCAGGACGGCCACGTCGAGCTCGGGCCCGATCGACGACCTGAGCGCGGCGACGTTCACGCCGTTCTTCGCGAGCGACGACCGGATGCTCCGCAGCAGCGTCCCCTTGAACGGAAACTTGTCGAGGACCGAGGACGCGCTCTGCAGCTGGGCCGAGCCGGAGCTCGTGTCGATCGTCAGGTACGCGAGCGCGTCGGCCGGCGCGAGCGAGGCCGCCTCAGCCGCCGGCGCGTCGCCGCCGCCGCCGCCGCAGCCGGCGGCCAGCACGCCGAGCGCGAGGATCAGCGCGAGACGGACCTGCATCCGCGTGATCGTCACTCCTCTGTCGGACGGCGGCCCATCAGGCTCTCGGCGAGCGTGTGCAGCGGCATCCCCTCCAGCACCGAGCAGACGCCTTCGGTGATCGGAAGCTCGACCCCGATGCGCCGAGACAGCTCTCTCAGCACGGGGGCGGTCGTGAGGCCCTCGACGACCTGGCCGATCTCGGTGCGCGCCTCTTCGGGGGTGGAGCCGCGCGCGATCAGCTCGCCGGCGCGGCGGTTTCGCCCGCGCGGGTGGAAGCAGGTGACCATCAGGTCGCCCATCCCCGCGAGGCCCGCGAACGTCTCGGGTTGTGCGCCGAACGCCTCGCCCAGCCGCGCCATCTCGACGAGGCCGCGCGTGATCAGCGCCGCCTTCGCGTTGTCGCCGAGGCCGAGCCCGTCGACGCCCCCCGCCGCGAGCGCGATCACGTTCTTCGCGGCGCCGCACAGCTCGACGCCGGCCACGTCGCCGTTCACGTACACGCGGAAGACGAGCGAGTTCAGCGCGTGCTGCAGCCGGACCGCCAGCGCCTCGTCCTCCGACGCGACCACCGTCGCGCCTGGCAGCCCGGCGAGCACCTCCTCCGCCATGTTCGGCCCCGACAGGACGGCGACGGGGCGGCCGGCGACGAGCGTCGACAGCCGCTCGCCCGTCGCGGGATCGAGCCCCTTCGCGAGCGAGAGGATCGGTGCGTCGCCGCGGACGCGGTCGAGCACCTCGCGAAACGCATGGCTCGGGACCGCGAGCGCGACCACGTCGGCGATCTCGTACGGCGCGTCGTCGAGCGTCTCGCGCCTCGCGACGAAGACGTCGTGGCCGCGCTCGCGCAGGACGTGCGCGAACGCCGTGCCCCACGCGCCCGCCCCGACGACGACCGCGCGCACCTACGACCGCGCCCGGAAGTCGACCACCACGGGGACGCCGTCGAGGCCGAGCCGCTCACGCAGCTGGTTCTCGACCCAGTAGCCGTAGTCCCGCGTGACGAGGCCGGGGTCGTTGACCGTGAACCGGAACCGCGGCGGACGGGTCGCGACCTGCGCGCCGTACAGGACGTTCAGGCGGCGCTGGCCTTTCGTCGGCGGCTGCCGCTCCGCCTTCAGCTCGGCGATCACGCGGTTGAGCTCCGCTGTGGGGACGCGCCCGACGTAGCGGTCGTAGAGCTCCGCGACCTTGTCGAGCAGTCGGGAGACGCCGCGGCCGGTCACCGCCGACACCGTGATGAAGTCGGGGCGCTGCCGCAGCCGCCGCTGCAGCTCGGGGCGAACGTCCTCGATCGTCACCTGCGCGACGTCCCACTTCGAGAGCACGACCAGCGTCGCGCAGTGCGCCTTGCGCGCCACCTCGACCGCCGTGATGTCGCCCTCGACGATTCCCTCGCCCGCGTCGATCAGGACGAGCGCGACGTCGGCGCGTCGCGCCGCGTCGAGCGCGCGCAGCTCGGAGTAGTAGTCGATTCCCTGGCGCTGCTTCCGCTTGCGTCGCAGGCCGGCGGTGTCGACGAGCTGGAACGTGCGCTCCCCGCGCTCGATCACCGTGTCGATCGTGTCGCGCGTCGTGCCGGGGACCTCCGAGACGATCGTCCGCTCCTCGCCGACGAGGCGGTTGTAGAGCGACGACTTCCCGACGTTCGGACGGCCGAGGATCGCCACGCGGATCGCGTCGGCCGGCAGCACATGCGGCGAGTCGCCGGGGAGCCGCCCCAGGATCTCGTCGAGCAGGTCGCCCGTGTTCGAGCCGTGCAGCGCCGAGACCGGGAACGGCTCCCCGAGCCCGAGCCGGTGGAGCTCGAGCGCGAGCGGCTCCTGCGCCGGGTCGTCGATCTTGTTCGCGAGCACGAGCACCGGCTTCCTGGCCTCGCGCAGGATCTGCGCCAGCTCCTCGTCGCCCGGCGTGACGCCCGCGCGCGCGTCGACCACGAAAAGCACGAGGTCGGCGTCGCGGATCGCCAGCCGCGCCTGCTCCGCGATCTGCCGCGTGATCGGGTGCGGGTCGGCGATGTCGACCCCGCCGGTGTCGACGAGCAGGAACCGGCGGCCGTTCCACTCGCAGACGTACTCCTTGCGGTCGCGTGTCGTGCCCGCGGTCTCGTGGACGACCGCCTGTCGCGTCGCCGTCAGCCGGTTGACGAGCGTCGACTTGCCGACGTTCGGGAAGCCGACGATCGCGACCGTCCCCGCGAGCGTCAGCGGTGCTTGCGCTCCAGCCATTCGAACAGCTCCAGGATGCGGCGTTCGACCACGGCCGTCGCCTCCTTGTAGCCCCTCCCGCCCCTCGGCAGCCCTTCGAGCTCGAGCGGCTCGCCGAACGCGACCGAGCACGGTGCGAAGTTGCCGATCCGCCAGAACTGCGTGCCGTAGACGGCGACCGGCACGACCGGAACGTCCTCCTGCAGGGCGACCATCGCGGCGCCCGGCTGCGCGCGCCCCGGGCGGCCGGAGCGCTGGCGTGTCCCTTCGACGAAGAGCCCGATCACGTGCCCGCGCCGCGCCTCGTCGCGCATCTTCCGGACGGCGTCGCGGTCGGACTCGCCGCGGCGGATCGGGATCGCGCCGTGCAGCCGGAGGAACCAGCCGAGCGCGCGGTGGTTCGCGGCCTCCGCCTTCGCCACGAACCACACCGTGCGCGGCGAGAGGGCGCCGACGAGCGGGATGTCGATCCAGTGGAGATGGTTGATCGCGTAGACGACGCCCCCGACCGCCGGGACGTTCTCGACGCCGTACGCTTTCCCGCGCGTCAGCAACCGCGTCGGCAGGCCCATGTAGATCCGCCCGACGGCCCAGGCGGCGTCCTCGCGCGTCACGGCGCGATCAGCGAGCGCTCGCGGATGAGCGTCTCGATGCGGCCGACGACGTCGTCGACCTGCAGCTCGGTCGTGTCGATGAGGATCGCGTCCTCCGCCGGCTGCATCCGTTCGCGGTCCGACTTGTCGCGCGCGCGCAGGTCGGTCGCGAGCGCGTCCGGGCCGATGTCCGGCCGCTCGCGCTGCCGCCTGCGCGCGCGGATCTCCTGGTCGGCCTGCAGGTAGACCTTCACCTCCGCGCCGGGCGCGACGACCGTGCCGATGTCGCGGCCTTCGATCACGACGTTCCCGTGCCGCGCGAGGTCACGCTGCCGCTCGCGCATCACCTCCCGCACCGGAGCGTGGCGCGCGACGACGGGAACGATCTGGTCGATCCGCGCCTGGCGGATCGCAGACGTGACGTCCGTGCCCGCGATGAAGACGCGGCCGACCTCGTCGAACGTGACCGGGTTCCGCCGGGCGAGCGACCCCAGCGGCTCCGGGTCGCCGAGCGGCAGCCCCTCGCGCAGCGCGAGCCACGTGAGCGCTCGGTACATCGCGCCCGTGTCGAGGTAGCGGAAGCCGAGCCGCTCCGCGAGCTTGCGCGCGACGGTGCTCTTGCCGGCTCCCGCCGGGCCATCGATGGCGACGATCATCTGCGAGTTACCTGCTCGAGGAGGTCGAGGAAGCCGGGGAAGGATACTCCGACGCTCTCGAATCCCTGCACGTCGACCCCTTCACGGCTCGCGACGCCCGCGACGGCGCCGAGCATCGCGATGCGGTGGTCGCCGTGCGCGTCGATCCGCCCCCCGCGCGGGCGGGCGGGGACGCCGGTGACGTCGAAGCCGTCCGGCCGCGCCTCCGCGCGCACGCCGATCGCCCGCAGAGCCTCGACGAGGGCCTCGATCCGGTCGGACTCCTTGTGACGGAGCTCCTCGGCGCCGCGCACGCGGCTGGTGCCGCGGGCGTGCGCCGCGAGGAGCGCGAACAGCGGCAGCTCGTCGATCAGGAGCGGCACCTCCCGCGCCTCGATCGTCGTCGCCGTCAGCTCCGCCGCGCGCACCTCGAGGTCGCCGCCCGGCTCGTGCCCGAACCGGCGCCGGGCGACGATGCCGACGCGCGCGCCCATCCGGTCGAGCACGTCGAGCAGCCCCGTCCGGCGCCGGTTGAGGCCGACGTCGTGGATCGTGATCCGGGACTCCGGGACGATCGTCGCGGCGACGACGAACGGCGCCGCGGACGAGAAGTCGCCTGGGACCTCGACGGTGTCGAGCCGGAGGCGCCGCGGCGGGTCGACGCTGACCGACGCCGGCCGCGCAGTGACGCGAACGCCGGCCTCGCGCAGCATCAGCTCGCTGTGGTCGCGCGTCGGCACCGGCTCGACCACGGTCGTCCTCCCCTTCGCGCCCAGGCCGGCGAGCAGGACCGCCGACTTCACCTGCGCGCTCGCCACCGGCAGCTCGTACTCGATCCCCTGGAGCCGGCCGCCCGCGATCGTCAGCGGCAGCCTTCCGCCGGTCGTCTCGACGCGTGCGCCCATCCGCCGGAGCGGATCGGCGACGCGGTCCATCGGCCGCGACGACAGCGAGTCGTCTCCGGTGAGCGTGAACTCGCCCTCCTGGAACGCGAGCAGCCCGGTCAGGAGCCGGGCGAGCGTCCCCGCGTTGCCGCAGTCGACGGTCGCGCTCTGCAGCCCGCGGAGGCCGACGCCCTCCACCGTGAGCTCGCCGTCGTCGTGAACGGCGGCGCCGAGCGCGCGGACGGCCGCGAGCGTCGACTCGGTGTCGGCGGAGCGGCCGAAGCCGCGAATCGTGGTCTCGCCTTCGCTCACCGCTCCGAGAAGGAGCGCGCGGTGCGAGATCGACTTGTCGCCGGGCACGGCGAAGTGCCCTTCGAGCGCCGCGGCGGGCTCAATCCGCATCGAGGACCGCCGAGACGACGACGATGTAGCCCTGGCTCTCGAGCAGCCCAGCCGCGCGCTGGGCCTCGGGCTCGCCGCCGACGAGGAGCGTGAGCGTGCCCCCCCGCTCCGGCGAGACGTGGTGCAGCTCGAAGTCCTCGATGTTGATCCGCTCTGCGCCGAGCGCCTGCGTGATCCCGGCGAGCACCCCGGGCCGGTCGGGGACGTGGACGCGCAGCCGGTGCAACGTCCCCGGGTCCGGGTACTCGCGCTCGAGCATCCTGCGCCGGTTCTGCGACGCCTCGCCGATCCAGCGGGCGAGGAAGCCGGCGTCGCCCTGCTCGAGCGCGGTCTCCACCTGCTCGATCCGGCGCCGGTGCTCCTGCAGCGCGGCGCGGATCGCGCCGGCGTTGTCGAGGTAGATGTCGACCCAGATGCGCGGGTTCGCGCCGGCGACGCGCGTCATGTCGCGCAGCGACCCGGCGGCGTGCACAAGCGGCTCGTGGCCCTCGATGCGAGACGCTCCCGTCTGGTTGGCGACGACGTTCGCGAGCACGTGCGGGACGTGGCTCGTCATCGCGACGAGCCGGTCGTGCGCGTCCGGGTCGATCGCGACCGGCGTCGCCCCGAGGGAGGTGACGAACGTGTGCACGAGGCGGTGCCGGTCGGCGCCGGTGCCCGCGACGGGCGTCAGGAACCACGTCGCGCCCTCGAACAGCGCTGGTGTCGCGTGCTCGGGGCCGCGCGTTTCGGAGCCGCAGATCGGGTGGCCGCCGACGAACCGCGGGGAGCCGTTCGCCGCCCGCACGACCGATGCCTTCGTCGAGCCGACGTCGGTGACGGTCGCGTCGGCGGACGCGTGCAGCACCGCCGCGACCGTTGCGGGGAGCTGCGCGATCGGCGCCGCGACCACGACGAGCTCCGCGCCGCCGACCGCCTCCTCGAGGCTCGCCCGCGGCTCGAGCGCCTCCCGGGCGGCGGCGCGCGCGAGCACGTCGGCGTCCGGGTCCCAGCCCGCGACCTCGTCACCGCGGTCGCGCGCGGCGAGAGCGACCGACGTTCCCATCAACCCGGTTCCCACTACCGTGAGCCGCACGAGTGCTCATGGTGTCAGACACCTTGCCGGTGTCTGACACCCTGTCGGCGTGCAGGGCGCCCCGGCAATCGTTCGCTCGCTCCACGCCGACGAGCGCGGGTTCGCGACGACGCACGATCCGCGCTTCGCGCGCGACCGCCAGGCGATCCTGCGCCTCGTCGGGCGGCACCCGGCGCTGGCGGCCGCGGTCGTACGGCTCGCACCTTCGGAGCGCGACGACGTGCAGGCGCGCCTCGACCTGCAGCGCCTCGCCGCGCAGAGCCCGCCGCTGCGCGCGCGGATCCGCGTCGGGCGTCCGGCGCCCGCGGCGAGACTCCTCGGCTGGTACCGCGAGGCGCAGGCGAGGTTCGGCGTGCGCTGGCAGCTCCTCGCCGCGATCAACTTCGTCGAGAGCGCGTTCGGCAAGGTCCGCAACACGTCGACCGCGGGAGCGCAGGGGCCCATGCAGTTCCTGCCGGCGACGTGGCGCGCGTACGGGCTGGGCGGGAACGTTCACGATCCCCACGATGCGATCCTCGGCGCTGCGAACTACCTGCGCGCGAACGGTGCCGCGCACGACGAGCGCGACGCGCTGTTCCAGTACAACCATTCGCGGCTGTACGTGGACGCGGTGCTCCACTACGCGCACCGCATCGCCCGCGTGCCGACGGCGTTCGCCGAGTACTACGCCTGGGACGTGTACATCCGGACGGCACACGGCTCGAGGCGCGTGCCGGCTCGGCGTCAGCGGCGCATGAGCTCGGCGAGGCGGAACGCGAGGTCGAGCGACTGGCGTGCGTTCAGGCGCGGGTCGAGGAGCGTCTCGTAGCGGTGCGAGAGCTGCTCCTCGACGACGTCGTCGGCGCCTCCCAGGCACTCCGTCACGTTCTCGCCCGTGAACTCGAGGTGGACACCGCCGGGCCACACGTTCTCCTGCCAGCACGCCGCGAAGAACCCCTCGAGCTCGCGCATGATCGAGTCGAAGCGACGGGTCTTCACGCCGTCCGCCGTTCGGATCGTGTTCGCGTGCATCGGGTCCGACGCCCAGAGCACCGGATGCCCCTCGTCGCGCACCGCGCGCAGCAGCGGCGGGAGCAGCTCGCGCACGTGGTCGGCGCCCATGCGGGCGTAGAACGTGAGCCGACCCGGTACCCGCAGGGGATTGAGCCGCTCGCACAGCCCGACGGCCTCGTCCGGTGTCGCCGCGGGGCCCAGCTTCACGCCGAGCGGGTTGTGCACCCCGCCGAAGAACTCGACGTGCGCGTCGTCGATCCCGCGCGTGCGCTCGCCGATCCAGAGGAGGTGCGCTGAGCAGTCGTACCAGTCGCCGGTGAGGGAGTCCTGCCGCGTCAGCCCCTCCTCGTAGTCGAGCAGCAGCCCCTCGTGCGAGGTGTAGACGTCGACCTCGTGCAGGCGACGCTCGGCCGCGAGGTCGATCCCGCACGCGGCCATGAACGCGAGCGCGCGCTCGATCTCCGACGCCAGCCGCTCGTACCGCTGGCCCTCCGGCGACGAGGCGACGAAGTCCTTGTTCCAGAGATGGACCTGCGTCAGGTCCGCGTAGCCGCCCTTCGTGAACGCGCGCAGCAGGTTGAGCGTCGCGGCCGACTGGTTGTAGCCCTCGAGCATCCGCCGCGGGTCCGGCACGCGCGCGTCGAGGCTGCGTTCGTCGCCGTTGACCATGTGCCCGCGGAAGGACGGGATCTCCTCGCCGTCGACGACCTCGAACGCGTCGGAGCGCGGCTTGGTGAACTGCCCGGCGATCCGTCCCACCTTGACGACGGGCAGCGTCGCGCCGTACGTCAGCACCGCCGACATCTGCAGCATGATCTTCAGCTTCTCGCGGATCCGCATGGTCGAGATCTCGTTGAACGACTCGACGCAGTCGCCGGCCTGGAGGAGGAACGCGCGCCGGTCGATCGCCTTCGCGAGCTGCTCGCGCAGCGCGCGCGCCTCGCCCGCGAACACGAGGGGCGGCGACGCCTTCAGCCGCTCGACGACGGCCGCCGCGCCCGCCGCGTCCGGCCACTCCGGCTGCTGCAGGGCGCGGCGCTCGCGCCACGAATCCGGAGTCCAGGTAGCCGACGTGACCGCCATTTCTCTATCCTGCCAGCGTGCACTCCGCCTCCGTCCTCCGTTGGTCGTGGCGCCGCGGGCGAGGCGGAGCCCTGCGCTAGGCCGCCTCGTCCGCTGACCCGACCCGGCGCGACGACGACTCGACGACGAGGTGACCCCAATGCGCGTCTTCTCCGGCATCCAACCGACGGGTGCCAAACACATCGGCAACTACATCGGCGCGATGCGCCAGTATGTCGCGACGCAGGACGAGGGCGACGCCTACTTCTGCATCGTCGACCTGCACTCGATCACGGTCGAGCACGACCCGCAGGACCTGCACGACCGCACGCTCGACCTGGCAGCGCTGCTCTTCGCCGTCGGCCTCGACCCCGACCGCTGCACCCTCTTCTGCCAGAGCCACGTGACCGCACACGCGGAGGCCGCCTGGCTGCTCTCGGCCGTGACCGGGTTCGGGCAGCTCGGCCGCATGACGCAGTTCAAGGAGAAGGGCGAGGGCAAGGAGTTCGTCTCCGCCGGCCTCTTCACCTACCCCGTCCTGATGGCGGGGGACATCCTGCTCTACCAGACCGACATCGTCCCGATCGGCGACGACCAGCGACAGCATCTCGAGCTGGCGCGCGACGTGGCCGAGCGCTTCAACTCCAGGTACGGCGAGACGTTCACGGTGCCGCGCGCCGTCTACCCGGAGGTCGGGGCGCGGATCATGGACCTGCAGGAGCCGACGAGGAAGATGTCGACGACGAACGGGACGCCCCAGGGGACCGTGCTCGTGCTCGACGCGCCAGACGTGATCCGCCGGAAGTTCAAGACGGCGGTCACCGACTCGGGGCGCGAGATCGCCTACCGCCCCGAGGAGAAGCCGGGCGTCTCGAACCTGATCGAGATCCTGTCGGTCGCGACCGGCAGCCCGATCCCCGAGGTGGAGGCGAGCTACGACCGCCGCGGGTACGGGGAGCTGAAGACGGACGTCGGCGAAGCGGTCGTCGAGCTCTTCCGCCCGGTGCAGAACCGCTACGCCGAGCTGCGGTCCGACGAGCCCGAGCTGAGGCGCCTGCTCGAGATCGGCGCGACCAAGGCACGCGAGGCCTCGTCACCGACGCTGCACCACATCTACGAGCGCATGGGCTTCGTCAGGCCGTAGCTCGCGCCACTCGCCCGGCGCCAGATCGTCGACGGTCAGGCTCGCGTAGCGGGAGCGGTGGAGCCGCCGGACGCGGTGGCCGACTGCCTCCAGCATGCGGCGCACCTGGCGGTTTCGCCCTTCGTGGATCGTGAGCTCGATTCGCCGCTCGCCGAGCCGCCGCACGCGCGCCGGGCGCGTCGGGCCGTCGTCGAGCTCGACGCCCTCGCGCAGGCGCCGCAGGTCGCGATCGGCGACGCGCGCCTCCGTCTCGACCTCGTAGACCTTGTCGACCTCGTAGCGCGGGTGCGCGAGCCGGTGCGCGAGCTCGCCGTCGTTCGTCAGCAGGAGCGCCCCGGTCGTGTCGACGTCGAGACGCCCTACGGGAACGACGCGCGACGGGTGGCGGACGAGGTCGACCACGGTCGGCCTCCCCCGTGGGTCGCGCGCGGTCGTGACGACGCCCGTCGGCTTGTTCAGGAGCACGTACGCGGGCCGCTGCTTCGCGAGCGGCTCTCCGTCGAGGCGCACGTCGTCGCGCGCGCTCACGAACGTGTTGAGCTGCCCGGGCTCGCCGTTGACGGTGACGCGGCCGGCCTTGATCAGCTCGTCGGCCTTCCGGCGGGACGCGACGCCCGCGCGCGCGAGCCAGGCGTTCAGGCGCATGCGTCTAGGCGACGGCGAAGAGCTCCCAGCGCCCCGGCACGCCCTTCAGCTCCACGCTCCCGCGTTCCTCGAACTCGATCCCGGAGCCCGAGACGAGGTCACGGACGGTGCGCGAGACGACGACCTCCCCCGGCCCGGCGTTGGCCGCGACGCGCGCGCCGATGTGGACCGCGATCCCGCCGACCTTGCCGTCGAGCTGCTCGCACTCGCCCGTGTGGAGCCCGGCCCGCACGTCGATCCCGAGGTCGCGGACCGTCTCGGTGATCGCGCAGGCGCAGCGGATCGCCCGTGCGGGCCCGTCGAACGCCGCGAAGAAGCCGTCGCCTGCGGTGTCGATCTCGCGTCCGCGGTACCGCGCGAGCTGGCGGCGGACGCGCACGTGGTGCTCGCCGATCAGCTCGCGCCAGCCGCGGTCGCCGAGCTGTGCGAGCTTCTCCGTCGAGCCGACGATGTCGGTGAAGAGCACCGTCGCGAGCACGCGGTCGGGCTCGACCGCGTCCCACTCTCCGCGCTCCCACAGCTCGGTCAGGAACCGCTCCGCGTGGTCCCCGATCTGGTCGGGCCGCACCCACCACCCGTGGTCCGGCCCCGGCAGCTCGACGAACTGCGCGCCCGGTACGTGCGCAGCGATGTACCGGCCGCACTCGAAGGGGATGTCGGTGTCGTCCACCGGGTGCAGGACGAGCGTCGGGACGCCGATCGACGGGAGCACGTGCCGCGCGTCGAGCCGGAGGTTCACCCGCCGCAGCTCGGCGAGCGCGCCCGGGCTCGTGCTCTCGAGCACCCAGCGGCGCCACCACCGCTTCAGCTGCGGGTCGTCCGCGATCGACGGCGACAGGCCGTGGAAGAACTCGTCGAACCAGTCGTCGGTGCCGAACCGCGCCCGCTCCGGCTCGATCCACGCGAGCCGCTCCTCGACCGTCGGCTGCCAGGGATGGTCGTCGTCGCCGACGAAGGTGGAGGTCGTTGAGTAGAGAACCGCTGCCGCGACGCGGTCCGGATGCGTCGCCGCGAACAGCAACGTCAGCGGACCGCCCTCGGAGACGCCGAGGACTGCCGCCCGCTCGGAGCCGACCGCGTCCATCACCGCGCGGATGTCGTCCATCCGCGTCTCGTAGTCGGGGAGACCGTACGAGCGGTCGGAGAGGCCGGTACCGCGCTTGTCGAACAGGATCAGGCGCGAGAACGACGCGAGCCGCCTGAGCGTGTCGGCGGGCGGGCCGTCCCACGCCGACAGGAAGTTCGTGACCACCCAGCCGCCCACGAAGACGAGGTCGAACGGGCCGTCGCCCACCGTCGCGTACGCGATGTGGACGTCGCCGTTCTTGACGTACTTGACGTCCGGCGCCTCCACGGCCGGACCTTAGCGCCCTACGGGACGAGGATCAGCTTTCCCGTCGTCCGCCGCGCCTCGAGATCCTCGAGCGCCCGCCGCGCCTCCTCGAGCCGGTAGCGCGCGCCGATCCGCACGCGCAGGTCGCCGCGGCGCACCAGCTCGAACACGGCGGCGGCGCGCTCACGCAGGAGCTCCGGCGTGCGCGTGTAGGTCGCGAGCGTCGGGCGCTGCAGGTAGAGCGAGCCCTTGGCCTCGAGGAGCTGCGGGTCGATCGGCTCGGGCCGCCCGCTCGCCGCGCCGTAGAGGATCATCCGGCCCGTGGGAACGAGCGCGTCGAAGCCGGCGAGGAACGTCTCCTTGCCGATGCCGTCGTAGACCGCTGCCACTCCGAGCTCGCCCGCGCGCTCGCCGAGCTCCCCGTACGAGAGCACCTCGTCGGCGCCCGCCTCGCGCGCGAGCGACCGCTTCTCCTCCGTCGACGCCGTCGCGATCACGTGTGCACCACGGAGCTTCGCGATCTGCGTGAGCAGGGTGCCGACGCCGCCGGCCGCCGCGTGCACGAGCACGCGGTCGCCCTGCTGGATGGGATACGAGTCGTGCGCGAGGTAGTGCGCCGTCATCCCTTGCAGGAGCACCGCGACGGCGTCCTCCGTCGAGACGCCGTCGGGGATCGGCACGGCCTTCCGGCGCGGCACCGCCACCTTCTCCGCGTAGCTGCCCGGGACGGCGGACCAGACGAGCCGCTCGCCGTCCGAGCTACGTCCACCGGCCTCCGCCCCGAGCACCGCGGGCGGGTCGGAGCCGTACCCCTGCCGCTCCCGCTCGTAGACGTCGCGGAAGTTGACGCCGACCGCCTCGACGTCGACGAGCACGTCGTCCTCCCCGGGGACGGGCTCCGGCACGTCGCGCACCTCGAGCACCTCCGGGCCCCCCAGCCGCTCGAACCAGATCGCCCTCACGTCTCTTCCGAACGCAGCCTGGGCAGCACGTGTTCCCCGTAGGTGCGGATCGCGCCTTCCGGATCGGAGCCGGAGCAGTTCATGACGGCGATCGCCGTCGCGCCGAGCTCCTTCAGCTCCGAGAGCCTCGTCGCGTGCACCTCCGGGTCGGCCGAGACGACGGCCTTCTTCTCGAACTCCGAGTCGGAGACCTGCTCCTCTGCGTGCTCGTACATCTGCTTCGGGTCGTGCCAGTCGTCGACGTAGTACTCGGGCGGCTGCGCGCCCTTCCAGACGCGTGCGCCCTCGAGCGCCTGCTCGTCGGTCTCCGCCCACGAGACGAGCGCCTGCAGGACGACGTCGCCCTTGCCGCCGGCGCCGCGGTAGGTCTCGATCACCTTCGGCGCGATCTCGGGGTCGCCGAGCGTCCAGAGCCCGTCGGCGTACTCGGCGGCGACCTTCGCCGCACGCTCGTGGAACGCCGACACGTAGAGCTTCGGCGGCGAGTCGGGCCGCGTGTGCAGCTTCGCGTCCTTCGCCGGGAAATGCCTCGTGCCGAACCGAATCGTCTCGCCGCTCCAGAGCCGGCGGATCATGTCGAGCGCCTCGTCCATCATCTCGAGCTGCTCGTCGCCGGACGGCCAGTCGTAGCCGAGCGGGCTCTCGTTGAGCGACTCGCCCGAGCCGTAGCCCAGGAAGACGCGCCCCGGGAACATCTGCTCGAGCGTCGCGAACGCCTGCGCGACGAGCGCCGGGTGGTACCGGCGAACCGCCGGCGTGACGGCCGTTCCGATCTGCACGCCGGGCACCGTCGCCCCCACGGCGCCGAGCCACGGCCACGCGTGGCCGGACTCGCCCGGCTCCCACCACGGCTGGAAGTGGTCGCTGCACGCGATGCCGTCGAAGCCGGCGTCTGCGGCGAGCCGCGCGTGCCGCAGCAGGTCGCGCGGCGTGAACATCTCGTGTCCTGCTCCGTAGTAGATGCGCATGGAGCGTCTGCTACCGGCGCTCGCGCTCGGCAAACGTCGATACAGTCGCCGCGATGGCCGAGGCGAAGCTCGAAGACGCCGGCTCCGGCCTCGCCCCGGCGAGCGACGGCTGGTTCACGGTGAACGTGCGCGACGCCGAATGGTGGGTGTCGGACGCGTTCGGGTCGGGCGTCGGGTTCGAGAGCCGCGAGCTGCCGTTCCCGCAGCTCGGCGTCAACCTCTCGGTCCTCGAGCCCGGCCAGCCCAACTGCCTGTACCACTCGGAGTCGCAGCAGGAGGACTTCCTCGTCCTCGCCGGCGAGTGCAAGCTGCTCGTAGACGGCGAGGAGCGGCCGCTCCGCGCGTGGGACTTCGTCCACTGCCCGGCGGGCGTGGAGCACGTGTTCGTCGGCGCCGGCGACGGCCCCTGCGTGATCCTGATGACGGGCGCGCGGACGCCGGACGAGAAGCTCCTCTACCCGGTGTCGGAGCTCGCTGCGCGCTACGGCGCGAGCGCGGACGAGGTGACGCCGGACCCGCACGAGGCGTACGCACGCTTCGAGCGCCCGGAGCGCGGGCGGCCCGCGTACTGGGACCAGCTCCCCTGGGCCTAGTCGCCTAGTACAGCGCGGCGGCGAGCCGGCGCCGGTACTGCGCGACGAGCGGATGCTCGTGCCCGAGCTCGCCGAAGAGCGCGACCATCGTCTCGCGGTCCTTGCGCTCCAGGAGGAGCTCGAACGCACGCTCGTAGTCGTCAGCTTCGAGCGCCGACTTCAGCTCGGGGTCGTCGGTCGTCTCGGCGACGCCCGGCTTCGTCAGCTCGTCGAGGAACGACTCGACGCGCGCCTTCGGCAACGCGCCGACGAACTCGGAGACGACGTGGCCGTTACGGAACGCCTTCACCGCCGGGATGCCGCGGATGCCGTACTCGTTCGCGAGCTGCTGGTTCGCGTCGACGTCGAGCTTCGCAAGGCGCACTCCCTTCGCCTGCGCCGCCTCCTCGAGGACCGGCCCGAGCGCGCGGCACGGCCCGCACCACTCCGCCCAGAAGTCGACGACGACCGGCTCGCCGTGCGAGCGGTCGATCACCTCGGCCTCCCAGGTCGCCTCGCTGACGTCCATCGGCGGCCACGGTAGCGCGCGAACGGGGGATCAAGCGGCGGCGCGAGCGGGCCGACGCCTCGCCAGGTGGGCTGGCGCGACCGCGACTGGGCGAAGTTCGACGACGACGAGTGGTCCGAGCTCGTGCACGCGAGCGCTCCGGCGCGGCGAAAGCCGCGGACGCGCGTCACCGTCATGTCGACGTCGCTGGT
The DNA here is from genome assembly GCA_035653275.1 of Gaiellaceae bacterium. Taxonomy (GTDB): domain Bacteria; phylum Actinomycetota; class Thermoleophilia; order Gaiellales; family Gaiellaceae; genus PALSA-600. Next base: position 58,878 of record DASRCE010000013.1, on the reverse strand, counting down.
CGTCGGGGTCGCGGCTTCCGCCGCCGCGACGTTCCTGCTGCACGCGAACCACGTCGTCTCGCTGGAGCTCGTCCCGGCAACGCCGCCGAACGTCGTGGGCGTCGAATGGCGCAACGTCGACCTCACGCCCGCGTCGACCGCCGGCCGCATCTGCATCCCGACGCCGAAGGAGCGCCGCATCTGCGCGACCTACGCCATCGGCGAGAAGCCGGCGGACGCGCTCACGCGCCGGCTGCGCGCGAACGGCCTGACCGTACGAAGCGTCGACTGACGACTCGCTAGGCCGGCCGCTTCTCGGCGACGGCTTCGAGGCGGCCGCGGATCTCCGTCACGTCCTCGCCGAGGTCGTCGACGCGCGGCAGGGCGGCGAGCGACTCGAGGCCGAAGATGCGCTCGAAGAGCGGCGTCGTCCGGTAGCGGATCGCGCCGAAGTCGTTCTCCCGGCCGCTCTCGGCGATCAGCCCGCGCTCGACCAGGCCCGCGACGACGCCGTCGACGTTGACGCCACGGATGCGCGCGATCTCGGGTCGCGACACCGGGCCGAGGTAGGCGACGATCGCGAGCGTCTCGAGCGCCGCCTGCGAGAGCCCCTTCTCGGCGGGCTTCTCGAAGAGGCGTGCACACGCGTCGGATGCGGCCGCCGAGGCGCGGAACGCGAAGCCGCCGGCGACGTGCTCGAGGACGATCCCGCTCCGCCCTTCGCAGAACCGCTGCTCCAGGATCTCGAGCGCCTCCTCCACCTGCGACGCCTCGGCGTCCGCCGCCGCCGCGAGCTCGGAGACCGGCAGGGGCTGCGAGGCGACGACGAGCAGCGCCTCGAGCGTCCGCGCGAGCTCGAGCGCCGGCGTCGCGTCGGTCGTGATCAGGCGGAGTGGGCTGTCCACGAGAGGCTCCTTTCTGCGTCGGCGCGGGAAATCCTTATCGGCGCGAACGGCACCGCCTGTGCGAGCGCGACCTCGTTCTGCTTGCGCAGCTCGAGCAGGGCCAGGAACGCGACGGCGACCTCGACGCGCGACAGGCCGGCGACCTCCTGGTCGAAGTCGAGGCGGGTGCGGCGCCGCAGCAGCGACCGCCACCGCTCGAGGAACTGGTGCACGGGCGGGAACCGGAGCGCCATGTGCTCGACCGACGGCGCGGGCGGCTCGACGGCCAGCGCGCGCAGCGCCGCGGCCAGCTTCTCCGGCTGCTGCGACGCGAGCCTCCGCTCGGTCTTCGGCGCAAGCGGCGCGGGGCCGACGCGGAAGTGGAGGTGACGGCGCTCGTCGAGCCGGTCGCGCAGGAAGCCGGCCGCTTCCTTCGCGCGCCGGTACTCCGCGAGCCTCCGCGCGAGCTCCTCCGCCGCCTCCTCGGGCTCGAGCTCGGCGAGCTCGGCCTCCTCCTCGGGGAACATCGCACGCGCCTTCAGCTCGAGGAGCGCGCTGATCAGCACGAGGAACTCGCCGCAGGCGTCGAGGTCGAGCTCGCCCTTCCCGTCGAGGTGCTCGACGAACGCGACGACGATCTCCGCCAAGTCGATCTCCCGGAGCGGCAGCTCCTCGCGGAGCACGAGCGAGAGCAGGAGGTCGAACGGCCCCTCGAACGCGTCCAGGTCCAGCTCGAGCTCGCGGACGGCGACCGGCATCGGGGCAGCGTACTGGCGCTACCGGACGCGGCCGCGGGGGATCGCCATCGCGTGCTGCGGCTTCGGCGGCTCGCGACGGCGCGGCTCCTGGCGTCGCCGCTCCTTCCGCTGGTGGAGCACGATGTAGACCACGGCTCCGGCGAAGAGGATCGCGCTGACCCACGCGTTCAGGCGCAGCCCGGCGATGTGGTGAGCCGGGTCGATCCGCAGGAGCTCCTCGAAGAAGCGCCCGAAGCAGTACCAGGCGACGTAGAGCGCGAACAGGTTCGGCGGGTTCAGCCGCCCGCGCAACCGCTTGCCGACGTAGATCAGCAACGCGACGCCGACGACGTCCCAGATCAGCTCGTACAGGAACGTCGGGTGGAACGTCGCGTAGCCCGCGTACTTGGGATCGAGCGGGCGGTGGGCGGCGTCGATCTCCAGCGCCCACGGAAGCGTCGTCGGCTTGCCGTACAGCTCCTGGTTCCACCAGTTGCCGATCCGCCCGACGCCCTGAGCGAGCAGGAGCCCGGGCGCGGCCGCGTCCAGGAACAGCGGCACGCTGACGCCGGCGCGGCGGATGACGGCGGCGCCGACGACCGTGCCGAGGAAGATGCCGCCCCAGACGCCGAGGCCTCCCTTCCAGACCTCGAAGATCCCCTGCCACTTCGGCGAGGGCACCTCGTTCCACGACGTGATGTCGTGGTACGCGCGGGCGCCGATCACGCCGAACGTGACGCCCCAGACGGCGACGCGCGTGACGAGGTCCCAGTCGCCGCCCAGCGCCACCCAGCGACGGCCGGTCAGCCAGATGCAGAGAACGATCGCGACGAGCAGCGTCAGCCCGTACATGTGGAGCTGCAGCGGCCCCAGATGCACGACGCCGGTGTGCGGCGAGGGGATGTACGCGAGCACCGGCGGGATTGTGCCCGCCTTCGCGGGTTAGATGAGTAGTTCCACGGGTCCGTGCGTCCGGCTGCGCGATCTGGGCAGGCTGGGCCGCTGCCGGCCGGTTGCGCCCGGCGAAGGCGGGCTGCACCGTCCGGCAGCTGCACGACGCCGCACAGGCACGGGTAGTGCTGCTACCCGTGCCTGCACGTCGCCGCGCCCCAGCGAGCCCAGCTCACGCCCCGGAGGAGACGTCCCCGTGGAACTACTTATCTAGCGGAGGATCTGCGCCGCGAGCTCGGGCGCGCAGCCCTTCTCGAGCAGCTCGATCGCGCGGTGCAGGTCGACGTCGCTCCGCATCGCGAGCTCGGCCGCGACCTCGTGCGAGAACCCCGCCCGCTCGAGCTCCTGCGCGCGCCACCGTTCGACCTGCTCCTGCTCGGTCTCCCTCAGTCCGGTGGTGTCCGCAGTGGGCATCGCAGTGATTCTCTCTGTAGCTCTGTTCGTACAAACGTGCAAGGCGGTTCTGCCCATACCAATGGGTAGTTCGATTTAACGGAGTTCTTACTCAATCCGGCAGCAGCGGCATCGCGATGCCGGCATCACGGCCGACGAGGACGCCGCGGGTGATCGCGCTCGCGCCGAAGCGCTCACGGATCTCGTCCAGCGCCGCGTCGAGCTCCTCGAGCCGCCGCCCGTCGAGCGCGAGCGCGAGCTGCACGCTTGCGGCGTCGTCGAGGTTCGCGACGGAGATGCCGACGAGCGTGAGGCCGCGCCGCTCGAGCGTCGGCAGAGCCTCCTCCGCGAGCTCGCGCGCGGTGCGGAGGATCGTCTCGGTGCTGGCCGTCGCCTGCCAGAGCGTTCGTGAGCGCGTCGCACGGCTGAAGTCGTCGAACCGGAGGCGGAGCACGACGGTCCGGCCGACGCGGTGCGCGTTCCGCATCCGGCGCGTGACCCGGTCGACGAGCGCGCAGAGGTCGGCGTCGACGTCGGCCGGCGTCCAGGGGCGCCGGCCGCGCGCCCGTTGCGAGCCGATCGAGCGGCGGCGCCGGCGGGTCTGGACGGGGCGCGGGTCGAGGTTGTGCGCGAGCGCGTGCAGCTTGCGGCCCTGGGCGCGGCCGACCAGCGCCTCGAGCACCGGCTCGGACACGCGGGCGAGCTCGCCGACCGTCGTGATCCCCAGCGCGCGGAGCTTCCGCGCGGTGACGGGGCCGACGCCCCAGACCCGCTCGACGGCGAGCGGGTGGAGGAACGCGAGCTCCTCGTCGGGCGGAACGAGCAGGAGCCCGTCCGGCTTCGCGACGCCGCTCGCCACCTTGGCCAGGAACTTCGTTCGCGCGATGCCCACCGTGATCGGCAGGCCGACCTCCTTACGCACCCGCCGCCGGAGCCGCCGGGCGATCTCGAGCGGCGGGCCGACGCTCCGCTCCATCCCGGCCACGTCGAGGAACGCCTCGTCGATCGACAGCGGCTCCACGACCGGGGCGGCGGCGTCGAAGATGCGGAAGACATCGCTGCTCGCGGCCGAGTACGCGTCGAACCGCGGTGGGACGACGGCGGCGTCCGGGCACAGGCGCAGCGCGTGCCGGTGGCTCATCGCCGTCTGCACCCCTCGCGCCTTGGCCTCGTAGCTGGCCGCGAGCACGACGCCGAGCCCGACGATCACGGGCTTGCCGCGAAGGCATGGATCGTCCCGCTGCTCGACGGAGGCGAAGAAGCTGTCGAGGTCAGCGTGGAGGATCGCCGCTGTCACGAACGTATGTTCGCACAGCGGGAGCCGCGCCGTTCGCGCGCCGCCGGTCGAGCAGCTGCACCGCGATCCGCAGCAGGCCGACCGAGGCGATCAGCACCCACGTCATCCAGTAGGTGGTGAAGGAGTGCGCGAGGGCGCTCGACACGGCCGCAGCAACCACGCTCTCAGTGTCGGCGGAACTCGGTGCGCGGGCGATCCCGCGATCGGGGGAAGCTTTCCGGGTGGGCGGCCGGCGGGCTGCCCACCCGGAGTCGTTAGAGGTCGGTCGGGCTGCTCGGTGGGTAGGACGCGCCGGAGCTCGACCCGTTGCCGCCCATGTTCGGGCAGTGGTGCGTTGCACGCGGCGTCGTCGTGCTCGGGGTGGTCGTCGTCGTTCCGGTCGTGGTCGACGGCGTCGTGGAGCTGCCACCGGCAGCCCACGCGGCGCCGGCGCCGATCGCGGCAGCGACGGCGAGCGCGGCGAGCAGCGTGCGGAGTTTCGGCATTCGCACCTCCTCTGTCGGGTGGCGAAAGCCAACCGCGTCGACCTAAGGCGGACAGAAGAGTCCGCTGTGAATGCGCTGGGAGGGCTAGAGACCCATCTGGTGCCAGGGAAGCGACGGCCTCCCCTTCCAGACGTCCCACGCACCGTCCTCGCGGCACGCGGTCGTGTTCACGTAGCTCGGCGGGTGGAACCGGTAGTTCTCGAGCGTCAGGCGCGACAGCGCCATGCTGTACTGGAGCGGGACGCCGAGGCTGTGCGCGGTGATCCACGAGAGCTGCATCGCGACGCACTCCGTCATCGCCTCGTTCCGCAAGCCGAGCGCGTGGAGCATCTCGTGCGTGAGCGTGTCGACTGCGTTCGCGGTGAACCGGTTGGGGTACTTCGGCCGGTGGTAGAGCAGCGTCTCCATCGTCCGGCAGATCGACGGCGAGAGCTCGAGCCAGTGCGGCATCCCGGGCATCCAGAAGCCGAGCACCGTGTACGCGCTCTCGGGGTCCTGGTGGACGATGTTCGCCCAGTCGGGCGTGCTCCAGCATGCGACGGCGACGCTCTTCGGCGCGCCGATCAGCTTCGAAAGCGCGTATGCCGCCGCGGAGAGCCGCGTCTGCTTCACGCTGTGGCCCGTGTAGTGCGGCGACGAGGGCAGGTAGGGCGCGTCGCCGACCGCGCGCGGCTGCGGCGTTCCGCCGCCGCCCGTCCCGCCGCCGCCGGCGGCCGGCTGCTTCACGGTGAAGGAGCGCGGCCCGTAGACCCACGTGCCGCCGTTCTGCGAGACGGCGACCCACCAGTAGTACGTCGAGCCCGCGGCCAGGTTCGCCGCGGCTTGCACGTCGCAGTAGTAGGTGTCGGGATCGGTCGTCGTGCCGCTGCAGCCGTAGACCGCGGTGCCCTCGGGCGTCCCGTCGTCGGCGTATCCCGGCGAGGTCGAGACGTAGAAGTGAACGGTCGCGTTCGCCGGCAGCGTCGCCACGAGGCGCGGCGTCGCCGACACGGCCACGCCGTCCGCGGGGCTGACGAGGGTGACTCCGGCCGGCGGCGTCGGCGCCGCGGCCGTGAACTGGAAGGGCCCTGAGATGTTGAGCGTCGGGCTGGGATTGCCCGGGTCCGTGCGGTAGAACGTGAGCCACCAGTAGTAAGTTCCGGCGGCGAGCTCGTTCGTGCCGGTCGTGCTGTAGAGCGACGGCTGGCACGTGTACATGTCCTGCTCGGTGTACGGGGCCGACGGGATGCAGCTCCCGATCTCGCCGCTCGAGAACCCGTTGCCGTCGACCGTCGAGTCGGTGCCGACGTGCACCTGGGCGCCCGAGTCGCCGCCGTCGAGGTAGACGAGGAAGGTCGGGGTAAGCGTCGTCTGGGTCCCGTTCGCCGGCTGCACGCCGTAGCCGGCGAGCGCATTGCCCGCGAAGAGCAGCGCTACCGCCGCCGTCGCGGCACACACAGACGCAAAGACACTCCACCGCACGAGATGACCCCTTTCGATTGCCGCCACGGTCTACGTAGGCGATCGCCCGCCGCCGGTCAATGCTCGAACGGGGGAATTCACGCGACGGCCGGCGCGCCGGAGCGCGTCGGCGAGCTCGGTGCTCTCGCTGCGATCGCTCGCGACATCCGCTACGACAACTTCAAGAACGAGGTCGCGGCGCGAGATCGCCGGCGGGCTCACCTCTACCACGACGTCTGGGCCGCGCTCGGCCGGCTCCAGGAGGGCGGCCCGTACTCGTAGCTCGCCTGTTGGCTACGCGATCGCCGACTCGCCGAGCAGCATCTTCACCTCGGCGTAGAAGTCCGGCGCGGGCTTCACCTTGAACTGCGGCCCGAAGGCGTAGACCCTCTTCCCCTGCGACGTGATCAGGTCCGCGTAGACGGGCGACTCGCCCGGGAAGTCCCGGATCAAGCGCGCGAGCTCGCGGATCAGGCCGGCCCGCGCCTTCGTCGCGTCGATCTTCAGACGTACCTCGCGCTTCTCGGCGACAGCCTCGAACGCTGCGATCTCCAGCGCCACGAGCTTCGTCTCGCCCTCCTTGCGGTCGATGCGCCCCTTCACGATCAGCACGCGGTCGGGGACGCACAGCTCGCGTGCGCTCTCGTAGGTCGAGTTGAAGACGACGGCCTCGGTGCCGCCGGTCACGTCCTCGAGCCGCAGGAACACCATCGCGTCACCGCGCTTCGTGGTCGTTTGACGGACGTCGGCGACGATGCCGCCCACGGTCACGACCTCGCCGTCGCGGCGGCGGTCGAGCTCGCCGATCGTCGCGTCCGTCTTCCGCCGGAGCTGGTCGCGGATCGCCGACAGCGGGTGCTCCGACACGTACAGGCCGAGCACCTCCTTCTCGAGCCGCAACAGCTCGTTCTTGTCGAACTCGTCGGTCGGCGTCGGCGGGTGGTGCTTCGGCTTGGCCTCCTCGACCGGGGCGAGGTCGAAGATCGAGCCCTGGCCGGCGAGCCGGTCGGCCTGCTGCTTCTGGCCCCACGCGACAGCCTGCTCGAGCACCTCGAGATTGCCCCTGCGCGAGCCGGGAAGCGCGCCGCACTTGACGAGCGCCTCGAGCACGCGCTTGTTCGACACCGACGGATCGACCCGCTCGGCGAAGTCCCAGATGGACTCGAACGGCCCGTCGGCCTCTCGCGCGGCGATGATCGCGCGGCACGCCGCCTCGCCCACGCCCTTCACGGCGTTGAGCCCGAACCGGATCCTGCCCTCGACCACGGCGAAGTCCGTCATCGACTCGTTCACGTCGGGCGGCAGCACCTCGATCCCGAGCTCGGCACACGTGTTGACGTAGAAGGGGACGCGGTCCTTCGTCGACATCACCGAGCTGATCAGCGCGGCCATGTACTCGCACGGGTGGTTCGCGCGGAGCCAGGCGGTCTGGTACGCGATCAGCGCGTAGCAGGCGGCGTGCGACTTGTTGAAGGAGTAGTCCTGCGCCTTCTCGATGTCGTCCCACAGCTGCCGCGCGACCTGCTCCGACGTGTCGTTCGCGATGCAGCCCTCGATGAACTTGTTCTTCAGCGAGGCCATCAGCGCGTGGATCTTCTTGCCGATCGCCTTGCGGAGGTCGTCGGCCTCCATGGGCGTGAAGCCGGCGATCGCCTTCGCGATCTCCATGGATTGCTCCTGGTAAATCGAAATGGCGTAGGTCGAGCCGAGGATCGGCTTCAGGCGCGGATCGAGGAACGTCACGGCCTCCTTGCCGTTCTTGCGCGCCGCGTAGTTCGGGATGTACTGCATCGGGCCGGGCCGGTAGAGCGCGACGAGCGCGATCAGGTCCTCGAACTCCGTCGGCTTCACGAGCCGGAGCGCGTCGCGCATGCCCGACGACTCGAACTGGAACACGCCGGCCGCGTCGCCGCGCGCGAGCATCTCGTACGTCTTGCGGTCGTCGAGCGGGATCTTCTCGATGTCGAGGTTCCCGACGAGCTCGCACGCGGTCGCGATCACGTCGAGGTTGCGCAGCCCGAGGAAGTCCATCTTCAGCAGGCCGAGCGACTCGACGTCGCCCATGTTGAACTGCGTGACGACCTCCTGGTCAGCTCCCTTCTGCTGCAGCGGGACGACGTCGATCAGCGGCTCGGCGCCGATCACGACGCCGGCGGCGTGGATCGAGTCGGCGCGCGTCAGCCCTTCGAGCGGCTCGGCGAGCTCGAGGATCTCCTTCGCGACGGGATCGCTCGCGACGGCACGGCGCAGCTCGTTCGCGTCCGCGAGCGTCTGCCCGGGCCCTTCGGGAATCAGCTTCGCGATCTTGTCGACGACGCCGTACGGGATCTCGAGCACGCGGCCGGCGTCGCGGACCGCGGCGCGCGCGGCCATCGTCGAGAACGTGATGATCTGCGCGACGCGGTCGGAGCCGTACTTCTCGCGCACGTAGTTGATCACGCGCTCCCGGCCGTCCACGGCGAAGTCGATGTCGATGTCGGGCATCGACTTGCGGCCCGGGTTGAGGAAGCGCTCGAAGAGCAGGTCGTAGCGGATCGGGTCGAGGTTCGTGATCTCGAGGCAGTAGGCGACGAGGCTTCCGGCGGCGGAGCCGCGGCCGGGCCCGACGCCGATCCCGTTCCGCTTCGCGAAGCCGATGAAGTCCCAGACGATCAGGAAGTAGTCGGCGAAGCCCATCTCCTTGATCGTCTTGAGCTCGAAGCGGAGGCGGTCCTGAAGCTCGGGCGTCACCTGCTCGTATCGCTTTTGCAGGCCTTTCTCGCACTGCTCGACGAGGTAGTCGAACGAGTCGCGCCCCTCGGGGACGTCGAATTTCGGGAGCAGGATGCGCCCGAGCTCGATCTCGACGTCGCAGCGCTCGGCGACCTCGAGCGTGCGCCGAAGCGCGTCCTCCTGACCCGGGAAGTCGAGCGCCATCTCCTGCGGCGACTTGAAGTAGAAGTGGTCGGTCTCGAAGCGCCAGTGGTTCGGGTTCTTGAGCGAGTCGCCCGACTGGATGCAGAGGAGCGCCTCGTGGGCGCGGGCGTCGGTGTCCCGGAGGTAGTGGACGTCGCCGGTCGCAACCGTCGGCAGGCCGGCGGCGGCAGCGAGCTGCACGAGCTGCGACAGGATGCGCGCCTGCACGTCGAGGTGTGCGTTCTGGAGCTCGACATAGACGTTCTCCTTGCCGAAGGTCTGGGCGAGCTTGTCGAGCTCCGCCTGGGCGTCGGTGAGGCGGTTCTCCTCGAGCGCCTTGCAGACGCGGCCGGAGAGGCAGCCCGAGAGGGCGATCAGCCCGCTCGAGTGCCGCTCGAGGAGCTCCCAGTCGACGCGCGGCTTGTAGTAGTAGCCCTCGAGGTATCCGAGCGAGCTGAGCTTGATCAGGTTGCCGTAGCCCGCGTTGTCCGACGCGAGGAGCGTGAGGTGCGCGTTCCCCTTCGTGCTCGCCTTGCGGTCGTCGGTGACGTAGACCTCGCACCCGATGACCGGCTTCACACCGGTCGAGCGGGTCGCCTTCCAGAGCTGGACGGCCCCCGCCATGGAGCCGTGGTCGGTGAGGCCGACCGCCGGCATCTCGAGCTCCGCCGCGCGCTCGACGAGGTCGCCGATCCGGCAGGCCCCGTCCAGGATCGAGTACTCGGAGTGGACGTGCAGGTGGACAAAGTCGGCTGAGCTCTTCGAGACGGCGGCCATCGCGGAGGGACATCGTACGCCCGGGTCCCGACGACTCCCGAAACCCGCGTGGCTATGCTCGTGGGATGGCGGTCGTCGGCGACGAGCGGGCTCTCCGGGAGCTGATCGGGCATCCGACCGAGCTCGTCCAGCGCAAGATCGCGGACCGGCTGAACGACCTCACGCGCCGGTTCGTCGAGCGCTCACCCTTCGTCTGCGTCGCGACCGCGAGCCCCGACGGCGGGCTCGACGTCTCGCCGCGCGGCGACGCCGCGGGCTTCGTCCGGGTCCTCGACGAGCAGACGCTGCTGATCCCGGAGCGGCCGGGAAACAAGCTCGCGGACACGCTCACGAACATCCTCGCCGACCCGCGAATCGCGCTCCTCTTCCTGATTCCCGGCATCGGAGACTCGTTCCGCGTCAACGGGCGCGCGACGGTCGTGGACGACCCGGAGCTCCTCAGTGCGTGCGCCGTCGACGGCAAGGCGCCGAAGCTCGGCATCCTCGTCGCGGTCGAGGAGGCCTACACGCAGTGCTCGAAGGCGATCGTCCGGTCCGACCTCTGGAACCCCGCCAACCACGTCGAGCGCAGCGAGCTCCCGTCGAGCGGCGAGATCCTGCGCGCGCTCGCCGACCCGAGCCTCGACGTCGAGCGCTACGAGCGCGAACGCGCCGAGCGGTACGCCCGCCGCGACGGCCTCTACTGACCTCGGCGAGCCTTCAGGCGGCGGCGCCCACCTCCGCGAGGTACGCCTCGGCCTTGTCGGGGAACATGAACCAGTCGAAGTAGTCGACGGGATCGTCGAACCCGTTCACGAACCGGTGCGCGATCTCCGGGCTCTCGTTGCCGGCAGCGAGCAGCCTGAGCACGTGCTCCGGCGGCGGCGACAGCAGGGCGTTCGTCCACGCCGTCGTGTACCGGCCGTAGCCCTCCCAGAAGTCCTCGAACGTCCGCTCCATCCACGCGCGGTCGAACGGCGCGTCGCCGTGCTCGCGGATCGCGGCGAGGTACGCGGCCGCCATCTTGGACGCGTTGTTCGAGCCCTGGCCCGTGATCGGGTCGTTGAGCATCACGGCGTCCGCGAGCCCGAGCACGACCCGCCCCGACGGCAGCTCGGCGACCGGCCGGCGCACGGTCGGCGGGAACCGCCCCGTGAGGATGCCGTTGTCGTCGGTGAGCTCCACGTGCCGGCAGCGCTCCGCCTCCCACGGCATGAACGTCTCGAGGATCCACTTCGACTTCGCGAGGTGCTCCTGCGGAGTCGTCACGTCGCCCCAGCAGTCCATCGGGCCGCCCGGGATCCCCTCGAAGACCATGATCTCGCACTCTCCGGTCGTCGTGAGCGCCGGGAAGACGAAGTACTCACCGACCGTCGGGACGAGGTTGAAGCACACGGCCGAGTACTCCGGCCGCGGGGTCATTCCCGTGACGTACGTCAGCGCGAGCGCTCGCATCGGCCTGTCGTACGGCGAGCGCTCGGGATCGCGCTCGAACAGCGACACGATCTCGCCCTTGCCGGCGGCGACGACCACCAGGTCGTTCTCCTGGGTGTACCGCTCCAGGTCGTCGACGCCCGCGTCGTGGACGACGACGCGACCGCCGCGCTCCTCGAGCTTCTCCATCCAGCCCGGCATCTTCACGCGCTGGTCGACCGACTGTGCGGGCCGGTCGAGCCGCGAGGCCCAGTCGATCGCCTTGCCGGACCCGTCCGGAGCGGGCACGGCGAGCGAGATCCCCTCGACGTCCGGGCACTCGTCCGCCCAGAAGTCGAGGCCGAGGTCGCGCTCGTGCTGCAAGGCCGCGTCGAACATGCACTGGCTCGACATGACGCGGCCGGTGCCGATGTCCTCGGGCGCCCGGTTCGAGACGACGGTCACGCCGTGGCCGTCGGCGACGAGGCCGAGCGCGAGCTGGAGGCCGGCCTGGCCGGCGCCGACGATCAGGATCTCGCTCACAACGCTCCTCCTACTCCATCAGCTTCGGAATCGCGGGCACCGCCTGCTCGGGGCCCATGGCCGAGTAGCCGCCGTCGACGGCCCAGTCGGCGCCGGTCACGAACGATGCGCGCTCGCTGCAGAGGAAGACGACCACGCTCGCGACCTCCCGAGGGTCGCCGACGCGGCCGAGCAGATGGAACGGCGCTGCGACGCGATTCGTCTTCTCGCGGTCGCCGCCCGTCAGCTCGACCATCACCTTCGACCACGTCCACCCGGGCGAGACGGAGTTGACCCGGATGTTGTCGGGCGCCAGGTCCATCGCCATGTTCCGGGTCAGCTGCACGAGCGCCGCCTTCGAGACGGGGTAGAGCCAGCGGCCGGTCTGCGCCACCTTGGCCGAGATCGACGTGAAGTTGACGATCGAGCCGCCGCCGCGCGTCTTCAGGTGCGGGCGCACTGCGCGGGCCGTCATGGCTGCGGACACGACGTTCACGTTCAGCGACTCGAGCCAGTCCTCCCGCGGCGAGGCGAGCCCGTCGTCGACGTACGAGCACGCGAGGTTGACGAGGATGTCGATGCCGCCGAAGCGCGCGACCGTCTCGTCGACGAGCGCGGCGATCTGCGTGTCGTCGCGGAGGTCGGTCGGCACGAAGAGCACGTCGTCGCCGAGCGCGCGGCCTCCGTCCTCGTCGATGTCGCCGACGGCGACGTTCGCTCCTGCCTCGCGGAGCGCCGACACGACGCCGCGGCCGATCAGCGTTGCGCCGCCGGTCACGATCCCCGTCTTCGCGTCGAGCTCGGGCACGCGCGAATTAGAGCAGCAGCCCCATCTCGATGCTGTCCCAGAGCTCGCCGTTCTGGCGGCGGTAGTGCTTCACACGCCGGCCCTCCTCGACGAACCCGAACTTCCGGTACAGCGCGATCGCGCGCTCGTTGTGCGCGAAGACGCCCAGGGTCAGCTTGTGCAGCCCCCGCTCGCGCGCCCATGCGATCGCCGCCTCCATCAGCGCCGTGCCCACACCGCGGCCGCGCCACTCGGACGCGACCGCCATGCCGACCTCGCCGTAACCGTGCTTCGACGCGTCGACGTGGATGTTGCCGACGATCTCGCCGTCGACCTCCGCCACGAAGTCGCCTTCGAGCGACCACGACTCCGTGCGCGCCTCGACGTCGACCGGCGGCTCGCCGCCGATCCAGCGGCGCTCCGACGCGACCTCGGCGTACAGGCGCGCGAGCCTCAGACGGTCCTCGGCACGTGAAGGGCGGACGGAAACCAACTGGGCGACCGACCCTACAGCGGAGGGAAAGGGCGGGCGCGGCGGGCTATCCGGACGCCCGCCGCAGTGAGCGAGCCGTTAGGTTGCGCCGCGCCCGGCGCACCGGTCGTATCGGCCGCGGATCACGGATCCGTTAGCGATTTCGTCAGCCGCCGCGGGCGCGCGCGGTGCCGCCGGTCCGGTCGAGCGAGTCGAGCTCGGTCATCGCCTCGTCGTCGAGCTCGAAGTCGAACACCTCCGCGTTCGACCGGATGCGGTCGCGGCGGCTCGACTTCGGGATCACGACCGTTCCGTGCTGGATCGCCCAGCGCAGCATCACCTGGGCCGGCGTGCGGCCGAGGCGCTCCGCAAGCGCCACGATCGCCGGATGGTCGACGCGGCCCTGCTCGAGCGGGCTGTACGCCTCGAAGACGATCCCGCGCTCCTCGCAGTAGTCGAGGAGGCCGCGCCGGTAGCGGAACGGGCTGAACTGCACCTGGTTGACCGCCGGCACCTGCATGCCGCGGCGCGCGAGCGAGTCGAGCTCGCCCGTGCCGAAGTTGCTCACGCCGACGTCGCGTGCGAGGCCACGCTCGCGCAGCTTCTCGAGCGCGCGCCACTGGCGCGGGTAGACGCCGCGCAGCGGCCAGTGGATCAGGTACAGGTCGACGTAGTCGAGCCTGAGCCGGTCCAGGCTCTGCGCGAGCGCGCGCTCGACGTCGAGCCGCGTCGGCATCAGCTTCGTCGTCACGAAGACGTCCTCGCGCGGGACGCCGGAGCGGCGGATCGCGTTCCCGACGCTGCGCTCGTTGCGGTACATCGCGGCGGTGTCGACGTGGCGGTAGCCGGCCTCGAGCGCCCACTCGACGGCCTGCTCCGTCTCGCTCCCCTCCTCCATCTGCCAGACGCCGAGACCGAGCACCGGCATCGCCGCCCCGGAGGCCAGCTCGCGCGTCTCCACGCCTGGATCGTACGGATCCGCCGACGCAGTACGCTGTCGCCGGTGGAGGAAGTCACGTTTCTCTTCACCGACATCGAGCGCTCGACGTCGCTCCTCGAGCGCCTCGGCGAGCGGTACGTCGCCCTGCTCGAGCGGCACCGCGAGGTGCTCGCCGACGCCGTCGCGGCGGCCGGCGGGCGCGTCGTCGACTGCCGCGGTGACGACCTCTTCGCGGTCTTTCCGACCGCAGCGGGCGGCATGCGCGCCGCCGTCCACGCGCAGCGCGAGCTGACCGCCGCCAGCTGGGCGGCCGGGGCCGGCCTGCGCGTGCGGATGGGGCTCCACAGCGGCCGGGCGCAGTCGGCGGGCGACGGCTACGTCGGGCTCGCGGTACACCACGCGTCGCGGGTGGCGCAGACGGCGCACGGCGGCGAGATCCTCGCGTCCGAGAAGGCCGTGGTCGCCGCGGGCGAGGTGGCCGGCGTGACCGCGACCGACCTGGGCGAGTTCGAGCTGCGCGGCATCCCGCGGCCGACGCGGCTCTTCCGCGTCGCCGCCCCCGGCGTCGAGCGTGACTTCGCACCGCCGCGCGCGCAGGCGTCGAGGCCGGCGCCGACGCGCGTCGCGCTCGCCGACGACTCGGTGCTGCTGCGCGAGGGAATCGCGGCCATCCTCGAGGAGGACGGCTTCGACGTCGTCGGGCAGGCGGGAACGGCGGACGACCTGCTCGACCTCGTCGAGGCGACGCTGCCCGACGTCGCGATCGTCGACATCCGGATGCCGCCGACGAAGACCGACGAGGGCATCCGCGCTGCCGCCGAGATCCAGCGGCGCCACCCGCGCACGGGCGTGCTCCTGCTCTCGCAGCACGTCGACGTCGAGAACGCCGTCCAGCTCTTCGCCGGCGAGCCGTCCGGGATCGGCTACCTCCTCAAGGACCGCGTCGCGGACGTCGACGACTTCCTCGGCGCCGTTCGGCGCGTCGCGGGCGGCGGGACGGCGCTCGACGCGTCGATCGTCGAGGAGTGCCGCAGCGGCCTGTGGCCCGACGACGCGCACGCTGCGATCGTGGCCGCGGCGGCGCGCGCGGCCGTCGTCGGCTACGGCCCCGCGTAGTCGAACGGCGCGACGGCCGCGTAACGGCCGGAGTGGTCGTACGCGACCTCGCTCGAGACGCGGAACGTCTCGGACATCCCGAAGGACATCTCGCGGGTGACGAGCCCCTCCGGCAGCACCGCGCCGGGATGCACCTCGGCGCCCGTGACCGGGTTCTTGATCGTGGTCATCCGCAGCTCCACCGCGTCGCCGACGACGGCGGACGAGAACAGGCCGTCGAGGTGGATCTCGAACGGCATCGGGCGCACGTCCACGACCTCGTAGGTGTTGATGAAGATCCCCCAGGGCCCGCCGAGCTCACCCCGGACGAGCGACGCGATCGTCTCGGCCTGCCGGTCGTCGGCCCGCTCGTCGTAGAAGGAGATCGCGCGACCGCCGCCCTCGTGGATCGCACCGGGCCAGTCCGCGGTCACGGTCCAGCTCAGGCCGTCGAGCGAGACGTCGCCGACGCCGCCCTTCTCGACGTGCCAGAGCCACTGGCCCTCGCAGTCGCCGCGCGAGGGGCGCGCGTTGAAGTTGCAGGGGCAGCCGAAGTCGCAGTTGCACGCGATCAGCAACGTGCCGGCGAGCTTCCACTTCGCCTTCGTCGCCGTCATCCGTTCATCTCCATTCCGGTCGAGGGAATCGTGAATCCCGGAAGGGAGTGCGGCGCGACGAGCACGACGAGCGCGAGCGCGAGCAACAGGCCCGCGGTGCCGAACGTCGCGACACGCTCCCACGGGAGAAGCTTCTCGACTGCGATCAGCGCCGACACGAACGCCATCCAGACGAGACTCATGATCCCGAGCGCGAAGAGCGATGCCATCAGCGCCCAGCAGCAGCCCACGCACCACGCGCCGTTCTTCGCGCCCATCGAGAGCGCGCCGCGCAGGCCGCCGCGCCACGAGCCGAGGAGCGCGCCGAGCGGGCTACGGCACTTCGCCAGGCAAACGTCCTTGAGCGGCGTCAGCTCGTAGACGGCGGCAACGGCCAGCGTCGCGCCCGCGACCCAACGGCCCGCCCGCCCCCAGCCGAGGACGCCGGCGTCGACCGCTCCGCCCGCTGCGGCGATTCCGTACGCGGCCAGCCCGGCGGCGGCCCACGTGAGGAGGTAGCCGCCCGCGAAGACGACGCCGGGCAGCGGCGATCGCCTCGCCGTCATCTTGGCGTAGAGCGCGACGGTCGGCGCGACCGACGGGAACATCATCGCCGCCATCATCACGACCCAGACGGAGACGAACCACCCGAGCCCGCCGAGGCTGGTCCACGGGCCGGCATCCATGCCGCCCATCCGGCGCGCCGTCCACCACCAGGCAAGCCCGGCGAGCGCGACGAGGAGCACGACCAGCCCGAGGCGGACGCGAACCGCGGAGAGCGCCCAGCCGCCGCGGCCCGCGCGGGCGTCCAGCGCGGTCGAGGTCACGCAGCCCAGGCGAAGTCGGAGCTCGAGAGGCCGGTCTTCCCCTCGTACGAGATGCCGAACGCGTCGATTCGCGAGCGCTGCGCCTCGGCGATCGTTAGGTTCGAGCCGGCTGGGTGGAACATCCCGTCGAACCTGACCGGGCGCCCGTTCTCGACGCCGAAGGGCACGATGTCCTCGATCTCGAAGTCGATCGCTTCGCCGACGCGGACGCTGTGCTTGAGACCGTCGTCGACGATCTCGATCGGCGCTTTCTCGACCCCGAGCATCTCGCCGATCAGGGGGACGACTCCCTCCATCGGGCCGCCCTTCTGCCCGCTGAAGACCGCCACCAGCTTGTCCGTCTGCTCGTCGGAGGCGCGCTCGTCGACGAACACGCCCACCTTCCAGTTCCCGTCGGTCATCACCTTCGGCGTGTCCGCGACCGCGACGACGTTGAGGCCGCTCACGTCGGTTCCTTCGATCTCGCCGTCCTTGATCGCGAATGCCAGCACCACACGGCAGTAGTCGTAGACGGCGCCGTGCGCGAGCGACGCGTTGCACGGGCAGATCAGGTCGCACGAGCACGTCTCGACGTAGCTGCCCCTCAAGCTCCAAGCCATGGGCCCACCTCCCGGGGACGTCGCGCGATTCTAGTACCGCTGCCCGCCGACTGCGAGCACGGCCTTCACGATGCCGTCGTAGCCGGTGCAGCGGCAGAGGTTGCCGGAGAGCGCGATGCGGACGTCGTGCTCGGTCGGCGCGGGGTTCCGCTCCAGGAGAGCGGTAGCCGAGATGAGCATCCCCGGCGTGCAGAACCCGCACTGCACGCCGGCGTGCTCGAGGAACGCCTGCTGGAGCGGATGGAGGACGTCGTGCTCGGCGAGCCCCTCGACCGTCGTCACGCGGCGACCTTCCGCCTGCAGCGCGAGGTAGGAGCACGAGTTCACCGGCCTGCCGTCGAGGAGCATCATGCAGGCGCCGCACTCGGAGTCGTCGCACCCCTCCTTCGAGCCGGTGAGCCCCACCACGTCGCGCACTGCCGCGAGCAGCGACGTCCCCGGCTCCAGCTCGACCGGGTACGAGACTCCGTTGACCTCGAGGACGGCAGGTTGCTTCATCCGCGCCCGTAGGTCGAGTCGCTGGCGGGGACCGGCACGTCGACGCCGTTCGCGCGCGCGACGGCCGCGGCGACGGCACGCCGCGTGATGACGGCCGCCATCGCCCGCCGGTACGCCGCCGAAGCGCGCACGTCGTCGATGGGCGCCGCCGCACGCGCCGCCGCCTCACCGGCCGCCAGCGCGGCCTCCGCGCCGCCGTCGGAGCCGACGAGAGCCGTCTCGGCCTCGGAGACGCGGACGACGGTCGGAGCGAGCGCGGTGATCGCGACGCGGGCGTGACTGACGCGGCCGCCGTCGAGCGCGGCGACGCACGTGGCGCCGACGACGGCGATCTCCATCTGGCGGCGGTACTCGAGCCGGACGTACGCGCTGCCCGCGCCCGGCGGAGGCGCGGGCACGTCGACGGCGACGAGCAGCTCGTCGGCCGCCGCCGAGGTCCTTCCCGGTCCGACGAGCAGGTCGGCCAGCGGGAGCTCGCGCGTCGCCGTCGCCGACCGCAGGGTGACGGTGGCGCCGAAGCAGACGAGCGGTCCGCCGGTCTCCATCGCCGGCGATGCGTTCATCAGGTTGCCGCCGATCGTGCCGTTCTCGCGCGTGGCGACGGAGCCGACGATGGCGCACGCGTCGGCGAGGGCGGTGTAGCGCGTGCGGACGACGTCGTCGTCGGCCAGCTCCGCGTGCGTGACGAGCGCACCGAGCCGGAGCCCCTCGCCCCGCTCGATCCCGCGGAGCTCGTCGAGCTCGTGGATCGCGAGCAGGCTGTCCGGCAGGGGCGCCTTCCCGGAGCGCGCGGCGACGACGAGATCCGTCCCTCCGGCGACCGGCCGCGCACCCGCCGCGAGCGCGGCGAGCGCCTCGTCGAGCGAGCGCGCGTTGACGAACGTCGCGCTCATGCGGCGGCGGCAGCCGGCTCGTGCGCCGCGGCCCAGACGCGCTCGGCCGTCATCGGCAGCGCGGGCACGGGACGCCCGACGAGCTTCGCGATCGCGTTCCCGATCGCGCCCGCCGTCGGCACGCACGGCGGCTCGCCGACGCCCTTCGCGCCCTTCGGACCGCCCTCCGCGGCCGGCCGCTCGACCCAGTCGACGTCGATCCTCGGGGCGTCGCTCGCCGTGACGAGCTTGTAGTCGAGGAGGTGCGGGTTGAGCTGGTGGCCGTCGTCGTCGAACCGGGTCGCCTCGAACAGCGCCGTCCCGATCCCCATCACGACGCCGCCGAAGACCTGGCCGTCGGCGCCGACGCGGTTGACGATCGTGCCGCAGTCGTGGACCGCGGCGACCTGGAGCACGCGCACGACGCCGGTCTCGCGGTCGAGCTTCACGCGCGCGGCGTGCGTGAACACCTGCGGCGCGAGGAACGACTCGTTGCCGAGCCGCCCGACGCAGCCCTCGGCCTGCACCGGCGGCGCGTCGATCGCCTCGGCCGCGCCCTTGCCGATGATCGGCGAGCCCGACCCGGCGAGCTCCTTGATCGTCACCGACCGCGACGGCGCGCCGACGACGCGCACCTCGCCCTCCACGAGCTCGAGATCGGACTGCTCGACCTCGAGCTCCTCGGCGGCGAGCTCGAGCAGCCGCTCGCGCGCCTCGGCCGCGGCCTGCACGACGGCCCGGCCGTTGTTGAACGTCGTCTGCGAGCCGCACGAGCCGGCGTCCCACGGGCCCGCGTCGGTGTCCTGGTAGAGCAGCGAGAAGTCGTCCGGCTTCATCCCGAGCACCTCGGACACGAGCACGGGCAGCGCCATCACGGCGCCGGTGCCGTTCTCCTGCGCGCCCGTGATGATCGTCCCGGAGCCGTCGGCGTTGAGCTTCACGTACGCGCCCGACGGGTTCCCGAACGACGGCCACCACCCGCAGGCGACGCCGATCGCCTCGTCCTCCGGCAGCTCCTCGCCGTAGCCGATCAGCTCGAGCGCGCGCTCGAGCGTCTCCTTGATGCCGATCTCCTCGAGCACCTGCCCCGCCGGGCCCTCGGACCCCGGCTCGACCAGGGTGCGCCGGCGCAGCTCGGCGGGGTCGAGGCCGACGGCGGCCGCCACCTCGTCCATGTGCTGCTCGAGCGCCCAGCAGACCTGCGGCGCCGTCGGCGCGCGGATCGAGCCGGAGGGCTGCTTCGTCGTGTAGTTGAGCCATGACTCGACCTTGACGTTCTCGATCTCGTACGGCCCGCACGCGTGCATCGCCGCCATCTGGCCGAGGAAGCCGCCCTCGCCGCAGTACGCCCCCTTGTCGAGCACGAGGCGGCCGCGGCGCGCGACGAGCGTGCCGTCGTGCCTCACGCCGGTCTCGAGCTCGATCACCATGCCCTCGCGGCGGTGATCGGGCGCGATGAACTCCTCGCGCCGCGTGAGCACGAGCTTCACCGGTCGCCCCGCGGCGCGCGCGAGCGCCGCGACGTGCGCCTCGAAGTGGAAGTCGCACTTGGCACCGAACCCGCCGCCGAGGAGCGGGACGATCACGCGCACGTTCGACTCCGGAATCTGCAGCGTCCGGGCGACGCCCTTGCGCGCCTCGAACGGGACCTGCGTCGACGTCCAGACCGTCACGCGGTCGCCCTGCCACTGCGCGAGGATCGCGCGCGGCTCGATCGGGACGCCCTGCGACGCATCGGCGACGTAGCGGCTCTTGACGACGACGTCGGCGGAGGCGATCGCCGCGTCGGCGTCGCCCTTGACGATCGTCGAATAGCCGAGCGTGTTGCCGTCGCGCACGAGCGCCTCGTCGGCGCCGTCGGCGTCCCAGTCCTCGTGCACGAGCCCGGCGGCGTCGCCCATCGCGTCTTCGGGGTCGACGATCGGCGGCAGCGGCTCGTACTCCACCTCGACGAGGGCGGCGGCGTGCTCCGCGAGCTCCGGCGTCATGGCGGCGACCGCGGCGACGACGTCGCCCTCCCAGCGCACCTTCTCGCGCGCGAAGAGCAGCCGGTCCTGCACCATCCCGCCGTACTTGACGTCGGGGACGTCCTCGTGCGTGATCACGGCGAGGACCCCGGGCACCGCGCACGCCTTCGACGTGTCGATGCGCACGATGCGCGCGTGGCTCACCCCGGCGTACCGGAGCTTCGCGTGGAGCTGTCCCGTCAGGTTCACGTCGGCCGTGTAGCGGCCGGCGCCCGTCACCTTCTCCTTGCCGTCGGGGCGGATGAACGTCACCGACTGCGGACACTAACTGCGAAGGCGCGGTACGCGCGCACGAGCACCTCGACGAGGTCGCCGTCGGGCGTCGCGATCCCGCTCGCACCGAACCGCTTGGGGACGGACTCCGGCGGCCGCCGCGCCGGCGGCGGGAGCGGCGGCAGCTCCGAGCCGCGCCACGGGTCGTGGTCGGACGCGGCTCCGCCGTAGCCGCGCCAGCGCAGGAGCGTCGCCGGCTCGCGCTCGATCGCCTCGGCGACGGCGTGCGCGACCGCGGCCACGTCGTCGTCGGCGCCGACGCGGACGACCTCGCGCGGCACGAGCGGCTCCTCCCAGGTGTGCTCGAGGAGCTGCGCGAGCTCGGCCGACTGGCGGTCGGTCCTGACGGAGCCGTCGATCGCGGCCCAGATGCCGGGTGCGATCGGCGGCGCCGAGAGCGTGACCCGCCGGCCGTCGACCTTGGCCGTGATCAGAGAGGGTTCGACGCGCAGCTCTGTGACCCGTCCCCGGGCAGGGTGGCAATCCAGCGCGGCGAGGAAGGAGCGGGCCCACGGCCCCACTAGGCGCCCTCCTCGTAGGCGTCCGGCGCGAGCGCGACGGCGGCTCGGATCGCGGCGAGGTCGAGGTCGCCGAGCCAGTCGTCGCTCGTCCCCGCCATCACCTTCTCGACCAGCTCGCGCTTCGACTCGAGCAGCAGGTCGATGCGCTCCTCGAGCGTGCCGGTCGTGATCAGCGAATGGACCCACACCGGCTTCTGCTGTCCGAGGCGGTGGGCGCGGTCGGTCGCCTGCTGCTCGACGGCGGGGTTCCACCAGCGGTCGAAGTGGAAGACGTGGTTGGCCGCCGGCAGGTTGAGCCCGCGCCCGCCGGCCCGCAGCGAGACGACGAGGACCGCGGGGCCTTCGGGCGACGCGAACGCCGCGAGCAGCTCCTCGCGCTGGGCCGCGTTCAGGCCGCCGTGGAAGAAGTCGACGCGCTTCCCGAGGCGCTCGGCGAGGTGCTCGACGAGCCCCGCGAAGCTCGTGTACTGCGTGAAGACGAGCGCCTTGTCGCGCTCGGGAACGTTCCCCAGCAGCTCGACGAGCCGCTCGAGCTTGCCCGAGCGGCCGGCAAGCGGGCCGCCCTCGTGCAGGACCATCTCGGGGTGGTTGCAGACCTGCTTGAGCGCCCCGAGCATCGCGAGCACGGCGCCTCGCCGCCCGAACCGGTCCTCGTGCGCCTCCACGCGCGGAAGCCACGAGTCGAGCACCTGCCGGTAGAGCACCGCCTGCTCGCGCGTCAGCAGGCAGTAGTCCTTCAGCACCGTGATCGGCGGCAGGTCGAGCTCGACCTCCGGGTCGTCCTTCTGGCGCCGGAGGATGAACGGGCGCACGATCGAGCGCAGCCGCTCGAGCGCGTGCGGGTCGTCGTCGACCTGGATCGGCTCGACGAACGCGCGGTGGAACCACTCGCGCGTGCCGAGCAGCCCCGGGTTGAGCAGATCCATGATCGCCCACAGCTCGCCGAGGTGATTCTCGATCGGCGTTCCCGTCATCGCGAGGCGCCGCCGCGCCCGCACGAGCCGCAGCGAGCGAGCGCGGCGCGTCTGCGGGTTCTTCACGTCCTGCGCCTCGTCCAGCAGCAGGCGGTCCCAGCGCACGAGGCCGAGCGTCTCGACGTCGCGCGTCGCGATGTCGTACGAGGTGACGACGACGTCCGACGCCCGCGCGCGCTCGGCGAACGCCTCGTCCGCCAGCCGGGCCGGGCCGTGGTGGAGGTGCACGCGCAGGCTCGGGGCGAAGCGCTCGACCTCGTGCACCCACTGGCGCGCCACGCTCATCGGGCAGACGACGAGCGCCGGGCCGAGCGCGACGCGTCCGAACTGCTCGCGCTCGGACAGGAGCATCGCGATCGCCTGCACGGTCTTCCCCAGGCCCATGTCGTCGGCGAGGACGCAGCCGATCCCGAGGTCGCCCAGCAGGCGCAGCCACCCGTGCCCGGCCTCCTGGAACGCATAGAGCGCGTGCGACATCCCCGGCGGCGTCGGGAGCGGCCTGAACCTCGCCTCGCCGCCGAGCATTCCCGCGAGCCGCTCGTCGAGCGACACCTCCCCGAGCTCGAGGCCGTACTCGTCGACCGCGAGCCCCGACGCTGCCCGGACGAGGTCGACCATGTCGCCGCCGGAGCGCCGCCGCTCCAGGAAGCGGAGCGCCTGCTCGACGTCGTCGCGCCGCAGCGCCTGCCAGCAACCCTCGGACTTGACGAGCGGCGCGCGCTCGGCGGCGAGGCGCCGAAGCTCCCGCTCGTCGAGCCCGACGTCGCCCACGCGAAGCGTCCAGTCGAGGTGCGCGAGCAGGCCGCTCGAGGACCGCGCCCGGAGATCCGCGACGATCGAGGCGGGGCGCTCGGTCCAGGCCGCGGGGAGCACGACGGGCACGCCGAGCGTCGGCAGCACACGGCGGATGAAGTACTCGACGTCCTCCGCGTCGAGCTCGACCTCGCGTGGCTCGTGCTCGTCGAACGCGAAGCCGTGCTCGCGAAGGACCGGGCGGAGCTCGCCGAAGGCACGGCGGAGGTCGCCGTAGGGGTCTGCGTCGCGGAGGAACTCGAACGCGTCCGGCCCCGCGTCCCACAGGAGCGACGCCGGAAGCGCGACGGTCGCGTCGTCGGAAGCGTGCAGCCACAGCTCGAGGAACATCCGTCCGTCGCGCTGCTCGAGGTGGACGCCGACGCCCCACGGCGCGCGGATCAGCCGGGCGAGGCCGTCGTCGACCCAGCGCGTGACCTTCTTCTCCAGCGCGCGGTACGACGGCCCGTGCGGCAGCTCCGGCTCCGGCGCGCCGAGGCCGCGCAGGAACGCTTCGACGGCCCGGTGGCGGCCGAACGGACGCGCCGACCCGAGCCGCACGCCGGCGTCCACGAGCCGCTCGCGCGCGACGCGGTCGACCAGGCGCGGGTAGAGGTCGTTCACGGTGGCGAGGCGGTCGCCGTGGAAGTAGTCGGCGATCACAGGGGGCGCCGCCGCGGCGATCGCGGTCAGCGCCTGCTCGATCCGCGCCTCCAGCGTCGCGCCCCAGAACGCGAACCACTCGCCCCCGATCTCTGCGAGCTGCGGGAAGACGAGACCCTCCGAGACCGCTCGGCGCGCGAGCTCGCGGACGTGCAGAAGCGTGCGGGCGCTGTCGGCGAGCGGCTCCCCCGGCTGCCATCGCACCAGCTCGTCGACGCCGAGGAAGCGGCCGCGGTACGGCTGCTCGAGGACGTCGAGCTCGTCGTCACCGCCGAACGACCCGTCGCGCGAGAACGCGAACGCGACGGCTTCCGGGTGCCAGACCAGCTCGAGCACGGCCGACCATCGTAGGCAGGACCGCCTTCCCTCGGTCAAGCGATCGATTCGCGTGCGGCGCGTGCCGTTCCTGTCGGCGTGCGGCCTCTCGTGCTCGTCGTCCTGATGGCGCTCGCCGCAGCGACCTCCGCGCTCGCGCAGCCGGACGTGCGCCGCCCCGAGCCGTTCCTCGCGGCGACGCCTCGGACCGGCGCCGTCGTCCTGCGCGACCGGCCCGGCGGCCGCGTGCTCGCGACGCTCGGCAGCCGCACCGAGTTCGGCTCGCCCGAGACCGTCGGCGTCGCGCGCGTCCGCGGCAGCTGGCTCGCCGTGATCAGCACGCGCCTCCCGAACGGCGTCGTCGGCTGGGTGCCGCGCAGCGAGATGTCGCTCAGGCCGGTCGACTGGTCGGTGCGGGTCTCCCTCTCGAGCCGCACGTTGGTCGTGCTCCGCGGCGCGCGGGTCGTGCGCCGCGCCGTCGTCGGGATCGGAGCCGCGGGATCGCCCACGCCGCCCGGCCGCTACGTGGTCACGGACCACATCGACCCCGGCGCGCAGCGGAGCGTCTACGGCTGCTGCATCCTGGCCCTCTCCGGCCACCAGCCGCACCCGCCCGCCGGCTGGGACCGGAGCCGCGACTGGCGGCTCGCGATCCACGGCGGCGCGACGGGTGCGGTGTCGGCCGGGTGCATCCACGCCGACGAGACGACGCTGCGCCTGCTGATGCGGCAGACGCCGCTCGGCACGCCGGTGACGATCTCGCCCTAGAGCCGTTCGACGCGGCTGCCGCCGACGATCGCGTCGCGGCCGTCGGGGTAGCGGACCCAGGCCTTGTTCGTGCCGTCGTAGTCGGGGGCCCACAGGACGAGCGTGGCGTCCTCGCCGCTCACGCGGCACGGCTCGCTTCCCTCGGGGTCGAGGCCGCGCCAGACGCGGATGAACGGGTTCGACTCCCATTCCTCGCCGATCGTCGACGGCAGCGTGTGCCCCGGATGGATACGCGTCTCGGGCGGCAGCGACATCAGCTTGCTCATGATCGAGTCGACCTGGTTCCGGTAGCCGTCGGGGCCGCCGTTCCCGGTCCCGCCGACCGTTCCCTTGAAGAGGCAGTCGCCGGTGAAGCAGTCGGTGCCGTTCACGAGCAGCGCGTAGTGCTCGAGCGCGTGCCCCGGCGTCGGGATCGCGCGGATCTCGAGCTTCCCGGCCCGCACGTCGCCGTAGAACGACCGAACCACCTCGGCGCCGTAGCGCGCGGCGAGCTCGTCGGGGCGCACGACGTGGTCGCCGTCGCCATGCGTGATCAGGACGTGCGTGATGCGGATCCCCTGCTCGTCGACCAGCGCGAGCAGCGGCTCCTCCACGCCGTTCGAGTCGATCAGGACGCCGCAGCCGTCCTCCGCGACGAGGTACGCGTTCGACGTCCACTGCGGATGCTCGGCCCGCTCGACGATCAATTCCCGCTCCGGCGCCGGCAAAGCCGGTGCCTCCGCTCCCTGCTGAGCTCCGTCGAGCGTACGCTCAAAACTCGATCACGCTCCTGATCCCGTCCTGTGCCTCCATCAGCTCGAAGCCGCGGTTGACCTCGTCGAGCGTGAGGCGGTGCGAGATGAACGACTCGACGTCGATGTCGCCGGCGAGCCAGCGCTCGACGAGCGCCGGCACGGCGTCGCGGCCCTTGACGCCGCCGAAGGACGAGCCGGCGACGCGCCGTCCGGTGATCAGGAACCGAGGGACGATGTCGAGCGTCTCGCCCTTGCCTGCCACGCCGGCCACCGTCGCGAGCCCCCATCCCATCCGCGCCGACTCGACCGCCTGGCGCATGACGTCCACGTTGCCCGTCGCCTCGAAGGTGTAGTCGGCGCCGAAGCCGCCGGTCGACTCGACGATGCGCTCGACCGCGTCGGGGCCGCCGGTCATCGTCTCCGTGGCGCCGTGCTTCGTCGCGAGCTTCAACCGCTCTTCCGACAGGTCGACGCACACGATCCGCTCGGCGCCCTGCAGCCGGCAGCCGATCACGGCGCCCAGGCCGACCATCCCGGCACCGAAGACGACGCACGTCGAGCCGGCCTCCACCTTTGCCGTGTTCGTCGCCGCGCCGATCCCCGTCGAAAGCCCGCACGCGAACAGCGCCGCACCGTCGAGCGGCGCCTCGGGCGTGATCTTCGCGAGCGCGATCTCCGGCATCACCGTGTACTCCGCGAACGTCGACGTCCCCATGAAGTGCCGCATCGGCTCGCCGTCGAGGTGGAGCCGCGTCGTGCCGTCCGGGAGGTAGCCCCTGTTCTGCTGCTCGCGGATCGCGAGGCACAGGTTCGTGCGGTCGCTGCGGCAGTGGACGCACTCCCGGCACTGCGGCGAGAACAACGTCACCACGTGGTCGCCGGGCGCGACGGAGGTCACGCCGTCGCCGACGCGCTCGACCACGCCGGCGCCCTCGTGACCGAGCACTGTGGGCACGTACCCGGAAGGATCCGCGCCGGACGCGGTGTAGAGGTCGGTGTGGCAGACCCCGCACGCGACGAGCCGCACGAGCGCCTCGCCGGCCTTCGGCTCGGCCAGCTCGACCTCGCGCACGTCGAGCGGCTTCCCGAACTCCTCCAGGACTGCGGCGCGGATCCGCATGCCGGACGATCGTAATCCGCGAGCGGCCACGACCGTTCTGCTCGTCGACGACGACGCGCGCTACCGCCGCGCGCTGAGCGCGTTCCTCGACGCGACGTACGACATCGACGTGGTCGCCGACACTGGGGACGGCGACGAGGCCGTCGCGCTCGCGGAGCGGCTGCGGCCGGACGCGCTCGTGATCGACGTCGCGATCCCCGGCTCGAGCGGGTTCGAGATCGGAGCGCGGGCCAGGGAGGTGCTTCCCGAGGTCGCGCTCGTGTTCGTGAGCGGCAGCGTCGGCGGCGTCGACGCGCGCCGCGCTGAGGAGCTCGGCGGCAGGCTCCTGCACAAGGGCGACCCGCTTCCGGTCGAGAACGCGCTGCGCGCGCTCAGGCGCCGCTGACGGGCGACGCGCCCGCCCGAATAGCATTAGGCGATGGCAGGCCGGTCGCTCTTCGTCGCAGCGCTGCAGACGGCAGGCGTCCCAGGCGACCGCGACGCGACGCTCGAGCAGTTCGAGCGCAACGTGCGCGCGCTCCGCTCGACCTTCGACGGCCTGCAGCTCGTCGCTGCCCCCGAGCTCCACCTGATGGCGCTGCCGCCCCTCCTCGAGGAGGCCGGCGTCTCCCCGCATGAGCTCGCGGTGGACGTCCCGGGCGAGCTGACCGAGCGGCTCGGCGCGCTCGCGCAGGAGACGGAGCTCTGGCTCGTGCCGGGGAGCGTCTACGAGCGCGCGGGCGGCGGCGTCGCGAACACCGCGCTCGTGCTGTCGCCCGAGGGAACGCTCGTCGCGAGCTACCGCAAGTGCTTTCCGTGGCAGCCGTACGAGACGACGCAACCGGGCACCAGCACCGTCGTGTTCGACATCGACGGCGTCGGCCGGTTCGGTCTCGCGATCTGCCACGACGGCGCGTTCCCGGAGGTGTTCCGGTCACTCGCCTGGGAGGGCGCGGAGGCGGTGTTCCAGGTGACGCTGACCGGCACCTCCGACCGCGACGCCGAGACGGTGATCGCGCGCGCGAACGCGATCGTGAACCAGGTCGCGGTCGTGAACGTGAACGCGGCGGCGCCGGTCGGCAACGGCCGCAGCCTCGTCGTCGACGCCGAGGGCGCCGTCCGCTACGAGGCCGGCGTCGCCGAGGAGGTGGTGACAGCCGTCCTCGACCTCGACGCGGTCGCGCGGGTGCGCGAGCGCGGCAGCTTCGGGATCAACCGGCTCTGGGACGAGATGGACCGCGTCGGGCCGAGCCTGGAGCTGCCGATGTACGGCGGCCGCTACCGGCCTCGCCCGCGGTAGAGCTCGAGCACGCGCTCGCGCGGGAGCGCGCGGACGAGGCGCCCCTCCCGCCCGCACGTGTCGCGGGCGGCCCAGAGCGAGCACAGCACAGCTTCCTCCGTCGCGTCGACCGCCGCCTCGAAGAGCGGATCCAGCCCACGGTCCGGGAACGAGCGGTCGGTCGCGGTCGCGAAGGCGACGAAGATCTCGCCGCTTCCGTGGTGCGCGACCGATCCCGTGCGCGCGAGGCCGAGGCCGGCGCGGCGCGCGAGCCGCTCGAGCTGCGGCGGCGTGAGCGGCGCGTCGGTGGCGAGGACGGCGATGCAGCTGCTGCGCGGGGTCTTCCGCTCCGGCTCGTCCTCGGCGAGCAGCCGCCCGACGGCGACGCCGTCGACGCGCAGCTGCTCCTTCGTCCCGAAGTTCGTCAGCAGGAGGACGCCGACGACGTGTGCGCCGGCCCGCCGGCTCGACGAGCCGATGCCGCCCTTCCACCCGAAGCAGCTCATGCCGGCGCCGGCGCCGACCGCGCCCTGCTCGAAGTCGGCGGTCGCGCCCACGACGGCGCGCGCGACGTCCCCCGCTTGCACGTGCGCGACGCGCGCGTCGGAGAGCCAGCTGTCGTCGCACTCGCCGACGACCGGGATCACGACCTCGTCGACGCCGACGCGCGGGTCTGCGGCGATCGCGACTGCGACCGCGCCGTCGTACACGCGCCCGACGGCATGCGTCGACGTCAGGTAGATCGGCGTCTCGAGCAGCCCCCACTCCCGGATCTCGAGCGAGCCCGTCAGCTCGCCGGCGCCGTTCAGGACCGCGGTGCCTGCGGGCACCGGCAGGCCCGGCGGAACGACGGCCGTGACGCCCGTCTGCTCGACGGTGACGTGACCGACGGTCACGCCGACGTCGGCGATCGTGTTGCGCGGCCCCGGCTCGAGCGCGCCGATCACGATCCCGTCGTCGCGCGGCCGTGTCATGGTGCGAATGTAGTGCTGCCGTTCGTCTGGAGCGACGAGTGCCTCCGCCACGAGCCGGCGGCGGAGATCTGGCTCGGCGTGCGGACGACTGCGACGGAGGTGCCCGCACGCGCCGAGACGATCCGCGCCGCGCTCCTCGACGCCGGTGCGCGCGAGGTCGCGGCGGCGCCGCACGACGACGACGCGCTGCTGGCGGTGCACGACCCGGCGCTGGTCGGCTTCCTGCGGACCGCGTGGGACGAGTGGTCGGCTGCGTCGCTCCCGGCCGACCGCGTCGTGCCGTACGTGTTCGCGCGGCCGGAGCTGACGGGCGGGCGGGCGCCTGCCATGCCCGCGGCCGTGTGGGCGCGGCCCGGCCTCTTCGCGTACGACACGATGACGCTGATCGGCCCCGGCACGTGGGAGGCCGCGCGCGCGGCGGTCGACGTCGCGCTCACCGCCGTCGACCTCGTCGCCGACGGCGCGCCGCTCGCGTACGCCTGCTGCCGGCCGCCGGGGCACCACGCGACGCGGTCGGCCTACGGCGGCTCGTGCTACCTCAACAACGCCGCCGTCGCGGCCGTCGCGCTCCTCGAACGTCTCGGCGGCCCCGTCGCCGTCGTCGACGTCGACGCGCACCACGGGAACGGCACGCAGGAGCTCTTCCTCGCGCGTGCCGACGTGCGCACCGCCTCGGTGCACGTCGACCCGGGCGCGGGCTGGTTCCCGCACTTCCTCGGCTTCGCGTCGGAGAGCGACGAGGCGAACCTCAACCTGCCCCTCGCGCCCGGGACCGGAGACGAGGCGTGGCTTCGGGCGGTGCGCGAGGCCGCGGCGTTCGCAGCCGGCGCACGCGCGCTCGTGGTCGCGCTCGGCGTCGACGCCGCCGCCGCCGACCCTGAGAGCCCGCTCGAGGTGACTCCCGCCGGCTACCGCGAGGCGGGCCGCATCCTGGGCGGGCTGGGCCTGCCGACGGTCGTGGTCCAGGAGGGCGGCTACGACCTCGCGAGGATCGGCGAGCTCGTCCTCGCGACCCTGGCGGGGATCGCCGACGCCTCCCGGTGAGGGATGGGGTGCGCGACCGGGCTCAAACGGCGGCGCCGGACGCGGCGTGCGCCTGCGCCTTCGCCGCGGGCACCAGCGCGCCCTTCCGCGTGTAGACCTCGGCTGCCTTCTCCGCGAGCGGCGGTGCCTCGTCGCGGCGGCCGAGCGCGAAAACGAGTCGCGTGTTTTCTCGCTCGAAAACGGTAAGGCTCAGGCGCCCTGCTCGGGCCAGGGCTCGTCGCTCGCGCCCTCGGCCTGCGCGTTCGTCGACGTCTCCTCCTGGATCTCGCCCGTCACCGTCGAGACGCCGGTCGTCGCGCCCGCGGAGCCGGTAGCGCCCGGCGAGCCTCCCGTCGTCTCGATCCCCGCGCCGGCGGCCGCCGGCTGCAGCCAGCGGTTGATCCTCTCGACGATGCGGGTGAAGGCTCCGATGAGGGGAGTATAGGACGGGTCAGGCGAGCACGAAGTCGCGCACCGCGGGAGCGCCGGGCGCCACCGTGACGGGAAGCTCGTGGGGCCCGAGCCACTCCTCGAGGCGAGCCGCCTCGCCCTGCAGCCGCACCCCGGCCAGGCCGACCCGGCACGCCGGATGGTCGACGGCCGTGCGACCCGGATGCTCCGTCCCCGGCGCCCACTCGATCACGAACGGGAGGAGCGGGTCGGCCGCGGCGCGCTCGACCCCCGCCAGCCGCCAGCGGAGCGTCGAGCCGTCCGGCCGCGTCCGTGAGCCGCCGCCGACGTCGAGCCCGTGCCGCTCGGCGAACGCGTCGAGGTCGTCGGTGCGGACGGCCCAGGCGAACGGGCCCCGCGCCGCCGCGACCCAGCGCCCGAACGCGCTCCCCGCCGCCTCGTCCGCGTCGACGACGGCGATCAGCTCGAGGTACGTGTCGCCGAGCGGGACGATCCGGTTCGCCGTGCCCCAGCCGGGGTGCCGGCCGCCTTCGACGGAGGCGAGGCCGTGAACCGCGAGCAGCTCCTCGGCGCCGGCGGCGAGGTCGCCGACGGCGATCAGGACGTGATCGAGCTCGAGCACGGCTTTACGGTACGGGCATGAAGCCGCTCCCCGACGGCGGGACGGTCGGCGTCGCCGGCCCGGCGAGCCCATACGACATGCGCTCCGAGCTCGAGCGCGGCGTCGAATGGTGGGAGGCGCACGGCTACCGCGTCAAGCTCGCGCCCGGAGTCCACGAGCGGGACGACTACGTCGCCGGCGACCCGCGGCGGCGCGCCGACGACCTGAACGCGCTCTTCGGCGACCCGGAGGTTGACGTCGTGCAGGCGCTGCAGGGCGGCTTCGGGTCGAGCGAGATCCTGCCCTTCCTCGACTTCGACCTCATCGCCGAGAACCCCAAGCCGTTCGTCGGCTACTCCGACATCACGTCGCTGCACGTCGCGATTCGCCAGCGCTGCGGCTTCGCCACCTTCTACGGGCCCGGCCTCGTCGGCGTCGGCGACAAGGAGACGACGGCGTTCACCAGGGAGCGGCTCCTACAGGTGCTCCGCGGCGGCGCGGCGGGCGAGGTCCCGCGCGACCCCGACGACCCGTACGTGCGGCCGGTCGCGCCCGGGAAGGCGACGGCGCCGCTCGTCGGAGGCTGCCTCTGGCTCCTGATGCAGACGCTCGGGACGCCGTGGGAGCTCCGGACGGAGGGAGCGATCCTCTTCTTCGAGGACACGCACGCGCCGCCGTACTTCGTGGACGGGCAGCTCACGCAGCTCCGCCACGCGGGCAAGCTCGACCGCGTCGTCGGCGTCGTCGTCGGCGACATGTACCGCTGCGACTACGGCGACCTCCCGCGCGACGTGTCCGACTGGCGCGCGGGCAAGTCGATCGAGGACGTCCTCGACAAGCACCTGCGGCCCCTCGGCGTGCCCGTCCTCTACAAGCTGCCGCTCGGCCACAGCAAGCACCTCGCTTCCATTCCGCTGGGGGTGCGATATACGCTCGACGCGGACGCACGCACGCTGACGGTGGACGAATCGCCGTTCAGGGACTGAGGAGGAGAGCGGGATGATGGCAAGGCGGTTCACGCTTCTGGGGGCCGTGCTCGCGACGTGCCTCGTCGTGACGGCGGCGACGGGGTCGCATACGAAGAGCGGCGGCACGTTCCGCATCGGCACGGCGTCGGGGATCGACTCGCTGAACCCGTACGTGGCGTTCAACCAGGACGCCTACAGCACCTTCGAGTACATCTACCCGGTCCTCGTCCAGTACGACAAGAACCTCCACTTCGCGCCGTTCTTCGCGCGCTCGTGGAAGGTCACGAACGGCGGCAAGACCTGGACCTTCAGGACGCAGCCGAACGCGAAGTGGAGCGACGGCCAGCCCCTCACCGCCGCCGACGCGGCGTGGACGATCAACACCGACATCCGCTACCAGAAGACCGGCGCCGCGAACGTCGCCGGGCTGATCGCGCACATCACCCGCGCGGACGCACCGAGCCCGACGACGCTCGTCGTGCACTACAAGCAGGCCGCGGGCAACGTGCTCGGCCAGTTCCAGCAGTTCTTCATCCTCCCGAAGCACATCTGGGCGCAGCACACCGGTCACAACGGGACCGACCTGAAGACGTTCCCGAACAACGCGCCGGTCGTCGGCTCGGGGCCGTTCAACCTCGTCAAGTTCCAGAAGAACCAGATCGCGCTCTTCCAGCGCAACGACTCGTACTGGGGCCCGAAGCCGCAGATCGACGAGTTCGGGCTGCAGCAGTTCTCGAACGACGACGCGATGGTCTCGGCGCTGAAGGCGCACAACCTGGACGCGATCGAGTCGGTGCCGGCGACCGCGATGAAGACGGTGCGGGACGCGGGCTTCGACGTCTCCGACGTCCCCGGGCTCGACCAGACCGACTTCATCATCAACTCGAACCCGAAGAAGAAGCACCACCGCGAGCTGCTCAACCTGACGGTCAAGGAGGCGTTCGACCACACGATCGACCGGAACAAGATCGTGAGCGTCGTCTTCCTCGGCGCCGCGAAGCCGGCCGATTCGATCATCCCGGCGTCGACGGGCGCGTGGCACAACCCCCACCTGAAGCCGGTGAGCTTCGACCTGAACCTCGCGAACAAGCTGCTGGACGGCCTCGGGTTCAAGCGCGGCTCCGACGGCATCCGCGTGGCGAACGGGCAGAAGATGTCCTACGACGTCGTGACGCCGACGGACGTCCAGAGCATCCCGCGAACGTTCCAGATCATCCAGGCCGACTTCGCGAAGATCGGCGTGCAGCTCAAGCAGAAGGCGCTCGACTCGAGCGCGGCGTTCGACCTGATGTCCGGGCCGAACGGCACCTACCAGGGATTCGACCTCGCGATGTGGGACTGGACCGCACTGATCGACCCGGACTTCATGCTCTCGGTGGTCACGTGCGCGCAGTACGGCGGCTGGAGCGACTCCGGCTTCTGCGACAAGCGCTACGACGCGATGTACTCGCAGCAGCAGCTCACGCCGGACCAGGCGAAGCGGCGCGCGATCGTCTGGAAGATGCAGGCGTACCTGTACAAGCAGCGGCCGTACCTCTGGCTCGCGAACGACGACTCGGTCAGCGCCGTGTCGCCGAGCTGGGTCGGCTTCGGGAACACGCCGCAGGGACCGTTCAACGAGCTGAACGTCTCGAGCCTGACGAACGTGCACCAGAAGTGACGCGGTGCGTGGTGCCGACTACGTCCTGAAGCGCGTCGCGTTCGCGATCGTCACCGTCTTCGTGGCGGTGACGATCAACTTCGCCCTGTTCCGGCTCGCGCCCGGCAACGCCGTCTCGAACCTGTCGCGCGTCCCGCACGCGACGCAGGAGCTCAGGCAGGCGCTGCGCAAGCAGTTCGGGCTCGACAAGTCGAGGGGCGCGCAGTACGTCATCTACCTCGAGCAGCTCGTGCACGGGAACCTCGGGATCTCGTTCGAGAACGAGCAGCCGGTCTCGAAGAACCTGCGCGTCGCGCTCATCAACACGCTCCCGATGGTCACGCTCGGGACGCTGTTCTCGATCCTGATCGGGACGCTGACCGGCGTGGTCGCGGCGTGGCGCCGCGGCACGGCGACCGAGGCGCTGACGGTCTCGAGCGCCCTCGGGTTCTACTCGATGCCGACGCACTGGCTCGGCCTGATGCTGATCATCGTCTTCGCCGGGATCCTGCCGACGGGCGGGATGACGAACGAGTTCCTGCTCAACCCGTCGTTCTGGACGCACCTGAAGGACCTCGCGTCGCACATCGCGCTCCCGTCGCTCACCCTCGGCCTCGTGCTCTACGGCGAGTACACGCTGATCGTGCGCTCGGCGATGCTGGAGACGCTCGGCGAGGACTACATCCTGACGGCCCGCGCGAAAGGGCTCCGGCCGTGGACGATCGTGCGGCGGCACGCCCTGCGCAACGCGATGCTGCCGGTCGCGACGCTGGTCGCGCTGTCGCTCGGCTACATCGTCGCCGGCGCGATCCTGATCGAGACCGTCTTCTCGTGGCCGGGGATCGGCCGCGCGGTGTACGAGGCGGTGCTGCAGCGCGACTACCCGATGCTGCAGGGCGCGTTCCTGCTGCTGACCATCTCGGTCGTCTTCTTCAACCTCGTCGCCGACCTCGTCTACTTCAAGCTCGACCCGCGGATCACCGAATGAGCCGTAGGCTCGACGGAGGCTCACAAAGAGCGGAGGCACCGGCTTTGCCGGTGCCGGAGCGGGATCCTTGAGCGAAGCCGTCATGATCGAGGCGCCGGTCGTGCCGGCGCAGACGAGAAGGGGCTTCGTCGTCCGCACGCTGCGGCACCGGCCGGCGGCGGTGATCGGCCTCGTGATCCTCGCGCTCGTCGCGGCGGGCGCGATCCTGGCTCCGGTGCTCGCGCCGTACGGGCTGCACACGCAGGTGGGGCCGGTGTTCGGCAACCCGTCGTGGAGCCACCCGTTGGGACTCGACGACGGCGGCATCGACATGGTCACGCTGCTGATGTGGGGGGCGCGGATCTCGCTCGTTGTCGGCTTCGCTGCGACGCTCGTCTCCATGGCGATCGGCGGCGCCGTCGGCGTGCTGGCCGGCTACTTCGGCGGCAGGACCGACACGATCCTGATGCGCATCACGGACTACTTCCTCGTCATCCCCGACGTGCCGCTCATGATCGTCGTGGCGGCGATCTGGGGCCCGAGCCTGTTCCACATCGTGATCGTGATCGGGATCCTGCTCTGGACCGGCACGGCGCGGGTGATCCGCGCGCAGGTGAAGAGCGTGCGCGAGCGGGTGTACGTCAAGCGGGCGCGCGCTCTCGGCGCCGGCCACACGCGCATCGTGCTCCGGCACGTGCTGCCGCAGGTCGCCCCGCTCCTGATCGCGAACACGGTGCTGACGGTCGCCGTCGCGATCTTCGACGAGACCGCGCTCTCGTTCCTCGGCCTCGGCGACCCGAGCCGCACGTCGCTGGGCAAGGTGATCGAGAACGCGTTCGAGCGCGCGGCGATCTCGTCGGGCGCGTGGTGGGCGATCGTTCCGCCCGGTGCGCTCGTGGCGCTGATCATCCTCGGCTGCAGCCTCGTCGGCGGTGCGCTCGAGGACGCGCTCAACCCGCGGCTGCGCGTCGCTCACCTCTCGGCGCGCACCTTCCGGCTGCGGCCGCTCGTCGGCCGGAGCGGCGAGGCGCTGTGAGCGAGCCGCTGCTGCAGGTCGAGGACCTGCACGTCTGGTTCGACCTCGCCGACGGCGGGGAGCTGCACGCCGTGCAGGGCGTCGGCTTCTCGCTCGAGCGCGGCGAGCGGCTCGGGCTCGTCGGCGAGTCGGGGTGCGGGAAGACGACGACGGCGCTCGCGATCATGGGGCTCCTCCCGCCGAGCGCGAGCGTGGCGGGACGCGTGGTGCTCGAGGGCGAGGACGTGCTCGCGGGCGGCGAGCGGACGATGCGGCCGCACCGCTGGGTCGATGTCGCGATCGTGTTCCAGGGCGCGATGAACGCGCTCAACCCGGTGCGCACGGTCGGCGCGCAGATCGTCGAGGCGCTCGAGCTGCACGGCCGCGCGCGCGGCGCGGTGGCACGGGTGCGCGCGGGCGAGCTGCTCGAGGCGGTCGGGATCCCCGCGGCGCGTGCGGGGCGGTTCCCGCACGAGCTGTCGGGCGGCATGCGCCAGCGCGCCGCGATCGCGATGGCGCTGTCGTGCGACCCGAAGGTGCTGATCGCGGACGAGCCGACGACCGCGCTCGACGTGATGGTGCAGGCGCAGATCCTGGAGCTGCTCGACGGGCTCTGCAGCGAGCTGGGGCTCGCGCTCGTGCTCGTGACGCACGACCTCCCGGTCGTGGCGCAGCTGTGCGACCGGGGCGTCGTCATGTACGCCGGACGCGTCGCCGAGCAGGGGCCCGTGGAGGCGCTGTACCACGACCCCCAGCACCCCTACACGCGGTTGCTCTTCGCGGCCACGCCGGATCTGGACGACCTGACCGGGCCGGTGGTGTCGATCCCGGGCGCGCCGCCGCGGCTCGACCGTCCGCTCGACGGCTGCCCGTTCCGCCCGCGGTGCGACCGCGCGTTCGAGCGCTGCGTCGTCGCGCCCGCCCTCGTCCCCGTCGGCCACGGCCGGGCGGCGGCGTGCCATCTGGCGCACGTCCCCGTCTCCCCCGCTTGAGCACGCTGCTCGAGGTCGAGGACCTCGTCGTCCGGTACCCCGTCCCGCGCGGCCTCGTGGGTGCGATCGCCCGCCGGCCGCAGCAGACGGTGCACGCCGTCGACGGAGTGTCGTTCACGCTCTCGCCGGGCGAGATGGTGGCGCTCGTCGGCGAGTCGGGCTGCGGCAAGACCTCGACGGCCCAGGCCGTGATGCGCCTGGTCGAGGCCGAGGGAGGCGCGATCCGGTTCGAGGGCCGAGACCTGACGGGCCTCGGCGTCCGGCAGCTGCGGCCGCTCCGCCGGCGGATCCAGATGGTCTACCAGGATCCGTACGAGTCGCTCGACCCGAGGCTGCGCGTCCGCCAGGCGGTGGAGGAGCCGCTCGCGATCCACCGCATCGGGTCCCGCTCCGAGCGCGAGGCACGCGTGCGCGACGCGCTGGAGCGCGTCGAGCTGAGCCCCGCCGAGCTGTACCTCGATCGCTACCCGCACGAGCTCTCCGGCGGGCAGCGCCAGCGCGTCGCGATCGCGGCGGCGCTCGTCCTCGAGCCCGCGCTCCTCGTGGCCGACGAGCCGGTGTCGATGCTCGACGTCTCCGTGCGCGCCGGGGTCCTCGCGCTGCTCGAGTCGCTGAAGCACGGCGGTCTCGCGATCCTGATGATCACGCACGACCTCTCCACCGCCGCGCGCTTCGCCGACCGGATCGCCGTCATGTACCTCGGCCGCATCGTGGAGGAGGGCCCCGCGGCGCAGGTCGTCGGCTCGCCGCAGCATCCGTACACGAAGGCGCTGCTCGCGGTCGTCCCGCGCCGCGACCCGCGCGAGCGCCACACGGGCCAGGTGCTGCGCGGCGAGACACCCGACGCCGTGCGCATCCCCAGCGGGTGCCGGTTCCATCCACGCTGCCCGCTCGCGTTCGACCGCTGCCCCGTCGAGGAGCCGGCACTCGAGCCGACCGCCGCCGGCCACCGCGCCGCCTGCCTCCTGGCCTGAGCTACCGGGCGACCGTCGCGCGCACGTCCACGACGCCGTGTCGCGCGCCGAGGTCGATCGTCCCGGCCCGGTCGACCCGCACGGGCGTCGAGCCGACCACGACGCGCAGCAGGTGCTCGCCGGCCGGAACGCGCAGGCGTAGACGTGCGTAGGCGTGCATCGGCAGCTCGAGCCGCCCCTCGATCACCGCGCCGTGGCGCGCGAGCGTGTACGTGACCCTGCCCAGGCTCGTCGGTGCGGCGCGAACCGCGATGTCGTGGCCCTCCGCGAGCCACGCCCGCGGCGTCGAGAAGGCCAGGTCGAGCCCGACCGGCACGCCGAGCGGGCCACGGCGCTCGTGCACGAGCAGCTCCCGGAGGGTGCCGAGGAACGACGCGTTCGCCCCCGAGTTCGGCGGCATGAACATCGCGCGCTGGTACGAATGGTCGACGGGAAGCACCGAGACGGCCTCGCCGGAGACGTACGTGCCCTCGGCCATCCCCGCGGCGAGCATCCCGTACAGGCTGAGGACGAGCTGGTCGGGCTGGTCGTTGTCCGCGAGGAAGCGCGACACGCCGAGGTCGTAGACGGGGGCGAGCCCGGCGCCGGGCGCGTCGCCGTACACCGTTCGCGCGTACGTGCGCGGGACGCCGAGGAGCCGCGCGCCGTGCCGCAGGAGGTAACGGAGGACGCCGCGCGCCGCGCGCGAGTGCGCCGGGAACCAGCCCGACTCGAACGCGTACGGCATCACGAGGTTCCAGTACGACCCGTCGCGCGACGTCGTCAGCCGCGCGAACGGCGGCTGGCGCGTCGAGAGCTGGTCGGGCACGAAGAGCGACCCGTCGCGGAGCCGCACGGACGCGCGCCGGACGGCCGGACGGAGCGCACGGTCGATCGACGCGGCGAGCGTCCGCGCACGGGCCGCCTCGGCGGGATATCCGTTCGAGCTCCAGACGCGCCCGACGGCGCGGAGGGACTGGATCGCCTCGATCTGCCCGGGGACGCTGTCGACGTCGCGGTTCTCGAGG
Organism: Gaiellaceae bacterium; assembly: GCA_035653275.1. Taxonomy (GTDB): domain Bacteria; phylum Actinomycetota; class Thermoleophilia; order Gaiellales; family Gaiellaceae; genus PALSA-600. Next base: position 20,424 of record DASRCE010000013.1, on the reverse strand, counting down.
TCGGTCGAGAGCGGCTCTGGCAGGAGGCGACCGCGCGCCGGGCCGCTTCGAACCTGCCGCGCGGCGATGCGGCCGACGATCCGAGCGAGCTCGGGCGTCTCCGCTCGGAGGAACGCCCGGTCGTGCGTGAGGCGGTAGTAGAGCGCCGCCGTCGAGAGGATGTGCGCGCCGCGGAAGGCGGTGAAGCGCCACGGGCGGACGCGCATGCGCTCGAGCGAGAGCTCGAGGATCGACTTCGCGACCGACCCGTAGCCGAACTCGGCCGCGACCTCGGCGGCGTCGAGCGACTCCGCGTACGACAGCTCCTCGTAGGGGTTGCCGATGCTGTAGCGCCAGCCGTAGGAGATGAGCTGCGTCAGGACCCCGCGCTCGGCGTCCTCGACCGCCGGCTCTGGCACGTCGAACGCCGCTCCGGCGTCGAGGCGCGCCTGCCAGAACTTGACGACGGTCGCACGCGCCGCGTCGTAGGCGGCGGCGTCGGCGTGCACGTACGTCGCGTCCGACGGCGCGTTCAGCCACTCCGCGTAGAGCGTCTGCTCGGTCCCCGCGGAGACCGCGTAGCGCGCGACGCCGTCGACGAACGCGGCGCCGTCGCTCACGATCAGCCGCGTCCCGCCGCGGAGCGCGAGCCGGTCGGGAGCCGTGTGGGCGAGCCGCCGCCAGGGGACGAGCCGGATCGTCGCTCCCCTCGCGGCGTCGCGCGCGTCGACGACCAGACGGACGAAGCTGATCACCGAGCGCGCGCCGTAGACGCCGTACGCTCGGCCGACGAACGACTCCTCCCGGTAGCGGACACCCGCAGCATCGGTGTACGCCGTCTCGAGCACCGGCAGGTACCCGTCGAGGAGGCGCGCCGGCCGCAGCCGTCCGGCGCAGGAGCCGTAGCGCTCGCGGCCGGACCCGACGTAGACCGTGAGCGACGGGCCGCCGACGCGGCGCGTGACGATCTCGCTCCCGTCCGCGACGTGCAGCGCGAACACCGTCGATCCGTACGGCGTGAACGGGAACGAGAGCGGCACGTAGTACCACCCGCTCGGCGTCAGCGGCCGGCCGCGCCACTGCAGCGCCTGCGTGACCGGCGAGAGGAAGCGCTGCGCTCCGGCGAGCGTCGGCCCGCCGCGCGCGCGGAGGAGCCGCGAGCCCCAGAGGTCGCGGCCGGAGGCGACGGCGGCCTCGACGGACGACGCGTACGCCGCCGTCACCGTCCGGGCGCCGCAGGCGCTCACGGCCGAAGGACGGGCACGCCCCGCGCCGGCGGCGAGCGCGAGCAGCACGAGCGCTGCCGCGGCGAACGTCAGGCGACCCACGTGCCGCAAGGTTACGTGGGCGTCAGCGCGTCGCGACACGCAGCCCGACGAGCTCCGGCGCGCGCCGCACCGCCAGCGCCCACTGCGGCGGAGGCCGCCCGTCCGTCTCCGCGTCGTCGATCGCCAGGATCGCGCGCCGGACGAGGCTCGCGCCGAGCGTCCGCAGCGGCTCCGGCGGCAGCGTCGGCGCACGCGTCGCGAGGAGCGGCGAGCGCACCCGCTTGCCGAGCGCGAGCCGCGCGAGCGTCTGCCCGACGAGCCAGCTCGGCCCGACGCCGTTGCCGGTGTAGCCCGCTGCACAGTGGATCCGGGTGCCGCGAAGCGTGCCCACGAGGGGGAAGCGGTCGCTCGAGACGTCGATCGCCCCCTCCCACCTCGCCGCGATCCGCACGTCGGCGAGCTGCGGGAAGTACCGGCGGAGCGTCTGCTCCGCCCGCGTCCACTCGCCCGACGCGCTGCCCATCAGCACGCGGCCGTCGCGCGTCGTCCGGCAGTAGCCGAGGTAGGCGCGCGCGTCGGCGACTGCCTCTCCGCGCTCCCACCCCACGCGCTCGTGCAGGTCCGGTACCGGGTCCGTCAGGACGATCGCGCTCCGGAAGACGGCGACACGCCGCGCGAGGGGCCAGCGGACGGCGGCCGACGCGTTCGTCGCGACGACGATCTCCTCCGCCCGCACCGAGCCGCGCTCGCAGCGGACGACGCCTCCGTCGACGGCGAGCGCCGGCGTCCGCTCGTGGATGCGCGCTCCCGCCGCGAGCGCGGCCCGGCGGAGCGCGCGCACGAGGCGCGCCGGCTGCACCGTCGCGCAGTCGCGGTGGAAGACGGCGCCACGGAACGCGGGCGACCGGACGGTCAGCTCGTTACGGCCGACCCGCACCGACTCCTCCGGCGCGCCCGCCTCGGCCGCGACGGCGACGTCGCGCTCGAGCACCGCGTCGTGCGCCGGGCCGACCGCGACCGTCAGCATCCCAGCCTCCTCGAGCCACACGTCCTCGCCGAGCGAGCGCACCGCGTCGTACACGCCGGCCGACTCGCGCGCGAGCGCGACGGCGTCGTCGCGCCCGAACTGCCGGACGAGCCGCGGCAGCGCCGCCCAGTAGCCGTGGAGGAACCCGCCGTTCCGGCCGCTCGCGCCGTCGCCGCAGCGCGCCGCCTCCAGCACCACGACGCGCGCCGACGGCCGTGCACGCAGCAGCTCGAGCGCCGTCCAGAGGCCGGTGAAGCCGCCGCCGACGACGGCGACGTCGGCGTCGACGGCGCCTTCGAGCGCCGGCAGCTCCTCGTCGGGCGGCGCCTCCACCCGCCACCAGGGCGTCGTCGGACCGTGGATGTCGCGCGCGTGGAGCCGATTCACTGACTCGAGCCTACGGGACGAGCCGCGGCCGGAAGCCGTCGATCCGGACCGGCAGGAGGCGATACCCGAGCACGCCGTCTTTGCCGAGCGCGACGTGCAGGATGGCGGTCCTGCCCGCGACGCCGCTCGACGGGAACACGAAGTTGCCGAGCGTCCACGCGACCAGCGAGCGGCGTATCGGGGCCGAGACGCCGCCCAGCACGTGCGGGTGTGCGCCGAGCACGAGCTTCGCGCCGGCGTTGAGGCACGCGGCGGCGAGGAGCTGCTGCCGCGCGTCCGGCTCCGGATGGAGCTCGACGCCCCAGTGGAAGAAGCAGACGGCGACGTCGGCCCGCCGCAGCGCGGCACGCACGTCGGCGGCGATCGCCGCTTCGTCGGCCCGGGCCGTTCCCGGCTCGGTGCTCGTGGCGTTGAATCCCGGCGGGTTCACGTCGGAGTAGCCGAGGAACGCGATCCGCAGCCCTCCCGCCTCGACGATCGCCGGCCGCCGCGCCTGCGCCGCGTTCGCACCGGCGCCGATCGGCTGGATCCCGGCGGCGCGCACCGCCCGCACCGTGTCCAGGAGGGCTGCGCGGCCGAAGTCCACGGCATGGTTGTTCGCGAGCGTCAACACGTCGAAGCCGGCGACGCGGCGGACCGGGAGCAGCGCGCTCGGTGGCCCACGAAAGGTGTACTCCTTCACGGCGGCGACCCCGCGCGTCGAGACCGCGCTCTCGAGGTTGCCGACTGCGACGCCGGCGCGGCGCAGCGTCGGCGCGACGTACCTCCACGGGTAGGCGGCCCCGTAGCGCTCGAGCGCCGGCCCGACCTGCTCGCCGAACGTGATGTCGCCGACGGCGTCCACGGTCACCGGCCGCACGACGAGCGTGCCGGCGGCGCGGCGGCGCGCGCCCGCGAGAACCGCGAGGTGGTAGCGCGCCGCGCGCGCGGGCGCGAACCGCAGCGTGTACCGCCCGAGCCGGCCCGCGACGGACGCCGCCGCGCGCCGCCCGTTCGCCAGCAGCGCGACGCGCTCCCCGGCGCCCGCGAATCCCGACACCGTCGCGGGCACCCCGGGCGCACGCCAGCCCGCCGGCTTCGCCAGAACCGTCAGCGGCGGGTTCGTCCCGACGGCGAGCGGCCGGGCGCCGGTCGTCCGGAACGAGAGCACGCCGAGCGTCGCCGCCGCGGCCGCGAACGGCAGCGCCGCGAACAGGAGCCGCCGGGCCATCGGCGGCTGAATTCACCCCTGCGGACGGGTCTCCTCGCTACTCGACGTCGGTGCCGTCGTCGCCGGCGCGCGTGCGCCAGAAGGTCGCGAGGCCGACGGCGGTCGCGATCAGCAGCGCGATCGCGCTCTTGTTCGGCCTCTTCGACTCGGGATCGATCGACGGCACCGCGTCCTTCGCCTTGCGCTTCAGGACGCGCTTGCCGACCGACCACACGACCCAACCGACGGCCGCGTTGCGGCGGTTGAACACGGTCACGCACCGACCCTACCTCCCGTCGCCGCTGCCCAAACCGGCCCGTTGGAATCCATCGGGACGCGTACTACAGTCGCCACCCGTGGGGTCAGCATCGCCGCTCCGAGGGCGCCGGTTCCGGCTGCTCTGGCTCGGGCGTGTCTCGTCGGCGATCGGGGATGCGATCGTTCCGGTCGCGCTCACGTTCGCCGTGCTCTCGATCCACCGGTCGCCGACGGCGATCGGGGTCGTCCTCGGCGCCCTGACGATCTCGCGCGTCGCCTTCACGCTCGCGGGCGGCGTCGTCGCGGACCTCCTCTCCCGGCGCACGATCATGCTCGCGTGCGACCTCGTGCGCGCGGTGGTGCAGGCCGTGATCGCGGCGCTCCTGCTCGCGCACGACATGACCATCCCGCTCTTCGTCGCCTGCGAAGCGGTCTACGGTGCGGCGTCGGCGTTCTTCGGCCCGGCCGCCGACGCTCTCGTGCCGCAGACCGTCGACCCGGCCGAGCTCGGGGCCGCGAACGCGCTGCTCGGGATCAGCCGCAACGCGCTGAACGTCTTCGGGCCCGCGGTCTCCGGCTTGCTGCTCGAGGCGGCCGGCGCGGGCTACGTCTTCGGGATCGACTCCGGCTCGTTCGTGGCGAGCGCGTTCTTCCTGTCTCAGCTCGACGTCGACGCGCGGGCACGCATGCCGTTCCGCTCGTTCGCCGCGGAGCTCCGCGACGGGCTGCGGGAGGTCGCGTCACGCGCGTGGGTGCGCGCGCCGATCGCCGGCTTCGCGATCACGAACATGATGTTCGCGTCGTTCCTCGTGCTCGGCCCGCTCGTCTTCCTCGCGCACGTCGACCACGCGCGGCGCTACTGGGGGATCGTCTCCGCGTGCGGTTCGGTCGGCGCGATCGTCGGCGCCTTCGCGTCGGTGAAGCTCGCGCCGCGGCATCCCGTCTACGGCGCGTTCGTCGCCTCGACGCTGGTCGCCATCCCGATCGCGTCGCTCGCGCGACCGCTCCCGTGGGAGGCGATCGCCCTCGCGTGGGGGTGCGGCATGGGCGCGATCGCGCTCGCGAACACCTGGTGGGAGACGACGCTCCAGCGCCTGATCCCGGAGCACGTGTACGCGCGCGTCCGCTCCTACGACATCCTCGTCTCGTTCGTCTTCATGCCGATCGGGATGGTCGCGTTCGGCCCGGTCGCCGACGCCGTGGGGTTCGAGCGGACGCTGCTCGCAGCCGCGGGCGTCGTCGCCGCGACGAACGCGGTGGTCGCGTTCGTGCCGGCGGTGCGGCGCGTCGAGACGCCGCCGCTCGACCTCAGCTCTGCCGTGCCGAGCTGAGCTGCTGAGGCGCGCGCGTCCTGTTCGGCACGTGGATCGCGCGACCGAGCGCGACGAGCCCCGCCTCCTTGATCGCCTCGCTCAGCGTCGGGTGCGCGGCCATGCCGTCCGCGACCGTGTCGACCGTCGACTCGGCGTCGATCGCAACCGTGCCCGCCTCGATCAGGTCGGTGACATGCGGGCCGACCATCACGATCCCGAGCAGCTCGCCGTAGCGCGTCTCGTGGATCGACTTGACCCACCCGACCGTCTCGTTCTGCATCACCGCGCGCGCGTTCGCCACCCACGGGAAGCGACCGACGGCGACGTCGTCGCCGTACTGCTCGCGCGCCTGCGCCTCCGTCAGGCCGACGCCCGCGATCTCGGGGTCCGTGTAGATGGGCCGCGGGACGGCGCGGTTGTCGACGACCGCGTCGTGGCCGCAGGCGTTCTCCGCGGCCACCTCGCCCTCGCGGAACGCCGTGTGCGCGAGCTGCCAGTAGCCCGCGCAGTCGCCGACGGCGTAGATGTGCGGGACGTTCGTGCGCCGGTGCTCGTCGGAGCTGACGCCGCTGCGCCGGTCGAACTCGACGCCCGCGTGCTCGAGGCCGATGCCCTCGACGAGGGGGCCGCGCCCGACCGACACGAGCATCAGGTCGCAGTCGACGGTCTCGTCGTCGCCGAACCAGACGCGGAGCTGGTTCCCCTGCTGCTCGACGCGCGAGCACTGCTTGCCGAGCTGCAGCGCGATGCCGCGCCTCGAGAACTGCTTCGCGAGCTCGGTCGCCGCGTCCTCGTCCTCCTGCGGGATCAGCGTGTCGAGCATCTCGATGATCGTGACCTCTGAGCCGAAGCGGTTGAAGATCGACGCGAACTCGCAGCCGATGATCCCGCCGCCGAGGATGACGAGCCGGCGCGGCACCTCGGTCTGCGCGAGAAGCCCCGTCGAGTCGACGCAGAGGTCGCTCTCGAGGCCGGGGATCGGCGGCCGCAGCGGAAAGGAGCCTGTCGCGGCGATCGCGCTCTTGAAGCTCACGTCCTCGCCCCCCTCGACCCGGATCGTGCTCGGACCCGAGAACGCGCCGACCCCCTTCACCCACTCCACGCCGTTCGCCTTGAAGAGGCTCGCGACCCCGCCCGTCATCTGCTTGACGACCGACGCCTTCCACTCGTTCGCCTTGGCGAAGTCGAGCTGCGGCTCGCCGACGGAGACACCGAGCTTGGCGAACGTCTCGTGCGCCTGGTGCAGGAACTGCGCGGTCTGGACCCACGCCTTCGTCGGGATGCACCCGACGCGCAGGCAGGTGCCGCCGAGATCGGGCTCCTTCTCGATGCAGGCGACCTTCGCCCCGAGCTGCGCCGCGCGGATCGCCGCCGTGTATCCGCCGGGACCGCCGCCGAGGACTGCGATGTCGACATCCATGGCGGCGATCGTATCGAGGGCTCACGGCACGAGGACGAGCTTGCCGAACTTGCCGCCCGCGGCGAAGCGTTCGTAGGCGTCCTGCGCGCGCTCGAGCGGAAACGTCTCGTGAACCGGAACGCGGAACCGGTGCGGGCGCATGAACGCTTCGAGCCGGCGCATGACGTCCTCCTTCTCCTCGCGCGTCCGCCCGCGCAGGTGCGACGCGTGGATGCGGCCGCGCTTGCGCATCAGCACACCGAAGTCGATCGCGGCGCGCGCACCGGCGCCCGTGCCGATCACGGCGATCCGGCCCTTCGGCGCGAGCTGCCGGAGGTTCGTCGTCAGGTTGTCGCCGCCGACCAGCTCGAGGATCACGTCGTATTCGCCGTCGACGTCGGTGTCGGCGCCGAGCGCGCGGAGCTCGTCGTGGTGGTGGCGGGCGCTCGCGGTCACGTACGCGCCGGCCGCGCGCGCGAGCTGCACCGCCGCGACGCCGACGCCGCCCGCGGCGCCGTTCACGAGCAGGCGCTCGCCCTCGCGCAGCTGCGCCTGCGTGAAGAGCGCGTCGTGCGCCGTCGCGAACACCTCGACGAAGCCGCCCGCTTCCTCCCACGTCATGTGCTCGGGAACCAGGAGCACGTGCGTGTGGTGCGCGACGGCGAGCTCCGCCTGGCCGCCGCCGCCGAGCAGCGCCATCACGCGCTCCCCGGCCTCCGTCTCGCCGGCGCACTCCAGCCCAGGCACGTCGGTGACGCCGGGCGGCGGCGGGTAGCGGCCCGCGCGCTGGGCCAGATCAGCGCCGTTGATCCCGGCAGCCCGGACGCGGATCAGGACCTCGCCCTCCGCCGGAACGGGATCGGGACGTTCCTCGATCTCGACTCGTCCATCGACGATTACCGCTGCGCGCATTCTGGGATGCTACGAACGATGAAGCTCGAAGGCATCCACCACGTCACCTGCATCACCGGCGACGCTCGCGCGAACGTCGAGTTCTACGCCGGCGAGCTCGGGCTGCGGATGGTCAAGAAGACCGTCAACCAGGACGACCCGAGCGTCTACCACCTTTTCTACGCCGACGAGCGCGGCTCGTCCGGCGCCGACATCACGTTCTTCGAATACCCCGGCGCGCCGCGCGGGCGGGCCGGAGACGGGATGGTGCATCTCGTCTCGTTCCGCGTCGCCTCGCACGAGTCGCTCGAGTTCTGGGAGGAGCGCGTCGGAGGGGCGCGCTCGGACGGCGCGCTCGTGTTCGAGGATCCGGAAGGGCTGAAGCTCGAGCTGCTCGTCGACGACTCCGGCGACGCGCCGCTGACGGCGGAGGCGCCGGACATCCCGCCAGAGCACCGCATCCGCGGCTTCGCCGGCGTGCGCGCGTATGCGTCGCACCCGGAGCGGAGCGAGCGCCTGCTGCGGGCGCTGGGCTTCGAGCCGGGCTGGGAGGCGCGAGGCGAAAAACGCGGCGGCTTCTACGAGTACGACCCGCCGCCGGAGCAGCGCGGGCTGCAGGCCGCGGGAACCGTGCACCACGTCGCGTGGGCGTCGCTTCCCGAGGAGCACGAGGCGTGGCGCGAGAAGGTGATCGACGGCGGCGGACAGCCGACGCCGGTGATCGACCGCTTCTACTTCAAGTCGATCTACTTCCGCGAGCCCTCGGGGGTGCTGTTCGAGATCGCGACGATCGGGCCCGGGTTCACCGCCGACGAGCCGTTCGAGACGCTGGGCGAGTCGCTCTCGCTACCGCCGAACTACGAGCGGTACCGGGCGCAGGTCGAGCAGATCCTGACGCCGCTGCCGAACCCACGCCTCGACCGCACGCGGGCGGCCCGCTAGAGCTGCTTGACCATCACGAGGCCGCCGTCCTGCTCGCGCACGCGCCCGAAGCCGTTGCGCTCGTAGAACGCGACCGCCGGCGAGTCGGCCTCGACGGAGAGCGACACCTGCTCGTGCCCCGCGTCGCGCGCCGCCTCGAGCAGCGCGTCCATCAGCTCCTGGCCGAGCCCGTGCCGGCGCCGCGACGGGACGACCGCGATCGAGAGCTCGGGCGTCTTCTCGTCGACGAACCCGTACCCCGGCTCCGAGGCCCTGAAGAGCCGCAGCCAGGCAGCGCCGACGCGGTTTCCGGTCTCGTGCGCGATCACGGCGAGGTCCCCCGGCCGGCCCCAGTTGTCGACGTACCGCGACAGCGGAATGTCGGCCTCGAACGCGTTGACGCGCCACGCGTACGCGTGCGCGAGCATCGAACGCATGAAGGGAACGTCCGCCGCCGACCCGCGGCGGGTCAACCGAGCTCCTGCGTCAGCTGCACGCGGTTGCCGTCGGGGTCGAAGACGTCGACGAGCCGCATCTGGCCTGCCAGCTCGAGCACGGTCCCGACCTCGACGCCCTCCTCGCGCAGCCGCTGCGCCTGCGCCTTCACGTCGTCGACGTCGATCGCCGCGACGCCGCCCGACATCGTCGGCTCGCCCTCGGCCAGCGCGATCCGCATCTGACCGCGCTCGAGCTTCGACCACCTGTCGTCCCAGTCGACGTACGTCTCGTCGAAGCCGAGCAGGCGCTTGTAGAAGTCGCGGCCGCGGTCGAAATCGCGGACGAGGTACCAGACGCGCGGTGAGCTGTCCGTCACAGCGCGAGGGCCGGATCTTCCACGAACTGCTTCACGGTTCGTAGGAAGTCTGCACCCTCTGCGCCGTCGACGGCGCGGTGATCCACCGTCAGCGTCATCGTCAGGATCGGCCTGATCTCGACCGCGCCGCCTCGCGCGACCGGCGTGTCGACCGTCGCACCGACGGCCAGGATCGCCGCCTGGGGCGGGTTGAGCACGGCGACGAACTGCTCGATGCCGAACATGCCGAGGTTCGAGATCGTGAACGTGCCGTCCTCGAGGTCCTGCGCCGTCAGCTTGGTGTCGCGCGCACGGCCGACCGCGTCGGCGCGCGCGGCGGCGACCTCTGCCAGCGACAGTCGCTCGACCGACCGCAGCACAGGAACGACGAGCCCCTGCGGCGCCGCGACGGCGATCCCGACGTTCGCCGTCGGGAACCGCAGAAGCGAGTCCTCGTCGTACTGGACGTTGACGTCGCGGTGGCGCATCAGGGCCTGCGCGCACACCTTCGCGAGCAGGTCCGTCACCGTGACGCGCACGTCGGGATTCAGCTCGCGCGCCTTGCCGATCAGCTCGTTCGCGCGTGTCATGTCGGCCGTCACCGTGAGCTGGAAGACCGGTGCCTGCCACGCCGCGGTCAGCCGGCGCGCGATCGTCTTGCGGACGTTCGTGAGCGGCACGCGCTCGACCTCTCCGACGGGGGCGGCGGCCGGCGCGGGTGGCCGCGCCTGCGCGCCCTCGACGTCCTTCGCGACGATCCGCCCCTCGGGCCCCGTGCCCTGCAGAGACGCCAGGTCGATCCCCCGCTCGCGCGCCAGCCGACGCGCGAGGGGCGACGCCTTGACGCGGCCGTTGGTCGTCGACCGCGCCGGCGAAGGGGCCGAAACGGTGTCAGACACCTTCTCGGTGTCTGACACCTGTTCGCGCTGCGGCGCCGGCCTCGACTCGGCCGGTCTGGCCTCAGCAACCTCCTCGCCCGCGTCGCCGATCCAGGCGATCGTCTGCCCGACGGGCGCCTCGCCTTCCTGGAGCGCGATCTTCAGCAGCACGCCGGAGAAATCCGACTCGACCTCCTGCGTCACCTTGTCGGTGTCCACCTCGAACAGCGGCTCCCCCTTCTCGACGGTGTCGCCCTCGCTCTTCAGCCACTTCGTGACGGTGCCCGCCTCCATCCCCTGGCCGAGCCGGGGCAGCTTCACCTCGTTCGCCACGTCTACTTCCCCACGGTGCGCTTGATCGCCGCGAGCACGTCTTCCGCGTGGGGGACGACGTACTGCTCCATCACGGGCGCGAAGGCGAGCGGCGCGAACTTCGCGCCGACGCGCTCGATCGGCGCGTCCAGGTAGTCGAACGCCTGGTACTGGAGAACCGCCGCCACCTCCGCGCCGAAGCCCATCCGCGTCACGGCCTCGTGCGCGACCACGGCGCGGTTCGTCTTCTTGACGCTCTCGACCAGCGCCGACTCGTCCAGCGGCTGCAGCGTGCGCGGGTCCACGACCTCGACGGAGATCCCCTCCTCCTCGGCCTTCGTCGCAGCCTCGAGCGCACGGTGGACGAGCGGCCCGATCGCGACGACCGTCACGTCGGTGCCCTCGCGCACGACACGCGCCTTTCCGAGCGGGATCGGCTCCAGCTCCTCCGGCACGGGCCCCTTGACGGGATAGAGAAGGCGATGCTCGAAGAAGACCACCGGGTTGTCGTCGTAGATGGACGTCCACAGCAGCCCCCGCACGTCCTCTGGCGTCGACGGGTAGACGACCTTCAGGCCGGGGATGTGGACGAGCCACGCCTCGAGCTGCTGCGCGTGCTGCGCGCCCGGCGACCAGCCGGCCCCGCCCTGCGTGCGGATCGTCAGCGGGACGGTCACCTGCCCTCCCGACATGTACCGGTGCTTCGCGGCCTGGTTGACGATCTGCTCGAGCGAGAGCGTGAGGAAGTCCTCGTACATGATCTCGACCACCGGCCGCATGCCCGCCATCGCCGCGCCGATCCCGGTGCCGACGATCGCCATCTCGGAGATCGGCGTGTTGCGCACGCGCTCGGGACCGAACTCGTCGAGCAGCCCCTGCGTGACGCCCATCGAGCCGCCCATCTCGGCGATGTCCTCGCCCATGATGAAGACGCTCTCGTCGGCGCGCATCGCCGCGCCGAGCGCGTCACGAACCGCCTCGCGGTACGTGACGTCAGGCATAGACGTTCTCGAGCGCGTCCTCCGGCTTCGGGTCGGTCGCGCTCTGCGCGAACCGAAGCGCCTCGTCCACGACGCGCTGCGCATCCGCGTCGAACGACTCGAACTCGTCGTCGGACAGGCCGAGCCGCTCGCGGAGCCGCGAGATCGGGTCGTGGTCGGCCGCCTCCTGGCGGTCGTCCTTCGAGCGGTACACCTGAGGGTCGCCGATGTAGTGGCCGTGCATCCGGTACGTCTCGACGTCGAGGAAAACGGGCCCGTCGCCGGCGCGCGCGTGCTCGAGCGCCTCGCGCGCCGCCTCGTGCACCGCCTCGACGTCCTGGCCGTCGACCTTGACCGCGCGCATGTCGTAGGCGAGCGCGCGCTTCGACATGTCGTCCCACACCGGCGAGTGCTGCCAGCCGGGGGTCGACTCCGCCCAGTGGTTGTTCTCGCAGACGAACACCGTCTTCGTCTTCCAGAGCTGCGCGAGGTTGAGCGACTCGTGGAACGTGCCGATGTTGGTCGCGCCGTCGCCGAAGAACGCGACGGCGACGCGCGGCTCGTCGCGCAGCTTGAACGCGAGGCCCGCGCCGACGACGGCGGGCAGGCCGCCGCCGATGACCGCGTTCGCGCCGTAGTTGCCGCGCTCCAGGTCGTACAGGTGCATCGACCCGCCGTACCCGTGCGAGCAGCCCTCGACCTTGCCGTACAGCTCCGCCATGACGGCGTTGGGCGGCGTCCCGCGCGCGAGCGTGTGCCCGTGCGCGCGGTGCGTCGACGCGAAGACGTCGCCCTCCTCCATCGCGCTGCACACGCCGACCGCGACCGCCTCCTGGCCGATCGCGACGTGCAGGAATCCCGGCAGCTCTCCCGCCCGGAACCGCTCCTCCACCTTCTCCTCGAACCTGCGAATGAGGAGCATCCCGCGCAGGAAGTCGCGCAGCGTCTCCTCGTCGACAGTGGACTCGCGCTCGACCTTGGCCAAAGTGCCGGCAGTGTACGCTCAGCTTCGTGACCGTCGCGCAGCAGTGGGAGGCGCTTGGATCCGAGCTGCCCGAACGGTGGGCGCGCGCGCAGCTTCGGCTCGAGCTGCCGGACCGGCAGACGGCGGACCGGGCGGCGGCGATGCTCGGGCCCGCCGGCCCGTACCGCGCCGCGCCGACAGTCCTCCTCCTGAACGTCGCGCGCGACGGCACCGCCGCGAGCCCGGACCACCTGACGCGTCTGCTGCGCAACGTGAACGCGGGCACGCTGTCGCTTTCTGGATCCCAGGCCGCGCCGCAGTCGGTTCCGCGGCGCGAGATCACGACCTTGACAGAATCCTGGGACCGCGCGATCGCCGGCCTGCCCGCCGACTGGAGCGACCTCTACGCCGAGGTGGAGCTGACCTCGACGGACTTCGTCGAGCGCGCATCGGTTCTCTGCGTGCAGTGCAATCCGCGCCGCGACGGCGAGCGTGCAGCGCTCCGCTTCCGGTGCGCGCGCACGCGCGGCTACGGCGTGTCCGCGGAGATGGCGCGCCGCTGCCTCGAGCGGTGCGATGCCGAGCGCATCACCGGCAGGGTCGTCGTGCTGCGCGTCCTCTCCGACACGCACCACGTGGCGACCCAGGGCCCGGTGTGGCTCGCGAACGGCAAGACGCTGTGACGGGCGATCCCGTCTCGTGGCTGCTGATCGAGCCCGGATGGCGGGTGATCACGGCCGACGGCCAGGAGGTGGGACGCGTGGAGGCGGTGGTCGGCGACTCGGGCGCCGACATCTTCGACGGCCTCGCGATCGCGACCGGGATCCTCGCCCGCCCGCAGTACGTTCCGGCCGAGCGGGTGTCGGAGATCACCGACGGCGTCGTCCGGCTGTCGCTCGACAGGAACGCGGTCGGTGCGCTCGAGGAGTACGTCGAGCCGGCCGCGTCGGTCGAGGTCGAAGGCGACGGAGCATCGCGAACGGAGCGCGTCGAGGAGGCGCTGCGCGGACCGGACCTGCGCGCGCATCGCGAGGGGATCCTCCGCCGGGCCCTCGCGTGGTTCGGTCTCGTGGGGCGGCGCTGAACGACGCCCTCGGCCTGGCCGCGCAGGTACGCGCCGGCGAGGTGTCGCCGCGCGAGCTCGCAGAACAGACGATCGAGCGGATCGAGCGCACGAACCCCGAGCTCAACTTCCTCGTCACGCTGGCGTTCGACTTCACCGAGCCGCGGGACGGACCGTTTCGTGGCGTGCCGATGCTCGTCAAGGACCTCACCGAGACGGCCGGCATCCGCACGACGTTCTCGTCGCGCGCGTTCGCGGACCACGTCCCGTCGGTCGACGCGGCGATCGTCCGGCGGATGCGGAACGCCGGCTTCACGATCCTCGGCAAGTCGAACACGCCGGAGTTCGGCAGCACCTGCGTCACCGAGTCGGCGCTGAACGGTGCCTGCAGGAACCCGTGGGAGACGTCGCGCACGCCGGGCGGCTCGTCCGGCGGCGCCGCCGCCGCGGTCGCGGCCGGCGTCCTTCCGCTCGCCCACGGCTCCGACGGCGGCGGGTCGATCCGGATCCCGGCCGCGTGCTGCGGCGTCTTCGGCCTGAAGCCGTCGCGCGGCCGCGTCTCGCCCGCGCCGTTCGTGAGCGGCTCGCTCGAGCTCGGCCAGAACGGGGGCCTGTCGGTGACCGTGCGCGACGCAGCGGCGTTCCTCGACGTCCTCGCGGGCTACGAGCCGGGTGACGCGCACTGGGCGCCGCCGCCGGAGCGCCCGTTCGCCGAGGAGGTCGTGCGCGATCCCGGCCGCCTGCGCATCGCGTTCACGGTCGAGCCGCCGATCCCGTACGACGTCGAGCCCGCCCTCGCGGCGGTCGCGCGCGAGGCCGCCGAGGCGCTCGCCGGGTTGGGGCACGAGGTCGTGGAGCGGACGCCGCCGTGGCGCGATGAATCACTGCTCCGGACGTTCGCCCGCATCTGGCAGATCGGGCCGGCGCTCTACCCGGTCCGCGACGCGTCGCTGCTCGAGCCGTTGAACCGCGCGCAGTACGAGCGGGCGCACGCGACGTCGAGCGTCGAGCTCGCGCAGTCGGTGGCGGCGCTGCAGCAGCACGCGCGACGCGTCGTCGCTTTCTGGGCCGACGTCGACGTGGTGCTGACGCCCGCGCTGGCGAAGCTCCCCGTCCCGATCGGGTGGGTCTTCGAGCCGGAGGACCCGTGGCTGCAGTTCGAGCGCGGCGGCGAGTTCACGCCGTTCACGCCGCTCGTGAACGTGACCGGCCAGCCCGCCGCGAGCGTCCCGTTCGGAGTCGTCGACGGTCTCCCCGTCTCGGTGCAGCTGATCGGGCCGCCGGCGGGCGAGGCGCTGCTCTTCCGGCTCGCCGCGCAAATGGAAGACGCATGGCCGTGGGCCGACCGGCTACCCGGCCGGCTCAGCCCGGCGGGCTGATGTTTGCAGCATCCGGCGCACGGCGAAAGAGTTCGCATGCTGCGGAAGGCGATGTGGACGGGGCTCTACGCCGGCCTCGGGGCGGTCTCGACGATGGCCGCGCGCCGGCTCGCGTCGAAGGTGTGGCGCGTGGCGACGGGCGAGGACCCGCCGACGAAGAAATGACGAAGGCCGACCAGGTTCTCGACCGCGCGGCGGACAAGCTCGACGCGTTCGTGCGCGACGCGCAGGCGGCCGGGGGCGTCAAGGCGAAGGTCGGCGACGCGCTGGCCGAGGACCCGGAGTTCCTCCGCAGGCTGAAGCCGAGCCTGATCAAGGCGCGTGCGAAGGGCGAGGCGCCGACCGTGGAGCCTCCGCCCAGACCGGCGCCGGCGCGTCCGCGCGCACCGCGCCGCAGCGGTGGCGGCGGGCCGAACCCGCTCGTCGTCGTGGCCGCCGCGTTCGCGGCGGGCTACGTGCTCGCGAAGATCATCGACTGGAGGGGTTATGCCCACCCGCGTGTCTGAGGCCGCGAAGAACGTCGCGGAGCACGCGTCCTCGATGGCGAAGCTCGAGGTCGAGCTCGCGCTGCTCGAGCTCAAGCGGAAGGTGGTCGCGCTCGGCCTCGGGATCGGGCTCGGCGTGGGCGCCGCGATCTTCGCGCTCTTCGCGCTCGGGTTCGCGCTCGCGACGGTGGCCGCTGCGATCGCGACGACGCTCTCGACCTGGCTCGCGCTGCTGATCGTGGCGGGCGGGCTTGCGCTGCTCGCGGGGCTGCTCGGCGTCCTCGCGCTCGCCAGCATCAAGAAGGGCACCCCGCCGGTGCCGAAGCAGGCGATCCGCGAGGCGAAGCTGACGTCCACCGCGATCAAGAGCTGATGCCGGCGCAGCGCACCCAGGAGGAGGTCCGCAAGGACATCGAGAGCGAGCGCGTCGAGCTCGCGTCGGCGGTCGACGAGCTCCGGAAGTCGATCGGGGCCGCCACGAACGTCGGCGAGAAGCTGAAGGCGAAGCTGCCGCTCGTCGCGGGCGGGGCGGCGTCCGCGGGGTTCGTGCTCGCCGGCGGGATCGGCGCCACGATGCGCTACTTCGCGCGCCGCAGCCGCGAACGGACGGAGCGCGTCCGCGTCGGCCGCTTCTCCATCGTCGACCGCGACTGAGCGCGTAACCCAGGTACCTGGTACCTGCGGTACCAGGTACCGGCCTTCAGGCCCGGAGCACGGCGCCGAACCGTCCCGCGAGGGCCGAGACGATCGCGGCCCGCAGCCGCGTCGCGTCGTCGTCCGTCAGCGTGCGCTCCGGCGACTGGAAGACGACCGAGAACGCGACCGACTTCTTCCCGCGCGGGATCTGGTCGCCGCGGTAGTCCGAGAGGAAGCGCGCCTCGCGGAGCTCGGCCCCGGCGGCCTCGCGCGCGGCGGCGATCAGCTCGCCGGCCGGCACCTCCTCGTCGACGACGAACGCGAGGTCCTGCCGCACCGGCGGGAACGTGATCACGTCCTGGTAGACGATCCGCTCCGGCACGAGCGCGAACAGCTCGTCGAGGTCGAGCTCGAACGCGCTCCACTCGCCCTCGAGCGCGTGCGGAGCGTCGTGCGCGCCGTAGGTCAGCACCCACCCCGACTGCACCGCGGCGCCGACGACGAGCTGCGGCCCGAGGTCGGCACGCGTGAACACCGGCTCGACGTGCAGCGCGTCGAACAGCAGCTCGACGATCCCCTTCGCGCGGAAGAAGTCGCCCTGCACGATCGCGCCGACCCGCCAGCGCTCCTCCGGCACGGGCCCGGGCGGGAGGTACACGTGCGCGATCTCGAACAGCCCGATGTCGTCGTTGCCGAGGTCGACGTTGTGCTTGGCCGCGCCGAGCAGCCCGACGGCGAGCGTCGTCCGCAGCACCCGCTGCTGCGACGAGAGCGGCTCCGGCAGCTCGAGCGCGTTCGGGTCGGGATCCGTCGGCTGGAGCGAGTACGTGTAGACCTCGTACAGGCCGGCCCCGACGAGCACGTCGCCGACGAGCCGGCGCAACCGCTGTTCGTGCGTCAAACGGCCGAACATCGCCTGCCGCCACGGGAGCGTCGGCGGGACGTCCTCGAGACGGAAGCGCCCGACCTCCTCGACGACGTCGACGTCGCGGCGGACGTCGCGGGCGCGCCACGGCGGAGAGACCACCGTCCAGTCGTCGTCGACGGTGAAGCCGAGGCGCGTCAGCCGCTCGCGCTGCTCCGCCTCTGCGATGTCGAGCCCGATCGCCTCGCTCGCGTACGTCGGGCGGTAGGCGATGCGCGGCGGCGGCGGCCATTCGGCGCGCGCCTCCCCCTCGCCCGTCCAGCGTGCGCCCGCGAGCTCGACGAGGAGCTGCGTCGCGTACCGCGCGGCGTGGGCGGCGAACGACGGGTCGACGCCCTTCTCCCAGCGCGTCTGGGCCTCCGACCGCATGTGATGCCGCTCGCCCGTCCGGAGGACGGTGAGCTGTTCGAAGCTCGCCGCCTCGAGCACCACGGACGTGGTCGACGCGCTCACCTCGGTGTCCTCGCCGCCCATCACGCCGGCGAGGGCGACCGGCTTGTCCGCGTCGGCGATTACGAGGTCGGCCGGGTCGAGGACGCGCGGGGTGCCGTCGAGGGTCGTGAGCCCCTCGCCGGCACGCGCGCGCCGGACGACGATCCTGCGGCCCGCGAGCGTGTCGGCATCGAAGGCGTGCAACGGCGAGCCGAGCGCGAGCATCACGTAGTTGGTGACGTCGACGATGTTCGAGATCGGGCGCATCCCCGCGCCGAGCAGGCACGCCTTCAGCCACGGGGGCGAGGTGCCCACGCGGACGTCGCGGAACAGCCGGCCGATGTAGCGCGGGCACGCCTCGAGGTCGTCGATCTCGACGGGCAGCGCCTCGTCCCCGTCGCGCGCTGCGGTCTCGTGGAGGCCCGGCATCGGTCTCAGCTCCGCGCCCGTCAGGGCGGCGACCTCGCGCGCGATCCCGTAGATCGACGTCAGGTCGCCGCGGTTGTAGAGCGTCTCGATCTCGAGCACGTCGTCGCCGAGTGGGAGCACGTCGACCAGCGGCGTTCCGGCTTCGAGCTCGTCGGGCAGCACCATGATCCCGGCGTGGTCCTGGCCGAGCTCGAGCTCTCGCTCCGAGAGGATCATCCCTTCCGAGATCTCGCCCCGCAGCTTCCGCTTCTCGATCCGGAGGTCGCCCGGCATCAGGCCGCCGGGCGTGACGACCGCGACGGTCGCGCCCGCGCCGAAGTTCCACGCGCCGCAGACGATCGACAGCTCCTCGCCGCCGACGTCCACCTTCGTGAGCTGGAGCTTGTCGGCGTTCGGGTGCTTGCCCGCCTCGAGCACCTTGCCGACGACGAAGTGGCCGAGGTTGCCGTCGACGTCGGGCACCCCGCGCCGCACGATCCGGTCGACCTCGCAGCTCGAGAAGACCAGGCGCCGCGCGAGCTCCTCGACCGGCAGGTCGAAGTCGACGTACTCGCGCAGCCAGGACACCGGGACCTTCATCAGAACTGGCTCAGCAGCCGGAGGTCGTTGTCCCAGAAGGCGCGCAGGTCGTGCAGCCCGTGGCGCAGCATCGCGATGCGCTCGATCCCGAACCCGAACGCGAACCCCTGCCACTCGCCCGGATCGAGGCCGACGTTGCGGAAGACGTCGGGGTCGACCCAGCCCGCGCCGCCCATCTCGATCCAGCCGGAGTGCTTGCACACGTCGCAGCCGGCGCCGCTGCAGAGGAAGCAGGTGACGTCGAACTCGACCGACGGCTCCGTGAACGGGAAGTGGCTCGTGCGCATGCGGACCTCGCGGTCGGGCCCGAAGAGCTGCCTGAAGTACTGCAGAACCGTCCCGCGCAGGTCGGCGAGCGTGATCCCGCGGTCGACGGCCAGGCACTCGACCTGCTGGAAGGTCGGCGAGTGCGTCGCGTCCGGTGTGTCGCGGCGGTACACGCGGCCCGGCGCGACCAGGTAGATCGGCGGCGTGCGCGTCAGCATCGCCTTGATCTGGTCGGGGGAGGTCTGCGTCCGCAGGATCGTGTCGTCGTCGAGGTAGAACGTGTCGAGCTTCGACCGCGACGGGTGGCCGAGATCGGTGTTGAGCGCGTCGAAGTTCTCCCACACCGTGACGACCTCGGGCCCGTCCCAGACCTCGTAGCCCATGCCGAGGAAGATGTCCTCGATCTCGCGCCGGATCTGCGTCAGCAGGTGCAGCCGCCCGCGCGCGATCGGCGCGCCCGGGATGGTGACGTCGACCGAGCGCTCGGCGGCGACCGCATGGGCGAGCCGGACCAGCTCGCGCCCCCGCTCTGCGACCGCCTCCTCGAGCCGCGCTCGCAGCCCATTCAGCAGGATCCCGTTCTCGCGGTCGCGGACGCCGCGCAACACCTGCGCCAGGTGCGACTTGCGGCCGAGGTACCGGATGCGCGCATCCGCGAGCTCGCCGTCCGCGAGCGCGCCCGCGATCGCGGCGCGCGCCTCCTCTTCGTACGCGGCCCAGTCCACCGCGGCGAGACTATCCAAGGAAGTAAAACGATAGCCGTGTCCGCCTACGACGCGATCGCGCGCGTGTACGACCCATGGTCGGCGAGCGTGGTCGAGGACGTCCCGTTCTACGTCGAGGAAGCGGTGCGGTCTGGTGGGCCGGTGCTGGAGCTCGGCGTCGGGACCGGCCGCATCGCGGTGCCGGTCGCGGCCGCCGGCATCGAGGTCGTCGGCGTCGATCTCTCCGCCGGCATGCTCGAGGTGGCACGCGAGCGCGCGAAGCTTGCGGGCGTCCCTCTCGACCTTCGCTACGGGGACATGCGCGAGCCGCCCGTGGACGGCGTCTTCCCGCTCGTCATCTGCCCCTTCCGCTCGCTGCTCCACATGGAGACGGACCCCGACCGGCGCCTCGCGCTCCGCGCCGTCTCGAGCCGGCTGGCGCCGGGGCACGGCCGGTTCGTCTTCGACGTGTTCACACCGGCGGCGGACGACATCGCCGCCACGCACAGGCGGTGGCTCGAGCGCGAGCCGGGGATCTGGGAGCGCGCCGACTGGGACGAGCGCACCCGGACGCTCGTCCTCCGCCTCCGGAGCGGCGACAGCGAGACCGAGATGTCGCTCGCGTGGCTCTCGGTCGGCGAGTGGAAGGAGCTCCTGCGCTCGGAGGGCTTCGTCGTCGACGCCCTCTACGGCTGGTTCGACCGCTCGCCGTGGCGCGGCGGCGAGGACTCGGTCTGGATCTGCCGGCGTCCCGAGATGTCAGACACCGGGGGTATCTGACACCCGTCGGGCGTACAGCGGCCTGCGGAGGTGTCAGACACTCTTGGTGTCTGGAACTGAACTCATAATGCGCGGGCGAGGATGAGGATGAGGGCGAGGGTCAGGTAGGCGAGGTAGACGCGGCTGTTGGGTTCGGTTCGGATCGTGAGTCGTTTGAAGCGGCGTAGCCAGGCGTTGGTGCGTTCG
>DASRCE010000012.1:0-70146 GCA_035653275.1 Gaiellaceae bacterium | reverse complement strand
GCGCCGAGCAGTCGCCGGAGCCGCCGCCCGAATCGTCACCGCGGGCGATCGACGACATCGCGCCGGTCGCGGCAACCGCCACGACCAACGCCACCCCCACAAGCCCGAGCCACCGTTTCACGGAGTCTCCTTTCTCCCCTGGACTTCGACGGGACCGCGGATGTGCCGCGCGAATCTACGCGCCTATACCCACCGGATCAAGGTCAATCACGTCGGCCGAGGCGGGCGGGTGGTGCGGGGCGCCGGCGCCCGGGGCCGGGGTGACGCCGGGCGGACGTCCCGCACCTCCGCCACGAGGTACGACGACGGCCGCCGAGTGGTTTTCGCGGTGTAGCCGCGGCCGGGCGGGGGAAGAATCGGCCTGATGTCGACGCCCCGGTTCGTCCTCGCCGTCGCCCTCTCGGCCGCACTTCTCCTCGTGGCGGCGGCCTGCGGCGGCAAGAGCACGCGCGCGAAGGCGCCGACGGTTCCGACGACGAGCTCGGCGGCGACCCCGGCGGAGCAGCGTGCGCAGGTGAAGAGCAACTGGGAGCGGTTCTTCTCCGGGAAGACGTCCGCTTCGCAGAAGGCGGGGCTGCTGCAGAACGGCCGGGCGCTGGCGAAGGCGATCGGCGCGCAGGCGAGCTCGCCGCTCGCCAAGCAGTCGAGCGCGAAGGTGACCAGCGTCACGCTCGCCGGCCCGTCGAAGGCGACGGTCGTCTACACGATCTACCTGGGCGGCAAGCCGGCGCTCGCGCACCAGAAGGGCACGGCGGTGAAGATCGGCGGAAAGTGGAAGGTCGGCCTGGCGAGCTTCTGCAAGCTGCTGCGGCTCCAGGGTGCACCGCCCGCCGCCTGTGCGCAGGCGCGCTGACGGCTACGCCGCGCGCCGCCGGTAGGCAACGCCGCTGTAGAGGCCGGCCGCCAGGATCAGCCCGGCCGAGGTGAGCAGGGCGGTGCGGAGCCCGGCGTGGAACGCGCCGTAGGCGGCGCCGATCACCTTCCGCACGATCGGCCCGTACGTGGCGGTCGCGCCGGCCGCGTTCCCGCCGCTCGGGATCGTCCCGGTCTCGATCGCGTCGATGACGATCGTCTGGAAGTTCGCCGGGATGCCGAGCGCGCGGAGGCGGTCGCCGAGGTCGGACGTGAGGTGCGCGTTGACGAGCGCGCCGAGGACGGCGACGCCGAAGACGGCACCGAGCTGGCGCGTCGTGTTGGTCGCCGAGGCCGCCATTCCCGAGCGTGCCGCAGGCACGATCGTGAGCACCGCCGACGTCACGGGGACGACGGCGATCCCGAAACCGAGCCCGGCAACCGCGAGGCTGACGGCGAGCGGCCCGAAGCTCGGGTGTGCGGGCAGGAAGTGGTCCGTGAGCAGGATGCCGCCGCCCGCGACCGCGCAGCCTGCGGCCATCGGCCAGCGCGGCCCGGTGCGCGCCACCCAGCGGCCGCCGATCTGCGAGCCGAGGACGAGCGTGGCCGCCATCGGGCCGAACTCGCCCGCGGCGCGGTAGCCCGAGTAGCCGATCACCTCCTCGAGGTAGAGCGCGGTGAAGAAGAAGATCGAGAAGATCCCGAAGTAGAGGGCAAAGGCGACGGCGAGCGCGCTGCTGAACTCCGGGATGCGGAGGAAGCGGAGGTCGAGCATCGGCACCGTCGTCCGGAGCTCCGCGGCGACGAACGCGAGGCCTGCGGCGGCGGCGACCGCGAACAGCGCGAGGATCCAGGACGTCGTGAAGCCGTTCGTCTCGCCCATGATGATCGCGAACGTCACGGCACCCAGCGTGAGCGCCCCGAGCACCAGGCCCGGCAGGTCGAGGCGCGCCGCCTCGGGGTCGGAGCTCTCCGGGATCGTGCGCAGCGTGAGCGGCACGAGCGCCGCGGCGAACGCGACGTTGAACCAGAAGACGCCGCGCCACCCGAAGGCGCCGACGAGCGCGCCGCCGACGACGGGGCCGGCCGCGAGCGCGACGCCGGTGACCGCCGCCCACATCCCGATCGCCCGCGAGCGCTCGCGCCGCTCCGGGTAGACGTGGCGCAGGATCGAGAGGGTGCCGGGCTCCGACGCGGCCGCTCCGACGCCCATCAGGCCCCGCGCTGCGATCAGCACGTCCACGGACTGCGCGAGCGCGCCGACCAGTGACGCGACGCCGAAGAGCACGACGCCGCCGAGCATCAGGCGCTTCCGCCCGAAGCGGTCTCCGAGCGTGCCGCCGGTGAGCATCAGCGTCGCGAACAGCAGCGCGTAGGCGTTCACGACCCACTGCAGGCTCGTGACGCCCGCGTGGAGGCTGGACTGGATGTCGCCGAGCGCGACCGCGACGATCGTCGTGTCGACGAACGTGAGGAACAGGACGGCACACAGGACCGCCAACGCACGCGCGCGGCCGCTCACCGTGCGCAAGCCTACGCCCGCTATCGGCTCAGAACAGCTGTCCCTCGAAGCGCGCGCGCCGGAAGTAAGGGAGGATCCCGGGCCACTGCACGAAGAAGTCCGTCGCGACGGGGTAGACGAGGCGGGCGGTGAGCGACGGCCGCGTCGTCCGCGAGAAGCTCTCGATGAACACGACGCGCACGCCGAAGAGCCGAGCGACGTAGCAGAACGGCACCGCGACGCCCGCGCCGGTCGAGACCACGGCGCGCGGACGCAGCGCCGCGACGATCCGGAACGCGAGCACGAGGTTCCGCAGGAGGTTGGGGATGTTGCGGTTGGTGGGGTGGTGCGCGAACCGCACGTCCTCGCCGGCGAGGAGCGAGTGCGCGTCCGCGGTGGGGAACGTCACCCAGACGCGCTCGTCCCGCGGCCACCGGTCGCGCAGCTGCGTGAGCTGGAGCAGGTGCCCGCCGGATGAGGCGACGAGGAGGACGGCGTTCGTCTTCGCGCCCGCATCGCGGCTCACCGCGGCCCTCCGACGGCTGCGGCCACGGCCTCGGCGAGCCTCGAGTCGCGCTGCCACTCGACGGTCGCACCGCGCGCCTCCGCCACGGCGCCGGCCACGTCGTCCCCGTCGGCCAAAGGCACGACGAGCCCGCGCTCGCCCAGCGTGGAGACGATCTGCAGCTGGTGGTCGTCCACGTGCTCGCCTCTCGCCTGGAGCCGCGCGATCACGACCGGGCGGCGCCGGAAGGAGAGCGCGGTCATGATCGTGCCCACGCCCGCGTGGCAGACCACGACCGTCGCGTCACGGATGAGCGCGCGCATCGTGTCGAACGGGATGAAGTCGTGCCACTCCGCCTCCGGCCAGTCGCGCGGGGCGGTGTGGCCGTGCTGCACGACGAGCCGATGCTCCGGCCGCAACGAGCCGACGGCGTCGAGCGCGCGCTCGAACGGATGCTCGTCGGTGCCGAGCGCGACGAGGATGTATTCGCGCTCGCCGGTCACGGCGCGGACAGTACCCGCGCCCGCGACCGGACGCGGGGCCGCGACTACGATGCGGCGCGATGTGCGGAATCGTCGGAGTCGCGCGCGCGCCGGGCGGGCCGAAGCCCGACCGCGCGCTCCTCGAGCGCGCGATCGTGGCGCTGCACCATCGCGGTCCCGACGGGTCCGGGTCGCACGTGACGCCGAACGTCGGCCTCGGGCACACGCGGCTCAGCATCATCGACATCGACGGAGGCGTCCAGCCGATGGCGAACGAGGACGGCACCGTCTGGACGGTCTACAACGGCGAGATCTGGAACTTCGCCGACCTGCGCGCACAGCTCCTCGCTGCCGGTCACACGTTCGCGACACGCTGCGACACCGAGGTCCTCGTGCACGGGTACGAGGAGTGGGGGGACGACCTCGTGCCGCGCCTGAACGGCATGTTCGCGTTCGCGATCTGGGACGACCGGCGCGAGCGCCTGCTGCTCGCGCGGGACCGGATCGGAAAGAAGCCGCTCTACGTGTCCCAGACGGGCGACGGGCTCGCCTTCGGCTCGGACGTGCGCTCGCTGCTGCTCGCGTCGGGCGCGTCTCCGCGCCTGAACGAGGACGCGCTGGCGGAGTTCCTCTTCCAGCGCTACGTGTGCGCGCCGCGCACCCTCTTCGAGGGCGTCGAGCGGTTGCCCGCCGGCCACCTGCTCGTCTACGAGCGCGGCGCGGCGGAGGTGCGGCCGTACTGGTCGCTGCCGCGCGACGCCAGGCCCGAGGTGCTCGATCCGCGCGACCTCCGCGCGCTCCTGCTCGACTCGGTCCGGCTGCGGCTGATGAGCGACGTCCCGCTCGGCGTCTTCCTGAGCGGCGGCGTCGACTCCGCTGCGGTGCTCGGCCTGATGC
Organism: Gaiellaceae bacterium; assembly: GCA_035653275.1. GTDB lineage: Bacteria > Actinomycetota > Thermoleophilia > Gaiellales > Gaiellaceae > PALSA-600. The sequence continues at coordinate 65,909 of DASRCE010000012.1, read as the reverse complement.
GCGAGGCGGGCGCGGGAACCGTCGCGAGCTTCACGATCGGCTTCGACGACCCCGTCTTCGACGAGCGGCCGCGCGCGCGGCTGACCGCGGAGCGCTTCGGCTCCGACCACCACGAGGTCGTCGTCGGCGCCGACGACTTCGTCGACGCGCTGCCCCGTCTCGCCTGGTACCGCGACGAGCCGATCGCCGAGGCCGCGGAGATCCCGCTCCTCCTGCTCTCGGAGTTCGCCGGACGGCAGGTGAAGGTGGTGCTCTCGGGCGAGGGCGGCGACGAGCTCTTCGGCGGCTACCCGAAGTACCGCGCGGAGCGTCTGCTCGGCCTGCCGACGGCCGCGCCGAGGCTCGCGCTGCGCGTGGCGGGCGAGGTCGCGGTTCGGCGCCGTTCGCACCGGCAGCTGCAGCGCGCGCTCGAGACGCTCGAGATCCGCGACCCGCTGCTGCGCTGGGCGTCGTGGTTCCGCGCGTTCTCGGTCGCCGACCTGCAGCGCGTGCTCGCGCCGGAGCTGCGCGCGACCGCGTCCCCCGCGAGCCTCACGCGGCCGCTGGCCGAGCGGCTCGCGCCGTTCGCGCACCTCGACGCGCCGCGGCAGATGCTCGTCGGCGACCTGCAGTCGTACCTGCCCGACAACATGCTGCTGCGCGGCGACCGCGTCCTGATGGCCGGCTCGATCGAAGGCCGGATGCCGCTCCTCGACTACCGCGTGATCGAGCGTGTCTGCCGCGCACCGGTGTCGCAGCGCGCGTCGTGGCTGCGCTCGAAGAAGGTGCTGCGGCAGGCGCTCGCCGACGTGATCCCCGACGAGATCCAGCGCGGGCCGAAGCGGGGATTCCCGGTGCCGGTGGCGCGCTTCCTGCTGGAAGGTCGCGCCCGCCTGGCGGACCGCCTCGTGCTGTCCGAGCGGGCGCTCGACCGGGGACTGTTCGACCGCGGCGCGCTGACGTCGCTCGTCGACCAAGCCCGCGCGTCGCGCTTCGACTCACAGCTCCGCCTGTTCACGCTCGCGTCGCTCGAGCTCTGGCTGCGCACGAACGTCGACGAGCTCACGACCCGCCCGCCGGACGGGCTCGAGCAGGTCCTCGAGCCGCGTGAGCGCGAGCCGCAGGACGCCGTCGCGGGCTAACGGAGCACCGGCACGCAGCCGAGCTGCTTGCGCCACCACTCGAGCTCGCGCAGCCGAAACGTGTCCGAGAACCGAAGCTGGCTCGCCTGCTCGAAGGGCCGGACGGACTTCGTCCGCGTCAGCGGCACCCGCGCGCCCTGTTCCCTGAGCTCGCGGATCCGTTCGATCGACTCGAGCGCCTTCTCGCGGCGCGCGACGTCGGCCTCGCGCTCCGCGACCGCGGCCTCGCGCCGGTCGAGATCCTGCACGTACATGGTGGCGAGCGGCGCCCGCGTGACCGGGCGGACCTGCCGGCCGAAGAGGTGGACGTCGAAGCTGGTTGCGGCCATCGCGGAGAAGCTCCTTTCGAGTCCGGCGGCCGCAACGCCGACTGTTCTGATGCATCCCTCTACGGCAGCGCGCAGCCGCGCCTACACCCCTCGTTCGAGTGAAAAGATGAGCCGGACGGCCCTTGTCCGTCCGTCGGGGGTAGTAGATGATGCGCGGCCACCCTCGTCATGCGGCAACTCCTCGTCGGCCTGCTCGTCGCGCTCGCGGTGCCCGCGCACGCGGCGGCGCCTGCGGCGAACCGGGTGGCGGCGTTCTACTACCCCTGGTACGGGACGGTCGCGAGGGACGGCGCCTACCAGCACTGGGCGCAGCACGGGCACACGCCGCCGAACGACATCGCGTCGTCGTACTACCCGGCGCTCGGCGTCTACTCGTCGTCGGATCGCGCCGTGGTCGCGCAGCAGATGGACGAGATCCGTGCGGCCGGGATCGACGAGATCGCCGTCTCGTGGTGGGGGAGGGGCTCGCCGGAGGACGTGCGGATGCCGCTCGTCGTGGCCGCCGCCCGCGCCGTCGGCATCGCGGTCGCTGCGCACCTCGAGCCGTACCCGGGCCGCACCGTCGCCGGCGTCGTCGACGACGTCCAGTACCTCGAGCGCGCCTACGGGATCAGGACGTTCTACGTCTACCGCGCGCTCGACCTGCCGGTCTCCGACTGGGCGGCGGCGCGCGCCGCGCTCCACTCGCTCCCCGGCGTGACGACCTACGCACAGACGGCGCTGTCCGGCGCAGCCGCAGCGGCGGGGTTCGACGGCGTCTACACGTACGACATCGTCACCTACGGCGGCGACACGTTCCGGCGCCTGTGCGACGAGGCGCACGCGAAGCATCTCCTGTGCGCGCCGTCGGTCGGGCCGGGCTACGACGCCCGCCGCGGGAGCGGCGACCCGGTCGTGAAGCCGCGCCGGAACGGACAGACCTACGACGACATGTGGCGCGCCGCGATCGCGAGCGGCGCCGACCGCGTCACGATCACCTCGTTCAACGAGTGGCACGAGGGCACGCAGATCGAGCCGGCGGCGCCCGGGCGCCGCGCGCGCTACCGGTACCTCTCGTACGACGGCGCGTGGGGGCTGAGGGGCGAGGAGGCGGAGGTGGCCTACCTCGTGCGTACGCGCTACTGGGCGGACGTCTTCCGGAGCACGTCGCCCGTGCAGCCGAACACGAGCCCGTCGTAGAGCGAGCTCTCGGGCACCCCGCGCAGCTGCGGGTGGGCGACGTCGACGACGGCCTCCGGCCACTCGTCGAGGCCGAGCGCGGCGGCGCCCTCGTCGGAGCCGAAGCAGAGGAGCGAGCTGACGGAGACGACGCCGCGCGTTCCGGTCTGCCGCCGCGCGATCCCCTCGAGCTCGCGCAGCTCCTCCAGCGGGTCGATGCGGACGTTCGAGTCGCTGCCGATGCACATGCCGATCGACCGGTGGCACACCCGTGCGACCGGGAGGAAGCCGTCGCCCAGGTTCGCCTCGGTGGTGGGGCAGACGCAGATGCGGGCGCCCGCCGCGGCGAGCAGGTCGAGCTCGTGACCGTCGGCGTGCGTCGCGTGCACGACCGTTGTGTGCGGGCCGAGGCAGCTCTCGCGGTCGAGGAGCTCGATCGGCCGCAGCCCCGTCTCCGCGACGCACTCCTCGATCTCCCGCGGCTGCTCGTCGGCGTGGACGTGCAGCGAGAGGTGCTCGGCCGCGGCGTACGCGCCGAGCTCGCGCAGCGCCTCCGGCGGGCAGGCGCGCACCGAATGCGGCGCGATCCCGACGCGGATCCCGGCGCCCCTCAGCGCCTCCACCTCCCGCAGGTACTCCCCGACCGACGCCTGCCGGAAGCGTGGTATCCCGCCCCGCAGGTAGCACGCGTGGAGGAGCACGAACGCGATGCCCGCCTCCTCGGCGGCCTCCGCGGCCGCGCGCCCCTCGTCCGCACCGAGGTAGTGGAACTCGCCGACGGCGGTGAACCCGTTCGCCAGCAGCTCGCGGTAGACCTGGACGTACTCGCGCCGGATCTGCTCGACGGTGAGCGACGCCGCGAGCGCGATCATCCGCTCGCGCCAGGCCCAGAAGTCGCCGCCGCCGTCGCGCCCGCGCAGCGCGCGCTGAAACGCGTGGCAGTGGGCGTCGACGAAGCCGGGAATCTTCATGCGCGCGACACGGGCATATCCTTCCAGGGTGGTCAGCGTGCGCAGCAGGATCCCAAACGCCCTGACGGTCGCGCGGATCGTCCTCATCCCGGTGTACGTCTGGCTGATCGCGACCTGCGACGAGGGCCGCTCCTGGCCTGCTGCGATCGTGTTCGGCGCGGCCGGCATCACCGACCAGGTGGACGGGTACCTCGCTCGGAGGTGGCACGTCGAGTCGCCGTTCGGGAAGATCGCCGACCCGCTCGCGGACCGGCTGATGATCGACGTCGCGGTCGTCCTGCTGATCCACGCGGGCCGGCTGCCGTGGCTCGCGCTCCTGATTCCCGCCCGGGACGTGGTGGCGCTGGTCGGGACCCCGATCGTGATGGGACGCGGCTACGAGTTCCAGGTCAACCTGCTCGGCAAGGCCGCGACGTGGCTGCTGTACGCCGCGCTCGCGTTCGTGATGGTCACGCACTCCGGAGCGCGCTGGCCGATCTGGCTCTTCTGGGCGGGTCTCGCGTTGGCGTTCGCGTCGCTCGCCGAGTACGCGCTCAAGGCGAAGCGGGAGGCGTTCGCGTGAAGGCCGTCGTGATGGCGGGTGGTGAGGGGACCCGGCTTCGCCCGCTGACGTCGAACCAGCCGAAGCCGATGGTGCCGATCGTCGGCAAGCCGTGCATGGAGCACATCCTCGAGCTCCTGCGCGCGCACGGCTTCGAGGACATCGTCGTGACGGTCGCCTTCCTGCCGCAGGCGATCCGCTCGTACTTCGCCGACGGCACCAACCTCGGGCTGAACATCCAGTACTCGGTCGAGGAGAGCCCGCTCGGCACCGCCGGCTCCGTGCGCCTCGCCTCGGACGCGCTCGACGACACGTTCCTCGTCATCTCCGGCGACGCGCTCTGCGACATCGACCTGCAGCGGATCGTGGACTTCCACCGGGAGAAGGGCGCGGCCGTCACCATCGGGCTGAAGTCGGTCGAGAACCCGCTCGAGTTCGGGATCGTGGTCACCGACGAGGACGGCAAGGTCGAGCGCTTCCTCGAGAAGCCGTCGTGGGGGCAGGTGTTCTCCGACACGATCAACACCGGCATCTACGTGCTCGAGCCGGAGGTCCTGAAGCACGTCCCGACCGACGACCCGTACGACTTCTCGAAGGAGCTGTTCCCGCTGCTGCTCGAGATGGGCCGGCCGATCTACGGCTACGTGTGCGAGGGCTACTGGCAGGACATCGGGAACCTCGACCAGTACCGGCAGGCGAACTTCGACGCGCTCGACGAGAAGGTGCGCCTCAACATTCCCGGCCTGAAGATCCGCGGCGACGTCTGGATCGGCGAGGGCGTCGAGATCGACGACGTCGAGGGGGTGGAGGGCCCGGCGTTCATCGGCAACTACGCGCGCGTCTCGCCGGAGGCGTCCGTCGGCCCGTACACGGTCCTGGGCCCGGCGACGACGCTGCGCGAGCGGGGCCGGATCGCGCGCTCGGTGCTCGACGCGTCCTGCTACATCGGCCGCAGCGTGGTGATCGAGGGGGCGATCATCGGCCGCAACTGCGACATCCGCCCGCACGCGCGCATCCACGAGGGGGTCGCGATTGGCGACCAGGTGACGATCGGCGACCAGTCCGTCGTGTACCCGGGCGTCCGGATCTACCCGTACAAGGAGGTCGAGTACGGCGCGCAGATCCACGAGAGCCTGATCTGGGAGTCGCGCGGCACGACGCGCGTCTTCGCCCAGGACGGCGTGGTCGGCCTCGTCAACGTCGACCTGACGCCCGAGATCGCGCTCCGGTTCGGCGCCGCGCTCGGCACCGCGCTCAAGCGCGGCGCGCGCGTCGTCGCGAGCCGCGAGAGCGCGCCCGCCTACCGGATGATCAAGCGGGCGCTCATCTCGGGCCTGCACTCGACCGGCGTGCACGTTGCCGACCTGCGCACGCTGCCGGCGCCGGTCGGCAAGCATCTGCTGAAGACGCAGGGGTACGACGCCGCCTTCCACGTCGGCGCCTCCACGACCGACCCGGAGGCCGTCCAGATCCGGCTCTTCGAGAACCCGGGCATCGCGCTCTCCGCTGCGATGCAGAAGGAGGTCGAGAAGCACTTCACCCGCCAGGAGCTACGGCGCGTCCCGTTCGCGGACGTCGGCACGATCACGTATCCCGCTCGTGCGCGCGAGAGCTACGCGAGCGACCTGCTCGCCGACCTCGACACGGAGGCGATCAGGAAGCGCGGGTTCCGGATCGTCGTCGACTACGGGTACTCGGCCGGGAGCTTCGTGCTGCCGCTCGTCCTCGGACCGCTCGGCGTCGAGTCCGTGACGGCGCACGCCTTCGAGTCGGACTCGGGCTCGACGCCGGGGCGACTCGCCGAGACGATGGACCAGGCGCAGCGGCTCGTCTCCGCCGTCAACGCCGACTTCGGCGCCGTCTTCGACCGGTCGGCCGAACGGGTCTACCTGATCGACGAGCGGGCGCGCGAGGTCCGGCCCGACCAGGCGCTCCTGCTCTACCTGAAGCTGATCGGCGTCCGGAACGGCGGGGGCAAGATCGCGGTGCCGATCACCGCGACGAGCCAGGTCGAGGAGGTCGTCGGCGACCGCCTCCAGGTCGTGCGCACCCCGGCCTCCCTGCCCGAGCTGACGCGTGCGGCGGCCGGCGACGGCGTCCTCTTCGCCGGCGCGCCCGGCGGCGGCTACGTCTTCCCGGCGTTCCTGCCGGCGTACGACGCGATCGCGTCCCTCTGCAAGCTGCTCGAGCTGCTCGCCCCTGTCGCCGAGCCGCTCTCGCAGCTCGTGACGGAGCTGCCGCGGCCGACGCTGATCCACCGGCAGGTGCAATGCCCGTGGGCGCTCAAGGGGACGGTGATGCGCGTCCTGAACGAGCGCTACGCCGACGGCGACGTCGACGTCACCGACGGCATCAAGATCTTCGACACGCGCGGGTGGGTGCAGGTGCTGCCGGACGGCGACGAGCCGACGATCCACCTGTACGCCGAGGGCGAGACGCCCGCGGACTCCGAGGCGCTCGAGACCGAGCTGCGCACCCTCGTCACGGACGTGATCGAGCGGGAGGAGATCGGGGCGGCCCGGTGAATCCCCTTCTGAACCCTGAAGTTGAGGTTGACGGTTCGGGCGACCTCTGCTGGAATCCACATCCCCTCCGACGAAAGGCGGCACCGTGGAACCGCTCCCCGATCTCGGCTCGCTCTCCGACGCCGACCTGAAGAGCCTGATCGACGACCTCGAGACGCAGGAGCACGAGGTCAGCTACCAGCGCCGGATCCTGCACGGCAAGATCGACATCCTGCGCGCCGAGCTCGTGGCGCGCCTCCAGAACTCGGGCGGGAGGAGCGTCCTCGACCAGGTCGACGTCGACCGGCTGACGGCGATCCTGAGCGGCAAGGGCGCGCCTCCTGCATGACGTTCGTCTACTGCAGCGAGTGCGGGTTCCAGAATCCCGAAGCCGCGAACTACTGCTCGCGGTGCGGCGCGCTGCTGCAGAAGGGGGAGCCGGCGCCCGAGACGACGCAGACCCTCGACCCCGCCGACGTCGCGGAGCTGGCGGAGCACCACGAGCTCGGGCTGGAAGGCCCGGCGCTCGTCGTGCGCGCCGGCGGCGGCAGGGCGGGGGAGAGCTTCCGCCCGGCCGGCGCACGCACGCGGATCGGCCGGTCGCCGGACTGTGACATCTTCCTCGACGACGTCACGGTGTCTCGCAACCACGCGGTCCTCGTCGAGGAGAACGGGCAGTACGTCGTCGAGGACCAGGGGTCGCTGAACGGGACGTTCGTCAACCGCCGGCGCATCGACCGCGCGCCGCTCCACGAGGGCGACGAGCTGCAGGTCGGCAAGTACCGGATGACGTTCATCGAATGACGTCCACGGTGCCCCAGCAGCGGGAGCGGCTGCTCCGCATCGGCGAGGTCGTGCGCCGGCTGTCGGAGGAGTTCCCCGACATCTCGATCTCGAAGATCCGCTACCTCGAGGACGAGGGGCTGCTCCAGCCTCGGCGGACGCAGGGCGGGTACCGCCTCTTCAGCGAGAGCGACCTCGAACGGCTGCAGAAGATCCTGCGCCTGCAGCGCGACGAGTTCCTGCCCCTGCGCGTGATCAAGGACGAGCTCGACGCGCCCGGCGCGAAGGAGCGGAAGCGCCGGCGACCGACCGTCCTCGGCGCCGAAGAGGAGGCGATCACGTTCGAAGAGCTCTGCGAGCGCGGCGGCGTCCCGCCGGATCTCGCGAAGGAGCTCGAGGACTTCGGCCTCCTCGCGCCGCAGGGAACCGGCGCCGACAAGCGCTATCTCGAGTCCGACGCCGACGTCGCCGCCACCTGCGCGCAGCTCGCGCGCTACGGCGTCGCTCCGCGCCACCTCCGCACGTTCCGCACCGCCACCGGGCGGCAGGCATCGCTGCTCGAGCAGCTCGTGGCGCCCGCGCTGCGCGGTCGCAACCCGGAACGGCGGGCGCAGGCGCTGCGCGACCTCCAGCAGCTCGCGGAGCTCGCGAGCGACCTGTCGTCGCTGCTCTTCTGGCGCGAGCTCCGAGAGTTGGCGCAGTGACCGACCTCCGCTCGAAGGTCCGCGAGGTCCAGGATTTCCCGACGCCGGGCGTCGGCTTCAAGGACGTCACGCCGCTGCTCGCCGACCCCGAGCTGCTGCGCGAGACGGTCGCCCGGCTCGCGGAGTGGGTGGAGTCGAAGGACGCTGACCTCGTGCTGGGCGCAGAGGCGCGCGGGTTCTGGATCGGCTCGGCCGTGGCGGTCGAGGCGGGTGTCGGGTTCGTGCCGGCGCGGCGGCCCGGCAAGCTGCCGCCCGAGACGGTCAGCGCGCGCTACGTCCTCGAGTACGGCGAGAACGCGCTCGAGCTGCACCCCGAGCTGATCCCGGAGGGCTCGCGCGTCGTCATCCACGACGACGTGCTCGCGACGGGCGGTACGGTCGAGGCGATCACGGGTCTCGTGGAGCGGCTGGGCGGCGTCGTGGTGGGCGCGTGCTTCATCATCGAGCTCACGTTCCTGGGCGGCCGCGAGCGGCTCGCTCCGCTCGACCTCTTCGCGCTGATCACGTACTGACTCAGGTCGGGCGGTACACCGTCCGATAAACGGGGTACATCATTCGAGGGTATGTACGACACGCTGACAACGTCCTACACCTTCTCGTGCCCGGTGCACGGCGAGACGCACGTCCGCCTCTCGCGGTTCCGCCGGCTCGAGGAGCTTCCGGGTGCAAACCATCCGGCCGTGTATCGGGTCGAGTTCGCGTGCGGGTGCGGGCACGACCATCCGGGGCTCGTGACGCATGTCGACCTCGACTGGGCGCCGCTCGGCGTGCAGGACGAGACGTCGTTCGTCAACCTCATGACGTCGCGGCTCGAGCCGATCGGCGACGAGCTCGTCGACCTGGCGGCGACGCGCATCAGGGCGGGGGAGTGGCCGTGGAGCTTCTTCTGCTGGCCGGAGGAGCGCCCGCGCCCGGTCTATCCGTCGGCGTTCAAGCTGCTCGCACCGGCCGTGAGCGGCGACCGCGTCGGGATCGCGGTGCGTTGTCCGGCGTGCGGGAAGGTGTCGGTGAACCTCGTCTCGCGCGCGCACGTCGACGTGCCGTTCGTGAACGATCGCGAGGTGGGGGTGGTCGAGCACCTCTTCGAGGAAGACGCCGCCGCGACGCTCGAGGAGTTCCGCGCGGAGCTCTGGTCCGCGGCGTTCGACGCGCGCCGTCTCGGCCTCGAATAGGCGTTCCCTCCCGCCAGGGATCGCTCGGACCACCGGGCGCGCCGATACCGGAAGCGCCCAGATGAGCGTCGCCGAACCGCAGCCGAAGAGGGGAGACGAGCTGCTCCTCGTGCACTGCGCCGCCGTCGTCGACGAGCGGCCCTCGGCCTACTCGCGCCTCGAGGACGAGGTCGGCGACGAGCTCGCGCGCCTGCTGCTCTGGGAGCTGACCGACGCCTACGGGCGGCGCGGCTCGTCCTCGCCGTAGACGCGGACGAACACGAAGATCAGGAAGCCGAGCACGCAGCCGGCGATGAAGCACTCCGCGCTGCTGTAGCCGACGGCCGCGCCGCCGATCCAGATGAAGAGCCCGAAGAAGAGGGCCCAGAGGAACGACGTGATGCCGTGGTCGATCGCGGGCGGGCGGAGATGCACGCGCGCGATCCTACCGCGGTACGCTGCGCGCATGGCGCGCGCCGCCGTGCTCGTGGCCGTCGCCGCGCTCGCGGCGGCCTCCGCCGCGGACGGCGTCGTCGTGCCGGGGCTCGTCTCCCCGTCGGGCAACATCCACTGCGTCTACGCCGCGCGCATCGATCGCAGGAACCAGGGCAGCCTCTTATGCACGATCGGGCATGCGCGCTACTCGACGGAGCTCCAGCACCGGTGCATCACGCGCGCGACCGTCGACTGGCACGGCTGGAGCCTGAGCCCGCGCGGGGAGGGGAGCGTCGTCTGCACGGGCGGGGTCCTCTGGTTCGGGACGCCGCGCTACGTCCGGGTCGCGTACGGCCGCGACTGGCACGCAGGGCCGTACACCTGCCACTCCGCGCTCACCGGCGTCACCTGCCTCAACCGCGCCCGCCACGGGCTCTTCGTCTCGCGTGCGTCCTGGCGCGTCTGGTAGCGGACCAAAAAATTCACCGAGCCGGTTGCGCTTTCGTCCACCTCTCCCGTGAACCTTCGGCTTCCGCCTACGGCCCCCGGGAGCGGCTTCGACCTACTCGCGCTCCGTTCTCGGTGCACCCGCGACGATAGGGGGCCGGGGCGAAAGGTTCAAGAGGGCTCGCACGGAGTCTGGCGCAATTTGCGGATGATTCCGTTTGCGCCGCACCTGCTCGCCGTTCGTGCCGTCCGCTCTGGGTCCACGCAAAAATTCACCGAGCCGGTTGCGCTTTCGTCCACCTCTCCCAAGAACCTTCGGCTTCCGCCTACTGCCCCCGGGAGCGGCTTCGACCTACTCGCGCTCCGTGCTCGGTGCACGAGCGAATCTACGGGGTCGGCCACGGCCTTTCAAGCCTTCGCCGGCGGCATTTGCCGCATTTTGCGCACGGGAAACTGTCCACATTTCCACGGCTTTTCCGGGGCCTGGGGAGAAGGCTGTGGATCGAGTTGCGCGCTGTAGCTGTACAGCTACAGCGGGCGTCCGCGTCGGCTTGACATAACGCCGACTATCGTGCGCGCGGCCTCGAAGGCGCGGTGCGGTTCCCGTGCGGTCGCTCGCGCTTCGGGCGCTACCCTTCCGCGCGTTCCAGTGGCAGGCGCGTAGAACGTTTCACCACCCCGGCGACGGGGACGCGCCCTAGATTGTCGACCGCCTTCCCGAGATCGCTCGTCCGGCCGCGAGGACACGCGCGGTTCGTCGCGTTCGCGATCGTCGGCGGCTCCGGCTACGCCGTCAACCTCGGCGTCTTCAGCGCCGCGACCGCCGCGGGCGCGCCCGACGCGGTCGCCGCCGTCGCCGGCTTCTGCGTCGCCGTCTGCACCAACTTCGCGCTCAACCGCGCCTGGACGTTCCACGACGCCCGCGGCCCCGTCGCGCGCCAGTACGCGCGCTTCGCGACCGTCGCGTTGGCGGGGCTCGCGATCGACCTGGCCACGCTCGAGGGCCTACTCGCGCTCGGCGTCTCGGGCGTGGCGGCGCAGGCGGTCGGGATCGCCGCCGCCGTCCCGGTCACCTTCGCCGGCAACCGTCTCTGGTCGTTCGCGGCTCCGCTTACCCGGCCCGAAGAGCCGCTGCCACCGCCGCTTCCGGGGCTGCGCACGCTCGTCTGCGTGCCGACCTACAACGAGAGCGCGACCCTGCCGCTGCTCGTCGGGGAGCTCCTGGCGGTGCTCGGGCCGGACGACCGGATCCTCGTCGTGGACGACGCCTCGCCGGACGGGACCGGCGAGCTCGCCGAGCGGCTCGGGCCGAACGTCGAGGTGCTGCACCGGAGCCGGAAGGAGGGCCTCGGCCGCGCGTACGTCGCGGCGTTCCGGTACGCGCTCGCGCGCGGCGCGCGCTACGTGGTGCAGATGGACGCCGACCTGTCGCACCGGCCGTCCGACGTGCCGCGGCTGGTCGCCGCCTGCGCGGACGCGGACCTCGCGATCGGGTCGCGCTACGTCCCCGGAGGCAGCCCCGGCGGTCTGACCTCGGCGCGCCGGGTGCTCTCGGCGGCCGGCGCCGCGTATGCCCGCGTGCTGCTCGGCCTGCGCGTCCGCGACCTCACGGGCGGCTTCAAGTGCTTCCGCCGCTCGGCGCTCGCGGCGCTGCCGCTCGACGACGTCTACTCCCGCGGCTACGCGTTCCAGATCGAGACCACCTACCGCCTCGCGCGCTCGGGCTTCAGCGTCGCGGAGGTGCCGATCGACTTCCAGGAGCGCACCGCGGGCACCTCGAAGCTGAGCGCGGGTGTCGTGCTCGAGGCGCTCCTGCGCGTCCCGCTGCTGCCGCTCGACGTCCTCGCCGCTCAGGCCCGAGCGACCGGACGGCTGCAGGCGTGGAGAGGGATCGCGTTCGCGTGGCTCGGGTCTCGGCTCGTCGTCCTCGGCGCCGCCGCGCTGGCCGCCGGCGGATCGCCGTTGCGGACGCTGCACGCGTGGGACGGGCGCTGGTACGGGATGGTCGCGCGCCACGGGTACTTCCTCCTCCCCGGCTACCAGAGCGACGCGGCGTTCTTCCCCCTCTACCCGGTCGTCCTGCGCGCGCTCGGGCACCTCGGCCTCTCCACCACCGTCGCCGGGCCGCTGGTCTCGAACACGTCCTTCCTGCTCGCGCTGCTCGTGTTCTACGAGCTCGCACGAACGTGGTTCGCCGCCGCCGACGCGCGCCGCGCCGCGATCTACGCCGCGTACTTCCCCCTCGGGTTCGTGTTCTCGATGGTCTACCCCGAGGCGCTGAGCCTGCTCGTGCTCGCCGGCGCGGGCCTCGCGGCTGCGCGCTGCCGCTGGAAAACGGCGGCGGTGCTCGCGGCGCTCGGCGCCCTGGGGCGGCCGGAGGCGGCGTTCCTCGTGCTGCCGTTCGCGGCCGCCGTCGTGCGCAGGTGGCGCGGGCTCGGGACGCGCGCGCGCACGGAGGCGCTGGCGGCGATCGGAGCCGCCCCGGCCGCGCTCGCGGGGCTGATGGCCTACGACGCGCACACCCTCCACGACCCCGTCGCGTTCAGCGCGGCGCAGCTTGCGTGGGGACGGCGGTTCTCGGCGACGGGGGTGCTGCGAGCGTGGCACGAGCTCTCCGTCGCCGCGCAGAGGCACAACCCGTGGCTGTACCGCGACGCCGCGTTCCTCGTCGTCTACCTCGTCTTCCTCGTGCTCGCGCGCAGGCTCCGGGTGCCGTGGCCGTGGATCGCCGCGGCGACGCTGACGCTCGTGCTCCCGCTCGAGAGCGGCTCGGTCACCTCGGTCGCACGCTTCGGCCTGCTCTGCCCGCCCGTCTACTGCGGCCTCGCGTACCTCGGCCGCCGGCCCGGCGTCGACGTCGCGCTGCGCGTGTCGTGCGCTTCCCTGCTCGCCGCGGGCGCCGCGACGGTGCCGCTGCACTGGCCGTGAGGGCCGTCGTCCTCCCTGCGGTCGCTGCGACCGCCGCCTGCGCGGGGATCGCGGCCGCCGCCTACGCCGTCGTGGCGACGCTGCCGGCTCCGCAGCCGGGGCTCGCGCCGGCGGTCCGCCTCCTGAAGGCGCTGCCCCACGCGCACGAGTCGGCGGCGATCGTGCACCTCGACGGCCGGACGCTCGACGCGCGCTGCTACCGGCGCGGCGCCGTCCGCGTGATCGACGCGGGCGGGCGGCGCGTCGTCCTCCACCGGACGCGGATCGAGCGCGGCCCGACGACCTTTCCGCTCCCGCAGGCGGTCGCCCTGACCGATCTCGTCGGGATCCGCGCGCTCGTCGGCGAGGAGATCGCCGGCCGCGCCCGCGCGGGCCTGCCGCTCGTGGCGGGGCGTGCGCGCGTCTCCGGGCGCCGCGCGATCCTGCTGCGCCTTGCGGGCTCACCGGCGGTCGTGGTCGCCGTGGACGCTGCGACGGGCCGGCCGCTCGCGCTGCGATTCGCCTCCCGGCGTGCCTCCGGGTGGTCGACGCTGGGGGCGCCGGCACCGGCGCCGAGCCGCGAGCTCGTGAGCGCCCACCCCGGCCTCGGAGCCGGTCACGCTTGTTAGCAAGTGGTTTGGACGCGCCCGGAAGCGGCTACGACTCGCCTGGTGCCGGGTCCAGAGACGGACATCCTGCTGCTCTCCGACGACCTTCGCCAGCTGGTGGACGCCGCCGAGGAGCGCGGGTCGGTGCTCCAGTCCGACCTGAACGAGGTGCTCGAACCGCTGAACCCCGACCCCCTGGAGGTCGACGCGGTCTACCGCGAGCTCGAGACGCGGCAGATCGACGTGGTCAACGACGTCGGCGAGGACGGCGAGCGGGCGCCGCTCCGCGACCCGGAGCCGCAGCCGCTCCAGCTCTCCTGGGAGACGACAACGGACGCGCTGCAGCTCTTCCTGCGCGAGGCGGGCAGGCATCCGCTGCTCACGGCGGCCCAGGAGGTCGAGCTGGCGAAGAAGATCGAGAAGGGCGACATGCTCGCGAAGCAGCGGATGATCCAGTCGAACCTGCGCCTGGTCGTCTCGATCGCGAAGAACTACCGGAACCAGGGGCTGCCGTTCCTCGACCTGATCCAGGAGGGGACGCTCGGCCTGATCCGCGCCGTCGAGAAGTTCGACTGGCGCCGCGGCTACAAGTTCTCGACGTACGCGACCTGGTGGATCCGGCAGGCGGTCGCGCGTGCCCTCGCCGACAAGGCGCGGACGATCCGGATGCCCGTGCACATCGTCGAGCGGATGCAGAAGATGAACCGTGCGGAGCGCTCGCTGTGGGCGGCGCTCGGGCGCGAGCCGACGCTCGAGGAGATCGCCGAGGAGGCGAACCTGCCGCTGCACCAGGCGAAGGAGGTGCGCGCGGCCGCGCGCGCCTCGACGTCGCTCGATGCTCCCGTCGGCGAGGCCGACGACGCAGTGCTCGGCGACTTCGTGCCGGGTGAGGACCCGCTGCCGGACGAGCTCGTCGAGGACTCGTTGCGCGCGCAGATCCTCGCGACGGCGCTGCGCGCGCTGCCGGAGCGGCACCGCGACGTGGTCGTCCTGCGCTACGGGCTCGACGACTCCGAGCCGAAGACGCTGGAGGAGATCGGCCGCAGGCTCGGGCTGACCCGCGAGCGTGTCCGGCAGATCGAGGTCGAGGCGCTCAAGCGCCTGGCGACGCTCCACGAGATGGAAGCCGTCGCCTACTCGCGCTAGGCGCTACGTCCGCAGGTAGTGCTGGAGCCCGGGCGCGACTGCGCGCAGCTCCTTCAGCGCGCGCGCCTCGAGCTGGCGGACGCGCTCGCGCGTGATGCCGAGGTCTACGCCGACCTCCTCGAGCGTCTGCGGCGGCCGACCGTCGAGTCCGAAGCGCCGGAGCACCACGTGCTTCATGCGCGGGTTCAGCCGGTCGATCGCGGCGGCGAGGTCGGCCGCACGTGCGCTGTCCGCGGTCGCGCTGTCGGGCGACTCCGACTTCTCGTCCTCGATCAGGTCGGCGACCATGCTCTCGCCGTCGCCGACCGGCGTCTCCAGCGACACCGGATCTTCGACGAGGTCGAACAGCTCGCGGACCCGCTCGACGGTGAACCCGGCATCCTGCGCGATCTCCTCCATCGACGGGTCGCGGTTAAGCTTCTGCGCGAGCTGGCGCCGCGAGCGCTGCGCCCGCCGGACCTGCTCTGCGACGTGAACCGGCAGCCGGATCGTGCGCCCCTGGTCTGAGAGCGCGCGCGTGACGGCCTGGCGGATCCACCAGGTCGCGTACGTCGAGAGCTTGTAGCCGCGGCGGTAGTCGAACTTCTCGACGGCGCGGATCAGCCCGAGGTTGCCTTCCTGGATCAGGTCGAGCAGCGGCACGGGCGCTTTCGTGTAGTTGCGCGTGATCGACATCACGAGCCGGAGGTTCGACTCGATCAGGCGGCGCTTCGCCCACTCGTCGCCGAGGTCCTTGCGGCGCGCGAGCTCCCGCTCCTCCGCGGCGGTCAGCAGCCGCCCGTCGCCGATCTGGCGGACGTAGAGCTTCAGCGGGTCCGCCGTCTGCAGACGCTCGTCCTCGCTGAGCGCGGCGTTCTCGGGCTCGTCGTCCTCTTCCTCCTCGAGCTCGGCGTCCAGCTCCGCCGGGTGGTCGAGCTCGGAGTCCGGGTCGCGCTCCAGGGCCGCGTCTGGAAGCGGGTGCTCCACGCTTCCCCTATCGGCGGGAGGAGAGCCGAGCTTGAGATGTAAAGAATGGCGCAATCCGGTCAACTTTCCCGACCGGACGTCCGTCTCCATTCATACGATCTCGTTATGTGCGGCATTGCGGGATACAGCGTTCCGAGGCGGTCGCGGATCGACCGGACGCTCGCCGCGCAGGCGCTCCTCGCCGCGATCGCCGAGCGCGGAGCGGACGCAGTCGGTTACGCGTACCGCGCGCCGGACGACGCGTACGCGACCGTCGTCAAGCAGCGCACGCCGGCGTCAGAGCTGCTCGAGCGCGTGCACGTGCCGTCGGAGGCGACGGAGCTGCTCGTCCACGTGCGGGACTACACCAAGGGTCATCCGTCGATCGCGGCGAACAACCACCCGGTCCGCCACGGCCCGGTGATCGGGATCCACAACGGGATCATCGTCAACGACGACGAGCTCCTAGCCCCCCACTCCTGCGCACGCGCCGAGCCGCGGATGACCGTCGACTCGGAGGCGATCTTCGCGCTCGCCGCGCACTCGCGGAACGACGCCCGGGCGCTCGAGCATCTCCGCGGGGCGATGGCGGCCGGCTGGTTCGACGAGCGCGAGCCGTCGGTCGTCTTCGCCGCGCGCGGCAGCGGGCGGCCGCTGTGGCTCGGCGAGGGCCGCGAGGGCGTGTTCTTCGCCTCGACGGAGCTCGCCCTCGAGGTGGTCGAGCGCTACTGCTCGCTGCGCCTTCGCAAGCGCGAGGTGCGCGAGGGGACGTGGCTCGCGCTCCGGGCCGGCCGCGTCGCCCGCCGCGAGCGCTTCCGCCCGGACCTCGACTACGTCGAGCCGGACCCGCTCCCCGCAGTCCGCGCGCCGGGCGAGCGCGAGTTCTGCCTGTCGCGGCTCGCGGCGCTGGCCGCGGCGTAGGCGTCGACCGTCCCGTCGGCGTCGACGCGCAGGCCCTCGTCGAGCAGCCGCTCGCGTACCAGGTACTGGAACGTCGCCCACGCGCCGCGGCGCGCATCGAAGAGGCGGTACACCTGCCACTCGGTCAGCATCGTCCCGTCGCCGCGACGCGCGTCCTGCCAGTCGCCGAACTTCGGCAGCCGCCCGAGCCGGCGCGCGAGCGCCGCTCCCTGTTGCAGCGCGCGCTCGAGCCGCTCCTCCCCCACCGCCACGTCGAAGCCGGCCTCGCGCAGCGCCGTCGACAGCGACCCGAACGTGTGCCAGTAGAGCGACGCCGAGGGCATCGTGCCGCGACGCTCGCGGATGTCGTGGGCCGTCGGCGTGCGCCCGAGCTCCTCGCCGAGGTGGCGCAGCCGGTCGACGAGCTCCTCGCGCGTCGCGAACCGCCGCGGCATCAGCCCGGCGGCGCGCTTCGCCGCGTTCCACGTGCCGAAGTGCTCGATCACGGTCTGCGGGTGCATCCCGGCCTCGGGGTCGGCGGCGAACTCCTTCATCGTCGGCGACCGCCCCAGCCGTTCCGCCGACGCACGCAGCGCGTCCAGGATCTGCTCGTCGCTGTAGCGGCGGCGCATGCCTGCGCGGAACGCCGCGAGCGCGTCGGGATCGACGTCCGCAACGGCCCGATACGGCTTCCGCGCCATACAAGAATGGTAGAGCAGGCTAGACAAAGCGCAAGTAGAGGCTAGTCGGCTAGCCTGCGCCAGTGCGCCCGCCTCTCCCCCTTTCCCTCGAGGCAGCGGCGGTTCGTGCGGCCGGCGCGCTCTCGCGGCTCGCCGGCCGCGGCGGCGGGACGACGCTCCCGGGAAAGCTCCTCTGGAAGCTCGACCCCGGCGCGATCGACGCGCTCGCGCGGCGGCTGCCGCAGGGCTCGGTCGCCGTCTCGGCGACGAACGGCAAGACGACGACGACGGCGATGGTGGCAGAGATCCTCCGCCCGCACGTCAGGGTCGCGCACAACGCCTCCGGCGCGAATCTCGTCTCGGGCGTCGCGTCCGCCCTCCTCCGCGCCGGCGGCGCCGAGCTCGGGCTGTTCGAGGTCGACGAGGGCGCGCTCGCGGAGGTGACCCGGCGCCTGCGGCCGAAGGCGCTGCTGCTCGCCAACCTCTTCCGCGACCAGCTCGACCGCTACGGCGAGCTCGAGCTCGTCGCCGCGCGCTGGCGCGACGCCGTTGCCGCGCTCCCCGACGCGCGGCTCGTCGTGAACGGCGACGACCCGCAGGTCGGGTCGCTGGCTCGGCCGGGCGGGCGCGTCTTCGGGCTCGACGACCCGCGCGTCGCTCGGCCCGCGCTGCAGCACGCGGCCGACTCGAAGTTCTGCATCCGCTGCGGGACGCCGTACGAGTACGCGGCCGCGTACGTCGGCCACCTCGGCGACTACCACTGCCCGAGCTGCGGCCACGCGCGGCCGGCGCTCGACGTCGTGGCGCGCGAGGTCGAGCTGCGTGCGCTCGACGGCGCGTCCTTCACCCTGGCGGCCGCCGAAGGCGAGACGCGGATCGAGCTCGCGCTCCCGGGCCTCTACAACGTCTACAACGCGACGGGCGCGGCGGCGCTCGCGCTCGCGCTCGGCTTCGGCCTCGACGACGTGCGTGCCGGCCTCGGCCGCTTCTCGGCGGCGTTCGGGCGGTTCGAGCGGATCGCCGTCGGGGACAAGCGCCTCCTGATGCTCCTGATCAAGAACCCGGCCGGAGCGAACGAGGCGATCCGCACGCTCGTCGAGGGGCGTGCGCCGCGGGTCGCCGTCGTGGCGCTGAACGACGCGATCGCCGACGGGCGAGACGTGTCCTGGATCTGGGACGTGGACTTCGAGCCGCTCCTGCAAGGCCTCGAGCGGCTCGTCGCGACCGGAGCCCGGGCGGCCGAGCTCGCGCTCCGCTTCGCGTACGGCGGCCTCGACCGCGGGCGCATCGAGGTCGTCCCGCCGCTCGAACGCGCGCTCGACCGCGGCCTCGAGCTGACCCCGCCCGGCGAGGAGCTGACCCTGCTCCCCACGTACACCGCGATGCTCGCGCTGCGCAGGACGATCGCAGCGCGCGGGCTCGTCGCGAACTACTGGGAGCGCGCAGCGTGAAGATCCGCATCGGTCATCTGTATCCCGATTACCTGAACATCTACGCCGACCGCGGGAACATCGCGGTGCTGACGGCGCGCGCGCGGGCGCGCGGCCACGACCTCGACGTGCGCGGGATCGGCATGCGCGACGCGGTGCCGGCCGGCGGGATCGACCTGTTCTACGTAGGCGGCGGCCAGGACCGCGAGCAGGAGCTCGTCGCCCACGACCTCGTCGCGAAAGCCGAGCCGCTGCGGGAGGCCGTCGAGGGAGGCGCCGCCTTCCTCGCCGTCTGCGGCGGCTACCAGCTCCTCGGGAGCTACTACAAGGACGTCGCCGGCCACGAGCTCCCCGGGATCGGACTGCTCCCGCTGCACACGGTGGCCGGACGCCGCCGCATGATCGGCGACGTGCTGCTCGACTGCGACTGGGCCGGCCGCACGCTCGCGGGGTTCGAGAACCACGCCGGGCGCACGATCCTGGACGACGGGGCGGATCCGCTCGGCCGCGTCGTCGCCGGGTTCGGCAACGACGGCGCGTCCGGGTACGAGGGCTGCCGGCACCGGCGCGTCTACGGCACCTACCTCCACGGGCCACTTCTCCCGCGGAACCCGTGGTTCGCCGACCTGCTGCTCGAGCAGGCGCTCACGCACGCGGGGCGCGAGGAGCGGTTCGAGCCGCTGCCCGACGACCTCGAGCGTGCGGCGCACGCGGTCTCGGCCGAGCGCGCGCGGAGCCGCGGCGGCCGCCGCTAGCGCGCCCAGAGCGCGCCGAGGTACACCGCCGGATCGCCCGGCTGCCAGCGCTCGAGGAACCGCTTGATCGGCGGATGGATGACGACGTCGTTCAGCTCGTCGGAGGAGAACAGCCGGGCACCCTTGACGGCGGCGTCGCTCGTCTCGACGTCCGAAAGCGACCGGTGCGAGAGGTCCGCCGAGAAGATGATGTGGACGACGTGCTTCCGCGACGGGACCATCGTCTTCGGTGCGATCGAGTCGACGATCGCCACCGGTCCCTCGAACTGGACGTCGGCCGAGATGCCGAGCTCCTCGCGCAGCTCGCGCCGGAGCGCTTCGATCAGCGTCTCGCCGCTGTCCACCCCGCCGCCCGGCAGCAGCCAGTACTCCTTGCCCGGCTTCTCCTGGCGGCACAGCAGCACGCGCCCCTGCCAGCGCAGGATCGCGCTGACCCTGATCCGCGGCTCCGTCAACGGCCCGAAGACCCGAAGCCGGCCTCGCCGCGTTCCGTCTCGGGGAGCTCGTCGACCTCGACGAGCTCCACCGGCGGCACCGGCACGATCACGAGCTGCGCTATCCGCATCCCGGGCTCGACGACGAACGTCTCCGCCTGGTCGTGGTTCACGAGGTTCACGAGGAGCTCGCCGCGGTACCCCGAGTCCACGAGGCCGGGCGTGTTCACGATCGAGATGCCGTATCGCGCCGCGAGCCCCGACCGCGGCTGCACGTAGCCGGCGTACCCCGCCGGGATCGCGACGGCGAGCCCCGTCGGCACGAGCGCACGGGCGCCCGGCGGTAGCTCGACCCGCTCGCACGCCGCGAGGTCCACGCCCGCGTCGCCGCTGTACGCACGCTCCGGCACGACCGCGTCGCCGCGCAGCCTCTTCACCGCGACGCTGATCACGCCGTCTCGCGTGCGGACTGCGAGTCGGCGACGAGGAACGCCGCGAACCGCCGCAGCTCACGCGGCGCGAGCCGCGCCACGACGACGACGCCGTCGGGCGTGTCCTCGCGCTCCTCGACCGGCGCGCCGAGCGCGTACAGCTCGGCCAGCCGGGCACCGTCGGCGTACGGGACGAGGAGGCGCACGCGCTGCAGGCGGCCCTCGAACCGCCGCGCCAGCTCCGCCTTCAGCGCCTCGAGCCCCTCGCCGGTCAGGGCCGACACGTGCGGCGCGTCGGGGAACCGGTTCGCGAGCCGGCGGCGGCCGAGCGGGTCGACGCGGTCGATCTTGTTCAGCACGACGACGACCGGCAGCGCGTTCGCGCCGATCTCCTGCAGCACGTCGGCCACCGCGTCGCGCTGGCGGTCCTGCTCCTCGTCCGGCGCGGAGGCGTCGACCACGTGCAGCACGACGTCCGCGACGAGCGTCTCCTCGAGCGTCGCCGCGAACCCCTCGACCAGGTGGTGCGGCAGGCGCCGGATGAAGCCGACGGTGTCCGTGACGAGGTAGCGGCGACCTTCGTGCTCGAAGCCGCGGGTGGTCGGGTCGAGCGTGTGGAAGAGCTGGTCCTCCACCGAGACGTCGGCGCCGGTCAGCGCGTTCAGGAGCGTCGACTTGCCGACGTTCGTGTATCCGGCGAGCGCGATCGTCGGCGTCTCGTTCCGCCGCCGCTCCTGCCTGCGCGTCGCCCGCTGCTGCTCGAGGTCCTTCAGCCGGCGGCGGAGCACCGAGATGCGCCGGCGGGCGAGTCGGCGGTCGGTCTCGAGCTGCGACTCGCCCGGGCCGCGCGTGCCGACGCCGCCCCCGAGACGCTCCAGGTGCTGCCACATGCCTCGCATGCGCGGCAGGTTGTACTCGAGCTGCGCCAGCTCGACCTGGAGCTTTCCCTCGGATGACGTCGCATGCTGCGCGAAGATGTCGAGGATCAGCTGCGTCCGGTCGATCACGCGCGTGTCGAGCGCGTTCTCCAGGAACCGCTGCTGCGCCGGGTCGAGCTCGTCGTCCACGAGCAGGCTCTCGGCGCCCGCCTCCGCGAACAGCCGCTTCAGCTCCTCGAGCTTGCCCTTGCCGACGTAGGTCCGCTGCGCCGGCCGCGCGCGGTGCTGCACGACCGACCCGACCGGCTCGACGCCTGCGGTCCGCGCCAGCTCCTCGACCTCGGCGAGCTCCTCCACCGGGTCGGCTCCGTGAGCCAGCACGGCCAGGACGAAGCCGCGCTCCGGCTCCGGAGAAACTGGGATCATCGCGGTCGATTATGGCACTGGCCGAACGCACCCTCGCGCTCGTGAACATCCCGTCCGAATCGGGCGAGGAGGCGGAGCTGTACAGCTACATCACTTCTCTAGGCATCCTCGACACGGCCTTCGAAGACGGGGAGTCGGTGATCTTCGCGAAGCGGAGCGGAAAGCCGCTCGTCCTGCTCGCCGGCCACACCGACACGGTCCCGTCCCAGGGGAACCTGCCCGGTCGGATCGAGGACGGGGCGGTCGTGGGCCTCGGGGCCAGCGACATGAAGGCCGGCCTCGCGGTGATGCTCGAGCTCGCGGCGTGGGCACGCGACACGGAGCTCGCCTACGACGTCGCGTTCCTCTTCTTCCCCCGCGAGGAGCTCGGCCCCGACCGGAACCCGCTCCCGGGCGTGTTCGCCGCGGCCCCGATCGTCGACGAGGCGCAGCTCGTCGTCTGCCTGGAGCCGACCGACAACACGCTGCAGCTCGGCTGCCTGGGGAACCTCGACGCGCGCGTCGTCTATCACGGCCGCTCCGCACACTCGGCACGGCCGTGGCACGGCGTGAACGCGATCGCGCTCGCGCTCGAAGGCCTCCGGCCCGTGCTGGAGAGCGAGCCGCGCGACGCCCTCGTCGAGGGGCTCGTGTTCCGTGAGGTGATGACGGTCACGCAGCTCCACGCGGGGATCGCGACGAACGTCGTCCCTGCGCGCGCCGAGGCGAACGTCAACTTCCGCTACGCCCCCGACCGTTCGCGGGAGGACGCCGAGAGGTACATCCGCGAGCTGCTCCCGGGAGCCGAGATCGCCGGCAACTCGCCCCCGGCGCGCGTCGCGGCGGACTCGCCGCTCGTCCAGGAGCTGCGCGTTGCGGGCGGCTTCGAGCTCCAGCCGAAGCAGGCGTGGACGAACGTCGCCGACTTCTCGGCACGCGGGCTCGACGCGGTCAACCTCGGCCCGGGGGCGACGCGGTACGCGCACACGGTCGACGAGCGCGTCGAGATCGCCGCGCTCGAGCGGACGTTCGCGGCGCTGCAGCGGTTCCTGCTCGGTAGCGTCTAGGACGTGCAGCTCTCGCCCGTTCTCGCCGAGCTCGCGCAGTACCCGTTCGCGCAGCTCGACGACTGGAAGGCGGAGGCGGCGTCCCGCGGGATCGAGCTGATCGACTTCGGCACCGGCGACCCGCGCGAGCCGACTCCGGCGTTCATCCGTGAGGCGCTGGTCGCGTCGGTCGACGAGGTGTCGTCGTATCCACGCGCACCGGGGTTGCCGGCGCTGCGGACGGCGATCGCCGGCTGGCTCGAGCGGCGGTTCGGCGCGACGGTCGACCCGGAGCGCGAGCTCATCCCGACGCTCGGGTCGAAGGAGGCGATCTTCTCGTTCCCGCAGGTCGCGCTCGGCGAGAAGCGGCTCGTGGCGATTCCGCAACCCGCGTACCCCGTGTACGAGCGCGGCGTCCTCTTCGCCGGCGGCTCCGTGGTGACGGTGCCGCTCGACGAGCGGCACGGCTGGCTGCCCGACCTCGACGCCTTCGACGCCTGGGACGAGATCGCGGTCTTCTGGACCTGCTACCCGAACAACCCCACGGGCGCCGTCGCGCCGCTCTCGTTCTACGAGGAGCTCGCCGCACGCGCGCGCGAGCACGGCTTCCTGCTCTGCTCCGACGAGGCGTACTCCGAGCTCTACTTCGACCGGCCGCCCGCGTCGGCGCTCGAGCTCGCCGACCGGACGAACGTCGTCGTCTTCAACACGCTCTCGAAGCGCTCGTCGATGACGGGCTACCGCTCCGGCTTCGTCTGCGGACCGGAGGAAGTCGTCGCCGCGTTGCGCCGCTACCGTCCGTCCGTCGGCACGGCGCCGCAGGAGTTCGTCCAGCGTGCGTCGATCGCCGCGTGGTCGGACGAGGAGCACGTGCGGGCCGTGCGCGAGGTCTACCGGCGCAAGCGGGACGTCGTGTTGCCGGCGCTCGAGGCGAAGGGCCTCCGCCTCGCCGGCTCGGCAGCGACGTTCTACCTGTGGCTGGACGTCGGCGGTCCCTCGGTCCCGTTCGCGAAGGCCCTGCTCGAGCGCGGCATCGTCTGCGCGCCCGGCGCCTTCTTCGGCCCCGCCGGCGAGGGCTACGTGCGCTTCGCCCTCGTCCCGACGCAGGCCGAGTGCGAACGAGCGGCCGAGATCATCGACACGCTGTGACGGAGACCGAGGCCGTCATCGACGCGCTGGACCGCGGCGAGGTGCGCGTCGCCGAGCCGGACGGCGACGACTGGCGGGTGAACGCCGACGTGCAGGCGGCGATCCTCGACTACTTCCGCCGGCGCGAGATGGAGCCGCGCGAGGTCGGGCCGTTCGAGTACCACGACAAGATCCCGCTGAAGCGCGGCTACGGCGTGCTGGGCGTCCGCGTGGTGCCGCCGGCGACGGTGCGGTACGGCGCGTACCTCTCGCCCGGCGTCGTCCTGATGCCGTCGTACGTCAACATCGGCGCCTGGGTCGGGCCGAACACGATGGTCGACACCTGGGCGACCGTCGGCTCGGGCGCCCAGATCGGCGCGAACGTGCACCTCGCGGGCGGCGTCGGCATCGGCGGCGTGCTCGAGCCGCCCGGCGCGCGTCCCGTGGTCGTCGAGGACGGCGCGTTCCTCGGCTCGCGCTGCGTCGTGGTCGAAGGCGTGCGGATCGGGCGCGAAGCGGTGCTCGCACCGAACGTCACGCTCACCGCGTCGGTGCCGATCATCGACGTGACGGGGCCCGAGCCCGTCGATCACCGCGGCTACGTCCCGCCGCGGTCGGTCGTCGTGCCCGGGACGCGGCCGAAGGACTTCCCGGCCGGCACCTACCACCTCTCGTGCGCGCTGATCGTCGGCAGGCGCAGCGAGGCGACCGACCTGAAGACGTCGCTCAACGACGCGCTCCGCGAGCACGGGATCGGGTCCTAGACCCGTGCCGCGGGGCCGCTGAGGTACGCGCGCCGGCCCTCGAAGCGGACGCGGAGCGGGCCGCCGGGGAAGCGGACGGTCGCCGGCCGCAGGCCGAGCGCGGCGGCGACGGCGACGGCGCTCGTCCCCGACGACGCCGTCTCGCCCACGCCGCGCTCCCACACGCGGGCCTCGATCTCCTCGGCGGACGCCCGCCGCGCGACCTGCACGTTCGTGCGCGCCGGGAAGCGCTCGTGCGTCTCGAGCAGCGGGCCGATGCGCGGCAGCTCGCGGGGATCCGCTTCGACGACCGCGTGCGGGTTGCCGACGTCGACCGGCACGAACCGGACGCCCGCGGCGACCTCGGGCGCACCGACGCGCACCTCCCCGAGGTCCTGCTCGACGAGCGCGCCGTCCAGCATCCGCGCGCGCACCTCCCGCGGACCGACGCGCACCTCCACCTCGCGCGCGCCCGTCTGCTCCGCGAGCCACCGCGCCGCGATCCGCGTGCCGTTGCCCGACATCTCGGCACGCGACCCGTCCGGGTTCCAGATCGCGACCTCGACCCAGTCGTCGCCGGCGGAGCAGACCTCGACGATGCCGTCCGCGTCGCCGACCTCTGCGCGGACGCGCTCGGGCGACAACGCCTCAGGCGCGACCAGGTAGACGTTCCCCTGCGCGTCCCAGCGCGAGAATGTCAGCGACGATCTCCTCCGCAGGTCGATTCGCGTCGAGGGTAACGACGCCGGCCATCCGCCGCATCCACTTGCGCTGGTAGCGGGCGAGCCGCCGCGTCCTCTGCGTCACCGCCTCGACCGCGGCCTCTTCGGCCAGCGTTGCGAACTCCTGCAGCCCGAGCACCTTGCGCGCGGTCGCCGAGGGCGGCAGCCTCCACGCGCGCCGCGCCTCGTCGCGCGCGCCGGCCGCGACCATGGCCCGCGTGCGCTCGACGATGCGCCGGTCGAGCTCTTCCAGCGGGAGATCGAGCGCGACGATCGTCGTCGGGTGGCGCGTGTCGGCGGTCCACAGACGATCCGTCTGCGGTGCGAGTGACGTCCCGGCTTCGGCGAGCTCGAGCGCGCGCACGAGGCGTTTCCGGTCGTTCGGGTGGACGCGCGCGGCTGCTGCGGGGTCGCGCTCGGCGAGCGTCGCGTGTGCCGCGGACGGGCCGAGCCGCTCCACCTCGGCCTGCCAGTGCGCGCGGCGTCCCCCAACCGACGGCGGCAACGCGAGCGACGAGAGCGCGGCGCGGAAGTACAACCCTGTGCCTCCGACGACGAGCGGCACGTCCGCCGTGTCGATCTCCTCGTGCGCGAGGCGCTGGTAACGCCCGACGGAGACGTCCTCCGTCAGCGGGACGACGCCGACGAGCCGAACAGGGTAGTGCGGCGCCGCCGTGATCACCGGGATGCCCTCGTAGAGTGCGGCCGAGTCGGCCGAGATCACCTCCGCGCCGAGCCGCTCCCGCAGGATGCCGGCGACCGCGGTCTTGCCCGACGCCGTCGGCCCGAAGAGCGCGAGGACGTGCTTCGGTCGGCTAGGCTCCGGCGCCCGCCGGCTGCTTGTAGCCATGCTCGATCTCGGCGGTCGAGCGGGTGCGCTCGAACGGCCGGTCCTCCTCCGGATGCGCGGCGCGCCACTCCTTGAACCACGTCACCGCCTTCGGGATGCCCTCGGCGAGCGGCGTGCGCGGCTCCCACGCGAGCAGCTCGCGCGCCTTGCGTACGTCCGCGACGTAGTGCGTGACCTCGCCGAGCAGCGACGGCGCGGTCGTGATCTGCGGCTCGACGCCGAGCTCGGCCGCGATCAGCTCCGCCGCGCGGACGAGCGTGTTCCCCTGTCCGTACGCGAGGTTGATCGTCTGGTTGGCGACGCGCTCCTCGGCGAGGGCATAGACACCGCGCGCGATGCCGTCGACGCAGTCGTCGATGTAGGTGAAGTCGAGGACCTTCTCCTCCCCGCCGAAGATGGTGATCTCCTCGTTGCGTGAGAGCTGGTGCATGAACAGCGGGAGCACGCGCTCCATGCGCCACAGATCGTTGTCGAAGCGCCCGTACACGTTCGAGAACCGGAAGACGAGGTAGTCGAGCCCGTAGCAGCGCGCGTACGAGTAGATGAACGCCTCGCTCGTGATCTTCGAGGCCGAGTACGGGCTCTCCGTGTAGGCGAAGTCCGCCGCCTCCTCCGCGTACTCCTCGAAGCGGTGCACGTCCCCGTAGACCTCGCGGGTGGACGAGAACACGAGCGGCAGCCCGAGCTGGCGGGCGTACTCGAGGACGTTGAAGGTCATGATCGCGTTCTCGAGCGCGCGGTGCGGCTCGCGCACGAGCTGGTGCACCTTCGCGTGCGCCGCGAGGTGCACGACCAACTCGACCTCGGGGTACTCGACGCCGCCGATGCCGCCGCGAAACGCCGGGTAGTGGCCGGCGAGGTCCTGCAGGAGCGTCGGGAACGCGTCGGTCCACGTGTTCAGGCGCTTGTCGACACCGAAGACCTCGTGGCCGTCCGCGAGGAGGCGCAGAGCGAGGTTCGTGCCGATCTGGCCGGACGAGCCGGTGACCAGGACGCGCATCCGCCTAGTGTGACGAACGGATGTGATGGACGTGTTGGGGTCAGGCGGCGACGAGCGCGTGCTCCACGCCCCTGAGCGTGGTCGAGGTCGCGTCCTCGATCAGCACGTCGACGAGCGTCCCCGGTTCCGCCGAGCCGCTGAAGTTGACGGTCGTGTTGCGCCTCGTCCGGCCGCGAAGGAGCGAAGGGTCGGTCCGCGACGCGCCCTCGACCAGCACCTCCTCGACGCGGCCGATCCGCGCACGGTTCCGGTCGCGCGCGATCTCCTGCGTCAGCTCCACGAGCCGCTCCGTGCGCTCGATCTTCACCTCGTGCGGCACCTGCTCCGCCATCGCCGCCGCCTCGGTCCCGGCGCGCGGCGAGTACACGAACGTGAACGCGCTGTCGTAGCGGACCTCGCGGACGACCTCGAGCGTCTCCTCGAAGTCCGCCTCCGTCTCGCCCGGGAACCCGACGATGATGTCGGTTCCGATCGCCAGGTCGGGAATGGCGGCGCGCATCCTGTCGGCGAGCGCGAGGTACCGCTCGCGTGTGTACGTCCGCCGCATCGCCTTCAGGATGCGCGACGAGCCCGACTGCAGCGGCAGATGGACCTGCTCGCACACGGATTCGCACTCGGCCATGGCGGCGATCAGGGGCTCGCGAAAGTCCTTCGGGTGCGGGCTCGTGAACCGGATCCGCTCGATGCCTTCGACGCGGTCGCACGCGCGCAGCAGCTCCCCGAATTCGGTGCGAACGTGCGGCAGGAGGTCGCGGCCCCACGAGTTCACGTTCTGGCCCAGGAGGGTCACCTCCCTGACGCCGTGCGCGGCCAGGATCTCGACCTCGGCGAGGATCTCGCCGGGGCGCCGGCTCTGCTCGCGCCCGCGAACCGCCGGGACGATGCAGTAGGAGCACCGCGAGTTGCACCCCATCGAGACCTGGACCCATGCCTGGAAGGCGCGCTCGCGATGCATCGGCAGCTCGGCGGCGAACGCGCGCTCGTCGAGCCCGAAGCGGCCGCGCGCGACGCCGACACCGCCCGCGCCGAGCCACTCCGCGAGGTGCGCGATCGAGCCGGGCCCGAAGGCGACGTCGACGAACGGGTAGCGCTCGAAGATCCGCTCGCGCTGCGCCTCGGCGTAGCAGCCGCCCACGGCTATGACGCGATCCGGGTCCTGCCGCTTCCGCGCGGCGGCCTCGCCCAGGTGGGCGGCGAGCTTCGTATCCGGCTTCTCCCGGATCGTGCAGGTGTTGAAGACGACGACGTCGGCCTCGTCCGGCGTCGGCGCCTCGCCGAGCCCGAGCTCCTCGAGCATGCCCTTGATGCGCTCGCTGTCGTGAGCGTTCATCTGGCAGCCGAACGTCGTGACGTGGTACCGGCGCATGCGGGGAGCGTAGCGTCGGCGGGTTCGGCGCCCGCCCCTGACGCCTACGCGGCGTCGACGCGCTCGACCGCCTGCCGGCGGTGCTGCTCGAGCTTGTTCGTCGCGACGTCGACGGCGCGGCTCTCGCGGATCACCGTGACCTTGATCTGGCCCGGGTACTCGAGGTGGTCTTCGATCTCGCGCGCGATCTCGTGCGAGAGCAGGACGGCGCCGTCGTCGTCGACCTCCTGCGGCTTCACGAGGACGCGGATCTCGCGCCCGGCCTGGAGCGCGTACGCCTTCTCCACGCCGGGATGGCTCGCCGCAAGCTGCTCGAGCGATTCGAGCCGCTTGACGTAGTGCTCGAGGCTCTCGCCGCGCGCCCCCGGCCGCGACGCCGAGATGGCGTCGGCGGCGATCAGCAGCACCGCCTCGACGGTCTGCGGCTGCACCTCGTAGTGGTGCGCCTCGATGGCGTGGCAGACGGCCGCGCTCTCGCCGTAGCGGCGCGCGAGCTGGGTCGAGATCGCCGCGTGCGACCCCTCCACCTCGTGCGTCATCGCCTTCCCGACGTCGTGCAGGAGCGCCGCGCGCTTCGTCGTCTTCGTCGATGCCTCCACCTCGGCGGCCATGATCCCCGCGAGCTGCACGACCTCGAGCGTGTGCCGGAGCACGTTCTGGCCGTAGCTCGTGCGGTACTTGAGACGCCCGAGGATCCGGACGAGCTCCTCGTGGATCTCGCCGCAGTTCGCCTCGTACACCGCCTGCTCGCCGGCCTGGCGGACGTGCTCGTCCAGCTCCGCCTTCGAGAGGTAGTACATCTCCTCGATCCGCGTCGGGTGGATGCGGCCGTCCTCGATCAGCTTCAGGAGCGTCATGCGCGCGATCTCGCGGCGGATCCCGTCGAACGACGACAGGACGACCGCGTTCGGCGTGTCGTCGATGATGAAGTCGACGCCCGTCAGGTGCTCGAGCGTCCGGATGTTGCGGCCCTCGCGGCCGATGATGCGGCCCTTCATGTCGTCCGACGGGAGCTCGACCAGCGTCACTGTCGTCTCGGCGGCTGCGCTGGCGGCGACCCGCTGGAGCGCGTCGGCGACGAGGTTGCGGGCGCGCCGCTTCGCCTCCGTCGCCGCCTCCTCCTCCATCTGCCGGACCCTTCCGGCGAGCTCGTGCCGCACCTCCTCCTCGGACTGGGCGAGGATTCGCTGCCGCGCCTCCCCCGCCGTCATGCCGGCGACGCGCTCGAGCTCGGCGCGCTGTCGCTGCTTGAGCTCCTTCATGTCCTCCTGCAGCTGCCGGAGGTGGATCTCGCGGTCGGCGACCCCCTGCTCTCGCCGCGTGAGCTCGGTCAGCTTCCGGTCGATGTCGTCCTCCTTCGCGAGGACGCGCTCCTCGATCTTCACCACCGCGTCGCGCCGCTCCCGCAGCTCCTCCTCGACCTCCGCGCGCAGCTTGATCGCCTGCTCGCGCGCCTCGATCGCCGCCTCGCGCCGCGTCGCCTCGGCCTCTCGCCGCGCCTCGTCGAGCAGAAGCGCCCGCTCCCGCCGCGCAGCCTCGAGCCGCGAGCCGACCATGAGACGCAGCGCGAGCAGGGTCGCGCCGCTCCCGGCGAGAAGTGCGATCACGACTGCCACGAAAACGAGCATGCGCCGCTCCTCGGGCCCGTCCTGCCCGCGCGGCTCCGCGTTCGCCGATCGGAACGTCCAGGCGCGGCGCGCGCCACGCCTTGCAATGTCAGCTCAGGTGTCTCTCGCTAACGAAAACTGGGCTCGAGTCGGTGGAAACGTGAAGCGTGCAGGCAAAACAGCGGTTTCAGGTTCAGGATTGGATCGTCGTTAGGGCCAGGAACTCTACGCTTCGGGCCCCACGTCCGCAAACGCCTCCAGCACTGCCTCGACGGTCTCTGCGCCGAAGCCCTTCCGGAGCAGCTTCCCCGCCGTCTTCGCCGACGAGCCGGCGCCGCGGGCGATCGCGCCGGCCCGCTCGCGCTCCGGCGCGAGCGCCTTCACGGCCGCCTCGGCGACCTCCGCCGCGACGCCGTCGGCTGCGAGCAGGTGCCCGATCGCCTCGTCGCCGTAGCCGCGGCCGGCGAGCGCCGCCGCACGCTCCACGGCGAAACGGGAGTCGTCGACGTAGCCGACCCGTTCGAGCGTCTCGAGCGCGGCCGCCCGACGCTCCTCGTCGACCCCCGCCCGCTCGAGCCGCTCGTCGAGCTGGCGCCGCGAGCGGTCGCGGTGGCGGAGCGCCCGCGCGGCAAGCTCGATCGGATCGGGCGCTTCGGGCACCGTCTCAGACGGGGGTGGTCGCCGCCTCCTCGGGATCCACGACCGGCGTCGCCTCGTCGGACACGTCGCTCTGCGGCAGGAGCCGCGCGGAGATCACCTGCTCGGGCGGCGCCTGCGTCTGGATCGCGCGCAGGATGCCCTGCACGACGTCGGGATGCTCCTTCAGGAACGCCGTCGCGTTCTGCCGCCCCTGGCCGAGACGCTCTTCGCCGAACGAGAAGTACGAGCCGGACTTCTGGACGACCTTCTTCTCGAGCGCCGTGTCGAGCACGGTGCCCTCCCACGAGATGCCCTCTCCGTAGATGATGTCGAACTCGGCCTGCTTGAACGGCGGCGCGACCTTGTTCTTCACCACCTTGACGCGTACGCGGTTGCCGATCGCCTCGACGCCGTCCTTGAGCGTCTCGATGCGGCGGATGTCGAGCCGCACCGAGGCGTAGAACCGGAGCGCCCGCCCGCCCGGCGTCGTCTCGGGGTTGCCGAACATGACGCCGATCTTCTCCCGGAGCTGGTTCGTGAAGAGGCAGATCGTGTCGGTTCGGTTGAGCGTGCCCGCGAGCTTGCGCAGCGCCTGGCTCATCAGGCGGGCCTGCAGGCCGACGTGCGAGTCGCCCATCTCCCCCTCGATCTCCGCCTTCGGCGTCAGCGCGGCGACCGAGTCGATCGCGACGACGGAGAGCGCGCCCGACCGCACGAGCAGCTCGCAGATCTCGAGCGCCTGCTCGCCCGTGTCCGGCTGGGAGACGAGCAGCTCGTCGATGTTCACGCCGATTTTCTTCGCGTACACGGGGTCCATCGCGTGCTCGGCGTCGATGAACGCGCAGATGCCGCCGCGGCGCTGCGCCTCGGCGATCACGTGGTAGACGAGCGTCGTCTTTCCCGACGACTCCGGCCCGAAGACCTCGACGATGCGCCCGCGCGGGAGGCCGCCGATCCCGAGCGCGACGTCGAGCGACAGCGACCCGGTGGAGACGGCCCCGATCGCGACCTGCGCCTGGTCGTTCATCTTCATGACGGCGCCCTTGCCGAACTGGCGCTCGATCTGTCCCAGCACCGTCTCGAGTGCCTGCTCGCGATCCATTCACGTCCCTCCTAGGGCTTCAGTTTCCAGTGGGTCGTACCGGGCTCCGCCGGGTGCGAGGGAAGAACGGTAGAGCGCGGACCGGACGACATGAATCGAACGCATGTTCGCCACCTCCGGCCGCAATCCTACGCGCTCCCGGAACCGCAGGACGGTCACGTGCGGAAGCCACGGCCGCGCCTCGCGCCGGTACGCGCCGAGCCGCTCCAGCCGCCCCTGGAGGTCGCCGGCGAGCGCGGCGGCGGCGCCGTCGACGTCGTCGAGCAGGATCATCCCGACGCTCCGCGTCTCGCGGTAGCGGCGCGGCCGCAGCTCGATTCGCGCAGCGCGGCGAGATGCCGCCCGCAGCTCGCGTGCGATCGCAGGCACCTCGGCGGCGGGGCGAGAGCCGAGGAAGGCGAGCGTGACGTGCAGGTCGTCCGGCCGCACGAGGCGCCCGCCGTGCAGGTGCGACGCCCCCCACGCCGCGAGCTCGTCGCGGGCGGCGTCCGGCAGCTGAAGCGCGCAGAAGAGCCTGATCCGTTCATCCCCCGCCACGCTACCCGCCCGCGTGTGTCGCGTCTGTCACGCCTTCGTGACGAGTTCGCGCACCAGGTGGAGCGCCGCCACCGCCGCCCGGAGGCGGATCGTCTCGCGATCGCCGGGGAGGTCGAGACGGCGCGCGCGCGTCCCGTCCGGGCCGTCGGCGTGCAGGAACACGAGCCCGACCGGCTTCTCGGCGCTGCCGCCGTCCGGCCCCGCGATCCCGGTGACGGCGACCGCCACGTCCACGCCGAGCGCCTCGCGGGCTCCCGCCGCCATCGCCGCAGCAGTCTCCGCGGACACGGCGCCGTGCTCGGCGAGCACCGCGTCCGGCACGCCGAGCCGCCGCCGCTTCACGTCGTCCGCGTAGGCGACGACGGCGCCCTGGAAGACCTCGCTCGAGCCGGGGACATCGGTCAGCCTCGCCGCGACGAGCCCGCCGGTGCACGACTCGGCCGTCCCGAGCGTGAGGCTTCGCTCCCGCAGCAGGTCGAGGACGAGCTCGGCAGTCGAGCGCTCGTCGCGCGAGAAGACGTAGCGGCCGGCCGCCTCCTCGAGTCGCCGCTCGAGCTCGTCGGCGCGCGCCTCGGCGCCCTGCTCGACGAACAGGTCGACGTGGATCTCGAAGTCGCGCGCGCAGATGGTGACGCCGACGCCGTCCCCCTCTCCGCCCGCGGCCGCGAGCACCTGCGCGACGGATGACTCCGACACGCCGAACATGCGCAGCACCCGTCGCTGCGGGGCGCTCGCACGCGCGAACAGCCGCCGCATCGGCTCGCTGTCGCACACGCGCGGCCACAGCTCCTGCAGCTCGCGCGGCGGCCCGGGAAGCGCGACCGCGACGCCGCCGGGGTGCGGCAGGACGACCGCCGGCGCAGTGCCGACGAGGCCCACCCACGCCGCGCCGTCCGGCAGCGTCGCCTGCTTCCGCACGCCGTCGACGAAGTCGGCGTAGGGGCGGTTGAG
This sequence comes from Gaiellaceae bacterium, assembly GCA_035653275.1. Taxonomy (GTDB): domain Bacteria; phylum Actinomycetota; class Thermoleophilia; order Gaiellales; family Gaiellaceae; genus PALSA-600. Next base: position 32,555 of record DASRCE010000012.1, on the reverse strand, counting down.
CCTCGCCGCGACGAGCCTCGAGCGCTCCTCGATCGCGGCGGCGAGCTCCTCGTCGGCCGCGACCGGAACGCCGGCCGCGCGTGCGAGGAGCTCGATCGTGCGGTCGTCGTGCGTCGGCCCGAGGCCGCCCGAGACGACGAGCAGGTCGAACGCGAGCCCCGCGCGCAGCGCCGCCTCGAGGTCGTCGGCTTCGTCTCCCACCACCGTGATGCGCGCGGGGACGACCCCGCGGCGCAGCAGGTCGGCGGCGAGGTACGGCCCGTTCCGGTCGTGTCGGTCGCCGCGGACGAGCTCGGAGCCGGAGGCGACGATCGCCGCGCGGGGAGCGGCCGCCGCCGCGCCGCCGTCTACGCGGCGTGCCAACCGGTCTTCGTGACGATGCCCACGCGGGGCGCGGCGCCCGGGACTCGCACGAGGCGCCCGGCGACGACGATGCGCAGGTTCTCGGGGGTGTCCACCTGCACCCACAGACGCGTGCCCCGGATCGCGCGCGGCGGATCGCCCTTCGTGATCGTCCCGTCGAACACGATCGTCCCGGTCGCGCTCCCGCGGTGGACGACGAGGTGCGTCTGCCCGCGGCGCGCGCTCACCTGCAGGAGCGGCGCCTTCGCGTGCGTACGCGCCGTCTTCTTCGCCGTTCGCACGCCGGGCAACGGGGGCGCCTTGCCGCCGCCGCTCGCCTGCCGCCAGGCCGCGATCACGACGATCATGAGGATGGCGATCACGCCGAGGGCGACGAGGACGACGTTCGTCTCGAGACGGCGGTGCCGCCGCTGCGGCCGCGCCGTGGTCGACCGGCGCGTGCGCGGCTCGTGGTCGTCGCCGCTCACGAAGCGCGAGTTGAACTCGTCGACGTAGAGCTGCCCGTCGAGACCGAGGTACTCCGCGTAGGTCCGCAGGAACCCCTTCACGTACGTCTGCGCCGGCAGGAGCGCGAACTGCTCCTCCTCCAGCGCGCGCAGGTACTTCCCGCGGATCTTCGTCGCGAGCTCCGCCTGCGCGAAGTCGATCCCGCGGCGGACGCGCGCCTCGCGCAGGCTGTTCCCGATCTCGAACACGCCGGAGAAGCGTAGCCGCGCTCCGGCGGACGGGCTACTGCGCCCAGCGGAGCACGCCGTACACGCCGAGCGCGATCGCGCCCGTGAGCCCGGCGTACAGCCCCGCCCACGCCGCGACGCGCGCGAGGCGGAGCGGCCCGCGGCCGCGCTCCACGATGCTGCGTGCGGCGTTGAACCGCGCCCGCCGCGACGCCGCCAGCGCGGCGAGCCCGAGCAGGACGGCGGCGGGGACGACGGCGTAGAGCGTCTCCAGCAGCCGCAGGCGTGCGCTCTCCTGCGCCGCGAGGACCCCGAGCGGGATCGCGGCCACGGCGAGGGCGCCGAGCAGGACCGCCGTCCGCGCGACGCCCTTACTGCTTCTCATACGGACGGCCCGCCGCGGCCGGGCCGACGGAGCGGCCGATCACGCCGGCGACTGCGACGAGCGTCAGGACGTACGGCAGCGCCTGGAAGAGCGTCCCCCACTGGTTCCCGTAGGCGTCCGGCAGCCGGTCGGCGAGCGCGCTCGAGAACCCGAACAGCAGGGTCGCACCCCACGTCGGGAACGGGCGCCACTTCCCGAAGATGAGCGCCGCGAGGCCGATGAACCCGGTGCCGGCGGTGATGTTCTCGCTGAACGAGTGCACGAACCCGAGCGAGATGTACGCGCCGCCCATCGCCGCGATCGCACCGGACGAGATCACGGCGATGTAGCGGACGCGGTACACCGAGATGCCGACGGTGTCCGCCGCCCGCGGGTGCTCGCCGACCGAGCGCAGCCGGAGCCCGTACGGCGTCCGGAAGACGAACACGTACGTTGCGATCAGGAGCAGGAACGACAACCAGATCATCAGGTTGAGCTGGCCGATGATCGGCCCGATGAAGTACCAGTTCTGCAGGAAGTGGATGTGCACGTCGGGGATCCCGTAGTCGGGGACGTTGCCCGGCGTGCCGCTGTCGCCGTACTTGTCGATGAAGATGTAGCCGGTGATCCCGAGCGCGAGGAAGTTGAGCGCGGTGCCCGAGATGATCTGGTCGACCTTGAGCGAGATCGCCCACACCGCGTGGATCGTCGCCATCCCCATGCCGGCGAGCGCCGCGGTGAGGAGGCCGAACAGCCACGCCTCGTTCCCGGCCCAGCCGTGCGCCCAGATCGCGCCCCAGATGCCGAAGAACGCGCCGGTGAGCAGCATCCCCTCGAGGGCGACGTTGATCACGCCGCTCCGCTCGCAGAAGAGCCCGCCGATCGCCGCGTACGTCAGGGGCGTCGCGTAGCGCAGCGTCGCGGCGAGCAGCGCGCTCCAGACGACGACGGTGTCGAGGTGGCCCGTCGACGAATGGGTCGCGAGCGTGCCGAAGAGGATGCCGAGCAGGCCGGCCGCCACGGCGCCGCCGCCGATGCGGCGCTGGTCGCGCGACCACGTCCAGATCCCGGCGGCGATCGCGAGGATGCCGAGCAGGATCGGGACGAGCATCGTCCGCGCCGTGAGCGGGGGCAGAGCGAGCCAGAACCCGAGGACGCCGAGGAGGATCCCCATGACGCCGATGGTGCGGGGGTGCGTCCAGCGGATGCCGCCGAGGCGCGCGGCGACCGCCGTCACGAGGGCCTCCTCCGCCGCCTGATCCCGCCGACGAGGCCCGCGAGGTTGAGCCCGACGAAGAGGATGACGAGCCCCTGGATGATGGTCGTCAGGTTGCCGGCGAGGTCGGGCCGGAAGACCGACGGGTCGAGCTGGCGCCCCGACGTCCCGTTGATGAGCGCGCCGAAGAGCAGCGAGGCGGCGGCGACGCCGATCGCGGTGTTGCGGCCGAGCAGGGCGGCGGCGAGCCCGATGAACCCGATCTGGTTCACGGGGATGTCGTTCTGGCCGATGTTGTACTCCCAGCCGGTTATGTCGAGCGCGCCGGCGAGGCCGGCGAAGAGGCCCGAGATCGCCATCGCGAGGAAGTAGTTGCGCGCGACGGAGATGCCGCCGTACCGCGCCGCCTCGGGGTTGAACCCGACCGCGCGCACCTCGAACCCGAGCGTCGTGCGGTTGATGATCAGCCAGTACACGAGGACCATCGCGAGCGCGATGAAGATCCCGATCGAGAGCCCCTGCAGCAGCGCGACTCCCCAGAAGACGGGCAGCTTTGCGCCGTCGGCGATGTCGGCGGAGATCGGGACGGACTTGTTCGGCCCCTGGAGCGGCCCCTGCTCCCCGAACAGGTACTCGCCGACCCAGATCGCGGTCCAATTCAGCATGATCGTCGAGATCACCTCGTGCGCGCCGACCGTCGCCTTCAGGAAGCCGGCGATCCCGGCCCAGACCGCGCCGGCGAGCGCTCCGACGACGACGGTCAGCGTCACGTGCAGCCACGCAGGCATGTGCGCGAACGAGGTGCCGAGCCAGACGGCGAAGTAGGCGCCGACCAGGTACTGGCCCTGGCCGCCGATGTTGAACATGCCGCACCGGAACGCGAACGCGACCGCGAGGCCGCAGAGGATGATCGCCGTGGTCAACAGCAGCGTCTGCTGCAGGTTCCCCGCCTCGATCGAGCCGGTGTTCCACGGGAACCACATCTTGTGCGTCGAGAACGGGATCCGCGCGTGGTAGCTCCCGACGTGGAAGAACCACGCGATGCCGGTCCCGTTGAAGACCGCGTGGTAGACCTTGATCGGGTTCTTGCCGGTGACGAGCACCACGAGCCCGCCGGCGAGAAACGCGATGATCGTGGTCAGCACGGGCGCGATCGCGCCGCGCACGCCGCCGAAGCGCGACACGAAGTGCTGCTGCGGCGTCGGGACGAGCCCCGGCGTCGGCGGCTGGTCGACGTCGTCCTGCGTCGTCGCGAGCTCGCGGTTGTCGTCAGTCAGTGTCCCGCTCCCGGCGCCGGCGAAGCCGGCGCCTTCGCTCTTTGTGAGGCTCCGTCAAGCCTACGCTCACGCCGCTTGCTTCCGCCCACGCCCGCCGGTCATCGCGAAGCCCAGCTCCTCCTCCGTCGCCGTCGGCGGGAACTCGCCGACGATCCGGCCCTCGTAGATGACGAGGATGCGGTCGGAGAGGGACAGGATCTCCTCCAGCTCGAGCGACACCAGCAGCACCGCCCGGCCCGCGTCTCGCTGCTCGACGAGCCGCCGGTGGACGAACTCGATCGCGCCGACGTCCAGCCCCCGCGTCGGCTGCGCCGCGATCAGCACCTTCGGATCGCCGTCGATCTCCCGAGCGAGCACCACCTTCTGCTGGTTGCCGCCCGAGAGGGCGCCGGCGGGCGTCGCGGGCGACCCACCGCGCACGTCGAACTCTGCGAGCAGGCGCCGCGCGCGGTCGGCCATCGCGCGCAGGTTCAGGAACCCGCCGCGCGAGTCGGGGTCGTAGCGGTATCCGTGTAGCGCGAGGTTCTCGGTGAGCGAGAACGGCAGGACGAGCCCGCGCCGGTGGCGGTCCTCGGGGATGTGGCCGATGCCGGCCTCGAGCGCGTCTCGCGCGCTCCCGTTCGTGACGTCCTTGCCGTCGACGACGACGCGCCCCCGCTCGACCTGGCGCAGGCCGGCGACCGCGTCGATGAGCTCGCTCTGGCCGTTCGCGTCCACGCCTGCCAGCCCGACGATCTCGCCCGCGTGCACCTCGAACGACACGTCGCGCACCGCCTCGAGCCCGCGGTCGTCGATCACCGTCAGGTGCTCGACCTGGAGCAGCGGCGCCCCTGGGCGCGCAGGCTTCTTGTCGACGCGCAGCAGCACCTCGCGGCCCACCATCATGCGCGCGAGGCCCTCCTCCGTCGCCCCGGCGGCGGGGATGGTGTCGACGACGACGCCGCGCCGCAGCACGGTGATGCGGTCGGCGACCTCGAGCACCTCGTTCAGCTTGTGCGAGATGAAGATGATCGACTTGCCCTGCGACTTGAGCGAGCGGAGGATCTCGAACAGCTCCTGCGCCTCCTGCGGCGTCAGCACCGCCGTCGGCTCGTCGAGGATCAGGATGTCCGCGCCACGGTAGAGCGCCTTCAGGATCTCGACGCGCTGCTGCTGGCCGACCGTGATGCGGTCGATCCGTGCGTCCGGGTCGACGGCGAGCCCGTACCGCTCGGAGAGCTCGCGCACGCGCCGCCCCGCTGCGTCGTAGTCGAGGAGCACGCCCATGTGCCGCGGCTCGGTCGCGAGGACGATGTTCTCGGCCACCGTCATGACCGGGATGAGCATGAAGTGCTGGTGCACCATGCCGATCCCGTGCTCGATCGCAGCCTTCGTCGAGCCGAGCTCGATCGGCGTCCCGTTCAGCAGGATCTGCCCCTCGTCGGGCGTGTAGAGCCCGTAGAGGATGTTCATCAGCGTCGACTTGCCGGCGCCGTTCTCGCCGAGCAGCGCGTGCACCTCGCCCTGCCGGAGGTCGAAGTCGACGTGGTCGTTGGCGAGCACGCCGGGGAAGCGCTTCGTGATTCCCCGCAACTCGAGGAGCGGAGCGTCCGGCATCGCTGCGCGCGATCCTACCCGGGACCTCGGAACCCAGGAACTCAGTTCGGCCGATGGCCGAACTGAGTTCCTGCGGTACGCGTCCCGACCCTACTTCACCGTCGTCGGGATGCCCTTGATCTTGCCGGCCTTCAGCAGCTTGAACTGCGCCGCCACCGCCGTCTGGATCGACTTCGGCACCCGCGGGCTCCACTTGCCGTAGCCGACGCCGCCGATGTCGGCGCCGAACTCCTTGTTGGTGCCCCCCGCCAGCTTGCCCGCCTGCGCAGCCTTGATCGCGTTGTAGACCGCGACGTCGACGCGCTTGAGCGCGCTCGTCATCACCCACGGGCCGAGGTAGCCCTGGTCGGCGTCGACGCCGATCCCGAACACGCCCTTCTCGTGCGCCGCATCCAGCACGCCCAGGCCGCACTGCCCCGCCACCTGGAACTCCACCACCGAGCCCTGCGCGATCTGGTTCAGCGCCTTCTCCTTGCACTTCGCCTGCGCCACGAAGTCCTGCGAATAGTCGTTCAACGTCGCGATCCCCGGATCGGCCTTCTTCGCCCCGTACTCGAACCCGGCGATGTAGCGGTCGACCGGCGGGATCTTCAGGCCGCCCACCGATCCGACCGCCTTGCCGCCCTTCTGCTTCGCCCACATGCCGGCGGCGTAGCCGACGAGGTAGCCCGCCTGCTGCTCGCGGAAGAGCAGCCCCTCGACGTTCTTCGGCTTGTGCTTCATCGTCGTCACGTCGACGTCGACGATCGCGAACTTGTTCTTCGGATACGCCGTCGCGATCGCGTCGAGCGAGTCGGTCATCAGGAAGCCCACGCCGATCGTGATCCCGGCGCCCGACTGCACGCACGCCTTGAAGTTCGGGATGTAGTCCGCCGGCGAATGCGACTGGATGACACGCGTCTTCACGCCGGTCTTGCCGGCGCGCAGCAGCCCGACGTAGGCGAGGTGGTTGAACGACTTGTCGTTCAGCCCGCCGATGTCGGTGACGAGGCACGCGCCGAAGCCTGCCTTGTGCGCCGCGCTTGCCGTGCCGCCGCGAACGGCGGCCACGAGCGACGCGAGCAGCACAGCCGCGACCGCAAGCGCCGCGAGCGTGAGCCAACGCTTCCTCACTTGGTGAACCCTCCTTGATTGTCCTTCTGGGGGGACTGGCGCCGGGTAATCTAGCCCGAAGGCGAGATGCCGGTGAGGTCGTGCTCCGAGACGAGCACGCGTCGCGGCTTCGACCCCTCGTACGGCGAGATGATCCCGCGCCGCTCCAGCATGTCGATCAGACGCCCCGCCCGCGTGTAGCCCACACGCAGCCGCCGCTGGAGGAGCGAGACGCTCGCGGTCTGCGCGGTCACGACGACCTCGATCGCCTTGTCGAGGAGCGGGTCCTCGTCCGGGTCGAAGTCGCCGCCCTCGTCGGAGTCGGCGTCGTCGGCGAACACCTGGGGCGCCTCGAGGAACGTCTCGTCGACCTGCTGCTCGCGCTGCACGCGAGTCTGCTCGACGATCAGCGCGATCTCCTCCTCCGTCACGAACGCGCCCTGGACGCGCTGCAGCCGCGACGTCCCCAGCGGCTTGAAGAGCATGTCGCCCTGGCCGAGCAGGCTCTCGGCGCCGTTCTGGTCGAGGATCACCCGCGAGTCCGTCTGCGACGAGACGGCGAACGCGATCCGCGACGGCACGTTCGCCTTGATCATCCCGGTGATCACGTCCACGGACGGCCGCTGGGTCGCCAGCACGAGGTGGATGCCGACCGCGCGCGACTTCTGGGCGAGGCGGATGATCGAGTCCTCGACCTCCTGCGGGCTGACCATCATCAGGTCGGCGAGCTCGTCGATCACGACGAGCAGGTACGGGAGCTCGGGCTCGCCGCGCTTGCGCAGGGCGCGGTTCGCCTCCGGGAGGTTCCGCGCGCGCACCTGCGAGAGCCGCTCGTAGCGGCGCTCCATCTCCGTCACGACGTTCAGGAGGACGGCGCTCGCCTCCTTCGGGCTCGAGACGACGGGCGTCAGGAGGTGCGGGATCGACTCGTAATAGTTGAGCTCGATCCGCTTCGGGTCGACCAGGATCAACCGGACGTCGTCGGGAGTCGCGCGCAGGAGGATCGAGGTGAGGATCGTGTTGATGCAGCCCGATTTGCCCGACCCTGTCGTACCGGCGATCAGGATGTGCGGCATCCGCGCGAGGTCCGCCCACACGGAGGCGCCGGAGATGTCCTTGCCCAGCCAGACGGACAGCGGGCTCGCGGTCGCCGGCAGGTCGTCGTAGATGTCGCCGAGCGTGACGAGGTTGGGGCTCAGGTTCGGGACCTCGACGCCGACCGCCTGCTTGCCGGGGATGGGCGCGAGGATGCGGATCTCGGTCGTCGCGAGGGCGTAGCTCAGGTCGTCCTTCAGGTTGGCGACCTTGCCGACCTTCGTCCCCGGCGCGAGCTGCAGCTCGTAGCGCGTCACACGCGGCCCCGCGATCTGGCCGATCACGGTCGCCTCGACGCCGAAGTGCGCGAGGCACGTCACGAGCGCGTCGGCGACGCGCTGGCTCGCCTCGCCGTTGGGGCCCGTGCCCGGCTTCGACTTCTTGAGCAGGCTGCGGTCCGGGAGCTCGTACTCGCCGACGACCGGCTCCGGCGCCGGGAAGAGCTGCTCCTGCGACTCGGCCGTCTCGACCTCGTCGAAGTCCTCCTCCGGTTCGTCCTCCTCCTGGACGTAGAGGACAGGCGGCGGCCCGACCGAGATCGAGTCGCTCACCGGCTCCGGAATCTCCTCGTACTCCTCCTCGTCGTCCTCCGGGACCTGGTACCTGGACTGAGCGTCGCGCACCCGCTGGTGGGCGAGATGCACGACGTGGCCGGTCCTGCGGAGGATGGCGCCTAGGCTCGTCCCGGTCAGGAACGTCCCACCTGCGATCGCGAGCAGGACGCCGAGGATGGTCGCGCCGGTCGAGCCGAGCGCGAGCGCGACCGCCGCCTCGAGGCCGTGGCCGGCGAGGCCGCCGTGGCTGCGGCCGAGTGTCAGCAGCAACCCGAGGACGGCGACCGCGAGGCCGAGCCGGAACGGGCGCATGTCGACGAGCTCGCTGCGGGTCACGATCAACGCCCCGAGCGGAACGAGCACGAGCGGAGCGAGGTACGCCGCGACGCCCACGCCGGCCTTCACGACGTGCGCGACCGGGCCGCCGCTGAAGCCGAACCAGAGGACGGCGGCGAGGAAGACGCCGAGGCCGGCGAGCGCCAGCCCGACGAGCTCGGGATGCTCCTGCGCGCGGTTTCTCAGCCGGCGGGCGCCGCGCCGCTTCTTGACGCGGCTCGGCGTCTTCGGGGACGTCTTGCGAGGCCGCTTCCTGCGCGCCATGCCGGGCACTTCGCCCCGGTGCCCGTCACTCCTGCCGCGTGAACGACGCCGTCAGCATCCCGAAGTACGTGGGCGCCTCGTACGAGATGAGCTCCGCGTCGTAGCGCGCGCAGGAGAGCGCGCCGTGGAGCATCAGCATCTGCCAGAAGCTGTCGGCCAGCGCGGCCTTCGCGTACTCGGGGTCCCACGCGGCGAGCTCGCGCAGCGCGTTTCGGCGCACGACGTCCTGGACCTGCTCGTCGTAGGGACGCGAGTCCTCGCTGAAGCCGTAGGGGCCGTCGACGGTGTGCCCGTGGCCCTGGTCGGCGCTCGCGACGAAGGCGACAGGCCTGTCGCGCGTCGCCAGCGCGAGCGCGCCGCCTGCGCGCACGTGGTCCGCGTTCGGGAGCGCGCGACACGGCGTCACGATCACCGCGGGCACGCGCAGGAACGTGAGCGGAATGCCGGCCCCCCAGTCGATCGGCATCTCGGACCCATCCGCGAACGTCGAGCCGAACGTCAGCCCCAGCGCCGGCAGCCGTGCGTCGCGAAGCGCTCGGACGCATGCGTCGGCGAGCTCGGGGTCGCCGTCGCCCTTGTACAGGCGCTCCGCCTCGACGAACCGGTTCGGGTGCTCGGTCAGGCGCGCGGAGCGAACGACGCCGAAGTGGCCGTCGAGGAGCGTGCCGTGCGGCGTGGCGAGGATCGCCGCCTCGGCGCCCGACGCGCGCAGCCGGCACGCGAGCTCGTGCATGCCCTTCGCCGTCACGCCGTCCGGCTGCTCGTACACCGGGTTTCCGTGCGGCGCGATCGCGCCGAAGACGATGGTCATCGCAGCTCGCTGATGCGCTGGACGACCAGCTCCGCGAAGCGCTCGCCGTCGACGTCGAGCGCGACCTTCGCGTTCGGCGGGCCGCCGTGCTCGCGCCGGCGCCAATCGACGTTCGTCCGCCCCCAGCTCGGGCCGGTCGTGCAGTCGACCTCGATGTGCGCTTCGCGGACGTCGAGCAGCGTCGGGTCAATGAGGTGCGCGACGCAGACCGGGTCGTGCATCGGCGAGCCGTCGAGGTCCGGGTACCGCGCCCGGTGGAACCGCGAGTAGAAGTCCATCAGCTCCGCCACGACCCGGCCGACGCGCCCGGCAGCGCGCATGCGCTCGGTGTGCTCGTCGCGGATCAGCGCTCTGTGCGTGACGTCGAGGCCGACCATCGTCGTGTCGAGGGCCTCCTGGAACACGCGCTGCGCGGCCTCGGGATCCGCCCAGATGTTGAACTCGGCCGCGGGAGTGCGGTTGCCCTCGCCGATCGAGCCGCCCATCAGCACGATCCGCTCCGGGCGCGCGTCGGCGTGCGTCGCGAACAGCAGGCCGACGTTCGTCAACGGGCCTGTCGCGACGAGGACCGGCTTGTCCGGGCGGCGGAACTGCTCCGCGAGGAACTCGACCGCGTGCTGCGGGCGCGGCTCGTGCGACGGCGGCGGCAGGTCCGGGCCGTCCAGCCCCGACTCGCCGTGGACGTGCGCGGCGACGTCGCGCCCGCGCACGATCGGCGCGTCCGCTCCGCCGTGGACCGGGATGTCGCTGCGGCCGGCGAGCTCGAGCACGCGCAGCGCGTTCGCCGTCGTCTTGTCGAGCGTCTGGTTGCCGGAGACGGTAGTGACGCCGACGAGCTCGATCTCCGGCGACGCGAGGGCGAGCAGGATCGCGATCGCGTCGTCGTGCCCAGGGTCGCAATCGAGGACGATCGGCGTCGGCGTCATGCCGCGAGTATCGCGTCAACCTCGGCGGCGGTGGGAAGCGATGGCTGCGCGCCGAACCGCGAAGCCGCGAGAGCACCGGCGGCGCACGCGCGCGCAAGCGCGTCGGGTGGGTCGCGCCCCTCGAGGAGCGAGACGACGAGGCACGCGGCGAAGGCGTCGCCGGCCGCGGTGCCGTCGACGGCGTCGACCTTCGGGGGCCGTGCCCGCGCGACCTCGCGGCCGTCGTCGAAGAGCGCGGCGCCGTCGGCGCCGTAGGTGACGGCGACTGTGCGGCCGCGGGAGACGATCTCGTGCTCGAGCGCGTTCACGATCAGCAGGTCCGGCTCGACGTCGATCGGGCGGGCGGGCGCCGCGTTGAGGGCGAAGAAGTCGGCGGCTTGGGCCGCGGCCGTGACGATCTCGTCCGGGACCTCGAGCTGGCACAGCACGGCGCCCGCCGGCGACGCCGGCGGCACGTGCGCGTTGGCGCCCGGCACCACGACGATCTGGTTGTCGCCGGCCGCGTCGACGAGGATCAGCGCGACGCCGGTCGTGCCCACACGGGTGAGCTCCAGCTCGACGCCCGCCTGGACGAGCCCGGCGAGCGCCTCGTCGGCGAGAGCGTCGTCGCCGACTGCGCCGACGAGGCGGACGCTCGCGCCGAGGCGCGCGGCGGCGACGGCCTGGTTCGCTCCCTTCCCACCGGGGACGCGCGCGAAGTCGGCCGCCGCGATCGTCTCGCCGGCGCGCGGCAGCCGGTCGACCCGCGCGACGAGGTCGAGGTTGATCGAGCCGACGACGGTGAGCTCGACCGGCATTCGCGGAGCCTACGCGGCGCGACTTCGTGACACGGCCGCCGGACATGTCCCTGCCCCGCGCAACCCATCCACACCCCGCGTCCCTTCGAGCCGCCCACCACGGGCCGCAGCGCGCGCCCGAACCCCGCGTCTCGGCTTGTGGACGAGGGTCCGCTGTGGCTGCCACCGGCCGGGTCTCGCTCGGGCATCGCCACAATGGGGTCTTCGTGACGCGATCAGGCGGCGATTGCGCGGAGGTCGTCGAGCGCGCGGCCGAGCAGGTTCTCGCGCAGGTCGAAGAGCCCCGCCCAGAGCGAGCCCGCATCGAGCGCTGAGCGCCACCGCACCGTCGACGACAGACCCTCGAGCGCGCGCACGAACACCGCGAGCTCCAGGTACGCCTGCGCGACGCGGTGCGGCGCCACCTTGACTCCGGCGCGGTCGAGCACGGGCTGCCAGTCGACGAGCTCCCCCGCTCCCGGCTCGCCGAACCACGACCGCCCCTCCGCACGGTCGGCCTCGAGCTCCAGCAGGTACCGGCCGAGCGGCGTCTCGAGCCCGGCGAGCGCCGTCTCGACGCGGTCGGCCGCCCGCCTGAGCGCCGCCTGCCGCCGCCCCGGCGTCGCCGGGTCCGCGTCCCCGCGCGCCCACCGCTCCAGCAGCCGGCAGAACGCGAGCGATGCCACCTCGACCGCGAGGAGCTGCCCGATCAACCGCCGCGCGGTGCGCTCCTCGACCGCGTGCTCCGCGATCACCGCCGCCCACTCGGGCCGCGTGCCAAGCGGAATCGTCATACCTCGACCACCACCGGGAGGATCATCGGCCGGCGCCGGGTGCGGTCGTAGACGAGCTGCCCTATCCCGTCGTGGATGTGCTCCTGCAGCAGCTTGATCTCGCGGATGTCGTCGGCGAGCAGCTCGCGCACGATCTGGTGCGCCTCCCGGCGCATCTCGTCGAGCAGCTCGTCGCTCTCGGCGAACCCGCGCGAGATCAGCTCGGGCTGCGAGGCCGCGCCGTCCGCGAGCGTGGTGACGACGATCAGGACGCCGTCCTCCGACATGTGCCGCCGGTCGCGCAACGCGACGTCCGAGATGTCGCCGACGCCGAGGCCGTCCACGAACGTCACGCCGGCGTCGATGCGGTCGACGATCCGGACGCCGTCCGGAGAGAGCTCCACGACATCGCCGTTCTCGGCCAGCACGATCGACGACGCCGGCACCCCGCCCTCCTGCGCGAGCCGCGCGTGCGCCGCCTGCATGCGGTACTCGCCGTGGATCGGCATCACCGCCTTCGGACGCACGAGCCCGATCAGCGTGCGCAGCTCCTCGGCGCGCCCGTGGCCCGACACGTGCACGTCGGCGTTCTCCTCGTGCAGCACCTCCGCGCCGCGCCGGGTGAGCTGGTTGATCGTGTCGTGCACCCGCAGCTCGTTCCCCGGGACCGGGCGCGCGGACAGGATCACCGTGTCGCCGCGCTCAACCTTGATCGCGGGGTGGTCGTCGTAGGCGATGCGTGTCAGCGCGGACAGCGGCTCGCCCTGCGAGCCCGTGCAGAGGACAAGCTGCGCGCCCGCCGGCACCTCCTCGACGTCGGCCGCCTTGACGAGCATGTCCTCCGGCACCTGGACGTACCCGAGGTTCCGCGCGACGTTCAGGTTACGGCGCATGGAGCGGCCCACGATCACGATCTTCCGCCCGAATTCGGCGCCGACGTCGATCGCCTGCTGCATGCGGTGGATGTTCGACGCGAAGCTCGAGACGAGAATGCGGCCGCGCCGCGCCGGGATGATCTGCCGGAAGGCGTCTCCGACCACGCGCTCGGAGCGCGTGAAGCCGGGACGCTCGGCGTTGGTCGAGTCGGCGAGCAGGAGGTCGACGCCGCGGTTCCCGAGGTCGGCGAGCCGCCCCACGTCGGTCTTGAGCCCGTCGACGGGCGTGTGGTCGAGCTTCCAGTCGCCCGTGTGGAAGACGCGGCCCGCGCCGGTCTCGATCGCGATCCCGACGGAGTCCGGGATCGAGTGCGCCATGCGGACGAACTCGAGCCGGAACGGCCCGAGGTCGATCGGCCCCGCCTCCGGGTCGACCTCGCGCAGCTCGGCGGCGCGCAGCAGGCCGTGCTCGTCGAGCTTCGACTTCACGAGCCCCAGCGTCAGCCGCGTCGCCCAGATCTCCTCCACGCGCACCTCGCGCATGAGGAACGGCAGCGCGCCGACATGGTCCTCGTGCGCATGCGTGAGGACGACGGCACGCACGCGGCGGGCGCGCAGGTACCCGAAGTCGGGAAGGATCACGTCGACGCCGAGGTGCTCGTCGCGCGGGAACGACATCCCGGCGTCGACCACGATCGTCTCGGCGCCGGCCTCGTAGACGGTCATGTTCTTGCCGACCTCTCCGAGGCCGCCGAGCGGGATGATGCGGAGCGCGTCCACTGGCTCCGCAGTGTAGGTAGCTCAGGCGGCGACCAGGAGGCCCAGGCGCTCGAGACAGCCGCGCACGCGCGCGAGCTCCTCGTCGTCCGGCTCGACGAGCGGGAGCCGGTGGCCGCCGACGCGGTGACCCAGCAGCCGCAGCGCGGCCTTGATCGCGATCGGGTTCGAGACCACGCCGACGAGCTCGCACGCCGGCGCGAGCGCGCGGTCGAGCTCGCGCGCCCGCTCGAGGTCGCCCTCGGTCGCCGCGCGGACCTGCTCGGCGACCTGCGGGCCGACGACGTGCGTGTGGACGCAGACGCCTCCGACGCCTCCGACCTCCAGGAACGGCTGCACGAGGTTGTCGTCGCCCGCGTACAGGTCGAGCCCCGCCTCCACGATGTGCCGCGCCTGCGCCAGGTCGCGGTTCGCCTGCTTGACCGCCGAGACGTTCTCGATCTCGGCCAGCCGCAACATCGTCTCCGGCTCGATGTTCACGACCACGCGCGACGGGATGTTGTAGACGACGACCGGCCTGTCGCTCACCCGCGCGACCTTCTCGAAGTGCGCGAGGATACCCCGCTGCGGCGGCTTGTTGTAGTACGGCGCGACGACGAGGAACGCGTCGGCGCCGGCCACGTGGGCTGCCTCCGTGAGGTGCGTGGAATGCGCGGTGTCGTTCGTGCCCGTGCCGGCGACGACCGTGGCGACGCCGCCCACGGTCTCGACCGCGGCGCGGACGAGGTCGATCCGCTCGTCGTCGGACAGCGTCGAGCCCTCGCCGGTCGTGCCGGCGACGACGACGCCGTCGGAGCCGTGCTCGACGAGGTAGCGCGCGAGCTCCTGGAACGCGTCGAAGTCGACGCTCCCGTCGTCGCGGAAGGGTGTGACCATCGCCGTGAGGACGTGGCCTAGCACGGACACGATTGTACGCCTGGCGCCTGCCGGAGCCGGACGACTCGCGGGGCGAGCTGCTCCACGTCGCCGGCGAGCCGCAGGAACTCGTGCTCGTAGGGCCGGCCGGCGAGGCCGACCAGGCTCTCCGGCGCGAGCTCGCGGAGCCGCGCGAGCACCGGCTCGACGTTCCGCCGCTCGTACAGCACGTCCGCAGCGAGCGCGAGGTCGAACCGCTCGGTCCACGGCTCGCGCCAGTCGCGCACCGCGGCACGGGCCTGCAGCCCGTTGCGCGCCGCGTTCTGGCGCAGCAGCGCGATCGCGTCCTCCGCCCAGTCGACGGCCGTCACGTCTGCGCCGCGCGCGGCGGCGACGAGCGACGGCAACCCGAGCCCGCAGCCGAGCTCGACGACGCGCAGCCCTGCCACCTCCGGGAGCGCCTCCGCGAGCGCCACCGCCGCCGGCCACAGCTCCGCCCAGTACGGCAGGAACTCGTCGGCGGCGAACGCCTCCTCGTCGATCAGCGCGTCGGGCGAAGCCGGGCGCAGGAGCCGCAGCTCGACTCCCGCGAGGGCGACGGTCTCCTCCCGAAGCTCTACGCGGGAACCTCGGCGCGCGCGACGCCGTCGAGGCGCCCGAGCCACGGCCTCGCCTCGAGCCGTTCGAAGACCTCGCGCGCCTGCGCGAGCAGCGGCTCGGCCTCCGCGGCTCTTCCGTTCGCCTGGAGCCATTCGGCGTGCTCGAGCTCCGTGCGCGCGAGGTGGAAGACCAGTCCCCGCTCGCCGAAGATGCCTTCCGCGCGCCGGAAATGCTCGTCCACGTCACGCATCCCGTCGCGCCGCGCCGCGAGCCGCGCGTGGAAGACGTGCCGCCACGCGCTCAGCGACGGAGTGAGCTGACCGGGCGGAAGCGCGTCGAGCAGCGCGAGCAGCTCGTCGCACCTGGCGAGGTCGTCGAGCGCCAGCGCACCCTCCAGCGCCTCGACGAGGCAGATTCGGTTCCGCGGGTTCGCGAGCGTCAGCGTGCCGCGCCCGCTGAGGCCTCTCTCGGCCGCAGCGAGCCCTTCGGCGAAGCGACCGCGGGCGCGGTGGAGACGAGCCTCCATGGCGGCGAACCCGACCACGAACTCCGCCTGGCCCGCAGTCCGCTGGTGCGCCTGCTCGGCCATCAGTCGCTCCGCGGCGACGAGGTCGCCGCGCTCGCAGTGGACTGCGACGACCGAGATCCGCTCGCTCGTCGCCCAGAGGCTCGCCTTGACCTCGAGCGCCTCGTCCGCACGGGCGAGCGCCTCGTCCCAGCGCCCGAGCTCGACCAGGGTCGCGATGACGCCGAACCGGGCTGCCGCGAGGAGCTCGAGGTCGCCGCGCTGCCGCGCGAGCGTCTCCATCTCGTCCGTCAGGGCGAAGCCGTCTTCGTACTCGTCCGTCTGCTCGAGCAGCAGGGCGAGGTTGTTCGTCGCCCGCCACCACGTGCTGCTCAGGTCGGTCGCGCGAGCGCGCGGACGAGCTGCCTCGAAGAGGACGCGCGCCTCGAGCAGGCGCGCCTGGTTCAGGAGGACGCTCGCCTTGATGGTCAGCGCGTCGACGAACACGACCTCCGCCCCGAGCATGTCGGCGAGTCGAAGCGCCCGGTCGACCGTCTGCGCGGCCGCGTCGGCGTCGCCGGCGAGCGACTGCATGCGTGCGAGGTGCGCGAGCGTCGCCGCCAGCTCGGCCGTCGGCCCCGCCTGCTCCAACGCGGCGACGGCCGCCTCGAGCCGGCGCCGTCCCTCGTCGATCCGCGCCTGCGACACGTCGATGTCGGCAAGGACGATTCCCGCGCGAGCCGCCGCCAGCGGGTCGCCGTGACGCTCGTGGAGGTCGATGGCACGCTCGAGCCGTTCGCGCGCGGCCGCGGGCGTGCCCGCGTGGAACGCGAGCGAGCCCGCCCGCTCGAGCAATGCCGCTTCCGCAGCAGGGTCGCCGGCCGCGAGCTCGGCCGCCTGGTCGAAGTGCCGCTGCGCCTCGGCGGGCGCCGCCAGCGCCGCGGCGCGCTCGCCCGCCTGCGCGAGCGCGGCCCGCGCCCGTGTCCTGATCTCGCCGACGTCCGGATCGTTCGGCGCGGCGTCCGCCGCCGCGAGCAGGTGGGCGGCGAGGACTTCCGGCACGTCCTGCTCGGCGTCGGCGAACGTCGCCTCGATCGCGGCCAGCGCCGCGAGATGCCGGCTCTTTCGCTCCTTGCGGGCGAGCGTCTCGTACGCGACCTGTCGCAGCAGCTCCTGCAGGAAGCCGTACTGGCCGCGCCCCGGCGACCGTGGGTCGGCCTGGAGCGACAGCACCTCCTTCCGGATCAGGCTCGCGAGAAGCGGGTCCAGCTCCTCTTCGGACGCGCCGGTCATGGCGGCGAGCGCCTGCTTCGTGAACGTCTTTCCCAGGACGCTCGCCTGCTGCACGAGCTGGCGCTCTTCCGCCGTCAGGCCGTCGAGACGAGCCGCGGCGAGCGCGTGCAGCGTCTCCGGGACGTCGAGGCTCGCGATCTCGCCCGTGGGCCGGTACACCGGGCCGTCGCGCACCAGCAGGCCGCGGTCGAGGAGCATGCGCACCGTCTCGACGGCGTACAGCGGCACGCCTTGGGCCCGCTCGAGGACCTGCGACTTCACCTCGTCCGGCAGTCCCGGGACGTAGCCGTCGAGCAGCTCTGCCATCTCGCGCTCCGACAGGGGCTCGAGCGCGAGGCTCGTGCTGTTGCGGACGCCGCGCGCGAACTCCGGGTGCTGCCCGGCGAGCTCCGG
The DNA here is from genome assembly GCA_035653275.1 of Gaiellaceae bacterium. Classification (GTDB taxonomy): domain Bacteria; phylum Actinomycetota; class Thermoleophilia; order Gaiellales; family Gaiellaceae; genus PALSA-600. The sequence continues at coordinate 15,140 of DASRCE010000012.1, read as the reverse complement.
CCGGGCGAGCACGACGACGTACAGCCGCTGCGATGCCGACCACTCGAGCAGATACTCGACGAACGCGAGCAGCGCCTCGTCGGCCCACTGCAGGTCCTCGAACAGCATCGCCACCGGGCCTTGGTCCGCGAGGCGCTCGAAGAAGAGCCGCCACGCCGCGAACAGGTCCTGCCGGTCGGTGTCGGCGCGCTCCTCGAGGCCGAGCAGGTTCGCGAGCCTCGGCCCGACCCAGGCACGCTCCTCGTCGTCGGGGAGGTGCTGCGCGAGGCAGGCGGCGAGCTTCTGGCGGGCCGATTCCTGCTCCTCGCCCTCGACGATGCCGGCGCGGGTCCGCACCATCTCCGCGAGCGCCCAGTAGGCCACGCCCTCGCCGTAGGCCAGGCAGCGGCCGCGGTGCCACCACACGAGCTCGTCGATCCCGTCGAGGTACTTCTCGAACTCCCACGCGAGACGCGACTTGCCGATGCCGGCGATGCCCGTGATCTGCACGAGCTGCGCGCGCGACTGCTCGGCGGCTGCGTGGTAGAGCTCCTTCACGAGGCGCAGCTCGCGCTGGCGCCCGACGAACGGCGCTTCGAGCCCCTCCGAGCGAAGCGCGCCGCCGCGGGCCGCGGTCACGCGTACCGCACGCCACAGCCGCACCGGCTCGGCCTTGCCCTTGAGCGTGTGCGCGCCGGCGTCCTCGAACACGACGGCGGCCTCGGAGGCGCGCCTCGTCGCGTCGCCCACGAGCACCGTTCCGGGCTCGGCGGACGCCTGGATCCGCGATGCGGTGTTGACGAGGTCGCCGGCGACCATCCCCTCGCCGACGGCGCCCACGTTCACGGCGGCCTCGCCCGTGAGAACGCCGGCGCGGGCGCGCAGGTCGGCCGCGCCGACCTCGTCGCCGAGCGCGCTTACGGCCGCGACGAGATCGAGCGCGGTGCGCACGGCGCGCTCGGCGTCGTCCTCCTGGGCGGCCGGCGCGCCCCACACCGCCATCACCGCATCGCCGATGAACTTCTCGACGACGCCGCCGTACAGCTCGACGAGCCGGCGGCAGGCGTCGAAGTAGCGCGAGAGGAGCTCGCGCACCTCCTCGGGGTCACGCGACTCCGAGAGCGGCGTGAAGCCGACGAGGTCGGCGAACAGGACCGTGACGAGGCGCCGCTCGGCTACCGGCTCGGGAGCGCGGGCCTCGACCTGCGCAGGGATACCGACGAGCGGGGTCCCGCACGCGCCGCAGAACCGCTCGCCCGCGCGCGCCTCGTGGCCGCAGGCGGGGCACGTCGTCGAGAGCGCGCTGCCGCACTGGCCGCAGAAGCGATGGCCCGGCGGATTCTCGGCGCCGCAGGTGGCGCAGGTCATCACGTGTAGATAAGCGAGTCCAGGCCGACCGTCAAGCCGGGTCGCAGCGACGGCAGCTTCTCGAGCGCGAGCAGGACGCCCGGCGTGTACGCCTCGCGCGAGAACGCGTCGTGGCGGATCGTGAGCGTCTGCCCCGCGCCGCCGAGGATCACCTCCTGGTGCGCGTTCAGCCCCGGCAGGCGCACGGAATGGATCGGCACCTTGCCGCCCATCCGCTCGGCGGTCAGCCGAGCGGTGCCGGAGGGTGCGTCGACCTTCGACGCGTGGTGCAGCTCGACGATCTCGGCGCGCTCGAAGTACCGCGCCGCCTCCGCGGCGAAGCGCATCATCAGCACTGCGCCGAGCGCGAAGTTCGGCGCGTAGAAGATCGCCACCGGCGCGTCCCGGAACTCCTCCGGTTCCCACCCCGTCGTCCCCACGACGGCGGGGACACCCGCGTCGACCGCAGCGCGGACGTTCGCCGCGACGGCGTCGGGTCGCGTGAAGTCGACCATCGCCTCGGCGCCGTCCAGCGACTCGACGAGCACGTGCCCCGCCGCCTCGAGCCCCGGCCCGAGCACCGACCCCACACGCCCGGCCCGCCCGTTGAGGAGGACCTTCACGCCGCCGTAGCGAGCGCCGGCGTGACGCGCGCGAGCGCGCTCAGGAACCGGTCCTCGTCCGGCCCGATGCACGCCGCCGACAGCCGCTCCGGTGCCAGCAGCGCCGCAGCAAGCGCCGAGACGGAGGCCGCGTCGACGGCGTCCACCTCCGCCACGATCCGGTCGAGGGAGAGCAGCTCCGAGTCCGTGATCAGGGACTTCCCGAGCCGGTTCATCCTCGTCGACGTCGACTCCATCGAGAGCAGGATGCGGCCCTTGAGGTTCTCCTTCGCGCGCACGAGCTCTCGCTCGGGAAGGTTGCCGCCGGCCACGTCGGCGATCTGCTCCGCGGTGATAGCGAGCGCGTCGGCCAGGTTGTCCTCGCGCGTCCCCAGGTAGATCCCGATCTGCCCGGTGTCGGTGTACTGCGACACGAACGAGTACACGGCGTACGCCATGCCGCGCTTCTCGCGGATCTCCTGGAAGAGGCGCGACGACGCGGAGCCGCCGAGGATCGCGTCGAGCAGCGACACCGCGAAGCGGCGGCGGTCGGAGCGCGAGATGCCCGGCGCGCCGAGGCACACGTGGTACTGCTCGGTGTCCTTCCGCTGGAAGCGCAGGCGCGGCGGGGGCGCCTGGACGAGCGGCGGGCGCGCGTTCAGCCGCGACTCGGCGACGGCCACGCGCCTCGTGAGCGCGCGCTCGACCAGCTCGACGACGCGGTCGTGCTCCACGTTCCCGGCTGCCGCCACCACGATGTTCGCCGGGACGTACATCTCGTCGTGGTAGCGCGCGATCGACTCACGCTCGATCGACGAGATCACGTCGGCGGTCCCGATCACCGGCCGCCCGAGCGGGTGGTCGCCGAACACGGCATCGGCGATCAGGTCGTGGACGAGCTCCTGCGGCGCGTCGTCGTACATCGCGATCTCTTCGAGGACGACCTCGCGCTCCGCGTCGAGATCGGCGAACGACGGCGCGAACACCATGTCGCTCATCACGTCGACGGCCGTCTCGAGGTGGTGGTCGGGCACACGGGCGTAGACGAGGGTGTGCTCGCGCGAGGTCGCGGCGTTCAGCTCTCCGCCGAGCCCGTCGAAGATCTCGGCGATGTCGACGGCGGTGTACCTCGCGGTGCCCTTGAACAGCAGGTGCTCGATGAAATGCGTGACGCCGGCCTCGTGCGTCTCCTCGTCGCGCGAGCCGGCACCGATCCAGTAGCCGACGGCCGCCGACCGAACGTGGTCGAGCCGCTCGGAGACGACGCGCTCGCCGGAGTCGAGCTCCGTCAGCACCCAGTTCTGCACCGACGTAGCGTAGTGTGCGCGCGCGTCAGCGGCGATACAGGGCGCCCGACTTCGGCTCGACGTAGAGCCGCGGGTCGATGCGCAGCGCCGCGAACGCGCCCGCGACGCCGAGGCCCGCGCAGATGCCGCCGAGGAGCGCTGTCAGAACGGCCTGCACCGCGATCGCGACCGCCGCGAGGAACGACACACCGACGGTGCTCGGCATGAGCGCGGCAAGGGCCTGCCGCGCCGGTGACGCGACCGGTGCGTGGACCGGTGCCGGCTTCGGCTCGCGCTGCGGGAGCAACCGCGTGCGCGGGTCGTTGAGCAGCGTGAAGCACGTCACGAAGACGCCGCCGGCGAACGCGAGCAACGCCGCCGCCGACGCGGCACCGGCGAGGCGCGCCGCGACGAGCCATACGACGCCGAGCGCGACGCGGATCGGCGCGACGAACAGCGAACGGCCGCGGACGGAGTGCAGCGTCACCGCGGGTCCTCGGGAAGGAGCGACCAGAGGATCGCGTCCGCGCGCCGGCCGTGCAGCCAGATCGACCTGCGCTCCCGCCCCTCGCGCTGGAAGCCGCACCGCTCGGCGAGACGCTGCGACGACTCGTTGTCGGGGTGCGTCCGCAGCTCGATCCGGCCGACTCCCTCCTGGAACAGCCAACCGCACACGAGCCGCACCGCACGCGTCATCAGCCCGCGCCCGCGGCCGTCCGCGCGCGCGAGGTACGCCACCTCGTAGTTCTCGCGGTGGCGGCGCGACGCGATCACCGCGCCGAGCGACACGTCGGAGCCGCGCTCGGTGACGACGAAGTCGAAGCGGGTGCCGGTCGTGCGCCCGTCGTGCGCGAGGCGCAGCAGCGAGTCGAAGTCGCGGTCGCCCGGCTCGTGCGGCATGTTCAGCCACTGCGCGACGAGCGGGTCGCGCATCGTCGCGAGGACGACGGGGCGGTCGTCCTCGCGCAGCTCGCGCAGGACGACCACTCCGTCGGTGAGGCTCTCCGGCGGGCGCATGGTGTCTGACACCGATGGTGTCAGACACCACTCGACGCGCCTACTCCGCTCTCGACTCCTGCCGCTCCCGTCGGCCGCGGCCGCCGCGGCGGTCGCCGTCGCGGCGCGGACGCTCCTCGCGCGGCTCGCGCGGCGGTGCGTTCTTCGCCCGCTCGACGAGCTCCTCCGGCGAGACCACGCCTCCGTTCTCGTGCTTCTGCACCAGCTTGAGGCCGATGCGGCCCCGCGCCTTGTCGACCTCCTGCACGATCACGTCCAGGATGTCACCGCGCTGGATCACGTCCTCGATGTGGTTCACGCGGCCGGGGCCGACGTTCGAGACGTGCAGCAGGCCGTCGGTCCCCTTCTTCAGCTCGACGAACGCGCCGAAGTCGGTCGTCTTCACGACCTTGCCCGTGTACTGGTCACCGACCTCCGGCTCCTTGGTCAGCGCCTGGATGGCGGAGATCGCGGCGTCGGCCTTGGTCCCGTCGGTGGCGTAGACGAGGATCGTCCCGTCCTCCTCGATGTCGATCTGCACGTCGTTCTCGGACTCGAGCGCGCGGATCGTCTCGCCGCCCTTGCCGATCACCATGCCGATGTACTCGGGGTTGATCTGGATCGTCGAGATGCGCGGCGCGTGCGCTGCGAGCGCCTCGCGCGGCTGTGCGATCGCCTCGAGCATCCGTCCGAGGATCGCGACCCGTGCGTCCTTCGCCTGCGCGAGCGCGCGCTCCATGATCTCGCGGCTGACGCCGGTGATCTTGATGTCCATCTGGAGCGCGGTGATCCCGTCGGGCGTCCCCGCGACCTTGAAGTCCATATCGCCGAGGTGGTCCTCGGCCCCCTGGATGTCGGTGAGGATGACGTAGTCGTCGCCCTCCTTGACGAGGCCCATCGCGATGCCGGAGACGGGCTCCTTGATCGGCACGCCCGCGTCCATCAGCGCCAGCGTCGACCCGCAGACCGAGCCCATCGACGACGATCCGTTCGACTCGAGGGTCTCGGAGACGAGACGGATCGTGTAGGGGAACTCGTCCTCCGGCGGGATGACCGCCTCGAGCGCCCGCTGCGCGAGCGCCCCGTGGCCGATGTCGCGCCGCTTCGGCGAGCCCATTCGGCCGGTCTCGCCGACCGAGTAGGGCGGGAAGTTGTAGTGGTGCATGTACCTCCGCTCGGTCTCGAGCGAGAGGTCGTCGATCCGCTGCCCTTCCTTGGCGGTGCCGAGCGTGAGCAGCGTCATGATCTGCGTCTGGCCCCGCGTGAAGAGGCCGGAGCCGTGCGTGCGCGGCATGACCGAGACCTCGACCTCGATCGGCCGGATCTCGGTCTCCGAGCGCCCGTCCGGCCGCCGCTTCTCGACGGCGATCTTGCGTCGGACGAGGTTCTTGTAGATCGACTCGCACGCCTTCCGCACGTACGACCTCGTCAGCGCGTCCTTCTCGCCGTCCTCGTCGCCGGGAAACGGCAGCTCGACGGACTCGACGATGCGGTCGTAGAGCAGGTTGCGCTTCGCCGACTTCAGCTCCCTGGAGTCCTGCTCCGCCTCGGTCAGGCCGCGCAGGTCGCTCTCGAACTGCTCGCGCACGGGGCCCTCGACGGCGACGGAGCGCTGCTTCTCGAGGATCTGCGCGAGCGACATCCGCGTCTGGAGCTCGCGCATGACCTGGTCCTGCGTCGAGCCCATCGAGAGCTCGCCGCACTCCTTCGCGACGATCTCCTCGAGGATCGCGGCCGCCTCGCGGATTCCCTGCTCCTGGATGCGCGTCCAGATCTCGTGCCCGTACTGCGCTTCGAGCCGCTCGGTGGTCGCCTGGTCGAGCCACTTCTCCTTGCCGGCCCGCGCGCGCAGCTCCTCCTGCGCCTCGCAGAGCTTCACGATCTCGCGGTGCGCGACGTCGAGCGCCTCGAGGATGACGTTCTCGGGGACGCGGTTCGCGCCCGCCTCGACCATCGTCAGCCCCTCCTTCGTGCCGACGACGATCAGGTCGAGGTCGGAGCTGTGCTCCGTCTCCTCGAGCGTCGGGTTGACGACGAGGTTCCCCTCGAGCAGCCCCATCCGCACGGCGCCGATCGGGCCGAGGAACGGCAGCGGCGACACGTGCAGCGCGGCGGAGACTGCGTTGATCGCGAGGATGTCGTGCGGGATGACGAGGTCGGCCGAGAACACGGTCGCCACGCACTGCACCTCGTTGCGGTAGCCCTTCGGCCACAGGGGCCGGACCGGACGGTCGATCATGCGCGCGGTCAGGATCGCCCGCTCGGTCGGCCGCCCCTCGCGCTTGAAGAAGCCGCCCGGGATCTTCCCGGCGGCGTACATCCGCTCCTCGACGTCGACGGTCAGCGGGAAGAAGTCGGCGCCCTCGCGGGCGTCCGTCCTCCCCTGCGCCGTCCCGAGGACGACGGTCTGGCCGCTCGAGACGACGACCGCCCCGTCCGCCTGCTTCGCGAGCTTCCCCGTCTCGAACCTGATCTCGCGTCCGCCGATCTCGACGGACACGGAAACCGGCACCCCCGCAGGGTGTTCGGCTTCGACGATAGACATATCTCCCTATTCCTCCACTCAGCTGTACGCGAAGGGTGGAGATTGGGTCAGCGTCCGACTCCTTCTTCTGATGGAGCAGCGCGCTCGCCCAAGCTCCACCCTTCTGGTGTTTTCGGAGCTAGCGGCGGAGGCCGAGCTCCTTGATGAGGGCGCGGTAGCCCTCCACGTCCTTCCGCTGCAGGTAGTTCAGGAACCTGCGGCGCCGACCGACGAGCTTGAGCAGCCCGCGGCGCGAATAGTGGTCGTGCCTGTGGGTGCGCAGGTGCTCGGTCAGCGTGTTGATGCGCTGGGTCAGCATCGCGATCTGCACCTCCGGCGAGCCCGTGTCGTTCTCGTGCTTGCCGAACTTCGCGACGTGCTCCAGCTTGTCTTCCTTCGTGAGGGTCATGCGTCTCCTCCGGTTCGTCGGCCACCCTGGTCCCAGCCGCCGCGAAGGAAGAACGCGAACGGCCGAGGCCGGGCCGCCGAGTAGGGTAGCGGATCCCGATGAATGCGTCGCTTCGGGACGTCTGCCGGGAGGCGAGAGAGGCGTGGGAGGTGCCCGCGCTCGTCGTGTCGGCGCTCGTCGACGGGCAGACGACGACGGTCGCGCTCGGCGCCGACGCGGATGCGCGGTTCCGCATCGCGTCCGTGACGAAGCCGATGGTGGCGACGCTCGTGCTCCGCCTGCTCGACGTGGACGAGGGCACCGGCGGGATCTGGCCGAGCGACGTCCGCGTCCGCCATCTGCTCGCGCACACGAGCGGCTATGACTGCGAGCTGCCGGATCCCGACACCGCGCGCTTCGGGGACGGCGACGACGCGCTCGTGCGCTGCGTCGCCGAGCTGCCCGACGTGCGCCGGCTCGTCGGCGCCGACGAGGCCTGGTCGTACGCGAACACCGGCTACTGGCTCGCGGGCTTCCTGGCAGCGGCGCGCGCGGCGTCGACGTTCGAGGACGCGCTCACCGAGCGAGTCCTCGAGCCGGCGGGGCTCGAGGCGACGTCGTTCGACGAGCCGGACCTGGAGGGGCACGGGCGCGACGTGCCGCCGCCTCCGTTTCCGCGCGCGCGGCGCCCGTCGGGCGGCCTCACGTCCACCGTCGCCGACCTCGTCCGCTACGCGCTCTGGCACCTCGCGCAGGACGACGGCGGGCGACTGCGCACGGTCCAGGGGAAGCCGGTGGCCGGCGTCTACGGCCTCGGGCTGTTCGGCGAGCGGGTCGCCGGCGAGGAGGTGTGGGGCCACAGCGGCTCGTACGGCGGGTTCACGTCGTCGCTCCTCACGGTCCCGGCACGCGGCGCCGTCTTCGCCGGGCTGACGAACAGCGAGCTCGGGACGAAAGCGCTGCGCACGATCGAGGACGCGTGGCTCGAGCAGGCCGTCGGCGCGCGTCGTCGCGTGCCGCCGACCGTCGAGCTCCCGCGCGAGGCGCTCGAGGCAGTCGCCGGGTGCTACCGGACGCCCGACGGGCCGGTGCAGGTCGAGGCGGGCGGCGAGGGGCTGGTCGCCCACCTGCCGGACGGCGCCGCCGTGCACGCGCGGCCGATCGCCGCGCGGACGTTCGAGATCGTCACGCGGCCGTACACCGGCGAGCGGTTCGACTTCCCGCTTCCGGGCTTCGCGCGCGTCGGCAGCCGCCTCGCGGAGCGCATCGCGTGATCGCGGCGGTCGCGGCCGGCCACCCCGCGACGGCAGAGGCAGGCGCGGAGATCCTCGCCGACGGCGGCTCCGCAGCCGACGCCGCGGTTGCAGCGTGCCTCGCCTCCTGCGTCGCCGAGACGGTGATGACCGGCCTGCTCGGCGGCGGGCACGCGATCTACTTCGACGCCGCGTCCCGGGAGACCCGGAACCTCGACTGCTTCGTCGCCGTCCCGTCGGGGACGGGCGCGCCGATGCAGCAGCTACCGGTCGCCTTCGGCGAGGAGCTCGTGCACTACGCGGTGGGCGCCTCGTCGTGCGCGGTCCCCGGCGTGCCGGCAGGGCTCGACGCGCTCTGGCGGGCTCACGGCCGGCTGCCCTGGCCGCGGCTCGTCGAGCCGGCGCTGCGGCTCGCGCGCGAGGGCGTGGCGATGCCGCCGGCGCACGCCGCGTGCCTCGCGATGCTCGCGCCGGTGATGACGATACGCGAGGGAGCCGCGATCTACGCGCCGGGCGGCACGCTGCTCGCATCGGGCGGCGTGCTCCACCAGCCGGGCCTGGTCGCGTCGCTCGAGCTGTTGCGCGACGAAGGGCCGGCGTCCGTGTACCGCGGGTCGATCGCGCGGGCGCTGCTCGACCTCGTCGCCGACCGCGGCGGCGTCCTGACGCGCGGCGATCTGGAGGCATACGGCGCCGAGTGGCGGCCGGCGGTGGAGACGTCGTTCGTGGGGCGGCGCGTGCGCACCCGGGCCGGGCTGAGCGGCGTCCCGGAGACGCTCGAGCGGTTCGACCCGGCGGGCGGCGACGCTGCGCTCCTCTCCGCCCTCGAGGGAACGCAGTGCGGCGGGACCCATACCACGAACCTCGCCGTCGTCGACGCGGCGGGCTCCGCCTGCGTGCTCACGACCAGCCTCGGGCTCGGCTCCGGCGACTTCCTGCCGGGCCTCGACCTGCACCTGAACAGCATGCTCGGCGAGGCCGACCTCGTCCGCGGCGAGCTCCGGCCGGGCGAGCGGATGGCGAGCATGATGGCTCCCGCGCTCGCGTTCGACGCCGATGGGCTCGAGCTCGCGATCGGGTCGGCCGGCGGCACCCGGCTGCGGACGGCGCTCGTCGGGGTCCTCGCGGGCGTCCTGCACGGGCGCCTCGAGCCTCAGCGGGCGATCGAGCGGCCGCGCTTCCACCCAGTGGGAGAGCTCGTGAACGCGGAGCCGGGCGTCGACGAGGCGTTTCTCGCGCGGCTCGAGGCGCGCGGCCGCGTCGTACGCAGGTGGCCCGCGCTGCACCATTATTTCGGCGGCGTCAGCGCGGTCGGGCGCGCCGGCGCGGGCGCGGATCCACGCCGGAGCGGCGCCGTGCGCTCCTAGCCACCGACGATCTCGACGAACGCGGGGTCGTCGCGAACGGCGTCGAAGTCGGCGTCCTGCCTCGCGTACGCGCGCAGACGCTCGGAGCGCTCGGCGGCCTCGCGCAGGTGAGCGATCGCCTCCGCTTTGCGGCCGGCGAGGCTCTCGCAGCAGGCGAGGTTGTACGCGAGCAGCGGGTACTCCGGGTGCGCGTCGGCGAGCTCCCGCGCCCGGTCGGCGGCCTCGGCGTACCGGCCGGCGTCGTACAGCGGGCGGACGTCCGCCCAGACCTCCCAGCCCATCGGCTCGTACGCCTGGCCGGGGACGCCGCCGATGGCGAGGACGGTCGTCCCCGGCTCCGCGGCGAACGCCGTCCGCTTCACCCCCGGCTCGACGAAGACGTAGGTGCCGGCCGGAGCGTCGCGGCGCTCTCCGCCGAGCTCGAACGTCGCGCGTCCCTGCGCGACGACGTACAGCTCCTCGCTCCCGTCGGCGTCGCCGGCCTCGTCGTGCTCGTTGATGATCCGGTCGCCTGCGTTCTCCGCGGTCCAGGCGTTGACGCCGAACGACCTGATCCCGAAGTGGTGCCGCACCGGCCGCCACGGACAGCGGCCGTCGCTCTGCTCCTCGATCTCGTCGAGGCGCGCGATCGCGAATCTCGCCACGACCCCGAGTCTAAGCGGGCCGCGTCGCCGCGCGCGTCTGTTCCACGTCGCGCGCGATCTGCGCGACGAGGGCGGCCTCCGTCTCGAACGCGCGCTCGTCGCGGAGCCGCCGCCAGAGCTCGACGACGAGCCGCTTGCCGTACAGGTCGCCTTCCCAGTCGAGGAGGTACGCCTCGACGCGGCGCTCGGTGCCGCCGTAGTGCGGGTTCACGCCGATCGAGACCGCCGCGCGCCGGTGGCCGACCGCACCCGCGTAGATCCCGTACGCCGGCACGAGCAGCGCGGGGTCGACGCGGACGTTCGCGGTCGGGAACCCGAGCGTGCCGCCGCGCTGGTCGCCGGAGACGACGACCCCGTCCACCTCGAGCGGGCGCCGGAGGAGCCGCGCAGCCTCCTCGACGTCGCCGTCGCGGGCGAGCTGCCGGATCCGCGTCGACGAGACGCCCTCGACGAGCGTGACCTCGCGCACGTCGAGCCCGAGCGCGCGCAGCGTGTCGAGGTCGCCCTCGCGCCGCCGCCCGAACCGGAACCCTTCCCCGGCGACGACCGTCTCCGCGCCGATCGCGACCAGCACGTCGCGCGCGAACTCCTCCGGCGCGAGCGACGCCGTCTCGGGCGTGAACTCGACGACCAGCACGTCAGCCACGCCGCACTCCTCGAGCAGCTCGAGCCGCCGCTCGAGCGTCGACAGCAGCTCCACGCGGTTGCCGAGCGCCCACCGCGGATGCGGGTCGAACGTCACCACCGTCGGCCGCAGCCCGGCGTCGACCGCGGCTCGCACGACGGCCCGGTGCCCGGCGTGCACGCCGTCGAACGTCCCGATCGCGACCGAGCGCGGGCGCCGTTCGAGCTCTTCGGGGCGGCGGGCGACGATCATCGTCCCGCCTCGACCGCGAGCACGCCCTCGCGCACGCTCGCCGGGACGCGTGCGACCGCGTCGTCGGGCAGGCGACCGAGCACGGACCGAACCGGTAGGAGCTCGACGCCGTCGACCGCCTCCGCTTCCTCGACGTCGAAGGGCCCGACCGCAGTGCGGCGCAGCGAGGTGCAGTGCCCGCCGAGCGCGTCCGCGATGGACCGAACGTAGGTGCCCGAGCTGACGTGCAGCGCGAGGCGGACCGAGGTCGCGGTCGCGGCGACCACGTCGAGCTCGTACACCCTCGACCTCCGCACCGGCATCTCGACCGCGACGCCGCGGCGCGCGCGCCGGTAAGCGCGCTCGCCGCCGACCTTCACCGCGGAGGCCGCCGGCACCGGCAGCGCGACCTCGCCGCGGAGCGCGGCGAGCGCCTCGGCGAGCGCGCCGGCGCCGGGTGGGTCGTGCCGCTCGAGCACCTCCCCTTCCGGGTCGCCGGTCGACGTCGTCGCCGTCAGGTCGACGTCGGCGACGTAGCGCTTGTCGAGCCCGGAGAAGCACGGCGCGAGCCTCGTCGCGGCGCCCGACAGCAGGACGAGCAGGCCGGACGCAAACGGGTCGAGCGTCCCGGTGTGGCCGGTGCGCGCGCCGGTACGCCGGCGGAGCGCGGCGACGAGCGCGAACGACGACGGCCCCGCCGGCTTGTCGACCAGCGCGACCCCGACCGGTCTACCCGCGCGCGGCGGCGGCATCGCTGCCGTGGGCGCGGGCGAACTCGCGGCGCAGGAACTCGATCACTGCCTCGATCGGCTCGTCGGAGGAGAAGCCCGCCGCCTGCCGGTGTCCCCCGCCTCCGTGCGCCCGCGCGATCGCGGACACGTCGACCTCGTCGTGGCTCGAACGGAGGGAGACGCGCCGCGCCGGGCCGTCGTCGCGCGGCGGCTCTCGGATGAGCGCCACCATCTCCGACCCCTCCACCGCGCGCAGGTGGTCGATGATCCCCTCCGAGAACGGCTCGTCGGCGCCGACGTCCGCGAAGTCGTCGCGCAGCAGGTACGAGACGACCAGCCGCCCGCCCTCGAACACGCGCGCCCGGTCGAGTGCACGTGCGAGCAGCTTCAGCTTCGCGAACTGCACCGTCTCGTACACGTGGCGGAAGATCCCGTGGACGTCGGCCCCCGCCTCGACGAGCTCCGCGGCGAGGCGGAGCGCCTTCGGCGTGGTGTTCGTGTACTGGAAGCGGCCGGTGTCGGTGACGAGGCCGACGTACAGCGCCTCGGCGATGTCGGAGCTGAGCTCGACGTCGAGCTCGCGCAGCACGTCGCGCACGACCTCCGCGGTCGAAGACGCGTCGGGCACGACGAGGTTGACGTCTCCGAAGCGCGTGTTGTCGTGGTGGTGGTCGACGTCGATCACGAGCGGCGCACGCTCGAGCGTGCTCGTGTCGGGACCGATGCGGCGATCGTTCGCGCAGTCGACGGCGACCACGACGCGTTCGTCGGCGTCCGCCGGCGGCTCGCGCGTCAGCTCCGCGAGGTCGAGGAAGCGGTACTCGGCGGGAAGCGGCGTCGTGCCGGCGAGGTACATGACGGCGTCCTTGCCGAGGGCGCGCAGGCCGAGCGTCGCGCCGAGCAGCGATCCAAGCGCGTCACCGTCGGGGTTCTCGTGCGTGACGACGAGGAACCGGTCGTGCGACCGGAGCGCGTCGGCGACCGCCTGGATGTCACTCCTCTGCGTCGTCTCGGTCATCGTCCGCCGATCCTGATTCGGGTGGGAGGTCCGCGGCAAGCTCGTCGATCAGCTTCGTCATCCGCACGCCGCGCTCGACGGCGTCATCGTAGGCAAACGTGAGCGTCGGCGTCCTGCGCAGGCTGAGCTCGCGGTTGATGCGCGCCTGCAGCACACCGTGCGCGGACTCGAGCCCGGCGAGCGTCGCGCTCCGCCGCTTCTCGCTTCCGAGCACCGAGACGTAGACGGTCGCCTCGCGCAGGTCGGGCGTCACCTCCACGTCCGTGACGGTGACGAGGCCGATCCGCGGGTCCTTGAGGTCTCCGACCGCGTCTGCGACCACCGCCCGCACCGCCTCGTTCACCCTCCGCATGCGTCCCGACACACGGACACCGTAGACCCAGATGTCGGAGAGGGGGCTCGCGGGGGAGAACCGAAGGTGCTCCCCGGCGCTCAATCGTCGGGCGACACGAGGAGGCGGTCGCAGCGCCCGAGCATCCAGTCGCCCGACGCAAGCCAGCGTTCCGCGCCGTCGGCCAGCTCCTCCGCGTCGTGCGCGGAGCGCGCGACGCAGGCGACCGTCAACGTCGCACGCTGCCAGAGGTCGTGGTGGTCGACCTCGGCGACGGCGGCGCCGAAGCGGTTCCGCAGGTTGTCCTTGGCGGAGCGGACGTGGTGCCGCTTGCCCTTCAGCGAGCCCGCGTCCGGGAAGTGCAGCTCGACGGTCAGGATCGAGACGAAGCCCGAGCCCACTCAGAGCTACGCCGGAGCGGCCGGCGCCGGCTCGTCGAGCGACGTGCGCTCGACCTCGCGCGTCTCGTAGATCTCGAAGACGTCGCCCTCGCGCAGGTCGTTGAACCCGTCGAGGAGGATGCCGCACTCGAAGCCCTCCGTCACCTCGCGCACGTCGTCCTTGAAGCGGCGGAGCTGGGCGACGGTCGTCTCGTGGATCCGCGTGCCCTCGCGGAAGATGCGGACGTTCGCGCCGCGGCGGACGATGCCGCTCGTGACCATGCAGCCCGCGATCGTGCCGACGCGAGAGGCCCGGAAGAGCGCGCGCACCTCGACCTCGCCGATGATCGCCTCGGTCTCGACCGGCGAGAGCATCCCGACGAGGGCCTGCTCGATGTCCTCCGTGAGCTGGTAGATGACGCGGTACAGCCGGATCTCCACGCCGGCGCGCTCGGCGGCCGACCGCACCTCCGACGACGGGCGCACGTTGAACCCGATGATCATCGCGTTCGACGCCGCGGCGAGGTTCACGTCGTTCTCCGTGATCCCGCCTACGCCCGTGTGGATGACGTTGACGCGGACCTCGGGGTGCTGGATCTTCGCGAGCTCGGAGACGATGGCCTCGACCGACCCCTGCACGTCGCCCTTCACGACGATGTTCAGGTCCTGGACGGCGCCCGTCCCCATCTGCTCGAAGAGCTTCTCCAGCGACACGCCGCCGGTCCGCTGCTTCGCCATCGCCTCGCGGCGAAGCCGCTCGCCCCGCTGCTGCGCGAGCTCGCGCGCGCGGCGTTCGTTCTCGACGACGCGGGCGAGCTCGCCTGCGGGCGGCGGCTTGTCGAAGCCGAGGATCTCGACCGGCTCGCCGGGGCGCGCCTCCTGGATGCGGTCGCCGCGGTAGTCGTAGAGCGCGCGGACGCGGCCCCAGGCGTCGCCGGCGACGATCGCGTCGCCGACCTTCAGCGTGCCGCGGTGGATCAGCATCGTCGCGACGGGGCCGCGGCCGACGTCGAGGCGCGACTCGATGATCGGTCCCGAGGCCTCGGCGTTCGGGTTGGCGCGCAGGTCGACCAGCGCGTCGCCGACGAGCAGGATGCGCTCGAGCAGGTCGTCGAGCCCTTCGCCCTGCTTCGCCGAGACCTTCGCCACCTCGACGTCCCCGCCCCACTCCGCCGGCTGCAGGCCCTCCTGTGCGAGCTCGGCGAGGACGCGGTCGGGGTTTGCGTCGGGCAGGTCGATCTTGTTGACGGCGACGACGATGGGCACCTCGGCTGCGCGCGCATGCGAGATCGACTCGCGCGTCTGCGGCATCACCCCGTCGTCCGCCGCGACCACGAGGACCGCGATGTCGGTGACCTTGGCGCCGCGCGCGCGCATCGCCGTGAACGCTTCGTGGCCCGGCGTGTCGAGGAACGTGATCTTCCGGCCCTCGACGTCC
>DASRCE010000011.1:0-43098 GCA_035653275.1 Gaiellaceae bacterium | reverse complement strand
AACGCACCAACGCCTGGCTACGCCGCTTCAAACGACTCACGATCCGAACCGAACCCAACAGCCGCGTCTACCTCGCCTACCTGACCCTCGCCCTCATCCTCATCCTCGCCCGCGCATTATGAGTTCAGTTCCAGACACCTTGGTGTCAGACACCTTTCGCGGCGGCCGCGGCGGCGCCGTAGCGGTAGCCGCCCTGCTGCTTCGTCGTCAGGCCGAGGAAGACGGCGGCGAGGCCGACGACGACGTGCGGCACCCACACGTTCGCGCTGTCGTCGGCGAAGCCGAAGATCCACGGCGACGCGGCGAGCACGGCCCCGGCGGCGATGTCGATCAGGTTGTGGACCGCCATCGGAGCGACCTTCCAGAGGCCGAGCTCGTAGTTCGTGAACAGGCTGTAGGCGATCAGGCCGATGCCGAGGACGATCGGCACGACGCTCGCGGCCGTGTGGTCGGAGAACCGGAAGATCCACGGCGCGGCGATCAGCGCGGCGCCGACGATGTAATCGAGCGGCGCATGGAACTTGGTCGGGATGAAACGCATCGAGAGCTCCTTCGTGATCCGTCGGGTTTGACGGCTCTCATTCGCAGATCGTCTCGGAACGGTTCGGGTCGCGCCGCGCGAGCGCCCGGCGGAGGCGCCGGTCGACGAGCGCGACCGTGAGCGAGATCAGCGCCGACAGCGCCACGCGCGACACGCGCTCGAGCGGCCTCACCGGCGAAGGAGCGCGTCGCCGAGCAGGATCAGCGTGAGCGCTCCGGCGATCGCCGCGAGGAGCGGCGTCGCCCAGCCGGCGGCGTGCGCCGACCCGGCCGTGACGGCTGTCGCGATCAGCGCCGTGGCGGCGACGATCGCAAGCGCGAGCCGCCGGCCGGCCTCGCGGAGCACCCCGCCCAGCTCGCGCGCCTCGCCCTCCGGGGATGCGGTGCCGAGACGCTCGACGCCGTCGAGCACGCGCGACGCGCGCACGCGCAGCTTCTGGAGCTCGTAGAAGAGCGTGCGGGGGCTCGCCGCCGTGCGCACCTGGCCGGAGACGCGCCGGAGGAAGAAGCTGCCCGCCACCGAGAACGGGTCCAGCGACGGATCGAGCTCGGCGGCGGTCAGCTGCATCTGCCCGAAGGCCTTGCCGATCAGGGCGAGCGCGGCGGGCAGGCGGACGTCGTGGCGGACGGCGATCTCCGTCACCTGCTGGAGCAGCGGGCCGAGCCGCAGCTCGCGCAGCGAGCGGTGCCGGTACTCGCCGATCAGGTCCCCGAGCTCCGCCTCGAAGGCGGCGGCGTCGAAGCCGCGCGTCGGGCGCTCGCCGGAGAGCGACAGCATCACGTCGGCGAGGAACGCGGCGTCCTGCTGCGAGAACGCGAGCAGCATGAGAAGCAGCGACTCGCGCAGGCGTGCGTCGACCTCGCCCGTCATGCCCAGGTCGAGCAGGTAGATCTTCTCGTTCGCCCAGAGCAGGTTGCCGGGATGCGGGTCGGCGTGGAAGAAGCCGTCGCCGAGGACCTGCTGGTAGTACGACTCGAGGAGCTGCCGCGCGGCCTCGCGCCGCGGCTCCCCTTCCGGTGCGTCCAACACGGGCACGCCCTGCACCTCCTCCATCACGAGCAGCGCCGCCGTCGACAGCTCGTGGTACACGCGGGGGACGTCGAGCCGGTCGAACGGCTCGAGGACCGTGCGCATCCGCTCGATGTTCGCAGCCTCGTTCCGGAAGTCGAGCTCGCGCCGGAGCGACGTCGAGAGGTGCTCGATGATGGCCGGCACATCGACGAGGCGCCGGAACGCGGGACGCTCGGCCGCCTTCGCGCCGAAGCGCTCCAGCAGGCCCAGGTCCTGCGCGATCTCCTGCTCGGCGTTCGGGCGCTGCACCTTCACGACCACGCGCTCGCCCCCCGCGAGGACGGCCCGGTGCACCTGCGCGATCGTCCCCGCCGCCATCGGGCCCGGCTCGATGCTCGTGAAGACGTCCTCCCAGGGGACGCGCAGCTCGCGCTCCATCACGGCGACGACCTCGGCCTCGGAGAGCGGCGTCACCCGGTCCTGCAGCGTCGACAGCTCGGCGAGCAGCTCGGGCGGGAGCAGGTCGGGCCGGGTCGAGAGGATCTGCCCGAGCTTGCCGAACGTCGGGCCGAGCTCCTCGAGCGCGCCACGCAGACGCCTCGCGCGGGTCGCCGCGTCGCCTCCGCGGCCGAGCGCGGACGTGGCGAGCACGCGGCCGATCCGCGCCGCGCGCGCCAGCAGCTCCCCGTCGGTGGGCTCCCGCCGCTCCGCCTCGGGCTCTCGCCGCGGCCGGCGCACCGCGCCGTCCGGGCTCACGATCACGACGTTGCAGGTCGCCGTGTGCGACACGCGATTCGGGACGCTCGCGAGCAGGAACTCGCTGCGGTCGCTCATCCCCGCGCCGCCGACGACGACGACGTCGGCGCTCTCCTCCTCGGCCACGCGGACGATCGCTGCGGCCTGGTCGGAGTCGTAGACGCGCCGCAGCCGGCCGCGCGCCGCGAGCTCCGCGGCGCCGCCGTCCACCTCAGCGCCGGCGGCGACGTGCTCCGGTGCGACCACCTGCACGAGGATCAGCTCGGCCTCGCACCGGCGCGCGAGCTCCGCCGCCCAGTCGACGGTCCCGCCGCCGCCGGGGCCGTCGACCGCGACGAGAATGCGTTCCACCACGACGCCTGCGCCCTCCGCCCTTGTCCTCGCTGCGGGGCGCGAGTATATCCCCGGGGATGCCCGCGATCGAGGAGCCGATCCGGTACCAGGAGGAGCGCCGGTACCCGATCCCGCCGGGCGAGGCGTGGCGGCTCCTCGCCGACACCGAGCACCTGAACCGCAGCATCGGCCTGCCCGCGGTCGAGTTCTCGCCGCTCGAGGGCGGGGAGCTCGTTCGCCGCGCTCGTGCGCGCGCGTACGGCGTCGTGCGCGTGCGCTGGCGCGAGTTTCCGTTCGACTGGGTGCGCGAGCGGCGCTACGCGGTGCGTCGGGAGTTCGAGACGGGGCCGATCGAGTGGCTCGTCGGTGGGATGGAGCTCGAGCCGGCCGACGGGGGGACGACCGTCACGTCGTACGCGTACTTCAAGCCGAAGAACGTCGCGGGGCGCTTCCTCTGGAAGCTCGGACGCGCGCCCGTGCGCGGGCTGCTCGAGTTCTGCGACCTCTACCTCGAACGCAAGCAGGCGGGGAAGGCGGATCCCGTGCCGGTGCCGCGCGCGCGGCCGGCGGTCGACCGCGACCGGCTCGAGCGCCTCCTCGAACGCCTGCGCGAGGCGCCGGTCGACGAGCGGCTCGTGGAGCGGCTGCGCGAGCGCATCCTGGAGGGGAGCGACGACCAGCTCACGAAGGTGCGCCCGTACGCGCTCGCGGAGGCCTGGGGGATCGAGCGCGAGGAGGCGCTTCGATTCCTTCTCCACGCAACCCGCGCGGGGCTGTTCGAGCCGAGCTGGCAGCTCATGTGCCCTAACTGCCGCGTGCCGAAGGCGACCGTCGACGAGCTCGGCGAGCTGCCGCCGCAGTTCCACTGCGACACGTGCGGCATCGTCTACACGGTCGACGTCGAGCGGCACCTCGAGCTGCGCTTCTCGATTCGCCCGTCGGTCCGTGAGACGAGCGACGAGATCTACTGCATCGGCGGTCCGCTGCGGATGCCGCACGTGTTCGCGCAGCAGCACCTCCGGCCGCACGAGGACCGGCCCGTCGAGCTCGACCTCCGCGACCCGCTCCAGCTGCGCACGATCGGCAGCACCCACCAGCTCACGCTGCAGGCCGGCCCGCCCGCGCGCGTCGACGAGGTGAAGCTGACCTACGCCGCCGGCCGCTGGACCGGGCCGCACAGCCTCGAGGCCGACGGCACGCTGACGGTCCCGGCCGGGGCAGCCGTGACGCTGCGCAACCAGACCGACGGCTTCGTGCTCGTGCTGCTCGAGAACCTCGAGCGGACGCGCGACGCGACCTCGCTCGCGGACGTGAGCGAGCTGCGCGAGTTCGACGACGTGATCGACCTCGACGGGGCGGTCGGCGCGCGGCGCGGTTGAACCGAACGCCGCCGTGGCGCGAAGATCCCGCGTCATGCGGACCACGTCCTCATTCGAGCAGCTCGGCCCCCTTGCGGCGTTCGCGACCGGGCTCGCCGGGCTCGCGTACTCGATCTCCTTCAGCCTGTACCTGCACCACGCCACGCGCGGGAGCGCGTATGCGAACGCCCTCCTGCTCGTCGCCGGCGGTCTCGCGTCGACGCTTGCGTTCACCGCGGTCTACGAGCGGCTGCGGGAGACGGACCCGCCGCTCGCGCTGTGGGGCTTCGTGCTCGCGCTCGTCGGGGCGTTCGGCGCCGCGCTCCACGGCGGCTACGACCTCGCCAACCTGGCGAACCCGCCCAAGACGCTCGCGGCGGACCTGCCGAGCTCGGTCGACCCGCGCGGGCTCGGGACCTTCGCGCTGACGGGGCTCGCCGTCGCGGTGGCGGGCGGGCTGATCCTCCGCGGCCACCGGCTCCCGCGCGGCCTCGGGCTGCTCGGGCTCCTCGCGGCCGCGCTCCTCGTCTTCGTCTACGTCGGCCGCCTCGTCATCCTCGACCCGAAGAGCCCGGGCCTCCTCGCCGCGGCGGTCGCGTCCGGTTACGTCGTCAACCCCCTCTGGTTCGGCTGGCTCGGGCTTTCCCTGCGACGCGGGTACCGGCTCCCGCAGGAGGGAGCCGGTACCGCGGCGTCCGTCAGCGCATCGGGAGCGCGTTGAACGAGCTGTCGAGGTGGATCTCGACGGTGCTGCCGTCCGACTTGGTGACGGTCACCTCGTAACCGCTCTGCGTGTAGTCGGTGGTGACGGCGCCCGCCGTCCCGCCGCCGGCCGCCGCGACCGCGGCGGCTCCCGCCTTCGCCGCTGCGTCGCCCGTGACGGACTTCTCCGCGTCCTCGTGCGCCGCGGTGCCGTGGGCGGGGCCGTTGAAGGCGGGCGGCGCAGCGGGCTGGCTCTGCGTCGTCGTCGTCGTGGTCGCGGTCGGCGACTGCGACGAGGCGGCGTCGGCGATCGCGGCGCCGCCGACGGCGAGCGCCGCGACGGCGGCGACACCGGCCGCGACCTTCTTGACGTTGTGGAGCATCGTTCCCTCCTTGGTTCGTCCGGGACGCGCCCGGGTTGGAACCACGGTGCGTGCGCCGCGTGGGAAAGCTCTTGGAGGATGCTCGGAGCCGGCTGTCAGCTCGCGCCGGGCGACGCGAGCCAACACCAGGTACCAGGTACCTGTTCAGGTACCTGGTACCTGCACTAGCGTCCGAACGGTGTCGGACGAGCTGCTGATCGAGGCGCACGGGCTGACGAAGCGCTACGGCGAGTTCGTCGCGGTCGACGGGATCGACTTCGGCGTGCGGCAGGGCGAGACGTTCGGCTTCCTCGGCCCGAACGGGGCCGGCAAGAGCTCGACGATGCGCATGATCGGCGCCGTCTCGCCGCCGAGCGGCGGCACCCTGCGGGTGTTCGGCCGCGACCCCGCCAGGGACGGGACCGCGATCCGTGCGCGGCTCGGCGTCGTGCCGCAGGACGACAACCTCGACCTCGAGCTCGACGTGGCCGAGAACCTCTTCGTCTACGGGCGCTTCTTCGGCCTGCCGCGCGACGTGATCCGGCGGAGGGCCGACGAGCTGCTCGAGTTCGTCCAGCTCGCGGAACGCCGCGACGCGAAGGTCGACTCGCTGTCGGGCGGCATGAAGCGCCGGTTGACGATCGCCCGCGCCCTCGTCAACGAGCCGGACCTGATGCTCCTCGACGAGCCCACGACAGGGCTCGATCCACAGGCGCGTCATGCCCTCTGGGACCGTCTCTACCGGCTGAAGCAGCGCGGCGTCACGCTCGTCCTGACGACGCACTACATGGACGAGGCCGAGCAGCTCTGCGACCGTCTCGTGATCATGGACCGCGCGCGGATCGTCGCCGAGGGCTCGCCGCGTGAGCTGATCGAGCGGTTCGTCGAACCGGAGGTCGTCGAGCTGCGCTTCACGTCGCCGGACGGCGCCGCGTCGCGGCTGGACGGGATCGGCAAGCGCGTCGAGGTGCTGCCCGACCGCATCGTGATCGGCGCCGACGACGGCGACGCGGCGCTCGACGCGGTTCACGCGCGCGGGCTGCACCCCGACAGCTCGCTCGTGCGCCGCAGCACGCTCGAGGACGTCTTCCTCACGCTGACGGGACGGAGCCTCGTCGACTGATGGCCTCGCTGCGGCGAGTGCTCGCGGTGGTCGTCTGGCAGGCGGCGAGCTACCGCCACGTCTGGCGCGGGTCCGTCACCGTCTCGTTCCTCAACCCGGTCTTCTTCCTGCTCTCGATCGGCGTGCTGCTCGGCCGGCTCGTCGACAGCCGCCACCCGCACCTCGGCGGGCTCAGCTACCTGCAGTTCGTCGCGCCGGCGCTGCTCGCAACGACGGCGATGCAGACGGCGGCGAGCATGAGCACGTTCTCCGTTCGCGCCGGCCTGAAGTGGCTGCGGACGTTCCACGCGGTCACCGCGACGCCGGTGAGCGTGCCCGAGCTGGTCGGCGGGCTGCTCGCCTGGGCGGGCGTGCGCGTCCTCTTCTCCGCTGCCGTTTTCGCCGCGATCGCGGCGGTCGGAGGAGCGTTCACCTCCGGCTTCGCCGCGCTGGCGCCGCTCGCGGCGCTCCTCTGCGGCCTCGCGTTCGCCGCGGCGATCACGGCGTTCTCGTCGAGCCTCGACAACGACCAGTGGCTCGCACCGTTCTTCCGCTTCGTGCTCGTGCCGCTGTTCCTCTTCTCGGGGACGTTCTTCCCGCTCTCGCGCCTGCCGGAGTGGATCCGCCCGGTCGCCTGGGCGACGCCGCTGTGGCACGGCGTCACGCTGTGCCGCGACGTCGCGACGGGGCGCGCGGCGCTGCTCCCGACCGCCGGCCACGTCGCGTACCTCGCCGGCCTCGCGATCGTGGGCACCGCGCTCGCCGTCCGCGCGTGCGAACGGAGGCTCCTGAGCTGAGCACGCTCACCGCCGGCTACCGGATCCTCCCGCGGGTGCCGCTCTCCGGCGCGCGCCCGTTGCGGCTCGTCGAGCGCAACTTCCACAGCTCGCGCGATGCCTGGCTCGTCTTCGTCTCGGGCTTCTTCGAGCCGCTCTTCTACCTGCTCGCGCTGGGCGTCGGCGTCGGCGGCCTCGTCGGGCACGTGCGGTTCCACGGCCATGCCGTGCCCTACCGCGACTTCGTAGCTCCGGCGCTGCTCGCGGCGTCGGCGATGAACGGCCCGGTGTACGAGGCCGGCAACATCTTCTTCAAGCTCAAGTACGCGAAGACGTACGAGGGCATCGTCGCGACGCCGATGACGGTGCGCGACATCGCGGCGGGCGAGATCGCCTACACGCTCCTGCGCGGCGTCGTCTACTCGGTCGCGTTCGTCTCGATCATGCTCGTGCTCGGCCTGCTCGACTCGGCGTGGGCGGTGCTGCTCGTGCCCGCAGCGCTGCTCGAGTCGGCGGCGTTCTCCGGCGCGGCCGTGTTCTCGACGACGCTGCTGCGAACGTGGGCCGACTTCGCGTTCGTCGAGCTGCTCACGCTGCCGATGTTCCTCTTCTCGGGAACGTTCGTGCCCTCATCGGGCTACCCGCGAGTCATGCAGTGGCTCCTGCCCGCGACCCCGCTCTACCACGGCGTCCACCTGCTGCGCTCGCTCGCGCTCGGCGACGTCGGCATCGGCCTGCTCGGCGACATCGCTTACTTCGCGGTCATGACCGCGCTGTTCCTCGTGCTCGCCGACCGCCGCCTCGCCCGCCTCCTGCTCAGGTAGCGGGCATACTGGCCGAGGTGTCGGAGACCTCGCCCGCTCCTCTCCGAAGGCCGTGGCGCCGGCTCGCGTGGCTCGCCTGGGCCGGCGTGGCGGTCGTCGCGGCGGCGGTCGGCGGGCTGCTCGCGCTGCAGCACCGGTCGAGCACGCGGGACGCGATCGCGAGCGGCCCCGCGGCGCCGCCCGTGAGCTGGCCGGCCGGTGCGCGACGCGCGCCCGACTTCCGCCTGCTCGACCAGTTCGGGAGGGCGGTCTCGCTCTCGAGCCTCCGCGGCCGGCCGGTGATCGTGACCTTCATCGACCCGCTCTGCCGGAACTACTGCCCGCTCGAGGCGAAGCAGCTGAACGAGCTCGTGCGCGGGCTGCCCGCGGCGAAGCGGCCGGCGATCGTCGCCGTCAGCGTGAACGTGTACGGGAACGCGCGGGCCAACCTCCTGCAGGACGTCGCCAAGTGGCGCCTCGTTCCCGAATGGCGCTGGGCCGTCGGCGGCAACCGCCGCCTCGCCTCGGTGTGGCGGCGCTACCAGATCGGCGTGCTCGTGACGACGAAGCGCGTGGCCGGCGTGACGGTGCACGAGGTGTCGCACACGGAGGCCGCCTACCTGATCGACGGGCGCGGGTACGAGCGCGCGCTCTTCCTCTGGCCGTTCCAGGCCCAGGACGTCCGCGCCGCGCTAGCGCGGGTGTCGGCGGCCTAGCGCGAAGCGGCCCGCAGCGGCGAGCAGGATCAGAGCCGCCGCGGCGGCGATGATGACGAGGCGGTCGTGCGAGTTGCGCTGGCCCGGCGTCGAGACGTTGAGGGGCGTCGTGAGCTTCACGCCGTCTGCGGCGGCGAGGCGCTTGACCGCCGTCTGCGCGGCGGTCAGCAGGCCGACGGCGCCGGGCACGACGTGAATGCCCGCGAGGACCCGGTACCCGGGCGCCGAGGGGTGATGCGGCCAGTTGAAGCCGAGCCCGTTGTGCATCACGACCAGCAGGCGCTGCTTGTAGATGAACGAGAGCTCCTGTCCCAGGAAGCGCGCGTAGGTGCGCGGTCGGAGGTACAGAGACGTGACCGACCCCATGTCGTAGCTCGACGCGATCAGCGCGACGCGGATCTTGAACCCGGCGTCGTTCGCCTCCCGTACGAGCTCGGTGAACTGGATTTGCTGCTTCGCCGGGAACTTCGTGTCGTACGGGAAGAAGATCTGCTGCGCGAGCAGGTAGTCGCTCGCGGGGTCGCCGTCCGCGCGTGCCCGCGGCGCGGCCGCGAGCAGGATCGCGAGCGCGACGAGCGGCGCGAGCCTCAGGAGACGTGGAGCGTGAATGGCGCCGTCACCACCTTCCCGTTCAGCCGGCACTGCAGGAAGAGCCGCCACGTGCCGGGCACCGGCAGCAGCACGCCGACCTGGAGCCGGCCGGGCGTCGCAGAGGTGCCGGTGACACGCGCGCCGCCGAGCACGCTCGCGCAGCCGCTCGCGCCGGGCGCGCAGACGTGCGTGTGGAAGTAGTCGAGCGATCCGGCACGGAAGAAGATCGCGTGGGCGAGGGCGCCGTACCACGGCGTGAACGCCGCGGGCTTGCCCGTGGGTGTGGTGACGGTGAAGTCGAGCAGCGCGGCCTGCACCGCGTGCAGCCTCGGCGTGCCGTGCAGCGTGAACCGGAAGCCGTCGACCGTCTCGCTCGGGCGGAACGGCGGCAGCGGCCGCGGCCGGTACGCGCCCTCGACGCGGATCGGCTCGAAGAGCTGGAAGCTCGGCACCGGCCCCGCGTTCTTCGGATACGCGTCGATCACGAGCCGGTACGGCCCGGGCTCGGGAAACGCCACCGTGTCGGTGAGCCTGCCGCCGGCGCCGACCGGCGGGTGGTGGTGGATGATCACCCCGAGGTCGCGGCGCACGATGATCAGGTGGACCCCGTTGTGCGGGCCGCTTCCGTGCCGGTAGGCCGTGAGCGGCTTGCCGTTCGGCTGCACGATCGTGAACGAGAGCCTCGTCGGCGTGTTCGCGGCGACGGGACGCGCGGGGGTGAAGCCGCTCAGGTGGTAGACGCGCGCCGCCTGCACGGTGATCGTCGGCCCCGCCGGGGAGCCGGAGCCGCAGCCGGCGGCGGCGGCCGCGGTCGCGGCGAGGACTGCGGCGGGAACAATGCGGCGGCGCATGTGGAACCTCCTCGGCTCGTGATCTCGGTGCTCGTACGTCTCGCCGTCGCGGCGTCCGTGCTGCCGGTCCCGATCGGCGTCGGCCCGCATTACCACCCGGCGGCGGGCGTGCACCGCGCCTGCCGCGCCGGATCGCTCGCCGCCGGCTCGCGCATGCACCTCGAGCTGTTCGCGCGGCGGCGTGTCGTCGTGGTCCCGACAGCGATCGGCGTGCGCGGCGCGCAGATTCGCTTCGGCCGCGTCGTCGCCGCGCGCTGCCGCACGCGCATCTGGACGACCGATCCGAGCGGCGTCGTGCGCTACACCGGCACCGCGAGCCTCGGCGACGTCTTCCGCACGTGGGGCGAGCCGCTCGGGCGCGACCGCCTGCTCGGCTTCGGCGGCCGCGTGCGCGTGTACCGCAACGGCGACCGCGTCGCCGGCGCCCCCGGTGGGCTGCGGCTCCGCGACGGCGACGAGGTCGTGCTCGAGGTCGGCGGCTACGTGCCGCCGCACAGGGGCTTTCGCTTTCCGCGCTGAGTCAGCCGAGGACATGCTGCAGCTCGAGGATCGCGATGACGGCGGCCGCGGCGCCCGCACCGAGCGCGGCGACCGCGGCGAGGAGGAGAAGGAGCTGCCTCGTCATCCGGTGGCGTGGTCGACGACGAGCGCGGTGACGGGCGGTCCGGTCCGCGGCGTGATCGTGAACGCGAGGCCCCAGTGGCCGACCATCACGAGCGCGGGCGCGCGCCGGCTGTAGACGCCGGGGCCGGTCTCGGCGAGCCGGTACTCCTGGCTGGGCATCTCCATGTCGAGCATCGAGAACTGCACGGTCACGTCCGCGCCGCGCACGGGGCGGCCGCCGCGGCTGAGCCGGAGCGCGAACGAGTTCGGCGCGGCTGCGCGGTTCGGCGAGACGAGCAGCTGCAGCGTGTAGCCGTCGCGCTTCAGCGTCGCGGCCACGCGCCCCGGCCCGACGCGCGCCTGCGCGCGCTCCTGCTCGGCGAACGCGGGCGGAGGCGGAGCGAGGCTCGAGAGCAGCGCGGCGGCGAAGACGGCGCCCGCGACGAGGAGGGCCTCGCCGCCGACGAGCCGCCGCAGGAGCCGCGCCGGCCGCTCGCCGAGGGCGGTCTGCTCGGCGGCCGCGACGAGGCCCGGCTTCGAGCGCAGCAGGTTGGCAGCGGCGAGCGGCAGCGTCGCGAGCAGGATCCCGATCTTGACCAGGATCACCTTCCCGTACGAGGTCTGCCAGAGCGCGCCCACGACGGGCAGGTGGACGACGGTCTCGCCGACGCCCGTCGCGAGCAGCAGCAGCACGGTCACGAACGCGACGGTCGAGAAGCGTGGGACGGCGACGATCAGCCCCGCCACCCTCCGCGCCCGGGGGAGGCTCCGCCAGAGGACGAGCAGTCCGAGCAGGCCGCCGAGCCAGACCGACCCGCAGACGAGGTGCAGCCAGTCGAGGAAGACCGTGACGCCGCGCGGCGACGTCTGCGCCGCGTGCCCGGCGGCGCCCGGCAGCACGAGCACCGCGGCCGCCGCGGTGAGCGCGCCCGTGACGGCGAGCAGCGAGGCCACCGTCCTCCGCTCCTCGCGCGGCCGGTCGACCCGGAGCGCGACCCAGGCCGCGACGGAGAAGAGCGCGAAGCACAGCTCGAGCTTCACGTAGCCGCGTCCGAAGGCGGTCGTCCGCCACAGGGGCACGAGCGTCCCGAACGCCCAGAAGGAGCGCAGCGAGTCGACCGCGGTCGACTCCTCGAGG
The DNA here is from genome assembly GCA_035653275.1 of Gaiellaceae bacterium. Taxonomy (GTDB): domain Bacteria; phylum Actinomycetota; class Thermoleophilia; order Gaiellales; family Gaiellaceae; genus PALSA-600. The sequence goes on along the minus strand of DASRCE010000011.1, from coordinate 31,455 downwards.
TACACCGCGACCGCCAGCAGGCCGAGGACGGATGCGACGACGAAGGCCACAGACACCGCGCGGAGGTTCGTCTCGTCGACGCGCCGCACGAGCGGCCGCGCGACCAGCGCGCGCAGCACGAACAGGCCGATCGCGCTCATCACCGTGAGGAACATCGCCCACCGCGCGAGCAGCAGCGGAGTCGTCGTCGCCGTCTGCGCGATGTGCGGGACGGTGAACTGGGGCGCCGGCCCCGCGTTCGGCCCGACCGCGAACGTGAACGCGCCCTGGACGGGATGGCCGTCGACCGAGATCGCCCGCCAGTAGACGAGGTACCAGCCCTCTGCCAGGCGCTTGAGCGGCACGACCAGCACGTCGGGGTTCGACGGCGACCGGCGCAGCGGCCCGCTCGTCTCCGGGCGCGCGTTCACGTCGGTGACGGAGATCAGCGCGAAGCGCGGCTCGACCGCCTCGTCGAACGTGAGCGCGACGGAGGGCGGCGGCGCGTTCAGCGTCACGCTGGCGGCGGGCGTCGTGCGGACGAGGTACGCGTGGGCGGACGCGGCCGCAGGCAGGGTGAGCGCGGCGAGCACCGCGCCGGCCGCTACGGAGGTCCGCACGCGCGGTCTCACGCGAGCGGCCTCCCGGACCGCGCCGCGAGTGCGATCACAGCGAGGAGCAGGCCGAGCGCGCCGAGCACGAGCGCGATCACCGCCAGCGTGGAGCTGCCGCCGCTTCCTCCCCCGCCGAGCGAGCTCTTCGCCTCGATCGTGGGCGCCGGGTCCTCCGCCGACGCCGGGCCGGACCAGTTCACGACCGAGCCGTCGGTGTACGTCTGCTGCACCTGGAACGCATAGGTTCCGGGCTTGCTCGGCTCGCCGAGGAACTGGAAGAAGGCGTCCTCGCCGGTCGGGACGCGCCCGCCGCTCCAGGTCACCTTCTGGATCACGGCGCTCTCCCCGGCACCGCTCGACTGCTCGACGCGCTTCCATGCCGGCGCCGGGACGAACGAGTCGATCGAGAACCCGCTCGGAACCGTCACGACGACCTGGGTGGTCGCTGCGCCTTGCTTCTCGGTCGGCACAGCGAGGCTGTAGAGCTGCAGCTCGTGTGCGAGCGAGACGGCGGGGCTCAGCCGCGCGTGCGCGGACGCCGCCGCCGTCACGGCAAGCGCCGCCGCTGCAACGGCGGCGAGGGAGACGGCGGCACGGGCCGCCGCGCGTCGGTTGGTCATCGTTCGGGCTCCTTGTCGCGGGACGGATGCCGCGCTGCGCGCGGCGGTGCTGCTACCGCGCGAGCAGCGGAGGAGCCCGTCCCGCCGCCGAGGCGGCGAGGGGCGCGAGCCGCGGCAGCCGTACGGCCGCCGGGCGAAGGAGGAGGCGGTCGCGCGCGCGCGGGACCCGCACGCGCACGCCGCCGACGAAGCGGCCGACGGCCGACGCCGTCCGCAGGAGGAGGCGCGCCGCCAGTAAGGCGACGGCGGCGAACGGGAGCTGCAGGGCGAGGCCGGGGACGAACGTCGGCGACTCGACCGCTTGCCAGAAGAAGGTGCCGGCGTGCAGCGACCGCTCGAGGACCTCCTGCAGCGCGAACGTGGCGAGCGGGAGGAGCGCGAACGCCCAGGCCGGGAGCGCACGCAGCGGCCGGCCGCGTGCGGCGTCGACGACGGCCGCAACGAGAGACACCGCGGCGACGGCGACCGCGATCCCGAGGACGAGCGGAAGCCGGTCCATGTACCCGTGGCCCGTCAGCAGGAGCGCGTGCAGCCGCACCTGCGACGACGGGTAGACCAACCGGTACGCGAGCACGTGCGCGGCCTGCGATCCCGTCAGCACGAGCGGGACCGTGAACAGCCACGTCAGCGCACGCCGCACGCTCGAATCGTACGGGAGAGGGACGTGCTACCGCCGGTACGCGAGGTACACGCCGGAAGGTGTCTGACACCATCGGTGTCGGACACCAGGTTCGGCTCCTGCGTCCGCCGCGGTTTCCGGTGCAACGTCATGAGAGGCCGCACCAGTCATCGTTAGCATCGCCGTCGTGACCACGTTGCCCGACCGTCCCGGGAGCGCGTTGCTCGTGATCGACGTCCAGAAGGGCGTGATGGCCACGGCGCACAACGGCGACGCGGTGATCGCGAACATCAGGGCGCTCGTCGAGAAGGCCCGCGGCGAGGACGTGCCCGTCGTCTGGGTGCAGCACGCCGACGACGGGCTTCCGCGCGGCAGCGAGCGCTGGGAGTACGTGCCGGAGCTCGTCCGCCGCGAGTCGGAGCCGCTCGTGCACAAGAGCTACGGCGACTCGTTCGAGGGAACGGAGCTGGAAGCGCTGCTCGCAGAGCGCGGAGTCGGCCGGCTCGTCGTCGCCGGCGCCCAGACCGACGCGTGCGTCCGCTCGACGCTGCACGGCGCCTTCGTGCGCGGCTACGACGTCACCCTCGTCGCCGATGCGCACACGACGGAGGACTCGCGTCCTTGGTGCGAGGAAGCGCCGGCGCCCGAGCAGGTGATCGCGCACACGAACCTGTACTGGCACTGGCAGCGAGCGCCCGGCCGTCGGGGCGGAACGGTCACCACGGCCGACGTCAGCTTCGCGAATCCCTCGAACGAGTGAGTTCGGGCCGGCGCGCACCCGGCAACAACACGGGTGTCGCGACGTCTTGACGCACTAGCTGTCTCCCGAACAGGCAAACCCGTCGCGAGGCGGGGGCGCAAAGTCACGGGGCTCGACGGAGCCGGCCGGGCTGCCGAAGGAGGGGGGCGGCCCCGAGCGAGGGGGTCTCCGATGCAGCTTCTTCACGAGCGGAGGACCGGAGCCGAGCAGCGGTATCGGCCCGAGGTGCTGCTCGTGCTGCCGGACGAGGACGATGCCGCAGCGACCCGGGCGGCCGTCCACCTCGCCGGCCTTTCTGCTCGCAGCGCGAGATCGTTCGGCGCCGTGGTGGAGCGTGACCCGCCGCTCCTCGTCGTCTACGACGCGGTCGTGCCGTCCCGCTCCGCCCGCGAGCGGGAGCTGCTCGAGCAGGTGCGCGCCGTCGAGGTCCCGCTCGTGTGCGTGTCGGACGCACCGCAGCCGCTCATCCCGGACGTGACGCTTCGTCGGCCGTTCACGCCGCTCGACGTGCTCGGCGCCGCGAGCCGCGCGCAGCCGCAGCTGTACGACCACCGGTTCGACGACGGCGTCGAGCCGGACCTCGAGGACAAGCTGCTGCTCGTCACGCACGACCTCCGGCGCGCGACCGACGACGCGGACCGCTCGCTCGCGCAGGCCGCAGTCGCGCTCGTCGACCTGCTTCGGCTGCGCGACATCGAGACGGCGATGCACTGCTACCGCGTGCACGCGTACGCGCGCATGCTCGCCCAGGCGGTCGCGCCCGAGATCCTCGAGGACCACACGACCGCGCTCGGGTTCCTGCTCCACGACATCGGCAAGCTCGCGCTGCCCGACCGGATCCTGCAGAAGCCGGGGCCGCTGTCGGACCCGGAGCGGCAGATCGTGCAGACGCACCCGGTCGTCGGCGCCGAGATGGCCCGCCGGTTCCTCACCGCCGGCCGCGGGCTCAACGTCATCCGCTTCCACCACGAGCGCTGGGACGGCGCCGGCTACCCCGACCGCCTCGCGCAGTCGGCGATCCCGATCGAGGCCCGCATCTTCGCCGCCGCCGACGCGCTCGACGCGCTGACCTCCGACCGGCCCTACAGGGCTGCGAGACGGTGGCCCTCGGCGATCGACGTGCTCGAGCAGGACGCGGGCACCCACTTCGACCCGACTGTGATCGCCGCGCTGCACGAGAACGCGGCCGTCCTCCACCGGCTGCACGAGCGCGCGACCTCGGGGCGGGAAAGGGTGTCTGACACCAGCGGTGTCAGACACCGGTCGGACTGCGCTCACCGCCCTGGTGTCTAGCGCGCGCAAGAACGACTCGATCAGCGACCGAGCGTCGTCGCGACGACGTCGAGCAGCGACTCGGTCTCGAACGGCTTCTCGACGAACGCTCGCGCGCCGAGCTTCAGTGCCCGCTCGCGCGCCTCGGGCGCGGTACGGGCGCTGACGACGACGATAGGCGTCGCCTCGAGCGCCGGGAAGTTCTTCAGCCGCTCCATGACCGTGAAGCCGTCGCCCGCGGGCAGGCCGATGTCGAGCAGGATCAGGTCGGGCCGCTCCTGCCGGATCCGGGTGATCGCGCTGGTGCCGTCGTGCGCGAACGACGTTCGGTATCCAGCCGCCCTGAGCTCGAGCTCGAGGAGGCCGCGGATGTCGGGGTCGTCCTCGACGACCAGGATCGTCGGATCCATACCGGCCAATCTTGCCGCCTCGAGGCGTTAGACGGTGCGTCAGGCAGCCGCTGCGTGCGCGGCGGCGAACGGGAGGCGCACGCTGACGGTCGTTCCCCGGCCTTCCTCGCTGGCGAGGTCGATCGTGCCGTCGTGGAGCTCGACCACGGTCTTCGCGATCGAGAGCCCGAGGCCGGTGCCGGGAATCTGGCGCTCGGTGGCCGTCCTGGCGCGGAAGAAGCGGCCGAAGATCGCCCGCTGCTCCGCGAGCGGGATCCCGATGCCGTCGTCCTCGACGTCGATGCGTGCACACGGTCCGTCGCCGCGGACGGAGACGCGCACGTGGCCGCCCGCGGCCGTGAACTTGAGCGCGTTCGAGATCAGGTTGTCGAGGACCTGCGCCAGGCGCGCGCGGTCCGCCTCCACCTCGAGCGACGGCTCGACGGCAACGAGTTCCACGTCGACCTCGCGCGTCTCGGCGTTCGGGCGCGCGGACGCGACGGCCTCCTGCGCCAGCTCGACGAGGTCGAGCCGCTGGAGCTCGAGCGTCAGCTTGCCCGCGCTCGCCTTCGCGACGAAGAGCAGGTCGCCGACCAGATGCAGCAGGCGCTGCGCATTTCGGTCGACGACGGCGAGGAGCGTCCTCTGGTCGGCGGACAGCGGGCCCGCACGTTCGCGCTGCAGCGCGCTCACGTAGCCAAGGATCGAGGTCAGCGGCGTGCGGAGCTCGTGCGACACGAGCGCGACGAACTCGTCCTTCAGACGGTCGAGCTCGCGCAGCTCCGCGTTGCTCGCCGCCAGCCGGTCGTTCGCGGCGGCGAGCAACTGCCGGTGGTCGCTGAGGCGCATGAAGAGCAGCGCGGCGAGGGCGGCGACCAGCGCGAAACCCGCGAGCAGGATCCACGGCAGGAGCCACGCGCCGCCGCCGATCGGCGCGAACAGCTGCGCCTCCGGAACGGAGATGACGAGCTGCCAGGGCGTGCCCGGCACGGCCGCGCGCGCGAAGAACCGCGCTTCGCCGTCGCGTCCGTAGGTGCCGGTCGACTCGACGGCTGTCTTCGCCGCCAGTGCGGGGTCGCTCGCGCCGAGCGGCCCCGTGCGCCGCGCGTGCGGCCGGTTGTCCATGATCAGCCTGCCGCGCCCGTCGACGAGGAAGACGTCGCCGCCGCTGAAAGGCATCGCCGTCTCCAGGTACGCGGCGATCGGCGTCGTGCTGACCGCGAAGGCGCCGCTGAACACGCGACGCCCCGCCGCGCTGCGGAACGGAACCGCGAACGCGACGACGGGTATGCCGCGCGCCGCCGACGGCACGACGTTCGAGATGCCGACGCGGCCCGCGACCGCCGCGGCGAGGTGCGCGTACCGGCGCGCGACGGGCGTGCCGACGAGCGACGGCTTCCGCGGCCAGACGTAGAGCACGCGCCCGCGCGCGTCGAGCAGCAGCGCAGCCGGGAACTGCAGCGAGTCGACGACCGTGCGGAACTGCTGCTCCGACACCGTGTGCCCGCTCAGGAACCGGCGCGCCCGCGTTCGTTCCAGCGCGACCACCGACCGCACGTACGCGGCGGTGAAGCGGGCGCCGAGCGTCGTCCGGAGGACGAACCTCTGCTCGAGCTGCGATCTGCTCTGGCGCTGGGCGTGGACCGTCGCGAACGCGAGCCCGCCCAGCAGCGCGAGCACCGACGCTGCGACGACGAGCAGGCTTGCGCGCGGCCAACGCATCTCCCTCCGATGTCGGCACCGCAGCGCCGGCCCTTGAGGCGCGGGCGGATAATCGTCGGTGTGACGGAGGAGCTCGTGCTCGACGTGGCGGGGCGCCGCATCGCGCTCACGAGCCCGCAGAAGGTGTTCTTCTCCGAGCGCGGCGAGACGAAGCTCGACCTCGTGCGCTACTACCTCGCCGTCGCGGAGCCGCTGATGCGCGCCGTCGGCGGACGGCCGACGCTGATGCAGCGCTTCCCCCACGGCGCCGGCGGCAGCTCGTTCTTCCAGAAGCGGGTTTCGGAGACGCGGCCGGAGTGGCTCCAGACGACGATCGTCTCGACCCCGAACGGCACGACCTCGCGCGCGCTCGTCCTCGCCGATCCGGCGCACGTCGTCTGGGCCGTCAACCTCGCGTGCCTCGGCTTCCACGTCTGGCCGCACGTCCACGACCGGCCGGACGTCGCCGACGAGCTGCGCCTCGACCTCGACCCGCAGCCCGGCGTCGGGTTCGACGAGGTCCGCGAGGCGGCCGCCGAGCTCCGCCGCCTCCTCGACGAGCTCGGCCTGGTCGGGTACCCGAAGACGACTGGGAACCGCGGGCTCCACGTGTACGTGCGGCTCGAGCCGCGCTGGGACTCGTATCAGGTGCGGTCGGCGGCGGTCGCCGCGGCGCGCGAGCTCGAGCGGCGCCGTCCCGAGCTGATCACGTCGGCGTGGTGGAAGGAGGAGCGCGGGCAGCGCGTCTTCCTCGACTACAACCAGAACGCGCCGCACAAGACGGTGTTCGGCGCCTGGTCGGTGCGGGCCCGCCCGGGTGCGCAGGTGTCCGCGCCGCTGACGTGGGACGACGTCGACGCGGTGCACCCCGACGAGCTGACGATCGCGACCGTCCCCGAGCGCGTCGCGACGCACGGTGATCCGTGGGAGCTGATCGCCGACCGCCCGCAGTCGCTCGAGCCACTGCTCGAGCTCCACCGACGTGACCGCGCGGCCGGCCTGATGGACGCGCCGTGGCCGCCGGTCTACCCGAAGCAGCCCGGCGAGCCGCCGCGTGTGGCGCCGAGCCGCGCGCGCAAGAGCTGAATCCGCGACAGGTACCGTGCGGCGTCGTGGCGTTGCAGCACCGGGGGAGGCTGCGAATCGGGCTCGGGCTCGGCCGGCAGCTCGCCGTCGACCTCGGCACCGCCAACACCGTCGTCTTCGAGCGCGGCGAGGGCATCGTTGCCTTCGAGCCGTCCGTCGTCGCGATAGACGAGCGCAGCGGCGACGTGCTCGCCGTCGGCGCCGAGGCGCGGCGGATGATCGGGCGGACGCCCGCGCACATCCACGCGACGCGGCCGCTGCGTCACGGCGTCATCGCCGACTTCGACACCACCGCACAGATGCTCCGCTACTTCATCCGCGGCGCGATCGGCCGTCGCGCGGCGCGAGCGCAGGTCGTCGTCTGCGTCCCGAGCGGTGTGACGCCCGTCGAGCGCACGGCGGTCGAGGAGGCGGCGCTCGCAGCCGGCGCGGCGCGCGCATACCTGATCGACGAGCCGCTCGCGGCCGCGATCGGTGCGGGCTTGCCGGTCGAGGAGTCGATCGGCTCGCTCGTCGTCGACGTCGGCGGCGGGACGTCGGAGATGGCGGTCACCGCGCTCGGCGGCATGGTCGTCGCGACGTCTCTTCGCACGGGCGGCTACGACCTCGACGACGCGATCGTGAAGCTGCTCCAGGACGAGCACCGGCTGCTCGTCGGGCAGGAGCAGGCCGAGGTCGTGAAGATCGAGATCGGCGCCGCCACCGCGACCGCGGCCGGAGACGCGGCGACGGACATCGCCGGCCGCGACCTCGCGACCGGCCTCCTGCGCAGGGCCACGGTCACTGCTGCCGAGGTGCAGCGGGCGCTCGCGCGTCCGCTCACCCAGATCGTCGAGGCCGTCGAGCTGCTGCTCGAGCAGACGCCGCCGCAGCTCGCAGCGGACATCGCCGACCGTGGGCTGACCCTCGTCGGGGGCGGCGCGCTGCTGGACGGGCTCGCCGGGCTGCTGCGCGCGCGCACGGGCCTGCACGTGACGATCGACGACGACCCGCTGACGACGGTCGCGCGCGGGGCGGGCGAGGCGCTCGAGCACCTCCACCACCTGAAACCGTCGCACCGCCGCTGATCACGCGACGCCTTCGCGGCCGCCCGCGAAGCGGAGGAGGACGCTCGCCCAGGTGCGGAACGGGCGCCACGCCTGCGCGAGCTCGGCGAGGCGCTCGTCCGACGGCGGCGCGTCGAGGCGGTAGTAGTGCTGGACGCAGCGGAGCAGGCGAGGCTCGCCGGCGGCCAGCACGTCGGCGTGGCCGCAGGCGCGGACGAGCACGAGCATCGAGTAGAACGGCCCGATGCCGGGCAGCTCCTGCAGCTCGGCCAGGGTCCCCGGGGTCGAGGGCGCGCAGCCGGTCGGGGTCGAGCCGCCCGTCGAGCGCCGCCTTGGCGACGGCGTGGAGCCGCTCGACCTTCTGCTCGGGCAGCCCCTTCGCCGGCTCGAGCTCGAGCAGCCCCCGCGGCGTGGGAAAGGCGGCGAGCTGCTCGCCGTCGAGGTCGAACTCGCGCCCGAGGCGTTGCGCGATCTCGCGGCGCACGACGGCCGCCTGGGGTGCCGGCCGGCGCGCCGAGATCACCGCCCACGCCGCCGCCTCGTACGGCGAGTGGAAGAGCGGCGGCCGCAGCCCCGGGTAGCGCCGCTGTAGCTCGCCGATCACGGCGTCGCGCTCGCCGACGGCGAGCCATGCCTCTCCGTCGTGGTCGAGCGAGAGGATGCGCTCGACCTGACGCGTCACGGACGGGACGTCGTCCGTGCCGTGGAGCTCGCCCGTGACGTCGCCGGCGTCGTCCTGGCGGAGGACGACGCCCGCGTGCCCGTCGAAGTCGTCGCGGCAGAAGGCGAGCCGCATCACCGGCTCGTCCGACGCGGGTCGCCCGGTGTCGGGGCCGAACCCGAAGCCGGCGAGCAGGGCGAGGCTGAACGGCCCGCGCGGGTGCACCGTCAGCGTCGTCACGGGGCCCCACGATAGAGCGTGGTACGTTTCGATCGACACTGAGCGAGTACCGGTCGCGCGCCGTGCGCTTCCCCTGCCCGTTCTCTTTCGTGGTGGAGGAGGCTTCTCGTTTGGCAACCGGAGCCCTCGAGTGGATCAACGATGCGAAGGAGCGTCGATGGAAGGAACGATGATCTGGTTCAACCCCGCCAAGCGGCACGGCTTCATCCGAACCGACGAGGGAGAGCGGCTTCGTGTCGACGAGGACGGGTTCGAGGCGGGTCACGCGGTCGGTGAACGGTGCCGCGGGACGAAGGTGAGCTTCGAGCGCGTGGCGCTCGACCAGGCGGAGCCGCGCGCGGTGAACGTGACCGTGGTTCCGATCTTCGCGGAACGTCGTGCTCGGTCGCGAGGGCGCCGCTGATGGGCCGGCGCAGTCCGCAATCCGCGGTCAAGCGCGCGCGCGAGCAGGCGCTGCGCGAGAAGCGCGAGCTGAAGCAGGCGAAGAAGGACGCGCGCGCCGCAGCGCGCCGCGACTCGGCGGCGCCGCCGGGCCCGCCGGCCGACGACGAGCCGGCCGCGCCGGACTGATGACGCGCTTCCTCGGCGGGGGCTACGGCGGCGGCGAGACCGAGCTCGGGTACGAGCAGACGCTGGAGGCGCTCCTCGGCCTGATCGGGCGCCCCGTGCTCGTCCTGTTCTCCGGGGCCGAGGGCCCGCCGTTCATCGCCGGCGTCGTCTCGGGACGGCTCGACCGCGGCGAGCTCGACGAGCGTCTGCAGGAGGTTCTGCTTCGCGCCGACGACACCGCCGTCGAGACGCTGTTCTTCCACGTGGGCTCCCGGCAGAACGGATTCGTGATCCGGCCCGACGAGTTCGAGCGCGGCTTCTGGCGGAGCGACGAGCAGCTCGTCGTCCAGCTCGGGGGGAGCTCGGTGACGGTCGTCGTGCGGGGCGAGCTCGGCCGGGCGCTCGAGCGGTGAGCGGCGCTTTTACGCCGCGCGGTACCCGCGCTCCTGGAGCAGCCAGCTGTTTCCGTCGGGATCCCTGAACGACGCGAACGAGCCGTAGTCGCTGCGGTCGGGATGCGGCCCGTCGTGCGCGACGCCGTCGGCGCCGAAGTTGACGATCGGCTCCACTTCCACGCCGCGCTCGATCAGCTCGTCGCGCGCCTCGACGATATCCGTGACCATCACGTGGATCCCGCGTACCGACCCCGGCGGCGTCTCGAGCTGGATGCCGACGCCGAAGCCGACGGCGCACGCCGACCCGGGCGGCTGACACTGGACGATGCGGAAGCTCTCGTTCGGCGCGTGGTCGACAATCACCTCGAACCCGCACCGCTCGACGTAGAACGCCTTCGCCCGGTCGACGTCCTCGACGGGGAGGAGGATGAGCTCGATCTTGCCGTTCATGTCACGGCCTCCTTTCGAATCCCGGTTCTGCTTCGACGGCTCCCGCGGCGAAGAGTCATCGCTCGAGATCGTCCTCGTGTGGCTTCTGTTCCTCGCCGACGCGGCGGCGATCTTCGTCACCTACTCGCGCCTGCCGCCGAGGGAGCTGTACCACGTGTCGCACGGCGGCCTCGCCGGCGGTGCGAGCCGCGTGCTCGTCTTCTCGAACTTCCCGACCGCGCTCGCCGCGACCGCCGTGCTCCTCGTGCTGGCCGACCGCGCGCGGTCGCGCGTTCGTGCGGCCGCAGCCGTTCTCGGGATCGGGCTCTGCGCGGCCGTGTTCTATCCCGGCGTCGTCGACCAGGCGAACCTGGACGCGAAGCCGGTCAATGCAGTCGCAGCGGCCGGCGTCGTGATCGCGCTCGTGCTGAGCGCGGCGGAGGGGCGCCCGGCGTCGCCGGGGAGGCGCCCCGGCGACGGAGCGCGGATCGGCGTCGCCGCCGTCGCGGCGTTCATCGCGCTCCCGTGGATCGCGGCCGAGCTGGGGTTCTTCCTGGACGGCGTGCCGGTGCTCGGCCGCGTGTTCGTCACGGGGAAGTACCTGCGGACGCTGCCCGGGCTGCCGCCGTTCCCGCCGGCCGTCCACCACGGTCACCACCACGGGCTCGACGGCACCCTTCTCCTCCTGGGCGCGCTGCTGCTCTCGCGCGTCGTCCCGACGCTCCGGCACCGCGCGCTGCGGGTGCTCGCGGGCGCGTACCTCGCGCTGACGGCGTGCTACGGGATCGGCAACATCGCGAACGACGCCTGGACCGAGCAGGTCTGGAAGCGGCACTGGTCGAGCTGGCAGTTCCCGGACGTGCTGCGGCCGAGCGCGACCGTCGCGTGGGCGGTGATCGTCCTCGGAGCGGCTGCGCTGTACGCAGCGGCGGCGTGGTGGAGCGGGCGCGTGCGCGTACCGGACGTTTGACGGCGCCGCGGCCGAGGTATATCGTAATACGATGTTGTTTGCGAAACCATACTCCTTCCTCGGACCTCGGCCGTTCCGCGAGGCGCGGCTGCGCTCGTACATCATCCGCCAGCACCGCGCGGGACGCTCGCTGTCGGACATCGTCGACGACCTCTACGTGCGGCGGTGCGGCGGCGAGAGCCTCTGCGGGCGGGTGCTCCACGATCCGCACCTGATCGCGGCGCTCGAGCGCGACGTCCGCGACACGATCGCGAGCTACGGCGTCGTCGCCGACGGCGGCACGAAGTAGGGCGCTGCCGCTTCCGGCACGGCTCAGCCGACGTGGACGCGCGCGCCGCCGGCGGTCTTCGCCGCGTAGAGCGCCGCGTCGGCGGCGCGCAGCAGCTCGTCGGCCGAGAACGGAGGCGTCGACGCGACGCCGACGCTGATCGTCGCGCTGCTCGCGGTTCCGGCGGTGCGCGCGACCTCGTCGAGCAGGCGCTCGCCGAGCAGCGCTGCGCCGGCCGCGTCTGTGTGCGGCAGGAGGATCGCGAACTCGTCGCCTCCGAGCCGGGCGGCGGCGTCGTCGGCGCGTTTGCGGACGCGGATCGCGTCGGCGACCGCCTGCAGGAACCTGTCGCCGCGCTCGTGCCCATGCGCGTCGTTGAGCGCCTTCAGCCGGTCGCAGTCGACGAGGAGCATCGACAGCGGCTCGCGCGCCGCCTCCGCGTGCTCGAGCTCCTCGCGGAGACGCAGGTCGAAGCCCCGCCGGTTCAGGAGCGCCGTTAACGCGTCGGTCGTCGCGGCCCGCCGCTCGCGACGCAGCGCCTGCGCCACGTCGAGGAGCGCGGCGACGTGCTGCCCGAACAGCGTCGCCGCCTCAACGCGCTCGTGCGCGAGCGTCTCGTCGTCTCGGCGCCTGCCGACGATCGCGCCGACCGTCGTGCCGCCGGACCGCAGCGGCAGCCAGACGACCTCCCAGCCGTCCTCGTCCGCCGGATCCTGGAACGTGTTGAAGGCGACGGTGTCCGGCGCGGTCTCCGACAGCTCCGCGAGGCGGTCGCCGGTGAACGGCGCGCGGGTGTCGGACGTGCGCGACCAGTAGGCCGCGAGGCGGAGGTTCCCGCGCCCGGCAAGGTTCACCTGCGCCGAGTTGAGATCCAGGAGTCGCCCGGTCGTGCGGGCGGCGAACTCGCTGATCGCCGGCACGCCGCGGAGCGAGCTGGCGTAGACGCAGAGGCGGGCGAGGTGGGCGAGGTCGATCTCGGCGACGTCGTCGACCGTCGCGAGGGCGTGCTCGAGCCCGGCCGCGAGCGGCGCGAACGCCTCCACCGCGCCGTCGGGCAGGCGCGCGCCGTGCGTCTCGAGGTTCACGACGCCCGCGACGCCGTCGCTGTGATGGAGCGGGAAGGCGAGCTCGGAGTCGATCCCGTCGACGGCTTCGAGGAAGTCCGGGTCGCCGCTGATGTCCCGGATGAACTGAACCTCACCCGTCCGCGCGGTCCGTCCGATGATCCCCTGGTCGAGGCCGAAGCCGTCGCGGACGCGCGCGTACCCGCACTGCGACACGCACCAGAGGCGGTCGTGCTCGAGCGCGTAGACGCTGACGAGGAGTGACGGGTTCGCGGCGGTCAGCGCGGCGAGCGCGGCGTCGATCGCGGGTCGACCCGAGCCTGTCGCAAGCGCAGCGAGCGCGGCGTCCACGGCGGCGGCGAGGCTGCGCTCCGTCAGGCGCCGCGGGCGCCGCCGGTCGTGCCGCGCGGGCGCCGGCGCGTGCGGCGCCGTTTCCGCGGCGGCCACGTCGGCGTCGTCGACGAGCTCGAGGAACGCGTCGACGATCACCGGGTCGAAGGCGCTTCCCCGGCCGGCGCGCACGATCTCGACCGCTTCCGCGGAGGCCATCGCGGGGCGGTAGGCGCGGTCGCTCGTCAACGCGTCGAAGACATCTGCGACCGCGGCGATTCGCCCTTCGAGCGGGATCGCCGCGCCGACTAGCCCGCGTGGATACCCCTTCCCGTCGAACCGCTCGTGGTGGGTCCACGCGATCGAGGCGGCCAGGTCGAGGAGCTCCATGGACGAGTCCTTCAAGAGCTCGTGGCCGATCTCCGCGTGCGTCTCGATCACGCGCCGCTCCGCCGGGGTCAGCGGCCCCGGCTTCAGCAGGATCCGGTCCGGGATTGCGAGCTTCCCGATGTCGTGCAGCGGGCTCGCCCGGCGGATGAGCTCGGAGACGTCGTCGTCGAGGCCGAGGTGGCGCGCCAGGCGGGCGCACCAGATGCTCATGCGCTGCACGTGGCGTCCCGTTTCCGCGCTGCGCGACTCCGCGGCGTTCGCCAGTCGCGTGATCGTCTCCTCCTGGCTTCGCTGGAGCTCGTGCTCGGATCGGCGCAGCCGTGCGACGACGTCGACGAGCTCCTCTTCTGCGGTTCGCCGCTCGCGCAGCTCCGTGCGCGCGTCGTCGAGCAGGCGCGCGTTCTCGAGGGCGAGCGACGTGAGCTGCGCGAACCGCTCGAGCGTCCGGAGCTGACGCGCGTCGAAGCGGCGCGAATCCGTGTACGCGAGGCCGAGCACTCCCACGATCCCCGTGCCGTCGGAGATCGGCACGCCGACCGTCGCGCGGACGCCTTCCTCGGCGAGAGCGGGCCTGCGCGACTCCCAGCGCCGGTAGTCGTCGACGACGATCGTCCGCCGTCGCTCGAGCACGCGCCCCGCCAGCCCCGAGTCGGGCGCATGCCGCCGGCCGCCGTCACGCGCGAAGGCCCCGGCGCCGACCCGGAGCGTCAGCGCCTCCTTGCGCCCGTCGAGCAGGTACAGGCAGGCGTGCTCGGTGCGCGCGAGCGCCGCCGCCCGGTCGACGATCTCGTGGAAGAGCTCTTCGAGGCCGCGCCGTTCGAGCAGGCGGACGAGGCATTCGTGCAGCGCGACGACCTCCTCGATCGAGGGGTCGGCGACTGCGCGGACGGCGTTCGGGCTCGCCACCGGAGCTGCATCGTCACGTTCCGGCGCCGCCTTGAGCCGTCGACTGCTCGTTACGGGCCCTTGATCCCCCCTCCGAGGGCGAACAGGGCGAGCGCGACGAGCGCTGCGCCGACCAGCGTCGAGACGAGTGCGCGTCCCCGCGGGTGAGCTGTCGCGGCCCGGGCGACGAGCAGCGCGCCTGGGAGCGCGAACACGCCGAGCGACCGGTTTCCCGTCTTGCCCGCGAGTCCGATGCCGAAGACGACCGCGGCGGCGAACGCGAGCGCGAGGGCCCACCTGCTCGGATGCGCGATCGCCCCTCGCACGCTCGGATCGTAGACCGAGGTCAGAGCGTGTCGCGCGCGATCTTGCTGCTCCCAGATCGTGCCGAGAGGACGGCGGAGCGCACAGGACGCGATCGTGCGCCCGCGCTCCTCGTTGTCGAGGTGCCACGGGTTGTCGATGGTCGCGACGACACGCCAGCGGCGGCAGAGCGTCCCCAGCGCGGCGCGCTCGTAGCCGACGAAGAGCACGAACCGCTGCGGCAGCGAGCGCGGCCGCCAGTACTGCCAGCTCAGGTGGCCGCTGAGTGGCTCCGGGAGCCCGAGCCGGCGCGCCGAGAGCTCGAGCGCGGACGCCTCGCCGTAGTTCTCGGCGACGATCGCGCCGTCCGCTCGCTGCCGCGCCGGCAGCGAGCGCCACGCGTGCGCCGTCGCGTCCGCGAGCGCGGCCCAGCCGAGCTCGTCCTTGTAGAAGCTGCTCTTCCAGACGCCGGACGCGATCATCGAGCTCGTGCTGCGAAGCGGCACGATGACCGGGAGCGCGAGCACGAGCACAGCTGCCTCGAGCGCAGCGAGCGGCGCGAGCGCGAGCAGCCGGCGCCGCGACCCGCCGTGCAGCCACTGCGCCAGGGCGACGCTCCCGGCGGCGACGGCGATCGCGTCCCCCGGCAGCGGGTAGTACGCCCGGCCGCGCTCGAGCAGGAACGCGAGGGTGACGAGCGGCGGGAGGAGGGCAAACGTGCGCAGCCGCGGACGCCGCCAGAGCCACCCGACGCCGACGGCGGCGACGGCGAGGCCCGCTCCGAGGAACAGTTGCTGCCCGAAGTAGGTCGCGGGCGGCGTGTCGGCGGCCGTCTTCGCGTCCTGGCTGCCGACGAAGTGGACGCTCGGCCACCCGTGCTCGGCCTGCCACACGAGGTTCGGGAGCAGGAGGAGCAGCGCGACCGCGAGACCGAGCCAGGGCCAGCGGGTCCGCAGCCGACGCCGCCCGTCGCCGGTCGTGAGGAGCGCGACGAGCAACGCCGCGAGCAGGACCGCGATCGTGTACTTCGCCTCGAGCCCGATCCCGGCGATCGCACCCGCTGCGAGCCACAGGCGCGGACGGCCGCGGAGCTCCGCGACGAGCAGGACGTACAGGAGCGCGACCCAGCAGAGCGTGTCGAGCCAGGTCGGGTGGAAGATGCTGGCCGCGCCGAGGGCGTAAGGGCTGAGCGCCCACAGCAGTGCGGCCGCCGCTTGCGTCCGTAACCCGCCGCCGAGCTCGCGCGCCGTCAGGGCGACGAGGACGACGCAGGCCATCATCTCGACGAGCGACGTGAGCCGGAGCAGTCGGAGCGAGTCGCCGGCCACGGCGTGCACCGTCCAGCCGATCCACGCGACGAGCGGAGGGAAGTCGACGTAGCCGAGCGCCGGCCGCCGCGCGGCCGAGAGGAAGTACAGCTCGTCGCGGTCCCAGCCGTAGCGCCCGAGGAACGGCGCGGCGACCGCCGCCTGCGCGGCGGCGGCTGCGAGGCCGACGAGCAGCGAGTGCCGGAGGCGCGTGTGCACGACCATCGAGGCTAGGGTCGGCGCAGGCCCGGCCGCGTCGGCCGATCGTCGTCAGCCCGTCATCCGAACGTCGCGCGCGTCGGCTCGGGGTGGACGAGGCCGGCGTCGTACGCGGCGATCACCGCCTGCACGCGGTCGCGCACACCGAGCTTGCGAAAGATGCTCGACAGGTGCGTCTTGATCGTCGGCTCGCTCAGGTACAGACGCGACCCCAGCTCGGCGTTCGAGAGCCCGTGCGCGAGGAGCGTGAGGATCTCGCGCTCGCGATCCGTCAGCGACTGCAGCCGCGGCGACGCCGCCGAGACCGGAAGCGTGCTCGCGAAGCGCTCGAGCAGCCTCCGCGTGACGGTCGGCGCGAGCATCGACTCGCCGGCGGCGACGACACGTACGCCCTCGACGAGCTGCGGCGCCGTCACGTCCTTCAGCAGGAAGCCGCTCGCGCCGGCGCGCAGCGCCTCGTAGACGTACTCGTCCAGGTCGAACGTCGTCAGGATGAGGACGCGAGTGTCGACGCCGCTCGCGGCGATCCTCCGCGTCGCCTCGATGCCGTCCATCACCGGCATCCGCACGTCCATCAGGACGACGTGGGGGAGGAGCCGCTTCGTCAGCTCCAGGGCCTCCGCGCCGTCACCGGCCTCGCCCACGACGTCGATGCCGTCGGCGGCGTTGAGGATCAGGCGGAACCCGTCGCGCACGAGCGCCTGGTCGTCGCAGAGGAGGACGCGGATCGTCATCGCGCCACCGCCGTCAGCGGCAGGCGCGCGCGGACACGGAACCCGCCGCCGTCGCGACGTCCGGCCTCGACGTCGCCGCCGAACCTCGTCGCGCGCTCGCGCATGCCGATCAATCCGCGCCCCGACGCGCGCGCGGGTGCTCGAGGCGCCGAGCCGTCGTCGACGACCTCGACCTCCAACTCGTCGGCGCCGAAGCGAAGCGTGACGCTCGCGTGCTCCGCGCCCGCGTGCCTGAGCGTGTTCGTCAGCGCCTCCTGGACGATCCGGTAGGCGGACAGCTCCAGTGCAGGCGGCAGCTCACGCCGCTCGCCGACGACGTCGAGCTGCACGTCGAGCCCCGCCGCCCGGACCTGGTCGAGGAGCCCGTCGAGCCGGCGGAGCGTCGGCTGCGGCGCCAGTGCGGGCTGCTCGGAGCCGAGCACGTGCCGGAGCTCGTCGAGCGCGCGCCGCGCGGTCGTGCCGATGGTGCGCACCGCGTGCTGAGCGTCCCGCGGGTCGGACTCGAAGATCGCGTCCGCGGCGGTCGCCTGCACGATGATCACGCTCAGGTTGTGCGCGACGACGTCGTGCACCTCGCGCGCGATCCGCGCCTGCTCCTCCGCAGCGGCCCGGCGCGCGTTCGACTCCTGCTCGCGCTCGAGCTGCGCCGCGCGCTCTTCGACCGCGCGCAGGTACGCGCGCCGCGTGCGCAGGTTGTCGCCGAGCAGCCAGGCGATGACGAGCGGAGCGAAGCGGCCGCCCACCAGCGCGACGTCGTTCCAGCCGAACGGGCTCCAGTCGACCTCGTACGCGATGGGGGCGGCGAGCGCGAGCAGCGACGCGGCGCCGGCGATCGCGGCCGTCGGCCGCGGGCACTGCGCGGCGACGGTGTAGAGCGCGACGATCGCGGCGAACGGCCACCAGCCGTGGTGGTAGGCGAGGCCGACCGACGTCGCCACCGCGACGACAATCGCGAGCACGGGCAGAGGGAACAGCCGCCGGACCGCGAGCGGGAGCGTCCCGATCGCCGCCAGCACGAAGAGGACCGCGGGCATCGTCCCGTGGTAGTTGGCCGCAGCCACGAAGCCGGCCACGGCGACGGCGAGGGCGAGCGCGACGTCCCCGGCGAGCGACCGCACGACCGCACGCCGGTGCTCGGTCTCGACCTCCGCTCTCATCGCCGCCACCGTAACGCGCGGCGAATCGGCCATTCGGATGATCCTGGAGCGACGTCCGTCCGAGGCTGCGTTTGGGCGTCGGCCGTACCGTGGCGCAAATGGAGTACGTCGTCGAGACGCACGCGCTGACGAAGCGCTTCGGCAACCGCACCGCCGTCGACCGTGTCGAGCTCCGCGTGCCGCGGGGGTCGGCGTTCGGCTACCTCGGCCCGAACGGCGCCGGGAAGACCACGCTGATCCGCATACTGCTCGGGTTGCTCGAGCCGAGCGAGGGCAACGTGTCGCTGCTCGGGCTGCCGCAGCCGCAGGAGCGGAAGCGCGCGCTCGCGCGTGTCGGGGCGATCGTCGAGGAGCCGCGCTTCCATGCGTACCTGACGGGCCGCCAGAACCTGACGGCGATCGCGGCCGCCCGCGGCGCGGCCGCCGGCGCCCGGATCGAGCCCGCGCTCGAACGCGTCGGGCTGCGCGGCCGCGCCGACCACCGCGTCGGCACCTACTCGCTGGGCATGCGCCAGCGCCTCGGCGTCGCCGCGTGCCTGCTCGCCGACCCGGAGCTGCTGATCCTCGACGAGCCGATGAACGGTCTCGACCCCGGCGGGATGCACGAGCTCCGTGAGCTGCTCCGGAGCTTCGTCGACGAGGGTCGCACCGTGGTGCTCTCGTCGCACCTCCTCGACGAGGTGGAGCGGACGTGCGACGCCGTGGCGATCGTCGACCGCGGCCGCATCGTCGCGCAGGGCTCGCTCGCACACCTGACCGCGTCCGGCACCCGCCGCGTGCGCCTGGCGACCGGCGACGAGGTGCGTGCGCACAAGCTGCTTGCCGCGGCGCACGAGGTTCGCGAGGTCGCGCGCGACGAGCGCGGGCTGATCGTGACGCTGCAGCACGGAGCCGCCGCCGGGCCGGCGACGGCGAGGCTCGTGCAACGGCTCGTCGCGGCCGGCGTCGCGGTGTACCGCGTCGAGCCCGGCGAGGCGACGCTCGAGCAGCGGTTCCACGAGATCACGGCGCGGCTCGGCCACGAGCGCGACGAGGAGGGAGAACGCGATGTGCTCGCCGTCTGATGCGCTGCGGCTGGTCCGCGCGGAGATCGTGAAGCTGGTCACGCGACGCGGCCTCGTCGCGGCGGCGGTGCTGCTGACGATCGGAACGACGGTGGTCGCGTACGCGATCCTCGAGCTGCTGCATCTCGGCGACCCGGCGAAGCACGGTCCCGCCGGCGGGACGCAGAACTTCGTCAACGCGACCTGGCTGCTCACGCAGCTCGGCTCGATCGCCGTGATCCTCCTCGGCGCGACGGCGGGCGCCGGCGACCTGGGCGCCGGGTTCTTCCGCATGCTCGTCGTCACCGGCCGCTCGCGCCTCGCGCTGTTCGCCGCCCGGCTGCCGTCCGGCCTCGCGGTCGCTCTCGTCCTCTCCGCCGCCGAGTTCGCGCTCGTCGCCGCGGCGACGGTGCTTCTCGCAGGCGGCAAGGCGACGCCGTCGCCGGCGCTGCTGGTACAGAGCGGGCTCTGGATCGTCGCCTACATGAGCGTCGTCTACCTCGTCGCGGTCGGGCTCGCGTCGCTGCTCGGATCGCGCTCGACGACGATCGCCCTGCTCGTCGGCCTGCAGCTCGCGGTGACGCCGGTCCTGCAGGAAGTGCACGGACTGCACGTGCCGCGCGAGCTCGTGCTCGGCGTCGCCGTCTGGCAGCTCGCGCCGAGGGTCGTGCAGGCCGGCGCGCCGCGCAGCGACCTCGCGATGAGCCAGGGGGCGATCGCAGCCGTGCTCGTCGGGTGGGTTGCCGCGGCTGTGGTCGCGGGCGCCTGGAAGACGATCACGCGCGAGGCGTAGCCGCCGCGGTCTAGTCTCACCCGCCGTGCCGCTCGTCGCCACGAGGTCGCAGGTCCTCGCGTTCCGGCGCCGTGTCTCGGCGCTCGATGAGCGTCTCCCGCGCGGAGCGTCGTCGCTGCGGCGGGCGGCCTGGGCCGGATTGCAGGACAGCATGCCCAGGGCCGCGCTCCTCTCGATCCACGCGCGCGTCGAGGGCGCCCACCCCTCGATCTGGGACGACCGGTCGCTCGTCCAGGTCTGGGGGCCGCGGTACAGCACGTACGTGGTTCCGGCACGCGACCGTGCCGTGTTCACGCTCGCGCGGCTGCCCGACGACGCGCGCGGGCGTCACCGTGCGGAGGAGATCGCGGACCAGCTCGAGGCGTTCCTCGCCGGCCGCCGCCTGGGCGACAACGAGGCCGGGCGTGCGCTCGGCGTGAACCCGAACAGGTTCCGCTACGCCGCAGCGACCGGTCGCGTACTCATCCGGTGGGAGGGCGCACGGCAGCCGACGGTCTGGACGGTGCCGGCGCCGGACGTCGATCCGCAGGACGCGCGCCGCGAGCTGGCGCGCCGCTACCTGCGCGTCTTCGGGCCGACGACGCCCGACGCGTTCGCGAGGTGGGCCGGCATCTCGCCGGTGCAGGCGCGGGCCACGTGCGACTCGCTCGCGCGGTCGTTGACGCCGGTGCGGACGCCGACCGGCGACGGGTGGATCCTCGCGCGCGACGAGCCGCAGCTCCGCGGGCGCGAAGCGGCTGCCGCTCCGGCGCGGCTCCTGCCGAGCGGCGACACGTACTTCCTTCTCCAGGGAGCGGACCGCGAGCTGCTGGTGCCCGACGCCTCGCGCCGCGGCGAGCTGTGGACCCCGCGCGTCTGGCCGGGCGCCGTGCTCGTCGCCGGCGAGATCGCGGGCACGTGGCGGCGCGCCCACGGCGACGTGACGATCGCGCCGTGGCGCCGGCTGTCGCGCGCCGAACGCGACGCCGTCGAGGCCGAAGCCGCGTCGCTACCGCTCCCCGGGCTCGACGGACCGGCCGCGGTCCGCTGGGACGCCGCGCGGTAGCCGCGGACGCTTCGCGCCGCCCCTCACGCCGCCCGGCGCAGCTTCGCCAGCGCGCGCTCTTCGATCTGGCGGACGCGCTCTGCGCTCAGCCCGAGACGCTCGCCGATCGAGACCAGCCGCTCCGGGTCGCCGTCGAAGCCGAAGCGGGCGCGCACGATGTCGCGCTCGCGGTCCGTGAGGCGCGAGAGCAGCGCGCGGAGCTGCTCGCCGGCAACCGCCTCGACG
Organism: Gaiellaceae bacterium; assembly: GCA_035653275.1. Taxonomy (GTDB): domain Bacteria; phylum Actinomycetota; class Thermoleophilia; order Gaiellales; family Gaiellaceae; genus PALSA-600. The sequence continues at coordinate 10,362 of DASRCE010000011.1, read as the reverse complement.
ACCTGCTCGTAGGCGTCCGCGGAGAGCGGGTCCTCGAGCAGGTCGCCGAGCGACCCGATCTCGCCGTCTCCGCCGTCGACCGGCTCGTCGAGGCTGCGCACGCGCGCGTCGGCCGCGGCCAGCGCCTTCGCCTGCTCGGGGTCCACGCTTGCGCGCTCGGCGAGCTCGTGGATCCCCGCCGACCGGTGCTCCGCCTGGTAGATCCGCTGATGCTCGGACTTCAGCTGCGAGAGCTGGCGCAGCGCTTTCGGCGGCAGCCGGAACGGGCGGATGAAGTCGCTGCGCGCGTCCTGCAGCGCCTGACGGATCCACCAGGTCGCGAACGCGGCAAACGGGACGCCGCGGTCCGGGTCGTACCGCTCGAGCGCACGGAGCAGCCCGACGATCCCCTCCTGGATCAGGTCCGTCTGGTCGAGGCCCTCTGTCCGGAAGCGCCGCGCCAGCGACGACACGAGCGGCAGCAGTCGCTCGATCAGCTGCTCCCGCGCGGCGGCCTCGCCCGCCTGCGCCCGTGCGACGAGCCCCGCGGCGGCGTCGCCGGACGCGCCGCTGCGCTCGGCACGCGCGAGGATGGCGCCGAGCTCGGCGTCGTCGCGGCCCAGCCGCTCGACGAGTTGGTCGCGCTCCGACACCCCTTCATCTTCGCGGTCCGGGCGCCGTGCGCGACGAACAGCGGACCGTGATCCTCTTCGGCTTTTTCCTGCAGACCTTCAAGTAGCGCGGCGGCGGCTCGAACGCCTCCGCGCGCCTTCGGCTACCTGCCGTAGCGCCGGATTCTCAGCGCGGTCACAGCGCAAGCGCGGCGTTCGCACAGGCGCTGCGGCGAGGCTGGAGCCGTGGGCTTTCACAGCGAGTCGTTCGCGGCCATCGGCTGCCTCAACCAGGTGACCGTCGCCGGCGCGCGGGTGCTGCCGGTCGCGGTCGCGATCGCGAAGCGCGAGATCGCGGCCCTCGACGACGCGTGCAGCCGGTTCCGTCACGACTCCGAGCTCGCCCGAGTGAACCGCACGCGCGGCGGGGCGGTCTCGCCGCTTCTGCTCGAGGCGCTGGAGGTTTCTCTGGCGGCCGCCCGCGCGACCGACGGCCTCGTCGACCCGACGGTGGGTACGTCGCTGAACGCGCTCGGCTACGACCGCGACTTCGACGTCGTCGTCCGCCTCGGCGCACGGCCCGGGTTCGACGTGCGGCCGGCCACCGGCTGGAGGTCGGTGCAGCTCGATCATGTCACTGGGACGGTCGCGCTCCCGCGCGGCGCCGAGCTCGACCTGGGCGCGACAACGAAGGCGTTCGCCGCCGATCGCATCGCGAACGCCGTCCACGCCGCGACCGGCAGCCCCGTCCTCGTCTCCCTCGGCGGCGACATCGCGGTCGCCGGAACCTCTCCGGCGGGCGGCTGGCCCGTCCTCGTCACGGACGACTCGCGCGCCGGCGCCGCGGAGGGCCAGGTGGTCGCGCTCCACCAGGGCGGGCTCGCGACGTCGAGCACGACGGTTCGCCGGTGGCGTGCCGGGAGGACCGAGGTGCACCACATCGTCGACCCGCGCACCGGTGCGTCTGCCGAGGCGTGCTGGCGTACCGTCAGCGTGGCCGCCCCGACCTGCGTGGAGGCGAACACCGCCGCCACGGCGGCGGTCGTGCTCGGGCCGCAGGCGCTGCGGTGGCTCGAGCAACGGCGCCTCCCCGCGCGGCTCGTCCGCCTCGACGGCACCGTCGCGACGACGGGCGGCTGGCCGGCCGCGCTCCCAGAAGACACACAGGCGCGACACAGCTCGAAGTCAGCCGCGGCTGGTGCGATGCAGTCATGACACCGAGCTCGAACCGCCCCGACCCGCGCGCCGACGGCAACCGCGCGGTGCGGCGAATCACCGGAGCGATCGCCTTCGCAGCGGCCGCCGGCGCCGCCGCGATCGCGGCTGCGCTCGGACTGCGGGCGCCGACGGCTTCGTCGACGGGCGCCGCGACCGTGACGCCGGGGAGGAGCACCGCGAGGACGTCGACGCGATCGGCTTCGGCGCCTTCGCGCGCGAAGCGAACCGCCTCGAGCTCCTCGAAGCGCACCACGAGCTCGTCGTCCTCCTCGTCCTCCGCGACTTCGTCGGCGACCACGACGTCGTCCGCACCGACGCCGACCGTCTCGGCGCCGGTCGCGCAGTCCGGCGGCTCGTGATGTCGAACGCCGACTGGCACCTGATCCGGTCGACGGGCGTCGTCTCGCTCGTCCTGCTGACCCTCGCGTTGACGCTCGGGATCCTCACGTCCAACCGCGGCCGCCTCGCCGGCCGGCCGCGCTTCGTGACGGCCGCCGTGCACCGGAGCGCGTCGCTGCTCTCGGTCGTCTTCGTCGCGCTGCACGTGGCGACGACGCTCCTCGACCCGTACGCCGCCGTGTCACTGCTCGCCGTCGTCCTCCCGGGCGCGCGAGCCGCGAGCCCTCTCTGGATCGCGCTCGGCGCGCTGTCGCTCGACCTGGTCGCGGCCCTCGTCGTGACCAGCCTGCTGCGCGTGCGCCTCGGGTACCGGACGTGGCGCGCGACGCACTGGCTCGCCTACCTGTCGTGGCCGCTGGCGTTCGCGCACAGCGTCGGCATGGGCAGCGACACCGGCTCGCTCTGGTTCCGCGCGACCGCGCTGGCGTGTCTCGCTGCCGCACTCGCCGCGGCCGGCTCGCGGCTCGTCCTCCACCGTCCGGGCAAGCGGCTCGAGCCGCAGGCGGTCGTATGAGCGCGCTCGCCACGTCCGCCTTTCCCGAGACGCGCAGCCGTCTCCTGCCGCCCGGCGGCGCAGGCGGCTATCGCACCCACCTCGCCCGGCACGGGGCGCTCCCGCACGTGCGGCGCCGCGACCCGGCCCTGCTCGCGGCGGTCGAGGCGAGCGGCTTGACCGGCCGGGGCGGCGCGGCGTTCCCGACTGCGACCAAGCTCGCCGCCGTCGCCGGCCGGCGGCGGACGACTGTCGTCGCGAACGGAGTCGAGGGCGAGCCGGCGAGCGCGAAGGACAAGGTCCTGCTCGCGCACAACCCGCACCTCGTCCTCGACGGCCTCGTCGTCGCGGCGCGGCTCGTCGGCGCGCGCGAGTCGACGATCGCCGTCGCGGCCGACGCGGCCGCCGCGGCGCGCGCGGTCGAGCGCGCGATCGCCGAACGGCCCGTGCGCGAGCGGCCTCGCCTGGTGCTCGTCCCCGACCGGTTCGTCGCCGGCGAGGAGTCGGCGCTCGTCAACGCCGTCTCGGGCCGGCCGGCGAAGCCGACCGGAAAGCGGCCGTTCGCCGCGGGCACGCTCGTCCAGAACGTGGAGACGCTCGCGCACCTCGCGCTCGTCGCCCGCTACGGCGCCGCCTGGTTCCGCGCGGCGGGCACCGACTCCGAGCCGGGGACGGCGCTCGCCACCGTAGGCGGAGCGGTCGAAGCCCCCGGCGTCGTCGAGCTCGACCTCGGCACCACCCTGGGCGACCTGTTCGCGCGCTGCGGCGGTCTCGTCGAACCGGTCGACGCCGTGCTCGTCGGCGGCTACTTCGGCCGCTGGCTCCCGTTCGACCCCGAGCTCGAGCTCTCGAACGAGGCGCTGCGCGCGCACGGCGCCTCCCTCGGAGCGCGCGTGATCGTCGCGTTTCCCCGGTCTGCCTGTGGCCTCGCCGAGGTCGCGCGCGTCGCCCGCTACATGGCACGCGAGAGCGCGGGCCAGTGCGGCCCGTGCGTCTTCGGGCTGCCCGCGCTCGCCGACGCGCTCGAGGCGATCGTCGACGGCCGCGACACCGACGCGGCGCTGCGCCGAGTCCCGCGGCTGCACGCGCAGATCGCCCGCCGCGGCGCGTGCGCCCACCCCGACGGCACGCTCGCCTTCGTCCGCAGCGGCCTCGAGGTCTTCGCAGCCGACATCGACCGCCACCGCCGCGGCACCTGCCGCGCCGCGACCCGGCGATGAGCGAGAACGCGAACCACGCGCTGCACGTGGACATGCTCCGCTGCGACGCGTTCGGCTACTGCGCCGAGCTGCTCCCGGAGGTCGTCGAGCTCGACGAGTGGGGGTATCCGATCGTGGCGGGTGCCGTCACGCCCGAGCGTCTCGCCGACGCACGCCGCGCCGTCGCGGCCTGCCCGAAGCTCGCTCTGCGCCTCGCCCGTTGACGGCGTCGCTTCTCACACCCGGGCGAGAAAGGCGAGCACCCGCTCGACGAGCAGACGCGCCGCCGCGGGGTCGTGCTCCGGCAGCGAGGAGTCGGCGAAGAGGTGCTCGCCGCCCGGGTAGAGGAACAGCTCGGCGTCCTCTGTCGACGCGACGAGGTCCCGCGCGGCTTCGAGGTCCTCGGCGAAGAACGGGTCGCCTTCCTTGCCGTGCACCTGCACCGGAACGTCCTGGGGCCATGCCTCGCCGAACTCCGTGACCGGAAGGCACGAGCACATCAGCAGCGCGCCGCGCGCGCCCGGCCGCGTCTGTGCGAGCTGCTGCGCAGGCATGACGCCGAACGAGAAGCCGGCGTAGACGACCTCCGGGCTGAGCCCGTCGGCGGCGATCACCCCGCGGTCGCCGAGCTCGCCGAAACCCGCCTCGCGCGCGAACGCCATCCCGTCGTCGAGCGTGGAGAAGGTGCGCCCGTCGAAGAGATCGGGCGTGTGCACCGTGTGGCCGCCCTGCCGCAGCTCCTCGGCGAACGCCCGCACTCCGTCCGTCAGCCCCTGCACGTGGTGATAGAGCACGACCTCGGCCATGGCAAACCTCCTGGCTCATTGATTCAAAAAATTGGAACGTTCGGCAACGATAGTCTATTCGCCGGTGGCCCGCAACCAGCCTCCGCCCGATTACGAGCTCGCCGACCGGATCGCGCTCACCGAGCCCGCGCAGGTGAAGGCGCTCAGCCACCCCGTGCGCACGACGATCCTCGGCCTGCTGCACGAGCGCGCGGCCACCGTCAACGAGCTCGCCGCAGCGCTCGAGCGGCCGAAGAGCACCGTCGCGCACCACGTCCGGGTGCTGAGCGAGGCGGGGCTCGTGCAGGTCGTACGAACGCGCCGCGTGCGGGCGATCGAGGAGCGCTTCTACGGCCGGACGGCGCGGATGTTCTACGTCGTCGAGCGGAGCGACGACGACGAGCTGCCGCGCGACTTCAACGACTTCGAGGTCGCCGCCCGCGAATCGGCGGCGGCGTTCCGTGACGGCAAGCTGTGGGGGTTCGTCCGGCATGCCCGCCTCTCGGAGGCCCAGGCGTCGGACTTCTGGGAGCGGATGGCCGAGCTCGTGACGGAGTTCGACCGGCTGCCGCGGTCGGGCGACACGATGTACGGCTTCGCCGTCGGCATCTATCCGACCGACCAGCCGACGCTGCCGGGAAGCGAGTAGCCGCGTGCGCGCGATCGTCGTCCGCGTGCCGGGACCCGCGGAGAACCTCGAGGCGGCGGAGCTGCCGATGCCCACTGCGGGAACGGGGCGGGTGGTCGTTCGCGTCGGGGCGGTCGGACTCAACCCGGTCGACGCGGGCAACCGGGCCGACGCGGCGTGGGCCGGGCTCGAGGCGCCCTACGTCGTGGGGTACGAGCTCGCGGGCTGGGTCGAGGAGGTCGGCCCCGGAGTCGCTGGATTCGAACGCGGTGACGCGGTCTGGGGCATGTGCCCCGTCCGCGGCACCCGTTGGGGTGCCTACGCCGAGTACGTGGAGGTCGACGCGCGCTGGATCGCGCCGCGGCCTGCGGCGCTCGACGTGGTGGAGGCGGCTGCCATCCCTCTGACCGGATCGACCGCGCTCCAGCTCCTCGACCGGCTTGCGCTGGAGGAGGAAGACGCGGTGCTCGTGCACGCCGCGAGCGGCGGCGTGGGGCGCTTGTTCGTGCAGCTCGCGCGGATGAAAGGCGTGCGCGTGGCGGCCACGTCGAGCCGCGCCCGGCATCCGCTGCTGCGCGACCTCGGCGTCGACGTCGTGCTCGACGCCGAGCAGGACGACGCCGTCGCGGCTGCGGTGCAGCAGCTCGGCCCGCTCGACGCGGTCGCGGACTGCGGCGGTCGCGGCGTGCTCGCAGCGAGCCTCGCCGGCGTGCGCGAGGGTGGCTCGGCGGGCTCGATCGTCGAGCTGTCGGGCGACTTCGAGCAGGCGGTCGACCGCAACCTGCGGCTGCACGGGGTCCTCGTGCGGCCGGAGCGGGAGACGCTCGACCGGTTGCGCGTAGCCGTCGAGGCCGGCGCGCTGCGGCCGGTCGTCGACGCCGTGGTCGGCCCCGAGGCGATCGCTGAGACGCACCGCGCGCTCGACGCCGGTCGGGGTCGCGGGAAGGTGGTCCTGCTGATGAGCGACGCCGAGCATCCTGGCTGAGTTCCCTCATCCGACCCTCGTCGGGCTGTTCGTCGCAGCGGGCAGCGGGCTCTGGGACGTGAACCCGGTACCAGGTACCTGTTCAGGTACCTGGTACCGGCATGGCGGCCCGAGCCGAAGCGGTCGCTGCACGCGCTCGCCCTCCGGGCCGGTCCTCTGCTGGTTCCTCGTCTTCACCTTCCTGCACACGGCGCGGCATCTACGCGGCATCGAGTTCGTCGAGTCGTTCGCCGACGTCGGCGGCGGCCAAGGCGGCTGCAACGCCGACCACGAGTTCTTCGGCTACCGCGGCGGGATCTGAGCTACGTCGGGCTGCTCGGGGCTGTGCGCGACGACGCGCGTGCCCGTGGCCTTGAACGCCGCGTACGCAGCCTGCCCCACGCGTAGGTCGAGCCGTCGCAGCGACTCGGTGGTGATCTCCGCGGTGATCGCGTCGATCGTGACGCGCGCGCGGTTGCCGAGCTCGCTGATCGTCCTGATCGTGCCGGGAAGGCTGTTCAGCGCCGACGACTCCGGCGGCGGCGTCGTCGAGACGGTGACCTCCCACGGGTAGACGGCCAGAGCCACGTCGCCGGTGAGCCGCTCCGGGATCCTGACCACGGTGCCGTCGCGGGTGCGCACGAACGTCTCGCCGTCGTCGACCGCGGCGCGCCCGTAGATGACGTTCGCTCCGGTGAAGGAGGCGACGAACGGATCGGCGGGGCCGGCGACGAGGTCGGCCGGCGTGCCGAGTTGTCGCAGCCGGCCGCCGACGAGGACGCCGACCCGCTGCGCGAGCGCTGCGGCGTCCTCGAAGTCGTGCGTGACGAGCAGCACCGGGATCGCGAGCTCCGCCAGGAGCTGCTGCAGCTCGCCCCGTACGTCGACCTTCGTGTGCGCGTCGAGGGCGGAGAGCGGCTCGTCGAGCAGCAGCACCCGCGGCTCGCGCGCGAGTGCACGCGCGAGGGCGACGCGTTGGCGCTCTCCGCCCGACAGCGCGCCCGGCCGGGCGTTGGCGAGGTGGGCGATGCCGAGCCGCCCGAGGTACGCGTCGGCGCTCCCCCGGCGCGAGTACTCGACGTTCTGGCGCACGGTCATGTGCGGGAAGAGCGCGTAGTCCTGATAGACGAGCCCGACCCGGCGCCGCTCCGGCGGCATGAACAGCCCGCTCGCCGCGTCCGACCAGACGCGGTCGCCGCAGCGGATCCGCCCGTTCGCCGGCCGCGCCAGGCCCGCGATCGCGTTCAGGACGGTCGTCTTGCCGGCGCCCGACGGCCCGACGAGCGCGAGCGTCGAGCCGACGTGCAGGCTCAGCTCGACGTCGAAGCCCCGGAGAGGAACCCGGATCGAGTCGAGTTCGAGGTCGTGCGCCATGTGAGGCCGATTCTGAGCCCGAGGAGCAGGATCACGCTGATCACGACGAGCACGGCCGACATCGCGAGCGTGGTGTCGAAGTCCTGGTCGAACTCCGCGTAGATGGCGAGTGGCAGCGTCTGCGTCACGCGCTGCAGGCTGCCGGCGAACATGATCGTGGCGCCGAACTCTCCGAGCCCGCGTGCGAACGAGAGGGCGAGCCCGGCGACCAGGCCGCCGCTCGCCAGCGGCAGCGACACGCGGAAGAACGTGCGCGCCGGGCCGGCCCCGAGCGTCCGGGAGGCGGAGGTCAGGCGTGGGTCGATCGCCTCGAAGGCGGCGATCGCCTGGCGGATGTAGAGCGGGCTCGCGACATACGCGACCGCGACGGTGACGGCGCTCTGCGTGAAGGGGAGGCGGACGCCGAGCGCCGCGAGCGTCGACCCGAGCAGGCCGAGGCGTCCGAACGCGGCGAGCAGCCCCACGCCCGCGACCGCCGGAGGCAGCACGAGGGGCAGCTCGACGAGCGTGATCACCGCGTCGCGGCCGCGGAAGCGATGCGTCGCGATCAGATACGCCGTCGGGGTGCCGAGCAGCAGGATCAGGAGCTGGGCGACGGCGCTCGTCTTGAAGCTGACGACCAGCGCGTCGGTGACGACCGGGTTGGAGAGCTGGTCGAGCAGGTGGCCCGGCGTCGTGTGCGCGAAGATCGCGACGATCGGGAGGAGCAGGAATGCGAGCGCGACGGCCGCCGCGGCGACGTAGACGCTCGCGAGAGCCGCGCGCCTCACCTCGTCTTCGGCTTGACGCGCGGCAGGAACCCGAACGAGCGGAGCACCGCCTGCCCGCGCTTGCTCAGCACCCGCGCGACGAACGCCTGCGCGTCCACCTTGTGGCCGCTCGAGGAGACGACGCAGATGCCGTACTGCACCTTCGGCTGTGCCCAGGCCGGGACCTTCAGCACCGTGACCTTGCCGGGCACGGTCTTCGCGTCCGTCGCGTACACGAACCCTGCGTCGGCCTCGCCGAGCGCGACCTTGGCGAGCACCTCGCGCACGTCGGTCTCCTGGCTGACCACGTTCGCGAGCACGGCGTCGGTCAGGTTCATGTTCTCGAGGACCTGCAGCGTGTATCCGCCGACCGGAACCTTCGCCGCGGCGATGTCGATCTTGACCCCCGGCTTGGTCAGGTCGTAGATGCCGTGCACCTTCGCCGGGTTCGCCTTCGGGACGATGATCACGAGCGCGTTGCGCGTGAACACCACGGGCTTCGAGCAGAGCCCGTTCGCGTGGAGCTGGTCGGGCAGCGCCGTGTTGGCCGAGGCGAAGACGTCGGCCGGCGCGCCCTGCGCGATCTGAGCCGCGAGCATGTTCGAGCCGCCGAACGAGTACTTCTCGCGCGGGTCGAGCTTCGGGAACGCGTCGGTCAGCGAGGCCGCCGCGTAGACCGTGAGCTGCGCCTGCCCGCGCGAGTGTTTCGCGGCCGCGCCGGCGGCGAACGAGGCTGCGGCTGCTGCGACGGCCAGGGCTACGAGAAGTCGGTTCCTGCGAGGCATCTCTAGCTCTGGAGGATCACGTTCGTCGACTTGACGATCGCGGTCGCCGCCATGCCCGGCTTGAGGCCGAGATCTTCGACTGCGTCGCGCGTCACGATCGCGACCAGGCGCACCGGGTCGCTGACGACCAGTTCGACCTGGGCCATCAGGCCGTCCGTCTTCACGTCGGTCACGGTGGCCCGGAAGCGGTTGCGCGCGCTGAGGTGCGCTCCTTGCCCGTCGCCGCGGAGCCGGTCGATCTCCGCCGCGGGCACCACCCGCCGGTTTCTCGCGTCGCGCTCGACACGCAGGCGGCCGGCGCGGTCCCAGCGGCGCAAGGTGTCGATGCTGATGCCGAGCGCGGCGGATGCCTCGGCGGCGGTGTAGTGCTGCTTCGGCATCGTCAGCTCTCGTAGGCGTCGAGCGCCGCGCTCACGGCGTCTGGTTGGAGGGCGGGGCCGAAGGGCTTCCCGATCAGCGGCCTGCCCGACAGCGCGGCGAGCGCCGCCGTGTGCTGCGCCTCGTTCGCCGAGATCTGCGCAATCGCGATGCGCAGCCGGGGCGTCTGCAGGTTCGCGCTTGCGCCGATGTAGGCGCCGAGCTGGAGCGCCTCCAGCTCCTCCCCGCGCGCGAGGATCGACGACTCGGTCCTGAACGTCGGCTTCGGGTAGGCGAAGTCGATGTCGTCTGCCGTCGCCGGCGTCTGACCCGCCTGCGAGAGGAGGTTCGCGAGCGCGGCGTAGTGGGCCCGCTCGTCGGCCCGCATTCGCTTGACCGTCGCCGCCGCCTCCGAGCCGAGCTTGCCGGTCGCGAGCGCTTGCCGCTGGAAGTCGAGGGCGAGCAGCTCGGCGCCGATCAGCAGCCGCAGCGCCGCCAGGTCGCCGTCCGGAGCGGTGCCGGCGGAGGCCGGCACGGCGAGCGCCGACGCGAGCGAGCCCGAGAGCACGAGCGCGGCCCCCCCGTGGACGAGGCGGGCGCGGCTGATCCCCGTGCCTTCGGTCATCTCGGCATCTATAGCGGAACAGGCCGATCTCTGCCTATGCAATGCATCCGCACTCGGTGTCTGGAACTGAACTCATAATGCGCGGGCGAGGATGAGGATGAGGGCGAGGGTCAGGTAGGCGAGGTAGACGCGGCTGTTGGGTTCGGTTCGGATCGTGAGTCGTTTGAAGCGGCGTAGCCAGGCGTTGGTGCGTTCG
>DASRCE010000010.1:0-183873 GCA_035653275.1 Gaiellaceae bacterium | reverse complement strand
CAACTGCTCGTCCAACTCCCACGGCGGCCGCCTCGGCCCGCTCGGCGGCCGCCGCTTACCTGATTTCGGTGAGCCTCTCATACCCACCGATTCGCGCTCAGGCGGCGGGTCCCTCCATTACGAGTTCAGTTCCTGACACCTAAGGTGTCAGACACCAATGGCGCTCTGGGATGCCGTCCGCAGCCTGCCGCTCCAGATCGACGGCTACGCCCTCGAGCCGCTGGAGCGCGAGGTCGCGCGCGGCTTCACGCTGCGCCGCACCGTCGTCGTCCTGCACGGCAAGGGCGAAGAGGGGCGCGGCGAGGAGGTCGACTACGACCCGCGGACGCAGGAGACGTTCCAGGCGGACGAGGGGAAGCTCCCGTTCGCCGGCGAGCACACGCTGGAGTCGTTCTCGCTCCTGCAGGCGGGGCAGACGGAGTACCGGCGCTGGGCGTTCGAGTCGGCGGCGCTCGACCTGGCGCTCCGCCAGGCGGGGCTCTCGCTGGCCGACGCCGTGCAGCGCGAGCCGAGGCCGTTGCGGTTCGTCGTCTCGACGCGCACGGCGAACGTCCCCGGCTGGCTCGAGCTCTACCCGAATCTCCGCTTCAAGCTCGACCCGGACCGGGACTGGACGGACGAGGTGATCGCGACGCTGCGAAACGTCGACACGGTCGACTTCAAGGGCATCTACCGCTACGCGTTCGGCAACCCGCCCGACGCGGAGCTGTACGCGCGCGTCGCCGCCGCATTCCCGAACGCGTGGATCGAGGACCCGGCGCTCACTCCGGAGACGATGCGCGCGCTCGAGCCCCACCGCGACCGGATCACGTGGGATGCCGCGATCCACGAGTGGAGCGACGTCGAGGCCCTGCCGTTCACGCCGCGCTGCCTGAACTGCAAGCCGTCGCGTTTCGGGTCGGTCAGACGCCTCTTCGACTTCTACGAGGCGTGCGAGCGGGAGGGGATCGCGCTCTACGGCGGCGGCCAGTTCGAGCTCGGCCCCGCGCGCGGCCAGATCCAGCTGCTGGCCGCGCTCTTCCATCCCGACGCACCGAACGACGTCGCGCCCGGCGGCTACAACGCAGCATCTCCCGCTGCGGGGCTGCCGGAGAGCCCGCTCGAGCTCAGGCCGGGGCCGGGGCTCGGTACGTGAGCGCCTTGCGCACGAGCCGCGCGACCGACTCCTCGACCGGGTGGTCGAGCGGGTACCACCCGGCGCCCGCGCACGGGTCGCCGGAGCCGACGAGCAGGTAGCGCACGTCGAGGTGGTAGTGCGCCGGCTCGCCCGGCCGCTCGCCGATGACGTGGATGTCGAGGTCGAACGGCCGCGGCGCCTTCGGGTGGAAGTCGAGCTCGAGCCGCGTCTCCTCCAACGCCTCGCGGAGCGCCGCCGCCTCCAGGGAGACGTCCGCCGGCTCGACGTGGCCGCCGGGCTGGAGGAGCCGCTCGAGCTTCGCGTGCCAGACGAGGCACATCCGCTCGCAGCGCTCGTCGACCACGAACGCCGAGCCCGTGAAGTGGGCGCGCGCCTGGTCGCGCGAGGTCGGCCGTTCGAGCTCGGCCGCGAGCCGCAGCATGGCGCAGCGATCCGCCTCCTCGCGGTCGGCGGCGGCGACGTGCGTGCGCAGCAACGAGACGATGCTCATTCGTACTGCAGCGCCTGGAGCACGTTCAGCCGCGCGGCACGGCGCGCCGGGAAGATCGCCGCCAGCATCCCGACCACGATCGTGATCACCGCGAACACGACGAGGGAGCCCACCGGAAGCGTGAAGACGATGAAGTCGACGCGCGCGGCGAGCAGTGCGCCGAGGACGATGCCGAGCACGATGCCGAGGACGCCGCCGATCATCGCCGTGATCACGCTCTCGTGGCGGATCATGCGCCGCACCTGCCGCCGCGTCATCCCGATCGCGCGCAGCATCCCGATCTCGCGGGTCCGCTCGAACACCGTCAGCACGAGCGTGTTGACGATCCCGAACACGCTCACGACGACCGAGAGCGCGAGCAGGACGTAGAGGATGTTCAGCACGGAGTTCAGGCCGCTGATCTGGTTGTCGATGAACTGCTGCCGCGTCGCGACCTTCGCGTTCGGGAAGCGGGTGAGCGCACGGTCGAGGACGCTCCGGTTCCCGACGGTCTCGCCGCCGCGCATGCGCACGAACGAGTAGAGGTTCTCGGGGTTCGGGACGTTCGCGTCCCACGCCGCCTGCGACACGGTCACGCGGCCGAACGGCGACCCGCCCGTCGGCGGCGCGAAGATCCCGCGCAGCACGAACTGCCTCCGGCTGCCGTTCGGGAAGGTCAGCAGGATCGGCGATCCGACGTGGAGATGGTGCGACTTCGCGTAGTCCTTGTCGACGAACGCTCCCGTCTGCCCGAGCGTCGCGATCGTGCGCGCGGATCCCGCCTTCCAGTCGAGGCGGAACATCGTGCTCGCGGCCGGGTTGACGGCGGTCGCGAAGAAGCTCGACCCGAACGCCGCCGCCTTCCCGGTGCGCACGTTCGCGACCGCCTCGACGCCCGGCGTGCGGGCGACGGCGTCCGCGGCGGCGGTGGGGATCGGCGAGAAGTTGTTCTGGGCGGTGATCGCGTAGTCGGCGTTCCGCCAGATCTTGTCGACGGAGCCGCGGAAGCTCTTCGTGATCCCGGCCGCGAGGACGGCGACGAGCGTGACGAGCGCGAGCCCGATCATGAGCGCAGCCGCCGTGGAGGCCGTCCGCTGCGGGTTGCGACGCGCGTTGTCGCGCGCGAGCGCGCCGGCGGCCCGGCCGACGCGGGCGGCGGGCCAGCCGAGCACGCCCGCGAGCGGCCGGATGAACCGCACCGAGAGCAGCGCGACCCCGAAGAAGACGCAGAGCGTGCCGAGGCCCATCCAGATCAGCACCTGCTTCGTGCCCAGGTGCGGCCCGAAGAGGCCCCACACGAGCGCGGCGAAGCCTCCGACGGCGAGGACCGCCGACGCGGGGGTGCGGAAGCGCGCGAACCGCGACTGCGGCAGCGTCGCCCCCTCGCGCACGGCGGCGATCGGCGGCACGCGGGTGGCGCGCAACGCCGGGCGCAGGCTGGCGAGGAGCGTCACGACGATCCCGGCGAGGAGCGCGATCGCGACGGTCGACCCGCTGAAGATGATCCCGCTGTTCGGGAGCGTGAACCCGACGGCGTCGAACAGCTTGAAGAGGAGCTTCGCCAGGCCGAGCCCGGCGAACAGGCCGACCACCGACGCGAGCACGCCCATCACGAGCGCCTCGACGACGATCGACGTCAGCACCTGGCGCCTCGACGCGCCGAGAGTCCGCATCGTCGCCAGCTCGCGCGTCCGCTGCGCGATCGTGATCGAGAGCGAGTTCGCGATCACGAAGCTCCCGACGAAGAGCGCGATGCCGCCGAACGCGAGCAGGAAGTTGCGGAGGAACGAGATGAACGAGTCCGTCTGCTTCGCGTCCTGCTGCGCCTGCGCCGTCCCCGTCCGCACCTGGGCCGTCTTCGGCAGCAGCTTCCGCACCTGCGCGAGCAGCGTCGCCTCCGCGACGCCCGGCTTCCTCGCGATCGCGATCTGGTCGAGCCGTCCGGGCTTGTGGAAGAGCGCCTGCGCCGTCGGCAGGTCGAACCCGGCGAGCGTCGCGCCTCCCAGGGATCCGGCGCTTCCGAACTTGACGAGCCCGGAGATGCGGAACCGCTCGACCGGGCCCTCGGCCTGCACGCCGATCTCGTCGCCGACGGCGAAGTGCTTCCGGCTCGCGGTGGTGCGGTCGATCACGACCTCGCGCCCCTTCGGCCACGACCCCGAGACGAGCACGAGTGGGTTGAACGGCGAGTTTCCGCGTTCGATGCTGAACCCGAGGTTCGGCGCGCCCCCGAAGACGATCGCCTTGCCCTTGCGGTCGATCAGCGTGACCGTGTCGTCGACCTCCCCGTCCGCGAGCGCCACCGACGGCAGCGCTCGCACCCGATGGAGGAGCGACATCGGCATGGTCGGCGCGAGCGCGTTCTGGGAGTCGGAGACGTCGAACGCGGCCTTGCCCGTGATCACGGCGTCCGAGCCCTGCCGGATGCTCGTGAAGATGTAGTTGAACGCGTGGTCGATCGAGCCGGTCAGCGTGAGCGTGCCGCTGACCATGGCGACGCCGAGCACGACGGCGAACGCCGTCAGCGCGGTCCGCAGCTTCCGGCCGAGGAGACCTGCGAGCCCGACCCTGATCATGCGCTCGCGCGGGTCATCGCCGCGAGGATCTCGTTCGCGCCGCTCCGCGGCAGCTCCTCGACGATGCGGCCGTCGGCCAGGAAGAGGACCCGGTCGGCGATCTCGGCGGCGTTCGCGTCGTGCGTGACCATCACCATCGTCTGGCCGAGGTCGGCCGTCGACGCCCGCAGGAGCTCGAGGATCTCTGCGCCGGTCTTCGAGTCGAGGTTGCCGGTCGGCTCGTCCGCGAAGACGACCGAAGGCTGCGTGACGAGCGCGCGCGCGATCGCGACCCGCTGCTGCTGGCCGCCCGACAGCTCGGCCGGCCGGTGCGACCGCCGGTCGGCGAGGCCGATGCGCTTCAGCAGCTCCTCGAAGAACTCGCGGTCCGGCTTCTCGCCCGCGATCGAGAGCGGCAGCTTGACGTTCTCCTCCGCGGTCAGCATCGGCAGGAGGTTGAAGAACTGGAAGACGAAGCCAATGTGCTCGCGCCGGAGGAGCGTCACCTGGCGGTCGGACAGCGACCCGACGTCCTGTCCGGCGATCGTGACGCCGCCGCTCGTCGGCTTGTCGAGCGCCGCGAGCAGGTGCATGAGCGTCGACTTGCCGGAGCCGGATGGCCCCATCACCGCCACGAGCTCGCCGGGGTGCACCTCGAGCGTGACCCCCCGAAGAGCGTCGACGGCGGCCTCGCCCTCGCCGTAGCGGCGGGTCAGCTCCGTCGCGCTGACGACCGCGCCGTTCGCGTTTGCGCCGTTCGCGTTCATGAGAGCCACGCTACCGACACTCCCGGCGCGCGGCCACCGGGATCGATCCTGATTCGACCCTGAGCCCTCTACGCGGGCACCCCTGCAAACTCCGGGATGATCCCGTCCCCGTACGCCTGGAGCGTCTCCTCCTGGCCGTGCGTCATCAGGTAGATGTTGAACTGGTCGACGCCGATCTCCTCGAGCTCGCGCAGCTTCTGCTTGCACTGCTCCACGCTGCCGATCACGCAGAAGCGGTCGCAGATCTCGTCGGTGACGAACTCGCCGTGCTTCGCGCCGACGCGCGAGTGCTCGTCGTAGTCGTAGAACGTGCGCGCGAGGACGTACTCCGTGAGCGCCTTCGGGACGACGCTGCCGTCGGCGCCGTAGCGGTCGATCAGGTCCTTGACGTGGTTGGAGACCATGGCGGGGAACCAGCGCACCTGGTCACGCGCGTCGCCGAGGTCGTCGCTCACGTGGCTCGGCGCGCTGACGATGCACTTCAGCGCGCCCGGATCGCGGCCGGCCTCCTCGGCCGCCTTCCGCGCCGTCGCCATGATCCACTGGATGATGTCGGGGTCGGCGAGCTGGATGATCACGCCGTCCCCGCGGCGGCCGGCGACCGCCAGCGCCTTCGGCCCGTAGCCGGCGACGTGCATCTCGATCTCCGGCAGCTCCGGCCGCACCCACTTGAGCTGGAGCTCGCGGCCGTTCCACTCCACCGCCTTGCCGTTCATGAACGGCTTGATCATCGCCAGCGCCTCTTCGAATCGCGCGACCGTCACCGGCTGCTGCCCGATGTAGCGCCGCGCCGAGTCGCCGCGCCCGATCCCCATCACCATGCGCCCGCTCGAGATCTCGTGCAGCGTGGCGTAGGCGCTCGCGAGCACCGTCGGCTCGCGCGTCCCGGGGTTCGTCACCATGTGGCCGAGCTTGATCTTCGACGTCCTGTCGGCGGCCAGCGCCAGAGTCGGTATCGACTCCTGCCAGAGCACGTGCGAGTCGTACGTCCAGGCGTACTCGAACCCGCTCTGCTCGGCGAGCTGCATGAGCTCGATCATCCGCTGGTACGGCGGGTCGGGCAGCACGGTGACGCCGAAGCTCAGGGCCATGGGATCCTCCTCGTCGCGATCGCCCTTCAGACCCTAGTCGACGGCGTCGGCGGCTCGTACCCCGTCGCCAAGCGAGGGCGACAGAAGAGCGGCAGATCCTCCACAGGTCGCACCGCGGCCCCCGAACCGGTGCTTGGGAGGACGCGAGAGCGTCGCCAAACGACGGCGACAAATCGGCGCGGCTTTGTCCACAGCGGCTCGAGGCCCGCGGCTACGCGCAGAGGCGCGAGATCGTCTTCGAGGCCAGCCGGTCGAGGGCCTCGACCGCCAGCTCCAGGTGCTCCCGCTTCGTGTCCTCGAGCTTCGTGTGCGAGAGGCCGCGGAGGCTCTGGACGAAGAGCATCACGGTGGGGATCCCGGCGCGCGAGACCTCGGCCGCGTCGTGCAGCGGCCCCGACGGAAGCCGGTGCGACGTGCCCGCTACCTCGCGGATCGCCTCGTCGGCGAGCTCGACCAGCGCCTCGTCGAAGAGGATCGGCTCGATGCTCCAGATCCGCTCCCACTCGACGGTGACGTCCTCCTCCCGCGCGAACCGCTCGGCCGAGTCGCGCGCCAGCTCCAGCATCCGCGCGAGCGCGGCCGCGTCGAGGTGGCGCTGGTCGAGGAGCTGCTCCGCCGTCTCGACGACCGACGTCACGATCCCCGGCCTCGTGACGACGCCGCCGCAGGTGCAGACGGCGCCGTTCCCGACCTCGGCTGCGATCTCGCGGATGCGCAGCGCGAGCTTCGCCGCCCCGGCGAGCGCGTCGCGCCGCTTGTCCATCGGCGTCGAGCCCGCGTGCGCCGCCTGGCCGTGCCAGGTGAAGCGCGAGCGCTCGACGCCGAACGTGCCGAGGACGACGCCCAGCGGCAGGTCGAGCGACTCGAGCACGGGCCCCTGCTCGATGTGCAGCTCCAGGTAGGCGGCCGCGGTCTCGAGCTGCGACCGCGCCTCGAGTGCGCGGTCGAGGTCGACGCCGTGCTCGCGCAGCGCGTCCGGAAGCGCGACCCCGTCGCGGTCGCGGAGCTGCCGGAGCTCGTCCTGGTCGCGCATGGAGCCGGCCGCCGCCGACGAGCCGAAGAGCGAGCGCCCGAACCGCGCGCCCTCCTCGTCGGCCCACGACACGAGGCGCACCGCCACCGGGCGCTCTCCCTCGTCCGTGAGCCGCCGCATCACCTCGACGCCGGCGAGGACGTTGAGGCAGCCGTCAAGCCAGCCGCCGTTCGGGACCGAGTCCATGTGCCCGCCGATCAGGAGCGCACGCTCCGACGCGCCCGGGAGCGTGAACCACTGGTTCCCGGCCGCGTCGACCTCCTCGACCGCCCCCGTCGGCGCCATCTTCTCCCGCAGGAAGTCGCGGGCCTTGTCCCAGGTCTCCGTCCACGCGACGCGCTGCGCCCCGTCCTCGTTCCCCGTCAGCTCTCGCAGCTCCTCGAGGTCGGTGACGGTGCGACTGGGCTCGAGCGTCATGGCGGCGATCTTAAGAGGGACGGTCCCGCGGTGTGATACATCAGGCGCGATGGCCGAGCTCGAACACGTGGCGCCGAGCGAGCTCGTGCACGACGTGCGCCGCTCGAGCCGCGTGGCCGGCGTGAGCGCCGCGTTCCGCGCCCTCACGTTCCTCGCCGTGCTCGCGTTCCTGTGGGGCCTGTGGGAGCTCTGGCACTGGATCGGGACGCGCTTCAAGCTCACGTGGCCGTTCCCCGTGAACGACGTGACGATGCCGCACCTGCACCGCATCGTCGAGGCGCTGTTCCAGCCGGCGCAGGCGAACGGCCCCTGGCTCCTGCACGTCCTCTTCCACGCGAGCCTGTTCACGGCGAAGGAGGCGGCACTCGGTTTCGTGCTCGGGGCCGTGGGCGGGTTCGCGATCGCGGTCGTCCTGTCGCAGTCGCGCTTCCTCGAGCGCGGCATCATCCCGTACGTCGTCGCGTCGCAGACGATCCCCCTGCTCGCGATCGCGCCGATGGTCGTCGTCGGTCTCGGCTCGAAGGGGATCCACGACTGGCTCGCGGTCGCCGTCCTCGCCGCCTACCTGACGTTCTTCCCGGTCACGATCAACGCGCTGCGGGGGCTGCAGTCCGCTGATCCGCGGGCGGTCGAGCTGCTGCGCTCCTACGCCGCCGGCCGGTGGCGGATCCTCTGGAAGCTGCAGGCGCCGTCGTCGCTGCCGTACCTCTTCTCGGCCTTCCGCATCGCCGCGCCGCTCTCGATCGTCGGAGCGATCATCTCCGAGCCGTCGGCGTCGATCCAGGGCGGCCTCGGCGGCGCGATCGTCAACTTCAACCAGTACTACTCGATCGAGCCGCAGGAGCTGTGGGCGACGAACGTGATCTCGGCGCTCCTCGGCATCGCGTTCTTCCTCGCGGTCGTGGCCGCCGAGCGCGTGATCGTGCGCCGCGCGCCGGAGAACGTCGCATGAACGAGGAGACCGCGGTCGTCGCCCTCTCCGGGGTGTCGAAGCGCTTCCGCGGCGGCACCGTCGCGCTGCAGGGGATCGACCTCGAGGTCCGGCCGCGCGAGTTCGTCTCGCTGATCGGGCCGTCCGGCTGCGGCAAGTCGACGCTCCTGCGCGTGATCGGCGACCTCGTGCCGCCCACCGAGGGAGCGGTGACCGTGAACGGCAAGCCGGCGGGCCGAGCGCGCCGCGACCGCGACTACGGGATCGTGTTCCAGCAGGCGGTGCTCTACGACTGGCGGACGGTGGCGAAGAACATCGCGCTCCCGCTCGAGATGCTCGGCTGGGACCGCCGCCGCCGCAAGGAGCGCGTCGACGAGATGCTGCAGCTCGTCGAGCTGACGGGGTTCGCCGACCACCATCCGTGGCAGCTCTCGGGCGGCATGCAGCAGCGGGTCTCGATCGCCCGGGCGCTCTCCTTCGAGCCGGCGCTCCTGCTGATGGACGAGCCGTTCGGAGCGCTCGACGAGATGACGCGGGAGCGACTGAACGTCGAGCTGCTGCGGATCTGGGCCGAGACCGGCTCGACCGTGGTGTTCGTCACGCACTCGATTCCCGAGGCCGTGTTCCTCTCCACGCGCGTCGTCGTGATGTCGGCGCGGCCGGGCCGCATCGCGCAGGTGATCGACGTCGACCTGCCCCAGCCGCGGACGAACGAGGTGCGGGAGGAGCCCCGCTTCTTCGAGCTCGTGACCGAGGTGCGCGAGGCCCTCGCCCGCGGCGGTGCCGAGCAGGCCACCGCGCAGCTGATCGCGGAGGGCGAGCTCTGATCCGCCGGCTGCAGGACTGGGCGCCGGTGGCGCTCGTGTTCGCGGCCGGGATGCTGCTCTGGCAGTTCGCGTTCGCGCCGTGGCTCGGCAAGTTCCTGCTCCCGACGCCCACCGAGATCGCGCGCTCGCTGCACGACCACTGGAGCATCCTCTGGCATGCCGGCTGGTTCACGCTGCAGGAGGCGCTGGGCGGCTTCGCGATCGGGTCGGGGCTGGGGATCGCCGTCGCGCTCGCCCTCGCCCGGTGGCGCAGGCTCTCGGGGGCGCTGATGCCGTACGCGATCGCCGCGAACGCGGTTCCGATCATCGCGTTCGCGCCGATCATGAACGACTGGTTCGGCCTGCTGAACCCGCGCTCGAAGATGGCGATCGCGGCCGTCCTGTGCTTCTTCCCCGTGCTCGTCAACACGGTGCGGGGGCTGACGTCGGTGCCGCCGGCCGCGATCGAGCTGATGCGTTCGTACGCCGCGAGCGAGCTGGACGTCTTCCGCCGGGTCCGGTTCCCGAGCGCGCTACCGTTCGTCTTCACCGGCCTCAAGGTGGCGACGGTGCTGTCGATGATCGGTGCGATCGTGGGCGAGTACTTCGGGGGATCGATCCAGGCGCTGGGCGTGCAGATCGAGAACTCCGTCACGTTGTTCGACCTGCCGCTGGCCTGGGCGGCGATCGTCGTGGCGAGCGCCATGGGAATCGCCTTCTACGTCTTGATCGGCGTGGTCGAACGCTTCACCATGGATTGGCATCCGAGCGCGCAGGGCGTCCGGGAGTAGACGAAAAGGGAGGGGTTCGTTGAGTCGCAGCAGGAAGTGGGTCGCGCTGTCGGCGGTGCTGACGGTGCTGGTTCTGGGGGGCTCGGTCGTCGCCGCGAGCGCGAGCACGCACTCTCAGAAGCTGACGCACGTCACCCTGCAGTTGAAGTGGGTGACGCAGGCGCAGTTCGCCGGCTACTACGCGGCCGCCGCAGAGGGGTACTACAAGAAGGCGGGCCTCGACGTGAAGATCAAGGTCGGCGGGCCGAACATCACGCCCGAGCAGGTCGTGCTCGGCGGGCAGGCCGACTTCGGCCTCGACTGGCTGCCGAACCTGTTCGCGACCGACGAGCACGGAGGCGACCTCGTCTCCGTCGCGCAGGTGTTCGCCCGCTCCGGGATGACCGAGCTCACCTGGAAGTCGAGCGGCATCAACTCGATCGCGAAGATGCGGGGCAAGAAGGTCGGCGTCTGGTGCTGCGGCAACCAGCCGGAGCTGTTCGCGGCGCTCGCGAAGAACGGGATCAACCCGAACAACCCGAGCGACGTGACGATCGTCAACCAGCCGTTCGACATGAACCTGTTCCTGCAGCACCAGGTCGACGCGGCGGCGGCGATGACGTACAACGAGCTCGCCCAGGTGCTCGAGACGAAGAACCCGTCGACGGGCAAGCTCTACCAGCTGAGCGACCTCAACGTCTTCAAGATGTCGAGCCCGCAGGTCGGGACGGGGATGCTCGAGGACAACATCTTCACCACGCAGAAGTGGCTGAAGAATCCGGCCAACCAGGCGACGGCGGTGAAGTTCATCGGCGCCTCGCTCGCCGGCTGGATCTTCTGCCGCGACCACTGGAAGACGTGCGTCAACATCGTGCTCAAGAACGGCCCGACGCTCGGCCGCGGGCACCAGACCTGGCAGATGAACGAGATCAACAAGCTCATCTGGCCGAACCCGTCCGGCATCGGCGTCGTCCCGGCGTCGGCGGTGAAGTACACCGAGACGATCGCCCAGAAGTACGGCGTGATCAAGAAGGCGCCGAAGGCGTGGGAGACGAACTATGCGTTCGTCCGCCAGGCGCTGGCGGCGCTCAAGGCGCAGGGCCTCGACGTGTACGGCAAGCACTGGAAGCCGGCCGTCGTGCACGTCACGCCGGGCGGCAAGTAGAGCCTAGACTCAGGAACTGAGTTCGCCCGTCCCGGGCGAGCTCAGTTCCGGGGGTTCCGAGGAAGGAGCGCTGCGATGTCTGTGCTGATCAAGGGCGGCCGCGTGATCACCGCGGCGGACGACTACGTCGCCGACGTCTACATCGAGGGCGAGCGCATCTGCCTGATCGGCGAGGCCCTGGACGTCCAGGCGGAGAAAGTGATCGACGCGTCCGGCAAGTACGTGCTCCCGGGCGCGGTCGACCCGCATACGCACCTCGAGATGCCGTGGCGCGGCGAGACGACGATCGACGACTTCCAGTCGGGCCAGACGGCGGCCGCGTTCGGCGGGACCACGACGCACGTCGACTTCTGCATCCAGGGGAAGGGGCAGACGTTCGCGGAGGCGCTCGAGCTCTGGCACGGCAAGCGCGAAGGCAAGTCGATCATCGACAACGGCTTCCACATCGCGGTCACCGACCTGCGCGAGGGTGGGACGCTCGACGAGCTCGGCCGCCTGCCGGAAGAGCACGGCGTCACGTCGTACAAGCTCTTCATGGCCTACAAGGACTCGCTGATGGTCGACGACGAGACGCTCTTCAAGACCATGCAGGTCGCCGCCGAGACGGGAGCGCTCGTGATGGTGCACGCCGAGAACGGCGACGCCATCGAGGTGCTGATGACGCAGGCAATCGAGGCCGGCAACACGGCGCCGATCTACCACGCGCTCACGCGGCCGCCGGAGACGGAGGGCGAGGCGACGAACCGTGCGATCCAGCTCGCACGCGTCGCCGGCGCGCCGCTCTACGTCGTGCACGTGTCGTGCCGCGAGTCGGTGGAGCCGATCGCGCTCGCCCGCGAGAAGGGCTGGAACGTGTGGGGCGAGACCTGCACGCAGTACCTCTTCATCGACACGTCGTTCCTCGAGCGGCCGAACTTCGAGGGCGCCAAGTACGTGTACACGCCGCCGCCGCGCGCGAAGGAGAACCAGGAGGTGCTCTGGAGCGCGGTGCGGACGAACGTGCTGCAGGCGATCTCGACCGACCACTGCGCGTACCTGTTCAAGGGGCAGAAGGACCACGGCAAGGACGACTTCCGCCAGATCCCGAACGGCGCGCCCGGCCTCGAGAACCGGCTGCAGATGATCCACCACTTCGGCGTCCGCGAAGGGCGGATCAGCCTGAACCGGATGGTCGAGCTGCTCTGCACGAACCCGGCGAAGCTCTTCGGGCTGTACCCGCGGAAGGGCACGCTCGCCGTCGGGTCCGACGCCGACGTCGTCGTCTTCGACCCCGAGAAGCGCGTGACGATCTCCGCGTCCACGCACCACTCGCGCTCCGACTACAACCTCTTCGAGGGGACGGAGGTGCAGGGGTCGCCGGACACGGTGCTCCTGCGCGGGAACGTGCTCGTGGAGAACGACGAGCTCGTCGCGAAGCCCGGGATCGGGCAGTTCGTGAAGCGCGCGCGGTTCGGCGAGGAGCTGAAGCCCGCGGCGCTCGCCGGCGCGTCGGCGTAGCAGACGGCCGAGAGAGGTGCCTGACACCAAGAGTGTCAGACACCGCGGGCGATGTCGGCCCGCTCGTCGACGCCGTGCGGGGCGCCGTACTCGGCCAACAGGTCGAGGAACGGCTGCGACGGGAACGCCTCGGGGCCGAGCACCCCCGCGCCCGACCAGGCACCGTCGGCGAGCAGCTCGAGCGCGGCGACCGGGTTGAGCGCGGTCTGGAGGACGACCGCCTGGTGGCCGTAGCGGCGCATCGATTCCTCGTTGTCGACGACGTGGTAGAGGTAGACGGCGCGCGGCCGGCCGTCCTTCCCCGTCCCCGTGACGTAGGTGCCGGCGCACGTCTTCCCGGTCATCCGGTCGCCGAGCGTGGCGGGATCGGGGAGCGCGGCCGCGACGACGTCGCGCGGCGCGACCTCGACGCCCCGCACGCGAACCGGCTCCGTCGAGTCCAGCCCGAGCTTGTGCAGCGTCTTCAGCGCGTCGATGAACTCCTCGCCGAGCCCGTACTTGAACGTGACACGGCGACAGTCGACCCAGCGCGGGACCAGGACGACCTCCTCGTGCTCGACGTTCACGCACTCGAGCGGCCCGATCCCCTCGGGGAAGTCGAAGACCTCCGGCTCCGAGAACGGCTCCGTCGTGAACCAGCCGCGTCCGCGCTCCCACACGAGCGGCGGGTTCAGGCACTCCTCGATCGTCGTCCAGATCGAGAAGGTCGGCGCGAACTCGTAGCCCTCCACCTCGAGGCTCGCGCCGTCGCGCACGCCTATCTCGTCGATCTCGGCGAAGAGGTGGTCGGCGGCGTGGCGTGCGAAGACGTCGGCGAGGCCCGGCTCGACACCGATCCCCGCGAGGCAGAGGAGGCCGGCTTCGCGCCAGGCGGCGTCCTGCGCGAGCTCCTCCTCGCCGAGCAGGACGCCGGGGCGGGAGAGCGTCATCGCCATGTCGAGGTAGGTGACCCGCGCGCGCAGCGCCGCCTCGAGGAGCGGCGGGTTGAAGCGCGGGTCGCACGCGTTCAGGACCGCGTCGGCGCGCTCGCTCTCGAGCAGCTCCACGACCTGGTCGACGTCGCCCGCGTCGAGCTGCGCAGACGCGAAGCGGTCGCCGTGCGGCGCCGCCGCGCGCGCTGCGCGGTCGGCGCTCACGTCGGCCAGCACCATTCGCTCGAAGAAGCTCCGCTCGGCCGCGACCGCCGCCGCGGCGCTGCCGACGCCGCCGGCGCCTACGACCACGACCCGCATCGCGGCGCAGACTAGCGGCGGTCGCGCTCTGCGAGCCAGCGGGCGAAGCGGCCCGCGGGGGTGTCGAGCCAGCCGGCGAGGTCGCCGTCGAAGCGGTCGATCTCGGGGCGCAGCTCGACCAGCCGGTAGTCGAGGCGGCGCTCGTCGTCGCACACATGCGCCGTCTCTCCCTTGACCGGGAGCGACTCGCCGCACTCGGGGCACGGCATGTGGTCGGGTGTCGGGAACGCGAGCGACATCTGCTGACGGACGGGGTCCTCCCGTACGCGGTCCATCGGCAGATTCCTCGCGAAGGTGAAGGGGGCGCGGGCCGCGGGCGCGGCCCGCCTCGTGCCCCTCAGGCCGTCTGCAGCGCAGCCGGCACGGCGCCGAGCTGCTGCAGGAGGCCGAGCGTGTCCCAGTTCGTCCAGGACTCCGCGATCTTGCCGTTCGCCCACCGGTCGATCGTGATCCCGGTGACCGTTCCCTGCTTCCCGGTGGGCGCGATCCCGAAGAGGTCGCCCTTGTGGGTGCCGCGCGCGGTCCAGCGGATCGCGACGCTGTCGCCCTCCGCAACCACCTGCTGGATGCTCATCGTGAGGTCGGGGAAGGCCCCGCGGTAGCCGCGCGCCGCCTCCTTGAGCCCCTCCGGCCCGATCGTCGGCTGGGGCAGCGCCGGGTCGTGGCCCTGCGCGTCGGCCGCGATCAGCTCGTCGGCGACCTCGTAGTTCCCGGCTCCGAAGACCTCGTCGAGGATCCGCTTCGACCCCTCGGCGTGCTTCTGCATCCGATCACTCCTTTCGACCTTCCTCGACCGCCGGAAGAACCAGAGCGCGGCCGCGGCCGCCGCCGCGCACGCGACCACTGCGCAAGCGCCGGCGCCCGCCCCAGCGTCCTCCGTCTCGGCCGCCGTCTGACTGCGATCACATCGCCTCCTCGGCGTCCCGCGCGCCGTCCGGCGCGCAGGCCGACCCTACGCCGCGCGGCGCCGCGAAAGCAATCGACGTTCCTCTACCGCGTCTGCGGGAAGCCGAGGTCGACCTTCGACGTCGCCGGATCGGGCCAGCGCGAGGTGACCACCTTCGTCCGGGTGTAGAAGTCGATCCCTTCCGGGCCGTAGATGTGCCGGTCGCCGAACAGCGAGTTCTTCCAGCCGCCGAACGAGTAGTACGCGACCGGCACGGGGATCGGGACGTTGACCCCGACCATCCCCGCCTGCGCCTCGAACTGGAAGCGGCGGGCGACACCGCCGTCGCGGGTGAAGATCGCCGTGCCGTTCCCGTACGGGTTCTCGTTCACGAGCCGTACCGCCTCGTCGTACGTCCCCACGCGCGTGACCCCGAGCACGGGGCCGAAGATCTCGTCGTCGTAGGCGCGCATGCCCGGCCGCAGGTCGTCGATCAGCGACGGCCCGAGGAAGAAGCCGTCGTCGGGGCAGCCGTCGCGGCCGTCCACGACGACCTGCCCGCCGCCCTCCTCGAGGTACGACGCCACCTTGTCGCGGTGCTCGCGCGTGATCAGCGGGCCCATCTCGCTGGAACCGTCCATGCCGTCGCCCACCTTCACGTTCGGGATGCGCTGCTTGATCGCCTCGATCAGCGGGTCGGCCGCGTCGCCCACCGCGACCACCATCGACACCGCCATGCAGCGCTCGCCCGCCGAGCCGTAGGCAGCGGAGACGGCGGCGTCGGCGGCCATCTCGATGTCGGCGTCCGGGAGGACGACCATGTGGTTCTTCGCCCCGCCGAGCGCCTGGCAGCGCTTGCCGTTCGCCGTCGCGGTCTCGTAGACGTAGCGCGCGATCGGCGTCGAGCCGACGAACGAGACGGCGGCGACGTCGGGGTGCGCGAGGATCGCGTCGACGGCCACCTTGTCGCCGTGCACGACGTTGAAGACGCCGTCGGGGACGCCCGCCTCCTTGAGCAGCTCGGCCGTGTAGACCGACGCCGACGGATCCTTCTCCGACGGCTTGAGCACGAACGTGTTGCCGCAGGCGAGCGCCGGCGCCCACATCCACATCGGGACCATCGCCGGGAAGTTGAACGGCGTGATCCCGGCGACGACGCCGAGCGGCTGCCGGATCGAGTAGACGTCGATCCCCGTGGACGCCTGCTCGGTCATCCCGCCCTTCAGGAGGTGCGGGATCCCGCAGCAGAACTCGATCACCTCGAGCCCGCGCGTGACCTCGCCGAAGGCGTCCGAGAGCACCTTCCCGTGCTCGGCGGTCAGGATCTTCGCGATCTCCTCGCGGCGCTCGTGGACGAGCTCCCGGATCGCGAACATGAGCTCGGCGCGCTTGGCGAGCGAGAGCGCCCGCCACGCCGGGAACGCCTCCTTCGCGGCCTGAACCGCCCTGTCGACCTCCTCCGCCGTCGCGAAGTCGACCGCTCCCGTCTGGTGCCCCGTCGCCGGGTTGTAGACCGGCCCCGTCCGGCCGGAGCGGCCCTCGTAGGCGGCGCCGCCGATCCAGTGGTTGACGGGTTTGACGGCTGCGGGTGCGTCGACGATTTCGGTCACTGGCTCCTCCTCGGCGAGATCCAGTGGAGACTAGCGCCGTGGCGCCGACGCCCGCGGAGCTGGCCGAGGACACCCTCGCCTACCTGCTTCCGTCGCCGATGTTCCGGCCGGCCGCCCGCGACGGCTACGTCTACGTCGAGGGTGCAGCGGCGGCATGGGTGGCGCGGGTGCGGCGCGTCGACGTGGCGGCGGTCCGGACGGAGGCCCGCGCCACGGGGGCGCGCCGGGTCGAGTGGTGGCTCGGGCCGTCGGCGCCGCGGAGCGCGGCCGACGAGCTTCTCGCTGGCGGTCTCGTCGCCGGCGACCCGCCCGTGCTGACCGCGTTGACGCTCGACCGCGAGCCGCCCGGCCCGGGCTCTGTCGCCGTCCGCACCGCCGACCCGGAGGAGGCGGCGCGGGTGGAGCAGGAAGTGTGGGGCGGCGACCTGTCACCGGCTGCGGAGGCGAGCCCGGTCGTGCACAACTTCGCGGCGATCGTCGACGGAGCGGTCGCCGGGGTCGCCCGCGCCGTCGACATGGCCGGGGGCGTCGCGCTGATGGGCGCCGTCGTGCTGCCCGCGTTCCGCGGCCACGGCGCCTATCGCGCGCTCGTCCACGCGCGCTGGCGCCACGCCGCGGCGCGCGGGACGCCGCTCCTCGTCGTCCAGGCCGGGCCGATGTCGTCGCCGATCCTGGAGCGCCTCGGCTTCGCCCGCCACGGCGACGTCCACCTGCTCGTGGATCCCGCAGTAGCATCAGGTCATGGCGACGACCGAGACGAGCACCGAGCTGGCTAGGCAGATCGTCCAGGACGCAAAGGATTACGTCCTCTACTCCTGGAGCGTCCAGAACGCGATCAACCCGATCGCGGTCGAGCGCGCCGAAGGGCGCTACTTCTACGACTACGACGGCAAGGCGTACCTCGACTTCGCCTCGCAGCTCGTCAACGTCTCGATCGGTCACTCGCACCCGAAGCTCGTGCAGGCGATCAAGGACCAGGCCGAGAAGCTGGCGACGATCGGCCCGCCGATGGCGACCGAGTCGCGGTCGCGGCTCGGGAAGCTCCTGGCCGAGCTGACGCCCGGCGACCTCTCGATGTCGTTCTTCACGAACGGCGGCGCCGAGGCGAACGAGAACGCGATCAAGCTCGCCCGCTGGTACACCGGCCGCCACAAGATCGTCGCGCGCTACCGCAGCTACCACGGCGCCACCGCCGGCGCGATCACGCTCACCGGCGACCCGCGCCGGTGGGCGGCCGAGCCCGGCCTGCCCGGCGTCGTCCGAATCCTCGACCCGTACACGTACCGCTGCCCCGCCGGCCACCCCGACCCGTGCCCGGTGTGCACCGGCGCGCCGCACCTCGAGGAGGTCCTCCAGTACGAGGGCGCGCACACCGTCGCCGGGGTGATCCTCGAGACGGTGACGGGGACGAACGGGATCATCGTCCCGCCGGACGGCTACCTGCGGTCGATCCGCGAGGTCTGCGACCGCTACGGGATCCTGCTGATCTGCGACGAGGTCATGGCCGGCTTCGGCCGCACGGGCAAGTGGTTCGGCGTCGACCACTGGGACGTCGTCCCGGACATCATGACCGTCGCGAAGGGGATCAACTCGGGCTACGTCCCGCTCGGCGCGATGGTCGTGCGCAGGCCGATCGCGGAGTGGGTACGCGACAGGTTCTTCGCCGGCGGCCTCACCTACAGCGGACACCCGCTCGCGTGCGCGTCGGCAGTCGCCTCGATCGAAGCTTTCCAGGAGGAGGCGATCGTCGAGAACGCCGCGGCGGCGGGCGACGTGTTCGCCGCCGAGCTGGCACGGCTGCAGGAGAAGCACCCGTCGATCGGCGAGGTGCGCGGGCTCGGCTGCTTCTGGGGGATCGAGCTCGTCAAGGACCGCGCGACGCGGGAGCCGCTCGTGCCGTTCAACGGCTCCGGCGACGCCGCGAAGCCGGTCGCCGCGCTGATGAAGCGTGCGCTCGACCGCGGCCTGTACCTGATGACGCACTGGAACGTCGTCATGTGCTGCCCGCCGCTCACGATCACGCGCGACGAGCTCGAGGAGGGTCTCGCGATCCTCGACGACGCGCTGGCGGTTGCCGACGAGTTCTGCTCCTGAGGACCTGCGGCGGTTCGCCGAGGATCCCGCCGCGTGGGGCGAGATCGACCCGCGCAGCGGCCTGACGCGCCTCCTCACCGACCGCTACTGCCTGCTCCTCGGGCCCGTCCCGTCGTTCACGCACGTCTCGCGGCTGCGGCTCGACCCCGACGAGGTCCCCGAGGCGATCGCCGAGGTGCGGTCCGCGGTCTCCGCGCGCGGCCACACGCGCGCCCTCTGGCACGTCGGCGCCGCAGCCACGCCGGCCGACCTCGCCGACCGTCTGCAGGCGCACGGGTTCGTCGCCGACGACCACCTGACGTCGCTGACGCTCGCCGCCGAGCCGTCGGCGGGACCGCCCGACGTGGATGCGCGTCGCGTGCGCGACCTCGCCGAGTTCCGGCTGGCGGCATCCGTCTCGCACCAGGCGTTCGAGACGCCGGAGGACCGGCAGCGCGAGTGGGAGGGCGTCGAGGCGGAGCGCTTCGCGGCGGAGCGCGGCGGCCACGGCCCGCGCGTCTACGTCGCGTACCTCGACGGACGGCCCGTCGGCGCGGCGAGCGCGATCGTCGAGGAGGGTCTGCCGGCGGCGCTGCTCGTCGGCGGGTCGGTGCTCCCGGACGCGCGGCGACGCGGCGTCTACCGGGCGCTCGTCCGCGCCCGCTGGGACGACGCGGTCGCAGCGGGCTTCGGCGCGCTGTGCGTGCAGGCGCGCGGGACGTCGCGGCCGATCCTCGAGCGGCTGGGCTTCGAGCCGCAGGGCGAGCTGGAGGTCCTGCTCGACCCGGCCACGTGCTGACGCCCGAGGTCCGCGCGTTCGCGCACGCGCCGGACCGCTACACGCGGCTCTCCGGCGACGTCGAACGGACCGCCGACGAGCGTGTCTGCGTCGTCCAGGGAACGACCTGGGCCACCGTCTCCGGCGTCCGCGTCGAGGCGGATGCGGTCCAGGGGCTCGTCGACGAGGTGCGGACGCGTGTCCCGCGCGTGAAGAACACGACGTGGTTGATCGACCCGGAGGCGCGCCCGTCCGATCTTCGCGAGCGCCTGCTCGGCCTCGGGCTGCGCGAACCGGAGGACGGGCACGGCGTGCTGCACGCGCTCGCGTGCGTCGAGGCACCGCCGCCGGGGGCGCGGGACGTCGAGGTGCTCCGCGTCGAGACCCTCCACGACTACCTGACCGCGACCGACCTGATGTGGGACGCGTTCGCCACATCGGCCGAGCGGCGCGAGCGGCAGCGGCCGCACCTGCGGGCGGAGTTCGAGGCGGCGCAGCGGGCGGGCGTGCCCGCCACGTTCCTGGGGCGTCTCGCGGGCCGCCCCGCGGGCGCGGGGCGCTCGATCTACTCGGATCGCGGCGTGTTCCTGATCGCCGGCGCCGTCGCGGAGTGGGCGCGCGGCCGCGGCGTCTACCGCGCGCTCGTCCGCGCGCGCTGGGACGACGCTGCCGCGCGCGGGACGCCGGCGCTCGTCGTCGAGGCGCTTCCCGGGACGTCGTATCCGATCCTGAAGCGCGTCGGCTTCGTCGACGTCTGCACCATCCGACGCCTCGAGGACCCGCGCTAGTGGATCGGCAGGACGCCGCCGGCGTCGTAGATGCGGACGAACGCGTCGACCACGGCCGGATCGAACTGCGTGCCGGACCCTTCGCGGAGCCGCCGCACCGCCTCGGCGGGGCAGAGGCGCCTCCGGTACGGCCGGTCGGTCGCCATCGCGTGGAACGCGTCGCAGACGAGGACGATCCGCGCCTCGACCGGGATCTCCGCACCGGCCTTGCCATCCGGGTAGCCGCGGCCGTCCCACCGCTCGTGGCAGGCGCGCACGATCGGCCGCACGTCGTGCAGCCGGTCGATCGGCGCGAGGATCTTCTCGCCCAGCTCCGGGTGGGCCCGCACGATCTCGAATTCCTCCTCGGTCAGAGGCCCGGGCTTGCGGAGGATCTCGGACGGAATCCCGATCTTGCCGATGTCGTGCAGCAGCGCGCCGAGCTCGAGGCGCTTCAGCGCCTCGCGGTCGAGCCCGAGGACGCCGCCGACGAGGAGGGCCATGTCGCTGATCCAGTGCGCGTGCGACGACGTGTACTCGTCGTTCGCCTCGAGCGCGTTCGCGAGCGTGGCCACGGTTGCCACGAACGTGCGCTCGAGGCCGGCGTAGTGCTCGGCGCTCTCGATCGCGAGCTTCGCCTGGTGCGCGAGGCCGGCGACGAGCCGGAGCTGCCGATCGTCGATCTGGCGATCCTCGACGGTGGCGACGAGCGCGCCGACGCGGGCGCCCTCGAGCCGCAGCGGCGCGATCACGAACCGGGCGATGTGCTGCGGGTCGACTCCCTCGACCGCCGCGAGCGCCTCGGGCTCGAGCACGAACGGCTCCGTACGCTCGAGCCACTCGCGCGCGATCGGCGCGGGGTAGCGGCGGTTGCCGACCGGGTCGAGGCCGGGTGAATAGCCGCACGACGCACGCGCAACGAGGTCCCGCGGCTCGGCCTCCTCCTGGATCCAGAGGGAGACGCGCGGCACGTTCAGGACGCGCGCGGTCACCTCGACCGTGCGGCCGAGGACGACGTCCGGCGACTCGGCCGTCGCGAGCTCCCGCCCCGCCTCGAGCAGGGCGTTCGCCACCTCGGCGGCCTCCATCTGCTTCTCGTACAGCCGCGCCTTCTGCAACGCGACGGAGAGCTGGTAGGCGAACGAGGCGAGGAGCCGCTCCCGGTCCTCGTCCATCGGGGCGAGGTCGACGACGATCCTCCCGTCGATCCCCTCGCCCTCGACGAGTTGCGCGCAGGCGCCGTCCACGAGCGGCTCCCCCACCGCGGCGACGCACTCGCCGCCGAGCCACAGCGACGCACGCTCGGTCTCGAAGAGGCGGCCGGCCGCACCGACGGCGAGCCCGCAGATGTCCTCGACGGAGTGCGCGCGCGAGATGTCGTCCGCGAACGCGAGCAGCGCCTTCGCGCCCTCGGCCTCGCGCCGCTGCTGCTCGTACAGCCGCGCGTTCTCGAGCGCGACCGACGCCTGGCCCGCCAGCACCTCGAGCAGCCGCACGTCGTCCTCGTCGAACTGGTTGACGCCGAGCTTCGAGATCACGATCGCACCCGTCACGCGCGAGCCGTAGCGGAGCGGCACGACCGCGAGCGACTCCTCCAGCTCCTCGGTCCCAGGGATGCGGAAGGCGAACTCGCATTCGAGCGCGTTCGGGATCAGCAGCGCCTCGCCGGTCTCGACCGCACGGCCCGTGACGCCGACGCCGACGCGCTGCGTGTAGGCGTCGGCGGTGTCGGAGACGCTGACGTCGTAGTCGCCGACGAACGCGATCGGCCGGAGCTCGTCGCCGTCCCGGAGTACGACGCGGCAGTTGTGGTAGTCGATCAGCAGGCGCAGCTCGGTCGCGATCGTCCTCCCGATCTCGCCGACGTCGTTGAGCCGGTTCAGCTTCCCGGCGAGCGACTGCAGCATCTTCAGGTGCGCGATCGAGCGAACGTCCCGGCCGGCGACGACCGCCGCGCTCGGACGCTCCGTCGCGCCGTCGTCGTAGACCACGCTCTGGTTCTTGCCGCGCGCCTTCGCGGTCATCATCGCCGCCTCTGCACACGCGACGAGCTCGCGCGGGTTCATCGCGTGCTCCGGCCCTTGCGCGACGCCCATCGAGACGGTCATCCGGCCGGCGGGCTCGAAGTCCATCTCGCGGAGCGTCTCCGCGAGGCGCGAGGCGAGCCCGAGCGCGTCGCCCGCGTCGCACGACGGCATGATCACCCCGAACTCCTCGCCGCCGATGCGGCAGACGACGTCGGAGCCGCGGACGGTGTCGCGGGCGATCCGGGCGACCTGGATGAGCAGCTGGTCACCGGCGCCGTGACCGTAGACGTCGTTCACGCGCTTGAAGTCGTCGAGGTCGAACATCAGCACGGCGACCGAGTCGTGGGAGCGCGACGCGCGCGTCAGCTCCGAGCGCAGCCGCTCGTGGAAGTAGCGGTGGTTGTACAGGCCCGTGAGCGAGTCCGTCTGCGCGAGGTGCTCGAGCCTGGCGCGGATCTGCGCGTTGTCGAGCGCGAGCGCAGCGGCGTCGCCAAACGACTTCGCCAGGTGGAACTCGTGTTCGGCGAACTCCGCATCCTCGCCGATGCGGTAGATGTTGAGCGCCCCCTTCAGCGCACCGCGCGCGATCAGCGGGATCGAGATCATCGCCTCCGGCTCGACCGGCGTGCCGGGGACGTTCACCGAGCGAGGGTCGAGGTGTGCGCGGTTCGTCCACACCGCGCGGCGGTTCTCGACCGCCCACCCGGTGATGCCCTCGCCGAACCGCGGCCGGCTCCGCATGATCTCCTCCTCGTACTGCTGCGAGCGGGCGTGCAGCGGCACGAGCACGCGCCGGTCGGTGTCGGCCTCGTAGATGTGGAGCGCCTCGTACGGCATGAGGTCCTCGAGGGTGACGGCGATGCGGTCGAGCAGGGCGTCGAGGCTCTGCTCCGAGAGGACCTCGTGGAAGACCTCCGCGAGTCGCCGGTACGACTCGACGAGGCTCTCGGGCGTGCCGGCGGCGTCCGGAGGCGCGCCCGGATCGGGAGGGTGCGCCGCCGCCGCAGACTGCGTCACCATGGACGCATAATCGGCGGCGGCGGCGCGCGGCTTGATAGCGCGAACCGGGCGGTGGTGCGGCTTTTGCGCGCTCTTTACAGGCCGCAGGCCCCCGCGGTCGGCCACGGGCCGAAGCCGCGGCCCGACCGGTAGGCGCGCACCGCCGTCTCGAGCTGCGCCCACGCCGGCCAGTTGTCGGCCGTGCCCCAGCGGCTCAGGTAGTCGGCGCCGTAGCGGCGCTGGAAGCCGAGGTCCATCTGGAGCCCGCCGTAGTAGCCGTTCCCCGTGTCCGCGTTCCACGCCGCCTCGTAGCGGTGGATGCAGAGGAACGCGCTCTCGAGGAAGCGCGGGATCGGCGGCCTTGCGTACCCGTGGCGGAGCACGGCGAGCGCCGCGTCCGCGAGCCGGACCTGCCAGAGCTGCAGGGTGGCCGTGCTCGTCGCGCCGCGCGCCGAGGCGAAGCGGCGCGTGACGGTGCCGGGATAGATGCGCCGCAGGTCGAGGGCCACCGCGCGGCTGAACGAGACCCGGGTCGCGAAACGGCTGTGCACGGTCGGCGGCCGGGGGATCGGAACCGAGAACCGCCGGTGGACGCGCCTGAGCGCGAGGTCACGCGCGGTGTACGCCCGCCGCATCCACGTCTCGACCGTCCACCGCAGGTAGGCGAGGTCGGAGCTCCGGCGCTCGGAGTACGAGGTCGGCGTCCTCCGCACGTGCGCCGCCCGCTCGAACTCCCAGGCGAGCCACCGGTAGTGCTCGACTCCGGCGCGCAGCGCGCGCACCGAGTCGTTTGCCGGCGGGGGGACGTTCTGCCGCGCCAGCGCGGCGCCGGCGGCCGCGAACGAGAGGAGCGCCGCAAGCCCGGCCCGGCTCAGCGAGAAACGTAGTCGCACAACGAGGTTGCCTCCTTCTGGCCCACGCGTACTGGCATCAAGGGGGGTTCCAGGCAGGCGCCGTGGGCTCCGGGCCCGCCACGTGACCGCGGGACGGTAGCCATGGAATGTGAGGAGGTGAAAGGAAGCTCTGAAGTTTCTGTAAAGGCGTGCGGGCGGCCCGGCCCTCAGCTGAAGAGGTCGAGCTCCCGCTCGATCACGATCTCCCGCGCCGTGCCGTCGCCCTCGAGGCGGAGCCCGCGGACGACCACGGCCGGGACGCCCTCGGCCTTGCCGCGCGCGAGGTCGGCGGCGGCGGCGATCTCGTCGGCGACGGCGATCCGCGTCGAGCGCAGCTCGTAGCCGATCCGGTCCTTCGTCCCGCGCAGGTCGAGCATCGGCGGGATCCCGGCGACGCCGATCGCGACGTCCGTCGTCCCCTGCCTGAAGGGCCGCCCGAACGAGTCCGTCACGACGACGCCGATCGAGAGGCCCGTCAGCTCCGCGAGCCGCTCCCGCACCGCGCGGGCGCTCGCGTCCGGATCGAGCGGGAGCAGGACCAGCGTTCCCGGCTCGGGCGCGTTCGAGTGGTCGACGCCGGCGGACGCGCAGATGAACCCGTGCCGCGTCTCCGCGATCACGAGCGGCCCGCGCTCGCGCACGACCCGCTTCGCCTCCTGGAGGATCGCCTCGATCTCGCGCGGGTCGCGCTCGTCGCCCGCCAGCTCGGTCGCCTTGGCGGACGCCTGGAGGCTGTCGATCCGGATCACGCGCCCTTCCGACTTCGAGACCGCCTTTTGGGCGAGCACGAGCACGTCCTCGGGCTCGAACCGCACGCGGTCGGCGACCATGGCCGCGAGGTCGTCGCCCTCGTGGATCTCGGGCAGGCCGTGCACCGGGAGCAGCGTGATCATTCGACGCCGGTGACGCGGATCCCGGCGTGCGCGCGGTAGCGCCGGTTCAGGTTTACGATCACCGCCGTCAGGCCCTCGAGCGCGCGCGCGCTCGCGAGCGGGCCGGCGTCCAGCGCACGTCCCGCCACGAGCCTGTCCGCGAGCTCGAGCGCGAGCGCCTTCGCGCCGATGTCGTCGCCGCACACGAGGGCGTCCTCGTCCGGTGCCTCGTCCCCCAGGCTCGCCGCGGCGACGGAGTGCAGCCCGGCTGCGACCGGCGCTTCGACCACCGCCTGAACGCGCTCGGCGAGGCTGAGCGCGTCGGCGTCGGGCAGCATGCCGACGCCCTTCTCGAACCGGATCGCGCTCGCCACGCTGAGGAGCGGCGTGCGTGCGAGCGCCGGTGCGATCGAGCGGGCGGTCTCGAGCGCGGCCTCGGCCTTGACCGCGAGCACGGCGAGGTCGGCGCCGCGGACGGCGTCCTCGTTCGCGGCACCTGCGACGCGCCGGCCCCCGAGCTCCGCCGCCACCGCACGCGCACGCTCCGCGTCACGCGAGCCGATCACGACGTCGTCCTCGCCGCGCGACGCCAGCCGTCCTGCGAGCGCCCGACCGAAGCTGCCGGTCCCGCCCAGCACGGCGACCTTCACGCGGGGGCTCCGGCAGCGTCGAGCGCCGCCGCGGCGAGCCGGCGCGCTGCGTCGAGGTCCCGCATCAGCGTCTCCGTCACGACGGGCCGCACACCCGCGGGCAGCTGTGCCGGCGCGTCGGCGACGTCGACGACCAGCGCGTCGACGAGGCCCTCGTAGCACGCCGCTACGTGCGCGGGAGTCGTGCCGCCGGCGAGCCGAAGCAGCATGCGGTCCGCCGGCCCCTTGACCGCGCGCCCGCCGACCAGGGGGCTGACCGCGACGCAGGGAACGCTCCGCCGCTCGAGCGCCGAGCGGATCCCCGCGACCGCGAGGATCGGACCGATCGAGACGTACGGGTTGCTCGGAGCGATCAGGATCACGTCCGCCCCGTCGAGGCATTCGAGCACGCCGGGAGCCGGCGCGGCCGCCGGCGCACCGGCGTAGTGGACGGCGTCGACCTCGTCGCGGTGGCCGCGCGCGACGAACCACGTCTGGAACGGGAACGTCCCCGCCGGCGTCTCGACGAAGGTGCGCACGGGGTCGTCGGTCGCCGGCAGCAGCGTCGCCTGCAGGCCGAGGCCGTGCGCGATGCGCGCCGTCGCCTCGCTCAGGGGCAGGCCCGCCCGCAGCAGCTCGGTGCGCACCAGGTGCAGGCCGATGTCGCGGTCGCCGAGCGCGAACCAGTCCTCGCCGCCTAGCTCGCGCACGCTCTCGAGCGCGTGCCACGTCTCGCCCGCGCGCCCCCAGCCGCGCACCTCGTCGGCGCGCCCCGTGAGCGTGTAGAGGATGCTGTCCAGATCGGGCGAGACTCGAAGGCCCAGCAGCTCGATGTCGTCCGCCACGTTGCCTACGATGGAAACGTTGTCTGGATCGACGACAGAGACGACTCCGCGCAGGAACCGCGCGCCGCCCACGCCGCCCGAGAGGACCGCGACGTTCACGCCGCCGACGCGAGGTCGAGGAAGGTGAGCACACGCCGGGTGTGCACGCCGACCCGGCCCCGGACGCGCACGAGATCGTCGAGCGTGTCCACGTCATCCACGAGATTCGGCGCGTCGACCACACGCGACGGACCGAGCTCGGCGAACCGCGCGGCGCTGCCGGGGCCGTAGAGCGGTTCGAAGAGGCGCGCGTCCGCGAGCGCCAGCGCGTTCGTGGTTCCGTCGGGCGCCGGGACGAGCGCGAGGCCGTCGCCGGGGACCGAGCCGGCGAGCGCGAGCAGGTCCCGCGGGGCCGCGCACGGCAGGTCGGCGTTGACGACGAGGTACGGCGGCGGCAGCCCGGCGGCGAGCGCGCTCTCGAGGCCCGCGCGCACGGCCGCCCCCTGCCCGGCTCCCGGGTCCTCGACGACCCTCGGGACGACGACGCCGACGTCGGGCGGATCCGGCGCGACCACCACCACGTCGCCGACCTGGGCGGCGGCTGCGAGCACGTCGGCGAGCATCGCCTGCGCCAGCACCCGCCGGGCCTCCGCGCCCACCGCCAGCCGCTGCTTCGGGCCGCTGCCGCGAAAGGGGACGACGACGGTCGGCATGTGTCGAGGACACTACCGGCGTGGCTGCGCTCGACAACGCGGCGATCGCCGAGCGGCTCGAGACGCTCGCCGCGCTGCTCGACCTCGCCGGGGCGAGCTACTACAGCGTCCGCGCGTACCGACGCGCAGCCGAGCTGATCCGTACGACGCCTGCGCCGGTGGCCGAGCTGGTCCGTCAGGGGCGCGTGCGGGAGCTGCGCGGCATCGGCGGCGCGATCGAGTCGCGGCTGCGCGAGCTCGTCGAGACGGGGCGCCTCGCCGAGATCGAGGAGCTCGAGACCGAGGTGCGGCCGGACCTCGTCGGCCTCGCCCGGCTCGTCGGGCTGAGCCCGCAGCGCATGGTCGACCTCGGCCGGACGCTCGGCGTGTCGACGGCCGAGGAGCTGCGCGAGGCCGCGGCGGCGGGACGCCTGCGCGGCGTCGCCGGGATCGGTCCTGCGACCGAGGCGAAGGTGCGCGCGGCGCTCGAGCGGCCCCGTCCCGCGCCGCGCCGCGGGCTTCTCCTCAACCGCGCCTGGGACCTCGTCGGCGGGATCGCGGAGGCGCTGGGCGGTGAGCTCGCCGGCGACGTCCGCCGGTTCTGCGACACGTCGCACCGGCTCGCGGTCGTCGTCGCCGCCCAGGACCCGGCGCCGGTGCTCGAGCGGTTCGCGGCGCTGCCCGAGATCGTCGCCGTCGTCGACCGCGGCGGGCGGCACGCGGTCGGCGTGACAGTCGAGGGTGTGCCGGTGGAGATCGTCGTGGCGGCGCCCTCCCGCTTCGGAACGGAGCTCGTGCGCGCGACGGGAAGCGATCGGTACGTGGCGGCGCTCGGGGCGCTCCCCGAGGGCCGCGACGAGGCGACGGTGTACGCGCGGCTCGGCCTGCCGTACCTCCCGCCGGAGCTGCGGGAGGAGCCGTTCGACGGCGAGCCGCCCCCGCTCGTGGAGCTTTCGTCGATCCGCGGCGACCTCCACGTGCACACCACGTGGTCGGACGGGAAGGCCTCGATCCAGGAGATGGCCGAGGCCGCTGCGGCCCTCGGCTACGACTACCTCGCGATCTGCGACCACACGCGCAGCGTGCGCGTCGTCCCCGGGCTGGACGCCGACGACGTGCGCAGGCAGGGCGAGGAGATCGCCGAGGTGAACGAGCGCGTTGCGCCCGTCTGCGTGCTGCGGGGGACCGAGTGCGACATCCTCGCCGACGGGACGCTCGACCTGCCCGACGACGTCCTCGCCGAGCTCGACTGGGTGCAGGCGTCGGTGCACGCCGGCCAGCGGCAGTCGCGCGACCAGCTCACGAAGCGGACGCTCGCGGCGGTCGAGCATCCGGCGGTGCGATCGATCAGCCACCCGCAGGGGCGGATCCTGAACCACCGGCCGCCGAACGCAGTCGACCTGGAGGCGGTCTTCGCCGCGTGCCTCGAGACCGGGACGGCCGTCGAGACGAACGGGCTCCCGGACCGCATCGACCTCAGCTCGGCGCTGGTCCACGACGCGGTCCGCGCCGGCGTGGCCGTCACCTGCTCGACGGATGCGCACTCGGTGCGCGGCCTCGGGAACATGCGCCTGGCGGTCGCGACCGCGCGCCGCGGCTGGTGCACCGCCGACGACGTGCTGAACACGCGCCCGCTGGCCGACGTGCTTCGGCGCTAGCTCCGGTTCCGGCCGGCGACCTCGCGCACGTCGATCCAGTGCGTGCCCGCGAGCGCCTGCACGACGCGCGCATCGGTGTGCACCGGGTTGAAGACGTGCGCGTCGAGGTCGCAGCACAGCACCACCTCGTCCGGGCCGATCCCGTCGAGCTGCACGAATGCCTCGACCGGCAGGTGCGCCTCTGCGAGCGTCACGTGCCGGAACTGGAGGTCGGGGGCGATCTCCATCAAGGCCGGCCAGTCCGGGCACGCGCGCGCGCTCACGGCTTCCGAGTTGGCGCGGTCGCGGCGATCTCCTGCATCGACCACTCGCCGTCGAGCAGCACGGCGCCGGTCTCGCCGCCGGCCGGGAAGACGAAGAAGCGGAGCGCGTCGTCGAGCGCGTGCAGCGGCGCTCCGGCGGCGTCGACGAGGCCGACGCGGAGGTGGAACCGCCCGTCGGCGAGCGGCAGGCGGTCGAGGCGGAACCGCAGCTCGCGGAGGCCGCCGCCGCCGTTCCAGCCGAGCGGCGCCGTGTCCTGCGCGACCGTTCCGAGGACGAGGCCGCCGTCGTCCCGCAGCTCGAGCCGCACCGACGGCGGCGCGACTCCCGGATCGGAGTCGACGACGAGGCGCACGACGACGGGCTCGCCGGCCGTGTACTGGATGCGCTCGTCGCCTTCGGCGTCGACGAGCGACGCGGCGACGACACGCGCTGCGCCGGTCCCCCACTCGCGCAGGCCGGCCTCGAGCTCGTCCGGGCTCACGTCGGCGCCGAGCAGCCGCCGGTACTCCGCGATCGCCTGTCGCGTCGCGCCGTCGAACGCGACCTCTCCCTGCTGCAGCAGCACGGCCCGGTCGCAGAGCCGCTCGACCGCCTGCGCGTCGTGCGAGACGAACACGATCGTTCCGCCGCGGTGCTTGAACTCGGCGACCTTGCCGAAGCACTTGCGCTGGAACTGCTCGTCACCGACGGCGAAGACCTCGTCGAGGAGCAGCACGTCGGCGCGGATGTGCGCGGCGACCGAGAAGCCGAGCCGCATGAACATCCCCGACGAATACGTGCGCACCGGCAGGTCGATGAACCGCTCCAGCTCCGCGAACGACACGATCTCGTCCATCACCTCGCGGACGCGCGCCCGCGGCAGGCCGTGGATCGACGCGTTCAGGTACACGTTCTCGCGGCCGGTGAAGTCGGGGTGAAAGCCGGCGCCGAGCTCGAGCAGCGACGCGATACGTCCGCCGGACTCGACGCGGCCGGCGGTCGGGACGATGATCCGCGAGATCAGGCGCAGAAGCGTCGACTTGCCGGAGCCGTTACGGCCCACCAGGCCGACGGCCTCGCCCGGCTCGATCGTCAGCGACACGTCGCGCAGCGCCTGCACCTCGCGCACGCCGAGCCGGCCGCGCGCGACGAACAGGTCCTTCAGCGTGCGCTGCGCCTTCGGGTAGACCCGGAACGTCCGCGACACGCGGTCGACGACGATCCTGCCCGGCGTCACAGCGCCTTCTCCATGTAGGTCGCCGTCTCGCGGTAGCCGAGCGAGGCGTACAGGCCGCGCGCGACGTCGTTCCCGCTGAACACGTTGAGGCCGATCCTGGCGAAGCCGCGCCGCCGCGCCTCCTCCTCCGCGAACACCATCGCCGCCCGGCCGAGCCCGCGCCTCCGATAGGGCTCGTCCACGCGGATCGCGTAGACGAAGAGACTCCGGCCGAGCTCGGCGTCGCGCTCGGCGAGCCAGAGGTAGCCGACACGCTCGCCGCCGTCCACGATCGCATACAGCGAGTGCCCGGGCGTGTCTACGCCGTCCGAGAGCAGCGTCGCGTGGTCCCGCTCCGACTTCGCGCGCGCGACGGCGGGCTCCACCCCGGCCCGGACCATGTCAGCGGCGTACTCGACGAGCGCGCGCTCGAGGAACGCCTCGTACTCGTCGGCCCGCAGCGGCCGGACGACGTCAGACACGCGCTTCCACCGTCGCGTCCTGCACCAGCCCGACGAGGCGCGTGAGCTGGGACGGCTCCGTCGCCGGGTGGACGCCGTGGCCGAGGTTGAAGATGTGGCCCGGACGTCCGCCGGCGCGCGCGAGGACGTCGCGCGCGGCAGCCTCGACGCGGCTCCACGGGCCGAGCAGCACCGCCGGGTCGACGTTTCCCTGCACGCCGACGTCGCCGCCGGCGAGCGCCCATCCGTCGTCGAGCGGGATCCTCCAGTCGAGCCCGATCACGTCGCCGCCCGCACGTGCCATCGCGGGCAGCAGGGTCGAGGCACCGGTGGCGAAGTGGATCGTCGGGACGTCCACGCTCGCGAGCACGCGTGCAGACCACGGGGCGGCGAACATCTCGTAGTCGCGCGGCGAGAGGACGCCGGCCCACGAGTCGAAGAGCTGGACGACGTCGGCGCCGGCGCGCACCTGCGCGCGCAGGTAGTCGCCGAAGCACTCGGCGAGGACGTCGAGGAGCGCGCTCCACACGTCCGGCTCGCCGTACATCAACGCCTTCGCGAGGGCGAACTCGCGCGACGGCTTCCCCTCGACGAGGTAGGCGGCCACGGTGAACGGGCCGCCGCAGAACCCGACCACGGCCTGGTCTGCGGCGAGCTCGGCTCGCACGATCCGGATCGCCTCGAGGAGCGGCGCGAACGCGCCGTCCGCCTCCGGCCTGACGAGCGCGTCGACGTCGGCGCGCGACCGCACCGGCTCCGCGATCACCGGCCCCACGCCTTCCACGAGGTCGACGTCGACGCCCATCGCGAGGACGGGGGTCACGATGTCGGCGAACATCACCGCCGCGTCGACGCCGTGCCGCCGGACCGGCTGCAGCGTCACCTCCGCACACAGCTCCGGCGTCTCCGCCACCTCGCGAAACGAGTGCCGCTCGCGCACGGCGCGGTACTCCGGCAACGACCGCCCGGCCTGGCGCATGAACCAGACGGGCGTCCGCTCGACCGGCTCGCGGCGCGCCGCGCGGACGAGGAGCGGCTCCATCTCGCGGATTAGGCTAGCCAGCCGTGTCGAAGGGACCGCTCGCCGTGGCGTGGGGCGCGCCGCCGGAGCTCGCGCCGCAGGCGGGAACGCTCGCGCACGTGCGGCTCGAGGTGGCGAATGCCGGCACGGTCGCATGGCACGACGGCGTCAACGTCGCCTACCACTGGCTCGATGCGCGCGACAACCCGATCGTCTGGGACGGCGTGCGGACGGCGGCGCCTCGCCTTCGGCCCGGCGAGCGCACCACGGTCGACGTCACGGTCCGCAGCCCGATCCCACCGGGCCCGTACCGACTCGCGTTCGACCTCGTCGCGGAGAACCGCGCGTGGTTCTCGGAGCTCGGCAACCCGATGCTCGCGCTCGACCTCGTCGTCGCGCCGCGCGAGGGGGAGCCGAGCACGTCGCTGCCCGAGGGGGTCGAGCCTGCGCCGGGCTGGCGCGACCACGTGCGCGCGGCGCACGCGGACGGCTACGGCGTCGTCGCCGGTTCGATCGAGTGGCACGGCGGATTGCTCCACCCGCGGCCGCGCGCGCTCGCGCCGTACGTGCCGGGCGGCGGGCGCGTCCCGGGGTTCGACGCGCCCCTCCTCTGCCCGTCGGTGCTCCCCGGGATCGAGCTGGAGCGCCTCGGCGACGTCGCCGGGCTCCCCGCGTTCGCCGCCCCGCGGGACGAGCCGTGGATCTACGACGGCCGGGCCGTCCTCAGAGCTCGACCGCGATCCGGTCGTCGACGGACCTGAAGACGACCGCCGCGAGCGCGAGCGAGACCACGGCGGCGGCCGCGAGGTAGACGACGTCGCCCGCGTGCGGCAGGCGCCCCGACCAGATCGCGTCGCGGATCGCGAAGATCGGCGGCGCGACCGGGTTCACCCAGTGGAGGACGCCGAGCAGCGTGTGGTGGCGGAGCGCGCGGCCGCCGAGCGTCTGCGCGCTCCAGAGGATCGGGGTCACGAAGAACCACGGGAGCAGCGCCGCGGCGAGCACGTGCTCGACGTCGCGGAAGACGACGTTGAGGCAGGCCGCGATCAGCGCGAGCCCGGCGACCTCGGCGACGAACAGCGCCGCGAGCGGGATCGCGAGCCACACCGTCGTCCGCGCGCCGGCGAGGAGAACGAGCGAGAGCACGATCAGGACCGCGACCATCACCGCATACGTGACGGCCTGCGTCGCGACCATCGAAAGCGCGACGAGCTGGCGCGGGAAGCGCACCTTCTTGACGAGGTCGGCCGAGTCGACGAGCGAGCGCGCCGCCGACTGGAGCGACGTCGCGAAGAAGATCCAGCAGGCGAGGCCCGAGAGGAGGTAGAGCGCGTAGTGCGGCGTCTTCGACGGGAAGATGACGCCGAAGACGAGCAGGTACACGCCGAGCAGCACGAGCGGGTTCAGGAGCGACCAGAAGACGCCGAGCAGCGACCCCTTGTACTTCGCCTGGAAGTCGCGCCTGAAGAGGTTGGAGAACAGCTCGCGGTAGCGGACGAGGTCGGTGTAGACCGTCACGGCTGCGGTCTAGTGTAGGGAGGCTTCGTGCGGGCACACACAGCCCTAACACCGTCCCTCTACCCTCCCTCTTCGTGAGCACCGTGGTCGCTCTCGCGGCCCTCCCCGCAGCGGCCGCCGTCGTCTGGGGCCTCCTCCGGTCACCGCTCTCGCGCCGCCTGGGACGGCCTCCCGAGGTCGGCCGCTGGCGCGCGTCGGCGACGCCGCTGGTCGGCGGGATCGGCATCTACGCGGGGCTCGCGGCGGGCATCTGGCTGACGGTGCTGGCGGGACCGCTCACGGCGACCACGCAGCTCACCGGGCTCTTCGCGGGCGCCACGATCCTCTTCGTCGCGGGGCTCGCGGACGACCTCTGGTCGCTCCCGCCGGCGGCGAAGCTCGCGGCGCAGGTCGGCGCAGCCGCGACCGTGCTGGCGACCGGAACGCGCGTCGAGATCGTGCACACGTGGTGGCTCGCGGTTCCGATCGGCGTGCTCTGGCTCGTCGGCATGACGAATGCCTTCAACCTGCTCGACAACATGGACGGCCTCGCGGGCAGCCTCGCGGTGATCGCGGCCGCGTTCTTCGCCTGCGACGCGTGGCTCCAGCACGAGCCGCGCCTGGTGCTCGTCGCCTCCGTCGCGCTCGCCGCCGGCGTCCTCGGGTTCCTGCCGTTCAACCTGCGCCCGGGGAAAGGCGCGCTCGCGTGGATGGGCGACAGCGGGTCGCAGGTGATCGGGTTCACGCTCGCCGCCCTCGGGCTCGCGTCCAGCTACACCGTCGCGTCGTCGACCGTCGCCACCCTCGTCCTGCCGGTGCTCGTGCTCGCCGTCCCGATCCTCGACACCACGCTCGTCACGATCGTGCGGCTGCTCGAGGGAAGGCCGGTGTCGCAGGGCGGCCGCGACCACAGCTCGCACCGGCTCGTCTCGCTCGGCGTGTCGGAGACCGGCGCCGTCGTGCTGCTCGCGCTCGTCTCGGCGGCGCTCGGCGCGACCAGCCTCGCGTATGAGGCGTTCGGGAACGGCCGCCTCGCAGCCCTCGGCGTGCTCGTCAGCTTCGCGCTCCTCGTGCAGTTCGGCAGCTTCCTGGCCGACGTGGGCCGCGAGGGACGGACGGTGCGGCGCTCGTACGTCTACACGCGGCGGCTCGCGGAGGTCGCAGTCGACGGCGCGCTCGTCTCGGCCTCCTTCCTCGCCGCGTACCTCCTCCGCTTCAACGGCATCGGCACCCCGAACCAGCGCCACTACTTCCTGCTCACGCTGCCGGTGCTGCTGTTCACCCGCTACGTCGCCCTGCTCGTGTTCGGCATGTACAGCGGCGTGTGGCGGTACACGAGCGCGCGCGACGCGCTGCGCGCCGCCGCAGCCGTTGGCA
This sequence comes from Gaiellaceae bacterium, assembly GCA_035653275.1. Lineage (GTDB taxonomy): Bacteria > Actinomycetota > Thermoleophilia > Gaiellales > Gaiellaceae > PALSA-600. Next base: position 149,479 of record DASRCE010000010.1, on the reverse strand, counting down.
CGTCGGAGGTCACCGCGATCGGGATCCTCGCGATCACGCAGGGGCCGATCGGCGACTTCTCGCGGAGCGTGTTCGTGATCGACACGCTCATCTGCACCGTCGCGATCGTGGCCGCCCGGTTCGCCGAGCGTGCGCTGGTGCACTTCGTCGACCTCGCGCGCAGGCGCGAGTCACGGCGGGTGCTGATCGTCGGCGCCGGCCGTACCGGCCGAAGCCTCCTGCGCGAGCTGCGCGAGACGCCGGGGCAGAAGGTGCTCGGGTTCGTCGACGACGCCCCGGCGCTGCGCGGCCGGCGCCTGAACGGCGCGAAGGTCGTCGCCACGACCGCGACGCTCGACCGCGCGCTCGACCGCTTCCACCCCGACATCGTCTTCGTCACCATCCCGAACGCGCCGCGCGAGCAGCTCGACCGCGTCGTCGACGCGTGCACGGCGCGCGAGACCGACTGCCGCTTCGTCCGGCGGGACGTCGACCTCGACCCGAACGTGATCCTCGCGCGCTCGTGAGCGCGAGCAGCGGGCGCGTCGACCGGCTGCTCGCCGCGTACCCGCTGCTGCTCGCGTACGTCCTGCTGCTGATCCTCTACGTCTGGCAGACGACGAGACACTCGACGCCGTGGCTGTTCACCGACGAGCTCGAGTGGGCCGAGCAGTCGCGCGGCGTCGCTCATCACGGCGTCCCGCAGCTCCGCGGCCAGGACGTCCCGTTCAAGTCGCTGTACGCGTACCTGATCGCCCCCGCGTGGTGGGCGAGCACGACGTCCGGAGGCTACGCCGCCGCCAAGTACATCAACACCGTCGTGATGACGGCGTCGCTGTTCCCCGGCTACGCGCTCGCGCGCCTGTTCGTCCCGCGCCTGCCCGCGATCGCCTGCGGCGTCGCGACCGCCGCGATTCCGTCGCTCGCGTACGTCGGCCTGCTGATCCCGGAGCCGTTCGCGTACTTCTGGTCGACGCTCGCGCTCTGGCTGCTGGCGCGCGCGCTGATGCGTCCGACGCGTCGTTCCGTCGCGACGGCGGTCGCCGCGCTTGTGATCGCCGTGCCGGTCCGCTCGGAGTTGACCGTGCTGTTCCTCGCCGCGATCGTCGCCGGCCTGATCGTCGCCGCGACGGGTGCACGCGGGCGCAGCATGATCGGATCGTGGTCGGCCCGCGAGCGGATCGGCGCCGTGCTGCTGCTCGTCGGCGGTGCGATCGCGCTCGGCGCCTTCGCCAACCACCACTCGGTCTCGTGGGAGATCGGAACGCACTTCCACCACCGCCTCTTCACGTACGGGCTCTGGGCAGTCGGCGCGTTCACGATCGGCGTCGGCGTGCTGCCCGTGGTCGTCGCGCTGGCGTGGCTGCTCGGGAACCCGTTCCGCGCGCACGAGGACCGCGCGCTCGGGGCGCTGCTCGTCGGCTCGGTCATCGCCTTCGGCCTCTACACGGCGGTGAAGGCGTCGTACCTGTCGACGAACTTCGCCATCCGCGTCGAGGAGCGGAACCTGATCTACGTCGCGCCTGTCGTGTTCGCGGTGCTCGCTCGGTGGGCCGTGTCGGCGCGGACGCGGATCGTCGCGCTCGCGCTCGCCGCCGGCGCCGTCTGGTACCTGCTCGACACGACGCCGTACCACAACACGGAGCACTTCTACTCCGACGCGCCGGGGTTGTCGGTCCTGCAGTGGCTGAACCAGAAGATCTACTTCACGACCACGGACGCGCGCCGCCTCCTCTTCGGCATCCTCGTCGGCACCGTGGTCGTCGTGCTCGCGCGCGAGGTAGCGCTGCGGCGCGAGGTCGCGCGTCGCGCGATGATCGGCGCGGGCGCGCTGCTCGCCGTCGCCGTCGTCGGGTGGAACCTCTGGGGCGAGATCGCCGCGGCCTCGGCGTCGAACACGTTCTCGACCGCGATGATCGACGTGCTGCCGCGGCCGCCGAGCTGGATCGACGCCACGACGCGGCGCCGGCCGGCGATGTACTTCGGCCAGTCGATGGCCGGGTCGAACGTGTTCTGGTCGCTCGAGTTCTGGAACCAGTCCATGGTCGAGGTCTGGTCGACGGACGCGTCGGCGCCGGGCCCGGGGTTCGTGCGCACGCCGAACTACCTCGACCTGACCGGCGCCGTCGACCCGCAGCTCCCGCTCGACTGGGTCGTCGCCGGTCCCGGCGTCGACCCTGTCGGGCAGCTCGTGACGACGGCGGGTGGGCTGCGGCTCTACCACGTGCCCCACCCGATCAGGGTCGCCGACGCCGACGGCGGCATCACGACGGATGCGAACTGGATGTCGACCTCGGCGTTCTACTACCGCTTCACGTCGGCCGGCAGGCGCCCGGGGTTCGCCACCGTCACGCTCTCGCGGGCGGCCGCGTGCGGCGACCTGCCGTCCTCCGTGATCACGATCCGGCTCTCGTCGCTCCACATCGACCAGAACGGCCAGCCGTCGCCGAAGCGCCTGCTCGCGCTGCGGCGCGTCACGATCCGCTCGACACCCTGCGAGACGAAGACGGTCCGGATCCCCGCCCGCCCGCCGTACCGCATCGACCTGAGCGCGAACCGGACGTTCCAGCCGTCGCAGTACGACCTGCGGCAGCTCTCGGCGCAGGTCACGTTCGGCTTCGAACCCCGCTAGCGAGGGAAGGCGGCGGCCACGCCGCCAGTCTTGAAAGCATGCGGATCCCGATCGATGATCGTGGTCGATGAGCGACCTCGAGCTCGAGGCGCGCGCTGCGGACGCTGCGACAGGGGAGCTGACGTTCCTGATTGCAGACGTCCGCGGCTACACGCGCTTCACCCGCGAGCGCGGCGACGCGGAGGCCGCGCGGCTCGCGCGGACGTTCGCGGGGCTCGCGCGCGACGCCGTCGAGGCGCGCGGCGGTCGCGTGGTCGAGCTGCGGGGCGACGAAGCGCTCGCCGTCTTCACCTCGCCTGCAGCGGCGGTTCGCGCCGCCGGCGAGCTCGTCGCCGCCTGCCGTGAAGAGGCCGAGCTGCAGTCGGACCTGCCGCTCCACGTCGGCGTGGGCATCGACGTGGGCGAGGCGGTGCCGGTAGAGGACGGGTTCCGCGGCGCGGCCCTCAACCTGGCCGCACGGCTCTGCGCACGCGCCGAAGCCGGCCAGGTGCTCGTGAGCGCGGAGCTCGCCGCGCGCGCCGGGCCGGTTCCCGGAACGACGTACGTCGCGCACGAACGCGCCGAGCTGAAGGGCTTCGACACGCCCGTGGACGTCCTCCGGGCGGAAGCGGAGCACGCGGTCGCTCCGCCGACGGCGGCGACGGCCGCCGCTCCGCCGCTCGAGCTCGACGCGTCCTCGCCCTTCGTCGGCCGTGAGCGCGAGGTCGCGTGGCTGCGGGGCGCGTGGCGGCAGGCGCGCCGCGGGAACGGCCGTGTCCTCGTCGTCAGCGGCCCCGCCGGGAGCGGGAAGACGCGGCTCGCGGCCGAAGTGGCCGAGCACGCCTTCCGCTCCGGCGCGTCGGTCGGATACGCGGGCGACATCTCGGCCGCGCTCGCACTCCTCGACGCTGCAGCAGCGGCGCAGGCGCCGGCATTCTTCGTGCTCGACGCCCTCGACGCGCTCGGCGACGTCGCCGCAGAACGTCTCGCGTCGCTGCTCGACGAGGTCGAGCGGCACCCGACGCTGCTCGTCTGCCTCGTCCGCCGCACCGACACGACGCCCGCGCTCGCGCGAGTCGTCGCGGCGGCGGACGAGCTCGGCGACGGTCACCGCCGGCTCAACGGTCTCGAGCAGCGCGAGCTGCGCGAGCTGGCGCGCGTGTATGCCCGCGACGACGTCGACGACGTCCCGCTGGAGGCGATCGCGCGCGCGAGCGCCGGGCTGCCCGGGCGTGCGCACGAGCTGCTCGGCGAGTGGGCCGAGCAGGAAGCCGGGCGGCGGCTCGCGGCAGCAGCCGACTGGCTGTCGCAGGAGCGCTCGCAGCGGCAGGCGAATCTCCGGTTCGCGAACAACGTGATCGGGCTCAAGCTCGCGCGCCTCTACGCCGCCGAGCCCGGTACGGAGACCGCCGAGGGCGTGTGCCCGTACAAGGGCCTCGCCTCGTTCGCGGCGGAGGACGCGCGGCTCTTCTTCGGGCGCGAGCGGCTCGTCGGCGAGCTCGCGGCGCGGACGGTCGGCGCCGGCCTGCTCGCGGTCGTCGGCGCCTCGGGCAGCGGCAAGTCGTCGGCGATCGCGGCCGGGCTCGTGCCGTCGCTCGCGGCGGGGCTGCTGCCGGGGAGCGCCCGCTGGCGGGTCGAGTCGATCCGCCCCGGCGAGCACCCACGCGTTCCGCCGCTCGATGCGTCCGAGCGAAACGTGCTCGTCGTCGACCAGTTCGAAGAGCTCTTCACCGTCTGCAACGACGAGCACGAGCGCGCAGCGTTCGTGAACGCGCTGGTCGACCGCGCGCGCGATCCGGAGCGGACGATCGTGATCGTGAGCATCCGCGGCGACTTCGTCGACCGCTGCGCTGCGTACCCCGCCCTCGCCGAGCTCGTGTCGGCCAACCAGGTGCTGGTCGGGCCGATGACGCACGACGAGCTGCGGCGCGCGATCGAGCTGCCCGCGCAGCGTGCCGGGCTGCGCGTGGAGTCGGTGCTCGTCGACGCGCTCCTCGCCGAGGTCGCAGACGAGCCCGCCGCGCTCCCGCTTCTCTCGACCGCGCTCGTCGAGCTGTGGCGAGAGCGGCGGGACGGCTGGCTCCGGCTCGACGCCCACCGCGAGACCGGCGGCGTCCGCGGCGCCGTCGCGCGGCTCGCCGAGGCGACGTACGCGCAGCTCGACGACGAGGAGCGCGTCGCGGCACGCAGCATCCTGCTCCGCCTGTCGGCGGCGGGTGACGGCGAGACGCTCGTGCGGCGGCGCGTGGAGCTCGACGAGTTCGACGTCGGTCGCGATCCCGTCACCGCGCGTGTCCTGACGCGGCTGGTCGACGATCGCCTGCTCACCCGCAGCGACGACGGCGTGGAGGTGGCGCACGAGGCACTCCTGCGCGAGTGGCCGCGCCTGCAGGGATGGCTGTACGAGGACGCGCAGGGGCGGCATCTCCGCCGCCACCTCGCGCAGGCCGCGCGCCAGTGGGCGGACCGCGGCCGAGACAGCGGCGAGCTGTACCGCGGCAGCCGCCTGCAGACCACGCTCGAGTGGAGCGCCGCGCATGCCCACGAGCTCAACCAGCTCGAGCGCGACTTTCTCGCAGCGGGGCGGCAGGCGAGCGAGCGGGCGCTTCGGCGACTGCGAGGCGGGATCGTGCTCCTCTCGATCCTCCTCCTCGCGGCAGTCGCAGCCGGCGCGGTCGCACTCGTACAGCGGGGGCAGGCACGCCGCGCCGCGACGGCGGCGCTGGCGCAGAGCCTCGGCGCACAGGCCGTGTCCGAGCCGCGAATCGACCTCGCGATGCTCCTCGGTCGGGCGGCCGTCGCACTCGACCCGACGATCCGTGTGCGCAATGACCTGCTGACGACGTTGCTCCGCGTTCCGACTGCGGTGCGCACCTATCACTGGAACGCGAACCGGAACGACGGCGTCGCAGTCAGCCCCAACGGCCGGACCCTGGCGATCGAAGACAACGACGGCCACACCGTCGTCCAGGCGACCTCGTCCGGCCGCAGGCTCGGGACGATCCACGCAGACCTGATCGGATTCGGGCCCGACGGATCGGTGTTGACGGCGCCCGGTGTGTCGGTCACGGGCCGGCCCGGCATGATCGAGGTTCGGGATCCTCTGACGATGAAGGTGAGGCGCGCGATCGCGTTCCCGCGGCCGTTGCGCGCGCAGGGCACGACGGTGAACGCGCTCGCCGCAGCCGGGGGCCGGCTCGCCGTCGTGCTCGCCCGGAGCCACGACACACCCAATGGGCCGGTGACGGATCGAGCCGAGCTCGCGCAGTACGACTACGCGACGGGCCGGCTCGCCGGGCCGACGATCGCGCTGCCCAGCGACGTCGGCGGGATCGCGTATCTCCCCGGGCGGCGCCTGGTCTTCTCCACCGGAAGCGGCTTGACCGTCGTCGACGCCCGCACCGGCCACCGCGTACGGTCGTACCGCGTCGGCGGCGGCGGCCTCGCGGTCTCGCCCGACGGCCGGACGGCCGCGCTCGCGCAGGGCGACGCGGTCCGCTTCCTCGACCTCGCGACCGGCAAGCTGGTGCTCGGGATCGGCGCGCAGCCCGGCGGGACCGCCGCGATGGGGTTCACGCCCGACGGCAAGACCCTCGCGACGAGCGGCGAGGACGGCAGGACGCTCCTGTGGGACGTCGCGACGCACGAGGTTCGCGCCACGCTCGCGGGCCACGCGGGCCCGATCCACGCGCAGGCCATCAGCTCCGACGGGTCGACGCTGTACACCGGCAGCTTCGACTCGAACGTCATCGGCTGGGACCTGACCGGGTCTCGCGGCCTCGCGCCGTCCTTCACGGCCGTGAGGACCGACCCGACGCAGCGGTTCTGGTCGCTCGCTGTCAGCCCCGACAGCCGCACGGTCGCCGTCGGCAGCACGACCGGCGACGTCGCGCTCTGGGGCGTCCGGACGCTACGGAAGGTAAAGAGCTTCCAAGCCGTGCCGGGACGGGTCGCCGCGGTGGCGTTCGGCGGCGGCGGGCGCGAGCTGCTCGTCGCCGGCGACGCGGCCCGACCGGGGAAGACGTGGCTGCGCATCTGGCGCCTCGGCACGCGACCGCAGCTCGTCCGGTCGCTCGACGTCCGCGACGTGCCGGTTCTCACGTGGGCCGCATGGAGCCCCGACGGGCGCACGGTCGCAGCGTCCGGCTGGCTCGCGAACCAGGACTACAAGAAGGCGGGAGCCGTCCTCGAGTGGGACGCCGCGACCGGACGCCGCATCGGGACGTCGATCGTCCGCGGCGGCTATGCGACCGACGTCGCGTTCGCGCCGCACGGCACGACCGTCGCCGTCGGCGGCTACAACTTCGGCGCCCAGGTCCTCGACCCCGCGAAGAACACCCTCCAGAGTCGGCTCCCGGCGAACAGCTCCTACACGTTCGGGGTCGCCTTCTCGCCCGACGGAACCGAGGTTGCGACGACCGACTTCAACGGGACGCTCGACATCTGGAGCCGGGCGAGCGGAAAGCGGCTCGCCACGATCCCCGACCCGGACCAGGGCGTCACCGCGTCCGTCGCCTGGAGCCCCGACGGGAAGACGATCGCTCTGACCGACTGGAGCTCGACGCTGCGGCTGTTCGACGTCGCTACACAGCGCGAGGTCGGCCCGCCCTTCCAGCTCGCACCCGGCCAGGAGAATCCCTACGTCGCGTTCACGCCCGACGGGGCGAACGCCGTGGTGAGCGACGACACGGGACGGACGTGGGTCGTCCCGGTGACGCTGCAGGCGTGGGAGGCCGCCGCCTGCCGGGTCGCGAACCGGAACCTGACGCGTGCGGAATGGCAAGCCTTCCTGCCCGGGCGGCCGTACCGCCGCCTCTGCCCGGGCGTCGCCGGCTAGCGCTGCCTGACACCGGGTGCCAGGCACTCGGGGTGCTTGCGCACGAAGCGCACGATCCCACGCCAGTGCCAGAGAGTCCGCCGCGTGAGGAGCCGCCGGTCGGTGACGGCGCGGTGCTCGTGCTCGACGACGGCCGACGGGACGTACCAGCACGACCAGCCGGCGCGCCAGGCGCGGTAGCAGAGGTCGATGTCCTCGCCGTAGAGGAAGAATCCCTCGTCGAAGCCGCCGAGCTCCTCCAGCATCGTCCGCCGCAGCATCAGGAAGCCGCCGAGCATCCAGTCAGCCTCGACGGGCTCGTCCGGCCGGTCGCCGAGGTGGTAGTGGCGCCGCTGCAGCCTGTACGGGTCCAACACGAGCCGGAGCGGCGTCCTCCGGACGAGCGTGCCGAGCACCGTCGGGAACCTCCGGCGCGACGGCTGGACCTCGCCGCCGGGGTACACCATCGCCGGCCCGGCGACGCCGGCGCGGGGTTGCGCCTCGAGGAACCGGCGCAGCTCGTCGATCGCGCCCGGCCGCGGGATCGCGTCCGGATTGACGGAGCAGACGAGCTCCGCCGTCGTGGCCGCGACGCCGCGGTTGACGTTCGCGCCGAAGCCGAGCGGCGTGGTGTTCGCGATCAGCGTCACGCCCTCGGGCACCAGGCCGACGCTCCCGGGGACGTTGGCGACGACCAGGAGCTCGTCGACCTGCGGCGCGAGCACGGGCAGGAGCCGGTCGACGTCGCCCGCGTCGCCGTGCGAGACGACGACCGCCGCCACCCTCACGAGCCCAGCACCTCCTCGTAGACCGCCAGCGTCGTGCGCGCGGCCGCCTCCCACGAGAAGAGCCGCGCGCGCTCGAGCCCCGCGGCCGCGAGCCGCGCGCGCTCTGCGACCGCGCGCCGTACGGCCGCTCCGAGCTCGGCGGGCTGCGCGTAGAGCGCCGCGTCGGCGGCCACCTCCCGCACCGCGGCATCGGGCGTCGCGACGACGGGCGTCCCGCTCGCCATCGCCTCGAGCACAGGCAGCCCGAAACCCTCGTAGCGCGAAGGGAACACGAGCGCCGCCGCCTCCCGGTACAGGCGCGCGAGCTCCTCGCCTTCGACGTATCCGCGGACGTCGGCGCCGCCCGCCTCCAGGCGGCGCGCGAGCCCGCCGTCCCGCTCCGGCCCCACGACGACGAGCCTCATGCCCGCGTCCCGCGCCGCGTCGAGCGCGGCCAGCGGATCCTTGCGCTCCTCGATCGCGCCGACGTACAGCAGGTACGAGCCCTGGCTCCCGCCTGGCGCGAAGCGCGGGTCGACGCCGTTCGGCGTCACGACGATCTTCTCCGGCGGCACGCGGTACAGCTCCTCGAGGTCGCGCCGCGTGCGCTCCGACACCGCCAGCACGCGCCGGGCGCGCCGGACGGCCCGCGGGACGAGCGTCCGGAAGAGGAGCCTGTCGAACCGGCCCATCGACGAGGCGTCGCGCTCGAACGACAGGTCGTGGACGGTGACCACGGCCGGCCCGCCGTGGAACGGCGGCAGGACGTGCTGAAAGTGCACGAGGTCGGGCCGCAGCCGCCGCAGCGCACGCGGAACCGCGAGCGCCATCCGCACCTCCTGCACCCGCGCGTCGAGGCGGTACGGCTCGACGCCTTCCGGCACGAGGTCGGGCCGGCGCGTCAACGCCACGATGCGAAGGCCCGACGCGATCCGCCCGACCTCGCGCAGCAGGTTCGCGACGTGCGTCTCGTCGCCGGTGCGCTGCCGGCCCAGCACGTCGGCGTCGAAGACGACCGTCCTCACGCGGACGCCCTGCGGTAGCACGCGACGGCGGCGTCGGCGGTCGCGGCCCAGCCGAACCGTCGCGCGCGCTGGAGCCCCGCCGCGCGCAGCTCGTCGCGCCGCGCGAGCGCGCGCTCGATGCCGGCCGCGATCGACTCGACGTCCTCGGGCTCGACGAGCTCGGCCGCGCCGCCCGCCACCTCCTCCATCGCGCTCCCGCGCGACGTGACGACGGGCGTGCCGCACAGCATCGCCTCGAGCACCGGGATCCCGAAGCCTTCCCACAGCGACGGATACGCGAGGCAGAGCGCGCCGCGCAGGAGCGCCGCGAGCTCCTCGTCCGCGGGGCGGCCGAGCCAGCGGACGTGCGCGCCGCCGATCTCGACGCCGCCCCAGCCGCGCGCGCCGGCGACGCGCAGCTCGAGCCCGAGCCGCGCCGTCGCGTCGATCAGCCGTGGCAGGTTCTTGCGCGGCTCGAGCGTCCCCACGGCGAGCACGTACTCGCCCTCCGCTGCGGGCCCCTCCGGCGTGAAGACGGACGTGTCGGCCGCGTTGTAGGCGACGTCGACGCGCTCCGCCGGCACGCCGGCGAGCTCGACGACGTCGCGCTTCGTGAACTCGGAGACGGCGAGGACGCGCGTCGCGGCGCGCAGCACCGTGCCGAGCAGCGTGCGCGCGTAGAGCCTCGTCCACGCCGTGAAGAGCTCGGGGAACCTGACCGCCGCGAGGTCGTGGACGGTGACGACGAGGGGCACGCGCGAGCGGAGCGGCGCGCGGAACGTGGTGCAGTGGAGGACGTCGAGGCCGCGCGCGCGCATCGGCAGCAGCGCCGGGTACCAGAGGACGTCGCGCAGCGCCGCCGTCGGGCGGCCGGGCCCGCCCCACGACAGCTCGTGCAGCTCGAGCCCCTGCCGCCCGTGCAGCTCCTGCACGAGCCCGCGCACGAAGCGCGCCGTGCCGGCGTTGTCGAGCACGAGCGGTGCGACGTCGATCCCGACGTTCACGCGGCCACGGCTTCCTCCCACGCGGCGAGCATCGTCTCGCCGACGCCGCGCCACGTGAACCGCCTCGCGTGCTCGAGCCCGCGCGGCACGAGCTCGTCCCGCCGCTCGTGGGCCTGCACGAGCGCCTCCGCCCAGGCGCGAGGGTCGCCGGGGTCCGCCCGCAGCGCGACTCCGCCCGACGCCTCGTCGAGCGACGGATGCGACGACGCGACGACGGGGACGCCGCTCGCCATCGCCTCGACGATCGGGATTCCGAACCCCTCGAACCGCGACGGGTACGCGACGACGGCGGCCCCGCGGTAGAGCGTGGCGAGCTCGCCGTCGCTCGGCCGCCCCAGGCGCACGATCCCGGGCGCGTCCAGCGACGGCTGCTCGCCCCAGCCGCGCGCGCCGGCGACCGCGAGCAGCAGCCGGCCGTCGAGCAGGCGGTGCGCGTCGACGAGCACGGCGAGGTTCTTTCGCGGCTCGAGCGTCGCGACCGTGAGCACGTAGTCGCCGCCGAGGTCGGCGCGGTCGCCGTCCGGACCGAACGCCGGGCCGACGCCGGGCGGCGCGACGAGCACGCGCGCCGGGTCGAGCCCCAGCGTCTCCACCACGTCGCGGCCCGTGAACGCCGAGTTGACGAACACGGTGTCGCACCTGCGCGCGTCGCGGTACTTCGCGCTGTGCATCGAGTAGGTGCGCGGCGTCACCCAGTCGCGGTGGTGGAGCGGCACGAGGTCGTGGATCGTCGTCGAGCGCACGCCGCCGCGCTGCGGGGGGAACATCCAGTCGGAGTAGTGCAGCACGTCGACCGGCCCGAGAAAGCGCTCCAGCGCGGGGTGCCCGAGCCGGCTCCACGCCTGGCGCCAGTAGTGGGCGAAGGGCAGCAGCCGGAGCGAGAGGGTGACCGGCAGGTCGCCGACGAGCTGCGGGATGCGCCACCTGCCCTCGGGGCTCGTCGGCGCGAACGCGACGATCTCGTGGTGCTGCGCCGCGGCCTCCGCCAGGCCGGCGAGCGAGCCCCGCAGGTAGTTGCCGATCCCTGACGGCTCATGCGAGAGCGGGCTGACGTCGAAGGCGATCCTCACGAGACGCTGAACGCGACGAAGCGGACGCCGAGACGGCGCGTGTCGCCGTGGCCGGGAACGCGCGTGCGTGCCACGGTGAAGCGGACGAGGCACGTGCCGCGGAGCGGGACGTGCATCGTGACGAGTCGTGACGGCGGCACCGACGCCGACGCGATCGTGCGCCCGTTCTCGGTCGCAACGACCCGCTGCGGCGTGCGGTAGAGCCTCTTGTCGCTCCCGAGCGTGGCAGAGAGGATCCCACCGTTGCAGTCGATCTGCCGGTAGGTCGCCGTCCTGCCCGACCACGAGTCGCCGTAGATCCCGCTCGTCTCGTACGCGACGCGGAGCGGCCCGTCGACGCGCAGGAGGACGAGGCCCCGGATCGGATCTGCACCGAGCCTGGCGCCGGCGAAGGGGATCGTGGTGTCGGCGAGCAGGTCGCGGACGTGGACGTCGCGGCCTCCGGCGCGGAACGTGCCGCTTCGGCGGTCGAGCGCGATCGGCGTCTGCGCGAGCCCTCCGGGCACCGGCCCGTTCGTCGTGTAGACGGTGCCGACGTCGCGGTTGAAGAACTCGTTCTCGTTCACCGTCAGCCGGTCGGTGGCGCCGGTCCACACGACGGAGACGAGCTGCGGGTCGCGCGACCCCACGATCCCCGTGATCCAGTCGCGGTCGGGGCGGGCGACGCCCTGGAAGACCGCACCGATCGACGCGCGCTGCGTGCGGCTGTCGACGGGCTGGATCGCGAGGAGCGAGATCGCGAGCGGGACCGCAGCCAGCGCGAGCCCGTAGCGGCGAGGAACGACGAGCGCCGCCACGACGAAGACGAGCGCGGCGGCGCCGACCACCCAGCGCATGTCCTGCGCATGGATGCCGAACCACAGCGCCACCGACCACAGCATCAGCACGCCGAAGGTGTCGGAGGTCGAGGACGTCGTGAAGAAGCGCTCGTACGGAACGGCGGCAGCGAGGACGACCGTGGCGACCGCGGCCACGGTGGCCGCCGCGCGCGGCGTCGGCAGTCCGCGCTCGACCCAGAGCACGAGGCACGTGTAGAGGAGCGGCGCGACGTAGAAGAGGTTCCGCTCCTCGATCCGCAGGACACTCGGCTGCGACGCGAACGCGGCGACCTCGAGCGCCGTCCACGCGACGACCGACGCCGTGGCGGCGACCACGGTCCGCTCCGCGGGCGCGAGCGCAGCACCGCGCGTGCACAGCAGAAGCAGCGCGAGCACCGGCACGACCCCGACGTAGAGGTCGAGCTCGGCGAGGTGCCAGAGCAGCCAGTGCGCGACGCCGCCGATCCCGTACCCCGAGTGCGTTGCCGACGCGTACGCACCGAGGAGCGAGCGGACGCTGTGGCCGCGGACGACCTCGGCCGCGATCGCGATCGCCGCGGCTCCCAGCACGAGCCCGTAGAGCCAGCGGTGCGCGAGCGTCTCGCGCGGCCGCCGCGCGAGCGCAGCCGCGACGAGCGGCGCCGTCAGCGCCGCCGCGAGCACCGCAACAGCCTGCGCACGCGTCTCGTACGCGAGCACGAGCGAGGCGAGGAAGAGCGCGACGCGAGGCAGGCTCGGCGCGTCGAGCGCCGCGACGAGGGCGAGCACGAGCAGGAGGAAGATCGGGTAGAAGGCGTTCTCGGTCATCACCGTGCCGGCGTAGAACATGGACGGGACGGCGACCGTGAGCACCGCGACGACGAGCGCGCCGCGCTGGGAGACGACGCGACGCGCGAGCAGGTAGGCGGGGACCGCGGCGAGCGACATCAGCAGCGAGTTGATGACCTTGATCCCCGTGTAGACGGTCGGGATCGACCGGAAGAGCGCGTACGCCGGGCTGATCAGGATCGGGTAGACGAAGCCGTACCCCGTCGTCGGCACCTCGCGCACGGCGAAGTGCCCGGTCGCCGCGAAGCTCTTCGCGAGCTCGGAGTAGACGATCTCGTCGATCATGATCCACGGCCCGACCATGTGCCGCGCGAACGCGAAGCGCACGGCGAACGAGCAGACGACGATCGCACCGACCCACACCCGCGCGGGCGCGGCCGCGAGCCGGCTACGCACCGATGCCGACCTCGCGCAGCCGCGCGGCGACCAGCGAGACGTCGGTCATCCCCACCTCGGCCGCGGCCTCCGCGACCCGCCGGAGCACCTCGTCCTCGACGGCGTCGCCCCCGGCGGCGACCTCGAGAGCGTCGGCGTAGCGCTGCGCGACCTGCGCGACGTCGTGCTCGCGCCGCACGTGGGCGCGCGCCGCCGCGCCGAGGACGGCGCCGTGGTCGGCCGCGACGCCGAGCGCGGCCGCGAGCACGTCGACCTCGTACTCGTCGACGGGCACCTTGAGCACGACGTCGTCCGGCAGCTCTGCGAACCAGCCGACGTCCGACACGACGAGCGGCTTGCCGAGCGACAGGCCGCGCAGCACCGACCCGGAGGTCTCGCCCATCGTCGGGTAGCGCAGGTTGACGAGCACGTCGCAGGCCGCCATCAGCGACCACAACCGGCGCTCGTCGACGTAGCCGAGCCGCTCGACGCCCTCGGTCAGGCCGAGCCGCTCGAGGCGCCGCTGCACGTCGAAGCGCTCGCCGGCGGAGCCGACGAGCATGAGGCGCGCACCGGGTCGCTCGCGCCGGAGCGCCGCGAACGCCTGCAGGAGCTGCGGGATGCGCTTGTTCATCGTCAGGAAGCCGAAGCACCCGAGCAGCGGTTCGCCCGAGACGTCCTGCGCCGGCGCGACCTCGGTCGCGGGCCACGAGGGGTGCGGGATCCGCCACGTGCGCCCGCGGTAGCCGGCGGCACGTGCCCGGTCGGCGACGTACTGCGAATGCACAACGAGCCCGTGCGCGTGGTCGAGGACGGCGCCGGCGAGCGGGAAGCGCTCGGGCTGCGTCTCCCAGAGCAGCGGGAGCAGGTTGTCGAGGACGCCGAGCCCGAGCAGCCGACCCGCGACGCCGAGCTCCCGCTCCATCGCGTCGAGGTACCCACGGCCGTCGCCCCGGCCGATCGTGATCCCGGCGACCAGGTGGTGCAGCACGTACTCGTGGAGGACGACGACTCCGGGCCGCGCGCGCAGCGCGTCGACGATCCAGCCGTGCGCATCGGGGTCGTTGCCGACGTGGTAGAGCGCGACGTCCGCGGCAGGCACACGGCGGCCCGGCTCGGCGACGACGACGTCGACGTGCTTCCGCAGCTCCGGGAGGAGGAGCGCCGAGTAGTCGACGATGCCGGACCGCGACGACGCGAGCGGCGAGTAGTACGCGACGCGCAACGCCGTCACCCGAGCAGCGCGTCGACGCACGCGTCCCACGTGACCCGCTCGGCGACCGCGCGCCCGGCCCGCCCCCACCGCTTCGCCTCGTCGACGTGCTGCGCGAGATATGCGCACGCGCGCGCCACCGCGTCGGGCTCGGGCGCGACGACCACGCCAGTCTCGCGGTCGCGGACCACCTCGAGCGGGCCGCCGCTGTCCGACGCGGTGACGACGGGCTTGCCGGAGAGAAACGCCTCGTACGGGACCATCCCGAAGTCCTCGTCGACCGGCGCGTAGTAGACGGCGAGGCTACGCGCGTAGAGGTCCGCGAGCGCCTCGCCGTCCACGCGGCCGACGAACTCCACCTGGCCGTTCAGCCCCGAGGCGAGCCGCTCGAGCCGCGCGCGGTCGGGCCCCTCGCCCGTCACGACGATCCGCAGCGACGGGTCGCGCTTCGCCGCCTCGATCAGTAGGTCGATCCGCTTCGCGCGGTCGAGCCGGTTGACCGAGAGCACGAACCCCTCGGGCTCGTCCTCGCGGTACGGCAGGGACTGCGGCGGGTGCGGCAGCACCTCGGCCTCGACGCCGTTGAAGCGGCGCAGCCGCTCGGCGACGTTGCGCGACGTCGCGAAGACCTTGCGCGCCTCTCCCAGGGCGACCGCGTCGAGCCGGCGGACGGCGCGGACCGTCGCGCGCTCCGCGGGCGAGTCGCCGAACTGGCCGAGGTCGGTGCCGTCGTAGTCGTACGCCTGCCGGAACTGGTGCAGCACCCAGGCGACCTTGTTCGGGTGGCGCACGCAGTAGGCCGGGAACTTCGTCGCGATCACTCGGTCGATCGCGCGGCTGTCCGACTCCGTCAGGTCGACGAGCCGCCAGAGGAACGCCTGGTCGAGCACGCGCGCGCCCGGATACCACTTGAACGGGATCGTGACGACCTCCGCCTCGTGCCCCCGCGCGCGCAGGGCAGCGACGAGCTCCTCCGCCATCAGCTCCGCGCCGCCGCGCACGAACGGCACCTGCGGCGCCGCAACCGCGATCCTCACGCCCCTGACCGCCTTCCGCTCGCGCGCGGCAGGCTCATTGCCGCTCGAGCCGCTGGAGGCGCTCGTCGAGGTCGTCGATCAGCTTCAGGACCGCGTCGTTGAACGCGCGCTGGTCCGCGAACGCCGGCTCGACGTACCAGCGCATCAGGCGCCGCAGGACGGCCTTGACCGGGCCGCCCTTGCCCACGATCGGCCGCTCGGCCGAGATCGGCCACAGCCGTTCCGCCTGGTCGCGCACCGAGAGCCGCACATGCGCGGGCGGGACGTCCGCGCCGCGCGGGCCCGCTGCACGGATCTCCTCCTGCAGCCGCGCGTAGAGGGCGGCGACGTCGGCCGGCTCTTCGGTCATCCGGCGGAGTGTAAAGAGGCGGGATTACGGCTCTGTAAGCGGGTCAGCCGCGCACGGCGCCGCGATCCTCGTGCTCGGCGAGCGTCCGCCGCACGCGCCTGCGCAGGAGGACGGTGGTCGCGATCCCGAGGAGCCAGCCGAGCACGACTGCGAACACGACCAGGTAGACGAGCGAGATGTGGCTGTAGCCGAAGACCCAGCCGACCTTGACGTGCCGCGTGTTCTCGGCAATCAGGATCACGATGAAGACCGCGGCCGCGACGAGCAGCGCGACCCAGAGCCAGTGGCCCGTCTGGCGCCCGTAGCGCAGGGCGCGGCGGTGCGGGCGCTCGCGCTGCGGCTCCTCGGCCGGAACCTGCGTCTCGGGCGGCTCGGTCATGGAGGAGAGCGTAGAGCCTCCGGCGCCGCGGCAGTCGCGACGACGCGCGACCCGCCGAGCAGGACGGCGCCGGCGCACGCGAGCGCGAGCGCACCGCCGAAGGCGACGGGATGCGGAGGCACGGCGTGCGTCAGCACGGGATCGAGAGCGGCCGGCAGCAGCATCTCCAGCCCGAAGGCCATCGGGATCGCCCGGGTCGCCGGCCAGCACTGCAGCGACGTCATCTCGAGGATCAGCGTCCCCCAGCTCACCACGGCGACGGCGACGCCCCACACGGCCACCCAGATCAGGTGGCGGTCCGCGAGCGACTGGTCGAACAGCGACGTCGCGAACGCGACCCATGCCCAGCCGACCCCGGCGGCGAGGCTGGTCGGGAGGCCGCCGGCGCGGCCGATCCGCCGAAGCAGCAACGGGACCGGCGCGAGCGCGATCACCCCGGCACCGACGAACCAGACGCCGGCGTGCGAGTAGGCGCCGGTCGACGGCGGCGCCGCCCAGCCGAGCACGCCGACGGCGGCCGCGACGGCGCACGCGCCGCCGACCTCGCGCAGGCCGACTCGCTCCCCGAGCAGCAGCACGCCGAGCGCGAGCAGCACGACGAGGCCGAAGCCGAGCGCCGGCTGTACGAGCGCGACTGAGCCGAACGCCAGCGCCGCCGCCTGCAGCGGCCACGCGACGACGCCGGCCACCATCCCGCCGAGCCAGAGCGGCCGGCGCGCGAGCCGCGCCAGGAGCTTCGCCCGCAGCGCGGTCGACCGCGGCGTCCGCCGCGCCTCGAGCGCTTGCAACGAGGTGGAGAGCGCGTACAACGTGGAGGTGACGAACGCGAGCAGGACGGCGATCAGCGAGCGCACGGCGGCACACTACGATCGCGCGATGCTCGAGGCGCCGATGTGATCGCGATCTCGCTGCTCACGCTCGTTCCGGGCGTCGTGGGAGGAAGCGAGACGTATGCGCGCGAGCTGCTGCGCGCGCTGGCGCGTGTGGGGACGACCTCGTACCGGATCCTCCTGCCGCCGGCCGCCCGCGACGCCGCCGTGGACCTGCCGACGGTCGTCGTCCAGGGGTACGGCGGGCAGCGAGCCGTCGCGATGGCGCGGGCCGCCGTCAGCCCGCGCTACGCGCAGCTCTTCTACGGCACCCGCGTCGTCCACTACCCGCTCACGGTCCCGATCCCGCGCACGCGGCTCGCCCGGGTGGTCACGCTGCACGACGTCCAGCACCTCGACCTGCCGCACCTCTTCTCGCGCGCCGAGCGCGCCTACCGCGCCGTGGCGTACGACCGCGCCGCGAGGACGGCGGACCGCGTGCTCGTCGTCAGCGAGTTCGTCAAGGCGCGTGCGATCGAACGGCTCGGCCTCGACGAGGGCCGCGTGGCCGTGACGCCGCTCGGCGTCGACTTCCGCCGATTCAAGCCCGGGCGCAACCGGCGCCACCCGATCCTCCTCTACCCGGCGAAGCCGTGGCCGCACAAGAACCACCCGCGGCTGTTCGAGGCGTTCGCCGAGCTGCGGCGCGAGCACCCGTCGCTCCGGCTCGTGCTCACCGGCGGCGGGGCGTACGACGCGCTGCCGGAGGGCGTCGAGGCGAAGGGGCACGTACCCCCCGACGAGGTGGCCGACCTGATGCGGCGGGCGTCGGCGCTCGTCTTCCCGTCGCTCTACGAGGGGTTCGGGCTCCCGCCCCTCGAGGCGATGGCGTGCGGCTGCCCGGTCGCGTGCTCCGACCGCGGCGCGCTGCCGGAGGTGGTGGGCGACGCGGCGCGGCTGTTCGATCCCGAGGACGTCTCGTCGATCGTCGAGGCGGTGCGCGAGGTGCTCGACGATCCGGCGCCGTGGGTCGCGCGCGGGCTCGCGCGGGCGCCGCTCTTCGACTGGGACGAGACGGCACGCCGCTCGGAAGCGGTCTACCTCGAGCTGAGCACGCGCTCGTAGGCGGCCGCGTAGCGCTCGGCGGCAGCCTCCCTCGAGTACTCCGCGACGAGCTCCCCGTGATCCTCGCGCCGCGGCGGCCCGGCCGTCAGCTGGGCGAGCGCCCGCGCGAGCGCCTCCCAGTCCCCCGGCGGGAACAGCACGCCGCGGCCGCGCAGCACCTCCGGGATCGCGCCCGATGCGGCGGCGACGATCGGCAGCCCCGACGCAGCGGCCTCGGCGAGCACCATCCCGAACTGCTCCTCCCAGAACGGCGTCGGCAGGCTGGCGAGGACGAAGCACGACGCGCCCGCGAAGACGGCTGGGACGTCTTCGTAGGGGACGGCGCGGCGCAGCTCGACGAGGTCGGCGACGCCGAGGTCGCGTCCGTGCGCACGCAGGCGAGCCTCGTGGGGGCCGGCGCCGACGATCAGCGCGCGCACGTCGCGGCCGCTCCGCCGGAGCCACGCGAGCGCACGCAGCAAGTCCTGGTGGCCCTTCTCCCAGACGAGCCGGCCGACGCTCAGGACGAGGTGCGAGCCGGGCGGCGCCGAGGGGCGGAAGCGCACCGTGTCGACGCCGGGCGGCGTCACCATGCACCGATCCTCCGGCGCGCCTTCGAGAAGCAGCATCCGCCTCGCCCGCTCCGTCGCGGGCAGGAAGAGGTCGACCCGCGGGATCGTCTCGCGCCGCTGCCGCCGGCCGCGGAAGCGGCGGTACGCGTCGCCGAACGGAATCGTCTCCCACACGGTCAGCACGAGCCGGAACCCGAGCTCGTCCTTGAGCAGCGCCGGGCCGTGGCTGTAGGGCACGCCGATCTCCGCCGCGTGCACGACGTCGGCGGCCGCGAGCTTCTCCCGGAGACCGAGGTAGCGGTCGCCGAGCGCGAGCGCGGCGAGGTCGCCGCTCCGACCGCGCGGGAACCGGTCGCGGAGCGCGCCTACGTGCTCGACGGGAAGGTCGAGCCCCGACAGGTCGAACGCGTTCGAGCCCGTGACGAGCACGCGCACGTCGAACCGGTCGCGCAGGAGCTCCCACGGCCGGAGGTCCCACGGGTTCGCCGAGTGCCCGCGCAGCAGAACGACGCGCGGCTTCGTCATCGCCGCAGCGCGTGCAGGAGCTCGTGCGGCACCGCCCGCACGAGCAGCGCAAACGCGACGAAGACGGCGAGCGAGCCGACGAGCCGAAGCTCCCAGGGCACCGGGAGCGCGAGCGCGGCGAACGCCGGGAGCGACGCGACGACCACGCGCGGGGTGAGACCGAGCCGCGGCGCCACCTCGGCCGACGCCCGCCGCAGCGCCACGTAGACGAACAGGGCGAGCGCCGTCTCGCCGATCACCGCCGCGATCCCCGCGCCGCGCGCGCCCACGGTGGGGATGAGGGCGCCCCCGGCGGCGACCACGACCGCGAGCGCACCTCCGTTCGCCCACGCCAGAGCAGCCTGGCGGCGCAGCGAGAGCAGCCCGAGCTGCCACGTCTGGCCGACGAAGACGGCGACGAGCGCGAACGCCTGGATCTGCAGGACCGGGGCCGCGCCGCGGTACTGGCGCCCGCCGAGGAACGGGATCAGCACCGGCGCGAGGGCGACGATCGCGAGCACGAACGCGATGCCGCCGGCGAGCGCGACCTCCGTCATCCGCTGCAGCCCGAACCGGAGCCGCTCGCTGTCGTCGCGGCCGGCGACCGACAGGAGCGGCAGCGCCGAAGAGAGCACGAGCAGCGGCAGCGAGAAGAGCACCGCGAACACCTGGAACGACGTCGCGTATAGGCCTGTCGCGTCCTTCGACGCGAGCAGCGAGGTCATGATCATCAGCACGCGGAAGTAGACGACGTTCATCGTCAGCGCGACCGCGAGCGGAAGCGCCTCGCGCAGCAGTCCGGCGGCGACGGCGCGGTCGAACCCCGGCAGCAACCCGCGCCCGACCGGTACGGCGAGCGGCGTCAGCAGGATGATGGCGACGCCGACCGGGATCTGGACCGCGAGGAACGGCAGCAGCGACGCGCCCGACGCGACGAGAGCGGCGACGAAGACGAACGTCAGCGTCGTCTTCAGCACCTCGAAGAGCGTGACGGTGCCGAGCCGGAGCTCGACCGAGAGCGGCGCCATCATCGTCGCCTGCGTGTTCACCAGCAGCACGCCGACACCGCCGGCGACAGTTCCCCAGAACATCGTCCGGTCGTAGGACACGAACGCGAACACCGCAGCGGCGAGTACGCCGACGGGCGTGATCGCGAGCCGCAGCGTGACGAGGTTGCGGAGGAGGCGCGGCCGGTCGGGGTGCGCGGCGAGCGCGAGCTCGCGCGACCCGACCGCCGTCAACCCGGCGTCGCTCACGCCGCTGATCACGCCGAGGAGCGCGCCGACGGTCCCGTAGCGGCCGAAGTCGACGCGTCCGAAGTGGCGAAGCAGGAGGACCGCGGTGCCCGCCGCGACGAGCGTCCCGGCGCCGTAGCCGAGCCCGCGCAGGAGCCCGCCGCGCACGACGCGGCCCCCCGCGCCCGGCGCCGTCAGCAGGTCGAGCTGCGTCTCGGAGGCGGCCATCGCTCTATCGTGCCGGACGCACATGCGGGCGACCGTCGTCATCCCCACGTTCAATGCGCGGTCGCTCCTCAGCGAGACGCTGGAGCATCTGGCGGCGCAGACGGTCGAGCACGACGTCGTCGTGGTGGACAACGGGTCGAGCGACGGCACCGCGGCCCTCGTCGCCGAGCGTTTCCCGTACGTCCGGCTCGTCGCGCTCGACCGGAACCTCGGCTTCGGCCGCGCCGTCAACCGTGGCGTCGAGGAGGTGGAGACCGACGTCCTCGTGCTGATCAACAACGACGTCCTCTGCGCGCCGGACTTCCTGGAGCGTCTGCTGGCTCCGCTGGAGCAGGACGGCGTCGGAATGGCGGCCGGCGTGCTGCTGCAGTACGACCGGCCGCACCTCGTGGACTCGGCGGGAATCGAGCTCGACCGGACGCTGCGCTCGTGGGACATGCTCTGGAACCGCCCCGTCGGCGAGCTCGCACGCGCCGCCGAGCCGGTCGGGCCGTGCGGAGGCGCCGCCGCCTACCTGACCGAGGCGTTCCGCGAGGTCGGCGGGTTCGACGAAGCGTTCTTCGCGTACTGGGAGGACGTCGACCTCGCGCTGCGCCTGCGGCTCGCGGGCCATCGCTGCCGCAGGGCCCCGGACGCGCGCGCGCTGCATCGTCACGGGCAGACGGTCGGCGCAGCGTCGCCCCGGCAGCGCCGGCTGGAGGCGTTCGGTCGCGGCTACGTGCTCTCGCGCTACCGCGTCGCGGGGCACAGCCCCGCGACCCGTGCCGCGATCGCGCTCCTCGACTGGCCCGTCCTCGCGGTGCACCTGCTGGTCCGGCGCGAGCCCGGGCCGCTGCGCGAGCGGTGGCGCGGGACGCGCGAGGGCCGCGCGCGGCCGCCGCTCCGGGCGCCGTTCGAGCTCGCGACGGTGCCGGTGCGCGAGGCGCTGCGCCGGCAGGCCGGACTCCTGCGGTTGCGGGCGACCGGCGACCTGCCGTCGCACTTCGCGCAGACGACGCCGGCGGCGCGTTAGGGAGTCGCGCGCGCGAGCGCCCACCACTGGTAGACCAGAAACTCGGCGCTGCGTCCGCGCGTCGCACGCTCGGCGAGGCGCCCCCCGGGGCTGAGTGGCGGGTGGCCGCTGCGCTCGACGCGCCAGCCGGTCGATTCGAGCAGCGCGCGGAGGTCGCGCGGCGTGAACCAACGCAGATGTGTCTCGTCGCGGTGGCCGGCGGGCGTGTACCCGAACGTCCCGCGGAAGACGAGGTCGCGTACGAGCGACCAGTGACGGGCGTTCGGGACCGACGTGTGCAGAAGCGCGCCGCCGGAGGCGAGCTCGCGCACGCGCTGCAGCACCGCCGCCGGGTCGGTGAGGTGCTCGAGCACGTCGTAGAGGAGGATCGTGTCGAACGGTCCCTCTAGCGCGTCGAGAACGCCGTCTGCTGCGCCGGTGTGGACCTCGTCGTACGCCTCGCGCGCACGTGCGGCGGCCGCCGCGTCGAGCTCGATCCCCGTGAGCCGGTCGGCGCGGTCGCGGATCGCGCGGCCGACGCCGCCGGCGCCGCAGCCGATGTCGAGCACACGCCCGAGGCGCGGCGGCAGGACCGCGACGAGCTCTGGGCGCGACTGCTCGAAGTAGGAGTCGGGCTTCGGAGGGATGCGCCAGCTTGCCGGATACGCTTGCCGCGTGCTGCCGCGCTTCGACCGCCGCCACTGGCTCTGGCTCGGCGCGTGTGTGGCTGCGCAGATCGCCGTCGTCGCCGGCACGGCCGCCGCGGAGCCGACGTCGGGAGCCGCTGCGGTCGTCGCCGCGCTCCTGCTCGCGCCCGTCGCGGTGGTCGTGGTCGCGTCGGCGGCGGCGCGGCTCGCAGGTGGCCGCTTCCCGGCGGCCGCGGCGACCGTCTACGTGCTGCTCCCGTTCCTCGCCAACCGGCTGGTGCTGGGCCCGTCCCGCGGCGCGTTCGACCGCCACGCGTTGCCGGCGCTCGTGGGGACGCGGTCGACGTGGCTGCTCGCCCTGGGGATCGCGGCCGCGGCGCTCGCCGCGGCGCTGCCGGAACGAGCGGCCGCGGCGTGCGGCGGCGCAGCGCTCGTCGCCTCGCTGGTCGTGTGGAGCCCGTCGCGGCTGGGCGCGCTGCAGCCGTTCCTGCACGAGACCGCGTGGAGCGTCGCCTTTCCCGAGTGGCTGCTCGTGGCGACGGTCGCGGCGGCGGTCCTGCGCCGACCGCTCCTCGGCGCAGCCGTCGCCTGCTTCGCCGTGTCGGTGATCCTGCGCGCGGCGCACCATCCGCTCGACGGCGCGGGCTTCTGGCGCTCGCTCGCGCCGCTCGCGCCGCTCGGCGGTGTGCTCCTCAGCTCCCTCTGGCTTCTGGTGCCGCGTCTGCGGCCGGCGTTCGCTCGCCGTCCGGCGAGCTGAGCTCGAGCTCGAGCAGCGCGAGCCGCTGCGCGAGGATCACGTTCTGGTCGGAGAGCCGCGAGATCACCGTCGAGTAGTGCAGCAGCACGAGGATGACGAACAGCAGCCCGACGGCGAAGAGGACGGCAGGCGGGTACCCGCGCACGCCGAGCCACCCGGCGATCGTGTTCAGCCCGCCGCGCCACGCCGACAGCGCGACCAGCACGAAGCCCGTCAGCAACCAGAGCAGCGCGTAGCGCTCCCGCAGCCGCCGCGAGCGTACGAGCTCGAAGACGACGAGCACCAGCACGATCGAGGCGGCCGTCGCCGCGATCGACACCTTCAGCGGCGTCTGCGCCCCGATCATGCTTCCTCCAGGGGGACTACGTGGCGGCGGAAGAGCCCGATGAAGAGCGCCGTCAACACCCTCGCCATGTAATAAACGGAGCGGACGGCGGTGATCGACGACCGTCCGTGCTCGCGCTCGCGCATCTGCACCGGCACCTCGACGAGCCGCAGGCGGTGCTTGATCGTCATCACCATGCCCTCGACCTCGGGGTAGTCGTGAGGGTAGTCGGCGGCGAAGAGCTCGAGCGCCCGCCGGTTGAGCGCCTGGAAGCCCGACGTCGTGTCGGTGACGCGCTGCCGCGCGATCGCGGAGACGACGGCGGCGAGCACGCGGATGCCGACGCGGCGCGACGCCGACGACCGGTAGCCCTCGCCGGCGACGAAGCGCGAGCCGACTGCGATGTCGGCCTGGCCCGCCACAACGGGCTCGATCACCTTCGGGAGCTCCGACGGGACGTGCTGCCCGTCGCCGTCGCAGCGGACCGCGAGGTCGTAGCCGCGCTCCCACGCGTAGCGGAACCCCGTCTGCACGGCGCCGCCGATGCCCAGGTTGAACGGCAGCCGCAGCACGAGCGCTCCGGCCGCCCTCGCGTTCTCGGCCGTGCGGTCGGCCGAGCCGTCGGAGACGACGACGACGTCGAGCGACGGGTCGAACGCGCGCAGCTCGGCCACGACGCGGCCGATGTTCCGCTCCTCGTTGAACGCGGGAACGATCGCGATGCGCCGTTCAGGCGACACGCGCCTCCTCGCGGAGCCCGAGGAGCTCGAGCAGCCGCCGCGCGCGATGACGGTACGTGTGCTCCTCGAGCACGCGCTCGCGTGCGCGGCGCCCCAGCTCCTCGGCGCGGCTCGCATCGTCGAGCAGCTCGCGGTAGGCGGCCACCGCATCGTCGGCGCTCGAGACGACGACCACCTCGGACCCCGGCTCGAACCACCGCTCGATCCCCTCGACCGGGTTGGCGACGATCGCCGCGCCGGTGGATGCGAGCTCGAACAGCCGGCACGACGACGACGCGTAGACGGAGGCGTGCGCGCGCCGCGTGATGCAGAGGTTGATCCGCGCGGCAGAGATCGCACGCGCAATCGTGCTGGTGGGGACCTCGCCCCACCTGCGTGCGTTCCCGACGTCGCCGCGGAAGTCGCGGCCGCCGAGCGCGAAGTCGACGTCAGGCAGCCGCCGCGACGGCTCGCCGACGAGCGCCTTCATCCACTCGCGGCGGAACTTGTCGCCGTAGCCGTAGAAGAAGACGTCCATCTCCTTCGGCACGTCGTGCGGCGTGAAGAACTCGGGGTCGGCCGCCCAGTGCACCGTCTCCGCGCGCCGCGCGCCGAGCTCGCGCACCCGGTCGAGCCCGCCTTCGGAGTTCGCGACGACGAGGTCGTACTCCGACGGATCGGCGTCGTGGTACCAGTTGAAGCCGGTGTCCATCCCGCCGAACTCGGGCAGGCTCATCGGCAGGTCGCCGTCGTAGAAGACGACGGGGACGCCGAACCTCTCGCGCAGCACGGTCGGGATGCCGCGCAGGTGCGCCATCGGCACCGTGAAGACGACGACGGCGTCCGGCCGCTCACGCTCGACGAGCCGCTGGAGGTGCTTCCGCCAGCGAGGCGTCACCCAGCGCCAGATGACCTCGCGCGTCAGCCGGTCGCCGAGGCTGTCCTCGGGGTTGTCCTCGGCGCGCCGGAGGTGGCTGTCGCCCTTCAGCCGCGCGAGCGCGTCGCGCGCGAAGGCGAATGCCTCGCCCTCGTGGTACGTGGGGTTGGCGGCCACGCGCCACCACGGCGACTCGATCGCCCGGCCGCGGTAGGGAGCGAGCACGAGGTCGACGCCCTCTTCGTACATCCCCTTCCAGAGCTGCCACCACGCGGGCGTGCATCCGTAGCGGAAGCTGAGGTCGATCGACGAGGCGAGGGCCACGATCTTGGGCGCGCGCGCCATGTGCCAAGTGTCGCAGGTGCTCGTGAGGACGCCGTAAACCGCAGCTCGGGTTGAGGGATAAGGGGTGCCAAGCCGCGCCGAACGTGACCGCCGGCGGGGGGCATCGCCGGCCGGACGTCGCCCGTCGTTGTCCCCGGAGCGCAGTCGTGGGCGTGGCCGCTGCTGCGCGGCGCGGGCGTTGCGGCGGCGACGCACTCTCCGATCGCATGCGCCGCCGTACACGCTGCTGGTGCTAGAAGCGCCTGCGGCTCATGCGGAGACGCGGTCGACCAAGCGGATGCTGAACGGCTCGGCTCGCGGCGGGGCGACTGTGATCCGAAGGTTCCATCGTCCCTCCATGCCGAGGACGGCGTCTCTGGTCACGTAGCGACCGTGGCTGGTTTCCCGAAGCCGACCGAGGATGGCCGGCATCGACATCTCGGACATCCGGATTTTGATCGTGACGCGAGCGCCCGCGACCGGCCTGCCGTTGCGCGTGAGCCGAACGGAGATGCGGTTGAGCGCGGTCGATGAGTTGGGCCGAACCACGACCGTGATCCGGTAGGAACCGCTCCTGGTGACGCGGGCGGCTCCGCGTGTCGCCTGCGTGTTGGCCGGCAGGATGCGCGGGAACGCCGCGGCTGACGCAGATGCTTGCAGCACCGCTCGAGAGGCGAGGATCGCGCCGGTGGCGGCCATGACCAGGATCGCGGCAGCTAGTCCGATTCTCCGAGACGGGCGCATGTCGAAAGCCTGGACAAGCAGGCTGCGCGAGGCATCGGGAGTAGACCCCGGGGTTCGTCGCGGGAAAACCCGTAGAGGCGACCCCCCACTCGGCCCGCTGAGCGCCCATCACCACGACCACCGCAAGTAACTCCAGCGCTAGAACTGCGCGCGACTGGAATGCCGCGGTTTTAGATGGCTGCGAGGTGGATTGTGAACCAGATGACGGCTGCGCCTGCGATGTTGAGGGTTGCGGTGAGGCGTTTGGGGTGTCGCTGGTGGCTTTCCGGGAGCAGGTCGCTGGCGCCGATGTAAAGGAAGAAGCCGCAGAAGGTGGCGAGGACGAGCCCGAGTTGCGCGTCGGAGAGTGAGTAGAGGTAGGTCGACGCAACGCCGGCGAGCGGCGCTAGGGCATCGACGAGGAGCCAGCGCAGCGCCCGGAGTCCGCGGCCGCGGTTTTTGAGGATGACCGTGACGGTGTTGATGCCGTCGGAGAAGTCGTGTGCCAGCACCGCCGCCGCGACGACGACACCGACCGAGGTCGAGACTTTGAAGGCGAGACCGATCCCGACACCGTCGAGGAAGCTGTGCAGCGACAGGCTGGCAGCACCGAGCGCGCCGCGCCGGGACGCCGTCCGCGGGTCGCAGCTCGCCGAAAGGTGGAGCAGCATCACGCGGTTGAGAAGCGTGAAGGCGAAGAAGCCGGCGCCGACGAAGAGCGCCACCGTCGCGGTCGCGTACCGCCCGCTTGCCAACCCGAATGCCTCCGGCAGCAGGTCGAACAGCGCCACGCCGAGGACAGCGCCGGCGCTGAAGCCGAGGATCAGGTGCAAGCGGTCTTGACGGATGAGCGCGAACGCCCCGCCGCACGTCGTAGCCAGCACGGCCGCTGCCCCGAGAACAAGCGCCACGCCGCCATCCTGTAGCTCGGCGGCTCGTTGATGCAAGCAACTTGCGTTAACGGCTAGGCTGGCACGGGCGAATGCGGAACACGCGCCTGACACGACTGGTCGAGGAGATCTTCCGGGCCGATCCGAAGCCGCTGTCGCTTGGCGAACTTCACGAGCGGGTGCAGAAGCAGTTGCCCGCTACCGCCTACTCGACGATCTTCCGCCTTGTTGATCGGTTCGAGCGCGCCGGACGGATCACCCGCATCGATTGGCGTGAGCGCGGCAGCCGCTTCGAATGGGCCGAACGCCACCATCACCACCACATCGTCTGCAGCGACTGCGGCCAGACGCTCGACCTCGACGACGAAGACCTCGGCTTCAGCGAGCGGCGCATCCAGTCCCGCACGGGATTCAGGGTCAAGCACCACTCGATCGAGCTCGAAGGAACCTGCGCCGACTGCCAAAGCGAACGGTGAGACCGACGGCTCACGGCGCCGCCCGATGAACCACCTGCCCGCCGCGACCGCCCGTGGCAGGATCGGTTCCTGCGACCGCAATCCGCGACCCGCAGACCCTGCTCGCGCGGTGACGCCACCACAACGAAGGACGATCCTCCTGCTCGCAGCCGTCGCGGCCCTCGCGCTGCCCGCGGTCGCCTCCGCCCACGCCGGCAAGAGCCCACCCGTCGCGACCAACTTCCAAGCGCACATCAGCCATCCCGTCCCCGGAATCACGGCGAAGGTCGTCGACGGCGACCAGACCCTCTGGCTCAACGCTGGCCGCCACCGAGTCGCGATCACCGGGATTGAGGAAGAGCCGCTGCTGCGCTTCGACCCACAGGGCGTCTGGGTAAACCTGCGCAGCTTGACCGCGCAGACCGACCGTATCGACCGCTTCGACCTCCGACCCGACCCGAACCCGAACGCACCGCCGCTCTGGCACAAGCTGACCGCCGGACACGCCTACGCCTGGCACGAGCACCGCCTCCATCTGCTCGAACCGCTCGCCAAGCACCTCGACGAACCACAAACACTCGGCACCTGGACCGTCCCCCTGCTCGTCGACGGCCGGCAGCAGACACTCGGCGGCTCCCTTCACTACGAGCCACCGCCGTCAGCTTTCACATGGGCCGCCGTCGCAGCAGTCCTGGCAGCCCTCGGCCTGCTCGCGGCGCGGCGAAGCAGTCGCACAACCCTCCTCCTCGCCCCCGCAGCTGTCCTGGTCGTCTGGATCCTGCGCGTCAGCCGTGAGCTGTACGGTCGCCCCACCGTCGGCGCCGTCGGCTGGCTACAGGTCGCGCTCACCTCGCTGATCGGCTTCCTGTTGCTCTACGGGCTGCTCCACCGCGACCAAAGCATCCGCGTCTTCATCGCCTTCCTGGCCGCGTTCGGAACGCTCTACCAGGGCTTCACCATGTACCCGATCCTCACCCGCGCCATCTCCCTGACCCTGCTACCGACCTCCGCGGCTCGCATCGGCGTCACGCTCGCGTTCGCGCTCGGCGCGGCCACGCTCGCCGGCAGTTGGAGCAGGATGACGATCCGGCAAAACACCGCCCACGATGACGATCCGCTTGACGACCAACCGGCTCAGGACGAGGTCGTCCCACCGCATCGTCGCCCGGTTAGCGGTCGCGAGAACCGCAGAGTGCTATCCGTCGCCCGTTGTGGCACGCGCTGGCTGGGCCGCACAGAGATCCGTCAGGACGGACCTGGCAGCTGGTCCCCTTGGACGCGCCTGCGCACCTGGGCGTTTCGCCCTTAGAGAAAGCCCGGGTGCTGCGGAAGCTCGTCGATCGTGTGGAGGCCCGGCGCGAGGAGGCGCAGCGGACGCACGGCCGCCATGGCCCGCGCGCCGGTCGGCGGGTACGTGTCGAGGAAGAGGTCGCCGCGGACCGCGACCTCGAAGCTGGGCTCGCCGGCGACGATCACCTTCGCGCCGCCCTCCAGCCCGTCACGCTCCGGCTGGAGGTCGAACATCCCCCGCCACGAAGAGACGAACCGCCCGCCCCCGGCGACGTCGGCCGTGGCGGTTCGGGTATGGCCGCAGACCGTGCCCGGCTCGACCACGTAGCCGCCGCATTCGCGCCTGACCTCCGAACGGATCGGAGCGCTCTCGAAGACCGGCTCTTCGATCTCGAGACGGAGCGACCGGGCCACGAGCTGCAGCGACTCGATGAGGAAGTTCCTCATCATGAAGCCGCCGCCTGCCTGCTCGGCCGGACCGCCGATTCCTTCGTCGCGAAGGATGCCGTGGCCCCAGTAGCTCGTGTCGGCGACGCGCTCCAGGCGGAGCTCCTCGAAGGAGAGCACGTTCGACATCGACGAGAGCGGCAGCGTGACCGTCAGGTAGTCCCAGAGGCCGGTGCCGAGGATGCGCCTGCCCGCCGCGCGGGCGCCCGCGTCGAGCGCGGCCGCGGCCTCCGCGCCGAGCGTCGACGCCGGGTCGACGAGGCCGGAAATGGTGATCGCGTCCTTACCCGTGCGGTTCGCCTGCAGGCACGCCTCGGCGACCTCGCTCGGAGTCCCCAGCCCGGCGTAGAAGACGACGTCGATGTCGCGGCGTCCGAGCACGGCCTCGACGTCGGTCGAGACGGGTGCGTCGAGATGGACGTCGAGACCGCAGGCCTCGCCGAGATCCAAACCGTCCTTCGCCGGTGTGTAGGCGATCCCGGCCCGGAACTCGAGCCACGGCCGGCGGAGCCCGGCCCGCACGATCTCCTGTCCCGCTCGTCCGGTCGCCCAGACCGCTGCGCCGATCTTCTCCACCTCGTCCTCCGAGCCGCTGCTCGCGCCGCGCGCTACCCGACGACCGCGATGACGCGCGCGGCTGCCTCGACGACGGCGGCGCGCGACGACCGTGGAAGCCGTTCCGCCTGCGCGACGAACGCAGCGAGAGCGCTCGTGGCACGGCCGTAGGCTCCCGCGGCGCAGGCGCGGTCCGCGCGATGGAGATCGTCCAGCAGGCTCGCGCGGCCGGCCGCCGTCGGAACCCGCGCTCCGCGCACACGCCTCTCGAGCGCGACGAGCTGGTCGTGTGCGCCGAGGACGGTCACCGTGAATGTCATCGGCTTCGCCTCGTTCCCGGCGGCGTCGCGCGCATGGCAGGTGACGGTCGTCGCACGCGTCGCGCGGCGGCGGCCGAGGGGGAAGACCGATCCGGACGCAGGCGTGCAGGAGAGCTGGAGGCGCGCCGTCCCGTCGTCGGGGTCCGTCGCGAGGACGGAGTAGTCGACCGCGGCACCGGCCGGGCTGACCGCGACGACGCTGATCGGCCCGTGCGGGGCGATCGCGGGTGCGGTCGTGTCGGTCGTTCCCCCGCCGGTCGCGCCGCCGCTCCCGCCGGGCCCGGAACCGCCGCCGCTCGAGCCGCCGCCGCCTCCACTCGAGCCGCCGCCGCCCGGCCCGCCCCCCGCGGTCGTGATCGTCACCGCGAACGTCGTCGTCGCCGACGGGAGGCCCTGGATCGGGTTTCCCTGCGAGTCGTTCCGCTGGATCTGCGCCGTGCAGGTGATCGTCGTCACGCCGACCGCGTAGACGAGCCCACTCTGGTGGTCGCACGTCACCGGCACCGACTGCCCGCCGACGTCGACCGCCGGCGGCGTGGTGAACGTCGCCGGACCGCCGGCCGGCCCGGTGGCCGGAAACGTCAGCGGCCCCGGAACGGTCTGAAACGTCGGCGGCGGCAGCGTGACGGTCACGGTGAACATGACGGGCGCCGAGTGGTTGCCGGCGGGATCGTGCGCCTGGCACGTCGTCATCGACAGGCCCCAGAAGTACGTCTGCCCGTTCGGGTTGTTGCACACGACCACGATCTGGTCCGGCGGGTCGTCGGGATCGCTGACGGTGAAGGGGAACGTGACGTCGGCACAGAACGTCTGCCCGCAGTCGAACGTGGCGGGCACCGAGATGTCGGAGGCTCCGTTGATCGTCGGCGACGTCGTGTCGGCCGCCTGCCGCGCATCGCCGGTTCGGGCGAGGCCGAGCAGCAGCCCGGCCGCGACGGCGACCGCCGCCGCCCACCGCCCACCGCGAACGCGACCGCTCATCTCCCCTGCGGAGTATGCGCCGCGACGGCGCAGGAAGCCATCCCGCCGCTCTGTTGAGCGCGGCTTAAGGCGGTGCCGCTGCGGGATTCACCGACCGCGGCGTGCGGTCACACTCCAAGCGAGCACGAAAAAGGAGGAAGACGAAATGCGCAAGCTGCTCCCGTTGGCGCTCCTGATCGCGACCGCGGTGGCCGTCGTCGCGACCGTGACTGCGTCGGCGACGCCCTCCGCGGTGCAATCGGCCCGAGTGGTGATCTCGACGCGGACGTTGCCGAAGCTCGGCACCGTCCTCGTCAATAGCAAGGGCCTGACGCTCTACATGTTCGTCCCCGACAAGCAGAAGCGGGTGACGTGCAAGGCTGCGTGCGCCGCGGTGTGGCCCCCGGTGAAGCTGCCGAAGGGCGCGAAGGCGGTCGCGAGTGGAAAGGCGAAGGCGCGGCTGCTCGGAAGCGATCCGAACCCGAGCGGCGGCCGCGTCGTCACGTACAACCACTGGCCGCTCTACACGTACGTCGCGGACCGCAAGCCCGGAAAGGCGACGGGCCAGGCGCTGAACCTGAACGGCGGCCTGTGGTACGTGCTGTCGCCCGCGGGGAAGGTGATCAAGACGAAGCCGTAGCGCCGCCCCTCGGCCGGGCGCGAATCGCGCGGTAGAGCGCCAGGTACTCGTCTGCCATCCGCGCGACGTCGAATCGCTCCTCGACGGAGGCGCGAACGGCCGTACGGTCGAGCGCGGCCGACGCGTGGACGGCGGCGACCGCCTCGTCGATCGACTCGACGAGGAAGCCGTTCACGCCCGGACGCACGAGCTCCGGGAGCGCGCCGCGGGGCCGCGCGACCACGGGCGTGCCGCACGCCATCGACTCGACCACGCTGAAGCCGAACGGCTCGTCGAAGTTCACCAGGTGGACGAGCGCACGCGCCCGTCCGAGCAGCTCGCCCCGGCGCTCCGGCCCAACCGGCCCGAGATACCGGACGCGCTCGCCGTCGACGCGCGGACCGACGAGGCGCTCCCAGTACGCCTCGTCCTGGACGATGCCCGCGAGCACGAGCGGAAGCCCGGCGCGCTCGGCGGCGTCGAGCGCCTCGACGACGCCCTTGTCGGGATGGATGCGGCCGAAGAAGAGGAGATATCCACCCGCGCCGTCGCCGAGCGCGAGCGCGCTCATGTCGATCCCGTGGTGGATGACAGCGTCGTAGTGGAGGCGGGGATGGCGGTCGGCCTCGCTGATCGCCACGTAGTGCACGAGGTCGTCGTAGCGCTCGTACACCGGCAGGATGCGCGCCGACGAGAAGCCGTGGATCGTCGTCACGACCGGCGTCGCGACCAGGCGGCTGTACGTGAGCGGAAGGAAGTCGAAGCTGTTGTGGATCAGGTCGAAGTCGTCCGCATGCTCGAAGCAGGCGGCGATGTGCAGCGACTCCCACACCTTCGCGTCGAGCGCCCGGTCCTCCGAGTAGCCGGTCGGGGCGGTGCCGACGAGCCGCGCGCCCGTCACCGAGTCGGCGGTCGCGAACAGCGTGACGTCGACCCCGCGCTCCACGAGGGCCTCGGTGAGCAGCGACACGAACTGCTCCCACGGCCCGTAGTGGCGCGGCGGCACGCGCCACGAGATCGGCGCGAGCATCGCGACGCGGAGCATGCTCAGGACGAGTGGCGCTCGAGCCAGTCGAGCAGCGCGCGGATGCTGCCGGTTGCGACGCAGATCGAGGTGTCGGCGGCGCCGTAGTACATGTGGACTGTGTCGCCGTCGCCGTCGACCGTCCACCCGCAGGGGAACGTGACGCCGGGGACGTCGCCCGAGGTCTCGTACGGCGCGTGCGGGCCGAAGATCCACTCGCTCGAGCGCGCGAGCACGCGCTCCGGCCGATCCGCGTCGAGCAACGCGAGGCCGAGCCGGTACAGCGAGCCGGAGACCGTGACGCGCACGCCGTGGTAGAGGACGAGCCAGCCGCGATCGGTGAGGAGCGGCGGCGGCCCGAGCCCGACCTTGTGCGCGTCCCACCAGCCGCCTTCGCGCGCGGGGAGCAGGATGGCGTGCTCGCCCCAGTAGTGGAGGTCGGGGCTCCACGAGATCCAGATGTGCGCCATGTCGCGTGGGCTGACCGCGACGGGGCGGTGGATCAGCGCCCAGCGGTCGCGGAAGGTCTGCGGGAACAGCGCCGCGTCCTTGTCCTCCGGCGGCATCAGCGTGCCGTGCAGCTCGTACGTGCTGAAGTCGTGGGTCGATGCGAGCCGCACGAGCGGGCCGCCGCTCGAGTAGCCGGTGTACACGACCATGTACTCGTCCCCGAACTGTGTGATCCGCGGGTCCTCGACGCCGTAGCGCTCGCTCTCGGATTCGAGGTCGGGGAGGAGCCGCCGTCCGACGTCGACGGTCCAGCCGGTGAGGCCGTCGAGGCTGCGCGCGACGCAGAGGTGCGACAGCCCGCTGCGGTCCTCGACGCGCGCGAGCAGCACCGTCTGCCCGTCGAGCCGCGTGGCGGCCGGATTGAAGACCGCGTTGACCGTGTACGGCCAGTCCGCCGCCGTCAGCACCGGGTTGTCCGGATGGCGCTCGAAGAGCTCGGGAGACCTCAAGTCCGGGCGTCCACGTCCGATGGCTTCTGTAGAGGTTGCATCAGTTGGCGACACGAGCCACAGCCGAGTCGTCGGCCGTCCCGATCCGGCGGCTCCGCGACACCCCGATCGTCGAGTTCGGGGCGGTCGAGGGCTACGGCCCGATCTTCAACGCCGGCCTGATCGCCGTCGACGGCGTCTTCCACCTCTTCGCCCGCGGCGTCCGCGACGGCTACGTCCGCAACGAGGGCCCCGGGGCGCGGTTCCTCGACTACGTGTCGGACGTGCTCGTGTTCACCTCGCTCGACGGCGTCGACTACGCGTTCCAGCAGGTGCTCGCGACGGGCGAGGACGTCGGCGCCCACAGCGTCGAGGACCCGCGCGTCCAGCGCGTGCGCGTCGGACGGCGCGAGCACGTGCTGATGACGTACACCCACCTTCCGCACCCCGACTCGGGCAGGCCGTGGCAGGCGGGCGTGCGGGCGCTCAGCTACCGCGGTGGCCGCTTCCGGCTGGCGCGCCAGCGTGCGCGGGTCGTCGGGCCGGACGACGTACCCGACAAGGACGTCGTCGTCTTCAACCTGAGCGACGGCCGCGTGGCGATGATCCACCGCCTTCACCCCGACATGCAGCTCGCGGTGTTCGACTCGCTCAACCACCTGTACGCGGCGGACGGCGACTACTGGGAAGAGCATCTGCGCGAGCTCGACCGACACACGCTGATCCGCCCGCAGCCGGGCTCCCTCGGCGTCGGCGCCGGCGCGCCGCCGGTCGCGGTGGGCGACGACCTTCTGCTCTTCTACCACGAGCGCGGCGCCGACTCGACGTACACGATCAAGGTCGCCCTCCTCGACCCGGCGAGCGGCCGCGTCGACGCGCTGCTCGACGACCCGATCCTGCGGCCCGAGCTCGAGTGGGAGCGGAGCGGCGACGTCGACGAGGTCGTGTTCGTGCAGGGCGCGGTCCCCCTGGCGGACGGCACGATCTACCTCACCTACGGCGCCGCCGATCGCTGCATCGGCGCCGCGGTCATCGAGACCGACGCGCTCGTCCGGGCGCTGCGCGCCGCCGCCTGAACTCGCCTCGCCTGCTGCAGCGCGCCGAGAAGCGCGATCGTCGACTCCGCGCCCTCGTTCAGGTTGACGCCGTCGGGCTCGAGCCCGTCGCGGCAGCCGCCGGTCTCGCGGTCGAGCAGCGGCAGGCCGACGTCGTTGTGGCCGAGGAACCACGCCGCCGCCCGCACCGCGCGCACGGCCCAGGCGGGATCGCCGGTCACGTCGAACGCGCGGGCGCACGCCTCCGCCATCGCGCCGGCCTCGACGGGCTGCTGGTCGAAGCCGGGCCGGGGCTCGCCACGGCTCCATCCGCCGGCGGGCGTGAAGCTGAACTGGTTGCCGGCGGACTCCACGCCCGCAAGCCATGCGAGCAGCCGAAGGCCCTCGTCCAGCAGCCGCCCGTCGCCGAGCGCGGCCCCGGCCGCGATCCGCGCTTCCGCGAGAAGCGCGTTCGCGTAGGTCAGGCGCTGCTCGGGCCACGGCCAGGCCGGGTCGTGCGGCGGTCGTCCGAGCCCGGCGGCGGCCCGCTCGACCAGCGCCTCCGCAGCGAGCTCCACGCCGCCGAGGATCGCGTAGGCATTCGCGCGCGGCCACGGCGAGCGGAAGCCGGCGGCGGCGTCGAAGAGCGCTCGGGCCAGCCTGCGGTGCGCCGGGTCCGTGGCGCGTAGCGCCGCCACGCCGGCAGCCCACAGCGCACGTCCCGTCGCGTCGTCCGGCCCGACGTCGTCGAGCCACTCGCCGGCGGGTGAGAGCCGGTTGTGGAACCGGCCGTCGGGAAGCTGCGCACGCTCGAGGAAGGCGAGACACGTCTCGGCGAGCCGCTCGAGCGCGGCGCTCCGCTCCGGCTCGCGCATCAGCACGACGAGCGCCCGCGCCACGTCGTCCGTGCAGTAGCCGTGCTCGCGGCGCGGCACGGTCAGCTTCGCGTGCTCGAAGATCCCGGTCGCGTCCGACAGGCGCAGCAGGTGGTCGAACCGCGGCGCGGGGACGATCGGCAGCCGGCGGATCGGCCGCCGGACCTCGAGCAGGTCTGCAACGAGCTCGTGGTAGCGACCGCCGACGCTCTCCCACGCAAACTCCCGCGCCTGCCGCCGGGCGACCGCGGCGGCTCGCTCGGCAAACGGCCGGTCGGCGAGCAGCCGGCGCAGCGCGTCGGCGATCGCGCCGGCGTCCTCGTGAGGCACGAGCAGCCCGGAGCCCTCGGCGAGCAGCTCCTCCGCGTGCGGGAACCGCGTGGCCACGACGGGCCGGCCCGAGGCGATCGCCTCGACCAGCACGCCCGAGACGACCTGCTGCCGCGACCGGTACGGAAGGAGCACGACGTCCGCCTCGCGCACGCGCGCGAGCAGCGACGCCGTGTCGTGGTAGCCGTCGTCGAACTCGACCCGGTCCCGGACGTCGAGGGACTCCGCGAGCCGGACGAGCGACCGCCGGTACTCCTCGCCGTCGTGCGCGAGCACCTTCGGGTGCGTCTGCCCGCATACGACGTAGCGCGGCGGCGACGGCAGGTCGCCCAGCCGCGCGATCGCCTCGATCCCGAACTCGAGCCCCTTGTCGCGCGAGATCAGGCCCCAGTTCAGCACGACGGGCGTGTCGTCGAGGCGCACCGGCGGCGCGAGGTTCGGGTGGGCGCCGTGCGGGATCGTCCGCACCTTCGCCGCGTCGATGTCGTATCGCTCGAGGAGAAGAGCCCGCGCGGCGCCGCTCTGCACCACGACGGCGTCTGCGAGCTCCGCGAGGCCCTCGAGGATCTCCTGCTGCCGCGGCGTCGGCCGGCGCAGCACGGTGTGGAAGACGGCGGCTACCGGGACCCGCACGTCGCGAACGAGGTCGACGGCGGCCGATCCGTCCTCACGTCCGTAGATCCCGAACTCGTGCTGGAGGACGACGACGTCGAACGTGTCGAGGGTCGCGGCGGCAGCGCCGCGCGAGGCCGGCGACTCCGGTTGCAGCTCCGCGACGACGTCCCTCGAGCGCGACGGCCGCGGCGTCTCGTCGGCACACGCGACGACGCCGATCTCGCAGCGCGGCTCGACCCGCCGCAGCGACTCCGCCAGCGACGCGTTGAACGTGGCGATGCCGCACTTCGTCGGCGGGTACGTGCCGACGAGCGCGATCCTCGCTGCCGTCCTCGACCCCTCGTCCGCCATGACAGACCCCTAGTCTCGCCTATAGGCCGGGGCCCGCGCGCAGCAACGCGTTTGGGACGTCCGGCCAGCGGACAGCCAGACCACATGGAGATCGTCCTGCTCGTGATCGCCGCGATCGTCGTGCTGCTCGTCGTCGCGTTTCTGCTCGTCGGAGTCGTGATCAAGGTGCTCTGGTGGGCGCTGCTCGGCCTCGTCCTCGGAGTGATGGCTCGTCTAATCCTGCCGGGGAAGCAGGAGATCGGCCTCCTGGCGACCGCCGGCTCGGGCATCGCCGCCGCCTTCCTCGGCGGCGTCATCGGCCACATCGTCGGCGTGGGGAACGTGCTGCAGTTCGTGATCGCCGCGATCGTCGCAGTCGTGATCGTCGGCGCGGTCAGCGCCACGAACGCCGCAAGCCGCGCGACCTGAGCCCGCTACGCGTCTTCGTCGTCGGGGCGCGCGATGTCGTCGGCGACGAGCTCCTTGAACGGGCGCAGGCGCTCGAACAGCTCCTCCGGCGGCACCTCGCGCTCGAGCTCGGCCGACGAGAGCAGGTACG
Source organism: Gaiellaceae bacterium (assembly GCA_035653275.1). Classification (GTDB taxonomy): domain Bacteria; phylum Actinomycetota; class Thermoleophilia; order Gaiellales; family Gaiellaceae; genus PALSA-600. Next base: position 112,173 of record DASRCE010000010.1, on the reverse strand, counting down.
GAGCGGCGTCCACAGCGGTCCGCCACGCCACCTCGTGCGGGTCCGTGCCCTCCTCGACGTCGCCGTCGAGCGGCTCGACGCGGTCGAGGTACACGTTCGTGTACGCGCCGCGCCGCTCCTCGTGGAACTCGACGCGAGCGCGCTGCCCCTTCAACGACGGCAGGTCGGCGGCGACCTCCTCCCGAAATGTCGAGAACTCGCGCCCGTCGTCGCTGACGAGCACGAATCGCGTGTTCCCGGACCGCGTCCGAAGCGCCTTGACGTCGGCGACGAAGACGTCCGCCTCTGCCATCCGCCTCAGCTCACCGCGAGCTCCGCTTGCGCGAAGACGACGTCTTCTTCGACCGGGAGCGCGCGGACGTCTTGCGCTTCGGCGACGCCGACCTCGCCTTCGACCTCGCCTTCGTCTTCGACTTCGACTTCGACGCCGCCCGCGACTTCGAGGCCGCCTTCGACCTCGACTTCGTCGCCGACTTCGACTTCGACTTCGACTTCGAGCGGGACGACGCCGACTTCGCCTTCGACTTCGCCTTCGTCCTCGACTTCGCGCTCGAGCTCTTCGACCGCCCGCCGGTCTTCTTCGTGCTCGACTTCTTCGTGCTCGACTTCTTCGCCCGCGACGACCTCTTCGCGCTCGACTTCTTCCGCGAGCTCGCGGACTTGCGGCGCGCCGAGGTCGAGCGCCGCCGCGGCTCGGCGGCCGACTGTTCCTCGTCACCGGACGACTCGTCGTCCGAGCCGATCAGCTTCTTCGCCACGCCGACGGCGGCGGGGATCGCGACGCCGAGCGCCGTCCCCGCGACGACCTTCTGCGCGGTCGACAGGCCCTCGTCTTCTTCGTTCGACATGGTCACCTCCCGCGCGCCTACCTCACGCGGCGCGCTTCGTCATTTCGCGTCGTTGAACGCCTCGATGAACTTCGGGACGATCCGCTCGCGAAGGATCTCGGGCCCGTGCGTCGCGACGTACTTGCCTGCGGCTTCAGCGGCGTCGTCCGCGATCGGCAGCAGCACCTCGGCGGCGGCGTCCCAGCTCGTCGCGGCGGCCGACGCGAGGATGCCGTTCGACTTCTTCGCCTTCTCCTTCAGCGAGCTTCCGTTGCCGTTCTCACTCGAGCGCTCGTGGTCGTGCGAGAACGCCTTGCGCACCGCGTACGTCGCAGCGGTGGTCGCAGCCGCGGCCGCGGCCGCCTTCAGCGCGGTGTTGCCGGAGCCGCTCGGAAGCTTTTCCTGAACCGTCTCGAGCTTCTCCTGGACCGTGTCCTGTACCTGTGCCATAGCGGTCGACCCCCTAGGACGATGACGACGACGACTGGCTCTTCTCGCGCGAGCCGCCGGACGAGGACGACGAGGACGACGTCTTCTTCCCCGTGATCTCGCCGAGGCGCTCCATCAGCGCGTCGTTGACGCTGTTGAACGTCTGCGCCGCGTTGTCGGCGTGCTCGCTGATCTCGTCCGCGATCGAGACGAGCTTCCCGAAGTCCGCCCCGTTCTTGAGCTCCCGGCGGAGTTCGTCCACCAGCGACGCGAGATCGTCCGCGACCTGCTCGACATCCTTGATCGATGCCACCGTCTCCTCCCTTCTCCGTAGTCGTTGCAAGCTTCCCCACACCTTCACTTTTCACGCCCCTCCTACAGAAGACTTCCGAGCGGACCGAGATCGAGGTTCAGGTCCTCGTCCTGCAGCCCGAACGTCGCCTTCAGCTCGTCCATCCGCTCGGCGAGGCGCATGAACGTCAGCCCCAGCCGCTCGATCTGCTCGTCGGTCAGCCCGCCTTCGTCCATCCGCCGAAGCGCCTGGCGCTCCATCAGCTGGCGCAGGAGCTCGATCAGCGTGAGGACGAGCTGCGCGAGGCCGCGTTCCACCTTCTCGGGGTCGGCGGACACCCTCTTCGGAAACGCGTCGTCGATGCGGTCCAGGCGCTCGGCGACGAAGTCGAGGTCGCCGGTTGCGGCGAGCAGCCGGTCGAGCTCGTTCACGCGGCATCCTCCTGCGCGAAGCTGTATGCGGGCCACGGACCGGTGCAGACGACGGGCAGGTCGTGGTGGCGCGCAGCGAAGTCGTTGACGAGCGAGCGGACCTCCCCGACGCGTGCGGCCGGCACGAGGTACGCGGCGGTGAGCTGCTCGCGCGCGTCGAGGTCGTGCACCGTCGCGTGCGCGTCGCGCGCGATCGAGGTGAGCCTCTCGTGGAGGCGGCCGACCGTGTCGCGCCGGCGCCGCTCGCCCTCCAGGCGCCGGCGCATGTACGCCGCGCCGCTCTCGGCGTGCTCGCGCGGCGGCGGCTCGTGCCAGACGCGCAGGCCGACCTCGACGCAGTCGCGCACGCGGTCGAGCGCCGCGACGATGGCCGGCATCCGCCGGCGCAGCGACTCCGCCAGCGCGCCCTCGTCGTCGGCTACCTCGCCGAAGCGCACGGGCAGGACGGCTGTGGCCGCCTGCGCGAGCGCCTCGACGACCGCGCCGTGCGTCAGCGCGTCGCGGCGCACCGTCTCGGCCGAGGTCGGTCGCGTGCGGCGGCTGAAGACGGTCGCGACGCGCCCGAGCGAGAGCTGCTCGAGCTCGGCGCCGTCGAGCCCGGTGACCGCGGGGAGCGCGTCGAGGCCCTCGGCGAACGCGTAGACGTGGATCACGCGTCGCCCTCCCTCCCGCGCTCGAGCGAGGCCACGGACGACAGCAGCACGCGCAGACCGACGTAGACGAGGTCGACGTCGGCGACCGAGAGCGTGAGGTCGCCGGTGAGCACGACGCCCTTGTTGAGCACGCGGTCGACGAGATCGAGGAGCGTGACCTGCTCCTGGAGCGAGCGTGGGCGCTCGACGACGCTCACTGGTCGGCTCCCCCGACGAAGTTGTACGGCGCCCACGGCCCCGTCACCTCGAACGCGAGGTCGGCGTTCTCCGAGCGAAGCCGCTCCACCTCCGCGCGCAGCGCCTCGTCGTCCGTGGCGACCAGGTAGGCGGCGTTCAAGACCATCTCCCGGTCCGCACCCGTCAGCTCGCGGGCCTGCGGCCGGTTCAGCGCGGCGGCCTCCGCGACTGCGGCCAGCCGCTCGTGGATGCCCCGCAGCCGGTCGTCCAGCTCGCCGGACGCGGCGGCGGCGCGGTCGCGCTCCTGCTTCCGGCGCTCGAGGTACTCGCGTCCGCTCGCAGGGAGGGGCGCCTCCGGCTCCGCGGCCCGGTCGCGCGGCTCGAGCCAGACCTTCACTCCGACCTCCACGAGGCCGCGCACCCGCTCGAGGGTCGCTGCGAACTCCGCGCGGCGCGCCTGCAGGAACCGCTCGACCGAGGCGCGGTCGTGGTGGATCGAGCCGAACCGCAACGGGACGACGGCGGTGCTGCCGAGCAGCCGCCGCACGACCCCCTCGTGCTCCGTCGCGGCCGACTCCAGCCACGCGCGGTCGTTCAGCCGCTCGGGCAGGACCTCGGTTCCGTAGTCGGCGAGGGGGACCTCGCCGGTCACGACCGCGACCTCGTCGTCGCCGACCAGCTCCAGACGGTCGCCGAGCTCGTTCCGCAAGCGCTCGGTGACAGGACCGACGACCGCGTACGCATAGAGCGCGGTCGCGGTCGCGGTCTCGCTCACTGCGGCTCCTCGCCGCTTTCGAGCCCGGCGGCCGTCTCGAGCCGCCGGAGGCGCCCTTCGAGGCTGCGGCCGTCGCGGCCGCGGCTCGACAGGAACGGGTCGCCGTCCCACCAGTCGATGCCCATCTCGCGCGCCTTGTCCGCCGAGGCGACCAGGAGCCGGAGCCTGATCGTCAGGAGCTCGATGTCGAGCAGGTTGATCTGGATGTCGCCCGCGATCACGATGCCCTTGTCGAGCACGCGCTCGAGGACGTCGGCGAGCTGCGCGGGGGCGGGGCCTCCGCGCACCACGCCGGGCGCGCCGCTGCGCGTCGTGACGTCGCGGCTGCTCACCGTCGGTCGGCCTCCGAACGGTGGTAGCGCGCGGTGCGCTCGAACGTGATCAGGTTGCCGTCGCCGTCGAGGTCGACCTCGTACGTCGCCAGGACGTCGGTCGACTCGGGAATGCGGTGCACCTCGACGACCTCGAGCCCGATCCGCCAGCCGTCGTCGATCCGCTTGATCGACGAGACCGACTCGGCGTCCGCGCCGCGCAGGTCGCGGAGCTGGTCGCGCGCCCGCTGCACGAGCCGCCGCGCCTCCTCCGGGGACGTGCCCCGGCGCGGGCCCGAGGGCCGCGCCTCGTCGTCACGGCGCGGTCGCGTCGGCTCCGGCTCCCCGGGCGCGACGTCGTCCGTCTGACCCTCCGCCGCCGGCTGCGGCATCTCGTCGGGCGCCTCCTGCTGCTCCTCTCCCTCGGGCGCGTCGTGCCTCCGGCGGGCGAGCGCCTGCGCGGCGCCGACCGCGGCGCCCGCGAGCGCGGCGGACGCTGCGGTCCGCAGCGCCTCGGCGGGATCCGCGATCGACGGCCCGCCCTCGACTGCGTCGGCCGCGGCGTCCGCGGGCTGCTCGGTCTTGGCGCGCCGCTGCTCGCGCGCAGCGGCACGGCGTTCCTGCGCGGCACGTTCCGCCATCAGACAGTCCCTCCCACGTGGGTCGAGCTCCGGATCGCCTCGAGCCGGTCGAGGAGCTCGTCCTCGATCCGGTCGTACTCGTCCTCCGTCAGCTCGCCGGCTTCGAGCGCCGCCTCGACCTCGAGGAGCAGGCGCCGGATCGCCTGCTCGTCGTCCATCTGCGCCTCCGCGTAGGACGCGAGCCGCTCCGCGAGCCAGATCGTCCCTCGCAACGGTGCCAGCGGCAGCAGCAGGAGCCCCGAAAGGACGCCCACCTCAGCGCCCCCCGGCGATCGCGACGAAGCTGTGCGGCGGCAGCGGCCCGGTGCAGGTGAAGTCGACGAGGTGACGGAGCCGCAGCGCCGTCGCCTCCAGGAGCTCGTCGAAGCGCCGCCGGTCTTGCTCGCGGACGAGAAACGACGCCTTCACCACGCCGAGGTCGCCTTCCGGCGCGTCGACGTTCACGTCGACGGCGCCCTCGCTCAGGCGCCGCACGATCTCGTCGCCGTCGGCGGCGCGGCGCGCCTCGAGCCGCGCCGCGACCAGCTCGCCCAGCCGGACGAGCTGCGCGTGCGAGGCCGCCCCGGTCCGGGTCGCCTCTCGCAGCCGCGCGACCTGCTGGTCCTCCGCGACGATCTCGCCGAGCACGCTCTGCTCGTCGTGGTAGCTCGCGCGGAGGCGCATCTCGCCCAGCCCCTCGAAGCGGTCGAGCAGCGACCGGAGCTCGTCGTGGCGCGGCCCGAGGAACCCGGCGCGCAGCTCCTCCTCAGAGGGGAACAACGTGCCGAAGCGCAACGGGAGGACGACGCCGCCGCCGTGCGCCTCCTGCAGGACGTCGGAGTGGGCGAGCAGGTCGCGCCGCTTCGCGCGCACCCGCTCGTCGGCGACGACGCTGACGAGCGCCGCGACCTGCCGCTCCGGTACGACCGCGACGCTCGAGCCGAGGACGCCGGGCACCCGCGGGACACCGGCCCCGGCACGCACGATCCCGTAGACGTACACCGGCGCGTCGGCGCGGCCGCGCCGCTCGAGCTGCTGTTCCTCGATTGCGCTCACGGGCTAGTCCTCTTCGTCCGAGCGGACGCCCGCCTTCTCCTTCCCGTTGCCGGAGAACGCCTGCTTCGCGCCCTCGATCATCCCGCGCGACTTGCCGCCGCCGTTGCCGCCTCCTCCACCGCCTTCGCGGAGCTCCTTCAGCCCGGCGGCCTCCGTCTGCGTCAGGTCGAGCCGGTTCACCGCCTCGGCGAAGCGCAGGTACGTGTCCACGCTCGCGATCACGATGCGGGCGTCGATCGTGACCAGCTCGATCCCGATCACCGCGACCCGCACGTACGCGTCGATCACCAGACCCTTGTCCAGGATCAGATCGAGCACCTCCGCCAGCCCGCTCGGGCTCGGCGCGCGCTGCAGGTAGTTCGAAGCCGTTCCTTGCGTGGCGATCGCCATCGACGCCTCCTACCTCGTCGCCTTCCTGCGCGCCGCGCGCGACTTGGCGCGCCTCCGCAGACGATCCTCGAGCTCCTTCGGCGAGACGTCCCCGCCGTGGTGGCCGTCGGTCCCGACCACGCCGCCCGCGACGGAGCGCGCCCGTTCGGTCAGCCGCTCCGCGACGTCGCCCGCTCCGCCGGCGGCGGCCCGCGCCTTCGACGGGAGGTCGTGCGCCGCGCCGCCGGCGCCGTCCAGGAGCTCGCGCACCTTCGGCACGACCTTGTCGTCGAGCAGCTGCGGCCCCTTCTTCGCGACGTAGGTCGCGGCCGCGCTCGCCGCCCCGGCGACGATCGGCATCAGCATCTTCTGGAGCAGACGCGACGCGACGTCGCCCCCCTTCTTCGACTGCGGTTTCACGTCCATCGCGGTCCTCGCTTCAGTCCTCGTCGTTCAGGCGGGAAACGAGCTCGCGGCCGACCGCGGCGGCTGCTGCGACGGCCGCAGCGGCGGCCGCTCCCTTCGCAGCCGTCCGCAGCGAGTCGGGAAGCAGCTCGTGCTCGACGCCCTCGATCGCGCCCTCCGTCATCTCCTCCGCGCCCTTCTCCTGCAGCTCCGGCAGCCCCGCCAGCTCGGTCTGCGTCAAGTCGAGGCGGTTCACCGCCTCGGCGAAGCGCAGGTACGTGTCCACGCTCGCGATCACGATCCGGGCGTCGATCGTGACCAGCTCGATCCCGATCACCGCGACCCGCACGTAGGCGTCGATCACCAGACCCTTGTCCAGGATCAGATCGAGCACCTCCGCCAGCCCGCTCGGGCTCGGCGCGCGCTGCAGGTAGTTCGCGGCGGTTCCCTGGGTCGCTACGGCCATGGCGGCCGACTACCCCGCCGTCGGAATTTTCAACCGTTTCACGAGGATGCCTCGACGGTTTCTCGCCGTTCCTCCCGCGACTTCCGCCGTGCCTCGCGCTCCTGGTCGCGGTCCTCGCCGCTCGACCCGCGGCGGGACCCGTCGTCGCGCCGCTCGCTGTCCGCCGGCCGGTACTCGATCCCGCGCGCGTCCTTCAGCTCGACGTATGCCTTGAACCGCGCGAGGTCGGACTGCACCGCCCGCTTCACGAAGCGAAGGCCGGAAGCCATCTTCTCGACCATCCCGTTCGGCTCGAACTCCATCGTCACCATCACGCGCGTGAGGTTGTCGTCGAGCCGGTGGAAGCTCACGACGCCGCGGTGCGACATGCCGGACGTCGTCTTCCAGGCGATGCGGTCGTTCTTGCGGCGGTCGGTGATGCGCCCTTCCCACTGCCGCGTGCTGAACCAGATCTTCTCCTGCCAGCTCACGCGATCGTCGCCCTTTTGCCGGACGTTCAGGACGCGGTGCATGAACTTCGGGAAGTCGTTGAACTCGGTCCAGGCCTCGTACGCCTTGTCGACCGAGACCGCGACGTCGGTCCAGCGCTGGATCGGCAGGCGGCGCGTCTTCTTGCCGCCGCTCCCGCCGCCCGGCAGCGCCTTCGCGAGCGCCTTCCCGGCCAGGCCGCCCTTCCCCCGCAGCCCGGCCTTCGCGCCCTCGGCGGCCTTCTCGCCCAGCTCCTCGGCCTCGTTCTCGCCCTTCCTCTCGGTCGCATCGGTCAAGCGGTGCAGGAGGTCGGGCCCCTTCGACGCGACGATCGTGCCCGCGGCGCTGAGCGCCGCCGGTACGAGGACCTCCTTGCTCTTCAGCGCCGACACGAGCGCGTCGCGCGTCGCGCCGGCCCCTTCGTGGCCGTTCCCGTTCGCCATCGCTGTCTCCTTTCGGCCTAGCGCGTCTTCCGCTTGGCGGCGCTCCTCGCCTTGCCGACCGCCTTCTGCACCTTTCCCTTCGCCACCTGGCCCGCACCCTTCGCCTCGCCGCTCCGGTTCCCGGCGGCGCGGCTCGCCGTTGCCTTCGTCTTGCCGGCGACTTCGTTGGCGGCGCCCTTCATCCGCTGCGTGCGATCGCCCATGCCAGAACCCCCCTTACGTTTTCCACAGGCATCCGTAGAACGGCGGCGGTCACCGGCCGGGTACGGCTGCTAGTGCTGTGCCGGAGCGAAGATCCCGTTCGCCGCGAGCAGGTTGCCGGTCTGCGGGTGGCGCCAGGAGACATCGACCGCGACGAGGCCGAATCCCCGCCCGGCCAGCCACGCCATCAGGTCGTGCGCGAGCGGCTGGCCCTCGTAGAGCGGAACGAACGACAGCTCGAGCTCGACCGCCGCGCAGCGCCGGATCGTCCGCTCCGCGCCGCGGAGGACGGCGAGCTCGTGCCCCTGCACGTCCGCCTTCAGGTATCCCGACTCTTCGGCGCCGACGAGGTCGAGCCCGTCGAGCAGCCCCGTCTGCACCGTCTCCGCGCCGGTGTACGCGAAGGCGGGATCGACCTGCTCCTGGACACCGAGCTCGAGCAGCGAGCTCGACTTCTGGTCGGGCGAGAGGCGCAGGACGCGGGCGCCGGCCTCGTCGGAGAGCGCGAGCCGGTGCGCGCGCCAGCGGCCGTCGGCGCTCGCCCGGACGGCCAGCCGCTCGTACGGCGCGCTCTGCGGTTCGAACGACTCGATCCTGCCCCCGAAGCCCGCCCGGCGGGCGGCGAGCGCCCAGGAGCCGTCGTGCGCCCCGACGTCCAGCAGCACGTCGACGCGACCCGAGCGGAGCAGCTCGAGACGGCGCAGGTGCGCGTAGTTGCGCGGGGTGTAGCGGGTGATCTCGAAGCCGGCCCGGTGCGCGAGCGCGCGGGCCCAGCGGCGCACTAGTAGGCGCCGCGCCGCCGGAGCACGGCGAACGGCGTCTTCACGAGGATCGAGATGTCGAGCCAGATCGACCAGTTCTCGAGGTAGTAGAAGTCGAGCCGGACCAGGTCGTCGAAGCTCAGGTCCGAGCGGCCCGCGACCTGCCAGAGCCCCGTCACCCCCGGCAGCACGTTGTAGCGGCGGCGGTGCCACTCGTCGAGCAGCCGGTAGTCGCGCAGCGGCAGCGGCCGCGGCCCGACGAGCGACATCTCTCCGCGCAGGACGTTGACGAGGTTCGGGAGCTCGTCGAGCGAGTACCGCCGCAGCATTCTCCCGACGGACGTGACGCGCGGATCGCGGCGGATCTTGAACAGCGCACCGGTCGCCTCGTTCGCGCGCTCGAGCGCCTGCTGCTGCTGCGCGGCCCCGGCGATCATGGTGCGGAACTTGAGCATCTGGAACTCGCGCTCGGCGAGGCCGATCCGGGGGTCCGCGTAGAAGACGGGGCCGCGCGACGTCAGCTTGATCGTCAGCGCGATCAGCAGCCAGAGCGGCGAACCGACGACGACGATCAACGATGCGACGGCGACGTCGAACGTCCGCTTCACCGCCCACTCGGTGCCGGCGAAGATCGGCGGCCGCAGCTCGAAGAGCGGGACGCCCTGGCCGGGCACGTACTCCCCGCGCTCGACGAGGAGCTCCGTCGTCCGCGGCGCGATCCGCACCTTGACGGCGCGGCGGTGCGCCGCCTCGACGATCTCGAGCAGCCGCTCGTCGGACATGCCCGAGTCCGCGACGATCAGCTCGTCGAGCGGCGCGTGCGCGAGGACCTCCTCGACCGCGTGCCCGGGATCGACCTCGTCCACGAACTCGTAGTCGATGCCGCCGCGGCTCGCGCCGAGCGACTGGCGAAGGTGCGCGCGCTGCTCGCGCTCGCCGACGAGGACCGCGCGGCGCCGAACGCCGGCCCGCCGCAGCAGCACCTCGGTCAGCGCCTCGTAGCTGGCGCGGAAGACTGCGATCAGCGCCGAGACGAAGATCGCGCCGACCACGTAGAGGCCGAGCGTCGCGATGTGCTGGCCGGTGCCGATCGCGAATGCGAGCGCGAGCAGAGCGACGAGGAACACGCTCGGCACGACGCGTCCCACGCCCTCGCGCACCTCGCGCGCCGCATACAGCCGCCCCTGCCAGAACACGAGCGCCTGCAGCAGGATCAGGAAGGCGAGCCAGCTCGTCTCCTGGTCCCAGAGGAGCCCCCACAGGATCGGCTTCGGGTCGACCACCTCGGCCCGCAGTGACAGCGCGAGGAAGAGCCCGAGCACGAGCCCGCCGATGTCGATGGTCGCGAGCACCAGCGTGCTCGCCGCCCGCCGCGCGAGCGCCTTCAGCGGCGTCGGAGCGAGGAGGTAGGGGCGCGCCGCCCGGACGTCCTCGACCGGCGCGGCTGGCGCGACCGGGCTAGCCGGCGCGTCGCGAACCGGCCGTTGCACGGCGCGATCGTACCTCCCTCGCCAGCCCGCATACCGCGTCCGCCCAGTGGTCGAGGGAGTGGCCCGCCACTACCCGGCGCCTCAGCTCCTCGCCCGCCGCGACGCGGACGGCGTGCGGCGCTGCGGCGAGCCCGTCGAGACGCGCGGCCAGCGCCTGCGGGTCGCGCGGGCGGGCGAGCAGCTCGAGCGGCAGGCCGTCGAGGAGGCCGGCGAACGCGGGGTTGGTGGAGACGACCGGGCGCCGGCACGCGGCGGCCTCGAAGACGGCCTTGTCGAGCGTCGCTCCGGCGCGCGGCTCGTTCGGGCTCACGACGGCGTCCGCCCGCGCGAGCAGCGCCGGGATCTCGCAGCGGGGCGCCGCCGGCATCAGCCGCACGCGCTCCCCGTCCGCGCGCGCGGCGAGCTCCGTGCGGTGGGCTTCCTCGTCGGGTGTCAGCGACGGTCCCCGGATCTCGAGCCGCAGGTCGGCCGTAGTCTGCTCGAGCGCGTCGAGGAGCGTCGCGAGCCCCTTCCAGCGGGCGGTGCGGCCGAGCGCGAGCAGGCGCAGCGGCCCTCCGCTGTCGCCGACCGGCGGAGCGTCGAACGCAGCGACGTCGATGGCGTGGCCGATTGCGTGCAGCTTCGGCGTCGCCACGGGATAGCTCGCCGCGTCGACGCTCAGCGCGAGGTCGACCACACGGGTCGCGTAGCGGAGCGCGCGGCTCGCGTGCCAGTGCGTGTACCAGAGGAGGAGCGGCACATGCCGCGTGCGCGCGACCGGCGCCGCGAGGAGCGCGAACTGCGGGACCATGTGGACGAGCGCGGCGTCGGCGCCCTTGGTCGCACGGAGGACGGCGCGCTCGAACGCGGCGACACGTGCCGGGCGCGACGGCGCCTCGAAGGTGAGCGCGCTCGCATTCGCGGGCAGGGCCCACTCGACATCGCGCGCGACGACGGCGAGCTCCTCGACCCGCTCGGCGAGCGCCCGTGCGAGGTCGACCGCCTGCGCGAGCGCCGGGTGCGCCGGATCGAGCGTCTGCGTGACGAAGACCAGCTTCATCAGCGCGCTCCCGCGAGCACGCGGTCGACGAGCTCGCGGTACCGGGCGGCGAAGTCCGCCGGCGTCTGGTGCCAGCGGGCGTATGTCTCACGCGCCGCCGCACCCAGCCGTGCCGCGAGCTCGTGGTCCTCGAGGAGGCGGCAGAGCGCGTCGGCGAGCGCGGCGGTGTCGCCGCGCGGGACAAGGAGGCCGTCGACGCCGTCGGTGACGATGTCGGGGATCCCGCCGGCGTTCGTCGCGACCACGGTCCGGCCGCGCGCGAACGCCTCGAGCACCACGCGCCCGAGCCCCTCCGGCCACGAAGGCAGCACGAGCGCCCGCGCACGGTCGAGCGCGGCTGCGACCTCGGGGGGCTCGAGCGACTCGACGTGCTCGACGCCGAGGACGTCCGCGGCGAGCTCGTCGACGACGGCCCGCCGCGATCCTCGCCCGATCACGGTCAGTTTCGCGTCGGGGAACCTGGCAGCGACGCGCCGCCACGCCGCGGCGAGGCCCCCGACGTTCTTGTAGGCCTCGAGCGCGCCGACGAAGACGATGCGCCGCTCCTCCGGCACCGGCACCCTCGGAGGCTCGGCGAACGCCTCGAGGTCGCTGTAGGTCGGGAACGAGGCCGTGGCGGGGGCGCCGCGCACGTCTTCGACGATCGACGACGTGAAGCTCGAAAGCGCGCGCGTCGCGTCCGCGCCGCGGATGCCGACACGCGCAACTGCGTCGGCGACCGGGGCGAGCGTTCGCCGCAGCGGCGAGCCGTAACCGCGCGTGAACGTGCCAGGATCGCCGTGCACCTCGACGACGATCCGTGCGCGCGAGCGAGCGAGCGCTCGGCCCGCGCGCGCGGCGACGCCGAGGAACGGGTCGGAAGCGATCACCACGTCGGGACGGAACGCGCGCAGCTCGCGAGCGACCTCGATCGGAAGCCGCGGGTAGAACGCCACGGCTGCATCCGGCAGCATCCGGAACCGCGCGTCGCCGGTCCCGCTGCCCGCGTTGAGCACGCGCAGCTCGAACACCTCCGAGAGCGCGTCCCACTTCTTGCGCAGCCACGGCTGCAGCGGCAGCGACAGTCGTCCGCGGCCGACGAAGAGGACGCGCGGCCTCACCTTCGCGCCGCGGCGTCGAGCAGGATGCGCTCGAGCCGCTCGTACACGGCGTCGCGCCCGATCGCAGCCACCGACGGCTTCGCGTTCGCGGCGAGGCGCGCGTGCAGATCGTCGTCGACGAGCAGCCGGCGGAGCGCGTTCGCGAACGCGTCTGCGTCGTTCGGCGGCACGAGGAGGCCGTTGCTCCCGTCGGTGACGACCTCGGGGACACCGCCGACCGCAGTCGCGACGACCGGCGTGCCGACGGCGAGCGCTTCGACTGCGGCGTGCGGCAGGTTCTCCCACGCGCTCGAGAGCACCGCGGCGCGGGCGCCGGCGAGCTGCGCGAGAACCTCGGCGCGGGGCAAAGGCCCCGTGAACGTCACGCGCTTCGACGCCCGCCGCTCGAGCCGCTCGCGCTCCGGCCCGTCGCCGACGACCACGAGGCGCGCGCCGTCGACACGGTCGACGGCGTCGAGCAGCACCGGCAGCGCCTTCTGCTCCGTGAGCCGGCCGACGAAGACGAACGTCCCCGCCGGAAGCCTCGCCGGCGCCGCGTCGACCGCCGGCGGCGCGGGGTTGACGAGCACCTCGACGCGCGCCGTGTCCACGTGCCACCGCACGGCCATCTCCGCGAGGTAGCGGCTCGGTACCACGATCCGGGCCGCCCGGCGAAGCGACGCCGTGCGCAGCCGCTTGAGGGCGTCGATCCTGGCGCCGCGCGCGGGCTGGAACGCCTCGAGCGAGCCGCGGAACACGCCGTACCGCCGTGCGCGCTCGTAGGCGGGGTCCGAGACGAGCTTCACGACGAGCGGCCGGCGCGACGCCGTCGATGCGGCCGCCGCGGCTCCGTACGTCCCCGTCGCGTACACGAGGTCGGCGCCGCGTGCGAGCCGCGCGCCGACGAGCGCGACGTTCGGGTAGCGCACGACGAAGGGCCGTGTTCGCGCGACCGCGTGCACCGGAACGGGGCGCTCGGCAGGCTCCGAGTCCGCCATCGTCACGACCTCGACGTGATGGCCGCGGTCGCGGAGGAAGCCCGCGAAGTCGGGGCCGTGCGTCGCGGGACCGCCGACGTCCGGCGGCCAGATGCCCGTGAGGAACACGCAGCGCATCGGGCTATCGTACGGCGGCGTGGCCGCGATCCGGCAGATGGTCCTGTGGCGCCAGCTGCGTGTTCCGGCCGCCGCGATCCTGCTCGTCGCGATCGCCTTCTCGCTCGTCCGCGCGCGCGACCAGCCCGACGTTGCCGTCTCCGTCGGCAACACGAGCGCGCACGTCGTCCCGGGTGACATCGCGCTGTTCTTGGTCTTCGTCGTCGTGCTCGTCACGCTCGTTTGCCGCGGCGGACTGCCGCGCGCGATGCGTGTCGCGTTCGCCGGCGGAGTCGCGTTCCTCGTCCTCGTGCTCGCGACGGCGGCAGCCAACGGCGCGGGTGCGCTCGTCGCCGCGGGCAAGATGGCCGAGCTGGCAGTGCTCGCCGCCGGCGCCGCGCTGCTCGCGCGCGCCGAGGACGTGCTCGAGGCGATCGTCGACGTCCTGCTCCTCTTCACGCTCGTGGCGGACGCGATCGGGCTCGTCAAGTTCGTCACGGGCGGCGGCGGGCGTCAGTCGGCGTTCCTCGGGGAGCACGACTTCGCGGCGCTCGCGGCGCTGCCGCTCCTCTACGGCTACGTGCTCGCCTTCGCGGGTCGGCGGCCGCGGCGCGCCGCGCTCGCGATCGTCGCAGGCGCGGTCGGCTGCACCCTCGGCGCCGCGCTCGCGAGCCTCCTCGGCCTCTACCTCGGAGCCGCGGCGCTCGTGCTCCTCGCTGCGCTGCGCGGGTTCCTGCGCCTCCGGCCGCTCGTCGTCGTCGCGGTGACGCTCGCCGCCGTCACCGGCGGCACCGTCGCGATCCGAGGCGGCGAGCTCTCGTTCCTGCAGTCGTGGTTCGGGAAGCCGCCGTCGCGGCCCGGCCAGTACGCGGCGAGCTGGAGCCAGCGGCTCATCTACACGTACGTCGACGGGCGCGTCTTCCTCGACCACCCGGTGCTCGGGACCGGGTGGTACCCCGACCTGCCGCCGCGCGAGTTCGACCGCTACCTGTCCGCGGCGCACCGCCGGTTCAGCGACCAGCCGGCGAACTACTTCCCTCCGCCGGACCGGCCGCTCAACCCGCAGCAGACGTTCGACCAGATCCCGGCCGAGCTCGGCGTCGTCGGCTCCGCCGCATTCCTCGTCCTGCTCGCGGGCGCCGTGCGGGTCGCGGCGCGTGCGCCGCTCGGCGCAGCCTGGCTCGGTGCGGGGATCGGCGCGATCGCCGGCGAGGCGCTGTACGGCGGGACGCCGCTCACGGCGACCTTCTGGCTGGCGGTCGGCGTCGCGCTCGCGGCGGGGACGTGGGGCGCGGCGCCGCTCGTGGCGGCGGCTCGCGGTGTCTCCCTCCCCTCGTCCTCGTCGGACCGGAGTCTGACTGGTGTCTGACACACGACTTTCGAACGAATTCGTCACGAAAGTGGTACGCAGGCAGGAACGAAGCGGCTTCTGGCAGCTCGGCCCCACCGTCCGCTGCGGCCAGTGACCCGGTTCCGCGCGGAGGGGCCGTTCGTTTCCGCCGGCGTCAGACAGCTGTCAGACCACGCGCGGAATGAGCCGCGGGCGAGGCGGGCGGCGTGGCGCGGCTGAGGATCGTGCACGCGATCGCGCGGTTGAACGTCGGCGGCGCGGCGTTGTCGGTGCTCGAGCTCGCCGCGGGGCAGCTCCGCCGCGGCCACGACGTGACCGTGGTCGGCGGCCGCATCGCCGCCGGCGAGGCGTCCATGGAGCACGTCGCCGCGGAGCTCGGTGTGCCGTATCTACACCTCGCGTCGCTGCAGCGCGACGTGTCGGCGTCGTCCGACGCCGCGACCGTGCGCGCGCTGCGGCGCCTGCTGCGTGAGCGGCGGCCGGACGTGCTCCATACCCACACCGCCAAGGCCGGAGCGACGGGTCGCCTCGCGGCGCTGCTCGCCGGCGGCGCCCGCCCGCGCGCCGTCGTCCACACGTTCCACGGCCACGTCCTCCGCGGGTACTTCGACCCCGCGCGGGAGCGCGCGTTCCGGCTGATCGAGCGCGCGCTCGCGCTCGCGACCGATCGGGTCGTCGCCGTCAGCGAGGAGGTTCGCGACGACCTCGTGGCCTTCCACGTCGCGCCGCCGGAGAAGATCGCCGTCGTCCCGTACGGGTTCGACCTCGACCGCCGCGTGCGCAGCGACCCGGAGACACGTGCGCGGAAGCGCGCCGAGGCCGGTGCGGCCGGCGACACGTTCGTCGTCGGCTGGGCGGGGAGGCTGACCGCGATCAAGCGACCGCTCGACCTCGTCCGCGTGGCCGCCGCGGTAGACGGAAGCCTGCTCGTGCTCGCCGGTGACGGCGAGCTGCGGAACGACGTCGAAGCGCTCGCGCACGAGCTCGGCGTCCATGACCGCGCGCGGCTGATGGGCTACGTCGACGACATGGGCGCCTGGTACGCCGCCTTCGACGCGTTCCTGCTCACCTCGCTGAACGAGGGGACGCCGGTCGTCGGCATCGAGGCGCAGGCCGCCGGAGTGCCGGTCGTCGCAACGGACGCAGGCGGCACGCGAACCGTCGTCGCGGACGGCGAGACCGGCTTCGTCGTCCCGGTCGGCGACGTCGACGCCATGGCAGACCGTCTGCGCACGCTGCGCGACGACACCGCGCTGCGAGAACGGCTTGCGGAGACAGGGCGCGAGCGGATGCGGAGCGCGTTCTCCATCGAGCGGATGGTCGAGGACGTCGAGAACCTGTACGAGGAGATCCTCTCGCGGTGAAGGTGCTCCATTCGACGAAGGTGCAGGGCATCGGCGGAGCGGAGCGCCATCTGCTCGCGCTCCTCCCGGCGCTCCGCGAGCGGGGGGTCGACGCGCGGTTCCTGTCGCTCGACGCAGGCGGCGACGCCGAGCGCTTCCACCGCGCGCTCGCCGACCGCGAGATCCCGTACGAGCGCGTGCCCTGCGGCGTCGACGCGTCGCTGCGCCTCGCCTACGACGTCGTGCGCGCGACGAGGCGCAGCGGCCCCGACCTCGTGCACACGCACATGGTCCACGCTGACGTCTACGGCTCGACCGCGGCGCACGTCCTGCGGAAGCCGTTCGTCTCGACGCGGCACAACGACGACCGCTACCTGCTCGGCCCGTTCCGGTACGTCGACCGCGCCTTCATGCACGGCGTCCGCCGCATCGTCGCGATCTCGGACGCGGTGAGGGAGTTCCACGTCGCGGCCGGGCTTCCGGCGGACAAGCTGGTGACGATCCACTACGGCCTCGACGAGCCGCCGCAGGCGCCGTCGGAGACGACGCCGGCCGACGTCGGCATCCCGCCCGACGCGCCGCTCGTGCTCGCGGTGGGCCGGCTGATCGAGCAGAAGGACCACGCGACGTTGCTGCACGCGTTCGCGCGCGTCCGCGAGGCGGTGCGGGAGGCGCGGCTCGCGGTTCTCGGTTGGGGGCGGCTCGAGCACGAGCTGCACGCGCTCGCGCATGAGCTCGGCCTCGACGGCGCCGCGTACCTCCTCGGCCGCGTCGAGCCCCGCGACTGGCTGCAGCGGGCCGACGTGCTCGCGCACACGTCGCGCTGGGAGGGCTTCGGGATCGTGCTGCTCGAGGCGATGCTCTGCGGGCTTCCGATCGTCGCGACGCGCGTGAGCGCCGTGCCCGAGATCGTCGTCGACGGCGAGACCGGCCTGCTCGTGCCGCCGGGGTCAGTCGGCGCCGTCGCGGACGCGCTGACGAGGCTGCTCGGCGACAGAGCGCTCGCACGGCGCCTCGGCGCCGCGGGACGACGCCGAGCGCTCGAGGAGTTCTCGGTCGCGCACATGACGGACCGGACGCTCGAGGTCTACGAGGAGGCGCTTCGGTGAACGAGGTCCCGCTGCGCCGCCTCGCCTCGGGGCGGCCGGCGCCCGACCGCGTCGCGCTGTTCTCGATCTGGTTCCGCGACCACAACAACCCGCGTTACGCCGAGCTCGTGCCTCGGCTCGAGCGGCTCGACGCGGCGCTGCTCCGGCTGCCCACGGCGCGCCTTCCGCGCGCGCTCGGGTTTCGGGCGTTCGTGCGGACGAAGCCGCTCCTGCTGCGCGCGCTGCTCGGCCGCGCCGCGACGCGCTACCGGAACCTCCTCACGCTCGACTTCGACCAGCTCGCGCACTGGCCCGGCGCCGCCGTGATGGACGCCGACGACCCGTCGTTCAGCGAACGCGAGGTCGGGCTGATGCAAAGCCCGTCGCTGCGCGCGTACGTGGTAACGGCGGAGCGCACTGCGCGCACGTACGAGTCGCTCGGCGTCGAGAAGCCGTGGGTCGTCATCCCGCAGGGCGTGAACCTGACGGCGGCGACGGAGGAGCTGCGGCGGGACGCGGCAGCGCGGAAGCGGCCGGGCGAGGTCGTGCTCGGCTGGATGGCGGCGCACCTGCTGACGGCCGGCGACCGCGACGACACGAACCCCCTCTACAACGTCGACCACCTGCTCGAGCTCTGGGACGAGATCCACGCACGCGTCCCGCACGCGCGCCTCTGGCTCGTCGGCGGCGCGAGCGAACGGCTCACGGGGCGCGTCGACGGCCGCGACGACGTCGTGCTGTTCGGGCGGCTGCCGCGCGCGCACGCGCTCGCCGTCGCGTCGCAGTTCGACGTAGCGCCGTACGCGCGCACGGCCGACACGGGCATCCGCGCCGCGAAGGTCGCAGAGCTGATCGGCCTGGGCGTGCCCGTCGTCTCGTACGACTACCAGGTGACCGAGAACCTGCGCGAGACGGGCGCCGGGATCCTCGTTCCCGACGCGCGCTCGTTCGTCGACGCCGCAGCCCGGCTCCTGAACGACGGCGAGGAGCGGGCGCGCATCGCGTCGGTCGCGCGCGCTGCGGGACGCGCGCTCGACTGGGACGTGCTCGCGCGGCGGTTCGAGCGCGAGGTGCTCGACGTCTACCTGCCGCCGGCGCCGCCGTAGGATCCGCGGGTGCCGCGCCCGAAGGTCGCGTTCGTCTACCCGAACTCGCGGTTGCAGCTCGCGGCGGAGGTCGCCGCCGGGACCGGCGCCGACAGCTTCCTGCTCGGCCAGAACCACCTGGCGGAGCTCGGCTACGACGCGTTTGTCCACGAGCCGCGCCTCCGGGCGGTCAGCGAGGAGGGCGGCCTCGCGCACCGCGTGCGCTGGAACCTGCGCGAGGCGCTCGTCCCGTGGGAGCTCGGCGACGCCGACGTCGTCGTGAGCGCGCTCCCGAACCTCCTCCCGCTGAGCGCGCGCGTCCGCCGGCGGCCGCAGGTCGTCGTGCTCGACTTCGCACTCGCGACGCTGCTCGATCGCCGCAGCGGCCTCGAGCGCCGAGTCCTGGAGGCGTCGCTTCGGTCGGCCGCCGCCGTCGTCTCGCTCAGCGAGGTGCAGCGACGCCGGCTGCTGGAGCGGGTCGCCCTCGACCCGCGCCGCGCGCACACGGTCCTGCTCGGGATCGACCACGAGTTCCTGCACCCGGGAGAACGCAGCCGATCCGAGCCCTTCGTGCTCGCGGTCGGCAAGGACCTCGCGCGCGACTACCGGACGCTCGCCGAGGCCGCCGCGCGCGTCCACGTTCCGTTCGTGGTCGTGACGGAGCCGAGGAACGTGCGGGGCATCGAGCTGCCGCCGAACGTGAGCGTCCGGCGCGGACTCCCGTACGCGGAGCTGCGCGACCTCTACGCCGGCGCCGCGTGCGTCGTCCTGCCGGTGCGGAGCCCGTCGTACGCCTACGGGACGGAGGGCGGCGGGCTGACGGCGCTGCTCGAGGCGATGGCGATGGCGAAGCCGGTCGTCGTCTCGGACCGGCCCGTGTTCCACGAGTACCTCCGCGACGGCGAGAGCGGCCTGGTCGTGCCGCCCGAGGACCCGGAAGCGCTCGCCGCCGCGGTACGCGTGCTGCTCGACGAGCCCGACCGCGCCGAGCGGGTCGGTCGCGCCGCGCGAGAGACGATCGAGCAGCGCCACACGATGCGCCACTTCGCAGCCGGCCTGGCGGCGGTGCTGCGCTCGCTCCCGCGTCGTCAGCCGTAGCTGAGGCGCGTCCTGAGGTGCGCCGGCAGCCGCGCGACCGCGGCCCGGGCGGGACGGCTGCGGACGGCCCAGAGCACGAGCAGGCCGGCGACCACCCCGATCGCATACCCACCGACGACGTCGCCGGGATAGTGCTCGCCGACGTAGACGCGTGCGAGCCCGACGAGCAGCGTCCACACGACCGCCACGACGCCGAGCCGCCATGCGAAGGCGAGGAGCCCGACGCTGATGCCGGCGAGGGCGGCCGCGTGGTCGCTCGGGAAGCTGGCGTCGGCCGGGTGGTGCACGATCAGGTGCACGACGTGCGGGTGGGCGACGAACGGCCGCTTCCGGAACCAGAGCGACGACACGATGACGTTCCCGACCAGCGCCAGCGCGGCGGCCGCGAGCGCGGCGATGCCGCCGACCACGAGCGCGTTGCGCCGGGCGATCCAGCCGAACGCGATCAGGCCGACGACGACGACTGCCACCTCGACCTGGCTCTCGGCGATGTGCCGAGCCGCCACGTCGACGGTGTGGTGGTGGCCTGCGTAGCGGTTCAGATCGTGCTCGAGGCGGAAGTCCAGTGAGGCCATCGCGGCGTGTTACAGGGTGATGGATGAGGCGCGGGTGAGCAACAGGTGACCGTGAGAACGTACGCGGTGGCGGTGACGGCGGCGGCGTTCCTCTGCCTCGTGCCGGCCGCGTCCGGTCGCACCATCCTGCTCGGGCGCTCCTGGCTCCGCCGGCCGATCGACGCCGTCGAGGTCGGCGACAGGACCGGAACGCGCGTGCTCGTCGTCGGCGCGATCCACGGCAACGAGACCGCGGGGACGGCGGTCGCGCGGGCGCTGGAGCGGCTCTCGCCACGCGGCGTCGACCTCTGGGTCGTCCCCGACCTCAACCCCGACGGCGTCGCCGCCGGCACGCGCGGCAACGCGCACGGGATCGACCTGAACCGGAACTTCCCGTGGCACTGGCGGCCGGTCGGCGGCGTCTACGCGTCGGGGCCGCACCCGCTGTCCGAGCGCGAGGCGCGCATCGCGTACCGGCTGATCCTCCGACTGCGCCCGCGCGTGACGATCTGGTTCCACCAGCACCTCGACATGGTCTGGGCCTCGGGCGGCGACCGGCGGGTCGAGCGGGTCTTCGCGCGCGTCTCCGGGCTCCCGTACCACCCGATGCCGCAGCTCGGAGGCAGCGCCGTCTCGTGGCAGAACAACACGCTCCGCGGCACCACCGCGTTCGCGGCCGAGCTTCCGGCCGGTCAGCCGGATCCGGTGCAGGTCCATCGCTACGTCCGCGCGGTGCTCGCAGCCGCTCACGCCGTCGCGGGCCGGCGCGCGAGGAACTCGCGGCGCAGCCGCAGCCGCTCCTCCGGCGCGATCCCGAGCCACCAGAGCACGAGCGCGGCGGCGGCGACCCAGAGCGCGCCGAGCGGGAGGAGCGCGACGAGCGACGACGGCTTCGTCAGCCGCGCGGCGGCGCCGAGCACGACGGCGGCGGCGGCGAGCGCCGGCACGACGGGCCGCACCATCGCGCGGTAGAGCGAGAACGCCGTCGCGTCCGCGGCGGGCGCGCACATGCGCGGCACGACCCAGAGCAGCATCGCCACGTCGGTGACGAGCGTCGAGAGCGCCACGCCCCAGATCCCCACCGTCCACGCGAGGACGAACGAGAGGGCGAGGTTGGCGCCCGTCGTGACGATCGACGTGACCGCGATCGGCCGCTGCAGGCCGCGCGCGATCAGGAACTGCGTCAGCACGTAGATCGGCTGGTGGACGAGCAGGACGCCGGCCAGGATCGCCATCACGGTGTAGCTCGAGCCGTAGCCAGGCGTCTGCAGCCACGCGCTGATCAGGAGGTCGGGGATCAGGAGGAGCGGCAGGGCCAGGAGCAGCATCAGGGCGACGCCCATCCTCAGCCCGGAGAGGAGGAGCGCGCGCTGCCGCTCGCGCGCCTCCGCACCCTCGAGCTCGGCGAACGCCGGGAACATCAGCGACGTGGCGGCGGTGCCGATCCCGAAGACGAGGGCGAACAGCTTGGCGGCGACCCCGTACACCGCTGCGGACTCCTTCCCGAGGACCAGCGTCACCACGATCACGTCGGTCGAGAACACGATCTTCTGCGCGACGTGGACGAGGAAGTTGGACGAGCTGAACGAGGTCAGCTCGCGCAGTCGGGCGCGCGTTACGAACCGGCGGCGCAGGCGCAGGGCCGGCAGCTCGCGCTTCAACCAGGCGAGCGGCAGCGTCAGCCGGAGGAGCGTCGTCCCGAGCGTCAGGCCGGCGACGAGGATCAGGCTGCCGTAGCGCGGCATCAGCACCGCGACGAGAACGGCGTAGAGCGCCGTCGAGACGAAGTTTCCGAGGTTCTGCAGGTCCCAGCGCTGCTGGGCGACGAGCAGGTTGTTGAAGAGCCCGAGCGGGAAGCGCAGCGCGAGCGAGAGGACGATCAGAAGCGTCGCCCCACGCGCCTGCCAGACCAGGTGCTGGTGCACGCCCGCGAGCCACGGGACGAGCCACGCGAGCGCGACGCCGACCGGCAGCGTGAGCGCGCCGATCGCCGCGTAGAGCGCGAGCCCGGTCGACGCGATCTCGTTGACGTCGTCGTCGGCGCGGCGCCCGCGGGCCTCGGCCCCGAAGCGCACGATCGCGGGCCCGACGCCGAAGTCGAGCACCGAGAGGTAGATCGTGACCGCGCCGATGAACGTCCACACGCCGTAGCCGGACTTGCCGAGCGCGCGGACGACGATCGGCGTGACGACGAGGCCGGAGGCGATCGCAGCTGCGTAGACCGCGTAGACGCCGAGCGTGTTCCGCCGGAGGAGACGCATCCCTACGGGACGGCGACGACGTGGAGGTTCGGGATCAGCGATCCCGGCACAGGCTGGCGCAGAAGCGGGACCCGCGCGTCGAGAGCGGGTCCGATCCGGTTCAGCGCGTAGACAGGACCGCGGGCGAGCACGCTCCGGCGCAGCGCGATCTCGACGAATGTGGCGAGCAGCATCGCGAGCGCCGACGCCGTCCCCGCCGCCGGCGTCACCGTCAGCGAGCTCCAGTCGGCGCTCGTCGTGAACAGCATCCGCAACCCCTCGTGCGTCCAGCGGTAGTAGTCGGTGGGCGACGGGTGGTACACCTGAACCCCGTGGGTCGACGCGAGCACGCGTCCGCCCGGCCGGGTGACGCGGTGCAGCTCGCGGACCGCCTGCGCCGGGTCGCCGCAGTGCTCGAGCACCTGGGTGCACAGCACGACGTCGAAGCTCGCGTCCTCGACAGGCAGCGCCTCGACCAGCCCGCGCAGCTCCGCCATCGGGTTGTCGACGACGTCGATCCCCACGTACTCCGACGCGACGCCCGCGAAGAACGGGTAGTACGGCTTGACGCCGCAGCCGACGTCGAGGATGCGCACGCGCGGCCCCGTGCGCAGCTCATCTGCTTGGGCGCGGAGCCAGCGCGCGAGGGCGTCCCTGATCACCCACGTGGCCGACGTCCTCGGTGGATCGCGCCGCTCCGCACCGGGCCAGCTGCTCATTGCTAGTGCGGGAGGTGCTGGAACGCCTTGAACGACGGCTTCTTCGCACCCCGCGCCGTGAGCAGCCCCGACTGCCATCCGTTCGGGTTCGGGTCGTCGCGGAGCAGGAACCACAGCATCATGTCGATCCGCGGGTTCTTGCGCGCGATCGCGAACGCCTGCGTGAGGTACCGGGCCTGCTCGGCGTAGGTGACGCCGAAGATCGTGTCGGGCGGATTCGTCTGGTAGCCGTACTCGGTGATCCAGATCCGCTTGTTGCCGTAGAGCTGGGTCACGAGCTTGATCAGGTCGCCGATGTTCCCGAGCGTGACCGCTGTCGCCGGCGCGCCCTTGGCCGTCACCGGCTTCGTCGTCGGTTGGTCGCTCGGCCCCGCGTAGTACGGGTGGTGGGCCCAGGCGTCGAACGTCTTCAGGCCGTCCTTCTTCACCGCCCGCAGGAACGCGAGCGGCGAGACGGACGCGCGCTCCGTGTTCGGGTCGTTGTTGCCGCGCGGCGCGGTGCCGCCGCACGCGACGCGCTCGCCCACCGCGTCGGAGGCGTGGACGCCGTCGTAGACGGCGTTGCAGATCTTCGCGTAGTCGATCGCGCTCTGGATCACCCAGCGCCCGCCGACCTTCCGGAACTGGGGCGTGAGGAAGACGGGGTTGTTCGGCTCGTTCCACGCGAGCCACTCCTTCACTGCGGGGATGATGTTGCCGTTGGCGTCGAGGTGGGTGCCGTCGTAACGCGTCGCCGCCGCCAACGCGAAGTTCCGGAGGTCCGTGCCGCGCGTCGGCGCGACGTTCGGGCCGCGGCCGCCGTTCGCCCAGGCGGGGGTGCCGTACACCGAGAAGAGCACGTGGATCCCGTACTTCGCGGCGTACTCGACCGTTCGGTCGTAGAGCGACCAGTCGTAGGCGGGATCGGTCGCGCTCGTGGCACGGCGCGGGCGCCTTGTCGCGACGCCGTACGTCCCGCCCCAGTAGAGGTTCAGGCGGATCTCCTGGACGTGGAGCTGCTTGAGCATCGGGAACGTCTGGTCGACGGGCCCGTAGAGCGTCTGTGCCTCGTCGTAGATCCCGATCCGCAGGAAGCGCGACGCGCCCGCCGGCTGCGCGAGCGCAGCGAGCGCCGCCGTGGCGGCGACGACGACCCCGAGACGGCGCACCCAGGGGCTCAGACTCGGAGAGGCTCCGGGCGCAGCGCCTTGAGCCAGCGCGTGAGCCCTTCCTCGAGGTCGATCTCGGGCTGCCACCCGAGCACCTGCCGTGCGCGCGTGATGTCCGGGCGGCGCACCTGCGGGTCGTCCGTCGGCAGCGCCTCGAAAACGATCTCGCTCGTCGAGCCGACGACCCTGATCACCGTCTGCGCGAGCTCCAGCATCGACACCTCGTGGTCCGGGTTGCCCAGGTTCACCGGCAGGTGCTCGCCGCTCGTCGCGAGCAGGTGCAGGCCGCGGATGAGATCGTCGACGTAGCAAAGCGACCGCGTCTGCGAGCCGTCGCCGTAGACGGTCAGCGGCTTCCCCTCGAGCGCCTGGTGGATGAAGTTGACCGACGCGCGGCCGTCGTTGCGGCGCATGCGAGGGCCATAGCTGTTGAAGATCCGCGCGATGCACGTGTCGACGCCCTGCTGGTGGTGGTAGGTCATCGTCAGCGCCTCGGCGTAGCGTTTCGCCTCGTCGTAGACGCCGCGCGGGCCGATCGGGTTGACGTTCCCCCAGTACGTCTCGGGCTGTGGGTGCACCTGCGGGTCCCCGTAGACCTCGCTCGTCGACGCGAGCAGGAAGCGCGCACGCTTCCACTTCGCGAGGCCGAGCGCGTGGTGCGTGCCGTACGAGCCGACCTTGAGCGACGCGAGCGGCATCCGCATGTAGTCGACCGGGCTCGCGAGCGCGGCGAGGTGGAACACGAAGTCGATCTGCTCGGTCAGCCAGATCGGCTCGGTCACGTCGTGGTTCACGAACGCGAAGGAGTCCTCGCGGATGTGCGCGATGTTCTCGAGCGACCCCGTCTCGAGGTTGTCGATGCAGATGACCTGGTGGCCTTCGCCGAGCAGGTAATCGCAGAGATGGGAGCCGAGGAACCCGGCGCCGCCCGTGACCACCGAGGTCGGCATGCGCCGGATGGTACTGCGGCACCGTGACGGGGCGGCTCGATCCTTACGGACCCTTCACGATACGGCGAGTGACCTCCCGCGAGAACGGCCGCCGCGCGTGGCTCTGGTTGGCGATCGTCGTCGTCGCTTCGGCGTGCGTCCGCGTCGTGCTCGGCCGCCAGATCGTCGCCCCCTGGATCATGGTCGACGAGCTCGTGTACTCGGACCTCGCGAAGTCGGCCGCCGCGACGGGCCACTTCCAGATCCGCGGCGTCGCCGCCACCGGCTACGGCTTCGTCTACCCCCTGCTGATCGCGCCGGCGTGGAAGCTCTTCGGCTCCGCCACCGCCGCCTACGCGGCCGCGAAGACGATCAACGCGGTGCTGATGTCGCTGGCGGCGATCCCGGCCTACTTCCTTGCCCGGCGTCTCGTCAGCCCGCTCGCGGCGCTCTGCGTGTCGGCGTTGGCCGTCGTCGTGCCGTCGATGCTCTACACGGGCACGTTGATGACCGAGAACGCGTTCTACCCGCTGTTCGTGCTCGTCTGCCTCGCGCTCGTCGCGACGCTGCAGCACCCGACACGGGTGCGCCAGCTCGGGCTGCTCGCGCTGTTCGCGCTCGCGTACGCGACGCGGCAGCAGGCGATCGTGCTGCCGGCGGCCGCCGCCGTCGCGCCCGCGGTTCAGGGCGCGCTCGAGCGGGACGTGACACGGCGGCTTCGGGCGTGGCTTCCGTTCTACGCGTCGGCGGCAGCCGTCGTCATCGCCGCCGTCGCCGTGACGGCGGCGCGCGGCCGCTCGCCGCTGACGCTGCTCGGCGCCTACCGCGCCGCCGCCGAGGTGCACTACTCGGCGTGGTCCGTCGCGCACTACCTGCTCTGGCACGTCGGCGGGCTCGACCTCTACGTCGGCGTCGCTCCCTTCGCGGCCCTCCTGCTCGGGTGGCTCGCGGCTGCACGACGCGACGCGCCGGCGGAGCTGCAGGCGTTCGCGGCGGCCTCGCTCCCGCTGACGGTCCTGCTGATCGCGGAGGTTGCCGTCTTCGCGTCCGAGCAGTCGTTCCGAATCGAGGAGCGGAACATCTTCTACCTCGCGCCGTTCGCGCTCGTCGCGCTGCTCGCCGTCGTCGAAGGACGCGTGTCGTCGACGCGCGCCACGGGGGCCGCCGCCGCTCTCGTCGCGGCCGTGCTTCCCGCGACGATCCCGTTCGAGCGCTTCCTCAACAGCTCGGCGACGCCGGACACGCTCGCGCTGCTGCCGTGGTGGTCGCTGCACGACCACCACGTCGGCTACGGCGCGCTGCGCTGGGTCGCCCTCGGCGCGTCCGCGGTCGCGGGCGCGATGCTGTTCGCGCCGCGCACGCTGCGGGCGCTGCCGGTCGTGCTCGCCGCGTGCTACTTCGCCGCGACCACGGCGATCGCCGACGCGGGCAGGCACGGGATCACGACGGCCGCACGGCAGACGCTGCGCGCCGGGATCCACGGAGACACCTACGACTGGGTCGACCGCGCCGTCGGCCGCGGTGCCGACGTGACCGAGGTCTGGAACGGCACCGCGCCGATCCAGACCGTGTGGGAGACCGAGTTCTTCAACCGCAGCGTGCGCCGTGTCGCGTCGATCGGGCCGCCGTACCCGGACGGGCTGCCCACCGTCGAGCTGCGCGAGCGCGCCGACGGCGCGCTCGCCACGAGCCGGGGCGCCGCATACCCGTCGCGGCTGATGCTCGTGCCGCCGTCCCTGTCGATCGGCGGGACGCTCGTTGCGAGCGATGCGGACCACGGCCTGCGGCTCTTCCGCCTCGGCGGGCGCGCCGTCGTCCTCGGCGACCTCGTCGGCCTCTATCCGGGCGACGTCTGGTCCGGCAGGCACGTCACCTACCGCCGCCGCCGCTGCCGCGGCGGGCGGATCGAGGTCGCGCTGCAGAGCGACCCGCGCCTCTACGACACCGCTCAGACCGTCACCGCGACGGAGGCCGGACGAGCAGTGGCGAGGGTCGAGGTCCCGCCAGACTCCAGCGTCAGGAACCTCGACGTTCCGCTGCAGCCGCGAGCCGGCACCTGCGTGGTCGGCTTCACGATTGCGCAGGTTCGCGTGCCGGCCCGCGTGGAGCGGGGAGCGACGGACACGCGCGCGCTGGGTGTCCGCTTCCTCGGCGTCGCCTACAGCACGCGGTGACGTCGGCGGCGGAAACGCGAAGGCACCGTGCCCGCGAGCGCAGCGATCAGCCCGAAGGCGAGCAGGAGCTGCGCGGTCGCCGCGGCGCTGAGGGGGTTGTAGCTCGCGACGGGGTGCAGCGCCGTCACGTAGCCCCACCCCGTCTGCACCCAGCCGAGCACGGGAACGCCGGTCCACGGGCTCGCCAGCCAGAGCGTGAGGAAAAGAAAGGCGAGCGTGGCGAGGGCGAGCCTGCTGCCGGCGGCCGTCCACCGGAGCAGCTGCGGAAGCGTCGCCAGCAGGAAGACGAGCCGGTAGTCGAAGCTCTGGAAGAAGGCGAACGTCAGGACGTAGATGCATGCTCCGGCCCAGAAGAGGTCGAGATCGCGCTGCTCCGCGTCGCCGCGGCGTTCGCCCGGCGGGAGCCGCGGGGCGAAGCGGATCGCGAGCACCGCGGCGGCGGCCACGAACAGCAGCCCCCAGAACCGCGACGAGTGCGGAGGCACCTCGGTCGACCACCAGATCGCCACGGTGCGGACGCCGTAGGAGTGCAGGTCCGTCTGCGGCACCACGCGCGCGATCGTCCTGATCTCCCCGAGGATCGCCAGGGCGTAGACGGCGAAGCCGATCAGGAAGGCCGCGAGCAGCAGGCGTGATCGCGGGCCGCGGGCGCGCCGCGCCAGCATGCCGCCGGCGAACACCGGGAACAGCTTGAGAACGGCCGCGAGCAGGAGCAGGGCGTGCCCCGCAACCTCGCCGCGGAGCCCCCGGCGCAGGACGAGCGTCCCCGCGACGACGAGCGCGAAGATCAGCAGGTCGACGTTGCCGCGCTCGAAGCCGAGCATCACCGCCGGCGAGCAGATCGCGGCCGCGTAGACGACGCCGGACCAGGCGGGCGCCTCGGCGGGCACGAGCAGCAGCGCGGCGAGCCCCGCAACCGCCGCGGTGACGAGCCCCAGGACGTTCGTGTCTCCGTCGCCGAGGCCGAGGAACGACAGCCGCATCCAGACCTGCGGGTAGTTCGCCGGCCGCTTGAACGGGTCGCACGGGTTGAGCGCGAGCACGTGGACGCCGCGGCGCGTGCACTCCCAGCCCGTCGTGACCGAGCGCATGTCCTCGAACGTCAGCGTGCCGGCGGGGACGCCGAGCCGGCCCCATTCGTGGCGCCCGCCCATCCCACCCAGCACCGCCAGGTAGAGCGCCACCAGCACCACCGTGACGAGGCGCGCCCGCATCGAGGTCGGGACGCTACCGCCCTGCACGCGCCGACGCCCGGCCACTGTCTTATCGTGTCGCCCGAGCGACCGGAGGCGTGATGGTGTCGAAGCACCGGGCAGGGACGGCCGCGATCGTGGCCGTCGTGCTGGCGGGGTCGATGCTGGTTCAGCGAAACACGTGGAACCAGACGTCGCACTACGCGCTCGTCCAGTCGCTGCGCGACGGGACCCCCATCATCGACCGCTGGCACACGACGACGGGCGACGTCTCGTACGTCGGCGGCCACTACTACTCCTCGAAGGCGCCCGGCCTGGCGTTCGCGGCCCTCGTCCCGCTCGAGATCGTGCGCGGGATCGTGCGGGTGACCGGCGCGTCGGGCAGGCCCGACTCGATGATCTGGGCGCTGGGCGTATTCTGCGCAGCCCTCCCCGCCCTCGTCCTCCTGCTGCTCGTCCGAGCCGTCGGCGACGCGCTCGCGCCCGGCTTCGGCGTGCTCGCTGCGATGACCCTCGGGCTGGGGACGCTCGTGCTGCCGTTCTCCACGCTCTTCTTCGCGCACGCGCTCTCGACGACGCTCGGCTTCGCCGCCTTCTTCCTCCTCTGGCGGGAACGGCAGGGGCCGCCGCGACTCGCGCTCGTCGCCGCCGCCGGCGTGGTCGCCGGGCTGGCGACCGTGGTGGAGTACCCGCTCGTCGTGCTCGGCGTGGTGCTCGGGCTCTACGCGGTCTCGCGCGGCGACGTGGTCCGGCGAGGGCTCGCGTACGGGGCGGCAGCAGTGGCCGGGGCGCTGCCGAGCTTCCTCTACAACGCGTGGGCGTTCGGCTCGCCGCTGACGTTCCCGTACGCGCACGCGGTGCTCGTCCCCGGCAAGAGCGGGCACGACGTGATCGGCGCCAACGACCAGGGCGTCTACGGCGTCGCGTCGCCGCACCTCGGCCGCGCGGTCGACCTGCTCTTCTCGCAGTTCGGGCTCCTCCGCCTGACGCCCGTGGTCGCGATGGGCGCCGTCGGCGCCGTGCTGCTCTACCGCGGCGGGCGCCGTGCGGAGGCGCTCGTCGTCGCGGGCGTCGCCGCGCTGTTCCTCCTCTACAACTCCGGCTACTACCTGCCCTTCGGCGGCTGGACGCCGGGGCCGCGGTTCCTGATCCCGGTGCTGCCGTTCCTCGCGTTCCCGCTCGCGCTGTCGTACCGCCGGTTCGCGGCGGTGACGACGGCGCTCGCTGTGCCGTCGGCCGCGATCATGATCGCCGCGACGGCGACCGAGCCGCTCGTCCCGACCGTGCTCGGGCCGACGGAGTGGGAGTGGCGGCTCCGAAACGGCGTCTTCGCGACGCGCAGCTGGCTCTCGCTCGCTGCCGGCCGGCCGGGCGGCTGGCTCGCGCCGCTGCCGTTCCTCGTCCTGATCGCCGTGGCGCTGGGGCTGTTGCTGCTCGCGCTGCCGCGCCTCGCGATCGCGCGCCGCGACGTGCCGCTCGCCCTGGCGGCCTTCGCGGCCTGGGTGGTGATCTTCTTCGCCGGCCCGAAGCTGAACCACGGCCTCTCGCAGGACGTGGCGGCGCTGGCGCTCGCCGCCGCGCTCGCGGCTGCAGTCGTGGCGCTGCACCAGCGGACGGCGCGCAGCTTCGGCTGATCGCGGAGCCTCGGAAGGGCGACGGTCCGCCGGGCGGGCTCCGGTGTCAGGACGTCGTCCGAAGGTCGAGCCAGGCGAGCTCTTCGGGCGACAGCTCGAGCTGGAGCGCAGCTGTGCATTCGTCCAGCTCCTCGACCGAGCGGGGGCCGACGATGGCGTGCACCGGGTACGGCCTCGCGAGCACCCACGCGAGCGCGACCTGAGACGGAGTCGCATCGTGCCTCTCCGCCAGCTGCCGCGCTCGCGCGAGCCGCTCGTGGTTTCGGTCACCGCCGTACACGCGCTCGACGTCGTCGTCGTGTATCCCGGCGAAGAACCCGCCCGCGAGCGCCTGCCAGGCAAAGACGGGCAGTTGTGTGGCGGTGTACCAGTCGTCGTCGGCGCCACGATGGATGGAGACGCAGCCGGGCCACGGCGGCTCGTTCGCCGGAGCGAGGCTGAGGTTGGGGCTGGAGCATGCGAAGCCACGGACGTGGGCGCGTTCGGCGTAGTCGGCGGCCTCTTCGAGCCGGGCCGTGCTCCAGTTCGATGCGCCGACGACCCTGACCGCTCCGTCGATGCTGGCCGTGACGTCGTCGAGGATCGCTTGCACGCTCCGCGTCGGGTCGTCGCGGTGGACGAGGAGAAGGTCGATCGTGTCGCGACCGAGCTGCCGCTTGCTCTCGGCGAGATCCTCTGCGAGATCGAAGGCGGTCACGCGCGGCCGCAGCGTGAC
The DNA here is from genome assembly GCA_035653275.1 of Gaiellaceae bacterium. Lineage (GTDB taxonomy): Bacteria > Actinomycetota > Thermoleophilia > Gaiellales > Gaiellaceae > PALSA-600. The sequence continues at coordinate 81,516 of DASRCE010000010.1, read as the reverse complement.
CTCGTCGTAGTGGCCGCCCTTCGTGATCACCACGACCTCGTCGCCGAGATCGCGTTCTCGAAGCCAGCGGCCGACGATCGCCTCTGCGTTGCCGTACTGGCGCCCGGTGTCGATCGCGTTCCCGCCGCGCTCCACCCACGCGTCGAGCAACGCTGTCGACTCGTCGTACGTCGCCTTCTCGAAGAGGGCCGTGCCGAGCACGAGGACGGAGAGGTCGCGGCCGAGCGGCTCGAAGCGGCGGAACCTCATCGAACCGCCTCCCTCACCCAGGCGAGGCCCTGCGCGGCGCTTTGCTCGGGATCGGGCGCGAAGTCCTGCTCGACGATCAGCCAGCCCTCGTAGCCCTGCGCACGGAGCGCCTCGAGCGTCTCGGCGAGAGGAACCGCGCCCTGCCCGAGCGGCTCCCAGAGACCGGCCTGGACCGCCTCCGGCACCGGTCTGCCCGCGTCCACCGCCGCGGCCTGATCGGCCGCCACGTCCTTCAAGTGGACGTGCGCGATCCGGCCGTCCCAGTGGCGAACGAGCTCCGGAAGGCCATGGTCGCCGGCCGCCCAGAAGTGGCCGGTGTCGAGGCAGACGGCCAGTGCCGGCGACGCGGCGAGCATCCCGTCGACTGCCGCCGCCGTGGCGACGGGAGTCCCGAGCTCGGGATGGATTGCCGCCGTGACGCCTGCCTCGGCGCACGCCTCGGCGAGCTCGACGAGAGGCCGGGTGTCGCCGAGGCCCTCCACGCCGACCATCAGCACCTCGCCGCGGAGGGCGAGAAGATCGTCGAGCGCAGCGCGTCCCTGCTTCCGCGCCTGGTCGGAGTCGGCGAGCGAGAGCCCGACGAAGCGCGCCGGACAGGCGATCCCGAGGGCGGCCGCTTGCTCGGCAACGTGCCCTCCCGGCCCGCTCTCCGCTGCAGGTTCGTAGCCCGAGAAGCCGATGCGAGCCGCAGCCGCAAGGACTTCCGCCGGGTCGTACTCGGGCACCCACGGATAGCCGGGCTCGAGCCCCCAGGTGCAGGCGGCGACGCCGATCCGGTCGGGGCTCACGTGCCGGAGCTCTCGACCTCGCGCAGCGCGATGCGTCGCGCCTGCTCGGCGGTGATGCCGTCCGTCACGCGTGTGTAGACGGCGAGCCCGTCGATCAACGCCGCCAGGCGGACGACGGCATCGCGAAGATCGCGCGGTTCCGTGAGCTCGCCGGCGGCGACGGCCTGGTCGAACGCCTCGCCGATGATCGACAGCCAGTCGTCGTTGGCAGCGCCGAACATCGTGCGGAAGTCGCTTCGTCTCGCCGCGAGGGCCCAGAGGTCCATCTCGATCGCCCAGGCGGGGCTGGCTTCGCCGGGGGTCGGCAGGCACAGCTCGACCAGGCGCTCGAGACGGGCCGTGCCCTTCAGCGGCGCGAGCTCGCTACGCACGAGGTCGCGGAACTCCTTGTCTGCACGCTCGAAGGCGGCGGCGAGGAGGGCTTCGGTCGACTCGAAGTAGTAGAGGACGCTCGCGGGAGAGGCTCCTGCCGCCTGGGCGACATCGCGAACCGTGGTGTTCTCGTAGCCCTTCTCGGCAAGCGTGAGGATCGCCGCGTCGATGAGCTCCGAGCGACGCAGGTCGCCGATCGACTGCCTCTGGATCGCCGGGGTGCGCCGCGTCATGCGGCAACCGCCTGCTCGGTCTCCGGATCGAACAGCTGCAGCCGCCGGTGGTCGACCGCGAGCCTGATCTCCTGGCCCGGTCTGACGTCCGCGCTCCGCGGGTCCATGCGCGCGACCAACGGCTGGTCGCCGACCCGCACGTGCACGTGGATCTCGCTGCCGAGCGTCTCCACCACCTCGACCCAGGCCGACACCGTCGTCGCCCCGTTCGACGCGTAGCGGTGGTCGAGCAGGTGCTCCGGACGCAGCCCGACGACGAACCGCGCGCCTCGGCCGGCTTTCGACGCGCCGAGCTGAGCCCGCGTCAGCGGCAACGCGACGGTGTTGCCGAGCAGGCGCAGCTCGCCGTCGACCTCGCTCAGCTCCATGTCGAGGAAGTTCATGCGGGGGCTGCCGATGAAGCCTGCGACGAACCGGTTCGCGGGCCGCTCGTACAGGCGGCCGGGCGTGTCGACCTGCTGCAGCACACCGCCCCGCATGACCGCGATGCGGTCGCCCATCGTCATCGCCTCGACCTGGTCGTGGGTGACGTAGATGAAGGTCGCAGCGAGTCGCTGATGCAGCTTCAGGATTTCGAAGCGCGTCTCCACGCGCAGCAGGGCGTCGAGGTTCGAGAGCGGCTCGTCCATGAGGAACACCTGCGGGTCGCGCACGATCGCGCGCCCCAGCGCGACGCGCTGCCGCTGCCCGCCCGACAGCTCGGCGGGCCGCCGCCTGAGGAGCCCGTCGAGCCCGAGTGCCCGCGCGGTGTCGGTGACGCGTCTGTCGACGTCGGCCTTCGCCTGGCGTTGCCGCCTCAGGCCGAAGGCAAGGTTGTCGTACACCGTCATGTGCGGGTAGAGGGCGTACGACTGGAACACCATCGCGACGTCGCGATCCTTGGGCTCGACGTCGTTCACGACCCGCGTGCCGATGCGGATCGTCCCGGCGGTGATGGTCTCGAGGCCGGCGACCATGCGGAGGGTGGTCGACTTGCCGCAGCCGGAAGGGCCGACGAGGACCATGAACTCGCCGTCGTGGATCTCGAGCGAGAGGTCCCGAACCGCATCCTGCCCGTTCTTGTAGGTCTTCGTTACGCGCTCAAGCTCGACGCCGGCCATGCCGTCCTTTCGTGAAGGTCGCCCGGGTCATCTCAGCGCTCCGAGCCGGATGCCCTGCGTGATGCGCCCCTGGGCGACGATGTAGAGCAGGGTGACCGGGACGATCGCGAGCACGAGCGCCGCGAACTGCGGCCCGAGGTTGCTCGCGAACTGCGACTTGAACGCGATCAACCCCATCGGAAGCGTCCCGCGGTCGGGGGTCACGAGGAGGATCTCCGCAACGGCGAGCTCGTTCCACAGGAACACCGCCTGGATCAGGGCGACGACCGTCAGGACACCCTTCGACATCGGCAGGACGATGCGTGCGAACGCGAACGACTCGGATGCTCCGTCGACGCGCGCGGCTTCCACGAGGTCGAGCGGGAAGCTCGAGAAGTACGTCCGCATGAGAACCGTCACGAGCGGCGTGACCATCGCGCCGTAGACGAGCCCGAGACCGGCAGGCGACGCCAGAAGGCCGAGGGACTCCATCAGCGAGAAGAGCGGGACCCAGGTCGCGATCGCCGGCAGCGCGAGCAGGACGATGAAGTAGCGGTTGAGGAAGTTGAGACGCTCGGCGTTGCGCGCCAGCGCGTAGCCGGCGAGCGTGCCGGTCCCCATTGCGAGCGCGACGCCGATCGACACCGCGAGAACGCTGTGCAGGCCAAACCGGTACAGCGGCTCCGACTGGATGCCGTAGTAGGTCCCGGCTCCGATCCTCCCCGTCCACGCGGCGACGTAGTTGTCCGGGTGCAACGCGTGCGGGATCCCGAGCGGGTTGGAGATCACCTCGCTCGTCGACTTGAACGATGCCGTCAGCGCCGCCCAGATCGGAATCGTCGTCGCGACGGCCCAGACGAGAAGGCCCGCGTACGCCGCCTGGCGGCTGACGTGGCGGGCGAGCCAGCTCGCGCGGCGGGGGCTAGCCGGCACGCCGGATCCCGCGCGGCCGGAAGACCGACATGAAGACCATCGCGATCAACGCGACGACACCACTCGCGACGAGCGCGGCCGCGGCGCCGTAGCCGAACCGATGGCTCACGAACGCCTGGTAGTACACGAACGTGCTCACGACGTCGGTGCCGGTGCCCGGACCGCCGTTGACCATCGCATACACGAAGTCGAAGTTCGTGAACCCGTAGATCAGCTGCAGCAGGCTCACCGTTACGATCGCATCGCGTACGAGCGGCAGGCTCACCTTGCGCGCCCGGCGCAGCTGGCCGACTCCGTCCAACGTCGCGGCCTCGTGGATCTCGGGCGAGATGTCGCTGAGGGCCGCGAGGATGATGATCATCGCGAACCCGGTGTTCTGGAGGATGTAGGCGAGCGCGACCGCGAAGATGCCGTAGTGCGGATCGGCGAGCCAGTTGCCGCTTCCGATCCCGAGAAACTGCAGGAAGTGCGTGAACCAGCCGGAGATCGGGTCGAGCCCGTACGCCCACACAAGCGCGAGGAACGTGCTCGGGAGCAAGACGGGCAAGAAGAGCGCGAACTGGAAGATCCTGTGCCCTCGGATCTTCCGGTCGATCGCGAGCGCGAGGATCGCGCCCATGCCGACGGTGACGACCGTCGTGACGACGGCGAACTCGAGCGAGTGGACAGTGGCCGTGACCGCGTCGTGGTCACGGTAGAGCTGGCGGAAGTTGCTCGTTCCGGCGTATTGCTGCTTGCCGTACCCCGACCAGTTGTAGAACGAAAGCCGGATCGTCGCGACGACGGGGTAGACGAGAAACAGGCCGGTGAGCGCAGCCGCGGGGGCGAGGAAGACAAGCCACCTCAACCCCCGCGGTACGGCGGCGATTCGAGCCGCCGCGTTGCCGAGCGGACTCAGCTCTTCCGTCAGCTCTACACCCATCGCCGGCGAATTGGCGGTCTCAGCCCACCGATTCCGGGTTCGCGCGTGCCGCGAGGGCGGCCTGCTCGAAGGCGGCAGCCACCTGCTGCGGGCTCTTCGAGCCTGCCCACATCGATGCGATCGCGGGGGTTACCGTCAGCCCCCACGGAACCTGCGTGTAGGGAAGCGGCACCGGCCCACCGAGCTTCGGGATTGCGCTCTGGATCGACACCACCGCGGGGAAGAACGCGGACGTCTTCAGAACCCCGTCCGTGCGGTCGGGAGCGAGACCGAACGTCTTGCCGTACCCCGGCCCGTACATGAACTGCTTCGACGCGACGAGCGCGAGGAACTCCTTCGCTTCCGTCTGGTGCTTCGACGAGCGGACGACGGCGAGCGCATCGTAGTTCGCCGACAGCACCTCCGTCGGCGAGCCGCCCGGCACGGGCGGGAGCAGCAGCCATCCGTACGGCATCGTCAGCTTCAGCGACGCGAAGGACGACGGCTGCCACGATCCGGAGATGTACATCGCGGCCTTGCCCTGTGTGAAGTAGGACGTGGCCTGCTCGTCCGACTCTGTCGCCGGCGCGGGACCGAGTACGCCGCCCTTTGCATAGGCCTCAGTCGCCTGCAGCGCCTTCATGACGCACGGCGACGTCCACTTCGTCGTACGCGGGACATTCGGGTGCCAGTTCGTGTCGAGGTTGGTGAGCGCCTTGTCACCGCAGGCGCTCTGCAGGAGCTGCCCAAAGATGTACGCGGGGCCTTCCTCGTCGGTCGTGCCGGACGCAAGCGGCACCGGGTAGCCCACCTTCTTCAGCTTCGCCCCCCAGGCCAGGAGCTGCGCCTGGCTCGTGATCCGTCCGTTCGCCGGCGGCGTGATCCCGGCCTTCTGGAACGCCGGCTTGCTGTACCACACGACCGGCCACCACTGGTCGACGCCGATCGCGTAGTGGTGCCCGTCGGGAGCCGTGTAGAGCTTGTCCACCGACGCCGGGTACGCCTTCGCGAGCCCGTCCGTCTTCCAGACGTCGTCGAGCGAGGCGAGCAGGTGCTGCCGCAGGACGCCGTAGTACGGCCCGGGCTCGACGCGGACGGTGTCGATGTCCGGGGCCGTCGGCGCGGCGAGGTTGCGCGGGAGGTTCGAGAAGTAGGGGATGCTCTCCGAGTTCGCAACGGGCGCATACACGACCTTGACGTTCGGATGCTGCTTCTCGAACTGCTTCGCCGCTTCGAGGATGAACGACCACCCGGTATCGGTCACGACCTTGATCGTCACCGGGCCGCCGGCGCCGCTGGCGCCGCCCGGGGTGGCGAGCGCTGCCGCGGCGGCGACCGCCGCAACGCCTAGAACCAGGAAGATCGCCGGGCGAAGGAGACGTGCGCGTCCGATCTCGAGCGCGCGAGCTGCTGCGGTGCGGGCTGGATGTGGCGGTGCACCCGACACGAGAACCTCCCTCCGGCCGAAGCCGGGACGCAATGGAAACGGGGCTCGTCTTGTGAGCCTTGAACATGCGTTTCAAATATCGATCGCCTGTTCAAGTCGGCCGACGCTACCACCGTCGTTCACGCCAGGTCAAGGTGCGTCTCGCGCGTTTGCAGCCGACGAGCTGCCGGCTCCGGAGCCCGTCTCAGCGCAGGTCCTTGTTCGACTCCATGTCGAACCACATCGCGAAGAGCGTGAACTGCGTCCCCGAGATCAGGAGCAGGGCGACGAGCACGATCGTCGCCGGCGTGATGCCGTGCCCGAGGAGCCGGAGCACCGTCTCGACGATCCCGAGCACGAGGCCGGCGGCCGTCATCAGGAAGCCGAGGAAGTAGAAGAACACGAGCGGGTGGAAGTCGCGGATCACGTACTTCTCGCGCATCCGCCAGAAGAACCCCTTGCACAGGAGCCAGGAGATCCGGGGCACGACGCGCCGGATCCTGAGCCCGGAGCGCTCGCCGACGCCGTAGATCGGCCGCGACGGAACGTCGCGCACGCGCGCGTTCCAGACGTTGAGGTGCACGAGCATGTCGTTCGGGAACCCGTACGACGTGTAGATGCGGTCGAGGTCGAGCAGCTGGAGGACGCGGAGCGACAGCACCGTGTAGCCCGCCTGCGAGTCGGCGACGTGCCAGTAGCCGGACGCGATCTTCGTCAGGAAGCTGAGGACGGCGTTCCCCACGTAGCGGCTGCGCGGCATCACCTGCCAGGCGCTCCCCGCGAACAGGCGGTTCGCCTTGGCGTAGTCGACCTCGCCGCGCACGACCGGCAGCGCGAGCGACTCGAGCTCGTCCGGGTCCATCTGGTTGTCGCCTGCCATCACGGCTGTGGCGTCGACGCGTTCGGCGAGCGCACGCTTGTACCCCGTCACGATCGCGCCGCCGACGCCGCGGTTCGCGTCGTGGACGATCACCTCCACGCGCGGGTCCGCCACCGTGCGCGCGCGCTCGGCCGTCGCGTCGTGCGACGCGTCGTCGACGACGTAGACGCGGTCGACGAAGCCCGGGATCCCCTGCAGCGTCGCGACGATCAGCTCCTCCTCGTCGTGCGCGGGGACGACGACCGCGAGCCGCTTGCCCTCGAGCAACGAGCGCTCCTAGACGGCGGCGCGGCGGAACCTGCCCTCGCCGGCGATCGCGAGGATCGCGCCGAGGATGAGGCCAATCAAGGCACCGACAACGAGCGAGGTCGAGCGCGAGTGCGCCGACGACTTCACGGACTTCGCCGGCTCGACGACCCTCGCGCTCTCCACCTGCGTCGCGAACGCGAGCTGTTGCTGCAGCGTCTCCTGCTGCGCGATCAGGTTCCCGAGCCGCGTCTCGGCGTTGTCCTCCTGACCGACGATGACGAGCTGCTGGAGCGGGTCGAGATGTCGGGAGGCCGCTGCGGTGAGCGCCGACTCCGTGATCGAGAGCCGCCGCTTCACCGACGCGAGCTGCTCGTCGACGCTCTTCAGCGTCGCCTGGAACGTCGCGATCTTGACGCCGACGTACTTCGCCGTCGTCTGGGCCACCACGATGTTCGAGAGCGCGTTCGCCGCGGCCGCCGTCGGGCCGGGCTTCTTACCGGTGACGGTCAGCGAGATGAGCGGCGTCGAGCGTGTCGCGCCCGTACCGGTCGTCGTCCCGACCTGCGCGACGGAGACGTGGCCGCGCAGCGCCCCCGGCCGCATGTCCGCCTTGTTCGCCGCCTCCTCCTGGAACGCCGCGCCGGAGACGATCTCGGAGACGGCACGCGGGTTCGTCCCGTAGCCGTTGACCACGACGCCGCCGGGCGAAACGGGCTGCCCCAGGGAGATCAGCGAGCTCGCCTTGTACATCGCGCCGCCCCGGAACGAGTAGAGGACGCCGACGATCGCGCCGAGCACGAGGCCGCCGACCGGCAGCCACCACAGCGCGACCACCGCGCGGCGCCAGCGCGCGAGGTCGACCTCGCGCTCCGCGTCGAGTTGAGCCGCCGTCATGCGGTTGCGACCCTAGCTGACTGCCATGTGAAGTGCGCGTGAAGGCCCTCGCGGAGCGGCGTCGTCGCGCGCCAGCCGATCGCCTGCTCGATGCGCTTCGTGTCGGCCTTCGTACGGTGCATGTCGCCCGTCTGGGGCGGGCCGTAGCGGACGCACACCGGCCGGCCCGCGATCTCCCCCAGCACCGCGAGCGCGTCGCGCATCGTCGCCTCCTCGCCGCCGCCGACGTTGTAGGTCCCCGGCGGCGCCTCGAGCGCCCGGATCGTCGCGTCCACGACGTCGCTCACGAACGTGAACGAGCGCGATTGCGTCCCGTCGCCGTACAGCTCGAACTCCTCGTCCCGCGCGGCGGCGGCGACCATCCGCGCGAACGCCATGTCGGGCCGCTGCCGCGGCCCGTAGACGGTGAAGTAGCGCAGCGCGACGGCGCGCAGCCCGAACAGCCGCTCGTACGTGTCGTGCAGGTGCTCGCACGAGAGCTTCGTCACGCCGTACGGGTTGTTCGGGCGCGGGACGACGTCCTCCGGCGTCGGATACGTCTCGGCGTCGCCGTAGACCGACGACGAGCTCGCCCACACGACAGGCGCGCCGGCGTCGACCGCCGCCTCGAACACCCGCTGCGTCGCGAGCACGTTCCGCCACAGGTAGTCGGGGAACACGTGGCCGAAGCTGCGCGCGCCCGGCTGCCCCGCGAGGTGGAAGACGGCGTCGAAGCCGGAGAAGTCGAGCGGGTCCTCGCCCAGGTCGACGCGCCGGACGTCGAGGCCGCGTGCGTTCTCCTCCTTCAGCGCCGGGTCGTAGTAGTCGGTGAAGCTGTCGAGCCCGACGACCTCGTGCCCGCCCGCGACGAGCGCCTCCGCGAGATGTGAGCCGATGAAGCCGGCCGCGCCGGTGACCGCGTAGCGCACCGGCGGACACTACCCCCGGCGCGGGACCAGGCCGTAGACCTTCGCGTAGCCGACGAGGTACAGGCGGTCGGCGTCTGCGACGACCGGCGAGTACTTGCCGTCGGGGAACGTCCAGAGCAGGCGCCCCGTCTTCGCGTCGAGCGCGTACGTCCGACCGGCGAGCGTCGCGAAGTAGACGCGGCCGGCGATCACGGTCGGCGAGCCGGAGATCGGGCCGTTGGCCTGGAACTGCCAGAGAATGCGGCCGGTGGCGGCGTCGAAGCAGTAGAAGCGGTGCGAGTAGGAGCCCGCGTAGACGCGGTCGCGCCAGAGGGCGGCGGACGAGTAGACGTAGCCCCCGGTGGACTGCGACCAGCGCAGCTTCCCGCTGGCGGCGCCGAAGGAGTAGACCTTGCCGTCGGTCGCGCCGGCGTAGACGCGGCCGTACGCCACCGCGGGTGTCGCGTAGAACGTGCCTGTGCTGCCGAAGCGGGGCTGCGCGCTCGCCTGCCACAGCACCTTGCCCGTGTGCACGTCGAGCGCGTACATGTGGCCGGAGTAGTCCCCGATGAAGAGCCGCCGCCCGGACACGGCCACGCCCCCCTTGACCTGCCCGTGGAGCTTCGCCACCCACTGCGTTGCGCCGGTCCTCCGGTCGAGTGCCCACACGCGCCCGTCCCAGTCGCCGACGTACACGGTTCCTCCGACGACGAGCGGCGAGGACTCGGACGGGCCGATCGTGCGGTGCCAGATCACGCGGCCGGTGCCGACGGCGTATGCCGCGACCTCGCCGGTGAGGGAGGCGGCCGGGTGGCGGTTGCACGGCGGCGGGTTCAGGTACGTCTGGAAGACGACGTGGTGGTCGAGCGCCGGGGACGCGGCGACGCACCGGTGCGTGGCGACGCTCCACGCGCGCCTGCCGTTCTTCGCACCGACCGCAAACAGGGTGCCCGCGTTGTTGGCGAAGAACAGCCGTCCGTAGCCGACCGCCGGCGGGAACTCGACGAGGCTCTGCGCGTGGAACGTCCAGACGCGCCTGAACGGCGGCGCGAGCCCGATCCCCTCGCCCCAGCGCACGCGCGCCGCGTCGAAGCCGTACGTCGCCCACGCGATGCCCGGCTCGGGCGGCGGCGGCACGACGTTCGTCGTCACGAACTCGACGGTCGACGATCCGCGGATGTCGCGGGAGGCGTGCTTGATGTGGAGGTACCAGCCGACCGCGGCGCCGACCGCGCCGAGCACGAGCAAGGCGAGCACGACGAGCGCAACCCGCCTCATCGGCGCGTGACGGCGTAGAGCCTGGAGTAGCCGTGCAGGAGAAGCCGGCGCCCGCCGCCCGAGACAGGCACGTACTCCCCGTGCGGGAAGTCGAGCAGGACGCGCCCGCTGCGCGCGTCGACCCCGAGGATGCGGTGGGCGAACGAGCCGGCGTACGCGACGCCGTCGACGACGACGGTCGCGCCGGAGATCGGGCCCCCCGTGGCCTGCTCCCAGAGCGTCGCGCCCGTGGCCGCAGACACGGCGTAGAAGACGCCGTTGTACGAGCCGAAGAATACGCGCCCGCGCCAGACGGCGGGCGACGAGTACACGTAGGAGCCGATCGAGCGCCGCCACAGGTACGCGCCGCGGGTCGAGAACGCGGTCAGCGACCCGCCGTCGGAGCTCGGCACGAAGACCCGCCCGCCGGCGACCGCCGGCGTCCCGTAGATGCGCCCGTTCACCGACCCCGTCCAGAGCAGCGCGCCGTCCGACGCGCGCAGCGCGAGCAGCCGCCCGCAGTAGTCGCCGAGGTAGAGCGTGCCGCCGTCGAACGCCGCGGACGATGTGACTTTGCAGCCGAACGCGCGCTGCCAGCGGACGCGGTGCGTCCGCAGGTCGAGCGCCGTGACCGTGCCGTTCCACGCGCCGAAGACGTCGACGCCGCGTGCGACGACGGGCGACGACTCGATCGGCGAGCCCACGTCGTAGTCCCAGAGGAGGCGGCCGTCGCTGCGCCGGAGGACCCGGACGTGGCCGTCCATCCCGTGCACGACGAGCGCGCTCCCCCACACGGCAGGCGACGACGCCATCTTCCCGTTCGGCGTGTCGTGGCGCCAGATCACGGTTCCGTCCCGCATGTCGAGCGCACGGACGGTCCCGCTCGCGTTGCCGATGTAGGCGACCCCGTCGGAGACGACGGCCGGAAACTCGATCAGGCCGCCGAGCCCGCGCGACCAGACGACGCGGAACGGCGGCCGCAGCCGGATCGCGTCCTGCGCCTGACTGCGCTGCGGGTCGACTCCGTACATCGACCACTGGAGCGCAAACCGGTAGATGCGGATCGTCGCGCGCGGGTGCGTGCGATAGGGCAGCCGCACCGCGCGCGTCGCGTAGCCGCGCTTCGCGGCGACCGTGACGAGGCTCGCGCGGCGCGCGAGCGGAATGCGCGCCACCCCGCGGCGGTCGGAGAGCGCGGACCGGCGCCCGATCGTCACCCGCGCGCACGCCACCCGCGCGTTCGTGTCGCCGTCGAGCACCGTCACCGCGACGCGGTGCAGGCGCACGTCCGGCTCCCGGGGACGCGCCGCGCGCGCGGCCGGCTGCCGCCTCGGCGCCGCCGTCGTCGTCGCCGCCTCGTGTCGGGAGCCGCAGCCCGCGAGCAGAGTCGCTCCGAGGAGGAGCAGGCCCAGCCGCCTCACGCTTCTCCGGGCACCGCCTCCGCCTGCATCGGCTCGAGAGCTCCGCCGACCTCCTCGAGGATGACCTGCGAGAAGTAGCGGGTCATCACGACGCCCTCCCGAAAGTCGCCGAGGCGCGGTTCGAGCGTCTCGCCCCCGGCGACTGCAAGCGCGAGCTCGGGGTAGCGCGACCCCGCCGCCGTGGGAAGCGGGAAGCCGCCGCCGAAGCGCGGGTTCACGTCGGTCACCTCGAGGCGGCCGTCGGGCTCGCGGAAGCACTGGACGTTCGCGGGGCCGACGATGCGCAGCGCCTCCGCGACGATCCGCCCGAACTCGATCAGCTCGGAGTCCTTGATCGTCATGCCCTTGATCGATTCGCCGCCCTTGGACTCGATCATCGTCCGCGGGATCGCGGCGACGCAGCGGGCGTCGAGGTCGCAGAAGACGTCGATCGAGAACTCCTCGCCCCTGCACTCCCGCTGCACCATCGACTCGACCGCGGTGTAGCGGAGGAAGAAGTCGAGCTCCGTCCGGTTGTCGGCGCGGTAGATGTGCCGCGACCCGAACCCGCGGCGCGCCTTGACGAGCACCGGGAAGTCGAGCGCGTCGGGCAGCTCCGTCGGCAGCCACGTGGGCGGTGAGCCGATGCCGTGCTCCTCGAAGAAGCGATGCGCCGCGTACTTGTCGGCGCAGCGCGTGGACGTCTCCTCGTCCGGCACGAGCACGACCGCGGGCGCGAGCTCGTCGCGTGAGCGTGCCAGCACGAGGTGATCGAGGTCGGTCAGGGGCACGATCAGCCGCACGTCGTGGAGCGCGACGAGGTCCGCGAGCGCGCCCACGTAGCCGAGCTCGTCGACGCGCGGCACCAGCGCGCGGTGGTCGGCGTGGTAGAGCGCGGGCGCGAGCTGGTCGACGTCCGTCGCGATCGTCGTCGCGCCCGCGCGCCGGAACGCGCCGACGATGTCCACGCGCTGCCCGGCGCACGTGAAGAGGACGACGGTCACGGCCCCTGAGCGTACAGCCGGGTCGTGAAGGCACCGGAAGGCGCAGCTCACCGCAGTAGGACGTTGTGCTGGCGCCCGTCGGCGACGACCGCCTCCAGCACGTCCCGCACCGCGCCGTTCGCGGGCTCGAGAGGACCGAACACACGCACCCGCTCGTAGGACTCGGCGAGGATCTCGATCGCGCGCCCCCAGGCAACCGACGCCACGGCGGAGCTCCTGCCGCAGACCTCCACGAGCAGCACCGGGCGCTCCCGGCTGATCGTGCTCTCGCCTCCCTCGATCACGCGCGGCTCGAACCCCTCGACGTCGATCTTCACCGCGCCGTTCCTCAGGTCGAGGCCGAGCGACGCGACGAGTCTGTCGAGTGTCGTCGCCCGCACCCTCTCCGTGGCGGGCCCCTGCACCTCGCTCGCCAGCCGCCCCGTGCCGTGGTAGCGGGTGCGGGCCCACGGAAGCTCCCCCTCTACGTCCGCGAGCGCCAGCGGCACCACCTCGACCGATCGCTTCCCGCTGTTTCGCTGCAGGTTCAGCTCGAGGAACCGGCGCGCGTCCGGATTCGGCTCGACCGCGACCACGCGTCCGCCGCTCTCGAGCGCACGCGCCGCCAGCAGCGAGTAGACGCCCACGTTCGCTCCGACGTCGACGAAGGCCGCGCGTTGGCGGAGCAGCGCGCTGAGCGTGTCGATCTCCTCGGCCTCGTACTCGCCACTGAGGAGCGTCGGAAGCATCGTGATGTCGCCGCGCTCGATCTCGAGCTCGAGGCCACGGAACGAGACGCGGACCGAGTCGGAGCCACCGGGAAGGCCGCGCGACAGATACCGCACGTACCTCCGGTAGAGCGCGCTCGTCACGCGCCAGTTCTGGACCGGCGTCCCCTTCAGCCGCCTCCGCGCGACCTCGAGCATCGTCGAGACCACGTCAGCCCCGCCAGCCGCCCGTCGCACCCTTGTACGTGCCGCCGAAGAGGGCGAGCGGCGTGCGGGCGAGGATCAGCAGGTCGGTCTTCCAGTCGCGATGGCGCACGTACCAGAGGTCGAGCTCGATCCGCTCCGCCCACGGCAGCGCGGCACGCCCGTGGATCTGCGCCCAGCCGGTGATGCCGGGCTTGACGTCGAGGCGGTGGCGCTGCCGCTCGTCGTACTGCTCCACCTGGTAGCGAAGGGTCGGCCGCGGCCCGATCACCGACATGTCTCCGCGGACGACGTTCCAGAGCTGGGGCAGCTCGTCGATCGAGAGCCGGCGCAGGATCCGGCCGACGCTCGTGATGCGGGGGTCACCCTTGTCGACGGCGAAGCCCGCACCCTGCGTCTCGGCGCCGACGACCATCGTCCGCAGCTTCAACAGGTCGAAGTCGACGCCGTCCTTGCCGACGCGCGTCTGCCGGTAGAGCACCGGCCCGCCGTCCTCCAGCTTGACCGCGAGCGCGCCGAGCGCGAGGAGCGGGCTCGTGACGACGAGCCCGGTGCCTGCGATCGCGACGTCGAGCGCGCGGTTCAGCGCGTTCCCTCCGCGGCCTCCCATGTCGGCGGCACGCCGCGACGGAGGTAGTTCCACAGCGCCACGAGCGTCGCCCACGTCACGAGCACGTAGTACCGCGCGATCCCCACGCCGGCGGCCGCCGCGGCGAGGAGCGCGAGCTGCGCGCCGAGGACGACGTCGTAGACCACGCCCTGCGCGACCAGCGCGAGCGAGCTTCCGAGCAGGACGACGTGCAGGGCGCCCGACGCGTAGCGCAGGTGTCGGTGCGAGACGATCTCGAGGCCGTAGACCGCGCCGAGGCGGCGCAGCATCTTCCCGCGAAGCACGATCAGCCAGCAGTGCTCGAACATCCGCACCTTGCGCCGGTACTCCGTCTCGTTCGTCGGCGTCGGCTTCTCCCACGCCTGCGCCTCCGGCTCGTAGACCGCCCGGCGGCCTCGTTGCACCATCAGGTACGGGAGCGACAGGTCGTGCCCGAAGCGCGGGTCGACCTCGGCGTAGTCGGAGCGGCGGACGGCGTAGATCGAGCCGTTGCCGCCGGTGACCGACGCGAGGCGCGACTCGGCGTCGCGCACCGCGAGCTCGTAGCGCCAGTAGGCGCCTTCCTTGTTCGAGCCGTCGGCGCGCAGCAGGCGGAGCCGACCGCAGACGTACGCGACGGCGGGATCGGCGAAAGCACGCACGAGCTTCCGCAGCGCGTCCGGCGACCACGTGCAGTTCGCGTCCGAGAACGCGACGATCTCGCTCGACGTCTGACGCACGGCGCGGTTTTGCGCGGCGACCTTGCCGCCGCGGGGGTTCGACACCACGCGGACGCCTGGGAACTGCAGCGCGATCTCCTCGGTGCGGTCGGTCGACGCGTCGCTCGAGACGACGATCTGCAGCTTCTCCCGTGGGTAGTCGAGCTCGAGCAGGTTCTCGAGCCGTCGCGCGATCACCGACTCCTCGTTGTACGCGGCGACGATCACGGCGACCGTCGGCTCGATGTCGGCCTTGCGGACATGCCGCGGCGCGACCGAGGCCGCGGCGCGCGCGAACGCCGGATAGAGCACGTGCGTCCACGCGAGCGCGGCGAGCGCCAGCCAGAAGAGGGCCTCGACTGCGACCACGGCGCCCGATAGTACGCTCGCCCGGATGCGCCGGGCCCTCGCCGCAGAGCTCGCCCTCCTGGCGGTCGTCCTGGCGGCGCAGGCGTTCCTCCTCGCGCGCCTCCTGCACAACGCGACCAGCTACGACGAGGACGTCTACCTCGCCGCCGTCGACGCGCTCCGCCATGGACAGGCGCTCGGGACGCAGGTCTTCGCGGCGCAGTTCCCCGGCTTCTACGACCTCCTGCGCGGGCTCTCGTACGTGACGGGCCTCGGCGTCGCGGCGCTCCGCAGCGGCCTGCTCGGCGTCACGGTCGCCGGGACGGTCGGCGGCTGGCTCGTCGGCCGGCGCGTGGGCGGCGCGACCGGCGGGTTGCTCGTCGCGTCGCTGCTCGTCATCGCGCCACCGCTCGACCTGTTCGGCGCGCAGGTGCTCGCCGACCCTCCCGCGCTCGCGCTCACGACGCTCGCGCTCGGCGTCGCGACGCTGCCCGGCGCCGCGGCCGCGGTCGTCGCGGGAGTCGTCTTCGGCGCCGCGCTCTCGGTCAAGCTGACGGCGCTGACGGCGATCGTCGTCCTCGTCTGGCTGCTGGGCAGGCGGCTCGTGCCGGCGCTGGCGGGCTTCGCGGCGTTCGTCGCAGTCCTGCTGCTCGCGCACCTGCACGCGCTGGGCGACCTGTGGACGAGCGGCGTGACCTACCACGAGAACGCGCGCTCGACGCCCGCCGTGATCCCGCATCCGCACCGCCAGATCCTCGACCAGATCCCGCACCGGACGCCGTTCTTCGTGCTCGCGGTCCTTGCCGTCGTCGTGTGGGTTGCGTTCCTCGTGCTTCGCCGGCCGCTCGGCGTGTGGCCCCTGTGGTCGTGGGTCGCGCTCGCGCTCGTCTTCCTGCTCGTCCATAAGCCGCTGCACTACAACCACCTGATCGAGTTCCCGTTCACGCTGGCGGTCGCGTCCGGCGCGACGCTCGCGGCGGCTTTCGAGCGCGCGCCGCGGCCGCTGCTCCTCGTCTGTGCGCTCGCCGTCGCGGCCGGCTACGTGCAGCAGCTCCACCGCGTCGACGCGGCGCGCGTCGCCGAGCCCGCGTCGAACGTCGCCGCTGCGCGCGCGCTCGCCCGCCTCGTTCCACCCGGCGCGCTGACCGTCGACGACCGGCCGATCGTCTCGTTCCTCGCGCGCCGGCAGGTGGTCGGGCAGCTCGTCGATCTCGCGTTCCTCCGCTGGCAGACCGGCTCGCTGGACGACCGGCGGGTGGTCGCCGACCTGCGGCCGGCGCGCGCCGTGGTCGTGTCGCGCGCGCTCGGACATCGCCCGCGCGTCCTCGCCTACGTGCGCCGCCGATTCGCGCTCCGGTACCACCGGGGCGGCGTGTCGATCTACGTGCGGCGGTAGGGTGGCTGCCATGCGCGCCTGGCAGCCCGCGCGTTCGACGGTCACCTCCCAGACGGCGCCCGACCTCCCGGCTCCGGCTCCGATCGTCGCAGAGGTGCGCGGCACGCACGCGGGCTTCCTCGTCCTCATCGGCGTCGGGTCGCTGAACCTGGGCAACGCCGTGTTCCACCTCCTCAGCGCGCGCCTGCTCGGGCCCGGGCAGTACAGCGACGTCGTTTCCCTCGTCGCGGCCCAGGGCTTGTTCACGCTCCCGTTCGGGGGCGTCCAGTACGCGATCGCGCGCTCGGTCGCGGAGGATGCCGGACGCGGCGACGCCGACGCGGTCGCAGCGTTCGTGCGGCGTTCGGTGAACGCCACCTTCGTCGGCGCCGCGATGATCGCCGTCGTCGCCACCGCGCTCTCGCCCCTGATCCAGCACGCGCTCGGCGTCGGGAAGCTGGCCGCCGTCGTGCTGACGACGGTGTACATCTTCCCGGCGCTGCTCCTGCCGACCTTCAACGGGGTCGCGCAGGGATTCCAGCGCTTCGGCCTGATCTCGGCGTCGCTCACCGGCTCGGTCGTCGCGCGGATCGCCTTCATCCTCGCGCTGATCCCGCTCGGTCTCGGCGCCGGCGGCGTGATGGCGGCGACCGCCGCCGCGGCCTGCGTGGCGATCGTCGTGCCCCTGCCGCTCTGCTGGGGGTGGTACCGGCGCGGCAAGACGGCGGCGCGCGCGATCTCGCGCGGCGCCGTCGTGCGATCGGTTGCGCCGGTGATCGCCGGCGTCCTCGCGATCACGTCGCTGACGACCGTCGACCTGATCGTCGCAAAGGTCGCGCTCTCCCCGCACGTGGCGGGCGTCTACGGCGCGGCCTCGTTCGTCGGGCGCCTCCTCCTCTACCTCCCGATGACGATCGCGACCGTGCTGCTGCCCAAGATCACGTCCCGCGTCGCGATCGCACAGGACACGGCGGAGATCTTCCACGCGAGCCTGGCCATCACGGCCCTCTTCTCGCTCGCAGGCACCGCGGTCCTCGTCGCCGTCCCGCGGCTGATCGTGCACCTCGCGTTCGGATCGGCCTACGACCAGGCGGTGCCGCTGGTCGGCGTGTTCGGGATCGCGATGACGCTGTACGCGATCCTCAACGTGCAGCTCGTCTACCACATCGGCCACGGCCGCGAGGAGATGGCGTGGCTGCTGCTCGTCGCCGCCGCGCTGCAGATCGGCGTCTACGCGCTCGTCCACGGGTCGACGTACCAGCTCGTCTTCGTGAACCTGGGGAGCGGAGCGGTGCTCGTCGCGGTCCACGAGCTCGTGTACGAGCGGACGCTGCCGTCCGCCGCGCGCTGGCTGGTCCGGCGCTTCAGGCGCGCCTGGGCCCGCTGACCCCGAGGCTATCCTGGGGCGCGTGGAGACGGCCGGACGGGTTGTGCGCCCGCTGGGCGAGGTCGTGGCGCGCCTCTCGATCACGCTCGCCGACCGCCGCGTGCGGGACGGCGTCGCGCTCCTCGGCTACGCGGCCGTGGTCGTCCTCTGGTTCCACCGGCTGCTCTTCAACTACAACGACGCGGTCCTCTACGGCCCGAACGACGCGTCCTACGGGATCCGCCAGTACTGGGGCGCCGAGTACCTGCACTCGACGCCGTTCACGCAGACGCGCGACCCGCTGAACGGCGCGCCGGAGGGCCTCCCGATCGCGCCGGCGATCCAGATCGCGAACGCGCTCATCCCGACCACCATCTGGACCCTCCACTACCTCGTCGGCTTCACCGGCGCATCGAACATCTTCCTGCTCGGCGGGATCGTCCTGACGGGGTTCTCGTTCTACGTCCTGCTCACGCGCCTGGGTATCCATCCGCTGGCTGCGTTCTACGCCGGGTACGCGCTCTCGCTCAATCCGTGGATGCTCGAGCGGGCGGCCGCCGGCCACAGCGGGTTCATGCAGGCGTGGATCTTCCCGCTGACGATCGGCGCGATGCTGCGGGTGCACCGGCGGCGGACGGTGGGGTCGGCGGTCCTCGCCGGGCTCGTGCTGGCGTTCGCGTTCTACGACAACTCGTACTACGGCCTGATGGCGGCGCTCGTCTTCGGGATCTTCTGGATCCTCGACTTCGTCGTCCAGCGAGGCCGGTCAGAGCGGTTCTGGACGTTCACGATGGCCGACATCTCCGTCCTCACCGCCGTCGCCGCGTTCGTGCCGGCGCTCGTCGCGTGGGTGCACGACAAGCGAGCCGTCAGCGCCGGTGTCTCGAACGGCGCGAACCAGGTCCAGAGCCTCGGCGCGACGACGCAGGCGTACTTCCTGCCGTCGTACCGCAACCCGGTGCTGGGGCACATCACGAAGCACTTCTACCCGCAGGCCGCCTACGTCTGGTCCGAGAACACGCTGTATCTCGGATGGTCGCTGATCCTGATCGCGTCGGTCGGGGCCTACCTCGTCATCCGCAGGCGAACGACGCTCCTGCGCCGGGCATCGACTCGGTTCTTCTACGTCGGGATCACCGTGCTCGCACCGGCGGCGTTCCTGTTCTCGCTCCAGCGGAAGACCACGTGGTTCGGCGTCACGATTCCGATGCCGTCGTACGTGATCAGCGAGTTCACGTCGTTCTGGCGTGTCTACGCGCGGTTCGGGGAGCTCGTGACGCTGGCGCTCGCCGCGCTCGCCGCGCTCGCGCTCACGGAGCTGATCCGCCGCCGCGACTACGGCCGCTGGCTCGCGGCGGTCGCGCTCGGCCTCCTCGTCTTCGAGTACTCGAACGGTGTTCTGCCGATCTACAAGCTGAAGGAGCTGCCGTACTCCGCCTGGATCGCGAAGCAGCCGCAGGGGATCGTCGCGAACTACCCGATGCCGACGGACAACCCTGCGGCCCTCCGGCTGGTCGCGGAGACGTACTTCCAGCAGATCTACAACAAGCACCCCGAGTTCACGATGTTCGGCAGCGGGTACGGCGGCACCCGCGAGGACGCGATCCGCGACCTCGTCCGCTACGTCACCGATCCGGTGACGCCGGGCGTGCTGAAGGCCGAGGGCGTGAAGTACGTGCTCCTCCACGACGACACGTACCGCCTCGCGGGCGAGACGCCGCCGCCCGTGCCGGCGGGCATGCACCTCGTCGCGCGGATCCCGGGCGACGTGCGGGCGCTCGAGCTCGACTCCGACGTCGCCCCCGCCGACATCTCCGCCACGCTCGAGCAGCACGCAGCCGAGATCGCGGCCGTCCAGGGGCTGAACCCGCCGCAGGTGGCGGTGCAGGGCGGCGCGACCACGGCGGGCGGCGCGACCGTCGTCCACGGGTCGGCGAGCGTGACCCTCCGCACCGGCCAGTGGGCGCTCCGACGCGCCGAGCTGTACGTGACGGCGACCAGCTCGAACGGCCCGCAGCCGCTCGCCGTTCGCGACCAGACGGGGAACGTCGTCGGTCGCTGGACCGTCGGCACGCAGCCGACGAACGTGAGCTTCGGCCCGCTCGCCACGAACACGCGCTACGTCTTCGCGACGGCGCCCGGTGCCCGGCTGACGATCGTGAAGATGTCCGCGCAGCCGCTCGCCGACTTCTCCACGACCGTTCGAAGCTACTAGCGCGTGCGCCTCAGCGTTGTCCTCCCCGTCTACAACGAGCCGGACGGAGTCGCCGAGACGGTCGCGACGGTCGCCGCGGCGCTCGCGGCCGCACCGGCGCTCGCCCCCGCCGAGTTCGTGATCGCGGACGACGGCTCGACGGTCGACGTCGCCGGGCCCGCGCGCGCGGCCGCCGGCGACGTTCCCGTGCGGGTCGCGCGACTCGACCGCAACAGCGGCCGCTTCGAAGCGCGCCGGCACGGCCTGGAGGCCGCCGCGGGAGACCTGGTCCTCTTCGTGGACGCGGGAATCGAGCTCGAGCCCGGCAGCCTGGCGTTCCTCGCGCCCCGGATCGCCGACGGCCGGAGCGTCTGGAACGGCGACGTGCTGATCGACGCGGGCGCGAACCCGTTCGCGCTCTTCTGGAAGGCCGTGTGCGCGCTCGCGTTCGCGATCTACCTCGACGACCCGCGCGAGACGAGCTTCGGAATCGAGGAGTTCGAGCCGTTCCCGAAGGGAACGGGCTGCTTTCTCGCGCCGCGCGCGCTGCTGCTCGAGTCCTTCGCGGCCTTCCGGTCCGTGTACGGCGACACGCGCTTCGCGAACGACGACGGGCCGATCATCCGCTACATCGCCGAACGCCGGCGAATCAACATCGCGCCCGGGTTCCGCTGCGTGTACCGGCCGCGGCGGAACCTTCGCTCGTTCGTCCGGCACGCCTTCCACCGCGGCTCGGTGTTCGTGGACGGGCACGGGCACCGCGAGTCGCGCTTCTTCCCGGCCGTGATCGCTTTCTTCCCGGCGAGCATCGTGCTCGCGCTCGCGACCGCGCGGCGGCCCGCAGTCGCGCCCGTGACTGCGGTCGCGACGATCGCTGCGACGGCCACGGTCGGAATCGCGAAACGCCGGCCCCCGCGCGAGGTGGCGGCGCTCGCGGGGCTCATGCCCGTCTACCTCGCCGCCCACGGCGTGGGGATGTGGCGCGGGCTCGCGCTCGCCGTACAGGCGCGGGCGCGGAGTTGGCGGGCGTGATCTGCGTCGTCTACGGGACGACGGGCGAGTTGATCAAGCTCTGGCCGGTCCTGCGCGGAATCGGAGAGCGCGGCGGCCGGTTCGTCAACACGACGACGGCCCAGCAGGTCGAGCAGATCCCCGGCCTGCTGACCCAGCTCGGGCTCCCGCAGCCCGACGTCTACTTCGCGCGTGGGCGAGGCGGCCGCGAGCTGCACACGAACCGCGATATCCCGCCGTGGCTGGCGGCAGTCGTGCGGGGCTTCCTCCAGAATCGCCGCCGGCTGCGCAACGCGCTGCGGTCCGACGGCGCGCCGCCGCTCGTCCTCGTGCACGGCGACACGATGACGACGGTGCTCGGCGCGCTGATCGGCAGAGGGCTGGGCGCGCGGGTCGCACATGTCGAAGCTGGCGTGCGGACGTGGGACCTGCGCCATCCGTTTCCGGAGGAGCTGAACCGTCGGGTCGTGACGCAGATCGCGCAGATCCACTACGCGCCGGGAGCAGCCGCGGCCGCCAACATCCGCCGCGGGACCGTCGTCGACACGGCGATGAACACCATCCGCGACAGCCTCGAGCTGGCCGCTGCGAACGTGGACGTGCCGAGGGAGGTGGAGGGCCGCCCGTTCGGGCTCGTGAGCCTGCACCGGTACGAGCTCCTGAACGACGCGCGCCTGCTGCGCGCGACGCTGGACGCGCTCGCGCGCCATCCGGCGCAGCGGCCGATGCTGTTCGTCGAGCATCCCGTCACCATCGCCGCGATGCGCCGGTTCGGGCTGCTCGGGATGTTCGAGGGCAGTTCGGTCGTGCCGATGGTGCGCCGCTCGTTCTTCGACTTCATCGGCCTGCTCCGGCGCGCAGACTTCGCCGTCACCGACAGCGGCGGCACACAGGTCGAGTCCTACGTACTCGACAAGCCGTGCCTCGTCCACCGGAAGAAGGTGGAGCAGACGGACGGCGTCGGAGAGAACGTCGTCGTCTCGGGCTTCGACCTGTCGGTGCTCGCGCGGTTCCTCGACGACCCGCACGTCCACCGGCGAAAAACGCCGCCGCCGAACGTCTCGCCGAGCGCGATCATCCTCGACGATCTCGAGGCTCGCGGATACCTGCGAGCCGGCGCCCGCTGACGAGGCCGGTGACGAGGCCGCCGAGGTACGCGGCGTGGGTCAGGACGAGCCCCACGGCGACCAGTCCCCCGATCGCGGCGGAGCCGTGCTGGATCCCTGCGAGCGCCGCTTGCACGAGCACGAGCGCGAGGTAGAGGGCGACCACCGCCGCCCAGATCGCGAGCCACCCGCGGCCGGCGAAGACGAGCAGCCACCCGAGCGCCACGAGCCCCGCGACCGCCACCGCCGCCGCCGTCGAGCGCCGCACCGCCGCCGGCCCGCGTCGCACCATCATGGCCGCGCGCGCGCGGCCGTACGCCACCGCGTTCCGCAGGTGCGGCAGGAAGAGCGGCGCAGCCGACGCGACGACGAACGCCTCCGGCGTGTAGACGACGCGCTCGCCGGCGAGGTCGATCGCCTCCGGAACGTCCTCTGCGGACACGTCGTCGGGCAGGCGCAGGTACGCCTCCCGGCGCACGATGTAGGTGGCCGAGCGGAAGTCTCTGACGTACCGGATGTTCCCCGGCATGAAGCGGTAGTACTGGGAGCCGCCGCCGAAGCGCGACTCGCGGATCGCGGCGGCGGCGCGTTCCCGCGCCGTGCCGCTGGTCGGCGCGACCTTCGAGACCACGACGGCGGCGACCTCGCCGCGGGCGAAGAACGGCACGGTCGCGGTCAGGAAGTTGGCGGAGACGACGCCGCCGTCCTCGACGAACACGAGGAGCTCGCTCGTCGACTCGCTCGCGACGCGCCGGCGGTCCTCGGCCGTCCGCGCGAGCTCGACGCGCAGCCCCGCCGTGTCGAGTCGGCGCAGCGCATCCGGCTCGCGGGCGACTACCGTCACCAGAGGTGCGTAGCCGCCCGGCCGCGTCCAGCCGAAGGCGCCAAACAGCGCACGCTTCCGCTGGTACGTCTTGAGCACGCGCAGCCGGTAGAAGATCGCTGCGGTGTCGACGAGCGCGGCCAGGACGGCTCGCGATCGCACACCGGAGCCCGTGAACCGGTAGTCGAGCTTGACCGGCATCTCCCTGAGCCGGGCGAAGCCGAACGCGCGCGCGACCGCGAGGAGCTCGATGTCGAAGGCGTACCGCTTGACGAGCAAGAGCGGCACCACCTGCTCGGCGATCTCGCGGCGGAAGACCTTGAGCCCTGTCTGCGTGTCCTTAACCTGGAGCCGGAAGAGCAGGCGAACGACCTGCTGGAAGAGCCACGAGGAGACGCGACGCGAGCGCGGATACCGCACCTGCGACCGCGGATGGCGCTTCGAGCCGATCGCGAAGTCGAGGCCATCACGCTCCGCTTCCGCGACGTACCCGGGCAGAAGCCCCGGGTCGAGGTCCAGGTCGGCGTCGCAGTAGGCGACCCAGCGCCCCTTCGCCTCGAGCGCGCCCACCTTGACCGCGTACCCCTTGCCGAGGTTGCGGTCGTAGTGGAGGAGCCGGACTCGGTCGAGCCGGCCTTCGAGCAGCGCCTCGTCCGTTCGGTCGACCGACCCGTCGGAGACGACGATCACCTCGATCGCGCCGTCGACTCCCACCGCGACCCGGTCGCGGATCACCGTCACGTTCTGGACGATGGAACCGGCGAGGTTGTAGACGGGGACGACGACGGAGAGCGTCACGTCTTCCGCCAAGCGCGTGTATCCCGCCTCGCCGCTCAACGGAGGATTGCGCGCGCGTAGGCTGCGCCCAGCGCAGCGGCGGCCGTCTCGCGCGACCACGACCCGCGCGCATGCTCGCGCGCCGCAGTACCGGTGCGCGCGCGCTCCTCCGGGTCGGCGAGCAGCGGGGCAACAGCCTCGCGCAGCGCCGCGACGTCCCGCGGCGGCACGAGAATGGCGCCGTCGCCGAGCTCCGCCAAACCGCCGACGAGCGTCGCGACGACCGGGCGGCCGTACGCCATCGCCTCGCGTGCCGTCATACCGTAGCCCTCGCGGCGCGACGGCACGCAGACCACGGCAGCACGCTCGTAGTAGGCGCCGAGCTCGTCGGGCGGCACGAAGCCGGCGGCCTCGGGCACGCGGTCGCGCAGCGGGCCGTCGCCGACAACCACGCGCGGCAGGCCGTCTGTCGCCGCGAGGAACTCCAGGATCCCCTTCTCCTCGCTCAGGCGGCCTGCATACAGGACGTGCGGCGGCTCGGCGGGCTCCGCGACGCGCCCGGGGACGCTCATCGGCACCGGCACGACCTCGACGCGCCGGGCGCCGAGCGCCCGCGCCTCGCCGGCCAGGTAGGCGGAGGCGGCGAGCACGAGACGGGCGCGCCTGACGAGCGGCCGGACGAGGGCGGGCGCACGCCGCGCGAGCTCGACGTCCGTCCCCCACACCTGGAGCACGTACGGCTTGCCGCTCGCGCGGGCGGCGAGTGCCGACGGGATCCAGTGGGCGTGCACGAGGTCGGCGCCGCGCGCGACGCGTCGCGCCGCCGCCGCGAACGCACCGAGGAACGCCGGCACGAGCGCGGCCTTCCACGGCGCCGCGCGCAGGTTCTGCGCGATCCCGGCGCCGAAGGCGACGCCGAAGTGCGGGAACGACTCGGGCGACACGACCTCGACGTCGACGCCCGCCGCCCGCGCGGCCTCGACGTACGAGCGGACGAACGTCCCCGCGACCGGATGCGCGGGCGTGGGATAGGACGTCGTCAGCACGACGACCTTCATTCGCGCGCGGCGAACACGACCGGGATCGAGAGCGCAAGCGCGACGAAGGCGTAGAAGTAGTAGAACTGCATCGTCAGGTAGAACGCGTTCGCCGCGAGCGTCCCCGCGAGCGCCGCCGTGCAGCCCCAGGCGAGCGGGCGGACGCGCGCGGCGAGCGGGTCGCGCGCCGCGGCGAGGCGGCGCCCGAGCGCGCGCGCCGCGTGCAGGCGGCGGAAGACCCAGAAGATGAAGAGCGCGAACAGCGCGGTGCCGACGAGCCCCGTCTCGACGATCAGCGCGACGTAGTAGCTGTGCGGCCCCCAGTTCGTCTTGCCGGTGACGAACTCGTAGTAGACCGAGAACGTGTTCAGTCCGAGCCCGAACAGCGGGTCGACGTGCAGGACCTGCGGGACGAAGCCGTAGACCGAGAAGTGCGCGCTTTCGGACGCGCCGCTCGTCTGCACCCGCGACTTGAGCACCGTCGTGAAGAACGACCGGTTCGAGAGGACGATCCCGACGAGGATTGCGATCGCGACGCCGATCGGGACCAGGAGCTGCGGCGTGCGCAGGTACCGCCGGTAGGGCACTGCGAGGATCAGCGCGCCGACTCCC
Source organism: Gaiellaceae bacterium (assembly GCA_035653275.1). Lineage (GTDB taxonomy): Bacteria > Actinomycetota > Thermoleophilia > Gaiellales > Gaiellaceae > PALSA-600. Next base: position 56,096 of record DASRCE010000010.1, on the reverse strand, counting down.
AGTCCGAGCAGGCCGCTGCGCGACAGCGTCGTCGCCTCGACGACGAGCAGGAACCCGATCGTCAGCATCAGCCACTTGCGCATCCGGTGCCCCTTCTCGAGCCGCAGGTAGAGCGGGGTGAGCACGAGCAGCGGCACGATCAGCATGATCCCGAGGTGGTTCGGGTCGCCCGTCATCGCGTTCGGGCGGTAGACGTTGGCGCCGTTGATCGCGCCGTAGATGTTGATCTGGCTCGCGCCGCCGGTGATCGGCGAGAGCAGCGTCGCGTCGAGGTTGCCGCCGCGGCGCGCGTCGAGCAGCTGGAGCACGCCGTAGAGCGCGTTGACGACGAGGCCGGCGCTGAACCACCCCAGCGTGCGCCAGAAGTAGCGCTGGCCGCGGCGCGAGAGCCAGACGACGGCGGCGGCGAGGAAGGCGAAGTGGATGAGCCACTTCGTGAGCCCCTTCGCCCACTGCGCGAGCGCGTCGGAGTCGGAGAGGTCGAAGTAGCCGACGAGGTAGACGAGCAGGAAGCAGGCGAAGAACCCGAGCAGGGCCGCCGTCGTCACCGGCACGCGCCAGCGGCGCGTCCCGGTCGCGAAGGCGACGAGGAAGAGGATCGCGAGGACGTCCGCGAGGGAGACCGTCCCGGCGACGTTCCAGTGCACCTTCTCGAACGTGACGCAGAAGACGCTCGCGAGGAACAGGAAGCTCGTGACGCGCCGCATCACGGCACCTGCTCGAGGACGCGCACGAGATCCTCGGCGCGCGCCCGCCGCGAGACCTTCCGCCGCCACTCGTCCGGAAGGGAGACGTCGAGCGTTCCCGCGAGCCACTGCGCGTGCAGCGCACGCAGGGCCGCCACCATCCCGTCGACGTCGTCCGGCGCGACGACGACGCCTGCTCCTGTCGCGCGGACGAGGTCGGCCGCGGCGCCGTCGGGCGGGACGACGGCGAGGATCGGCCGCTCCGCCGCCAGGTATTCGAAGACCTTGCCGCTGAGGACGCCCTTCCCGCGGCCGCCGGCGTCGGGGATTAGCAGGAGCAGCGCCTCCGAGTCGCGCTGCAGCTCGAGCGAGCGCCTGCGCGGCGCGTACGGGATCAGCTCGAGCCGCTCGCCGAGCTCGAGCGTCTCGGCCCACCCCCGGTCGGCCGAGCGGAAGTCGCCGAGGAAGCGGACGACCACGTCCTCGAGCCCCGACCGCCCGAGCGCGGTGAGGAACGGGCGCGGGTCGCGCTTCCCGAAGAACGAGCCGGCGTGCGTGAGCCGGAAGCGGTCGGAGGGCCGCCGCTCTAGGCCGGCGAAGTCGTCGAAGTCGGCGCCGTTCGCGATCGTGACGACGCCGCCGGCGGGCGAGCGCTCGCGCATCTCCTCCGCGATCGCGTCGGAGACGCACGTGATCGCGTCCGCCGACCGCGCGACAAGCCGCGCGACCGCGTGCTCGCCCTGCTCCTTCGCCCGCACGACGAGCCGCTCGGCGCGCCGGTGCGGATGCGCGACGAGCGAGTCGCGCAGGTCGGCGACCCACTTCACGCCGGTCGCCTTCTTCGCCGCCGCTCCGATCAGGTGCACCGACGACGGCGGCGACGTGGTGAGCACGACGTCGATCCCCTCGCTGCGGACGATCCTGATCGCGGCTGGAATCGCCGTCAGGTTCCACCCGACGTTCTCGTCCGGGACGAGGAAGCGCCGGCCGAGGAGCTGCACCTGCTTGCCGAATCGCTCGAGCCCCTGGGACCCGTGGAGCTCCTCGGCCGGCTTGCGGCCGCTCGCACCGAGGTAGCGGGCGCGGTGCACCCATGCGAGCGTCGGCGGGTGCAGCTCCTCGTCGCGGTGGACCCACTTCGGGTCGTCCGGCGCCAGGACATGCGTCTCGACCCCGAGCTCCGGCAGGTGCGTCGCGAACTTGAGCGGCCGCTGCACGCCTCCGCCGCCGGCCGGCGGAAAGTAGAAGCTCACGATCAGTGCCTTCAACGCCGGCGATCGTACTCAGATCCATCACATTCGCCGGTTACCGTCTTCCCTCGTGAACCGCCTCGGCCCGGCGGTGATCCTCGCGGCCTCAGCACTCGCCGTCGCCGGCACCGCGCAAGGCTCGCGCGGTCCCACCGCACCCGCCATCTTTCCCACGCCGCAGTCGGTCGCGCTCCGCGGCGGCCGCATCGGCGTCCCGCCGGTCGTCCGGCTCGTGACGACGCAGCGGTCCGATCCCGCGGCGGTCGCGGCGGTCACCGGAGCGCTCGCCGACGCCGGGCTGACGATCGTGCGGACGCCCGCGGCCGCGCTCTGGGTCTACGTCGGGCGCGACGCCGCCGTGGAACGCACGCTCGGCGCGGCCACGGCCGCCGGCCTGCCGACGGGTGGCTACGTCCTCGTTTCGGGACGCGGGCGCGACGGCCGCGGCCGCGTCGTGCTCGACGGCGCCGACCGCGACGGCCAGTTCAACGCCGCGCAGACGCTCCGCCAGCTCCTCGACCACCGCCTCTCGATCCCGAGCCTCGTGATCCGCGACTGGCCGTCGCTGCGGTGGCGCGGCGTCGTCGAGGGCTTCTACGGCCGTCCGTGGGCGCAGCCCGAGCGGCTCGCGATGCTCGACTTCATGGGCCGGCACAAGCTCAACTTCTTCATGTACGGCCCGAAGGCGGACGTGTACCTGCGCGCCCGCTGGAACGCGCCGTTCCCCGCGTGGTACCAGGCGAAGCTGCGCGCGCTCGTCGCGCGCGCCGCCGCCGATCACGTCGTCCTGAACCTTGTGCTCTCGCCGGGACTGTCGATCTGCTACACGTCGCCGTGGGACCGGCAGGAGCTGATCGCGAAGCTCGACAGCGCCTACGCGCTCGGCGTCCGCTCGTTCACGATCGCGCTCGACGACATCGACCTCTCGCGCCCGCACTGCGCTCCGGACGCGCAGTACGGCACCGACCAGGTCGCGGCCGCGGTCGTCCAGGCCTCGCTTCTCGACGCGGTCGAGCAGCAGTTCGTACGCAAGCGGCCAGGCGTCCTGCCGCTGCTCGCCGTCCCGACTCAGTACTCGGGCGTCGCCGCGACGCCGTACACCGACGCGCTCGCGAACCACCTCGACCCGCGCGTGGTCGTTCAGTGGACGGGCGCCTACGGCGTCTCGGTCGTGATCGGCGGGAACGACGTCCATGCGGCGTCGTTCATCTACCGGCACCCGCTGCTCGTCTGGGACAACTACTACGTCACCGACTACGCGCCGCAGTACCTCGCGCTCGGCCCCCTCGACCGGCACGACCCGGTGATCGTGACGTCGCTGCGCGGGCTCGTCGCCGACCCGATGGAGCAGGCGGAGGCGTCGCGGATCGGCCTCTTCACCGTCGCCGACTACGCGTGGAACAGCGAAGCGTACGACGCGTTGCGTTCGTGGAACGCAAGCCTGCGCGAGTTCTCCGGCGGCGACCCGCACGCGCTGGCCGCGCTGCGGGCGTTCGCCGACGCGAACTGGGGCTCGCAGCTCAACCCGGTCCAGGCGCCGGCGCTGACCGCGGCGGTGAAGGCGTTCTGGGCGGGCTGGAACGCCGGCCACCCGACCGCCGCCGCGCGGCTGGACGCGACGCTGCAGACGCTGGCCAGCGCGCCCGCGACGCTCGCGGCGACGTTGCCGAACCCCGAGTTCCTGGCCGAGGTCGAGCCCTGGCTAACGACGACCGCGGCCTGGGCCGCGGCCGCGCGAGCGGCGCTCGCCGAGCTGGTCGCGAAGCGCGCGGGCCGCGCGGCAGTCGCCGCGGCGAAGGCGGCCGCCGTTCCGGGCCTCGTCGCCGTCGCGAAGTCGCGCACGATCGGGATCACGTACGTCGCCGTCGCCGGCGGCGTGCTCGAGCGCTTCGTCAGCGACGCGCAGGCCGCGGCCGCCGGCTGACCGCCGGCACCCAGCGCTCGCGGTTCTGCTCGTGGAGCTCGCGCACGATCGCGCGCACGTCGTACGCCTGCGACCAGCTCGGATAGTGCGACGCGAAGCGGCCGTTGTCGCTGATCCACCAGATGTGGTCGCCGACGCGCGCATCGCCGCGATAGCTCGTCGCGATCTCCTCACCCGTCACCTCCTGCACGAGGTCGATCGCCTCGAGCACGGAGACGTTGCTGTGGCGGCCGCCGCCGATGTTGTAGACCTCGGCGACGCGCGGCTCGCGGTAGAAGGCGTCGAAGCACGCGATCAGGTCGCTGGAGTGGATCGCGTCGCGCACCTGCTTGCCGCCGTAGCCGAAGATCGTGTACGGCGTGCGCGTCATCGCACAGCGGACGACGTAGGCGAGGAAGCCGTGCAGCTCGGCCGCCGCGTGATTCGGTCCGGTGAGCGTCCCGCCGCGAAAACAGGCGGTGCGGAGGCCGAAGTAGCGGCCGTACTCCTGCACCAGCACGTCGGCTGCGACCTTCGACGCGCCGAACAGGCTGTGCAGCGATGCGTCGATCGACATCGTCTCGTCGATCCCGTCCTCGAACCGATGTCCGCGCTCGATCTCCCAGCGCTTCTCGAGCTCGACGTACGGGAGCGAGTTGGGCGCATCACCGTAGACCTTGTTCGTCGAGGTGAAGACGAAGACCGCCTCGGGCGCGTGCAGACGCGTCGCCTCCAGCAGGTTGAGCGTGCCGACCGCGTTGATGTCGAAGTCGGTGAACGGCTCCCGCGCCGCCCAGTCGTGGGACGGCTGGGCCGCCGCGTGCACGACGAGCGAGATATCGCGTCCGTAGCGCCCGAACAGCCCGAGGACGCCCTCGCGGTCGCGGATGTCCATATCGTGGTGCTCGTATCCGCTCCCGAGCTGCTGCTCGAGGCGCGCGCGGCTCGCACGCGTCGACGCCTCCGGCCCGAAGAATGCGGCGCGCATGTCGTTGTCGATCCCGACGACGACGTGCTCGCGGCCGAAGTGCAGCGCGGACTCGAAGCCTACCAACCCGCACGAGCCCGTGACGACAGCCCTGCTCATCGGCGCTCGACTCTAGCGATGAGCGCTTCGACCCCAGCCGCGACGAGCACGAACGTGCTCGGCAGCACGACGTACAGGAACCGCGGGTGGATAGGCGTGTCCCGGTAGAAGGTGTAGAACAGCGCCGTCGCGAGAATCGCGCCGACGAGCAACAGCGCCGCTCGCCGTCGCACCCACAGCGCCCCCGCGCCGGCGAGCGGGACGAGGACGGCCAGGACCGCAGGATGCCACAGGTACGAGTGGGCCCACGAATCTCCCGCGTAGGCGAGGGCGAACGGATGCCGCGGGAACGTCGGCGGGCCCAGCTTGGGATATCCCTTCGGCCAGTAGAATGCGACGGCCGCGGCCCAGGCGAGGGACGCGGAGGCGAACGCGGCCGCAGCGCCCCACGCGCGGCGGTAGACCAGCCAGACGAGCGCCACGCCGGCGATCAGTGCGTTCGAGACACGCACCAGCGTGGCCAGCCCCAGCAGTCCGCCGGCACCGGCCGCGGCGAACCGATCCGCCGCTTCCCGCCGGAGCAGCAGCGCAAGCGAGACGGTGACCAGCGCCGTCGAGAGAGGCTCGGTGTAGTTGGACACGCCGAGGTAGTCCTGCCATTGCCCGTTCCATCCAGCCTTCGGCCCGGTCAGGGGCGACAGGAGCGGCCAGAACGCGACGAGGGCGGCGCCGGCCCCCGCGACCTGCGGTCGCAGGCCGCCTCGCCACCCGATCGAGTACGCCGCGACGATCGTGGCGACGTTGCACGCGAGCGAGAGGACGAGCCCGGGCACGAACGCTGCGTTCGGCCCGACCAGGCCGACGACCCGGAGCGGGACCATCGGGACGCTCCAGACCAGCGGCCATCCGAATTGCGGCGCCCCGCTGAACCGGACCGCCGCGGCAAGCGCTGCAGCGACGACGCCCAGCGCCCACCACCACGCGAGCAGGCGCCAGGTGCGATCGCGCACCACCCGCCGCGCGACGAGGACCAGGACGACCGCCAATACGACCGCGAGCGCGACGGCAAGGGGGTGTCGGCGCGGCGCGACCAGGATCTCGCGGACGCAGTAGTAGTAGCCGTACGTGTCGCCGGCGAGCGGCTCGTACCGATACCGCGGGAAGATCGGCAGGAGCCGGCCCGGGCTCGCCGCCAGGACGAGGAGCGGGAAGACGACCGCGAACGCGACGGAGGCGCCGAGGATTCCGCGCTTCATGAGGGCAGACGGTAGAGGCGGCCGCGGCGGATCGCCCAGGTGGCGCCGTAGCGTCGGGCGATCGACGCGTCGCCGGTCCGGAGCCAGCGTTGGACGGCGTGGACGCGCGCGTACGGGTCGTTCGCGGTCGTGTTCGCCACGTGCGAGACCGGCGCCGCGACCACGTAGAGCGGAGCCGCGGCCACGATCTCGTAGCTCGTCTGCACCGGCGCGATCACGACCGAACCCTCGGGCACGCGTGTTCGCAGCTCGTGAACGAGCCGTGCGGAAAGCGCGTTCGGATCCGTCGGCGCGGCCGCGCTCCAGTGCCAGAAGCCGTGCACGACGACCGGCAGCACGAACAGCGCCGCGGCCGCCGCCGCGAGCCCGTGGCGCTCGGAGGGCGCGCGGGGGCGCCGGAGGAGCGCAACCGCGAGCGCCGCGGCGCCGCCGACGAGCGCGCCCCAGGTCGCGGCGGCCGGCCCGCCGTGGCGGAGGCCGTACTCGAAGTCGCCCGGCCAGAGCCGCTGCAGCACGATCCCGGCGACGAGCGCGAGCGGCACGACGACGACGCGCCGCACGACGAGCGCGAGGGCGCCGGCGAACGCGAACGGCAGCGGCGCGAATCCGGCGGCGCGGCGCGCCTGCGATAGCGACGTAGCGTCGGCGAAGTGCACGAAGAGCCACGGCACCTCCATCAGCAGGAGCACGAGCAGCGAGCCGCCGAGCACGAACTGCGCCCAGCGGCGCGGTAGCGCGAGCCCGACGACCGGCAGGAGGAACAGCGCGGCCACGGCGACCGCGCCGCTGCGGCCGAACACCTCCGGTGCGAGGCGGAAGTGGTGCGGGCCCGACACGACGAGCTGCGACCCGTAGTGCTTCAGCTCGGTGGCGCGCTCGACCGGCGACGGGTTGCGCGAGCGCGTCTCCGCCACGACCGGCCGTAGCCAGAGCAGCACGGCGCCGACCGGCACGACGGCCGCGACGTACGAGCGCCACTCCCATGCCGCGACGACGAGGAGCGGGATGAGCAGGAAGAGGGCGTACGTCGAGTGCACCAGCGCCAGGGCGCCGAACACGAGCGCGGTCGGGAGGTACCGCCGCCGGAAGAAGAGCGCGACGGCGGCCGGGGCGAGGATCTGCCGGGACGCAGTGCCCGGTTGCGCGAGCTGCGCGTAGGAGCCGCCGTGGCCCGGCCCGAAGCAGAAGATCGCGACCTGGGCGAGCGCGAGCGTCGCGCCGGCCCACCGCGAGCGGAAGACGGCGACGCCCGCCTCCCAGGCGACGGCGAGCGCGACCGGCGCGAGGAGCGAGGACTCGTGGCGGAGCACGACGCTCGGATCGAGGCCCGACACCCATGCGATCAGGGCGTCGAGGCAGTGCCAGAGCGGGAACGCGTATCCGGGATGCAGGCCGCCGTCCCTGAACTCGTCGAGCGTCCTCAGGTGCAGGTCTCCGAGGTCGACGAGCTTCCGCACGCGCCCCTCGTGGAAGAGGCCGTCGCCGACGATCGCCCCCGCGACGGGCCAGAGCAGCCAGCCCAGGACGACGCCGGCCGCGAGAACCCCGCCGGTGTCAGACACCTTGAACGTGTCTGACACCCTTCGGCGCCGCGCGACGAACGCGACGGCGGCGAGCGCCAGCAGCAGGCCCAGAGCGAGACGGATGTCCGCGTGCACCGCGAACACGACGGCCCAGGCGGCGAAGACGGCGCCCATGGTCCAGGCGACCACCTCCGACACGCTCCGTCCGAGCGCAAGCCCCGGGAGCAGCACGACCACGGTGCCGAAGGCGAGGCGGAGGTACTCGATCACTCGATGAGGCTCGCGGCGTCGCCCGAGGAGAGGAAGCGGACGCCGGCGCGGTAGGGCTCGCGCCGCAGGAGAAGCGCCCGCAGCCGCAGCGACCACAGGAGGAGCAGCCGCGCGCGCTCCGCCGCCCGCGGGCCGCGGTGCTTCGCGAAGAAGCGCAGGTGGCCGCGCAGGTTCTCGACGTACATGCGGCCGCCGTGCGTCGCTCCGCCCACGTGGACGACCTCGGCGCCGGGGTAGAACAGCACCTTCCACCCGGCGCGGCGAAAGCGGGTCAGCCAGTCCACCTCCTCGCTGAACATGAAGAACGCCTCGTCGAAGGGGCCGACCTCCTCGACCGCCTCGCGCCGCACCAGGAGCGCGGGGCCGTAGAGCCAGTCGGCCTCGCGCTCGGACCGGTGGTCGAAGCCGCCGGCGTAGAGCGGGTTCAGGAGGTTCGAGCGCGGCGCCAGCTTGCGAATGCCGAGGTACTCGGTCGCGAGGCGCCACAGCGTCGGCTCCGCGCGGACGGAGCGCTGGAGCGTGCCGTCGGGGTTGCGGAGCCGCGGGCCGACGACCGCCGCCTCCGGATGGGCGTCCGCGTACGCGACCAGCCGGTCGAGGCCGTCGCCCGCGACCCAGGCGTCCGAGTTGAGGAGGAAGAAGTAGCGGCCGTTCGCGACGCGCATCCCGGCGTTGTTGCCGCCTCCCATCCCCTTGTTCTCCTGCTCGACGACGACCGCGCCGGGATGCCGCCCGCGCACGAAGGCGAGCGTGCCGTCGGTCGAGCCGTGGTCGACGACGACGAGCTCGCGCCCGCGGACGGACTCGAGACACTGCTCGAGCCACGGCAGCGCGTTGTACGTGACGACGACGACCGTTGCGTCAGGCCGTTCCATGGGGCACCGGCGTCCGGCCGAACACGTTCTCCCACAGGACGATCGCCACGCCGGGCAGCGCGAGCAGGATCGTCATCACGAAGAACAGGAACCCGCACGCGAAGGCGGAGTCGTGGTCGACGGCCAGGTTCCCGAGGAAGCTGACGAAGAAGGCTTCACGGACGCCGATGCCGTTGATCGTGAACGGCACGAGCATGACGAGGAAGAGCAGCGGGCCGAGCACGACGTACGGCAGCACGGACAGATGGATGCCGACGGCGCGCCCGGACGCGTAGATCGCGAGCACGCGCACGAGCTGTGCGGACGCGGTGACGACGGCGACGGTGGCGAGGGTGCCCGGGTAGTCGCGGTAGCCGTGCAACCCGTCGTAGACGGCGCGCGCGGCCGTCTCCAGCCGCAACCGTCTCGCGTACGGGAGCAGGAACGCGAGCCGTCGTCGCATCCCGCGCGAGAAGAACACGAACGCGACCAGCGTCGTCGCGACGAGGAACAGGAGCACGATCCAGAGGTAGGCGCCGATCGGGTACCGGCCGATCGCGAGCAGGAGCCCGATCCCCGCGAGCACGAGCGTGACGGCGCCGCCGAGCGACCGCTCGAGCAGGACGGAGCCCGTGATGGGCGTGATCTGGCCGGGATGGCGGCGCGCCGTCTCGAAGATGCGGGACGCGTCGCCGCCGACCGACGTCGGAAGGACCTGCCCGACGGCGTACGAGACGAAGTAGGCGCGGACGAGCCACGGCACCGTCTCGAAGACGCCGCGCGCCGCGAGGAGCTGCTGCCACCGCCACGCCATCGGGGCCACCGTCACCATCGTGAGCGCCGCCGAGCAGACGAGCCACGGGATGCTCGCCGAGGCGATGATGTGCGCCGTCCGCCCGAGGTCGACCTTCGAGAGGATGTAGGCGACCGCCAGCGACGTGACGAGGAGCGTCGCGACGACGCGGAGCGAGCGCTTCATCCCGTGAGGCGCGCGTGCACCCGCCGCAACGCCGCGACCGCGTCCTGCACGTCTTCGTCGCCGTGCGCCGGCGACAGCGGCAGCGAGAGGACCTCCGCGCCCGCGCGCTCGGTGACCGGAAGCGGCGGCTGGTGCGGGGCGAGGCGGTCTCGGTACGCGGTCAGGCGGTGCACCGGCAGGAAGTGGATCGACGTGCCGATGTTCTCGTCGGCGAGCGCCCGCTGCACCTCGTCTCGGTCCGCGAAGGTGACGCGGACGACGAAGAGGTGGTTGGCGTGCGCATCACGCGGGTCGCGGGCGACGGGGTCGACGCCGTCCAGGTCGGCGATGGCCTCCTCGTACGCGGCGACGTGGCGCCGCCGGATCTCGGCGTGCCGCTCGACCTTGTCGAGCTGCACCAGCGCGATCGACGAGAGCACGTCGCTCAGGTTCGCCTTGTAGCCCGGCACGGCGATGTCGTAGAGCGAGCCGTGCCCGCGCCGCATCACGCGCAGGTCGTCGAGGGTCGCGGCGAGGTCGCCGCGGTTCGTCGCGATCAGCCCGCCCTCCCCCGCCGCGACGTTCTTCGTCGCGTACAGCGAGAAGCACGTCAGGTCGGAGATCGAGCCGACCTTGCGGCCGCGGTACCACGCCTCGGCGGCGTGCGCGGCGTCCTCGACGAGCGGCAGGCCGATCGCCGCGAGCTCGTCGAGGTCGGCCGGCTGGCCGTAGAGGTCGACGGGGACGATCGCCTTCGTGCGCTCGGTGACGAGCTCCCGCACGTGCGCAGGGTCGATGTTCAGCGTGTCCTCGCACACGTCGGCGAAGACCGGCGTGGCGCCGGTGTGGACGATCACGTTCGCCGTCGCGGGCCACGTCAGCGCGGTGGTGATCACCTCGTCGCCTGGGCCGACTCCGAGCGCGACCAGCGAGAGGTGGAGGGCGGCCGTGCACGAGGACACCGCGAGCACGTGGTCGGCGTGCAGGTAGTCGCGCATCCGCGCCTCGAGCTCCGCCGTCCGCGGCCCCGTCGTGAGCCAGCCCGAACGGAGGGTCTCTGCGACCGCCTCGACCTCGGCCTCCGTGATCGCGGGCGGTTGGAACGAGAGGAACGCCTCGCGCCGCGTCGTCTCCACGGGCGCTAGCGTATCCGCGTGCTCCGCGGGCTCGCGCTCGTGGCAGGCGTGCTGGCGCTGGCCGCCGCGCCCGCTCGCGCGTCGTTCCCGCGCGTCGCCGGGTGCGTGCGCGCCGACTTCGCCGGTGTTCGCGCCGTGCGCTGCGGCCCGGCGTCGGGCGCCCGCGCGGTGGTCGTGCTGCACGGGTGCGGCGGCTTCTCGACGTTCGACCACCGGCTCGCCACTGAGCTCCCGCGCTACGGGATCGCGACCCTGTACGTCGACTACTTCGCGAGGACGCCGCCGCCGGGAAAGCGCGGATTCTGCGGCGTCTGGACGCGGCCGCTCGGGCTCTTCTCGGTTTGGGAGCGGATCGCGGCGCTCGCGGCGCACGCGCTCCGGCCGCATTACGCGCACGTCGGCGCCGCCGGCTGGTCGCTCGGCGCCGGCGTCGCACTCGCGGCGGCCGAGGACCTGCACGCCTTCGACGCAGTGGCGGCGTTCTCGGCGCTCGCGTACCCGCCGACGCTCGAGCGCGCCACGTCGCTGCCGCCCTCGATCTTCCTCGACGGCGGGCCGCGCGACATCGTGCCGCCGGAGAACGCCCGTGCGCTCTACGCGGCGGCACGCGCCGCGCACGTCCCCACGGCGTTGTACGTGTACGGGGCCGGCACGCACGACTGGCCCGGCGCCCAGGGCGCGGCGGGGATCGCGCGCGCCGCCGCGTTCCTAGTTCGCCACCTCCGCTAGCGGCGCGCCGACGTGGAAGCGGATCGCCCGCGCGGCCCGCTCCGCCAGCTCGACCGCCTCGGCGCGCGTCGCGCCGGTGACGAGCACCGCACCGGCGCGGTCGGCGCCCCGGCGCAGCGGGACGAGCACGTACCCGCGGCGGCGGTAGATGCGGACGCGCTCCACGCCCTCGAGCCGGTCCGGGACGTCGACGTGCTGCAGCACCCCCGGGGGCGCGACGAGGAACCGTGTCACGGCGCCGCCGACGCGCGGCTCCGGCTGCGGCGGCACGACGCCGTTTCCGAGCGCGGCGTCGAGCGCGAGGCCGTTCAGGTCGACGCCGGTCGCGGCCTCGACCAGCTCGGCGTCGTGCCCGCCGCCCAGCCGTGCCGCGACCTCGATCACCCGCGGCCCGTCCGGCGCGATGCGGAGCTGCGTGTACGAAGGGCCGTCGCTGAGGCCGACCGCGGCCAGCGCCCGTGCAACGGTGTCAGACACCTCCAAAGTGTCTGACACCGTGGAGGGCCAGACGTGCGCGAGCGCGACGCCGAAGGCAGGCGGGTCGGCGACGACGCGGTCCGTGATCGCGAGGCACCAGTAGACGCCCCCCTGGGAGAAGCCGACCGCCGTCACCTCGGGACCGTCGACGCGCTCCTCGACGAGCGCGAGCCCGCTGCGCGACGCGCCGCGCGCCCGCTCGATCGCCGGCACGAGCCCTGCCTCGTCCTCGACGAGGGTCAGCCCCTTCTGCCCCTGCCGGTCCGGTGCCTTCACGACCACCGGCCCCGCGACGCGCGGCGGTTGGTCGCCGTTTCCGATCACCCACCATCGCGGCTGCGCGACGCCCGCGGCCGCGAGGCGCTCGCGCTGCCGCAGCTTGTTCGTCGCGAGGGCCGCGGTCGCAGGCGTGACGGGGTGCGGGAGCCCGGCGCGCTCCGCGACGCGCGCCGCGACGGCGACCGGCCAGTCGGTGCCCGGCGCGATCAGGCCGTCGATGCCGAGCGCGCCGACGAGCCGGTCGATCGCGGGCTCGTCCTCGGTCGAGAGGATGCAGCGGCGGTCGGCGTGCTCGAACCCGGGCGCGGAGGCGTCGCGGTCGGCGACGGCGACCCAGAGGCCGCGGCGGCGCGCCGCCTCGAGCAGCCCGAGCTGGGCGGGGCCGGCGCCTAGGACGAGAAGGCGCGGGCGCCGCGAGCGAGGATCGCTCTCCACCACGCCTCATTGTCGCGATACCACGCGACGGTGCGCTCGAGGCCCGCCTCGAACGAGGTCCGCGCCCGCCAGCCGAGGAGCCGCTCGGCCTTCTCCGTGGTGCCCACGTGCCGGTCGACCTGACCGGGCCGCTCCGGCACGTGGCGCGTCAGGTCGGGCGGCTTCCCGAGCGCGTCGAGCACCATCGCGGCGACGTCGCGCACCGGGATGTCGACGCCCGTCGCGACGTTGATCACCTCGCCGACGATCGGCTCGAGCGGGGCAGCGATCACCGCCTCGATCGCCTCGGCGTCGTCGTCGACGTACAGCCAGTCGCGCGACGCATGGCCGTCGCCGTGGATCGTCAGCGGCTCGTCGTCGAGCGCCTGCGTGATGAAGCGCGGCACGACTTTCTCGGGATGCTGGCGCGGCCCGTAGTTGTTGAACGGCCGAACGATCACGATCGGGAGCTCGTACGTCGTCCAGTACGAGTAGGCGAGTCGGTCGGCACCGGCCTTCGTGGCGGCGTACGGCGACCGCGGGTTGAGCGGGTGCTCCTCGTCCATCGGTACGCGCTCGGCGGTCCCGTACACCTCCGACGACGAGATGAGGATGAAGCGCTCGACGGGCGTCTCGCGGATCGCGTCGAGGAGGATCTGCGTCCCCTCGACGTTCGTCGTCACGAACTCGGACGCGCCGTGCTCGATCGACTTCTCGACGTGCGACTCCGCGGCCGCGTTCACGATCACGTCGACGCCGCCGACGAGCTCGCGTACGAGCTCCGCGTCGCGGATGTCGCCGTGCACGAACGAGAGGCGCGGGTGGCTCATCACGTCGGCGAGGTTCTCGAGGTTGCCCGCGTACGTGAGCGCGTCGAGCGTCACGACCTCGTGCTCGGTCGCGTCGAGCAGGTGCCGGATGAAGTTCGAGGAGATGAACCCCGCACCCCCCGTCACTAGTACCCGCTTCATTCTCCGCTCCGGCGCCGGCAAAGCCGGTGCCTCCGCTCCTCGGTGAGCTCCGTCGAGCCTACGCTCACAGCTCCTCCTCGATCGTGTACAACGGCCGCCCCTCCACGTCGCGCTGGATCCGGCCGAGCGACTCCCCGATCAGCGCGAGCAGGAATCCTTGCACGCCCAGCACGAGCACGATGCCCGCTCCCGCGAACAGCGGGCCCGGGAAGTTGCTCTGCGAGATCCAGTAGCCGAGGCCGTACGCACCGAGGACGAACGCCGCCAGCGTGCAGACCAGCCCGAGCGTGACGCCGATCCACTGCACCGGCTGCGGCCAGAAGCCGGCGACGACGTGCAACGCGAGCCGGAGGAGGCGGACCGGCGAATACCGCGAGCCGGACGCCGCGGCCGCATGGGCGACGTCCACCTCCTCGACCGAGACGCCGCTCGTCAGCACGAGCGCCTTCGTGAACTTCTGCCGCCCGATCGCGCCTAGCATCGGCTCGATCGCGCTCCGGCGGTACGCGTTGAAGGCGCAGCCGAAGTCGGAGATCCCGACACCGGTGAAGCGCCGCAGGAGGCCGTTGATGACGCGGCTCGGGATCGTGCGACCGGCGGAGTCCCGCCGGGCGACGCGCCGCCCGGATGCGACGTCGGCGCGCTCGAGCGCGGCAAGGAGCTTCGGGATGTCCTCGGGCTCGTTCTGCAGGTCGCCGTCCATCGTCACGATGCGATTGCCCCGCGCCCGCACGAGGCCGGCGTGCATCGCCGGGTGCTGGCCGAAGTTGCGCGTGAACCGGACGACGCGGACGTGCGGGTCGCGGTCGTGGAGCGCGCGCAGCGCGGCGAAGGTGCCGTCGGTCGACCCGTCGTCGACGAAGATCGCCTCCCAGTCGCGGCCGTCGAGCGTGTCGGCGAGACGCCGGTGCAGCTCCCCCACCGATCGCTCCTCGTTCAACACGGTGACAACAACCGATACGTCCATCTCACAGCACCCTAACCAGCACTTCGTAGGATCGAGCACGTGTGGCAGGCGGGTGACGTGATCCTGCGCCGCGAGGTGCGAAACGACGGGTGGGCGTGGCTCGTGGTGCCGGTCGTGGTGGTCCGCGACGACCCCGGCCTGCTCGCCACGTACATCCCGAGCGGGACACCGTTCACGTTCCCGCCCGGTCCCGAGTCGCACCCCTGGGCGGGCCGCACGCGGTGGCAGGGCCACGGCGTGCTGATGCTGCAGCGGCCCGGCGACGCCTACGCGGTCTGGGTCTTCTGGCACGGCCCCGAGCGCGAGTTCACCGGCTGGTACCTCAACCTGCAGGAGCCGTTCCGCCGCACCGCGCGCGGCTACGACACGCAGGACCTCGAGCTCGACCTGATCGTCCACCGCGACGGGCGCGTCGAGGTGAAGGACGACGACCTGCTCGACGTGCGCGTCCGGGAAGGCCGCTTCACGGAAGATCAGGCGCGTGAGATCCGGGCGGTCGGAGAACGGCTCCAGCTCGAGCTCGCCGCCGGTCGGCGGTGGTGGGATCCGTGGTGGGCGCTGTGGGAGCCCGATCCCGCCTGGGACGCCGCAGCTCACGTTCGCGCCCCTCGCTGACGACGCGGTCGGCGCGTGATCCCGCGCAGGTCGACCACCCTCGCCGGGTTCTTCGTCCTCGGCCTTTTCTGGGGCGCGTGGGCATCGGTCCTCCCGAGCGTGCAGGAGGCGACCGGGATCTCGAAGGGCGCGCTGGGGGTGGCGATGCTCTTCGTCTCGTTCGGGTCGATCCCGGCGATGTTCCTGCTCGCGGCGCCTGCGGCCGAACGCTTCGGGGCGCGCGCAGCCGCGCTCGGCGCGGCGGCATTCGCCGTCGCCACCACCCTGCCCGGGCTCGCGACCTCGTTCCCGGTGCTGGTCGTCACGCTGACCGCCACCGGTGCGGCGTCGGGAGTCCTCGACGTCTCGATCAACGCGAACGCCGGGCGCATCGAAAGCGCGACCGGGGCGCGGCTGATGCCGCTGGCGCACGGGCTCTACTCGGTCGGCATCCTCGCCGGGGCCGTCGGCGCGGGCCTCGCCCGCGGCGCGGGCGCCGCCCGGGAGCCGATCCTGCTGACCGTCTCCGCGTGTGTCGCGGTAGCGGCCGCCGCCGCGTCTTCCGACCGCGCGCCCGTCCGCGCGGAGACGGTGCAGCGCGTGCGCATCGCGCGCGGCCTCGTCCTCGTCGGGCTGCTCGGCGCCGCCGGGTTCGTCGTCGAGGGCGGCATCGAGGGCTGGAGCGCCCTGTTCCTCGAGCGGCAACTCCACGCGCACCCGAGCGTGAGCGGCCTCGGGCCCGGCGTCTTCGGCGCGTCGATGGCCGCCGGCCGCTTCCTCGGCCAGGCCGCTCCGCGCATCGCCGACCGGCTCCTGCTGTCGGGGAGCGCGGCCGTCGGCGCGGCCGGCTGTGCGCTCGCTGCGCTCTCGCCGAGCCCGGCGGTCGGCCTCGTCGGCTTCGCGCTCGGCGGGGCGGGGGTCTCGCTGAACGCGCCGATCGTCTTCGGGCTCGCCGGTCGGCGCGGCGACGCCGCGACGGCGGTCGCGACGGTGACCACGATCGGCTATCTGGGCCTGCTCGTCGGCCCGCCGCTCGTGGGCCTCGTGGCGCAGGTGTCGTCGCTGCGCGTCTCCTTCCTCGCGCTCGCGGCAATCGCCGCCGGCGTGGCCGCGGCCGCAACCCGGCTCCGCCCGGCGCGGCGGCGTCAGAACGCGCCGGCGTAGGCGTTCAGCGCGGGCTGACCGCCGAGGTGCGCGTAGAGCACTCGCGACCCGGGCTCGATCCGGCCCGAGCGCACGAGGTCGATCAGCGCCGCCATCGACTTCCCCTCGTACACCGGGTCGGTGAGCACACCCTCGAGCCGAGCACAAAGCCGGATCGCCTCGATCGTCTTCGCATCCGGGATCCCGTAGGTCCCGGCGTGCCACTCGTCGAGCAGCACGATCTCGTCGTCGCGGAGCTCGTGCCCGAGCCCGATCGCCTCCGCGGTTCGCCGCGCGATCCGCGCGACCTGGTGCCACGTCTGCTCGACCGTCGCGGAGCCGTCGATTCCGAGCACGCGCCGCGGCCGCTCCTGGCCGGCGAAGCCGGCGATCATCCCGGCCTGCGTCGAGCCGGTCACCGAGCAGGCGACGATCGTGTCGAAGAAGAGACCGAGCTCCCGCTCCTGCTCCTCCACCTCGCCGGCCCAGCGCGCGAAGCCGAGGCCTCCGAGCGGGTGGTCGGATGCGCCCGCGGGGATCGCGTACGGCTTGCCGCCGCGCGCCTCGACGTCGGCCAGCGCCTGCTCCCAGCTAGGACGGAAGCCGATGTCGAACCCGGCCGGATCGAGCCTGACCTCTGCGCCCATGATCCGCGAGCAGAGGATGTTCCCGACCTTGTCGTAGACGGCGTCCGGCCAGTCGACCCAGTGCTCCTGCACGAGGACGCAGCCCAGGCCGAGGTGGGCGGCGACGGCCGCGACCTGCCGCGTGTGGTTCGACTGGACGCCGCCGATCGAGACGAGCGTGTCGCAGCCCTGCGCGAGCGCGTCCGCGACGAGGTACTCGAGCTTGCGTGTCTTGTTGCCGCCGTAGGCAAGACCGGCGTTGCAGTCCTCGCGCTTCGCCCAGATCTCCACGGCGCCGCCGAGACGCTCGGCGAGGCGCGGGAGCGGATGCACGGGCGACGGCCCGAACGTCAGCGGGACACGGTCGAAGTCGGAGAGGCTCACGCCTCCGAGAGGGATACCTGAAGCGCCCGCTTGCGGGAGGCGCCGCCCGTGATCGCGAACGCCGCCAGCGCGCCGACCATGACGACCGCCGCCCCGATCCAGACGGCCGGCGTCATCCCGTCGACGAACGCGCGGCCGCTCGAGTACCCGCCGGCGTGCGAGAAGACGGACGCGAGGACCGCGACGCCGAACACGCCGCCGAGCTCGCGGATCGCGTTGTTGGCGCCGGACGCCTGCCCCTCCTCCTCGCCGCGCACGGAGCCGAGGATCACGTTCGCGATCGGCGCGAAGAACATCCCCATCCCGATCCCGGAGAGCGCGAACGGCAGGACGAGCGACGCGTAGGCGGCGGTCGGAGTGGAGACCGCGGCGATCCAGCCGAGGCCGATCGCCTGCAGCGCGAGGCCGGTGCCGATGATCCTGCTCGGCGCGATCCGGTCGCTGAGCGCGCCCGCGATCGGCGCGACGATCATCGGCATCGCCGTCCACGGCAGGATGCGCAGCCCGGAGCCGAGCGGCGAGTAGCCCTGCACCGTCTGGAAGAACTGGGCGAGCAGGAAGACGGACCCGAACATCCCGAAGCTCATCAGCATCGACGCGACGTTGGCGAGCGCGAACGTCCGGTTGCGGAAGAACCGCATCGGAAGCATCGGGTGCTTCGCGCGCAGCTCCCACGCGACGAAGAGCGCGGTCACGGCGGCGCCAGCGAGCAGCGCGCCCACGATCTCGGGCGACCCCCATCCGACGGAGTTGCCGCGCACGAGGCCCCAGACGATTCCGAGCAGGCCGGTGCTGGCGAGCACGACGCCGGGGAGGTCGACACTGCCGAACGGGCCCGTCGTCTCGCGGAGGCGCGGGACGAGCGCGAGCAGCGCGACGCCGACCGGGACGTTGAGCCAGAACACCCAGTGCCACGAGATGCCGTCGACCACCGCGCCGCCGACGAGCGGCCCGAAGGCGACAGCGAGGCCGCTGATGCCGCCCCACGCGCCGAGGAAGACGCCGCGCCGCCCCTCGGGCACCGCCGCCGAGAGGATCGTCAGCGTCAGCGGCATCACGATCGCGCCGCCGAGACCCTGCACCGCGCGCGCCGCGTCGAGGACGCCGATCGACGGTGCGAGCGCCGCGGCCGCGGAGCCTGCCGTGAAGATCCCGATCCCGATCGCGAACAGCCGGCGGCGGCCGAACCGGTCGCCGAGCGCCGCACCGGTGAGGAGCAGCACGGCGAACGTCAGCGTGTAGGCGTTCACCGTCCACTCGAGGCCGCTCAGCCCCGCGTGCAAGTCGCGCCGGATCACCGGGATCGCCGTCGTGACGACGAGGTTGTCGAGCGTGACCATGAAGAGCGCGAGCGACGTGATCGCGAACGTCCACCACGTCGCCCTGCTGATGTTCTGTTTGTGAGTCATTACTTCCCTCCGCGTGAAAAAAAGAGAGGTTCAGTGGCCCTTGCTGCAGCCCTCGAGCAGGCGGACGGCCCAGGGCTCGGTCGGGTGCGAGAGGTCCATGGCGGCCAGCACGTTCAGCAGCATCCCCATGGCGAAGAAGCGGGTCACGGTCGCCGGGTCCGCCCCCGAGACGCGCTCCACGTAGCTCACGAGGTCGCCGTAGCCGTTCCGCACGACCTCGCGGATCTGCGGGTCGTCGCAGGCGGCGTAGGCCTGCATCTGCGCCTGGAGGTAGGAGCGGTTCGCGCCCAGCAGCTGCTCGTACGCGGTTCCGATCGCCTCCAGCGCCTCCTCGCCCCGCTTCCCCTCGGCCGCGCGCTGGAAGATCTCGAGCGTCTGCCGGAAGCAGCGGGCGACGGCGGCCAGGTAGAGCTCCTTCTTCGTCCCGAAGAGCCGGAAGACGTACGGCTGCGAGATGCCGGCGCGGGCCGCGATCTCCTCGGTGGAGGCGCCGTGGAGGCCCTGCTCCGCGAACACCGCGAACGCCGCGTCGAGGATCTCCTCGCGCCGCTCCTCCTTCGACTTCCGCTCCTGGACGACCACGGGCGAGATATTAGTGATGACTTACTAGTTTGTCAAGGGCGGCCGCTACGCGGTCGAGATCGCCGTCGCGGAGCCGCGTGTGGAGCGGCAGCGCGAGGGCCCGCTCGGAGACCCGCTTCGCGCCGGGGAACTCACCCTGGTCGCGGTACGCGGCGAGGAGCGGGAGCGCGTACGTCCCGATCTGCGCCTCGATCCCGTCGGCGCGGAGCCCGGCGAGGACGCGGTCACGGTCGTCGAGCTGGATCACGTAGGCCTGCCACCCGTGGACGTCGCCGTCGTCGGCGTCCGGGAGCACCACGGGCAGGTGCGCCAGCCGCTCGGCGTAGCCGGCGGCGACGCGCGCCCGCGCGCCGAGCAGCTCGGGGAGCCGCCGCAGCTGCGGCAGCCCGACGGCGCAGAGGATGTCGGAGAGCCGGTAGTTGAGGCCGGGCGCCGGCAGCTCGGGCGGGGCGAGCGAGCGCCAGCCGTGGTTTCGGAGCGCGCGCACCTCGTCGGCGAGCGCGGCGTCGTTCGTCGTCACCGCGCCCCCCTCGCCCGTCGTCACCACCTTGCGGGGATGGAAGCTGAGGCAGCCGGCGGCGCCGAGGCCGCCGCAGGGGCGGCCGCGCCGGCGCGCGCCGAGCGCGCCGGCCGCGTCCTCGAGCAGCGGCACGTCCGCGGGCAGCTCGTCCAGGCGGAGCGGCCGGCCGAACAGGTGCACGCCGACGACCAGCTTCGTGCGCGGCGTCACCTCGATCCGCGCGGGGTCGAGGTTCATCGTCTCCGGGTCGACGTCGACGAGGACCGGCTTCAGGCCGGCGAGCGCGACGACGTTGGCCGTGGCGGGAAAGGTGTACGCGGGGACGAGCACCTCGTCTCCCGGCCGCAGGCCGAAGGCGAGCACGGCGAGGTGCAGCGCGGCGGTGCCCGAGCTGACGGCCAGCGCGTGCTCGACCTCGCAAGCCCGCGCGAGCTCGCGCTCGAAGTCGTCCACCTTCGGCCCCATCGTGAGCGTGCCGCTCTCGAGGACCTCGGCCACCGCGGCCAGCTCGGCCTCGCCGGTGTCGGGCCGGCCTAGGCGGACGCGAGCGTCCTCGCCCTGTACCACGAGATCGTCTTCTCGAGGCCCTCGTCGAGCTCGACCAGCGGCTCCCAGCCGAGCACGGTACGCGCCTTCTCGACGTTCGGGATCCGCAGCTCGACGTCCGCGTAGTGGAGCGGCTGGAACACGATGTCGACCGGCGCGCCGGAGAGACGCCTGATCCGCTGGGCGAGGTCGTAGATCGTGACCGCGGACCGCGGGTTCCCGATGTTGAACGTCTGGCCGACCGCCGCGGGATGCTCGAGGCACGCGAGCACCCCGCTCACCATGTCCGTGACGTACGTCCAGGCGCGGATCTGCGACCCGTCGCCGTGGATCGTCAGGTCGCGGCCCGCCACGGCGTTCTCGATGAACGCGCGGATGGCGCCGCCGCCGACCTGGCCGGGCCCGTAGACGTTGAACGGGTGCACCGTCACCGCCGGCAACCCGAGCTCGTCGTGGTAGGCGTGCGCCATGTGCTCGCCCGCGAGCTTCGAGACCGCGTAGGTCCAGCGCGCCTCGCCGACCGAGCCGATCGTCGACACCTGCCCCTCCTCGACGCGGAAGGCGTGGGTCCCGAACACCTCGCTCGTCGAGAAGTCGACGAGCCGTTCGAGCGTGTCGCTCGTGGCGAGCGCCGCCTCCAACGCGTTGTACGTCCCGATCACGTTCACCCGCATCGTCCGTACGGGGCTCTCGCGCACCGTGTCGACGCCGGCGATCGCCGCGCAGTGCACGACGTGCGTCGCACCGGCCGCCGCGGCGCGCAGTGCGTCGGCGTCGAGCACGTCGCCGTGGACGAGCGTGAAGCTCGGGTGGTCGGCGAGGTCGGTGCCGGCAAGGACGTCTCGGTGGAGGTTGTCGTAGGCGACGACCTCGTTGCGCGCGACGAGGTCGCGCGCGAGCGTCGTGCCGATGAAGCCGGCGCCGCCCGTGATGAAGACGCGCTTGCCCTCCAGCATCCGGCGAAGGTTAGCCTGGCCCTGTGCGGGCGGACCTCGACGAGCTGTGGCGCTTCGTGCTGCGGCGGCCGATCGAGCCCGAGGAGCGCGCGGCGACCGAAGCGCGACTCGCCGCCGGGATGTCGTATGCGTCGCTGCTGCACGAGCTCGCGACCTCGGACGAGTTCGAGCACCTGCGCAGGCTCGAGGACGCGGTCGCCTGGGCCGCTGCGCAGCGCCGGGCGCGTGAGCGCCCCCGTAACCTGACCGCGCCGGCCGGCGTGGACGAGCGCCCGGTCGAGATTCCGTGGTGCCTGGCTCGGCTCCGCGAGGACGAGCGTGTGCTCGACGTCGGCTATGCGTTCGCGGAGGGTGTCTACCTGGACGCCCTCGCGGCGCTCGGCGGCGTCACCGGCGTCGACCTCGTCCACCGCGACGTCCCGGGAGTCGAGACCGTGCAGGCGGACCTGCGGGCGCTGCCGTTCGCCGACGGCGCGTTCGACGTCGCGGTCGCGATCTCGACGCTCGAGCACGTCGGTCGCGACAACACGCAGTACCGCCTCGCTCCGGAGCAGAACGACACGCTCGACGCGGCGCTGCGCGAGCTGCGGCGCGTCGCAGCGCGCGTGCTCGTGACGGTCCCGACGGGCGAGCACGAGCTGCTCCCGGAGCAGGCGGTGTACGAGCCGTCCGAATGGGTCGCACGCTTCGAGCGCGCAGGCTTCGCCGTCTTCGAGGACGAGCTGTACGAGCTGACGGCGGAGGGCTGGCGCTCCGTGCAGGCGCTCTCGCCGGGGCTGCGCTACGGCGCGCGCGGCCCCGGCGCGTCCGCCGTCCTGTGCGCCGAGCTCCGGCCGGCGACGCTCGGCGAGCGGCTACGGCTGGCCGTCCGCGACCGGCGGCACCGCGACGAGGCCCGCCGCGCCACGAGCCGAGCCGCTCCACGCCGCGAGCAGGAGCAGGATCGCACCCGCCGTCATCCCGCCGGCGATCGTCACCCAGACACCGGCGTTGCCGTACGCGCGGTACCCACGCGACGTGGGAGGCGATCACCCACAGGGGCAGCGTGAGCAGCGCCATTCCGGTGGACGCGAGCCGCAGCGGCGCGAACCGGTCGAGCAGCTTCATCACGATCATGTCCACCGGCTGGCCGCCCCCGACGAACGAGCGCACGATCGCGAACGCGACGACGTACGTCGCGGCGTCGACCACGAGCAGAGGCGCGCTGCCGAGCCAGGGGATGAGAGCGGTGGAGCGACCTCAACCCGGAGCTCGTCCAGGAGCTACGCGGCCGGTTGGGCGCGATGCGCGAGCGCGGCGAGGTTCGGACGGACGTGCCGCTCGAGACGGTCGGGCGCTTCCTGGGAATTGTTCTCGACGGGCTCGCGATCCAGGTCGCGGCGCGCTTCGGCGATCCCGTCGACGTCGACGGGACGGTCGAGCTCGTCAGGTCGGCGCTCGCGCGGAAGTAGCATCAACCACCCGTGCGGACCGTTCTCTTCGTCGGCGCCGGCCGCCACCAGCGCCGCGCGATCCTCCGGGCGAAGGAGCTCGGCCTGCGGGTCGCCGCCGTCGACCGCAATCCCGACGCGCCGGGCCTGCGGGAGGCGGACCTCGCCCGCGTCGTCGACTTCTCCGACGTCCACGCGGTGCTGAGGGCGACGGCCCGGCTGCGCATCGACGGCGTCCTCACGGTCAGCGCCGACCGAGCCGTGCCCGTCGTCGCCGCGGTCGCCGAGGCGCGCGGGCTGCCGGGGATCGGGGCCCGGACCGCGCACCTGATGACGCACAAGGTGGCGATGCGGCGCCGCCTCGCCGAGGCCGGCGTGCCGCAGCCGCGGTTCGCGGCCGTGCGCACGCTCTCCGAGACGCGGCGCGCCGCCGCGGACGTCGGGTTCCCCGCGGTGCTCAAGCCCGCGGACTCGGGCGGCCAGCGCGGCGTCTTCCGCGTCGACTCGACGGACGACGTGGACCGCCACCTCTACGAGGCGCTCGCCGCGTCTCCGACCGAGGAAGCGGTGCTCGAGGAGTACGTGGACGGCACGGAGCTGAACGGCATCGTCGTCGCGCGCGACGGCGAGGCGACGCTGCTCACCCTGTCCGACCGGCTGCGGCCGCCGGGCATCGGGTTCGGCGTCGGGTGGATCCACGTGTACCCGCCGACGATCCCGCCGGAGCAGCTCGCCGAGGCGGAGCGCGTCGCCGTGCACGCGGTCCACGCCCTCGGCCTGCGCACAGGCATCGCGTTCCCGCAGCTGCTCGCGGCGGAGGACGGGAGGGTCGTTGTCGTCGAGTGCGCCGCGCGCGTCCCCGGCGGGCAGATGGCGGACCTCGTGCGGTGGGCGGTCGGCGTCGACCTCGTCGAGACCCAGATCCGGATGGCGCTCGGCGACGAGCTGCCCGACGAGCTCGTCAGGCCGCAGTTCGCGCAACCGCTCGCGATCCGCTTCTTCACCGCGTCGCCCGGCCCGCTCGCCGCGGGGGTCGTGAAGCGCATCGGGCCGCTCGACAAGGTGCTCGCGTTCCCCGGCGTCGTGCAGGCGGACGTCTACCTCCAGGTGGGGGAGACCATCCGCCCCGTCCGGCTCGACGGCGACCGCCGCGGCTACGTGATCGCGACGGCGGACACGAACCTCGAGGCGCTCGAGCGTGCGGAGGCGGCGGCGAGGCTGCTCGACGTGGAGGTCGAAGCGTGAGCTGCGACTTCTCGCTCGCGCACTACCGCGAGCTGCTGCGCGCGGCGAAGGCGGGCGGCTACCGGTGGGCGGGCTTCGACCGGCCGCCGGAGAGCGGCGACCTGATCCTGCGCCACGACGTCGACCTCTCGCTCTCGGCCGCGCTCTCGGTGGCGCAGCTCGAAGCCGACGAAGGCGCATGGTCGACGTGGTTCCTGATGACGCGGTCGGTCTTCTACAACCTCGCGTCACCCGAGGGAACGCGCGCGATCGCGCGCCTGCGCGAGCTCGGCCATCGCGTCGGACACCACGCCGTGTGGCCGGACCTCGACCTCGACGAGCGCTTCGACCCGATCGTCGCGTGGCACAACCCCGACCCGCCGTACATGCGTCGGCCCGTGGAGGGGGCGGTCAACGCAATGGAGCCGCCGTTCTTCGACGAGGAGCACTACCGCTCCGACTCGAACGGGCGGTGGAGGAACGGATGCCCGCACGAGCAGCTCGCGCGGGCAGAGTTCGACTGGCTCCAGCTCCTGACGCACCCGGAGATCTGGGCGTTCGAGGGTGGGACGATGCGCGAGACGATGGAGTCGATGCTCGACGCCGAGCGCGCCGCGCGCTGGGAGCAGCTGAAGCAGGACAGGATCGACCTCGCGTGAGGCCGATCACGGTCATGGTCACGGCGTCCGGCGCGCCGGGAACGGCGGCGCTCCTGCGGGCGCTGCGCCGAAACGGCGAGCGCGACGTGCGGCTCGTCGGCACGGACATGAGCGAGCGCTCGGTGGGACGCCACCTCTGCGACGCGTTCCACCTCGTGCCGGCGGGCTCCGACCCGGCGTTCCCGGACGCGATGCTCGAGGTCGCGACGCACGAGCGCGTCGACGCCGTCCTCCCCCAGTCGTCGTTCGACCTGGCGGGGCTCGCGGAGCACCTCGACCGGTTCCCGATGCCGGTGCTCGTCTCGCGGCCGGAAGCGATCGCGCGCTCGAACGACAAAGCCGAGAGCTACGCGCTCCTGCACCGGATCGGCGTGCCCGCGCCCGCGTTTCGCCGCGTGAACGGCGCGCGCGAGGTCGAGGAGGCGGCGCGCGAGCTCGGGTACCCGGACCGCGCGGTGTGCTTCAAGCCCGTGTTCTCCTCCGGCTCGCGCGGCTTCCGCGTCCTCGACCCCACCGTCGACCGGGCGCACCAGCTCCTGCACGAGCGGCCGGGGTCGGTGGCGATGCGGCTGGAGGAGGCGGTCGAGCTCCTACCTGGCGAGGGCGGCCCGGACCTGCTCGTGATGGAGCTCGCGACAGGTGGTGAGCGCACGATCGACGGGATCGCGAACGGCCGCGAGATCGTCCTCGGGCACCCGAAGACGCGCGAGGCTATGCGCGCCGGTCTCGCGATGTACTTCGTCACGCTCGCCGACGACGAGCTGATGCGCATCTCGAACCTGATCGTCGCGGAGCTCGGCATCGAGCACTTCTTCAACATCCAGCTCGTCGGCGGCCTGGTGATCGAGATCAACCCGCGGATCTCGACGATCGTCTACCAGGACGACCTGAACCTGCCCTACCTCGGCGTGAAGCGCGCGCTCGGCGAGATCTCGGACGACGAGCTGCGCGCCTACGCCACCCGCGTGCGACCGGGGCGGACGGCGCTCCGCTACTTCGACCAGCTCGAGTTCGACGCGTAGATGGCACACATTTGTCACCCTCGTTTGGCGAGGGTTGCGGAAGCGTGACGAAGCATGCACAGGCGCTTCGGGTCACGCACTGCCCGGTCAACACCGCCGGGATCCCGTGGGAGAACGTGCAGGCGCTGCGACGGAAGGGCGTCGAGGCACGGCTCGTCGTGTTCGAGCGCGGGCGGCTCCACCACGAGGCCGACTGGTCGCTCGACCGCCACGGGCCGCTGCCGCAGCGGCTGGCGCAGCAGCTCGCCGCCTTCGTGCGCCTCGCGCCGCAGACTGACGTCTTCCACTTCTACTTCGGGCTGACGCTGATCCCGAAGTCCGTCCAGTTCCCGGTGCTGCGCGCGCTGCGGAAGAAGAGCGTCTTCCACTACCTCGGCTCCGACATCCGCGGGAAGACGCCCGCGCAGCTCGCCTACGGCAAGCGTGCGGACGCCGAGATCGTCGGGAGCTACGACGCGCTCCGCTGGGTGCCGGAAGCGCACGTCGTGCCTCCGGGACTCGACCTGCGGCCCTTCGCGCCCGTGCCGCCGTCCGACAACCCGCGGCCGCTCGTCGTGCACGCGCCGTCGAGCCGCGAGAAGAAGGGGACGCAGTTCGTGATCGACGCCTGCGAGCGGCTGCCGGTCGAGCTCGACGTCGTCGAGGGAGTCCCGCACGACGAGGCGCGCGCCCGGTATGCGCGCGCCGACATCGTCGTCGACCAGCTCCAAGCCGGTTGGCACGGCGTCTTCGCGCTGGAGGCGATGGCGCTCGGCAAGCCGGTCGTCGCGTACCTGAAGCCGGACGTCGTCGAGCGCAGCGCGAAGGGCTTCGGCGTGCGCGTGCCGATCGTGCCGGCGACGAAGGACACGCTCGTCGAGGCGCTGCGCCCGCTCGTCGAGCGCCCGGCCCTGCGCCGGGAGATCGGCGCCGCAAGCCGCGCGTACGTCGAGCAGGTGCACGACGTCGACGCCGTCGCCGACCGCCTGATCGACATCTACCGTTCCCTCTGACGACGATGAGCCTCGCGTTCCAGATGCGGCGCCTCGCGCGCCACTCGGCCGTGTACGGAGTCGGCGGGCTCGTGTCGCGCATCCTCGCGACGCTCCTCCTGCCGCTGTACACGCACTACCTCCCGCCGAACGCGTTCGGCCGCGTGGAGATCATCACCGCGGCCACGGCCGTCCTCGCGATCGTGCTGCAGATGGGCGTGTCGTCGGCCTTCTTCCGCTTCTACTTCGACGCGAAGCAGCCGGCGGAGAAGCTGACCGTCGTCCGCACGTCCTTCTGGTTCACGATGGCGATGGCGACGCTGGGCCTCGTGCTCGGGCTCGCGTTCGCAGCGCCGCTCGCGCACTGGCTCGGGCTCGGCCACGACCCGTGGCTCGTCCGCGCGGGCGCCGTCGGGCTCTGGGCGCAGACCAACTACCAGCAGCTTACGAACCTCTTCCGCGTCGAGGAGCGCTCGACGGCGTTCGCAATCGCGAGCGTGACAAACGTCGTCGTGACGGTGGCCGCGATGGTCCTCTTCGTCGCCGACTTCCACTGGGGCGCGATCGGGCTGGTGGTCGGCAACTTCACGGGCACCCTCGCGGTGTACGTCGCGCTGCTCGTGTATCGCACGGAGCAGCTCGGGCTCGAGTGGGACCGAGACCTGCTGCGCGGGATGCAGAAGTTCGGGCTGCCGCTCGTCCCGTCCGCGCTCGCGCTCTGGGCGATCAACTTCGTCGACCGCGAGTTCATCGTGTGGTTCAAGGGGCTCGGCGAGGCCGGCGTCTACTCCGCCGCCGTCAAGATCGCCTCGGTCATCACGTTCGTGATGATCGCCTTCCGGACCGCGTGGCCGGCATTCGCCTACTCGATCGAGGACGACCGCGAGGCGAAGCGCACGTACGCCTTCGTGCTGACGTACCTGCTCGCGTTCGCGTCGTGGGTCGCGCTCGCGCTCGGTGCGCTCGCCCCGTGGTGGACGCGACTCCTCACCGGCGGCCCGCACTACCTGCGCGCCGAGAAGGGGATCGCGCTGCTGGCGTTCGCCGGCGCGATCTACGCCGGCTACACCGTCCTCGCGATCGGAAGCGGCCGCGCGCGGAGGACGCAGCTCAACTGGGTCGTGACCGGTGCCGGAGCGCTCGCCAACGTCGCGCTCAACTTCTGGCTGATCCCGAGGTGGGGCATGGTCGGCGCGTCGATCTCCACGCTGGCCGCGTACGTCGTGCTATTCGCGGGGATGACGCTGTACGCGCAGCACGTGTACCCCGTCGCGTACCAGTGGCGCCGCGTCGGCAGCGCCGTCGGCGTCGCCGTCGCACTGAACGTCGCGGCGCGCGCCGGGCATCTGTCGTTGGCGCCGTCGCTGCTCGTCGTCGCGGCGTACCCGCTCGGCCTGGCGCTCGTCGGCTTCTACCTTCCGGTCGAGCGCGCGCGGATCCGGCGGCTCGTGCCGATCTTCTAGCCGCGCCGCCGCTCCGCGACGACGCCGGCCGTGCCCGCGGCAACGAGCAGCAGTGCGAGGCCGCCGAGCACGAGCAGCGGCACGGGAACGCTGCTCCCGCCGCCGGCGGCGGTGGGAACCGCAAGCGTCGTCATGGGTCCGGTGGACGCCGTGGGGCCGGCGGGCGGCCGCTTGTCGGTCGTCAGCGACACGTCGCTCGTCGCGGGACGCCGCGTGCGCTTCCTCGACGCGGGCGGCCCGCTCCTTCCGA
Organism: Gaiellaceae bacterium; assembly: GCA_035653275.1. Classification (GTDB taxonomy): domain Bacteria; phylum Actinomycetota; class Thermoleophilia; order Gaiellales; family Gaiellaceae; genus PALSA-600. Next base: position 27,617 of record DASRCE010000010.1, on the reverse strand, counting down.
CCTGCGCGGGGACCCTGGCGTGTCCGTGCAGGCGCGCGAGCGCGGCCTGCATCGCCGACCGGATGTCGTCCGACAGGCTCGAGTAGACGAGCGCGTCGCCGTGGATGTGCTTCAGAGCGTCGCGGTAGCACGCGATCGGGTACGTCGTCTTGATCTTCCCGTCGGGATACCAGTCGTTGTAGATCCGGTCACGACAGGGGGTCGACGCGCTGCCGGTCGCCGGCGCGAGCCCGGCCAGGACCACGACGACGAGAAGAAGGAGGCGCTTCATTCGCCGCCATGTTCCCTACGGCCGGCCAAGATCCACCGTCCATCCGGTAAGGCTTTCGTAAAGGCTCAGGCGAGGACGCAGGCGTCGTGGCAGGAGTCGGCGACGGCGACGGTGGCCAGGCTGCGGCCCCGCACGTCGAGGATCGCGAGCGTGCCGCGCGAGAGCGACGGCGTCAGGACGAGGCCGTGCGCGAACTGCACGTTGTACGACCCGGTGGGGATCACGGTGCGAGCGAGGACGGCGCCCTCGTGCGTGTGCACGTGCAGCGTGCCCGAGTCGCCGCTCGTGACGTAGGCACGCCCGGCGCCGAACGTGACGTGCTGCGGGGCGAGGTCCGCCGGCTGCTTCGCTTCCCCGACCGACAGCACGCCGCTCGATCCCGACGTCACCCACAGCCGCCCGTCCGGCGCGAGACCGACGTCGTGCGCGAGGAACCCCGGCGTCACGTCGGCGACGTGCCGGAGTGGGCGGGTCGACAGGACGGCGACGTGTGCCGACGCCGAGCCGAGGGCCGTCCACACCTTCGAGCCGTCACGCGCGATGGTCACGTGCCGCGCCCAGCCGGAAAGGCGCACGCGGTCGACGACGGCGCCGCGCCGCGTGTCGACCAGCGCGACGCCGCTGCGCCCCGAGTCGGTGACGAACGCGTGCACACCGTCCGGGTGCGCCGCCGTGTAGCGCGGCTCCGCGAATCCGCGCAGCACGTGCCGGACACGCTCGCGGTCCACGATCGAGACGGCGCCGACGGCGGTGTGGCAGACGACGGCGACGGTGCCGACGGTCTCGATCGAGCGGGGATCCGGCGGCGTCGCGACCGTTCCGACCCGGCGGAAGGACGCGAGGTCGACGAGCGCGAGCTGCGCCTCGCTGTCGCAGGTCACGAGCGCGACGGGACGGGGCCCGGAACGCGCGCGGAGCGTGTACGGCGCGACCGCGGCAGCGGCCAGGAAGCGGCGGCGGTTCATGCGGGGACTACGCGGCGAGAGCCGCGAGGGGTCCCGTTACCGTGGAACGGATGGCGCATCCCGACCTTCACGCCGAGCAAGAGTACGTCGACCGCGCGTACGAGCACCTCGAGCGCATGCGGCTCGCGGTCGCGGGCGCGGCCGACCGCGTCGAGGGCGAGGTGGCGCAGGCGGCGATGGACGCGTGGACGGCGCGCCGGCTGAGGACGTTCGAGGACGCCGAGCGCGGCCTCTGCTTCGGCCGTCTCGACTTCGAGTCGCTCTCGCGGCCCGTCTACGTCGGACGGCGCTGGGTGCACGACGAGGAGCAGCGGCAGCTCGTCGTCAACTGGCAGGCGCCCGCGGCGCGGGCGTTCTACACGGCGACGCCGCAGGACCCGCACGGCGTGACCCTGCGGCGCCGCTTCCGCACCGACGGACGCCTCCTCCTCGACATCGCCGACGAGGCGCTCGACGGCACCGTGGTCGACGGCGCCGCCGTCGACGACTTCCTGCTCGACGAGCTCGAGCGGGACCGCGAATCGCACATGCGCGACATCGTCGCGACGATCCAGGCCGACCAGTACCGGCTCATCACGCACGACCCGGACGGCGTCCTCGTGATCCAGGGCGGGCCGGGCACGGGCAAGACCGCAGTCGGCCTCCACCGCGCGTCCTGGCTCGTCTACACGCTGCGCGAGCGCCTGCAGCGGCGCGGCGTGCTCGTCGTCGGCCCCAATCGAATGTTCATGGAGTACGTCTCGCACGTCCTGCCGGCGCTCGGGGAGGACGCGGTGGAGCAGCTCGCAGTGGACGAGCTCGTCGGCGGAGTCACGCCGGAGCTGCGTGACCCGCCCGCGGTCGCGGAGCTGAAGGCGGACACGCGGATCGCCGAGGTGGTGCGCCGCGCGGCAGAGCTCCAGCTCGAGTCGGAGCCGGAGGAGCTCGTGCTCCGGCTCGAAGGCTCGTTCGTGTGGGTGAAGGAGCACGAGGTCCGAGAGCTCGCGCAGGAGGCGCGCGACGACCTCGGCCTGACCGCGGCAGCGCGCGAGCGCTTCAGGATGAGCCTGCTGCGCCGCTTCTACGAGGAGTACGGACGCGTGCACGGCGCCGCCGCGATCCGGAGCTTCGAGGAGGTCGAGCGCGCCGCGCGCGCGAAGGGTTACCTCGACCGCGTGCTCAAGGCGGCGTGGCCGGCCGTCGCACCGGACCGTCTCGTGCGCCGGCTGCTCTCGTCGGCTGCCTTCCTCGCGGAGGCGGCCGACGGGATCCTCGACGCGCGCGAGCAGAGGCTCCTCCTCCGCCGCGGGCACGGCTGGTCGGACGGAGACGTCCCGCTCCTCGACGAGGCGCGCGCGCTCCTCCACGAGCCGCCGCATGCCTACGGACACGTGATCGTGGACGAGGCGCAGGACCTGACGCCGATGCAGCTGCGGATGATCGCGCGGCGCGCACGCGACGGAGCGCTCACCGTGCTCGGCGACGTCGCGCAGGCGACGGGGCCCGTGCGCTACGCGGGCTGGAGCGACGTCCTGCCGCACCTGCCGCGCGGAGGAGAGGCGGCGGTCGAGGAGCTGCGCCACGCCTACCGCGTACCCCGCGAGATCATGGAGCTCGCGCTGCCGCTGCTCGATGCCGTCGCCCCCGGCGTCGCCCCGCCCGTCGCCTACCGGACGGGCGCGCAGGCGCCGGCGGTCCGGCAGGTGGCGGGCCGGGAGCTGCTCGCGGAGGCGTTCCGGGCCGCCGCCGCGGCGCCGGACGGCCTGCTGGCGGTGATCGTCCCGGACGACCTGGCAGGCGACGCGCCCTCCGACGAGCTCGTGCCGGTGCTCACGCCGCGGCAGGCGAAGGGGCTCGAGTTCGACCACGTGGTCGTGGTCGAGCCGGCCGCGATGGATCTGCGCGAGCTGTACGTCGCGCTCACGCGCCCGACGAAGACGCTGATCGTGCTGCACGCGCGGCCGCTGCCGCCGGAGCTCGGTTACGTGAGGTAGTAGACGGCGAGCGTGACGCCGAGCGCGATCCCCACGATCAGGGTCAGCGCGAGCACGATCACGCCGAGGACGATCGGCAGCGTCGCCGGCGCGTAGCCGTCCTGCACGATCTCCTCGAGGTGGTGCTCCTCGGCGACCAGCTTCTCGACGAGGGCGGTCATGCCGGAAGCATCGCACCCGTTGTGGGGTTTGTCACGAGGCTGGGCGGCCGAGCAGCTCCACGACCTCGTCGTCGCTCGTCGCGCCGAAGTCGTCGTACCACACGCCGACCGCGACGAACGGGCGCGGGACGACGAGGCAGACGAGCTCGATCGCGTCCCGCCGGAACGCCTCCACCGTCTCCGGCGGCGCGACCGGAACCGCGACCACGACTCGTGCCGGCGCCTGCTCCCGCGCGGCGGCGACGGCGGCGCGCATCGTCGCGCCCGTCGCGAGCCCGTCGTCGACGAGCACGACCTCGCGCCCCGCGAGCTCCGGCGGCGGTGCGTCGCCGCGGTAGAGCCGCTCGCGGGCGGCGAGCCTCGCGGACTCCCGCCGCGTCACCTCCTCGAGCACCTCCGACGACACGCGCCCCTCGCGGAGCACGTCCTCGTTCAGGACGCGGACGCCGCCGGTGGCGATCGCGCCCATCGCCAGCTCCGGCTGGACGGGCAGGCCGAGCTTCCGCACGACGAACACGCCGAGCGGCGCGTGCAGCTCCTCCGCGACCGCGGCGGCCACCGGGACGCCGCCGCGGGGGAGGCCGAGCACGAGCGGCGCGGCGAGCTCCGGTAGCGCGCGGGCGAGCCGCCGGCCCGCGTCGCGGCGGTCGCGGAACGTCGGGGGCCGGCGACGGCCGGTCAGTGGCCGGTGGCGGAGAAGTGCATGTAGTCCTTCGTCGACCCGGTCCACGAGCCGCCCCAGCCCCAGCCGACCGAGCGGAAGGCCGCGACGACGGCCGGGGTGACCATTCCCCGCCTGACGCGGCTGCGGTCGAGGTAGGAGAGCGCCGTCCTGTCGCGCGTCATCCCGCAGCCGACGTAGGGATTCTCGACGGGGTTGAGGTCGACCGCCTCGCCGTAGGCGTGCTCCGACCAGCTTCCGGTCCCGGTGTTGGCGAGGCCGGTGCAGGGCGACGACGACGCCTGGCGGCACTCGAACGAGGCGGTGACGTCGCCGTCGGCAGGGCGGCCGCGCACCGGCCCGTACGTGTCGTCGAACCCCATGTGGTGAATCGGGAAGCGGAGCGCGTACAGCCGCTCGAACACGGCGCGCAGCCGAGCCGCCGCAGCGCGGTTGACGAGGAGCTGCCCGCTGTGGGTCCGGCCGTCGAAGCCGTGGTACGTGACGGTGAGGACGCGGAGCTGCGAGAGCGAGACGGGGCATCCGGCGTGCCACTCGTGCGCGGCAACCACCTCCGCGCGCTGGTGGGCGGACAGCGGGCGAACCGTGGCGCCGAAGCCGACCGCGACCGCCGCGGCCGCCACACCCAGCCGGACGACCAGCGCCGCCATCCGTCGTCAGCCCACCAGGCGGTACACCTGGAACACCTCGGCGTACTCGCGGTTGACGTTGATGCCGTGCGTCCGGGCGACGCTCCACACGTAGTCGGCGTTGGCGTACCGCCGGTGCTGCTGCGACGCGTACCTCTCCAGCGCGGCGACCTTGCGCTCGACGTGGGGACGCTCGAGCGCGACGTACGCCTGGTAGCTGAAGTCGAAGTTGTTCCAGGGGATCTCGTATCCGAGCACGGTCGTGCGCTTGAACGCGCGCAGCCCCTCCGTCGCGATCGTCTGGTGGTCCTGGTGGACGTCGTGCAGCGACGGCTGGAAGACGCAGTCCGGCTTCCAGTCGTTCCACACCTCGATCAGGAGCTCGAGGATCTCCTGCCGGTGCTCGGGGAAGGTCCGCACGTCGAAGTCGTGCACCGTCAGGTTCTCCGGCGGGATCCCGATCTCGGCCGTCGCGTCGCGCACCTCGCGCGCCAGCGTGTCGGGCGCGAAGCCGTCCGGCAGAGAGCGCGTCGCGATCGAGAAGGCGACGTAGCGCACGTCGGCGCCCTGCTCGACGAGGCGCGCCATCGTCGCTCCGCAGCCGAACTCGCCGTCGTCGGTGTGCGGAGCGAGGACGAGTGCGCGCTCGACGCCGTCGATCACGCCGGCGCCTCCGCGACGTGCCGCGCCGCGACGACGACCAGCGCGAGGAGGCCCCAGAACGTCGGGTCCTCGAGGAGCGCGTTGTAGAAGACGCAGTGCACGAGGATCGCGGTCAAGGCTAGTCCGAAGGCGAGTCGCGCGGCTCCGTCGAACGTGGGCCGGATCCGCGCGAGGCCGACGCGCAGCACGGTCGCGACGAGCCAGAGGAGGAGCAGCAGCCCGGGGATCCCGGTCTCGGCCGCGACCGTCACCGGCGTCGTGTGCGACGCCGCCGCCTTCGGCTCCTTGCCGCGGAGATGCGCGATCTCGGCGTACGCGCGCTTGAACCCGCCGACGCCGACGCCCAGCAGCGGGTGGTGGAGCGCGACCTTCACGCCCTTCGAGACGAGCGTGGAGCGGCCGCTCGTGACGTGGGAGAGCGAGGCCTTGTGCCGCACCGCGGGCGAGACGACGATCGCGAGCACGACGGCAACGACGCCGGCCGCGACGATCGGCAGGCTCGCGCGCCGCCACGCGACGATCGTCCCGACGACCGTCGCCGCGATCAGCGACACGAAGCTCGACTGCGAGAACGACGGCAGCAGCCCGAACCACGTGATCCCGATCGTGAGCACGGCTGCGACCTGCCACAGCACGTCGCCGCGGCGCAGCAGGATGACGGCGAGGCTCGCGAGGATCGCGACGACGAGGAAGCGGCCGTAGATCGACGGGTCGTAGAAGACGGAGTTGACGCGGTAGAACCAGCCGCTCGGCGCGTACGCGTTGTCGACGCGCACCTTCGGGTTCCAGAAGATGTTGCGCGTCTCGTACTGGACGATCCCCACGATCGCGAACACGAGCGCCATGGTCGCGAGCTGTGCGTAGAGCGCGAGCACCCACGGCCGCGACCACGGCAGGCGCGCGAGCGCGACCGCCAGCAGCCCGAACGGCAAGACGAAGAACAGCAGCTCGATCGCGCCCTGGCGCACGTCCTTCGACCACAGCAGCGAGAGGCCCTCCCAGCCGACGAAGAGCGCGACCGGGTTCGCGAGCGGTCCCAGCTCGCGCGACCGCGGGAGCTCGTCGAACAGCTCCCAGGCGAGCGCGAGCGCCGCGACGGCGACGACCGCGTACAACGGGAGCAGGAGGTTCGCCTGCGTCGAGCCGACGTGAACCGGAATGCGTGCGGGCACGCACGCGAGCGTCGCCGCGGCGAGCAGCCACGGCACGCGCAGCACGATCCACGTTCCGATCCCGGCCGCGACGAGCCCGAGCACCGCCGCCGCCGCGAGCAGCCGGTGGTGGCCGTGCGGCGCGAGATAGGCGGCGAGGCCGCCGCACCCGAGCGCCCACGCGACGAGGCCGGCGATGCGGAGGTCGCGCCGGTGCGCGGCGATCAGCACCGCGAGCCCGACCGCCCCCAGCGCGCCCGCGATCTGCGCCGCCGTCGTGGTCATCTCCCGCTCCGGCGGCGGCAAAGCCGCCGCCTCCGCTCCTTGGTGAGCTCCGTCGAGTCTACGCTCACACGACCACCACCGCGCAGACGGCGCTGTGGTCGCGGACCGTCACGTAGAGGTGGTAGACGCCGCGCCGCTTCGGCGCACGCAGGTGGAGCGTGCCGCGCGGAAGCGACCCCGAGCGCCCGTGCAGCGTCCACCGGACGCGCGGCGCGTCGGTCGAGACGCGGATCGCGAACCTGGCGCCGGGCCTGACGACGACGCGCGAACGCGCGAGCGTCACGTACCGGATCTGCGCGATCGCGAACGGGTACGCCTTCGAGCGGTTGCCGGCGACGTCCTGCGCGGCGACGCCGAGTGTGTACCGCCCCGGCCGCAGCGGCCTGCCGCCCTTGCCCTTCCCGTTCCAGGTCAGGTCGCCGCTCCGCTTCTCGCTCTTCGTGAAGAGGATCTGCCGTCCGCGCAGGAGCAGGATCGCGTGCGCGGGCTGGTCGAGCGTGTAGGGAACGCGGAAGACGTCGGCGTGACCGTCGCCGTCGGGAGAGACGATCGGGTACTTGGTGGCCGGGTGCACGACGATGCGCGGCGGCTTCGTGTCGAGGCTGATGTCGCTCGGCAGGACGATCGTGCGGTGCGAGACGATCAGCTTCACCGCCGCCCGGTAGACGCCGTCGGGCGCGATCAGGCCCGAAGGCAGGAACCCGTCCCAGACGAGCTGGAGCCGCTGCCGCGGGTGCACCGACCGGCCGCTCAGGAGCTCGGCGACCCTCCGCCCGCTCGCGCTCTGCACCCAGACGTCGATCCGCTCGCGGCGGCGGACGCGGAAGTGGATGCGGGCGACGTTCCGGCCCGGGATCTTGCTCTCGGGGGAGAACACTTGGCCGGGCTGCGTGCCGTAGATCGGCGAGAGCTCCAGCTTCGCGCGCTCCGTCAGCGCGAACGCGGCCGCCGTCGCACCGAGCAGGACGAGGACGAGCCCCGTGGAGAGGACGCGGGCCAACGCCCGCGCGATTCTAGTGGTGCACTCAGGCCGGGTCGTGCACGGGGATCCGGCGCGTTCGCAGCGTCTGGACGGTCCAGACGACGAGGCCGGCGATGCCGAGCGCCGCGCCGACCTCCACGATCGTGTCGGCGTTCGGCACCTTCACGAGCTTCACGCCCGAGAGCACGAGCACGAAGGCGAACGCCACCCGCAGCGCACGGTCGGGCACGCGGATCGAGAGGTGCGACCCGACGATCACCCCGGGGATCGAGCCGACGAGGAGCCACGCCATCGCGTGCAGGTCGACGTTGCCGTGGAGCAGGTGGCCCATCCCCGCGACCCACAGGAGCAGCGCAGCGTGGAGCATGTCGGTGCCGACGATCCGCTGCGCGGTCAGGGGGTAGACGAGCAGCATCGCGAGGCCGAAGAACGTGCCCGAGCCGACGGACGTGAGGCCGACGACGAAACCGCAGCTCGCCCCGATCGCGACGGCGATCGCCTTCTGCCTCCCGGTCAGGTGCAGCGCGGCGTCGCCGTGGTAGCCGTGCAGGAACGTCTTGATCGCGAAGCCGATGCCTCCTGCGATGAGCGCGCCGCCCACGACCTGGCTCATCGCGTCCTGCGTCGCGGTCGAGAACGAGCTCGCGATCTGCACGCCGACGAGCGACAGCGGCGCCGACCCGAGGAGCATCCAGACCGCGAGCGGCACGTGGACGTTGCCGAGCCGCCGGTGGCGCCACGCGCCGAACGACTTGAACACGGCGCCGTGGAGGATGTCGGTGCCGACGGCCGTCTTCGGGTCGAAGCCGAAGAGCAGGATCAGCATCGGGGTCATCAGCGAGCCGCCGCCCATCCCGGTCATCCCGACGAGGGCCCCGACCAGGAGCCCGGCGAGCGAGAACTGCCAGGTCACGACGCCTCGACGACCATGCCCGCGCCCACCGTCTCGTTCGTCGCCTCGTCGATCAGGATGAACGCGCCCGTGGCGCGGTTGCGCGCGTACGGGTCGACGGCGAGCGGCTCGCCGAGGCGGAGCCGCGCGACGCCGAGGTCGTTCAGCTCCATCCGGCCGGGCCGCAGACGGTCCTGGAGCGTGGCGACGTCGACGACGGACACGATCTCGTCGAGGCGGGCCGGAACGGTGCGCGTCGTGTGCTTGACGAGGAGGCGCGCGCGCTCGTCGACCGGGCGCTCCGACATCCAGCAGACGCGGGCCACGAGCTCGCGCGTCACGATCGGCGGGCGCGCCGGGTCGGCGAGCATGTCGCCGCGGGAGACGTCGACGTCGTCCGCGAGCAGGATGGTCACCGACTGGCCGGGAATCGCGCGCTCGAGCGTGCCCGCGGCGGTGTCGACGGCGGCGACCGTGGTGCGCAGGCCCGAGGGCAGGACGACGACCTCGTCGCCCGCCTGCCAGGTGCCGCCTGCGACCTGGCCTGCGTAGCCGCGGTAGTCGTGGTGGTCGTCGTCCATCGGCCGGATCACCCACTGGACGGGGAACCGCCGGTCGTCGACGTTGAGCCCGCGCCCCAGCTCGATCGACTCGAGGTGCTCGAGCAGCGTCGGCCCGCCGTACCACGGCATCGCGCCGTTCCGCTCGACGACGTTGTCGCCCTTGAGCGCGGAGATCGGGATCATCGCCGGGTCGTGGAGGCCGAGCTGCGACGCGAGCTCCGACAGGTCGCGGACGATCTCGTCGAAGCGCTCCTCGGAGTAGCCGACCAGGTCCATCTTGTTGACCGTGTAGACGACGTGCGGCAGCTCGAGCATCGCCACGATGTAGGAGTGGCGCCGCGTCTGCTCGATCACGCCCTGGCGCGCGTCCACGAGGATCACCGCGACGTCGGCGGTCGAGGCGCCGGTCACCATGTTCCGCGTGTACTGCACGTGCCCGGGCGCGTCGGCGAGCTGGAACCTGCGCCGCGGCGTCACGAACGACCGGTAGGCGACGTCGATCGTGATCCCCTGCTCGCGCTCTGCCCGGAGGCCGTCGGTGAGCAGCGCGAGGTCGACGTAGTCGTAGCCGCGCCGCCGCGATGCGTCCTCGATGTGCTCGAGCTGGTCGACGAGGATCTGCTTCGTGTCGTAGAGCAGCCGGCCGATCAGCGTCGACTTCCCGTCGTCGACGGAGCCGGCGGTGACGAGGCGCAGCAGCTCGGACGCCATCAGCTCCGGCGAGGTCACCGCGTGCCTCCGGAACCGAGATCGGCTTCGCCGAACTCAGTTCCCGCGGTGGGCTTAGAAGTAGCCCACACGCTTCCGGTCCTCCATCGCCGCCTCCGAGACGCGGTCGTCGGCGCGCGTCTCGCCGCGCTCGGTGACCCTGGTCGACGCGATCTCGGTCACGACGTCCTCGAGCGTGCGCGCGTCGCTGAGGACGCCGCCGGTGCACGTCATGTCGCCGACCGTCCGGAAGCGGACGGAGGCGACGAAGGGCTCCTCGTCCGGATACCGCTCGACGTAGTCGGAGGCCGCGTAGAGCATCCCGTCGCGCCGGAAGACCTGACGCTCGTGCGCGAAGTAGATCGCCGGCAGCTCGAGCTCCTCGCGCGCGACGTACTGCCATACGTCGAGCTCCGTCCAGTTCGAGATGGGGAACACGCGGATGTGCTCGCCCTTCCGGATCCGCGCGTTGTAGAGGTTCCAGAGCTCGGGCCGCTGCGCGCGCGGGTTCCACTGGCCGAAGTCGTCGCGGAAGCTGAAGATGCGCTCCTTCGCGCGTGCACGCTCCTCGTCGCGCCGTGCGCCGCCCATGGCCGCGTCGAAGCCGTGCTCCTCGATCGCGTCGAGGAGCGTCGTCGTCTGCAGTTGGTTGCGCGACGCGCGTGGGCCGGTCTGCTCGGCGACGCGGCCGCGGTCGATCGACTCCTGCACGCTCGCGACGACGAGCCGCTCCCCCAGCTCCGCGACGCGCCGGTCGCGGAACTCGATCACCTCGGGGAAGTTGTGGCCGGTGTCGACGTGCATGATCGGGAACGGGAACCGCGCCGGGCGGAACGCCTTCTCCGCAAGGCGGAGGAGCACGATCGAGTCCTTGCCTCCCGAGAAGAGCAGCACCGGCCGCGCCCGCTCCGCAGCGACCTCGCGCATGATGTGGATCGCCTCGGACTCGAGGGCGTCGAGGTGCGAGAGCGTCCTCACGCGGCGCCTCCGACGGACCCGACGTGGAGCCCGCACTCGGTCCTGTCGGTGCCCGCCCAGCGACCCTCGCGGCCCACGCCGGGAAGCGTCGAGTGCGTGTCGCCGATCGACGCGTAGCCGCGGTCGTGCAGCGCGTTGTAGGGCAGGCCGCGTTCGCGGATGTACGCCCAGCAGTCCTCGTCGCTCCAGTCGGCGAGCGGGTTCGCCTTCCAGAGCTCGTGCGTCGCGTCCCAGCCGAGCTTCGGCGCGTTCGCGCGCGTCGGCGCCTGGTCGCGCCGGATGCCCGTGATCCAGCAGTCGAGGTCGAGGAGCGCCCGGTTGAGGGGCTCGACCTTCGCGACCGCGAGGTAGAGGTCGGGCTTCGTCTCCCACAGCCCCTCCTCCACCGGCGGCCCCTCGAACGCCTCGACCTTCGTTCCGTACCGCTCCTCGACCTTGCGCCAGAGCTCGTACGTCTCGGGGAAGAGGTAGTGCGTGTCGATCGCGAAGACGCGCGCCCTCGGGTCGAGCGCGAAGAGCATGTCGAGGAGGACGCTCTCCTCCTTCTGGAAGGAGCAGGCGAGCGCGACCCGGTCCGAGAACGTCTCGAGACAGAAGGCGAGGACCTCCTCCGCGGACAGCGATTCCACGTCAGGAGGCAGCCGAAGGTTGGCCGTTGCCAATGAGCACCTCCTTCAGCGTGTCTCCGCGAAGCCCGAGACGCAATGTCTCGAGCGGGATGACCTCCTCCGGCGGGATGTTCCCGAGGTTGACCTCCGGCCCGAAGTGCTTCACGAACCACGCCTGCGACTTCCTCGTCGGCGCCTCCCAGACGAGGTCGTGGAAGTCGATCGCGTGCTCGATCTCGGCGATCAGGCCGGTCCGCATGTCGCCGTCCGGCCGGAAGATCCCGGCGGTCCCGCCCTCGCGCGCCTCGGTGATCACCTTCCACGCGCCGGCGTCCTTCTCTTCCCTGATCCACTCGACCCACTCGTACGGCGCGTACACGACCTCCGAGTCCTTCGAGCCGACCTCGGAGAGGACGGTGAAGTCGCGCGCGAAGTCGGCGATCAGCTCGAGCTTGCGCTCGCGCGGGATCTGGACGGTGCCGTCCGAGACCTCGACGTGCGTCAGCCCGAGCTTCGAGAGCCACTGCTTGTACTCGTCGAGCTTTCCGCGCACGTAGACGACCTCGAAGAACGTGCCGCCGATGACGACGCGCTTCCCCCGCAGCACGTCGAGCTTGCGCGTGAGGTTCGACGTGACGTACGCGGTCCCCCAGCCGAGCTTGACGATGTCGATGTGCTCGCCGGCGGTCTCCAGCAGGTCCTCCCACGCACGCGGCCCGAGGCCCTTGTCGAGGACGTGCGTCAGGCCGCCGTCGCGCGTCAGGGCGAGATCCAGCTCACAGCCGGGCATAGAGCTCCTCCAGCTTCTTCTTCGCACGCTCCTGCACGTCGCGGTAGAGCGAGTTGCCGTGCGCGTCGATGCCGACTGTCAGCGGGCCGAAGTCCTTCACGCGGAACTTCCAGAGGCACTCCGGCATGAGCTCCTCCCACGCCACCTCCTCGATCTCCTCGATCTGCGTCGTCTCGAGCGCGGCCGCGCCGCCGACGATCGCGAAGTAGACCATCCTGAGCTCGCGCATCGGCTCGATCGCCTCGTCGGGGAAGCCGCCCTTGCCGCAGATCGCGCGGACGCCGTAGCGGCGCCCGAGCGGCTCCGTGAACCGCACCATGCGCGCGCTCGTCGTCGTGCCGATGCAGATCTTCTCGTACCGCCCTTCGCCCACCTTGCGGACGTTCGGCGCGGTGTGGAGCAGGAAGGCGCCGCCCAGGTCCATGGGCGGCTCCTGGCCCTGGTCGAAGATGCGGATCTGCGTGCGGTCGCGGATGCCGATGATGTGGCCCTGGACGACCACCTCGTCGCCTGCGTGGAGCTTCAGGATCTCCTGCGGGTCCGTGACCGGGAACGTGACCTCGTGGGTTGCCATGGCGCGGGCGCTCCTAGAACTCGCGGTCGTAGTCGACGTCGCCGGCGGCGGAGATGTGCGCCGACGCCCGCCTCGCCGCCCAGCACTGGTAGTTGACGGCGACGGGGTTGAGCGTCATGTGCGTGTCGGCGTGCTCGACGTGGCACTGCAGCACGGTCACGTCTCCGCCGAGCCCCATGGGCCCGATGCCCGTCTCGTTGAGGAGCTCGAAGAGCTCCTCCTCGAGCTGCGCGACGTGCGGGTCGGGGTTCCGCGTCCCGATCGGCCGCATGATCGCCTCCTTGGCCAGGTGCATCGCGTAGTCGGCCGACCCGCCGATCCCGACGCCGACGATCCCGGGCGGGCACGGCTTGCCGCCGGCGCCGACGATCGACTCGAGCACGAACTGCTTGATCCCCTTCACGCCGTCGGCGGGGACGCACATCTTGAGGAAGCTCATGTTCTCCGAGCCGGAGCCCTTGGGGACGCACTTGACGTCGAGGCCGTCCCAGTCGGCGACGAACTCCCAGTGGACGATCGGCAGCCGGTGCCCGATGTTCGGGCCGGTGTTCTCGCGCGTGATCGTGTGCACGGCGTTCGAGCGCAGCGGATGCTCGACCGTCGCGCGCGCGGTCCCGTCGCGCAGCCCCTCGTAGATCCGCGCGGGGTGCAGCGGGAAGTGCTCGCCGACGCGCACGTGGTAGACGGCGATGCCCGTGTCCTGGCACACGAGGTTGTTCTCGCTGTCCGCGACGTTCACGTTCCTGTGAATGGTCTCCAGGACGCGCCGGCCGGGGACGGACGTCTCCTTCTCGCGCGCGGCCGCGAGCGCGTCGCGCAGGTCCTGCGGGATGTCCTTCAGCGCCCAGACGTAGAGGTGCGCCGCAGCGTTTTCGACCGCGTCGAAAACGCTAGTGGTGTCGGTGGCGGTCATGGTCAGCTCCTAGCCTTCTCGAATGCAGCTTTGCCAGCCCTCCGACCAAAGACCACGCACTCGAGAAGGCTGTTGCCCATCATGCGGTTGCGCCCGTGCGTCCCGCCCGCGATCTCGCCGCAGGCGAAGAGGCCCTCGAGCGTGGTCTCGGCGTTCGTGTCGATCACGAGGCCGCCGTTCTGGTAGTGGAGGACCGGATACGTAAGGATCCGCTCCTTCAGCGGGTCGATGCCGGCGCCGCGGTAGCGGCGCAGCATGTACGGCAGCGAGACGTCGGCGTCCGCCTCGGGGATGCGCGTCGTGTCGAGGTAGACGGCGGGGCGGCCGTCCGGCGTCTCGACGCCCTTCCCCTTCTCGACCTCGTCGAAGATCGCCTGGCTGACGGCGTCGCGCGGCCCGAGCGAGTCGGTGAACTCCTCGCCGTCCGCGTTCAGGAGGACGGCGCCGTACGCGCGCGTCGTCTCGGGGATGGAGTACCCCTGCATGTTCGGCGGCCACGCGCCGCCGTTCGGGTGGTACTGCAGCGCGTCGAGGTCGCGCGCCTCCGCTCCGAGCTCGAGCGCGAGCTGCGTCACCTCGCCGGTCGCGTTGGGGTGGTTCGTCGAAAGCTCTCCGCGCCGCTCCGCCTCCGCGTAGCAGCCCCCGCCCGCGGCGAGCACCACCGACCCGGCCTCGACCTCGTGCTCGCCGACGCGGGCGCGCCAGTGGCCGTTCACCTGCGCCAGCTCGCGCAGCGGCGCGTTCGTGAAGCTCGTGCCGCTCGACGCCTCCCACGCCTCGCGCAACGCCTTCGTGATCGCGTGGCCGGTGCGGTCGCCGACCTGAAGGAGCCGCTTCGCGGACGCGCCGCCGCACCGCGCGAGGCGGTAGCGGCCGTCGAAGTCGCGCGTGAACTCGACGCCGAGCTCCTCGAGCCAGCGGATGGCGGAGCGCGCGTCGGCGGTGAGCGTCTCCACGAGCGCCGGGTTCGCGGTCTCGTGCGACGACCGGAGCACGTCCGCGGCGTGCTGGTCCGGCGAGTCGTCGTCGCCGAACGCGGCCTGGATGCCGCCCTGGGCCTTCGCCGAGTTGCACGCCTGCAGCGAGCCCTTCGTGGCGAGGGCGACTCGGGCGCCGGCCCGCTCGGCCGACACGGCTGCGGCGAGCCCCGAGGCGCCGCTTCCGATCACGAGCACGTCGAACGGGGGCGCCGTCTGCGTCACGGTCGGACTATACCTGAGATAAGGGGTGCTTATCTAATCTTCACCAGATCGACCGGAAAAGGTCGAGGATCTCCGCCGGCGTCGCGCGCTTCGGGTTCGCCTGGTTCCCGCCGCGCTGCGCCGCGGACGCCGCGAGGGCCGGCAGGTCGCCCTCCGGGACGCCGAAGTCGCGCAGCCGCTCGAAGCCGCCGAGCCGGGCGAGCGCGCGCGTTCGCCCGACCGCGTCGCCGCCGATCGCGTCGCCGAACCGGCGCACGGCGTCCGGAACGACGCGGGCGTTGAAGCCGAGAGCCGGCGGCAGGCAGAGCGCGTTCATCGCACCGTGCGGAAGCCCGTACGCCCCGCCGACCGCCTGTGCCATCGCGTGGGCCAGCGCGAGCCCCGCGATCCCGAGCGCGCGCCCCGCGTGCATCGCCCCGCGCAGGAGCTCCTCGCGCGCGCCTCGATCCTTCGGCCGCTCGAGCACGCGCGGCAGCGACGACGCGATCAGCGGCGCGCCCGCGAGCGCCTGCGCGTCACCCTCCGGGTCGTGCCCTGCCGCATAGAGCGCCTCGGCGCAGTGTGCGAGCGCATTCAGGGCGGTGCCGGCGGTGACGTCGCGCGGAAGGTCGAGGGTCAGGTCGACGTCGTAGACGATCGCGGCCGGGTGCGCGCCCGCGCCCCCGCCGCGGATGACGCGGTCGGGCGAGCGGATGCCGTAGAACGTCGTCCACTCGGCGCCGGAGTACGTCGTCGGCACGTGCACGACGGGCTTCCCGCTCTGCGCCGACGCGTGCTTCGCCGTGTCGATCGCGGAGCCGCCGCCGATCGCCACGATCCCGTCGGCGTCGTCCGGCACCGCGACGGCGGTCGACGGAACCTCGGTCCACCAGCCGACGTGAGCCGGGACGTCCAGCGACCTCCAGCGGGCGCTCGCGATCACGAGCGGCCGCGTGACGCCGGCCTCGGCGAGCGCACGCGGGAGCTCGTCGAGCCCCCAGTGGACAGCGATCACGAGAGCGCCTCGCGTGCGAAGTCGACGAACGCACGCGCCGACCGCGTCTCCGTCCGCCCCGCCGCGCGCACGAGATGGATCTCGCGCTCGAGCTCGAGGCCCGCGACCCGCGCCTCGACCAGCGTCCCGGCGGCGAGGTCCGCCTCGACCGACGAACGGGAGATGAACGTCACGCCGTACCCGGCGCGGACGGCGTGGGTGACCGACTCCTGCAGCCCGAGCTCGAGCCGCACGTCGAGGTCGCGCAGCCTCCTCCCGGCACGCCGCAGCTCCTCCTCGAGCAGCTGCCGGACCCCCGCGCCCTCCTGCATCAGGATCAGTGTGTCGTGCCGGAGCTCCTCGAGCGTGACCGTTCGGCCGGCGAACGGGTGTCCCGGCGGGCAGACGAGGACGACGGTGTCGCGGAGGAACGGCTCGTACTCGACGCCTCGGTGGCGCGGAGCCGCGCCGACGACGCCGAGCTCGAGCGTCCGGTCGGCCACGCGCTCGACGACCGTCTGCGTGTCGAAGACGTAGAGGACGACGTGGAGCTGCGGGTGGCGCTCGGCGAACTTGCAGAGAAGCGAGGAGAGGACGACGCCGCCGGGGCCCGTCGAGGCGCCGATCTCGAGCGTCCCGGAGAGCTCGCCGGTCGCGCCCTCGACGACTTCGTGGACGATCTCGTCCTCGAGCGCGAGGAGCCGCTGCGCGGAGCGATACAGCTTCGCACCCGCCTCCGTCGGCTCGACGCGGCGGCCGGAGCGGTCGAGGAGCTGCGTGCCGAGCCGCTTCTCGAGCGCGCGAACCTGGAGGCTGACCGCGGGCTGGGTGATCCCGAGCCGCTCCGCCGCCTGCGAGAACGACTTCCGCTCCACCACCTCGCAGAAGGCGCGAAGCTGCCGCGTGTCCATAAGGAAACGTTATCCGAAGCGCTTCCCTCACGAGCGCGTTCCTTCCCGCACCTCGAGGCGGTTGCCGTAGGGGTCGGCGACGTGGAAGCGCTTCACGGCCGGGACGGACTCGTCCCAGCGCACCTCGACGCCTGCGCCGGCGAGGCGGCGGGCCAGCGCGTCCGCGTCGTCGACGACGAGGCCCGGGTGCGCCTTGCGCGCGGGCGAGAACGGCTCCTCCACGCCCACGTGCAGCTCCTGGGCGCCGGCGCGGAACCAGCAGCCGCCGCGCGAGGCGAGCGGCTCCGGCTTCGCCACCTCCTCGAGCCCGAGCAGGCCGCCGTAGAACGCGCGCGCCTCCGCCTCGCACCCGGGCGGGGCGGCCACCTGGACGTGGTCGATGCCGATGATGGTCACAGGACGAGGGTCTACCATCGGCGCGTGCAGGCGGCGACTCCGCCACCGCTCGAGGAGACGCTCGTCAGCGGCTACGTCCGACTCGCCACGGAGGCGCAGCGCCGGCGGATCGACCTCGAGCTGCGGATCCTCGACATCGCGCTCGCGACCGTCTTCGGGATCCTCGCGCTCCCGCTCGCGCTCGCGATCGCCCTGCTTCAGCTCGCGACGAGCGGCCGCCCGGTCCTCTACCGCGGCGAGCGCGTCGGCCGACGCGGCCACTTCTTCCAGATGCTCAAGTTCCGGACGATGCGGCCGGGAGCCGAGGAGCGCATCGGGCAGTACCTCGGCGAGGAGCTCGTGCAGGCGACGGAAGCCGAGCTGACGCCGCTCGGCCGCTGGCTGAAGGCGTCGCAGCTCGACGAGATCCCGCAGCTCTGGAACGTGCTGCGCGGCGACATGTCGTTCGTCGGGCCGCGCCCGATCCGGCCGCGGTTCTTCGCCGAGCTGGCGACGGAGCTGCCGGCGTACTGGCAGCGGCTCGTCGTCCGCCCCGGCCTCACCGGCTTCGCGCAGCTCCGCCGCGGCTACGAGACGTCGATGGCGGAGAAGCTCGCGCACGACCTCGAGTGGATCGCCGACCGCTCTGTCCGGCTGTACCTGCGCACGGTGCTCGTGACAGCCGCCCGCGTCGTGGCGCAGGTCCTCGGGAGCCGCAGCCGCACCCTCTAACCTCTCCCGCCATGTGCGGGATCTGCGGGATCGCCTCGGCGCGCGGCACCGTCGACGAGGCGCGCCTCCGGTCGATGGCGCAGACGCTCCGGCACCGGGGGCCGGACTCGGAGGGGATGCACCTCGACGGGCATGTCGGGATGGCCGCCCGGCGGCTCGCGATCATCGACGTGACGGGCGGCGACCAGCCGATCGCGAACGAGGACGGCAGCGTCGTCGTCGTCCAGAACGGCGAGATCTACAACCACCTCGAGCTCCGGCACGAGCTCGAGCGCGCCGGCCACCGCTTCCGCACGCGCTGCGACACCGAGGTCCTCGTCCACGGCTACGAGGAATGGGGCCCGCGGCTGTGGGATCGGCTGCGCGGGATGTTCGCGGTGGCCGTCCGGGATACACGGAACGGAGGGCTCGTGCTCGCCCGCGACCGGTTCGGGATCAAGCCGCTCGCGTACCGCGACGCGGGCGGCGAGCTCGGCTTCGCGTCGGAGCTCGACGCGCTACCGCACGGCGACGTCGACGTCGACGCGCTCGAGGCGTTCCTCGCGTTCAACACCGTGCCGGCGCCGCTCTCGATCTTCGCCGACGTGCGCAAGCTGCTCCCGGGTCACACGCTCACGTGGACGGACGGCCGCATCGCGCTCGAGCGGTTCGCCCGCACCGGCCCGCTGCCCGCGCGGCACGGCGAGGACGAGGCGGAGCTCCTCGAGGAGTGCCGGGCCCGTCTGCGCGACTCCGTCCGCGCGCACCTGATCGCCGACGTGCCCGTGGGCGTCCTCCTTTCCGGCGGCGTCGACTCCGGTACGCTCGCCGCGCTCGCGGCGGAGGAGTCGCCCGAGCCGGTCCGCACATTCTCGATCGGCTTCGAGGAGGCGTCGTTCGACGAGCTCGAGGGCGCGCGGGCGGTCGCGCGACGTTACGACACGATCCACCGCGAGCTGACGCTGAAGCCCGACGCCGCGCTGCTCCTGCCGGCGCTCGCCGCGGCGTTCGACGAGCCGTTCGCCGACTCGTCCGCGCTGCCGACGTACCTCGTCTCGCAGCTCGCGGCCCAGGACGTGAAGGTCGCGCTGTCGGGCGAGGGCGGCGACGAGCTGTTCGGCGGCTACTACACCTACGTCGCCGACCTCCTCGCGGAGCGGCTCGGCGGCGTCGCCGCCGCGGCTCGGCCGCTCGCCGAGCTGCTGCCGTCGTCGACGCGCAAGGCGAGCTTCGACTACAAGGCGAAGCGGTTCACGCGCGCCGCGGGCCTGCCGCCACTCGAGCGCCACCACGGCTGGAAGGAGATCTTCTCCGCCGACGTGCGCGCCGAGCTGACGGGACGGGTGAGCGCGTTCGACCCGCTCGCCGCGCACCGCTCGCGGTTCGCGGAGACGGAGGGGCACGAGCTGCTGACGCGCCTCCAGGACGTCGACTTCGGGCTCTACCTCGTCGACGACCTGCTCACGAAGACCGACCGCGCGTCGATGGCGTGCTCGCTCGAGGCGCGCGTCCCCTTCATGGACACCGTCGTCGCGAACTTCGCGTTCTCGCTCCCGGCGAAGCACAAGGTGCGCGGTTTCCAGAAGAAGCGCCTGCTTCGGCGCGCCGTCGAGCCGCTGCTGCCGCGCGAGGTCGTGCACGGCCGCAAGCGCGGCTTCTCGATCCCGGCGGCGGCCTGGCTGCGCGGCGGCCTCGAGCCGTTCGCGCGCGAGACGCTCTCGCCGGCGACGCTGCGGCGGCAGGGCTTCTTCCGGCCGGGCGCGGTCGCCGGTCTGATCGACGCGCACGTCTCGGGGCGCGAGGACCTGTCGCGGCAGCTCTGGGGGCTGCTCGCCTTCACCCTCTGGCACGAGCACCACGTCGAGGGGATCCGCCGCGACGCGCCGCTCGAGGCGCTCGCGAACTAGATGAGGGTCTGGTGCGACTTCACGGCGTCGGCGCACCCGCTCGTGTTCCGCCCGCTCGTCGAACGGCTGCGCGCGCAGGGGCACGAGGTCGAGATCACGGCGCGCGAGTACGCGCAGACGCTGCAGCTGATCGAGTCGCACGGCATGACCGCGACGGTGATCGGCCATCACGGCGGCCGGTCGGCGTTCGGCAAGTTCGCGCAGATGCGCGCGCGGCTGAAGGCGCTCCGGAGGTGGGCGCGCGGCCGCGACTTCGACCTCGCGCTCGCGCACGGGTCGCACGAGCTGACGATGACGGCGCGGCGGCTCGGCATCCCGAGCGCGACGACGTTCGACTACGAGTGGGCCTGGCTGCAGCACCAGCTCGGCTGCCGGGCCGCAACGCGCGTCGTCGTCCCGGCGTCGATCCCACCCGACCGCCTCGCGCGCTACACCGCGGTGCCGCCGAAGCTGCGCCAGTATCCGGGGCTGAAGGAGGAGTACTACCTCGCCGACTTCGAGCCCGACGCGTCGGTGCTCGGCGAGTGGTCGATCGACCCGGCGCGGGTGCTCGTCGTCCTGCGGCCGCCGCCGGACGTCTCGCTGTACCACCGGCACTCGAACCCCCTCTTCCCGCAGACGCTCGAGCACCTCGGGCGCGCCGATGACGTGCACGCGTTCGTGATCCCGCGCACCGACGAGCAGCGCGACTACGTGCGCGCGCTCGAGCTGCCGTCGGTGATCGTCCCGGAGCAAGCGGTCGACGCGCAGAGCCTGATCGCGCTGGCAGACCTCGTCGTCTCGGCCGGCGGCACGATGAACCGTGAGGCCGCGGCGCTCGGCGTGCCGGTCTACACGACGTACGGCGGCCGCCTGGGCGGCGTCGACGAGGAGCTGATCCGCGAGGGGAGGCTGCTCCCGCTGACCGACCCACGCGCGCTCGAGCTGCGCAAGCGCGAGCGCGCGCCGAACGGCCGAATCCGGCGCGATCCGCAGGTGATGCTCGACCTGCTGCTCTCAGCGCTCGACGAGCGCTAGGACCTCGTCTCCGTAACGCTCGAGCTTCGCGGGCCCGACGCCGCTGATCTGCGCGAGCTCGCCGAGCGACGCGGGCCGCGCGGCGGCGATCGCCTGCAGCACCGAATCGTGGAACACGACGTACGGCGGCACGTTGTCGGCCCGCGCGCGCTGCAGGCGCCACTCCTTGAGGCGCGAGACGCAGGGGCTCGGCTCGCCCCGGGGCTCGATCTCGCGTGCCTCCGCCCGGAGCTCGCGCAGGAACCGCGAGGGCTTCCCGCTCCACGAGAGCCACAGCACCCGCTTCGCGCGCGTCATCCCGACGTACAGGAGCCGGCGCTCCTCGTCGATCTCCTCCTGCGACCGAGCCTGCCTGGAGGGAAGCTCCTTGTCCTGCAGCCGCGGCAGGAACACCGCCTCGAACTCGAGCCCCTTTGCGCGGTGGTAGGTGAGGAGGTGCACGCCGTGCGCACCGTCGCCGCCCGGAGCGAAGCGCGCGCGCAGGTCTTCGACGAACGCCGCTGCGTCGCCGTCGAAGGCGGCCGCGAGCGCGACCAGCCTGGCGAGGTCCTGCTGGCGCACCTGCTCTCGCTCGCCGAGCCGGTCCGGCGGGAGCTCCAGCCAGCCGGCATCGAGGGCCGCGTCGCGGACCGCGCCGGCGGCAGGTGCGGCCGACCGTTCGAGGCGCCTGCAGAGCCGGCGCGCCGCGTCGCGCTCGAGCAGCGACGCGCCCTGGAACGGGATCTGCGCCGCGTGTAGCAGCTCCTCGAAGTCGGCGAGCCGTGCGTTCGTCCGCGCGAGGATCGCGACCTCCTCGAGCGGGCAGTCGAGAGCGCGGATCGCGGCCACGATCGCGGCGCCCTCGTCCGCCGGGGTCGGAAACGGCTGCACCGTCGGCTCCGGCCCGTCCGGCCGCGTCGACCGTAGCGTCTTCCCGACGCCGCCGAGCTTCGGCACGAGCCGGTTCGCGAGCGCAAGCACCTGCGGTGTCGAGCGGTAGTTCTCCTCCAGCCGCACGACCAGCGCGTGCGGGAAGCGCTCCGGCACCGAGAGCAGATGCTGCGGCCCGGCGCCCGTGAACGCGTAGATCGACTGGTAGTCGTCGCCGACGACGCAGAGGTCGTCGCGGTCGCCGAGCCAGAGGTCGAGCAGCGTCTGCTGCAGGAGGTTCACGTCCTGGTACTCGTCGACCGTGAACGCCCGGTACTGCGCGCGGAAGGTCTCGATCGCGGCCGCCTCCGTCTCGTACAGGCCGATCGCGAGCTCGAGCAGGTCTTCGAAGTCGACGAGCCCCTCGTCGCGCTTCCGGCGCTCGTACTGCGCGTACACGCGCTGCATCAGGTCGACGGGGATCGGCGGCTCCCGGCCCGCGTACGCCTCCGGCGCCACCCGGCGGTTCTTCGCCCACTCGATCTCGGTCGCGAGGTCGGCGGCCGCGCGGAACTTGTAGGGCGCGGGCAGCCGGTTGGCGATCTGGCGGAGCAGGAGCACCTTCGACGGCAGGATCCGGCCGACGCGGCCGGGCGCGAAGTGGCGGAGCTGACGGAGCGCCGCCGCGTGGAACGTCGAGGCGCGGACGCCGGCGGCGCCGAGCGAGGCGAGGCGCTCCCGCAGCTCGCCGGCGGCCTTGTCGGTGAACGTGACGGCCATGATCTCGTTGGCCGCGAACGCGCCCGAGCGCACCTGCTGCGCGATCCGGCGCGTGATCGTCGTGGTCTTGCCGGAGCCGGCGCCCGCGAGGATGCACACCGGCCCGCGCACGGCCTCCGCCGCGCGGCGCTGCTCCGCGTTCAGCCCGTCGAGGGGATCCACCGAGGCACCGTAGCCGCGGCCCCGGCGGACCACGTGTCGCGTCAGTGCAACGTGTCTTCCAGAACCGCTTCGCTGCCGATCCGTTGCGGCTCCTTGATCATCGCGTTCAGCTTCGCGACGACGTCGAGCGTGGCGCCGCTCTCGACGAGGCGCTCCAGCTCGGCGAGCGACTCGTCGAGCCATTCGTGGTCGATCACCGCCCGCGCCGCGCGCATGATCTTCGGGTGCGACGTCGGGCCGACCATCTCGCCGTCGTTCCACAGCACCTCGTGCACCTTCTCGCCCGGCCGCGCGCCGGTGAACACGATCGGGATCTCGTTCTCGTCCTTCCCCGACAGCCGGATCATCTGCTTCGCGAGGTCGAGGATGCGCACCGGCTCGCCCATGTCGAGCACGTACACCTGGCCGCGGCCTCCCATCGCGCCGGCCTGGACGACGAGCGACGACGCCTCCGGGATCGTCATGAAGAAGCGCGTCATCTCCGGGGTCGTCACCGTCACCGGGCCGCCGCGCTCGATCTGCCGCCGGAAGATCGGGATCACGGAGCCCGACGACCCGAGCACGTTGCCGAACCGCACCGCGACGAACCGCGTCTCGACGTCCTCGCGCAGCGCGAACGACTCGATGATCCACTCGCAAACCGCCTTCGACTGCCCCATCACGTTCTTCGGGCTCGCCGCCTTGTCGGTCGAGATCAGGACGAAGCGCTCGACCTCCGCGTCGATCGCGACCTCGACCAGGTTGCGCGTCGCCAGGACGTTGTTCCTGACGGCCTGGAGCGGGTTCGCCTCGAGCATGCCGACGTGCTTGTACGCCGCCGCGTGGAACACGACGCGCGGGTGGTAGCGCGCGAAGACCTCGCGCATCTTCGCGCGGTCGCCGCAGTCGCCGAGGACCGGGATCGCCGCCGTGAAGTCGCGCTCGTCGCGGAGCTCGCGCTCCGTCTCGAACAGCGCCGACTCGCCCTTGTCGACGAGCACGAGCTGCGCCGCGCCGAGGCGCGCGAGCTGCCGGCAGAGCTCGGACCCGATCGAGCCGCCGGCTCCTGTTACGAGCACCACCCGGCCCTCCACGTACGACGAGACGAGCTCGAGGTCGACCTCGACCTGCTCGCGCCCGAGCACGTCCTCGACCTGCACCGGCCGGATCTGCCCGGCGAGGTTGACGTCGCCGGAGATCAGCTCGTTCAGGCCGGGCAGCGTCTTCACCGGCACCCCTTCCGCCCGGCACAGCTCGAGCACGCGCTGCCGGACGGCGCCCGCGGCAGACGGGATCGCGATCAGCACCTCGTCCGGCCGGTTGTCGCGCAGCACGTGCGGAAGGTCGTCGGTCGTGCCAAGGACGCGCGCGCCCACGATCCGCGTGCCGCGCTTGCGCGGGTCGTCGTCGACGAACCCGATCGGCGTGTACGCGAGCTGCCGGTTACGCTGCATCTCCCGTACGATCAGCTGCCCGGCGTCGCCGGCGCCGACGACGAGCACCTCCTTGCCGCGCGCGACGAGGCCTGCGCGCGGGCGCTCGATCAGCGTCCGCGCGAGCAGCCGGCTCCCCGCGACGAACGCGAGCAGGAGCAGGTAGTCGAATGCGGCGATGCTGTGCGGCAGGCGCGACGTGTGGTTCGGTGGGAACGCGTACAGCGCGAGGTACGTCAGCGCCGAGGCGATCGTGACGCCGCGCGCGGCGGCCCACATGTCGCGGGTCGAGACGTACCGCCACCAGCGGTTGTAGAAGCCCGACAGGACGAAGATGGAGAGCTTGATCGCCACGACGAGCGCGACGAGCTGCCAGTCGAGCAGGTGCCGGTAGAAGACCGGCGTGGTCTTGTCGAAGCGAAGGAAGAACGTCAGGCGCCACGCGCCGACGATCAGGACCGCGTCGAAGACGAGCTGCCAGACCCGGTGCCGGTTGACCGGGAATCTCATGTCAGGAGCGGACGACTTCGGCGGCGCGCTTCAGAACCGAGGCGACCTGCTCCTGCTGCGCCTCGGTGATGCCGGCCCAGAGCGGGAGGCACAGGTTCTCGCGCGCGGCCTGCTCGGTCTCGGGCAAGTCGCCCTCGCGGTAGCCGAGGTACCGGAGCGCGGGCTGCAGGTGCAGCGGCGGGTCGTAGTAGATCGCGAAGCCTATCTCGGCGTCCTCGAGCGCGGCGGCGAGGCGGTCGCGCTCCCGCGAGCGCACGCAGTACTGGTGGTAGACGTGCCCGTCGTCGTCCTCCGGCGTTTCGACCACGCCGTCGAGGAGCTCCGCGTACCGCGCCGCGGCCTCGCGCCGCTCCGTGTTCCACTCGTCGATTCGACGCAGGAAGATGCGCAGGAACGCCGCCTGCACCGCGTCGAGACGCGAGTTGTAGCCGACGTAGACGAACTCCTTCTTCGCGGCCGAGCCGTGGAAGCGAAGCATCCGCAGCCGCTGCGCCAGCTCGTCGTCGTTGACCGCGACGAGCCCGCCGTCGCCGAGCGCGAACAGGTTCTTCGTCGGGAAGAAGCTGAAGGTGGACGCGATGCTCGTCGCAATCCCGCGGGCGCCGAACGCCTGCGCGGCGTCCTCGGCGACGGTGATGCCGAGCTCGGTCAGGTCGGGCGCGGGCCGCCCGAAGAGGTGCACGGGCAGGAGCGCCTTCGTGCGCGGCGTGATCCTGCGCTCGACGTCGGCGGGGTCGAGGTTCAGCGTCGCCGGGTCGATGTCGGCGAACACAGGCGTCGCGCCGCGCTGCGCGATCGCCTCCGCGGTCGCGTAGAAGGTGAACGCCGGGCAGATCACCTCGTCGCCGGGGCCGACCCCGAGCGCGTCGAGGACGAGCACGAGCGCATCCGTGCCGTTCGCGCAGCTGACGGCGTCGCGTACGCCGAGCTTCGCCGCGGCCTCGCGCTCGAACGCCTCGACCTCCGGGCCGAAGATGAAGCGCCCGCTCTCGAGCGTGCGCGCGAACGCGTCCTGCAGCTCGGGGATCAGCGGCGCGTACTGCGCCTTGACGTCAACGTGCGGAATCTTCACGGGGTGACAGCGTAGATGAGCGGCGTCGCCGCCAGACCCAGTACGCCGCGAGCACCACGATTCCCGCCACGACCACGAACTCGACGTACGCGAAGTCGTGGTGGAAGGTGCTCCAGCTCGACCCGAGACCCCACCCGACACCGGCAAGGGCAGCGCACCAGACGGCGTTGCCGACGAGCGTCAGCACGCAGTACCGCCAGAAGGGGCTCTCGAACAGGCCGGCCGGGATCGAGACGAACGAACGGGCGACGGGCGTGACCCGTCCGATCAGGACCGCCCAGGCGTCCCAGCGCTCGAACCACCGCTCTGCGCGCTCGAGGCGCTCCCGCGACAGGTGCAGCCAGCGCCCGTGACGCTCGACGAGGCCGCGCCCGCCGCGGAGCCCGATCCACCAGCCCGCGATCGCGCCGATCTGATAGCCGACGACGCCGGCGACGACCACGGCGAGGTAGGCGGAGAGGCCGGAGGTGTGCGCTCCCAGGACGTCCACCTCGTGCGCGAGCGCCCCCGACGCAAGAGCGCCGCCGTAGACCATCACCAGCTCGCTCGCCGCCGGAAAGACCGCGTCGACGAGCAGCAGCAGGAAGACGGCGACGACGCCGTAGTGGACGAGCCAGGTCGTCATGGCGGGCGACTCTACCCACCCGTCGCCTTACCTGCGCCTTACGCTGCGCTCGCTCCCTGCATACGCCGCGTGCGGCAACCTTCCGGTGACATATCGACCGATCGGAGGGACTGGATGCGCAAGCTGCTACTCACGATCGTCGGTCTCGTCGCTCTCGCGGCGACGAGCGTCGCAGTCGCACACGGGATCAAGGGAGCCGAGTCCGAGCGGGCCGTCTCGGCGACGTTCACCGCGTCCTCGGCCGCCCACGTCTCGACGCGGACGTGCACGTCGACCGACGCGAAGACGATCGCAGTCACCAACGGCACCTACACGGGCACCGCGTCCGGCGATCCCGGCCTCACCGGCGCACTCACGCTCCGTGCGCACAGCGTCGTGAACACGACCGACAACGTCGGCGTCGTCAGCGGCGCGTTCCGGATCGCCGTCGCGAACGGCCGCGACGCGCGCGGCGTCTTCACCGCGGTCTACGACCACGGGACGATCGCCGGCATGCTCGTCGGCCGCGCGCACGACCCCGGGGCGCGGCTGCTCGCGAACTTCTCCGCCACCTTCGCTCCGGCGACCGGCTTCACCGGCGCGAAGATCGGCGGCGGCACCGCAGGCGGCAGCGCCGTGGAGATCGGGACCGGTGCGTGCCGGCCGCAGATCGCCCATCCCATGCAGAGCCAGGCACGCGGCGCGATCTCCGCGCTCTCCCCTGACTCGATCACCGTCAACGGGCTCACCTGCATGATCCCGGCGAAGAGCCGGGCAGCCGCGATCCTGCCCCGGTTCGGGCTCAAGGTCGGCGACCTGGTGGAGATCCGCTGCGACCGCGTGAACGGGCAGAACACGCTCGCGCGCGTCGTGAAGCTGCCTTGACCTTCCGCACATGCGCCCGGTCGTAGACTGGGCGCATGTGCAGGAACATCAAGACGCTCTACAACTTCGAGCCGCCGACGACGGACGACGAGGTCCAGGCGGCGGCGCTCCAGTACGTCCGCAAGGTGAGCGGGATGACGAAGCCGTCGAAGGCGAACGAAGCCGCCTTCGAACGCGCGGTCGCCGACGTCGCCGCGGTGACTTCGCGGCTGCTCGGCGAGCTCGTGACCGCGGCGCCGCCGCGCGACCGCGAGGTCGAGGCGGCCAGGCGGCGCGCGCGTTCCGCAGCGCGCTTCGCGAGTGGTGTCTGACACCAAGGGTGTCAGGAACTGAACTCATAATGCGCGGGCGAGGATGAGGATGAGGGCGAGGGTCAGGTAGGCGAGGTAGACGCGGCTGTTGGGTTCGGTTCGGATCGTGAGTCGTTTGAAGCGGCGTAGCCAGGCGTTGGTGCGTTCG
>DASRCE010000009.1:0-168981 GCA_035653275.1 Gaiellaceae bacterium | reverse complement strand
CCCGACGTCCGGGCGCGGATCGTCGCGCTCACCTGGCTCGCGGACGAGTGGCGGGCGAAGGTGGCCGAGTGGCGGGAGGCGCTCGGGCCGCTCGACGACCCGCGTGAGGAGCTGCTCGTGCTGCAGACGCTTGCCGGGGCGGCGCCGATCGAGCGCGAGCGGCTCGACGGGTACCTCGAGAAGGCGCTGCGAGAGGGGAAGGTGAGCACGAACTGGCTGAGCCCGAACGAGGAGCACGAGACGAAGGTGAAGGAGTGGGCGGCGCGCGCGTCGGCCCTCGTCGAGCGCGATCCGTTCCTCGACCGGGTGCGGGCGGTCGGACGCCGCCTCGCGCTCTCGCAGCTCCTCCTGAAGCTGACCTCGCCGGGGGTCGCCGACGTCTACCGGGGCGACGAGCTCGAGGACCTGTCGCTCGTCGACCCCGACAACCGGCGGCCCGTCGACTGGGAGGAACGCCGGCGGTCGCTCGAGGAGCTGCGCGCGGGCGCGCCGCCCGACGAGCGCACGGCCAAGCTCTACGTGACCTGGAAGACGCTCCGGCTGCGGGCCGAGCACGAGGCGGCGTTCGCGGGCTCCTACGAGCGCCTCGACCTGGGGGCCGGCGTCTGCGCGTTCGTGCGCGGCGGCGAGGTCCTCGTCGCCGCGGCCGTCGACCCCTCGGTCACGCCGCGCCCGCCGGACGGCTGGCGCGACGTGCTCGGGGTCGACGGCCTGCTGCTCTGCGTCCGGTCCTAGGCAATCGCCGGCGTGCCTTCGACGATCGCCTCGTACGTCGGCCGGAAGCCGACGGCGCGGCCGAAGAGCGCGCCCGGGACGAGCGCCATCTTCTGCAGCACCTGCGGGACGACCGGCAGCCGTACGACGTCGAAGTGGTGGTTCGCGACGACGGCGAGGCGGAGCGGGCTCGGCATGCCCTTCCCGTTCGTCTTGCCGTCCACCGCGAGCCCGAACATCGTCTCGATCAGCGACTCGAACTGGAGCGCGGGGCGGACCTCGGCGCGGAAGCGCAGCGTGCCGTCTCCCGCGTTCCAGAACTTGTGCGGGGTCCCCGGCTCGATCGTGGCGACCTCGCCCGGCCCGAGCTTGAGCTTCTCGCGGCCGCGCTTGACGCCGAGGCGGCCGGCGACGACCGTGAACGTCTCCGTCTGGAACGGGTGGACGTGCGGCGCGGCGACCGCGCCGCCGGGCTCGACGAACGTCTCGAACAGCGTGTAGGCGCCGTCGGTGTCGCGGGAGGTGAGCTCCCACACGAGCCGCTCGCCGGTGATCGGGTTGACGAGCGTGTCTCCTGCGCGAATCATGGTGAGTTCCTTTCTGTCGAGTGGTGTCGACGGGAAGTCTCGGCCTCCGCGTGCGGCGATTCGTCGGCGTGGAGGCCGATCTTCGATCGGCGCGGGGACCGATTCGCACGTCGTCCGTGGGGACGACGAGGGAGGCGTAGGCGCTCACCCCTGTGGACGAGACGTCACGGTTCCGCCACCCTCGTTTGGCGACGCGGAGCCGGGTGCTGTGTGGACGAGATGTCGCAGCGTTGTAACCCTTCGCCTGGTGAGTGCGAAGCGAGCGAGACATCGCGGCCTGCCGGACGGCGGCCCCGCGGCGACGGCACGCGCGCTGCAGCGCGTCCCCTCTGCGCGCGCGGTGGTGCTCGTCGAGGGGCTGAGCGACCAGCTCGCGCTCGAGGCGCTGGCGGAGGCACGCGGCGTCGAGCTCGCCGACGCCGGCGTCGCCGTGGTGCCGATCGGCGGCGCGCACGCAGTGCACCGCTTCGCCACCCGGTTCCCGGCCGCCCGGATCGCCGGCCTCTGCGACGAGGGCGAGATCGCCGTCTTCGCGGCCGCCGGCATCCCGCCCGACGCCCTCTTCGTCTGCCGCGCCGACCTCGAGGAAGAGCTGATCCGCGCGCACGGCGCCGAGGGGGTGCAGGCGCTGCTGGAGGAGCACGGCGACCTTCCCTCGTTCCGGACGTTCCAGAAGCAGCCGGCCTGGCGAGGACGCCCGGTCGAGGCCCAGCTACGGCGCTACATGGGGAGCGCCGACCGGCGGAAGCTGCGCTACGCGCGGATCCTCGTCGGCGCGCTCGTGGAGCGCGGCTCCGACCGCGTGCCTCTGCCGCTCGCGGGCGTGCTGGACTACGCGCTCTCGCCGGGCGTGACGACGCCGGCCTCGTAGGCGAGCACCACCGCCTGTACCCGGTCGCGCAGGCCGAGCTTCATCAGGATCCGGGCGACGTGCGTCTTCACGGTCGTCTCGGAGACGAAGAGCGTCTTCGCGATCTCGGCGTTCGACAGCCCGCGCGCGATCAGCACGAGCACCTCGAGCTCGCGCGCGGTGAGGTCCTGCAGGCGCGGGAACTGCGCCTGCGGCTTCGGGCCTGCTCCCTTCACGAACTCCGAGATCACGCGCCGCGTGATCGAGGGCGACAGCAGCGCGTCGCCGGCGGCGATCACGTGGATCGCCGACACGAGCTGCTCCGGCGGCGTGTCCTTGAGCAGGAAGCCGCTCGCGCCCGCCCGCAGGGCGTCGTAGATGTACTCGTCGAGGTCGAACGTCGTCAGCATGAGGATCCGCGGCGGCGAGTCTCCGGCGACGCCGTCGTCGAGGATCCGCCGCGTCGCCTCGAGGCCGTCCAGCTCCGGCATGCGGATGTCCATGAGGACGACGTCGGGGCGCAGGGTCCGGACGCGGTCGATCGCCTCGCGGCCGTCCGACGCCTCGCCGACGACCTCCATCTCCGGCTCCGCGTCGAGGATCATGCGGAACCCCGCCCGCACGAGCGCCTGGTCGTCGACGAGCAGGATCCGGATCACCCGGCCACCTTCACCGGCAGCTGCGCGCGCAGCACGAACCCGCCGCCGTCGCGCGGGCCGGCTTCGAGGGTGCCGCCGCACACGGCGACGCGCTCCCGCATCCCGACGAGGCCGTGACCGTCGACCTGCGAGCCGTTGGCGCCCGGGCCGTCGTCCGCGACCTCCACCTCGACGTTGTCGTCCGCGTAGCGCACGACGACCTCCGCGTGCGCGCCCTTCGCGTGCTTGAGCGCGTTCGTCAGCCCCTCCTGCACGATGCGGTACGCGGACAGGTCGATGCCCGGCGGGAGCTCCGGCCGCTCGCCCTCGACCCGCAGGGTCACCGGCAGGCCCGCCTCCTCGACCTGCGCGATCAGGCGGTCGAGGTGCCGGAGCCCGGGCTGCGGCGCGAGCTCCGCCTTCACCTCCTCGCCGGTGCGCATCGCGCCCAGCATGCGCCGCAGCTCGGCGAGCGCCTCACGCCCGATCTGCTCGACCGAGAGCAGCGCCTCGCGCTCGCGCTCCTGCCCTTCGCGTAGGAGCCGCCGAACTCCCGACGCCTGGACCACCATCACCGAGACTGAGTGCGCGACGACGTCGTGCAGCTCGCGCGCGATCCGCGCCCGCTCCTCCGCCGCTGCGCGCTCGGCCGCCAGCGACCGGTCGCGCTCGGCCGCAGCGACGCGCTCACGCAGCTCGCGCGCCTGGACCGCGCGCGAGCCGAGCGCGACGCCGAAGAACCACGCGAGCGAGAAGATCAGCGTCGTCCAGAAGAAGTCGGCCGCGGTGTTGGACGAGCGGTAGTCGACGACGGCCGCGGCGCCGACGATCGCGCACCAGCCCGCGATCCGCAGGCGCCGCTCCTCCAGGTGCCCCGCCCAGGCAGCGGTGAGCAGCGCCGCGATGAACGGCACGGTCGTGTTCTCGGTGCCGTGCCCCTCGACGACTCCGAACAGCGCGAGTGCGCCCGCCGCGACGAACGGCGGCAACGCCGGATTCCGGTTCCGGGCGAAGTAGGGGAGCGTCCAACCGAGCGAGAGGAACGCGTCGGCGATCGGGCGCCGGACGCCGTGCACGAGGAACGGCTCGACGAACGACGCCACCGCGAACACGACCACGACCGCCTCGAAGGCGAAGGCCCTGATTCGCGCGGGCGATTCGTGCACGAGCTTCACGGTATCCCTCGGCCCGAACGGCCGCATCCTCCCCGCAAACGACGGCCGGATCATCCCTGGGGAGGACGCGGGATCGAGCCGGCGGCCGATGCCGGGCAGGTCGGCGGGCGCGACGCTCCGGCGCGGAATCCGATCACCCCGAACGGAAGTAACAGCGCCATGTCCGCAGTTGTGCCGAAGGAGCGCCCCGCCGAGCTGACGGACGCGCCGGCGACCGTCGTCGAGGCCGTCGGCGTCGAGCGCCGCTACGGCTCGGGCGACACCGCAGTCGACGCCCTCCGCGGCGTCTCGCTCGAGGTGCGGCGGGGCGAGCTCGTCGCCGTGATGGGGCCGTCCGGCTCCGGCAAGTCGACGTTGATGCACATCCTCGCCGGTCTCGACCGGCCGACTGCGGGCGACGTCCGCGTCGCCGGCCGCCCGCTCGCGTCGATGTCCGACAACGAGCTGACGAAGCTCCGGCGCGCGCACATCGGCTTCGTCTTCCAGTTCTTCAACCTCCTGCCGATGCTCACGGCGGAGGAGAACGTCACGCTGCCGCTCCGCATCGCCGGCCGCGGGGTCGACGCGCAGTGGCTCGACGCCGTGCTCGACCAGGTCGGGCTCGGCGGCCGCCGGGCGCACCGCGCGCCGGAGCTGTCGGGCGGCCAGCAGCAGCGCGTCGCGATCGCGCGGGCGCTGCTGTCGCGCCCGACGGTGCTGTTCGCCGACGAGCCGACCGGCAATCTCGACTCCGCGACGTCGGGGGAGATCCTCGACCTCCTGCGCCGCGCCGTCGACGACTACGAGCAGACGACGATCATGGTCACGCACGACCAGCGTGCGGCTGCGATCGCCGACCGCGTCCTCCACTTCGCGGACGGGCGGATCGTCCGGGAGGTGGCGAACCGATGACCGCCGTCACGCTCAAGGGGCTGGTCGCGCGAAAGCTGCGCGCGGTGCTGACGGCGCTGGCGATCGTGCTCGGCGTCGCGCTGGTCAGCGGGTCGTTCGTCCTCACCGACTCGATCCAGAAGGCGTTTCACTCGCTGTTCACGTCTGCGTACGCCAACACCGACGCGGTCGTGACGGGGAAGAAGCTCGTCGACTACTCCAACTCGGGCAACGCGACGCTGCCGGCGTCGCTGCTCACGCGCGTCCGCGCGCTGCCAGACGTCGAGGACGCGACCGGCCTGCTCACCGACATGAGCGGCGGCGTGCTCGTCGCGAAGCTGTACGACAAGCACGGCAAGATCATCAACGGAAACGGCAACCCGACGTTCGGCGTCGGTGTCGACCCGGCGGCGACGCGATTCAACCCGATGCGGCTGACCGCCGGACGCTGGGCGGTGCGCGCCGGGGAGGTCGTCGTCGACAAGGGCGTCGCGGAAGGTCACGGCTTCTACGTCGGAGACCGGACGCGGGTCGCCGTCGACGCGGGCATCGTCCCCGTGACGATCGTCGGCATCGCGAAGTACGGCGGCCTCGACTCGCTCGGCGGTGCGACCTTCGCCGTCTTCGACGTCGGGTGGGCGCAGAAGCTGTTCCACCTCGACGGCCGCTACACGACGATCTCGGTCGCCGCGAAGCAGGGCGTCGCGCCGTCGAAGCTCGTCGCCGAGCTGCGCGACATCGTTCCCGCCGACGCGCAGGTGCGGACCGGCGCCGCGCAGGCGGCGAAGGACGAGCGCGACGTGGCCGGCTTCGTGAAGTACATCCGCTACTTCCTCGTCGGCTTCGGCGCAGTCGCGCTGTTCGTCGGCGGCTTCGTCATCTTCAACACGCTCTCGATCACCGTCGCGCAGCGCACGCGTGAGCTCGCGACGCTGCGGACGCTGGGCGCCTCCCGGCGACAGGTGCTGCGCTCGGTCGTGCTCGAGGCGCTCGTCACGGGGCTCGCCGCCTCCGCCGTCGGGCTGGCGGCGGGGATCGGGCTCGCCAAGGGGCTGAGCTCGATCTTCGCGGGCCTCGGCCTGTCGCTGCCGGAGGCGGGGCTGCCCGTCGAGCTGCGCACCGTCCTCGTGCCGCTCGGGCTCGGCACCCTCCTCACCGTCGTCGCGGGGCTCGTGCCCGCTGTGCGGGCGACGAGGGTTCCGCCCGTCGCAGCCGTGCGCGAGGGCTCGGCGGCGTCGCAGGCGCGGGCGTCGTGGCGGCGGGGGTTCTCGGGACGATCGCGGCGGCGCTGCTCGGCTACGGCTTCTTCACGCACGGTATCCCCGTCGGTCAGCGGCTGCTCGCGCTCGCAGGCGGGTTCCTGCTCCTGTTCGTCGCGCTCGCTTCCGTCTTCTCGCGGCTCGTCAGGCCGCTGGTCGCGGTCGTGGGCGCTCCGTTCGCCGCGCTTGGACGCACCTCGGGCACGCTCGCGAGCTTCAACGTCCGGCGCAACCCGGGGCGCACCGCGTCCACGGCCGCCGCGCTGATGATCGGCATCACGCTGGTGTCGTTCGTCGCGCTGTTCGGGCGCTCGCTGCGGAACGCCGACGCGGACGCGTGGAAGAGCCAGGTGACCGCCGATTACGTCGTGACGTCGCAGAACGGATGGGACGCGTTCTCGCCCGCTGCGGCCGACCGCGCAGGCGGCCGGCCGGGCGTGGAGCTCGTGTCGCACGTCCGCGGCGACCGCGGCCGTGTCGCCGGCGCGAACGCCGGCATCAACGGCGTCGACCCGGCGACGATCGGCCGTGTGGTCGACGTGCGCGTCACGGGCGAGCAGCTGTCGCGGCTGCGGACGAACGACGCGATCGTGAAGGACCGGTTCGCGAAGGCACACCACATCGCGATCGGGAAGGCGTTCACCTTCCGCGGGCCAGACGGCCGCGCCACGCGCCTCGTCGCCAGAGGCATCTTCGCTGCGCCGAAGCTCGACTCGCTGCTGTCGGCGATCGTCGTCGCCAACCGCACGTTCGACCGCGCGCTGCCGCGCCCGCGCGACAGCTACGCGTTCGTCGACGTCCACGGTGGCATCTCGGCCGCAGCGACCGCCGCGCTCGAGCGTGCGGACGCGAAGGACCAGGTCGTGAAGGTCGAGACGCGGGACGCATTCGCACGAAGCAAGTCGCAGTGGCTCTCGCAGGTGCTGAACGTGATCTACGTCCTGCTTGCCCTGAGCGTGGTCGTGAGCCTGTTCGGGATCGTGAACACGCTCGCGCTCGCAGTGCTCGAGCGCACGCGGGAGATCGGGATGCTGCGTGCCGTCGGGATGTCGCGGCGCCAGGCGCGGCGCATGATCCGGCACGAGGCGATGATCACCTCGCTCCTCGGCGCAGCGCTCGGGCTGCCTGTCGGCATCGGGCTCGCCGCGGTCGCGGCCCGCGGGCTCCACGCGTACGGGCTCCGGCTGTCGGTGCCGGTCGGCACGCTCGTCACCTTCATCGTGGTGGCGCTGGTCGTCGGCGTGGTGGCGGCGGTGCTGCCCGCGCGCCGTGCCGGGAGGCTGAACGTGCTGGCGGCGCTCTCGTACGAGTAGCGTCAGGAGCGTGGCCGTCGACCTGACGGAGACGCGGGCGGCGGCGGAAGCCGCCGCCCGCACGTGGGGGCTCGGGCTCGCGGAGCCGTTCGGGCTCTCGCGTCACTCGTACGTCGCCGCGGCCGGAACCGACGCCGTCGTCAAGGCGGCGTGGGAGGGAGACGACGAGTCGCTGCACGAGCCCGACGCGCTCGCGCTCTGGGACGGAGACGGCGCCGTGCGGCTCCTCGCCCGCGCGGGACGCGTGCTGCTCCTCGAACGCGCGCGGCCCGGCACGGACATCTCGGACCTGGGCCAGGACGCCGCGATGGCGGTCGCGGTCGAGGTCGGCCGGCGGCTGTGGCGGCCGGCGGACGCGCCGTTCCGTCCGGTCGCGGAGCACGTCCCACGTTGGCTCGCGAACAACCCGTCGCCGCTCACGCCGCTGGCGCGCGAGATCTGGTCGTCCTTCGACCCGGGCGCGGGCTGGGTCGTGCACGGCGACTTCCACCACCACAACGTGCTGCGGCACGGTGACGGCTACGCCGCGATCGACCCGAAGCCGTACCTCGCCGACCGCGAGTACGACGTGTACGCGTGGCTGCACAACCCGGTGCCGTACCGGATGACGCGCACCGACGCCGAGCGCCGAATCGCACGCTTCGTCGCCGCCGGGCTCGACGACCGCCGAATCCGCATGTGGGCGATCGTCCGCGGCGCGTATCTCGCGAGCGCCCACGACCAGGACGTGCTGCGCTCGCTCCTGGACTGAGCGGCTACAGCAGCTTCTTCACCCACGCCGGCTTGCACTCGCAGTTCAGGTGGTTCGTGCCGCAGGAGCGGCAGGTCCACTGCGTGAGCATGATCCAGCGCAGGTGTGCGAGCGCGACCGCGAAGCCGGCGGCGAAGGCGGGCAGCAGCTCCGGGTTCCTCATTCCGGGAGCATCGCGGTCGCGGGGTTTGATCGCATGGGCCGAGCGGCCCATCGTCGCCGGTCGAGCGTCCTAGACGTTCGTCTACGCTTCGCCGCCGTGGCGAAGGCGCTGCACGACGCGACGCAGCTCGAGTGGGACACGCCGCTGTACCAGCAGGCGCGAACCCAGCTCGAGCAGGCGCTCGAGCTCGCCGAGGTGCCCGACTTCGTCTCGACGCGGCTGCGCCACCCGGAGCGCGCGCTCATCCTCACGCTGCCGGTCCGCCTCGACGACGGCAGCTACGCCACGTTCCCGGCGTACCGCGTGCAGCACTCGTCGGTGCTCGGCCCGACCAAGGGAGGCGTGCGCTACGACGCGGGCGTCGACCTCGGCGAGTGCGCAGCGCTCGCCATGTGGATGACGTGGAAGTGCGCGCTCCTGCGCCTGCCCTACGGCGGCGCGAAGGGCGGCGTGCGCTGCAACCCGCGAGAGCTGTCGCCGTCGGAGCTGACGCGGATCACCCGGCGGTTCACCGCCGAGCTGGCGCCGTTCATCGGGCCGCAGCTCGACATCCCCGCTCCCGACATGGCGACGAACGAGCAGACGATGGCGTGGATGATGGACACGTACTCGATGCAGAAGGGCTACGCCGTTCCCGAGATCGTGACGGGGAAGCCGGTCTCGCTCGGCGGCTCGCTCTTCCGCCACGAGGCCACCGGCGCCGGCGTCGTGATGGTGGTCGAGCGCGCGTGCGGGCGTCTCGGCTGGGACCTGCGCGAGCAGCGGTGCGTGGTGCAGGGGTTCGGCAACGTCGGCGGCATCGCGGCGACCGAGCTGCACGAGAAGGGCGCGCGGGTGATCGCGATCTCCGATCTCTCCGGCGGCGTCTACGCACCGGACGGGCTCGACGTCCCGACGCTGCATGCGCACGTGGCGGAGTGCGGCTCGCTCGAGGGTTACGAGCGCGGTGTCACGCGGATCACGAACGAGGAGCTGCTCGAGACCGAGTGCGACGTGCTCGTCGCCGCAGCGCGCGAGGATCAGATCACGGCCGCGAACGCGGCGCATCTGCGGTGCAGGCTCGTCGCCGAGGGCGCGAACGGGCCGACGACGATCGCAGGGGACCGCATCCTCGCGGAGCGCGGCATCCTCGTCCTGCCGGACATCCTCACGAACGCCGGCGGGGTGACCGTGTCGTACTTCGAGTGGGTGCAGGACCTCGGCCGCCTGTTCTGGGACCGCGACGAGATCAGGCGGCGGCTCGCGGACAAGATGGGCGACGCGTTCGACCGCGTGTGGGACGTGTCGCAGAGCCGCGGGATCTCGCTGCGCGACGCGGCGCTCGTCGCCGCC
Source organism: Gaiellaceae bacterium (assembly GCA_035653275.1). GTDB lineage: Bacteria > Actinomycetota > Thermoleophilia > Gaiellales > Gaiellaceae > PALSA-600. The sequence continues at coordinate 159,329 of DASRCE010000009.1, read as the reverse complement.
ATCCGGGAAGTGTCCGCAGCGCTCGAGGCAAGGGGCGTCTACCCCTGAGCGAGCAGCTCGTCCGGGACGCGATGGTCCCCGAGCCGCTCGCGCTGGACGCGGCCGCGAGCGCGCAGGAGGCGGGGGCGGCGCTCGCGCGGCCGGACGTGCGCGCTGTCTTCGTCTGCGACGGCGGCCGCCTCGCGGGCGTGATCACGCGGAAGACGCTCGTGCGCGAGGTCGTGGCCCGCGGGCTCGACCCGCGGACGACCGAGCTCGGGACGATCGCGGAGCCGCCGAACGCGACGCTCGACTCCTCGACGCCGCTCGGCGACGCGTTCGCGTTCCTCGAGGAGCGCGACTACGAGCGCGTTCCGGTCGTCGAGAACGGAAAGCTCGTCGGCGTGCTGTCGCGGTCGGTCGTGCAGCGGCGGCTCGCCGAGGACGAGCCGCCGGCCGAAGAAGCGACCTGACCTACGCCGCCGCGAGCGCCGGGGAGACCTCTGCGAGCAGCGTGTCGAGGGCGTCGCGCAGCCCCTCGCGCACCTCCTCGTCGGCGAGCGAGCCGTCGGCGTCGATCTTCTCGCCGGCATGCCCGACGGCGAGCTCGGCGTCGGTGACGCGCGCGCCCATCGCGCCGAGCACCTTGCGGAGCTCCGCGGCCGCCCAGACCGCGCCGAACGCGCCCGCGCTCGAGCCGATCACGGCGACCGGCTTGTTGCGGAACGCGTTCGTCGCGAGCGGGCGGGAGGCCCAGTCGAGGGCGTTCTTGAGCGCGCCCGGCACCGACGAGTTGTACTCCGGCGTCGCGAAGAAGACGCCGTCCACCTCGCGAACGAGCGCGCGGAAGGCCTCCACCGCCGGCGGGCCCGGGACGACGTCGTCGTCCTGGTCGTACGGCGGAATCTCCTTGAGGCCGTCCCAGATCTCCACGTCGACGCCGTCCGGCGCCTCGTCGCGCAGCGCGCGGAGGAGCGCCGTGTTGCTCGAAGCGCGGCGGAGGGAGCCGCTGATCGCGAGGATCCGCACGGCGTTACGCCTCCTGCGCCACCAGCGTCAGGTCGGCCTTCAGCGTGACCTCGTTCGAGAGCGCCGGCTCGCCGTTCGGCAGCGGCATGTTCCACTTCATGTCGTACGCCGTCCGGTCGACGACGGTCTCGAGCTCGAGGCCGACGCGGGTCTTCCCGAAGTGGTCGACGGCCGGCCCCGTGATCGTGCCCTCGAGTGTGACGGGGTGCGTGATCCCCTTCATCGTCAGCTCGCCCTCGACGGTCGCCTTGTCCCCGTCGCGGCTGAGGTCGCCCGAGAACGCGACGACGGGGTGACGCTCGGCGTCGAAGAACTCGGGCGAGAGCAGGTGCGCCCTGAGGTTCTCGTCCTTGAGCTGGATGCTCTCGATGCGCGCCGAGCCTTCCAGGTGCCCGTCGACGAGGCTCCCCTCGAACTCGGTGACGGTGCCCGAGAACGTGGCGACGGCGTATGGGACCTCGAACCCGACGCTCGAGTGGACGGTGTCCGCCGTGTAGGCGCCGGTCGGGATACCCGTCGCCTGCTGCTCGATCGTGCTCATGTGTCTCCTCCTGAAAGCGTCGACTGCAGAATCCTTGATTGCGCAAGGATCGTAGCAGTAAACCTTGCGCTGTCAAGTATCAGCAGCAGGTGTACGCGCCGGGCGGCGTGGCGCCTTCGTCGGGCGCCGGAAGCTCCGCTGCCGCGAGCGCAGCCCCCGTCAGGAGATCGCGTTCCCACGCGGTCGTCTCGGCGAGGCCGAGGTGGAGCAGCGTCTCGCGGAGGACCACGACCCCCGCGGGCAGGACCTCGCTCCGGTCCGGCTGGAGCAGGCGCGCGCGGCGCTCGGCGTCCGGCGTCCCCTCGAGCCACGCGAGCACCTCGGCGATCGTCTCGAGCGTGACGGTCGGGCCGTGCCCGCCGAGCGCCGCCACCTCGGCGGTCGTGCCGTCGACGCCGAGCGCCCGCTCGGCCGGGAGCGGCGGGAGCACCGACCGCACCTCGGCGGCCATCGCATCGAGGTCGCTCCCGTGGCGCTCGGTGAGCCGGACGCAGCCGACTTCGAGGCTCGTCCGGAAGGAGGCCGTGATCAGCTCGGTGGAGCCGCCGCCGATGTCGACGACGACGGTGCCGCTCGCCAGGGGCCCGACCCCGCGAAGCGTCAACGCCGCCTCCTCGTCCCCGGAGAGGAGCCGCGTAGCGAACCCGTACGACCACTCGACCTCGCCGAGAAACGCCTCGCCGTTCTCGGCGTCGCGAACGGCGCTCGTCGCGACCGCGAGCACGCGCTCGGCGCCGAGCGCCTCCGCCTCGCGGCGGTAGTCGGCGAGGACGTTGCGGACGCGCGCGATGGGGAGCGGGAGCAGGCGGCGCCGTGCGTCGACGCCCTCGCCGAGGCGGGTGATCCGCGTGCGCCGGACGAGCTCGGTGACTTCGCCGTCGTCGACGTCGGCGACGAGCAGGCGCGTTGCGTTCGACCCGAGGTCGATCGCGGCGACGCGCGTCACTTCCGCGGCACGGCGCCCCGCAGCGCGGCGAGCAGCGCCTGCGGTTCCGCGGCCGCGGCCCGGATGGCGGCGAGCTCCGCGAGCGACCGCCGGAGGCGCTCTACGGAAGCCGAGAGCCGCTCGCTTCCAGCGGAGACGCGGATTGCGTGCCCCTCCGCCTCCGCCGCCCGCGCCGCGAGGCGGCCCAGGGCGTCGCCGGCGCGCCCCGACGTGTGGCGAAACGCCCGCCAGGTCGCGAGGCCGCGCACGCCGGCGTACCAGCCGGACCCCGCGACGGCGAGCACGCAGAACGCGACCGCGATCCAGATCACGGCTCGATGGTAGTGCTACAATCCCCGCCGCGACGCGGGGTGGAGCAGTCAGGTAGCTCGCCGGGCTCATAACCCGGAGGTCGCAGGTTCAAATCCTGCCCCCGCTACTCCGACGGGCCGCGACGCGGCCCGTTTCGCTTTCCGGCTCGGCGTCGTGCGGCACCGCATCCTCGACGCCGGCGGCGATCTAGCTCCGAGGCCGAATGGCCGTCAGCGGTACTCCGGCTTCTTCTCCACGACGACGTACGTGTCGTGGCGCTCGACGACGCGCTCGATCTCCGGTGTCTCGTGCCCCGGCACGACGACGAACCGGTTCGGCATCTCGTGCACCGACGAGTACTCGGCGACGCTCATCACGATCGTCTCCTCGCAGTCGGCGCGCCCACAGGCGCAGAAGAACTCGACCTCGACCGCATCGAGATGCGCCTTCCGACCCGCCTCGTCGACCGCGACCAGCTCGGCCTCTTCGTTGGCGTCGCGGATGAGACGCTCGTTCTCCGCGAGGCGCCGGAAACGCGACCCCTCCATCTGCGGCAATCTACAAGTACGCTGCGAGGCGAGGGCACCAGCAGGTTGGCGAAGCGAGCGAACGGGTCGATTCCCCTCGAGCGGGTCATCCAGATCGCGGAGTTCCGTGCGAACCTCCGCGCCTTCCTGCGCCACAACGAGCACTCGTGCCGGCGCTGGGGGCTGACGCCGCAGCGGTTCATGCTCCTGCTCGCGGTCAAGGGCGCCCCCGACGGGACCGAGCAGCAGTCGATCACCGACCTGGCGAACCGCCTGCAGCTCTCGCGGAACACCGTCACCGAGCTCTGCGTGCGGGCGGAGGAGGCCGGCTTGCTCACGCGCGAGCAGTCGACGCGCGACCAGCGCGTCGTCTGCATCCGCCTGACGGCCGAAGGCGAGCGACGCCTCGCCGGCGTGATCCGCGAGAACGACGACTACCGCGACGAGCTCGTCGCCGCGTTCACGAACCTCACCGACTCGTTCGCGACCTGACCGGCCGGAGGCGCTAGGAGCGCAGCCCCGCGCGCAGCCACGGCTCGAGCCCGTCGGCGATGTCGCGCGCGCTCCGCGGGTCGACCAGGCGGCGCACGACGCGCTTGTGCTCGACCACGCAGAGCACCGGCTTCCCGTCGACCCGGAACCGCTCGGCGATGTCGGGCCGGTCGCTCGTGTCGATGCGGCGCAGCACGAACGTGTCGTGGTTCCGGCGGCGCTGGAGCACCTGCGCGAGGAGGCGCTCCACCCGCCGCGACTCGCCGGACGTGTGCGAGTAGAAGAAGAGGAGCGTCGGCTTCTCGGCTGTTTGCGTCATGCCGAAATTGTATCGTATTACGACGTACTTGCGCGGGCCCCCTTCGCCGTGACCTGCAGCAGGAGCACCTCCGCGGGAGCGGCGGCGGCCCGAAGCTCCGCCGCCACGGCCTCCGCGTGTGCCGGTTCGGCCCAGGCGATCACCGAGGGGCCGGAGCCCGAGAGCGTGACGCCGAGGAGCGCCGGGTGGCGGATGCGCCGCACCTCCGCGAGCAGCGGCGCCGCCGCGAGGCGGTAGGGCTCGTGGAGGCGGTCGCGGAAGGCCGCGTGCAGGAGCCCGGCGTCGCCGCCGGCGACAGCCGCGCCGAGGAGGACCGCCGCTCCGGCGGTCTCCGCCGCGTCGCGGTGGGGAACCGACTCGGGGAGCGCCGCGCGCGACGCGGCGGTCGAGGTGCGCGCGCCGGGAACGACGGCGACCGGTGCGGCAGGCATGCCGTCCGCGACGCGCGCGGACCGCTGGACGTCGCCCTCCCGCCACGTCACGCAGACGCCGCCGCCGAGCGCGGCGGCGAGGTTGTCCGCGTGCTGCTCGAGCTCGGCCGCGAGCGCCAGCAGCTCGTCGCGCGACGGGTCGGCGCCGGCCGCCGTCGCTCCCGCGACGAGACCGAGCGCGATCGCGGCGGCGCTCGAGCCGAGGCCGCGCTCGAGCGGGATGCGGTTCGCGAACCGGAAGCGGTAGCGGTCCGGCTGCGCGAACAGCGCGAACGCGCGCAGCGCGAGGTGGGAGGCGTCGCGCGGCAGCTCGCCCGCGCCCTCGCCCTCGATCTCGACGCAGAACGCGCCCTCCTCGAGCTCGACGGTGTTCCAGAGGTCGAGGGCCGCCGCCGCTGCGTCGAATCCGGGGCCGAGGTTCGCCGTCGAGCCCGGCGCCGCGGCGGAGATCACCCGAGCGCCTCGAGGACGGCGTCGAGCGACGCGTCGACGGCGACGGCCGTGGAGGTGTCGACGGCCTCCGCGTCCTTGAGCCCGTGGCCGGTGACGATGCAGACAGCGGTCGCACCGCGGGGCCGCGAGCGCCGCAGCGCGGCGACGCCCGCCGCCGACGCCGGCTCGCAGAAGACGCCTTCGAAGCGCGCGAGCGCCGACCACGCGTCGCGCAGCTCTGCCTCGGACAGCCGCACCGCCGTCAGGCGCCCCCCGGCGAGGAGCCGGCCGACGCGCTTCCGGTGCGCCGGTTCGCCGATCCTGATCGCGGACGCGAAGGTGGATGCCCGCTCCGCCGCCTCGCCCACCACGAGCGGCGGCGCGATGCCCGCCTCGTCGCATCCCGCTGCGACCGCCGTGACGTTGCCGCCGCCGCCGTACGGCAGCGCGATCGCGTCCGGCGCGCGGCCGAGCTGCTCGACGAGCTCGCCGACGACGGAGCGCTGGCCGTCGATCCGGTCCGGGTTGAGCGAGTTCACGAGCACGAAGCCTTCGCGCTCGCCGAGCTCCCGGCAGAGGCGCAGGGCGTCGTCGAACGACCCGCGCACCTCGAGCACGCGTGCACCGGCCGCGTGCGCCTGCGCCCGCTTTGCGGTCGCGGTCGCGCCCGCGGGCGTGAGCACCACGGCCTCGAGCCCGGCCCGCGCGGCGTACGCGGCGGCCGACGCGGCGGTGTTCCCCGTCGACGCGCACACGACGGCGCGGGCGCCCCCGTCGGCGGCACGCTCGACGGCGACCGACATGCCGCGGTCCTTGAAGCTCCCGGTCGGGTTGGCGAACTCGCACTTCAGGTACAGCTCGAGGCCGAGCTCCTCCGACAGGCTCGGCGCGCGGACGAGCGGCGTGTTCCCCTCGCCGAGCGTGAGCCACGATGCGCGCGCGCCGGTCACGCCCACCCGAGCTCCGGCACGCCTCGGTCGGAGACGACCGGGATCGGCCGCGACCGGCGGCGCACCTCCGGAAGCGCCCCCAACCGGTCCAGCGCGTCGGCGAGCGCGCCGGCCGAGGCTTCGTGCGTGACGACGTGGAGCGTCGCGCCGCTGCCGTCCTGGTGCTGGACGAGGCGGGCGATCGAGATCGCGTGCTGGGCGAGGAGGTCCGCGACGTGCGCGAGCGTGCCCGGGCGGTCGTCCACGAACAGCCGGAAGTAGAACGGCGACCGGGCGTCGCCCGGCGGAAGCCGCGGGAGGCCGCGCCACGTCATGTCCGTCTGCCCGGCGTCGGTGCCGGACGCCGCGACGACGCCGGCGATGTCGGCGACGACGGCCGACGCCGTCTCGGTCCCGCCCGCGCCCGGCCCCGCGAGCGTCAGCTCGCGGATCGCGTCGCCCTGCAGCATCACGGCGTTGAAGGCGCCGTCGACGTTGGCGAGCGGGTGCTGGTGGTCGACGAACGCCGGCCCGACCCGCACGTCGTATCCCGCGTCGTCGAGTCGCGCCGCGCCCACTAGGCGCACGACCATCTCCAGCTCGCGCGCCGCGGCCAGGTCGAGCGGGTCGATCTCGGTGATGCCGGCGTACTCGACGTCCTCGAGCGGCACGCGCGTGTTGAACGCGACCGTGGCGAGGATCGCCATCTTCGCCGCCGCGTCGGTGCCGGACACGTCATCGGTGGGGTCTGCCTCGGCGTACCCGCGCGCCTGCGCGTCGGCCAGCGCCTGCTCGTAGCTCTTGCCCGCCTCCATCTCCGTGAGCACGAAGTTCGTGGTCCCGTTGACGATCCCGAGGACGCGGTGCACGTTCGTCACGACGAGCGCCTCGCGGAGCACCTTCACCACCGGGATCGCTGCGCAGACGCTGGCCTCGAACCGAAGCTGGACGCCCGCCTCCGCTGCGGCGGCGAACAGCTCGGGCGCGCGGCGCGCGACGAGCTGCTTGTTCGCCGACACGACGTGCTTGCCGCGCGCCAGCAGCTCGAGCACGTAGCTCCCCGCCGGCTCGAGGCCGCCCATCAGCTCCGCCACGACGGCGATCGACGGGTCGCCGGCGATCTCGCCGAAGTCCGTCGTCAGCACGCCGTCGTCGGGCGCCGACGGGCGTGCCTTCGCCTCGTCGCGGACGAGCACCTTCGCGACCCTCACGCGGTGACCGGTCGCGCGCTCGATGTCCGCCGCCGACGCGCGGAGCAGCCGGTCGACGGCGGCGCCGACCGTTCCATAACCGAGCAGCGCGACGTTCGTCTCGGCGGGCATCGCCGCCAATCCAACCACGCGCGTCGGAGATGATTGACACGATGGACGTGAGCGTCGCCGACCTCCGTGCGGAGCACTGGCCGGACGTCGCACGCATCTTCGGCGAGGGGATCGCGACGGGGAACGCGACGCTGGAGACGGAGGTCCCGACGTGGGAGAGCTGGGACGCCGCACATCTCGCCGCGCACCGGTTCGTGGCGCTCGACGGCGGCGCCGTCGTCGGCTGGGTCGCCGTCTCTTCCGTCTCGGCGCGCTGCGTCTACGGCGGGGTCGTCGAGAACAGCGTCTACGTCGCGGAGCAGGCGCGCGGCCGGGGCGTGGGGAGGCTCCTGCTCGAGCGGTTGATCGCGTCCACCGAGGCTGCCGGCATCTGGACGATCCAGAACGGGATCTTCCCGGAAAACGTCGCGAGCGTCCGGCTGCACGAGCGCGCCGGCTTCGAGGTCGTCGGCAGGCGAAAGCGGCTCGGCAAGCTGCACGGCGTGTGGCGCGACGTGCTCCTGCTCGAGCGGCGGAGCGACGTCGTCGGATGACGCGCCGATGAGTTTCCGCGCCCCGACCCGTCAGAGCCGACGTGGCGACGGCAGTAGGATCTCCACGGATGGCGACCCAGGTCGACGTCGGCGCGGAGCTCGAGCAGTATCGGAAGGAGCTCGTGGGCTACTGCTACCGCATGCTCGCCTCCCCGTTCGAGGCGGAGGACGCGGTGCAGGAGACGATGATCCGCGCGTGGCGCGCGTACGACCGGTTCGAAGGGCGGTCTGCGCTGCGGAGCTGGCTCTACCGCATCGCGACGAACGTGTGCCTCGACATGCTGAGCGGCCGCGAGCGCCGTGCGCGGCCGATGGACCTCGGGCCGAGCGGCGCGCCCGTGATCGAGAACCTGAACGTCCCGGGCGACGTGGCCTGGCTCCAGCCGATGCCGGACTCGCTCCTGCCCGAGGACGCGGCGATCCGGCGCGAGAGCCTGCGCCTCGCATTCGTCGCGGCGCTGCAGCACCTGCCGCCGCGCCAGCGGGCGGCGCTGATCCTGGCGGAGGTGCTGCGCTGGAAGGCGACGGAGATCGCCGAGCTGCTCGAGACGTCGGTGGCCTCCGTCAACAGCGCGCTGCAGCGGGCGCGCGCGACGATCGCCGCGCGCGACATGACGGAGTCGGAGCCGCTCGACCAGGTCGACCGGGAGCTCCTGGAGCGCTACGTGGCGGCGTTCGAGAGCTACGACGTGGACGCGCTGACGGCGCTGATCCAGGAGGACGCGACGCAGTCGATGCCGCCGTTCGACCTGTGGCTCACCGGGCGCGACGACATCCTCACGTGGTGGTTCGGGCCCGGCATCGGCTGCCGCGGGTCGCGGCTCCTCCCCGTCGGGCCGGTCAACGGCTCGCCGGCGTTCGCGCAGTACAAGCCCGCGGCCGACGGCGGCTACGAGCCGTGGGCGTTGCAGGTGCTCGAGCTGTCAGGCGGCCGCGTCGTCGAGTTCTCCTTCTTCCTCGACACCGAGACGCTGTTCCCGCTCTTCGGGCTGCCGGCGCGCCTCGACCCGTAACGCCTCGCAGAGGCCGGCGAGCTCGATCAGCTCGAGGAGGTCGACGGGCGCGTCGGTGATCGCGAGCTCGTAGCCGCAGCGCCGGGCTGCGAGCTGCAGCCGCGCCAGCGCGTCGACGAGCTCCAGATCGGCCATTCGCGGGCTTGGACCGCGCGAGAGCGCGAAACTCATCGAGCGACGGCGTACAGCCGCCACGCCCCGGGCACCCCCTTCAGCTCCGCCTCGCCGCGTTCGAGGAACTCCAGCCCCGAGCCCGCGACGAGGTCGCGCACGGTCTGCGAGACCAGTACCTCGCCCGGCGCGGCCTCGGACGCCACTCGGGCGCCGATGTGGACGGCGATTCCCCCGATCTTACCGTCGACGACCTCGCACTCCCCGGTGTGCAGGCCCGCGCGGATCTCCAGGCCGAGCTCGCGCACGGAATCGCTGACGGCGCAGGCGCAGCGAACGGCGCGTGCGGGCCCGTCGAATGCCGCGAAGAAGCCGTCGCCGGCGGTGTCCAGCTCGCGGCCGCGGAAACGCGCGAGCTCGCGGCGGATCGTCCGGTGGTGCTGCGAGACGAGCTCGCGCCACCTCCGGTCGCCCAGCTCGACCGCGTGCGCCGTCGAGCCGACGATGTCTGTGAAGAGAACGGTCGCCAGCACACGCTCTGGCTCGTCCGCCCGCGGCGCCGCCTCGCGCAGCGACTCGACGAACGCGCGGATCTCGCGTTCGATCGGCTCGGGGTCGCCCATCACGATCCCGTGCTCGCGCCCGGGGACCTCGACGAACCTCGCCGTCGGGATCCGCTCGGCGACGTAGCGCGCGCCTTCGACGGGGAGCGCATCGGACGTCCGGTGCAGGACGAGCGTGGGAACGCGGATCGTCGACAGGATGTCGCGGACGTCGATCTCGAGGTTCATCAGCTCGAGCCGCTCGACCTCGCCCGGGCTGGCGCTCGCCCGCCAGCGGCGCGACCAGAAGTCGACCTCCTCGTCGGTCGGCTCCAGGCCCATGTCCGTCAGCGCATCAACCGCCCACTCGCGCGTGCCCCACCGGGCGACCAGGTCGCGGATCTCGGCGAGTGCCTCTTCGCGCGTCGGCCCCCACGGGTAACCGGGGGCGCGCGTCACTCGCGCGAACGAGCCGTACAGGATGAGCCCGATCGTTCGCTCGGGGTAGGTGGCCGCGAACAGCGCTGCGAGCGGCGCGCCCTCCGAGAGGCCGAAGATCACGGCGCGTTCGGATCCGGAGGCGTCCATCACCGCGCGCGCGTCGTCCATGCGCGTCTCCATGTCCGCGATCCCGACGGTGCGGTCGGACAGGCCGGTGCCGCGCTTGTCGAACCGGATCAGCCGGGAGAACGCTCCGAGCCGCTCGTAGTGCGCAGCGACTGCCTCGTTCTCCCAGGCCTGCTCGAGATGCGTGATCCAGGGTGGGATCACGACGAGGTCGACCGGGCCCGAGCCGCTCACCTGGTACGCGATGTGGACGTCTCCGCTGCGCGCGTACCTCGTCTCCGGAGTGGTCACGCGTGACCCCTGCGCTGCGCCCGCCGGAGCGCCTCGAGCCGGCGCCGGTCCTGCTTCGTCGGCCGGGTCCCGAGGTCTGCGCCGAGCGGCGGCGGGGCGAGCCGCCGCTGCAGCCGCTGCTGCTCCCGCGCCTCGACCGACTCGGGCCGCTCCTCGTACAGCGCCTGCGCGACGCTCGCGGGCCCCCGCCGGTCGGACAGGCCGCGCACCTCGACGACCCACTGCGTCGTCCCGATCCGGATCTGCAGCTCGTCGCCGACGCGGACGTCCTTCGCCGGCTTGGCGCGTGCGTTGTTCAGGTGGACGTGCCCGCCGAGGACCGCCTCGGTCGCCAGCGCGCGCGTCTTGTAGAAGCGCGCGGCCCACAGCCACTTGTCGAGCCGGACGGTCTCCATCCTTCGTATCTTCGCCCCGTGCCGTAGGCTTTCGCGCGATGGAAGCGCACGTCGAAGAGCTCGGGCTCGAGAGTCGGCGCGACCTCGAGGGCGTCTATCGCTACTACGAGCTCGCGAAGCGGGCGGAGTGGCAGGTACGCGACCTGCCGTGGGGCGAGATCCCGCCGATCCCGGAGTACACGGGGTCGCCGCAGAAGCTCGCGCGGCGGCGCGACCTGTGGCGGTCGGTCGTGACGCAGCAGCTCCAGGCCGACGAGCTCGCAGTCGAGATGGCGACCCAGCTCTTCTCGATCGCGCCCGACCACGAGGCGAAGCTCTACTACACGACGATGGTGCAGGACGAGTCGCGCCACACGGAGGCCTGGCTCAAGCTGATCGCGGAGGCGGGCGGGATGGCCGAGCGCGACCCGTACCTCGACCGGCTCGCGCACATGACCCTCGACGCCGACACGCTCGAGGAGAAGGTCTTCCTGATGCAGGTCTTCTACGAGCGGCTGATCATCCCGCGCTTCCGGATGATCGCGCGCTCCTCGCGCGGCACGGTCCTCGAGGACCTCTGCGACCGGCTCGCGATCGACGACGGGATCCACCACGGCGCCGGGATGGCGTACGAGCGCGTGCTCCTGCAGGGGGCAGGGCGGCGCGTGCAGTCGAAGCTCGTCGAGGCCGCGAACCGGATGCTGCCGCTGTTCGCCCAGCATGCTCTCTGGCGGCCGAAGGCGCGAGAGTTCATCGGCGCGCTGATGCGCGACACCGACATCCGCATGCTGAAGGACGACCTCGAGCAAGGCGTCCGGCTCGCGAAGTCGCTCGGCGTCGACGTCAGCGGGATCGAGGTTCCCGCCGAGCTGCACTGACGCCACCGGCGTTCCTACGCCTGCTCGAGGATCAGGCGATGACCGCCGCGGAGCGGCAGCACGTCCTCGACGCGCGCGTTGACGGAGCCGAGCGACAGCTCGTCCCCGGGCGACGGCGGCTTCTCCAGCTGGATCCTGCCGGTCGCGATCACGGCACCGTCGCGCCGCAGCTCGTATTCGTAGTCGCCCACCGCAGAGGCCCTCGGACGGCGAAGCCTACCTGGGCGCCCGCGCGATCCTCGACTACCCTCGAACGGCATGACGAAGCTGCCCCTCACCGGTGGGTGCCTCTGCGGCGGCGTCCGCTTCGAGCTGGACGCTGTCCCGGAGAGCGCCTCGTACTGCCACTGCACGCGCTGCCAGCGCAGGACCGGGGCCGCCGCGTCGGCGCAGGCGGCCATCCCGCCCGAGTCCCTGCGCGTCGTCGCCGGCGCGGACCTCGTGCGCGAGTACGAGCCCGAGGACGGCTGGGCCAAGTGCTTCTGCAGCGTCTGCGGGAGCGCGCTCTGGAGCCGCGACCCGCAGAGCGGGAGGATGGGAGTTCGCCTCGGCGCGTTCGACTCGGACCCCGGCGTCCGGCCGCAGTTCCGCCAGTACGTGGCGTACGCCGCGAGCTGGGAGCCGATCCCCGACGACGGGCTGCCGCGCTTTCCGGAACGGCGGACGGCGACCTAGGTCGTGCCGCGGGCGAAGCAGCGGCGTCCGGCGAAGTCGGCGTCGGTCCTCAAGGCGCGCATCGCCGAGCTCGAGCGGGAGCGCGAGCTGCTGAGCGCGATCGCGAACTACGCGCCGAGCCTGATCTGCCTCGTCGACGCCGACGGACGGGTGCGGCCGTTCGCGACGAACAAGGCGTTCGAGCGGACCCTCGGCTACGAGCCGCACGAGACGGGGGGCGTCCTCTTCTGGGACCGGTACGTGCCCGACGGGGAACGCGCGGCGGCGCGCGACTGCATCCTGACTGCGATCCGGACCGGCGCGCCGACCGAGCACCAAGGCCGTTGGCTGCAGCGCGACGGCGACGAGATCGACGTCGACTGGTCCTGCACGCCGCTGCCCAAGGTGGAGAGCGGCCGGGTCTGGCTCGTCACCGGGACCGACGTCACCGACCGAAAGCGGCACGAGGCCGAGGTGCGGCAGTCGCGCGCGCGCATCGTCGCGGCGGCGGACGACGCGCGCCGGCGCCTCGAGCGCAACCTGCACGACGGCGCGCAGCAACGGTTGATCGCGCTCCTCCTGCACCTGCGGAACGCGCAGCGGGGCGCGGTCGCCGCGGGCGACGCGCTCGACGCGGCCGTCCCCGAGCTGTCGGCGGCGGTCAAGGAGCTGCGGGAGCTCGCGCAGGGGATCCACCCGTCGGCGCTCGGCGAGCGCGGGCTCGGAGCGGCGCTGCGGATCGTGGCCGCGAGGGCGCCGGTGCCCGTGGAGCTCGACGTGACGGACACCCCCGTCGAGCCGAGGTTCAGCGTCGCCGCGTACTACATCGTCTCCGAGGCGCTCACCAACGTCGCCAAGTACGCCGAGGCGACGCGCGCCGCGGTGCGCGTGCGCGAGACGGATCGGGCGCTCGTGGTCGTCGTCGAGGACGACGGGAAGGGCGGCGCCGACCCCTCCGGCGGAACCGGCCTCGCGGGTCTCGCCGACCGCGTGGCCGCATTCGACGGGACGCTCACGATCGACAGCCCGCGCGGCGGCGGAACGCGCCTGCGCGCGGAGCTCCCCTTCTACTAGAGAATCGCGCCATGTGCTTCGACGTCGACTCGGAGCCGCCGGTTCCGCGCATCGCCGGCGCGGCCGTCTCGCACGACGACCTCACGCTCACCGGCGCCGACGGCAACGCGTTCGCCGCCTTCCGCGCCGCGCCGGAGCCGCCCGGCGCGACGGGCATCGTGATCCTGCCGGACGTCCGAGGGCTGTACCGCTTCTACGAGGAGCTCGCCCTCCGCTTCGCCGAGCGCGGCCAGGCGGCGATCGCGATCGACTACTTCGGCCGCACGGCGGGCGCCGCCAAGCGCCGCGACGACTTCGACTACCGGCCGCACGTCGAGCAGACGACGCCGGAAGGCATCCAGTCCGACGTCGCCGCCGCGGTCGCCGCGCTGCGCGAGCGGGGCGCGACGTCCATCTTCACCGTCGGCTTCTGCTTCGGCGGCCGCAACTCGTGGCTCGCCGCGGCTTCGGGCCACGGGCTGTGCGGCGCGGTCGGCTTCTACGGCCATCCCGGTAGCGTGATCGAACGCATCCCGGAGATGACGGCGCCGATCCTCGCGCTGCAGGCGGGCGACGACGCGCGGATCACGCCCTTCATCAACAAGGTCTTCGACGCGGCGCTGGAGATCGGCGGCGTCGAGCACGAGCTGGTCGTGTACGACGGCGCGCCGCACAGCTTCTTCGACCGCAAGCAGGAAGAGTTCCGCGACGCCGGCGACGACGCCTGGCGCCGCACGCTCGAGTTCGTCGCGCGGCACGCGTGATCCTCGCAGTCGACCAGGGCACGACCGGCACCACGTGCCTGCTGCTCGACGACGAGCTGCACGTCACCGGCCGCGGCTACCGCGAGCTGCCGCAGCACTTCCCGCGCCCCGGCTGGGTCGAGCACGATCCGCACGAGATCTGGGAGAGCGTGCTGGGCGCGGCGCGCGACGCCGGCGGCGACCCCGCGACCGTGGCGATCGCGAACCAGCGCGAGACGACGCTCCTCTGGGACCGCGCGACCGGCGAGCCGGTCGCGCCCGCGATCGTGTGGCAGGACCGCCGCACCGCCGATCGCTGCCGCGAGCTCGACCGCGAGCTGATCCGCCGGAAGACCGGCCTCGTCCCGGACCCCTACTTCTCCGCGACGAAGCTCGAGTGGCTCCTGCGGGAGAACGGCGCCGACGGCGTCGCGTTCGGGACCGTCGACAGCTTCGTGGTCTGGCAGCTGACCGGCGGCCGGCACCACGTGGTCGACGTGACGAACGCGTCGCGCACGATGCTCGTCGACCTGGAGACGCTCGACTGGGACGACGAGCTGCTCGCGCTGTTCGGCATCCACCGCGACGTGCTCCCGCGCATCGTCGGCTCGGCCGAGAGCGTGGGCGAGGGAACGCTCGACGGCCGTACGGTCGAGATCCGCGGCATCGCCGGCGACCAGCAGGCGGCGCTGTACGGCCAGGGCTGCCACGCGCCGGGCGAGGGCAAGGCGACCTACGGGACGGGCACCTTCGTCCTGGTGCACACGGGCGCCGACGCCTCGCCGCCGCGGGAGGGCCTGCTGAAGACGGCGGCGGCCGACGGGTACGCGCTCGAGGGGTCAGTGCTCGCGAGCGGTGCGGCGGTCCAGTGGCTGCGCGACGGGCTCGGCATCGTCGGCGCCGCGGCCGAGACGGAAGCGCTCGCGCGCAGCGTCGCCGACACCGGCGGCGTGCACTTCGTGCCGGCCCTGACCGGCCTCGGAAGCCCGTGGTGGGACCCCGACGCGCGCGGGCTCGTCTGCGGCCTGACGCGCGGGACGACCCGCGCCCACCTGGCGCGGGCCGCGCTCGAGGCGATGGCGCACCAGGTCGCCGATGTCGTCGACGCGCTGCCGGAGCCCCTGATCGTCCTGCGCGCCGACGGCGGCGCGAGCGCGAACGGCTTCCTGATGCAGTTCCAGGCCGACCTGCTCGGAATCCCGGTCGAGGTCGCCGCCGAGCGGGAGACGACGGCGCTCGGAGCGGCCGCCCTCGCGGCGGGCCGGGAATCCGCGGTCGCCGTCGGCGCGGTATACGAGCCGACCCGGTCGCGCGACGAGGTCGAGGGGCTCCGGGCGGGCTGGCGGCAAGCGGTGGCTTTGACGGTGCATTCTTAGGTGAGGCCGTCATTGTCTTCGGGACGGGAATCCGAGCGAGGAGGACGCATGGACGGTGGCAAGCTCGAGCAGGCGCTGTTCGAGATCAGGCGCGTCATCGCCGGCCAGGAGCAGATGCTCGAGCGGGTGCTCGTCTGTCTGCTCGCCGGCGGGCACGTCCTGATCGAGGGCGTGCCGGGGCTCGCGAAGACGCTCACGATCAAGACGACAGCCGCGGTCCTCGGCGGGACGTTCCAGCGCGTCCAGTTCACGCCCGACCTGGTGCCGTCCGACCTCGTGGGAACGCGCATCTATCGGCCGGACCGCGCCGAGTTCGACACCGAGCTCGGCCCCGTCTTCTGCAACTTCCTGCTCGCCGACGAGATCAACCGCGCGCCGGCCAAGGTCCAGTCGGCGCTGCTCGAGGTGATGCAGGAGCGCCAGGTGACGATCGGCCACCAGACCTTCCCGGTCCCGAGCCCGTTCCTCGTCCTCGCGACGCAGAACCCGATCGAGTCGGAGGGCACGTACCCGCTCCCCGAGGCGCAGGTCGACCGCTTCATGCTCAAGGTGCTCGTGGACTACCCCGCTCACGACGAGGAGCTGACGGTCGTCGCCCGCTCGCTCGAGCCGCCGCCCGACCTCCAGCAGGTGCTCTCGCTCGACGAGCTGAAGGAGCTGCAGCGGCAGACCGACGACGTCTACGTCGACCCGGCGCTGATCAGCTGGGCGGTCGACGTCGCGACGGCGACCCGGCGGCTGGCGGAGCACGGCCTCCACGGCGTCGCCGACTACGTCGCGTTCGGCGCGAGCCCTCGCGGGCCGATCAGCCTCGTAGCCGCGGCGCGTGCGCTCGCGCTGATCCGCGGCCGCGACTACGTCGTCCCCGCGGACCTCGAGGCACTCGTGCGCGACGCCTTCCGGCACCGCCTCGTGCTGTCGTACCGCGCGCTCGCGGAGGAGGTCTCGCCCGACACGCTGCTCGATCAGGTGCTCGCGGCGGTTCCGCTGCCGCAGATCGACCTCGGGCGGGCGAACGTGGCGTAATGGGCCACGCGGTCGACCCGCTCGCGCCGACGAGGGCCCCGGAGCGTCCGGGGCCGGGGCCGCTGTCGTCGTCGTCGCTGCGCGCGCTCGAGCTCACGATCGGGCGGCGCGTCGACGGGCTGCTCGCCGGCGACTACCGGTCGGCGCTCGCCGGGCTCGGCAGCGAGCTGTGGCAGGTGCGGCCGTACGAGCCGGGCGACGACGTGCGGCGGATCGAGTGGAACGTCACGGCGCGGACGGGCGAGCCGCACGTTCGCGTGGAGCTCGCCGAGCGGGTGCTCGTGACGTGGCTCGTCCTCGACGCGTCGGCGTCGATGGCGTTCGGGACGGGCGACCGCAGGAAGGCCGACGTCGCGGAGGGCGTCGCGATCGCGGTCGGATACGCGGCGACGCGGCGCGGAAACCGGCTGGGGACGATCTCGTTCGGCGAGCGGACGACGGTCGAGGCCCCGGGGCAGGGGCGGCGCGCGCTGCTCGACACGCTGCGGCTCCTGCGCGAGCTGCCGGCCGGCGGCAGCGGCACCCTCGCGGACGCGCTGGAGCTCGGCGCGAGGGTCATCCGGCAGCGTGCGCTGGTCGTCGTCGTCTCGGACTTCCGCGGCTCCCCGGAGTGGCGCGGGCCGCTGCTTCGCCTCGCCGGCAGGCATCGAGTCCTCGCCGTCGAGGTGCGCGACCCGCGCGAGCAGGAGCTCGCCGACGTCGGCGAGCTGCGCCTCGTCGACCCGGAGACCGGACGCCAGCTGCGGGTGGACACCGGCGACCGCCGCCTGCGCGATCGGTTCGCCGCCGCGGCGTGGGAGGAGCGGCGCGCGCTCGTGGCGACGCTCGCGGGCGCGGGCGTCCGGCACATCGCGCTCTCGACCGGGGGCGACTGGCTGCGCCCGCTCGCCACGTTCCTGCGCCGGAGGGAGCGCGCGGCGTGAGCTTCGGGTCGCCGTCGCTCCTCGTCGCCCTCCTCGTCGTCCCGCTCGCGGTGGCCGGGCTCGCCGTGCTCGAGCGTCGGCGGCGCCGAGGAGCCGCCGCGTGGGCGCCCAGCGCGCTGCTGCCCAACATGACCGTGCGCCCCTCCGGCGCGCGGCGTCACCTTCCGACCGCGCTGATCCTCCTCGGCATCGCGCTGCTCCTCGTCGGGTTCGCGCGCCCGAAGGCGTCGTTCCACGTCAAGTCGCAGCAGGCGACGCTGGTCGTCGTGCTCGACGTGTCGGGGTCGATGGCCGCGAACGACTCGCCGCCCACGCGGCTCGCTGTCGCGAAGACGATCGTGGAGCGGTTCCTCGACCGCGCGCCGAACGGGTACCGCGTCGCGCTGATCACGTTCTCCGACCACGTCGCCGTCGCCGCGACGCCGACGCACGATCTGGCGTACGTGCGCGCCGCGCTCGCACGCGCGCACACCTCGGAGCAGGGAACCGCGCTCGCGGACGCGGTCGTGCGCGCGGTCCAGCTCGGTGTCGCCGTCCGCGGCGCGTCGCGCGACCCGCGGCCGCCGGCGGCGGTGCTCCTCGTGTCGGACGGCGGCCAGACAGCCGGGCGTTGGACTCCCCAGCAGGCGGCGCTGCGCGCGCGCCAGGAGCGGATCCCCGTCTCCACCGTGCTCGTCGGAACGCCCGACGGCGCCGTGCAGCAGAAGGTGAACGGCGGCTACACGGAGCGGCTCCTGGTGCCGGCGGAGCCGCAGCTGCTCGAGGCGATCGCGCAGCAGAGCGGCGGGCGCTTCATGGCGGGCGCACGCGGCGTCGACGTCGCCGGTGTCTACGACGAGCTCGGGTCGCGCGAGGGTAAGCGGCGCAAGACGGTCGAGGTGAGCGCCGCCGCCGCTGCGGGCGGGCTCGCGTTCGTGCTCGCGGGCGGGCTCCTCTCGGGCGCCTGGTTCCGGAGGATCCCGTGAAGGCGGTCGGAGCCGCTGTGGTGGCCGCGCTCGCCGTCGCCGCCGCGCTCGCGCCCACCGGCGCCGCCACGAACGAGTGCCACGGGATCCAGGCGTGCATCCGCGTTCCCGGGCCGTGGGTCGTCGTGCCGCCGCACGGCACGGCGCAGTACCTGCTCAGCTGCCCGGGAGGTCGCAGCATCGTCGGCGGCCTCGACGCGCAGGCGACGTCGCGTGCGGTGCGCGTGTCGTTCGAGGGGCGCCTCGGATCGCCGGTTCAGCCGGGCCAGACGACGACGCGGTACGCGTTCTTCCGCGCCGTCTCGACGTCGTCGCGCACGGAGGCGTTCCGTCCGCTGCTGGGCTGCATCCCGGTGCAGGGCGGCGGCGGCCGCTCGACCGTCTCCGCGCGCGTCACGCCGGCGGGCCTCCCGCTCGAGTTCCGCGCGCGCATCGTCGTCGTCGGGCCGGGCGACGTGCGGTTCACCGAGATCGCCTGCCTGCAGTCGGAGACGCTCGTCGGCGCGTGGCATGCGATCGCGTTCCGGACGAAGCGGCCGCCGAACCTCTCGTCCGTCGGCTACGTGCACGCGAGCCACGTCGTGCTCGGCAAGCGCGTCGCGCTGACCGCCTCGTCGACCGACGCGCTCTCGCCCGACGCGCACGCGATCGTTCAGGGAGGCGCGGAGTGCGCGCCGTGAGCACATGAGCTTCGCGTCGCCGTACCTCCTGCTCCTGCTCCTCGTCGTCCCGGCGGTGGCGTTCCTGTCGTGGTGGCTCGGCCGGCGGCGCGCGCGCTACACGGTGTCGTTCACGAACCTCGACGTGCTCGCCTCCGTCGCCGCCGGACGGCGGCGCTGGCGGGTGCTCGTCCCGCTCGCCCTCTTCCTGCTCGCGCTCGCCGCCGCAGCGACGGCCGTCGCACGCCCGGAAGGAACGGTGCACGAGGCGGCCGACCGTGCGACGGTCGTGCTGCTCGTCGACGTGTCGGGCTCGATGCAGGCGAGCGACGTGAAGCCCACGCGGCTGCTTGCGGCGGCGCACGCGATGTCGCTGTTCGCGGCGCGCGTGCCGCGCAACGTGCGCATCGGGCTCATCTCCTTCTCGAGCGGGCCGAACGTGCTCGTGCCCCCGACGACCGACCGGGCGCTGCTCGCCGAGGGCATCGACCTGCTCGAGCCCGAAGGCGGTACCGCGATCGGCGACGGCCTCGGTGTCGCCGTGCAGGTGGTCAAGGCGGCCGTCGGGAACGTCAAGCGCTCGAAGGACGGCAAGATCCCGGGCGCGATCATCCTGCTCTCCGACGGCGCGCAGACGCGCGGGACGCTGACGCCGCTGCAGGGCGCCGACATGGCGCGGCGCGCGGGCATCCGCGTCTTCACCGTCGCGCTCGGCACGAACCACGGCACGCTCGGGCCCGGGGCGTTCGGCGGCGGGCTCTTCGGGGGGCTGTTCGGCGGCTCGGGGAGGTTCGTCGTCAGACCGGACCCGGCCACGCTCGCGGCGATCGCCCGCGACACGGACGGCGAGACGTTCCGCGCGCAGTCCGCCGGGAAGGTCGAGAGCATCTACAAGAAGCTCGGTGCGAGCATCGCCGAGCGAACGGTGCGCCGCGAGATCACGTCCTGGTTCGCGGGCGCGGCCGCCGCGCTCCTGCTCGCGTCGCTCGGCGCGGCGAGGCTGACCGGCGGGCGCCTGCCCTAGTAGGGGCTAGTCGCCGAGCTCCGTGCGGCGGCGGTCGACGTACTCCCGCAGCTCCGCGCGCACTGCGTCGTCGAGCGGCGGCGGCTCGTAGCGCGCGAGCACCTCGTCGACGAGCAGCGACGCGCGTGCACGCGCGTCGAGCGCCCCGTCGCGCGTCCACCGCTCGAAGTTCGCGGTCGTCGAGACGAGCGGTCGGTAGAAGCAGTGCCGGAAGCGCTCCAGCGTGTGCACGGCGCCGAGGAAGTGGCCGCCGTGCCGCACCTCCGCGTGCGCGTCGTACGCCAGGCTCGCGTCGTCGACGTCGAGCGGCCGCAGCTCCTCCTTGAGCACGCGCAGCATCTCGATGTCGAGCATGAACTTCTCGTAATCCGCGACGAGGCCGCCCTCCAGCCAGCCGGCCACGTGCAGGACGAGGTTCGCGCCGCCGAGCAGCGCCGGCAGCATGGTGTTCATGCCCTCGTAGGCTGCCTGCGCGTCCGGCAGCGGGCTCGACGTGAGCGCGCCGCCGCCCGACCGCCACGGCAGCCCGTAGTGGCGCGCGAGCTGCCCGGAGCAGAGCAGCCCCAGGAACGACTCGGGGCCGCCGAACCCCGGCGAGCCGTTCTGCATGTCGGTGTTCGACAGGAAGGATCCCAGCACGACGGGGCACCCGGGCCGTATGAGCTGGACGAGCGCGATGCCGGCGAGGGCTTCGGCGAGCTGCTGCGCGAGCGCCGCCGGGATCGTGACGGGCGCCATCGCCCCCATGAGCAGAAACGGCGTTACGACCACCGCCTGGCCCGCCTCGGCGTACACGAAGAGGGCGCCGAGCATCCGCTCGTCGTAGCGGAGCGGCGAGTTCACGTTGATCACCGTGTAGAGGTACGGGTGCGCGTCGACCGCGTCGCCGACGGCGATCCGCGCGAGCGCGACGGAGTCGCGGGCCGCCACCTCCGACACCTGCGAGCCCATGTACGGCTTGTCGGTCGCCGTCAGCAGCTCGAGCTGCATGTCGAGGTGCCGCGAATCGAGCGGGCGGTCGCCGGGCTCGCACGGGGCGCCGCCGGCCGTGTCGATCTCGTCGAGGGTCTGGGAGAGACGGCAGAAGTTGGAGAAGTCGGCGAGGGTGGCGTCGCGCCGCTCCACGCCGCGCCGGACGAACGGCGGCCCCTGGACCGGGCAGCACGCCGCGTTCGCGCCGCCGATCACGAGGTCGCGGCTCGGATTGCGCGCGTGCAGCGTGAAGACCGGCGGCGCGAGCGCGACCTGCTCGTCGATGAACGCCGGGTCGAAGAGCACCACGTCCTCCTCGACGCGCTGCCCGGCGGCGCGGAACGCCTCGAGCGCGCGGGGATCGAGGAACTGCACCCCGATCTCGGAAACGAGCCGCCGCCAGCCGCGGTCGATCGTCTGGACGGCGTCCTCCGAGAGGATCTCGAGGTGGGGGAGGCCGTTGACGATCACGCCGCGCGCCCGGGCGAGAACGGCGCGAGCACGGGCGCCCGCTCCCCTCGCAGCACGAGGGGTGCGAGCGCGGCGGCCGTCGCGGGCGCGAGCGTCACGCCGATCATGGTGTGGCCGGCGGCTGCGTAGACGCCGGGGCGCCCCGGCACCTCGCCGATCAGCGGCAGGCCGTCGGCGGTCGCGGGTCGGAGCCCCGCCCAGGTCGCCGGCAGCGACCGCGGCGGCTCCCAGTCCCGCAGGTACCGGCCGGCCGCCGCGAGCAGCCTCGCGCCCGCCTGGGCCGGGACCGTCCCGCCTCGGCCTCCGAGCTCGAAGACGCCCGCGATGCGCAGCCCTGCGTCGAAGGGGCTGAGGCCGAGCTTCGCCTCGGCGAGGTAGAGCGCGTGCGCCGGGACGGTGCCGGTCCCCGACACCGTGACGCTGTAGCCCTTCGCGCCGACGAGCGGAACGCGGACGCCGTGCTCCCGCAGGAGGCGCGCCGACCCCAGCCCGGCGGCCACGACGACCTTGCCGGCGTGCGTCTCGCCCAGCGTCGAGCGTATGACCCAGCCCGGGTCGCGCGGCACCACCGCGTCGACGCGTGTGTCCTCGTGCAGGGCGACGCCGAGCTTCCGCAGCGCGTCCGCGAGCGCGGCGAGCAGCGCTTCCGGACGGACGTAGCGGTCGCTCTGCGCGTGGAGCGCGCACGGAACGGCCGTCCGGTCGAGCGCGGGCTCGAGGTCCGCCGCGGCGTCGCGGTCGAGCTCCTCGACGCGGCCGTCGTAGCCGAGCCGGCGCAGCAGGCGCGTCACGCGGACGTACGGCTCGAGGCCATGCCGGCTGGCCGCGGCGACGACCATCCCCGTCTTGTGCATCTCGAACGCGAGGCCCGCGTCCCGGTAGGCGTCGTAGAGCTCGAACGTCCGGCGGTTCAGCTCGAGCAGCGCCGCCGTGCCCGCCTCGTAGCGTGACGCGGAGCAGCTGCGAGCGAAGAAGGCGACCCACCGGAGGAACGCCGGATCCAGCCGCGGCCGCAGCACGAACGCGTCGCCGCGCGTCACGAGCTGCCGCACGCCCTCGCGCAGCATTCCCGGCGCCGGCAGCGGCGACGTGATCGACGGGCAGATCCAGCCCGTGTTCCCGCTCGACACGCCCGCGCCCGCCTTCCCCGCCTCGAACACCGTGACGTCGGCGCCGCCGCGCGCCAGCTCCCACGCGCACGCGAGCCCCACGACACCTGCCCCGATGACGGCGACTCCTGCGTCGCCGGACGCGCCGGCCATGGCGCCAACCTAAAGGTTCGGTTTCCCGAGCGACGGGCGGAGGACGCCCGAGCGCACGAGCTCGACGAGCGGCTCGAGCGTCTCCGGGACCGGGTCGACCTCCCGCTTGAACGGAACCTGCCGCCGGACGAGCTCGTGCGCCCGGCGGGTGCCGGTCCCCAGCCGGTGCCCGCGCAAGTCGACCGCCTGCGCTGCGACGAGGAGCTCCACCGCGACGATCCGCTCGCCCAGGGCGACGAGCTCCGACGTCCGGCGCGCGCCGAGCGGCGCCATCGTCGCGCGGTCCTCGATCCCCTCCGCGTGCGCGGAGCTCGCGAGCTCGAAGGAGACCGGCTGCGCGAGCAGCCGCGCCTCGATCGCGAGCGCCTGGCCGGCGGGGCCGTACTCGCTGAGCGAGTCCTCGGCGGCGCCGGCCCGCTCCGCCAGTCCCTCGGGAAGCCCGGAGAGGGGCGACTGCAGCAGCTTGACCATGCGCTCGTTCGCCGCCGTGAGCACCGGCGCGAGCGCGATGCGCAGGAAGTCGAGCGCGGCCGCGAGGGGCAGCGCGTCGAAGTTCGCCGCGGCGATCGTCCGCCCGCTCTCGAGGTCGAAGAGCGGGTTCCCCTGCGCCGAGTTGAGCTCCGTCTCCGCCTGGGCCCGCGCGAACCGCAAGACGTCGAGCGCCGCGCCGTGCACCTGCGGCAGGCAGCGGAAGCTGAGCGGGTCCTGGAGGTTGCGCGCGTCCGATTCCGTCCCCGCCAGCAGCGAGCGGAGCGCCGACGCCGCCTCGGCGAGCCCGGCGTACGGGCGCTCGCGCGCCAGCGCGGGATCGACGATCGAGAGGTTCGCGGCGAACGCCTCCAGGTCGAGGGCGCCGGCGACGAGCGAGGCGTCGAGCAGACGCCCGTAGTCGGCGATCGCGAGCGCCGCCCACCCGGTCGCGAACGCGTTGTTGTTCAGAAGCGCGAGCGCCTCGCCCGGCTCGAGCGCCGCCTCGTTCCCGAGGAGCCCGTGCGCGAGGTCCGCCATCGGCGCGAGGTCCGCCATCCCGAGCGAGCCGAGGATGCGCACCGCGGGGTGGCGCCGCTCGTTGAGCGCCTCGACGATCTGCTCGACCAGCCTCGGGCCTGCGGGGCTCGACCCGCGGGCGAAGACGTTGGCGAGCGTGACCATCGTCGCGCGCACGACGTCGTCCGGCGCGGCCGGTCCCTGGCCGACGCGGTGGTTCTCGATCAGCCGCCGGTTGAACTGCGCCTGCTCGTCGCGCGCGACCCGCGCGCGCTTGCGTACGCCGACGCCGGTCGAGAGCCCGTAGACGGGCGTGTCGCCTGCGAGCGCCGCCGTCGCCACCTCGCGCGCGCGCCGGAGGCGGTCGACCGCGGCCGGCGCGAGCTCGACGCGACGGCCGTCGCGGGCAACGGCGACGACGTCCTCGATCGTGAGGTCGGCGCCGGTGAGGGCGAGCGGCACGCCCGTCAGGCGGCGCCTGCGTATTCGTTCGCGGTCAGCTCGTCGGCGTAGGTGATCGACGTCCGCCGGAGGCCGCCCTCGCCCGGTTCGTAATGGCCCATCCGCCAGAGCGCGGGCGAGTAGACGTGGATCGACGTGGCGGGCGGGCCGCCGGCGTGGCGCATCCCGTGGATCGACGACCCGTCGAAGTGGAAGACGGACCCGGCCGCCCGCTCGCGCGTCCGCTCGCGCACCCAGCCGTCGGAGTCGCGGTAGAAGTAGTCCTCGTACAGCGTCCCCTCGACGACGTGGACGGCGCCGGAGGACAGGTCGTGGTCGTGGTAGCCGGTGTCCTGCGCGTCGAGCCAGCAGATGAGCCAGACGTCGACGTTCGCGTCGCGGTAGAGCTGCGTGAAGTAGCGGCTGCTCGGGTCGTGGCGGACGTGCTCGCGCCACAGGTCGGGCCTGTGCGCGATCGCGGTCGCGAGCTCGGCCAGCTGCGGGCGCGTGAGGTTCTCCCCGGGCGGGCACCGCTCGTGGATCAGGGTGCGGAGATCGCTCATCCGAGCACCCGTGCCGGCGTGTCGCTGCACACGGCGTCGACGACAGCTTGACCAAAGCCGCGGACGGCGCGCAACGTCGGCGCGGCGTCGATCACCGGCCAGTCGCTGCCGTAGACGAGCTGACCCACGCCATAGGTGGAGAGCGCCAGCGAGAGGGCGCGCTCACCGTACGACGCCGTGTCGAGGAAGGCGTTCCGGTGGAGGACCGCACGCGTGTCGAGCCCCCGCGACGCGAGCCGCTCGAGCTGGATCGGCGCGCCCCCCGCGAGGATCGCGAACACGACGCGCAGGTTCGGCCAGCGGGCGGCGCCGTACGCGATCCACGCGGCGTACGCCGCCTGCATCTGCGCCGTGTAGCCGACGACGGCCGGCCACCACGCCGGCGCGCCGCGGCGGCACCGCTCGGGGCCCGGGTGGACGAACAGGATGCCGCCGCGGCGCTCGAGCTCCGAGAGGAGCGGCGCGGCGCGGTCGAGGTCGACGACGGTGCGGGCCGCGACACACGTGCCGGCGAAGCCGTCGAGCACGGCGCCGCACGCAAGCGCGAGGAAGCGTCCGCCGGAGCCGGCGACGACGTCCGCGATCGCTGCGTGGTACACGTCGACGAGCTGCTCGTCCAGCTCGAGGGTCGGCGGGCACGAGAGGACGGCGACGTCGACGCCGTCGCGGTCGAGCGCGGCCAGCCGCGCCTCCGGGTCGTGCGTCGTCACGTCGAGGGCCCAACGTCCGCTCGGAAGCTCGAGGGTATCGCCGCGCAGACGGGGAGGGCGCGTGCGCGCGCGCAGCGCGTCGATGAGCGCAGGCGGCCACAGGTGCTGGTGCACGTCGTAGACGGGCGCCATCACACGGCGAACATCGGCCGCCGGGTCACCTCGTCGCCCGGCGGGACGCGCCGCAGGCTAAGCATCCGGTCGATCACCATGTTCTGGAACCGGTGCACCGACTCCTCGAAGCGGTAGCACATGCGCCCGCCGGTGTACGCGGGGTCGGCCAGCCCCTTCTGCACCCGTTCGACGATCCCGATGTCCTCGCGGTTGACGTCGTCCCAGAACGCGAGGAGCTGCTCGACGGCCGGGTCGTCCGCGTCGCGGTCGCCGTGTGTCAGGAGGTAGGTCGACTCGGCGGTGTGCCCGGCGCTGCGTGGGTGGACGAGCATGAGGAACGTGTGGTTGGGGAGCGCGTTGATCGCGATGCTCGGGAACACCCACGCGAAGCGGGCGCTGACGGCGTCCTCGCCCTCGAGCGTGTCGAGCGCGGGGAGCCCCTGCCACCCCCCGTCGTCGGTGTTCGCCGCGATCGGCGTCGTGCAGAAGCCGACGTACATCCCGGTCCCCTGCCAGCGGTGGTGCGCCGCGAGCGGCGAGACCTTGACGAGCCCGGGGTGCACCCACGGCAGGTGGTAGTACTCCATGAAGTTCTCGCCGACGAGCTTCCAGTTCGCGGCGATCTCGTAGTCGACCCGGCGGACGAGCCGCTGGTCGCCCAGGCAGTAGCCGGCGAGGCGCGCGGGCAGGTCGCCGAGCTCGTCCTCGAGCGGCGGCGCGTCGGAGTCGAGGCAGACGAAGACGACCGGGCCGAAGGTGTCCACGCGCGCCGGGTGCAACCCGAAGTCGGCCTTGTCGAAGGCGCGCACGCCGGCCATGTCGAACGCCGGCTCCTGGTCCGCCGGGATGCCCGCTTCGACGGTGAAGAGCGGCGTCCCGAGGCACGCGCCGTCGAGGCCGTAGGCCCACGCGTGGTACGGGCACTGGAAGAAGCGCTTGACGTGCCCGCGCTCCTCGGCGCAGAGTCGGGCGCCGCGGTGGCGGCACACGTTGTGGTGGGCGTGCAGGTCGCCGTCGCGGTCGCGGCAGACGATCAGCGAGCGCCCCGCCACCTCCCGCACCACGAAGTCCCCCGGGCTCGCGACCTCGTCGACGACGGCGACGGGAACCCAGGAGCGCGCGAACACGAGCTCGCGCTCCAGCGCGTGGAACTCCTCCGAGGTGTACGCGTCCGGGATCAGCGTCCATGCCTCGTTCACCGGCCGCCGCGTCGCCGCGTACGTCGCGGGATCGGTGAACGCCTCGGGCGGAAGCGGACGCGCGGGGTTCACGGACGGGTCGTACGTGCGAACCGCTCGAGCTCGGAGGCGAGCAGTCCCGGACGCAGGTCGCGAAGGAGCGGGAGCCGGCGGCGAAGCGTCGAGACGCGTTCGAGGTCGACGTCCGCGACGAGGAGCCCTGCCTCGGCGCCCGCGGTGGACACGATCTCGCCGGACGGGTCGACGACGTGCGAACCGCCCCAGAACGTGAGGCCGCCGTCACGCCCCGCCTGGTTCACGAAGGCAACATAACACTGGAGGAGCCGCGCGTAGACGCGCGTCAGGTCGCGCCAGTACGGCTCCGCCTCGGGCACCGCGGTCGAGCTGGCGGCCGGGACGAGGAGCAGCTCCGCGCCGCCGTGCGCGGCGAGGGCGGGCAGGAACGGCTGCCAGGCGTCGTTGCAGATCAGGATCGCGGCGCGTCCGAACGCGGTGTCGAACGACCGCATCGCCTCCCCGGCCGCGAACCGGACGTGCTCGTCGAACGGCGGGTAGTCGCAGAGGTAGAGCTTGCGGTGCACGTGCAGCACGCCGCCGTCCTCGATCCACGCCGCGCTGTTGTACGTCGCACCGGCGCCGAGCTCGGCGAACCCGGCGACGACGGCGAGCCCGGAGCCGTCGAGGAGCGCGGCGACGTCGTCGACGGAGCGTCCCGCCTCGTCGCCGTCGCACGCGTAGCCGGCGAGCTGCAGCTCCGGCGCGACGAGGAGGTCGGCGCCCGCGTGGCGAGCGTCGTGCGCCGCCTCGAGCAGCGCGCGCTCGTTCGCGCTCGGGTCGCCGGCGCGGCAAACGAGTTGCGCGAGCGCGATGCGCACGTCCGGCGAGTGTACGGGAACCCGAAATCTGCCTTGAAATTCCCGCAAAGCGCTGTGAAGATCGATCGCTACCCCCAGGTGAGCCGCGAAACGGAGGATCGATGCGTTACCCGAAGGAGAAGATCGAGGAGTACCGCCGGACCGCGGGCGACCTCGAGAACGAGCTGATCGACGAGTACAACGCGGGGCACGTCACGCGTCGCGAGCTGTTCCAGCGTGGATCGGCGCTCGGCATCTCGCTGTCGTTCCTCGCGCTCCTCGGCGGTCGGAGCGAGGCCTTCGCCGCGGCCATGCGGCCGACGGTGCGGCGGTCGGGCGGGACGCTTCGCGTCGGCTCGCCGAGCGCCGACGGCTCGCTCGAGCCGCCGCTGCTGCAGTCGCTGGGCGCGCTCGCCGTCTCGCACATGGCGGGCGAGCAGCTCGTGTTCGCCGACAAGAACTCGGTGCTGCGCCCGCAGCTCGCGACGTCGTGGAAGCCCTCGAAGGGCGCGAAGTCCTGGACCTTCAAGATCCGCCAGGGCGTGAAGTTCCACGACGGCACGCCCATGACCGTCGACGACGTCGTCGCGACGTTCAACCGGCTCCTTGGCCCGAACTCGCAGGCGCTGTCGTCGTTCAACGGCGTGCTGTCGCCCGGCGGGGTGCACAAGGTCGACGCGCAGACGGTCAGGTTCGATCTCGACAGCCCGAACGGGTTCTTCCCGTACCTGACGTCGCAGATGACCTACCAGGCGATCATCCTGCCGAAGAGCTACCAGCTCCCGTCCGACCTGTCGAAGCCGGGCGAGTGGACGAACACCATGAACGGCACGGGGCCGTTCGTCCTGAAGCAGAACCGCGGCGCGGCCGGCTACAGCTTCGCCGCCAACCCGAACTACTGGGGCGGGAAGCCGCTGATCGACGACGTCGAGTGGTCGATCCTGGACGACCAGCCGCGCGTCACGGCGCTGCAGAGCGGCCAGATCGACCTGGCCGTGCAGGTCAGCTACCAGGGGGCGCTGCAGCTGAGGGGGAGCCAGAAGGTGATCCCGCTGCAGACCGCGAACCACCGCTACCTGAACATGAACGTGAACGTCAAGCCGTTCAACGACGTTCGCGTCCGTCAGGCGATCGCGCTCGCGCTCAACCGGCCGCAGATCGTGCAGGGCCTCTGGGGGCCGTACGCGCAGCTCGGTAACGACAGCCCGATGTGGCCCGGCTACGTGTTCACCGACCGCAGCGTCCCGCAGCGGCACCAGGACATCGCCAAGGCGAAGGCGCTGCTGAAGGCGGCGGGTGCGACGAACCTGCACCTGACGCTGACGTGCTACCAGGCGTTCGAGATGCCCGACTACGCGCAGCGCGTCGCGCAGGCGCTGAAGAAGATCGGCATCAACTGCAACGTCAAGGTGTACACGAGCACGCAGTACTTCAACGGCAACAGCTTCGGCGCCAAGCCGCCGCTCGCGCCGTGGCTCGCGACGAACTTCGGCATCGTCGACTACGGCCATCGTGCGGTCCCGCTGACGTACCTCAACGCGGCTCTTCGCAGCCACGGGGTGTGGAACTCGGCGCGGTACCACAACAAGGCATTCGACAAGATGATCGACAACTTCCAGTCGGCATCGGGCCTGCGCGAGCAGAAGAAGTGGGCGCGGAAGATGGAGGAGACGCTCCTCCACGACACCCCGGTGATCTACGCGTACTTCTACAACTACATCGCGGCGACGAGCCCGCGGGTGCACAACTACGTGCCGGACGGCATCTCGGTCGTGAACCTCCGCGGCGTCTCGATCAGCTAGACATGACGCGGGGCGCCGGCTCGGCCGGCGCCCCGTCCCGACCCGATGCGCTACGTCGCCCAACGAATCGCCCTCGGTCTCGTCTCGCTCGTCCTGCTGAGCATGTTCGTGTACGCCGCGGCGCAGGTGCTCCCCGGGAACCCGGGGCGGATCGTGCTCGGCCGCGAGGCGCCGCCCTCCGAGGTGAAGCAGTTCAACCACAAGCTCGGGTTCGACAAGCCTCTGCCGGTGCGGTACGTGACGTGGCTCTCGCACGCGGTCCGCGGCGACTTCGGCGCGAACTACACGGACGGACGGCCGGTCACGGACGACCTCGTGCCGGCGCTCAAGCGGTCGCTGTTCCTCGCGGTCTTCGCGTTCGTCCTCTGCATCCCGGTCAGCATCCTGGCGGGCGTGGTCGCCGCGCTGCGCCGCGGCAGGCCGACCGACCGTGCGATCACCGTCACCGGGCTGTCGCTCGCGGTGATCCCCGAGTTCGTGCTCGGCGCGATCCTCGTCACGATCCTGGGCCCGGCGGCGCTCGGCGTCTTCCCGGGCATCGCCGGGACGCTGATCGGCGTGTCGTTCTGGACGAAGATCGACTCCCTCTTCCTGCCGGCGCTCGCCCTCGCGCTCGTCCTGTTCGGCTACATCGCCCGGATGGCGCGCGCGGGGACGATGGAGGCGCTCGACGCCGACTTCACGCGCACTGCGACGCTGAAGGGGCTCAAGCGGCGGGAGGTCCTCCTCCGCCACGTGCTCCGGAACGGACTGCTGCCGACGATCGCCGTCATCTCGACGCAGGTCGGCTACCTGTTCGGAGGCATCGTCGCGATCGAGAAGCTGTTCGGCTATCCGGGCATCGGCTTCCTGACGCTGACCTCGGCGCAGATCAAGAACTTCCCGATGCTGATGGCGTGCGTGCTCGTGCTCGGCGTCGTCTACTTCGTGGCGACGCTGACGGGCGACCTGCTGATCGCCGCGCTCAACCCGCGGGTGCGGCTCGCGAGGCACGATTGACGCGCCCGACCGCGATCGGCGGGAACATGCCGCAGGTCCCCGTGGTGGTCGAGGGGGCCCCGCCGCTCACACCGGCACTCGACACGCCGAAGCGCGTGCGGCGCGAGACGCTGCGCCAGATCGTCCGGTCGCCGACCTTCGTCGTCGGTGCGATCGTCACGCTCTTCTGGATCGTCTGCGCGATCGCGGGGAACCACATCGCCCCGTACGACCCGATCAACGACTCCTTCACCCCGACCTACGCGCACCCGACGTGGGCGCACCCGTTCGGGATGGACCGCGTCGGCCGCGACGTCCTCTCGCGCGTCCTCGTCGGGGCGCGCAGCGTGCTCGAGGTCGCTCCCGCGGCGACGCTGCTCGGCGTCACGCTCGGCTCCGCGCTCGGGCTGCTGATGGGGTTCTTCGGCGGCTGGGTGGACAACATCCTCGGGCGGATCGTCGACGCCGTCCTCGCGGTGCCGTTCATCGTGCTCTCGATCCTCGTGCTGACCGCGCTCTCCGCCGGCTCCGAGGGGATCAACGTCTCCGCGCTGAAGCTGATCCTCGTGATCGGCATCGCCTTCACGCCGATCGTCGCGCGCACCGTCCGCTCGGCGGTGCTCGCGGAGCGCGACCTCGACTACGTTCCCGCCGCGCGCCTACGCGACGAGAAGGCGCCGTACATCATGTTCTCGGAGATCCTCCCGAACGTGATGGGGCCGATCGTCGTCGAGGCGACCGTTCGGCTCGGCTACGCCGTCTTCGCGGTCGCGACCCTCGCCTTCGTCGGCTACGGGCCACAGCCGCCTTCGCCGGACTGGGGCCTGCAGATCGCCGAACAGTACGCCGACGTCACGCTCGCGTGGTGGGCGGTGGTGTTCCCGGCGCTCGCGATCGCGTCGCTCGTCGTCGCGATCAACCTGATCGCCGACACGATCCAGCAGGTGTTCGACGAATGACCGCGCTCGCGGAGCCCGCCCGCGCGACCGCGGCGCTCGCGGTGCGCGACCTGGAGATCGCGTACCGCGTGCGTGGCCGCGACCGCGAGGTCGTCCGCGGGATCAGCCTCGAGATCGGCCGGCAGGCGAGCTACGGCCTCGTCGGCGAGTCCGGCTGCGGCAAGACGACGGCCGCTCTCGCGATCGTCCGGTACCTGCCGCGCAACGGAAGGGTCACCGCCGGCTCGATCGAGGTCGCCGGCCGGGACGTCCTCGCGCTCCGCGGCGAAGCGCTCCGCCGCTATCGCCTGAACGACGTCTCGATGGTCTACCAGAACCCGGGCAGCGCGATGAACCCGTCGCTGCGCGTCGGACGGCAGCTCGCCGAGGTGTTCCGCCTGCGCGGAGCGACGCGCAGCGAGGCGCACGAGCGCTCGCTGGCGGCGCTGCGCGAGGTGCACATCGCCGATCCCGAGTCGGTGCTCCGCCGCTACCCGCATCAGCTCTCCGGCGGGATGCAGCAGCGTGTCGTGATCGCGATGTCGCTCGCGACGAACCCCGAGCTGCTGATCCTGGACGAGCCGACCACGGGGCTCGACGCGACGGTCGAGGCCGAGGTGCTCGAGCTGATCCGCGAGTTGCAGGCGCGCCACTCGACCGCGGTCCTCTTCATCAGCCACAACCTTGGCGTGATCCGGAAGATGTGCGCACGCATCGGCGTCCTCTACGCGGGCGAGCTCGTGGAGGAGGGGCCGACCGAGGAGATCCTCGGCAACCCCCGCCACCCGTACACGGTCGGTCTGCTTCGCTGCATCCCCCGCGGCGGGCTGCGCAAGGACCGTGGGCGGCTCGACACGATCCCGGGCTTCCTGCCGCCGATCGGCGCGTCGCTGCCCGCGTGCGTGTACGTGCACCGCTGCGCGCTCGCCCAGCAGGTTTGCCACGACGAGAAGCCGTCCGACCACCCCGTCGGGCCCGAGCACACGAGCAGGTGCCACTTCCACGACCGCGCGCAGGAGCTCCCGCGCGCGACCGCGGACGTCCCGGCCGCGGTCCCGATCGACCGCGGCGGCCAGGCGCTGCTCGAGCTCGAAGAGCTCGCGAAGACGTTCCGCCAGGACGGCCACGAGATCAAGGCGCTCGGCGGGGTCTCGGCGGCGCTCTGGCCGGGGGAGACGCTCGGTCTCGTCGGCGAGTCCGGGAGCGGCAAGACGACGCTCGCCCGGACGCTGCTCGGGATCGTCCCGCCGACGTCCGGGTCCGTGCGGCTCGAGGGGCGCGTCCTGCCGGCGCGCCTCGGGGAGCGCGCACCGCGCGACATCGCCGCGCTCCAGATCGTCTTCCAGAACCCGGACTCGGCGCTGAACCGGCGCCACACCGTCCGCCGGATGCTGAAGCGCGCGCTCGTGAAGCTCGCGAACCTGCGCGGCAAGGCGTGCGACGACCGCGCCCGCGACCTCGTCGAGGCGGTGCGGCTCCCGGAGCGCGCCCTGTCGACGCGCCCGATGGCGCTCTCCGGCGGCCAGAAGCAGCGCGTCGCGATCGCGCGCGCGTTCGCGGGCGAGCCGCGGCTCGTGATCTGCGACGAGCCGACGTCGGCGCTCGACGTCTCGGTCCAGGCGGCGATCCTCAACCTGCTCGTCGACCTGCAGAGCTCGAAGCGTACGAGCTACGTCTTCATCAGCCACGACCTCGGCGTCGTGCGGTACCTCTCGGACCGGATCGCCGTGCTCTACCTCGGGCGCCTGATGGAGTTCGGGCCGGCCGAGACCGTCTTCGAGCCGCCGCACCATCCGTACACGGAGGCGTTGCTGTCGGCGGTCCCGACGCTCGAGGGCGAGCAGCGGCCGCGGATCGCGCTCGCCGGCGAGATCCCGTCCGCGGCGAACCCGCCGACCGGGTGCGTGTTCCACACGCGGTGCCCGCGCTTCCTCGGCGAGATCTGCATGAACGAGGAGCCACCGCTCCTCGAGGACGAGCCGGGGCACGCGATGCGCTGCCACATCCCGATCGAGGAGCTGCGCAGGCTGCAGGCGACGCCGCCGCCGGCCCGGACCGCGACCCGGATGTAGTGTCTCCCGGTGCGGATCCGCGCGGCCGTCCTCGAGCGAACCGGCGGCCCGATGCCCGTGCAGGAGGTCGACCTCGAGCCGCCGCGCGAGCACGAGGTGCTCGTCCGCATCCACGCCAGCGGCGTGTGCCACTCGGACCAGAACGCGATCGACGGGACCGCCGAGACGCGCTGCCCCGCCGTGCTCGGCCACGAGGGAGCGGGCGTGGTCGAGGCCGTCGGGCCGGGAGTCGAGCGCGTCGCCGTCGGCGACGCCGTCGCGCTCTCGTGGGCGCCGTCGTGCGGCG
This sequence comes from Gaiellaceae bacterium, assembly GCA_035653275.1. Taxonomy (GTDB): domain Bacteria; phylum Actinomycetota; class Thermoleophilia; order Gaiellales; family Gaiellaceae; genus PALSA-600. Next base: position 125,710 of record DASRCE010000009.1, on the reverse strand, counting down.
CCTGCCCCGAGTGCCTGCGCGAGCTGCCGCAGCTCTGCTCCGCCGCGTGGCCGGCGATGGGCCGCGGCGGCCTGATGGACGGGACGACGCGGCTCTCGCGCGACGGCGAGCCCGTGTACCACTACTCGTTCATCTCCTCGTTCGCGGAGGCGGCGGTCGTGCCGGAGCGCTCGTGCGTCGCCATCCCGCGCGACGTGCCGTTCGAGATCGCGGCGCTCGTCGGCTGCGCGGTCACGACGGGCATCGGCGCCGTCTGGCGGACTGCGGACGTGCGACCCGGCGACCGCGTGGCGGTGTTCGGGTGCGGCGGCGTCGGCCTCTCCGCCGTGCTGGCAGCGGCCGCGGCCGGCGCCGACCCGGTCGTCGCCGTCGACCTGAACGCCGACAAGGCCGCCGCGGCCGCCGACCTCGGCGCGACCGCGGCCGTTGCCTGGCGCAGCTCGCCGGAGGAGACGGCGGCGGCCGTCTCGGCGGCGGCGGGCGGCGGCGTCGATGTCGCGGTCGAGGCGACCGGCCGCCCGGAGGCGATGCTCGCGGCGTTCCTCTCCACGCGCACCCGGGGCGCGGCCGTCCTGATCGGGATCCCGCGCGAGGACGCTGTGCTCTCGGTGCCCGCCCTGACGATCCCCCGCATGGAGCGCCGCATCCTCGGGTCGCTGTACGGCTCGTCGCGGCCGGAGCGCGACTTCTCGACGATCCTCGACCTCTACCGGGCGGGCCGGCTCGCGCTCGACCGCCTCGTCTCGCACCGATTGCCGCTCGACCGCGTCGCGGACGCCTTCGAGCTGCTGCGCGCCGGGAACGCCCGCCGGGTGGTGCTGACCGCGTGAACGCGGACGACCTCGACGGGCGCATCGGCGAGGGCTGGAGCGGCGAAGGCGTCAACGGGACGCACGTGAACGTCGTGCTCGCGCGGCGCGGCAGCGCGACGTTCGCGGCGGCGGTCGGCATGTTCGCGCACCCGTCGCCCGGCCACACGCCGATCCTTGTGTGCGTCGGCCCGGAGCGGGCGCTGTACGAGCCCGTGTGGCCGCCGACGCTGATGATGAACAAGGCGACTGCGCGCGACGAGCGGCACGAGACGATCACGTGGGGCGCCGGGCAGCTCGGGATCGCGCAGGGCGTGCTCGACGCCGTCGCCGACGGGCTGCTCGAGGCGACCGACGACGTGGCGGTGCTCGTCGCGATCTGGGTCGACCCCGCCGCCGACGACGAGACGGGCGTCCGCACCGCGGCGCGCGCCGCCGTCCGGAAGGCGCTCGGCGTGTGCGTCGAGGGGCGCGACCCCGAGGCGGCGGCGCGGCTCGTCGACGAGCGCGACGCGCTCCGCAACCCGTTCTACGGCGGGCGCTAGGGCCGGTGCGCATCGCGCAGGTCGAGACGCGGCGCTATTCGTTTCCGTTCGACCCGCCGTTGCGCGTCGCGTGGGACCCGGAGCCGCGGCGCTCGCAGGAGGCGACGATCGTCGTCGTGCGCGCGGACGACGGCGCCGAGGGGTGCGCGAGCGGCGACGCGTTGCCAGACGCGGCGCTGCTCGAGCGCCTCCTCGTCGGCCTCGACCCGTTCCGGACCGAGGTCGTGCGCGAGGTCTGCGAGACGGTCGACTTCCACCACGGACGGCCGTGGACGGTCGAGGTCGCGGTCTGGGACCTCGTCGGGAGTGCGCTCGGCGTCCCATGCTCGCTGCTGCTCGGCGGGCGGTCGGAACGGCTTCTCGCGTACGCTTCGACGGCCGAGCTCGTCGCGCCGGAGGAGCGCGCGCAGCGCCTGGTCGCGCTGCGGGATGCCGGGCTGCGGGCCGCGAAGATCCGCTTCCACCACGACGACTGGCGCGACGACGTCGCGGTCGTCGAAGCGGCGCGCGACGCCGTCGGGCCCGCGTTCGAGCTGATGGTCGACGCGAACCAGGGCTGGCGCATGCCGGGCGACCGGACCGCCCGCTGGGACGTCGCCACGGCGACGCAGTGCGCGCGCGAGCTCGAGCGGCTGGGCGTGTACTGGATCGAGGAGCCGCTCCCGACGGGCGACGTCGAGGGTTACCGCACCCTCCGAGGCCGGACCGGGATCCGGATCGCGGCGGGCGAGATGGTGCGGACGCCGCAGGAGGCGCGCGACCTCGTCGTCCGCGGCGGGGTCGACGTCGTGCAGACCGACGTCGTGCTCGCCGGCGGGATCGGGGGCTGCCGGCGGATCGCGGCGCTCGCCGACCTGCACGGGCGTACGTGGTCGCCTCACACGTGGTCGAACGGGCTCGGGCTCGTGGCGAACCTGCACCTCGCGCTCGCGGTCTCGACGTGCCCGTACGTGGAGGTGCCGCTCGACCCGCCGGGCCTCGACGCCGCACGCCGCGACTGGCTCCTGCCGGCGCCGCTCGAGGTGGCCGCGGACGGCACGATCGCGCCTCCGCCGGGCCCCGGCCTCGGAGCCCGGCCCGACCTCGACGCGCTGGAGCGGTACCGGGTCGGATGAAGGCGGTCGTGCTGCGGGAGCCGGGGCGTCCCGTCGCCGTCGAGGAGGTCGAGCTCGACCCGCCGCGGGACGGTGAGGTGCTCGTGCGGGTTGCGGCCGCGGGCGTGTGCCACTCGGACGTCCGCCTCGCCGACGGCGAGCTCGGCGCGGGCCGGTGGCCGATGGTGCTCGGGCACGAGGGCGCGGGTGTCGTCGAGGCGGTCGGCGCCGAGGTGTCGCACGTCGCGGCCGGCGACCACGTCTGCTTCTCGATCGTCCCCGCCTGCCGCTCCTGCAGCTTCTGCGCGCGCGGACGCCCGAACCTGTGTGAGCAGGCCGGCAGGAACGGTGTCGCGGGCATGCTGATGGACGGCACCAGCCGCCTCCGCTCCGACGGCGAGACACTGCAGCACGGCTTGATGACTGCCTGCTTCGCGGAGCGGACGGTGGTCGCCGCGGCGGGAGCGGTGCCGGTTCCGCGCGGCCTGCCGCTCTGGCAGGCCGCGCTCCTCGGCTGCGCGACGATCACCGGCTTCGGCGCCGTGCGCAACGTCGCCGCCGTCGCCGCGGGCGAGACCGTCTGCGTCGTCGGCTGCGGCGGAGTGGGCCTGCAGGTGATCGCCGCGGCGCGGCTCGCCGGCGCCGCGGCGATCGTCGCGGTCGACCGCGCCGACAAGCTCGACCGCGCCCGCACGTTCGGCGCGACCGCCGTGGTCGCCGTCGACGGGGAGGCGGACCCCGCCGCGGCGGTTCGCGCGCTCACCGACGGCGGCGCCGACCACGCGTTGGAGGTGGTGGGCAGCCCGGCGACCGTGCGGCTCGCGTGGGACGCGCTCCGCCCGGGAGGGCAGGCGGTCGTCGTCGGGCTCGTGCCACGCGGCGTCGACGTCTGCGTGCCGGGCATCGAGCTCCTGTCCGACAAGTCGCTGCGCGGGACGTACTACGGCTCGGGGGACGCGCAGCGCGACCTGCCGCGGCTCGCCGAGCTCGTGCTGGCGGGCGAGCTCGAGCTCGCCGCCGCGGTCACGCACCTGACCACGCTCGACGGCGTCGAGGAGGCCCTCGGCCGCCTCCGCCGCGGCGAGGGCGGCCGCACCGTGGTCGTGGTCGATCCGGACTCGGCCGGCGTCTCCGCGTAGGGCCTAGCGGACGTCGACGGCGTCGCCGAGCTCGGCCGCCCGCTGCTCGACGTACTCGACGAGCTCCTCCTCCACGGAGGCGTCGAGCGGCGGCCGCTCGTAGGTCTCGAGCAGCTCGCGCCAGCGCTTGCCCGCGCGGGCCGCGTGGTCGAGCGCGCCGCCGCGCGTCCAGCGGTCGACGTTGTCGGTCGTGGCGACGGTCGGCCGCCAGAAGCAGTCGCGGAAGCGCGCGAGCGTGTGCTCGGCGCCGAAGAAATGGCCGCCGTGCCCGACCTCGACGTGCGCGTCGAACGCGATGCTCTCCTCGTCCACCTCGACCGGCGCGAACTGGTGGAGCAGGAGGTCGAGGAGCTCGCAGTCCGCGACGAACTTCTCGAACGAGGTGACGAGGCCCCCCTCCAGCCAGCCGGCCGACTGCCAGCACACGTTCGCACCGGCGAGGAACGCCGCCTGGAGCGTGTTCATCGCCTCGTACCCCGCCTGGAAGTCGACGGCCGGGCTCGCCGTCAGCGTCCCGCCGCCCGAGCGCCACGGCAGGCGCAGCCGGCGGGCGATCTGCCCCGAGGCGTACAGGCCGAGCGCCGACTCGGGCCCGCCGAACGCCGGCGAGCCCGTCTTCATGTCGGTCGCCGAGAGGAACGAGCCGATCACGCACGGCGTGCCCGGCCGGACGAGCTGCACGAGCGCGATACCGGCCAGAGCCTCGACACACTGCTGTACGAGGGCGGCGGGCACCGCGACCGGAGCCATCGCGCCCATCAGCAGGAACGGCGTGACGATCACCGCCTGACCCGCGGCGGCGTAGTTGAGGATCCCCTCGAGCATCCGGCTGTCGAAGCGGAGCGGGGAGTTGACGTTGCAGTTCACGAACAGCACCGGCGTCTGCTCGATCGCCTCGCGGCCGCCGAAGACGATCTCCGCGAGGCGGAGGCAATCGGCCGCTGCGTCAGCCGACGACGGCTCGCCCGACCAGACGCGATCGGTGAGGCGGATCGCCGCCAGGCTCCGCACGAGGTGGCGCACGTCGAGCGGGACGTCGTTCGGCTCGAGGATGTTGCGGCCCGGCGTGTCGAGCGCGTCCGCGATGTGGGTGAGCGCGAGCAGCGACTCCAGGTCGGCCATCGTCCCGTCCCGCCTCACGTCGCCGACCCGGACGAACGGCGGCCCCTGCGCCGGGGCGAAGATCATGTGGTCGCCGCCGATCACGAGGTCGCGGGCCGGGTTGCGGGCGCGCAGGCGGAACTCCGGCGGCGCGAGCGCGGCCTGCGCCCGCAGGAAGCCGGGGTCGAAGCGGACGCAGCCGTCGTCGACGGTCTGCCCCGCGGCCTTGAACAGCTCGAGCGCGCGGGGGTGGTCGAACTGGACGCCCACCTCGGCGGCCAGCCTCTCGACGGCCGCGTCGATTGTCGCGAGCGCCTCCTCGGAGAGCGGCTCGAAGCGGGGCATCCGGTTCACGAACATCGCAGCCTCCTACGCAGTCGGCAGATCCCGCTCGAGCGCGGCCCCGGCGACGGGCTCGCCGAGCTGGAGCACGAGCCACACGCGACGCCGGTCGGCGAGCAGCCGGGGCTCCGTGACGGGGTCGCCCTCGACGACGAGCAGGTCTGCGAGCTTGCCGGGCTCGACCGTGCCGACCTCGTCGGCGATGCCGAGGGCGCGGGCCGCCGCGCCGGTCGCAGCGACGAGCGCGCGCGTGACGCCGAGCCCGTGGTGGACCATGCGGAGCAGCTCGACGGCGGTCTCGCCGCCGTCCGTCCCGAGGGCGATCTCGACGCCCGCGGCCGCGGCGGCGCGCATCGACTCCGCGCCCTGCTCGAGGTTGTGGCGCGCGAGCTCCGCGAGCGGCGGTGTCAGCTCGGGATGCGATTCGGCGCCCTCGGTGTCGAGGACGTCGGGCGCGAAGCCCGCCATCCAGTAGTAGCCGCTCAGGGTCGGCACTAGCGTCTGTCCGTTCGCCGCCATCCGCTCGAGCAGGTCCGGCCGCTGGTTCAGGTACATCCCGTGCTCGATGGTGTCCATCCCGCGCACGATCGCCGCCTCCGTGCCGGCGAGCCCCTCGACGTGCGCGGCGACCCGGAACCCGAGGCGGTGGGCCTCGTCGACGAGCGCGTCGAGCTCCGCGTCCGTGAGCTGCGTCGGCCGGGGGTCCTCGAGCTCGTTCGACCGCGCCCCCGTCGTCATCACCTTGACGAAGTCGGCACCCATGCGGACCTGCTCGCGCACCGCGCGGCGGACGTCGTCGGTGCCGTCGGCCTCGCGGTACATCGTCCCGTAGAAACGGCCTCCGGGTGCGGTGGCCGAGATGATCTTCCCGCACGTGAGCAGCCGTGGGCCGCGGAACGCGCCGTAGCGCATGGCCTGACGCGCCTCCTGCGGCTGCAGGCGCTGCGACCCGACGTCGCGAACGGTGGTCACGCCCGCCCGAAGGTATTCGCGCAACCGGCTCTGCAGGAAGTGGTGCGGCGTGCCGTCGAGGATCGGCTCGGCGCCCTCGCGCGGCGTGGGCACGGAGCCCGCGACGTGCACGTGCGCGTCGATCAGCCCCGGCAGGATCGTCATCCCGGCGACGTCGACGACGCGCGCGCCTTCCGGCGCCGCGTCGCCCGACGCGCCGACGCGCGTGATTCGACCTGCCTCGATCGAGACGCTCGCGCCCGGGCGCGTCGCGGCGCCGGTGCCGTCGAAGACGCGGGCGTTGACGAGGTGCAGCGGAGCGGAAGCAGCGGGCGGCGCTGCGAGCAGCGCCGGGAACCGGTGGCCGAGCGCTGCGATGCTCACCGTCAGTCCGCCGCCACCGCGGGGTCGAGCGCGCGCCGGACGTTCCGGATCCCCGCCAGCCCGATCACGCCGCCGGCGGCGACGAGGCCGGCGGTGATCCACATCGCGAGGCGGTAGCCCGGCAGGTCGAGGCGGTTGTGGGACCCGGCGACGGAGGCTCCGACCACCGCGATCCCGAGCAGGCCCGCGACGCGCGCGATCGCGTTGTTGACGCCGCTCGCGATCCCGGCGTCGCTCTCGTCGGCGTCGGCGAGCACCGTCGCCGTGAGCGGCGCCACGATCATCGAGAGGCCGACTGCGAACAGGAGCAGCGGCGGCAGGAGCTCGTACCAGTAGTCGAAGCCCGGCCGGAGCCGGACGAGCGCCAGCAGGTCGGCCGCGGCGACGAGCGGCCCCGCGCCCATGAAGAGCCGGGGACCGAGCCGCATCGACAGCCGCCCGACGCGCGGCGAGAGCACGAACATGACCGCCGTGATCGGCACCAGCGCGAGGCCCGATCGCAGCGCCGTGTAGCCGGCGAGCTGCTGCAGGAACAGCACGAGGAAGAACGTCAGCGTCGAGAGCCCGGCGTAGACGGTCAGCGTCTCGAGGTTCGCGAACGAGAAGTTCCGCAGCGAGAACAGCCCGAGCGGCAGCATCGGCTCGGCGGCGCGGCGCTCCCACCAGACGAACGCGCCGAGCAGCATGAGCCCCACGACCAGCGGGACGACGATCGACGGGTCGCCCCAGCCGCGCGTCGGCTCCTCGATCAACGCGAACACCGGGCCGCCGAGCCCGAGGACGCAGAGGGCGCCGCCCACGAAGTCGACGCGCGGCCGCGTCCCGGTCGGCTGGCGGGTCGGCACCGCGTAGGCGACCAGCGCGGCGGTGACGACCGCAAACGGGACGTTGACGATGAACACCCACCGCCACGACGCGTTCGTGACGAGCCACCCGCCGACGAGCGGTCCGACGACGAACGCGACGCCCGTCCACGCGGTCCAGGCCCCGATCGCGGCGCCGCGCTCCTCGCCGCTGAACGTCGACGCGATCACCGTGAGGCCGGCCGGCGTCAGAATCGCGCCGGTGACGCCCTGGAGGCCGCGCGCGACGATCAGGGCGGTCCCGTCGGGTGCCGCCGCGCACGCGATCGACATGACGCCGAAAGTGACGATCCCGATCAGGAAGATCCTGCGCGCGCCGAAGAGGTCGCCGAGCGACCCGCCGACGAGGAGCAGCGACCCGAGCGTGAGCAGGTACGCGTCCACGACCCACTGCTGCAGCGCGAGGCCGCCGCCGAGGTCGCGCTGGATCGCCGGCAGCGCCACGTTGACGACGGTCGAGTCGACGAAGACGATGACGGACCCGAGGATGCACGCGACGAGGATGAGGCGGTTGCGGGTCGCCGGGGTCAGGTCTTCGATACTTGCAGACAGGAGGTAGCGGGCGGATGGCGGAGTACCAGATCGTGTCGCTCGACGAGGTTCCGGACTGGCTCGGCGACTACCCGGGAGAGATGCGCGGCATCACGTACTCGATCGGCGCGGAGCAGGTCGCCCTGACGTACCGCCGCATGCCGCAGCACACCGGGAGCAAGGGCTTCTACGGCCACCGGCACAAGACCCAGGAGGAGCTCTACTTCGTGATCAGCGGGAAGCTCCAGTTCAAGCTCGGCGACGAGGTCGTCGAGGTGGGGCGCCACCAGGCCGTTCGCATCCCGCCGCAGACGGTGCGCGGCGTCTGGAACGACGAGCCGGAGGACGCCGAGCTGATCATCGTCTCCGTGCGGATCGACGACCCGCAGGGAGACACGGAGACGGTCGACGGCTTCTGGCCGGCGGAGTAGCTACCCGGCGGCGACGGTGACCGTGACGCTCACGGCGTCGCGCTGCCCGTCGCGGGTGTAGGCGACGGCCGTGAGCGTGTGCGCGCCCGGACGCGCGGCGCCCGCGTCCCACGTCGCGGCCCACGGCCCGCGCGACTCGGTCGCGACCACGGCGCCGTCGACGACGAACTCGACGCGTGCAACGGAGCCGATCGTGTGGACGCGCCAGACGAAGGCGCCCGAGACCGCCTCGCCGTCGGCGACGTTCTCGGCCGTGATCTGCGGCGGGGCCGTCCGCCTCGGCTTCGGCCGCCGGACGCGGTTCGACACGACGAGCGTCAGGCTGCGTCCGGCGACGCGGCCGTCGACCGAGGTCGCGACCACCGACACGCGATGGCGCCCGTCGCGCGCGCGGCGCGTGTCCCACCGGAGCGTGTACGGGGCGGAGCGGTCGCGACTGACGACGCGTCCGTCGACGTAGAGGCCGAGGCCCGTCGCCCGCGCGCCCCAGGCCCTCGCGCGCACGCGCAGCGTTCCCTTCACTCTCTGCCACGAACGCAGCGCCGAGGTCGTGACGGCGAAGACGTGGTTGGCGATCGTGACGGCGACGCTGCGCACGGCCCGGTGGCCGCCGCTGACGGCGCGGACGCTCAGGACGTGGGCGCCGTTCGCGAGCGACGTCGTGTTGAGGCCGCGTCCGCCCGCGAACGCGAACGGCGCGCGCCCGTCGCTCCACACGACCCGGCCGTCGACGAGGAAGTCGACGCGAGAGGCGCGGGCCCCGCGCGCGGCGGCGCGCCACGGCACGATCCCCGCCAGGCGCGCGCCCGGGCCGATCGTCGTCGTCACCGTGAGGCGGACCGGGAACGCGAACTTCCTGACGAGCCGCAGGTAGTAGCCCCACCGCCAGTACGGGCCGGGGTCGCTGTGGTGGTCGCTCCCGCCGAACAGCCCGGGGTGGTACGGGTCGGGGACCTGCGCGTGCCCGATGATGTGGCGGCGGTCGACGGGGATCCCGTAGCGGCGCACGAGCCACGCGACGAGCCGGGCGGACGACACGTATTCGGCTCGGGTGAAACCGGCGGGGTCCTGCGTGTCGCCCACGTGCTCGATCCCGATCGAGTGGAGGTTGACGCTGCGGTTGCCGGAGTGCCACGCCACGTCGTGGAGCGGCACGACCTGGACGATCTCGCCGTCGCGCGAGACGACGTAGTGCGCCGACGCCTCCGACGTGTCGCCCGCGAGCCACGACACGTTGCCGATCAGGCTTCCGCCTTCGGTGGCGTGGATGACGATGCAGTCGATCTTCCGGTGCAGCGCCGGCGTGAAGTTCGCTCCGGAGCCGGCCGGCGACCACACGACCGGCGGTCGCGCGACGGGGTCCCCGCCGCGGGCAGGCGGGGCTGCGAGCGCGCACGGCAGCGCGCACGCGCAGGCGACGAGTGCGAGGCGCTTCTGCAAGGAGCGGACGTTGTAGCGCGTTTCGGGCGCGACCGAACGGCAACGTGCCGCGCATGCCTGATCGGGTTGATCCTGATGCCCGCGGTCAGGGACGATTAGCGAATGACGCATCCCGGTCTCGCAGCGCCCGAGATCCAGGCGCAGCTCATCGCCGAGGCGCTCGGCGGCGCGACCGTCGGCATCCTCGTGTGGGACGACGACGGCCGCTACATCGCCGCGAACGACGCCGCGTGCTCGATCCTCGGCACGACCCTCGAGGAGCTGCTGGGACAGCGCGTCGGCGCGCACACCCGGGGCGGCGAGGCGCTGGTCGAGGAGGCGCTGCGCGACGAGCCGGTCGCCGGCGACGCGACCGTCGAGCGCTTCGACGGCAGCGGGACGATCCGCGTCCGCTACCTGACCTTCACGACGCGCACCGCCGGGATGCCGTTCATGGCGACGATCATCTGGCGTTAGGCGGCAGTCCGCAGGCGCGCGTTTCCGCTGCGCGGCCCGAGCGCGTGGAACGGCTCCGGGTCGCGCGCCCCCTCCGCGCAGTCGGCGACGTACTCCGCGAGCGCCGGGCCGTGCTTGAACCCGTGGCCGGAGCCGGCGCCGACGAGCCACCACGACGCGCGCTCCGGGTGGCGGTCGAGGAGGAAGTGCGTGTCGGACGAGAGGTCGTACTGGCAGACGCGAGCACCGACGAGCGGCGCGCCGGCGAGCGCTGGGAACCGGCGGCCCGCATACGCCCGCGCCGATCGTTCGCGCTCGCGGAGCGGTACGCGCTCGACGGTGTCGGGGTCGACCTCGTCGCTCGGCAGATCGGGTGCAACCTTCACGCCGAGGCCGCCGACGTCGCCGTGCCCGTAGAACCCGGCGTCGTAGTCGACCCAGCCGGGCGTGTCGCGCCACGACGCGTCGGCGCCGAAGAAGAAGACGTCGCGACGCTCGACCCGCACCTCGACGTGCTCCGGGAAGAGCGCCGGGAGCCATGCGCCGCAGGCCCAGACGACGACGTCCGCCGCGGGATCGTCGGCGGGAACGATCCGGCCCGCTCGCGGCCGCACCCCGCGGCGCTCGCCGTCGTCGGCGAGGAGCTGCGTCGCCCGCCGGGCGTGGAGGACGCCGGCGTCCGGCTCCCACAGCACGCCCTCGAGGCCGTCGGGCGCGAACGCCGGGAAGAGGTCGTGCGCCTCGGACGGGGGCCGCCATTCGCAGGCGATGCCGGCTCGCTCGAGCGACGCCACGCTGCGCGTCTCGAAGCCGTCCGCCGACTGAGCGAACCAGGCGAGGCCCGTCGGCTCCCAGATGCGGGTGCCGGTCTCCTGCTGCAGCTCGAGCCACAACGTCCGGGCGCGCCACGCGAGCTGCGTGTACCACTCCTCGCCGCCGTGGGCCGCGCGCAGCAGCCGGGTGTCGCCGCCGGAGGCCGAGCGAATCGTGCCCGGCGCGTACTGCTCCGCGAGCGTGACGTCCCAGCCGCGGATCGCGAGCTCGCGCGCGACCGACGCGCCGGTCACGCCGGCGCCGACGACGAGCGCCGCGCCGCTCACGCGTGCGGCGTCACCGTCAGCGACAGGACGTCGGGGCGGTGGTAGTGCCCCGCCGGGCCTGCCAGCTTCGCGATCGTGGCGTCGCGGTCGAAGATCACCGGCTCCGCCTGCACGCACGCCACGCGGACGGCGGACTTCATCTGCCGAGCTTAGCGAGAGCGCCGATACGCTCCCGACCGTCGAGCGCGATCGCGTCGGCACGACCCGCTTCGAGGAGTAGCTCGGTGACTCACGCCGCCGCCGCGGCGTCGAGCCCTGCGCGGAGCTCCGCGACGAGGTCGCCGAGCGCGCGCGGCCCCTGCTCCGCCGCCTCGACGGCGCGCGTGCCGACGACGACGCCGTCGACGAGCTCCGCGGCGGCGCGCGCATGCGCTCCGGTCGAGATGCCGAAGCCGGCGTACAGCGGCACCTCCGCCACCGCGCGCGCTCGCTCGGCGAGCGGCGCCAGCGCCGAAGAGAGCTCACCCCGTGCGCCGGTCGTGCCCGTGACGGTGACGAGGTAGAGCCAGCCGTCCGTCGCCTGCGCCGCCAGCCGCAGGCGCTCGCCGGTCGACGTCGGCGCGACGAGCTGCAGCCGCCGAAGCTCCGGCCGCGCGTCGACGGGCAGGTCGGCGACGATCAGCGACGTCGCGCCCGCTGCGCGGGCGTCCCGCTCGAGCTCGTCCCACCCGTACGCGTCGAAGATCGAGGCGTACGTCATCGGGACGAGCGGGACGCTGACTCGCGACCGCGTCTCGGCGAGCACCTCGAGGCAGCGCGCCGTCCGCATCCCGGCAGCGAGAGCGCGCTCGCCGGCCCGGCGGATCACGGGCCCGTCGGCGAGCGGATCGGAGAACGGGAAGCCGATCTCGATCACATCCGCGCCGGCCCCGACCGCCGCCTCTGCGAGGCCCGGCGTGTCCGGCATCGCCATCAGGTAGACGACCAGGGCCTTCTTGTTCCGCGGCAGGGTGTCAGGCACGGAGGTGCGCGACGCTCGTCACCTCGGCGAGGTCCTTGTCGCCCCGGCCCGAGAGGCAGACGAGGACGAGCTCGGCGCCGCAGTCGAGGGCGCGCGCGAGCGCGTGCGACGACTCGAGCGCCGGCACGATTCCTTCCGTCTCGCAGAGGTGGTGGAACGCGGCCAGCGCCTCGTCGTCGGTGCACGCGACGTACTCGGCGCGCCTGGTATCGCGCAGCCACGCGTGCTCGGGGCCGACGCCGGGATAGTCGAGGCCGGCCGAGATCGAGTGCGCGTCCATGATCTGGCCGTCGTCGTCGGCGAGGAGCGAGGAGCGCGCGCCGTGCAGGACCCCGCCGCGCCCCGTGCCGAGCGACGCGGCCCCCGCGGCCTCGACGCCGATCAGGCGCACGTGGTCGTCGAGGAAGTCGTAGAAGGTCCCGATCGCGTTCGAGCCGCCGCCCACGCAGGCGACGACCGCCTCCGGCAACCGGCCCTCTGCGGCGAGGAACTGCTCGCGGGCCTCGCGCCCGATCACGCGCTGCAGCTCGCGCACGATCTCCGGGTACGGGGCGGGGCCGACGCACGACCCGATCACGTAGTGCGTCGTCTCGACGTTCGAGATCCAGTCGCGGATCGCCTCGCTCGTCGCCTCCTTCAGCGTCCGCGTCCCGAACTCAACCGGCCGCACCTCGGCGCCGAGCAGGCGCATCCGCTCGACGTTGGGCGCCTGCCGGCGCATGTCCTCGCTGCCCATGTACACGACGCACTCGAGGCCGAACCGCGCGCAGACCGTCGCCGTCGCGACGCCGTGCTGACCGGCGCCCGTCTCGGCGATGATGCGGCGCTTGCCGAGCCGCTGCGCGATCAGGATCTGGCCGAGCGCGTTGTTCAGCTTGTGCGCGCCGGTGTGCAGGAGGTCCTCCCGCTTCAGGTAGAGGCGCTGATCCGGGGCGAACCGCGGCGCGCGGGTGAGCGGCGTCGGCCGCCCGGCGTACGTCTGCAGCAGCTCGCGCAGCTCCGCGCGAAACGACTCGTCCTTGCACAGCGCCGCCCAGCCTTCCTCGAGCTCGTCGAGCGCGGGGATCAGCGTCTCGGGGACGTACCGCCCGCCGTACTCGCCGAAGGTCCGCGTGGCGGTCACCCGCGCGCCGCCTCCACCCACCGCCGCAGCGCGTCGTGGTCCTTCACGCCGGGCGCCGATTCGGTCGAGCGCGCGGAGTCGACGGCCCAGGGCCGCACGTCGGCGACCGCCGCGGCCACGTTCCCGGGATCGAGGCCGCCCGCGAGCATCACGCGGCCCGGCGTCGCGCGGGCGCGGGCGAGGTGCGACGGGTCGCGCTCTCCCCACGGCAGGTCGACGACCGACGCGACGCGCTCGTCGCCGCGCAGCAGCACGGCGTCGCGCGAGCGGTGGCCGTCCACGCGGCCGTAGAGCTGCACGAGGTCCGCGTCCGTCTCCGCGCGCTCGCCGACGAAGACGGCGACGCGCAGGACCGTGCCCGGGGCGTCGAGCGCAGCCTCGGCCCGGCGCGGGCTCTCGTCCGCGAGGATGAACCCCACCATGTCGGCGCCCGCCGCGACGGCGGCGTCGACGTCCTCCTGGCGCGTGAGACCGCACACCTTCACGAGCGGACGCTGCAGAAGCTCCCGCAGCTTGGCGCCGGGGTCCGGAGCGCGCATGAGCGCCGAGCCGACGAGGACCGCCGTCGCCCCTGCGAGCTCGGCCGCGGCGGCGTGAGCACGGGTCTCGATCGCGCTCTCCGCAACCACCACGCGGTCGCGCGGCGCATGCGCGACGAGCTCGAGCTGCGCGGTGCGGTCGATCGCAAACGTCGAGAGGTCGCGCGCGTTGACGCCGATCACGCGCGCGTCGAGCCGGACGGCCCGCTCGAGCTCCGCCTCGTCGTGCGCCTCGACGAGCGTGTCGAGCCCGAGCTCGTCGGCCGCCGCCATCAGCTCGCGCGTCTGGGCGTCGTCGAGGTCGCGCAGGAGGAGAAGCACGGCGTCCGCTCCGGCCTCGCGCGCCGTGCGCAGATCGTCGCGCGTGGTGAAGAACCCCTTTGCGAGGAGCGGCAGCGACGTCGCCGCGCGCGCCGCGCGCAGGTCGTCCCACGACCCGCCGAAGCGCTCGTCGACGAGCACCGACACGGCGCGCGCCCGCGCCGTCTCGTACGCGCGCGCGACGGCCGCGACGTCTCCCGAGGGGCGGAGGTCGCCCGCCGAGGGCGACCGCCGCTTGAACTCGGCCATCGCTCCGAAGCCCGGTTGCGAGAGCGCCTCGCGCAGCTTCATGCGGGGACCGCCTGCGAGAACTCGACCAGCTCGTCGAGGCGCGCGGCGGCCGCGCCGGACTCGAGCGCCTCCTGCGCGAGCGCGAGCCCCTCGCGCAGGTCCTTCGCGTGGCCGCCGGCTGCGATCGCCCCGGCTGCGTTCAGGAGGATCGCCGAGCGGCGGCCGCCGTCGCCGCCGTGGAAGACCTCGCGGATCCGCGCGGCGTTCTCCTCGGGCGTCCCGCCGCGCAGGTCCGCGGGGTCGCAGCGCGGGACGCCGAGGTCGAGCGGGTCGATCTGGCGCCGGGTCACGGCACCGTCGACGACCTCGCAGACCAGGTTGGGGCCGGCCGGCGACAGCTCGTCGATCCCGCCTGCGCCGTGGACGACGAACGCGCGGCGCGCCTCGAGCTGCGCGAGCACGTCCGCGATGACCGGGACGAGCTGCGGCGAGTAGACCCCGACGACCTGCGCGCGCGCCCCCGCCGGGTTCGTCAGCGGCCCCAGCACGTTGAACACGGTTCGCGCGGCGAGCTCGCGGCGGACGGGCGCGGCGTGCTTCATCGCCGGGTGGTGCATCGGCGCGAACATGAACCCGAAGCCGAGCTCGTCGATCGAGCGCGCGATCCGCTCGCACGGCAGGTCGAGGTTGAACCCGAGCGCCTCGAGCACGTCGGCGCTCCCCGACTGCGACGACACCGAGCGGTTGCCGTGCTTGGCGACGCCCGCACCCGCCGCGGCCGCCACGAGCGCGGCTGCGGTCGAGATGTTGAACGTCTTGCCGCTGTCGCCGCCGGTGCCCGCGGTGTCGACGAGGTCGTCGCGCTTCGGCTCGACGGGGATCACGTGCGCGCGCATCGCCTCCGCGGCGCCTGCGATCTCGGCCGCCGTCTCGCCCTTGAGCCGCAGCGCCACGAGGAAGCCGCCGATCTGCGCGGGCGTCGCCTCGCCCGACATGATCGAGCCCATCACCCGGCGCGCCTCGGCGCGGGTCAGGTCGTTGCCCTCGAGGAGCTGTGCGAGCGCCGACTGGATCACTGGTGCAGGAAGTTTCGCGCGATGTCGAGGCCGTGGGGGGTCAGCACCGACTCGGGATGGAACTGGACGCCGTCGACCGGCAGCGAGACGTGCCGCACCGCCATCACCTCGCCGTCCGGCGCCGTCGCCGAGACCTCGAACACGTCCGGCACGCTCGTCGCGGCGAGCGAGTGGTACCGGCCCGCGAGGAAGTCCTCGGGGAGCCCCTCGAAGATGCCGCGGCCGTCGTGGCGGACGATCGTCGCCTTCCCGTGCACGAGCTCCCGCGCCTGCCCGACGGTGCCGCCGTGAAGCTGGACGAGCGCCTGGTGCCCGAGGCAGACGCCGAGCGTCGGAACCCGCCCGGAGAGCCGTTCGAGGATCGCGAGCGCCGCTCCGGCGCCCTCCGGCCGCCCGGGTCCCGGCGAGACGACGAGGTGCGACGGCGCGAGCGCCTCCGCCTCGTCCGGCGTGATCTCGTCGTTGCGGCGGACGACCACCTCGGCTCCCAGCTCGGCGAACTGGTGCACGAGGTTGTAGGTGAACGAGTCGTAGTTGTTGATCATCAGGAGCCGGGGCTTCATCCGTACGCCTCCGCGAGGTCGACGGCGGCCTCGAGCGCGGCGAGCTTGCGCAGGCACTCATCGTGCTCGGCCCGGGGGTCGCTGTCGGCGACGATGCCCGCGCCGGCCTGCATCAGCGCGCGCCCCTCGTGCAACACGATCGTCCGGATCGCGATGCACGCGTCGAGCGCGCCGCCGGGGAGGGAGTACAGGACGGCGCCGGCGTAGGGGCCACGCCGGTAGCCCTCGAGCTCCGAGACGATCTGCATCGCGCGCACCTTCGGCGCGCCCGAGACGGTGCCAGCCGGGAACGTCGCGCGCAGCAGGTCGAACGGCGCCACGCCGTCCCGCAGCTCCCCCGCGACCTCCGAGACGAGGTGCGTGATGTGCGAGAAGCGCTCCGCCTCGAGGAACCGCTCGACGTTCACCGTCCCCGGCTCGCACACGCGTGAGAGGTCGTTGCGCCCGAGGTCGACGAGCATGACGTGCTCCGCGCGGTCCTTCGCCGACGCGAGCAGCCGCTCGGCGTCGCCCTCGCCCGGCGCCGTCGAGCCCGCAATGGGGTTGACGGACGCCCGTCTGCCCTCGAGCTTCACCAGCGTCTCCGGCGACGAGCCGACCAGGGCGAGGCCGTCGAGCTCGAGCAGGAGCAGGTACGGCGACGGGTTCACGCGGCGGAGCGCGCGATACAGGTCGACGGGCGTCACCGTCGTCGGCCGCTCCGCGCGCTGCGACAGGACGATCTGGAACGCGTCGCCGCGCCAGATGTGCTCGATGCAGGCGCCGACGCCGCGCTCGTACACGTCCGCGCGCGGAAACCGCCTCGTGCTCCCGGACCGGTACCTGGTACCGCGCTCCGGTACCTGGTACCTGCTTTCGAGCCGAAGGTCGGCCGGCCCGGCGAGCACCTCGGCGAGCCCGAGCAGGTGGTCGAAACGGAGCAGCACGTCGGCCACGACGAAGCGGCTCTCCGGCAGCCCGGTCCCCGCGTCCGGCAGCGGGACGGTCGGCTCGAGCCTCGCCACGTGGTCGTAGGCGAGGTATCCGACCACCGGCTCCGGTAGCTGCTCCGCCTCGTCGAACGTGACGAGGCGGTCGCCGCAGCCGACGAGCGAGTACCGCCCGAGCCGTCCCTGGTCGACGGACTCGAGCAGGAACGCCGCGCGACCGCGCGTGCGCAGGTCGAGGTACGCGGCCAGCGGTGTGATGAGTGCGGTGTCGACGGTCGTCGTCATCGAGTACGAAAAACGACCCTCGCGGGTCGTCGGGAGCGGTGCGGGTCGTCGTGCGCTTCGTGCTATGCGCGCAGGCTCCCGCCCCGCTCGTGGCGCCACGCCCACCAGGTCGGAGCCGGGAAGCACATGCGCTGCCAGCGTAGGGGCTACTGCTTGAATGCGCAAGCCGTGGCCGTCCCCGACCTCCTGCGGGCCCTGCTTCTCGCCTCGGGCCCGCCGGGTCACGAGGAGGAGCCGTCCGCGATCTGGCGCGAGGCCGCGTCGACCTTCGCGGAAGTGTGGTCGGACACGCTCGGGACGTCGTTCGCGCGCGTGCGCGGCGAGGCCGCGGGGGCCCTCGCCCTCGTCGGCCACATCGACGAGATCGGCATCGCGGTCACGAACGTCGAGGAGAACGGCCTGCTCGCGTTCACGACCGTCGGCGGCATCTCGCCGGAGGCGCTCTACGGGCAGCGGTTCGAGCTCCTGACCCGCAACGGGCGCGTCCCCGCGGCCGTCGCCCGAAAGCGCGTCTACCCCGAGCAGGCGCGCGACCGTCCGCGGCTGGAGCTCGCCGACCTGCACCTCGACGTCGGTGCGCGGAGCCGCGAGGAGGCGGAGGGCCTCGTGCGCGTCGGCGACGCGGGAGTCTGGACGGGACCGCCGACCGAGCTTCCGAACGGCCGGCTGCTCTCGAAGGCGCTCGACAACAGGCTGGGCGCCTACATCGCGCTGGAGGCTGCGCGGCGGGTGGCCGAGGCGGGTGGTGCGCAGGTCGACGTCGTGGCCGTCGCGGCCGTCCAGGAGGAGATCGGCCCGTACGGCGCTCGCACGGCGGCGTTCGGGCTGGACCCGCGCGTCGCGATCGTCGTCGACGTCACCCCCTCCACCGACGTCCCCGGTGGCGACGTCCGCCGCGCCGGGCGGATCGAGCTCGGCTTCGGCGCGATGATCGCCCGCGGGCCGACCCTCAACAAGAAGGTCACCGACCTGCTTGGCGACGCCGCGGCGGACGAGGGGATCCCGCACGCGTTCGAGGTGTACTCGCGCGCGACGCACACCGACGCAGACGAGTTCCACCTGGCGCGCGCCGGCGTGCCGACCGGCCTCCTGTCGATCCCGACGCGGTACCTGCACAGCCCCAACGAGATCTGCGATCTTGGAGACGTGGAGGCGATCGTCAGGCTCATCGTCGCGTTCGCGCAGCGCCTTCGGCGCGACCACTCGTTCGTCCGCTGATGGCGGGTCGCAGCGTCATCGTCAGCGCCGTGCGCACGCCGTTCGGGAAGCTCGGCGGCGGGCTTGCGCAGTACGAGGCGACGGAGCTCGGCGCGATCGCGATCCGCGCGGCGCTCGAGCGCATCGGCGTCGAGCCGCACGAGCCGCAGTACGTGATCATGGGACAGGTGCTGCAGGGCGGCGCGGGGCAGGCGCCGGCGCGCCAGGCCGCGGTCGGCGCCGGGCTGCCGAAGGAGACGCCGGCCGACACGGTCAACAAGGTCTGCGCGTCGTCGATCCGCGCGATCGAGGTCGCCGACTCGATGATCCGCTCGGGAGACGTCGACGTCGTCGTCACCGGCGGGATGGAGTCGATGACCAACGCGCCCTACCTTCTCAAGAAGGCGCGCTTCGGCTACCGGCTCGGGCACGGCGAGGTGCTCGACTCGATGGTCTACGACGGGCTGACGTCGACCTTCGACCAGCTCCACATGGTCCAGCAGAACTCCAAGGTCTCGCGCGAGCTCGGCATCTCCCGCGAGCAGCAGGACTCGTGGGCCGTGCGCTCGCACGAGCGGGCGGCGGCGGCGCAGGACGCGGGCCGGTTCCACGACGAGATCGTCGCCGTCGGCGACGTGACCGCCGACGAGTCGATCCGGCGCGACACGACGCTCGACAAGCTCGCCGCGCTGAAGCCGGTGTTCGACCCGGAGGGGACCACGACCGCGGGGAACGCGCCCGGCGTCAACGACGGGGCGAGCTGCGTCGTCGTCTGCTCGGAGGAGTGGGCTCGGCAGCGCGGGCTCGAGCCCCTGGCGACGATCGTGTCCCAGGGGTACGTCGCCGACGACTTCGCGTACCTCGCGCGCACGCCCGCGAAAGCCGGCGCGATCGCGCTCGGGCGCGCGGGGAAGACGATCGACGACGTGAAGCGCGTCGAGATCAACGAGGCGTTCTCGTCGGTGGCCTGGAACTCGACGAGGATGCTCGGCGCCGACGAGGAGCGCGTGAACGTGAACGGCGGCGCCGTCGCGCTCGGCCACCCGATCGGCGCGTCGGGCGGGCGCATCGTCGGGACGATGGTGCACGAGCTGCGGCGGAACGGCGGCGGGCTCGGCCTGGCGGCGATCTGTTCCGGCGGGGGCCAGGGCGACGCGCTCCTGCTCGAAGTGTGATCAGGGCCGCGGGCGGGATCGTCGTCCGGGACGGCTACGTCCTCGTCGTCCACCGGCCCGGGTACGACGACTGGTCGTTCCCGAAGGGGAAGCTCGAGGACGGCGAGTCGTGGGAAGACGCGGCGCTGCGCGAGGTCGAGGAGGAGACGGGGCTCGCCTGCGCGCTCGACGGGTACGTCGGGTCGACGCGCTACGAGGTCGGAGGCGGTCCGAAGGAGGTGCGGTTCTTCCGCATGACGGCGGAGGGCGAGCCGTCGCCGCGGACGGAGGTCGACGAGGTGCGCTGGGCGAGCCTCGAGGAGGCGGACGCGCTCCTCTCCTACGAGCACGACCGCGAGCTGCTGCGCAGCTCCTTCCGGTAGCGCACCTCGGGCGCGCGGACGCCGAAGCGCTCCTCCGCCTTGCGCGCGCCGTCGGGCGTCCACCCGGCGCGCTCGTAGAAGCGGCGCGCGCGCGGGTTGTCCTCGAGCACCCAGAGCAGCGCGGTCTCGTAGTCCGCCGCGAGCTGCTCCTCGGCCGCCTCGATCAGCGCCCGGCCGGCGCCCGACGACCACGCGTCGGGGTCGACGTAGATCGCGTACAGCTCGCCGAGCCCGTCCTCGTCCCGGCTCGGTCCGACGGAGGCGAACCCGACGACGCGGTCGAGGTCCTCGCAGACGAGCGTCGTCCATCCGGGCGGCGGTACGTGCAGGCGGCTGCGCCACCGGTCGGCGTCGATCGGGAGCGCGTCGAGGTCGTCGGCTGGGTAGATGTGGCGGTACGCGGTCCTCCAGCCGTGCACGCGCGCGCGCTCGATCGCGAGCGAGTCGTCGGGCGAGGCGAGCCGCACCTGCACGCACGAAGGGTAGGCTCCCGCGCCGTGAGGTTCGAGCACGTCCTCGTCGTGGGGGCGGGGCAGATGGGCGGCGGCATCGCGCAGGCGGTCGCGGCCTCCGGCCGCCGGGTGTCGCTGCACGACCCGTACCTGGGCGCGGTCGAGCGCGGCCTGCAGGCGATGAGGAAGAGCCTCGAGCGTCTGGCCGAGAAGGGCGGAGCGGACCCCGACGAGACGATCGCGCGCGTCGAGCCCGTCGAGGGGCTCGTCGCCGCCGATTTGATGATCGAGGCGATCACGGAGGACGCCGCCGCGAAGGAGGACGTCTTCCGCCGCGCCGACGAGACGCTTCCTCCCGAGGCCGTGCTCGCGTCGAACACGAGCTCGATCCCGATCACGTCCCTGGCCGCGGCGACGAAGCGGCCCGACAAGGTGATCGGCATGCACTTCTTCAACCCCGTCCCGGTGCTGAAGCTCGTCGAGGTGATCCGCGCGGTCCAGACGTCGGACGAGACGGCCGCGGCGATCGTCGAGCTGGCGCGCGAGCTGGGCAAGGAGCCGGCGGAGGCGCGCGACTTCCCCGGGTTCGTGTCGAACCGGATCCTGATGCCGTTCATCAACGAGGCGGCGTACGCGCTGATGGAAGGAGTCGCGGAGCCGCAGGCGATCGACACGATCGCCAAGCTCGGCTTCGCGCATCCGATGGGGCCGCTCGCCCTCGCCGACCTGATCGGGCTCGACACGTGCGTCGCGATCATGGACGTGCTGCACCGCGGTCTGGGCGATCCGAAGTACGCGCCGTGCCCGTTGCTGCGGCAGTACGTGCAGGCCGGTCGCCTCGGGCGCAAGAGCGGCCACGGGTTCTACGAGTACGCGTAGGTGCGGTTCGATAGAACACGCGCGGCATGGCGCTTCGCCTGACCCCACAGAAGCGCGAGTTCTTCGATCTCTTCACGCAGGCGTCCGCGAACGCCCGCGAGATCGCGCGCACGCTCGTCGACCTGCTCGAGGAGTGGCCCGCCGGCCGGGAGCGCCTGCTCGACATCCGCGAGCTCGAGCACGAGGGCGACCGGCTCACGCGCGAGGTGATCAACCTGCTCAACCGCACGTTCGTCACGCCGCTCGACCGCGACGACATGTACCGGCTCGCGACGGCGATCGACGACGTCTGCGACCACGTCGACGAGGCCGCCGACAACATCGACGCGTACGAGGTGCGCGAGGTGCCGCGGCGTGCGCGCGAGCAGGCGGAGGTCATCCACCGCGCCGCCGCCCGGCTCCACGACGCCGTCGGCCTGCTCGAAGGGTTCCGCGACTCGCAGAAGCAGCTCGTCGCGCTGCGCGAGCTCGAGGACGAGGGCGACCGGCTCGAGCGGGAGGCGATCGCCGAGCTGTTCCGCTCCGGTGCCGACCCGCTCACGATCATCCGCTGGAAGGACATCCACGAGCAGCTCGAGGAGGCCGTCGACGCCTGCGAGAACGCGGCCGACGTGCTCGAGGCGATCCTCGTCAAGAACCGCTGAGCCGCGAAGCCCGTGACGCTCCTCGTCATCACGATCGTCGTCGCGCTCGCATTCGACTTCACGAACGGCTTCCACGACACGGCCAACGCGATTGCCACGTCGGTCTCGACACGCGCGCTGTCGCCGCGGCTCGCGGTCCTCGTCGCCGCCGTCGCGAACTTCGCCGGCGTGTTCGTCACGGCGGCCGTCGCGAAGACCGTCGGCAAGGGGATCATCGACACGACGCTCGCGAACCCGCGCACGGTGCTGGCCGCGCTCGTCGGCGCGATCGTGTGGAACCTCGTCACCTGGTGGCTCGGGCTACCGTCGTCGTCGTCGCACGCGCTGATCGGCGGGCTCGTCGGCGCGGCGCTCGCGCAGTCGGGGGAGAAGGGGGTGGAGTGGCACGGCCTCGCCCACAAGGTCGTGATCCCGGCGCTGTGGGCGCCGACGCTCGCCTTCGCGGCCGCGTTCGCGTTCCTGCTCGCGATCTACTGGGTTTTCCAGTGGATGACGCCGGGGCTCGCGAACCGGTCGTTCCGCCTCGGGCAGCTCGCGAGCGGCACCTGGGTCGCGTTCAACCACGGCTCGAACGACGCCCAGAAGACGATGGGCGTGATCGCGCTCGCGCTCTACACGCACGGCTCGATCCACTCGTTCTACATCCCGCGCTGGGTGCAGATCGCCGCCGGGATCGCGATCGGGCTGGGGACGTACGCGGGCGGCTGGAGGATCATCCGCACGCTCGGCCAGCGCGTGTTCCAGATCGACCCGCCGGCCGGCTTCGCGGCGCAGGCGATGTCCGGTGCGGTGATCTACGCGTCGACGAAGTACGGGTACCCGCTGTCGACCACGCACGTCGTGTCCGGCGCGGTGATGGGCTCGGGCGCGACGAGGCGGCTGTCGGCGGTGCGGTGGGGCGTCGCCGGCAGCATCGTGACGGCGTGGCTGCTCACGCTGCCCGCCGCGGCCGTCGTCGCCGCCGGCGTCTGGTTCCCGGTCAAGGCGGTGTTCTGATGCGGCTCGGGTTCGGCCCCGGGACCGGGGAGGTGCACGCGCTCCTGGCGGAGGCCGGCGAGCGCGTCGCCGCTGTCTCGCACCTCGTGGAGCGGCGCTTCGCCGAGTGGCCGTCGGGGCCCTCGCAGGAGGAGGTGAAGGAGCTCGAGCACCGCGCCGACTCGGTCATCTCGTCGCTCCTCCAGACGACCAACACGATGTTCGTCACGCCGTACGACCGCGACGACCTCGTGACCCTCGCGTTCGCTGTCGACGACGTCGCCGACGCCGGCGAGAACGCGGCCGAGCTGCTCGGCCTCTACGGCGTCGAGACGGCGACGCGGCCGTCGCTCCAGCTCTGCGGCCTGCTCGTCCGGGCGAGCGACGAGCTGGCCGCGCTGCTCGCCGAGCTCCGCACCCTCCGCGGGTCGTCCGACCGGATCCGCGTGATCAAGGAGATCGAGGACGAGGCCGACGACGTCGCGCGCGCCGCGCGCGCGAGCCTCTTCAAGGACGAGCGCATCGACCCCGTGGTGGTGATCCGCTGGAAGGACATCTACGAGGCGCTCGAGGACGCGGTCGACGCGTGCGAGACCGCGGCGTCGCGGATCGGCAACGTGCTCGTGAAGAACGCCTGACGCCCGTCAGGAACGGAGGCCGTCGAGGACGATCCGCACGTAGCGCCGCCACGCGTCGGGCCGCCCCGTGTACATCGACGCTTCGATCGCCGCGCCGACGAGCGCGCCGACGTCGCGCGCGTCGACCTCCCGCCGTACGTGGCCCTCTCGCCTGGCGCGGCGGATCAGCTTGTTGAGGGCGTCGCGCAGCTCCTGCTTGCCTCGCGCCACGTCCGGGAACTGCTCGCCGCACCGCTCGAGGCCCTCGAAGAACGTGCGGTCGCGGCGGCAGCACCGGGCGGCGTACATCACGAACTCGTCGAAGGCCGCGCCGGCGTCCGGCCGCTCGAGCAGCTCGCCGGCGAACGCGACCATCTCCTCGAGCCGCGCGGCGAGCACGGCCGCACGCAGCGCGTCCTTCGTCGGGAACCGGCGGAACACCGTCCCGTGGCCGACGCCCGCGCGGCGCGCGATCTCGTCGATCGGAGCGTCCGGGCCGAGCTCGGCGAAGACCTCGGCCGCCGCGTCCAGGATGCGGTCGAGGTTCCGCCGAGCGTCGGCACGGAGCGCGGGCTCGAGCATCTACGCGCCTACGATCGCAGGTTCTGCGGACGCGGTCTGCGCCTCGATCGCGGCGACGTGGCGGCTGCGGAGCAGAGCCACGAGGACGACGAGCGCGCCCGCCAGCACGACGGCGCCCGCGCCGAAGGCCCAGTGGAAGCCGACGACGAGGCCGTGCGCCTGCGTGCCTCCTGCGGACGAGGTCCTGCTCGCCGCGAGCGTCGACAGCACCGCCAGGCCGAGGGCGCCTCCGACCTGCTGCGACGTGTTGAAGATCCCGGACGCGAGGCCCTGGTCGTGGGCCTCGAGGCCGGTGGTCGCGATCAGGGTCAGCGCCATGAACACGCCTCCCATCCCGAGCGACGAGAGCACGATCGACGGCAGCACGTCCGCGAGGTAGGACCCGTGCACCGGCAGCTGCGTGAGCAGGAGCAGGCCGGCGATGCTCAGCACCATCCCGGCGCCGGCGACGGTCCGCACGCCGAGCCGCGGCGCGAACTGCGACGCGATGCCGGCGGAGACCATGATCCCCGCGGTGAACGGCAGGAACGCGAGGCCTGCCTTCAGCGGGCCGTACCCGAGGATGCGCTGGATGTACAGCGTGTTGAAGAAGAACATCGCGAACATCCCCGACATCGCCAGGAACATCGCGGCGTTCGCCGTCAGCAGCGAGCGCGTGCGGAAGATCGAGAGCCGCACGAGCGGCGCCCGCACCCGCAGCTCGATCACGACGAAGGCGACGAGCAGGCCGAGCGCGAGCGCGAAGAAGGCGAGCGTCTTCGCCGAGCCCCAGCCGGCCGACTGCGCGTCGACGATCGCGTAGACGAGGGCCATCAGCCCGCCGGTGACCGTGACGGCGCCTGCGACGTCGTAGCTGCGGTGGGCGTCCGCGTCGCGTGACTCGGGGATCAGCCGCAGGGAGAGCACGAATCCCACGACTCCGACCGGCACGTTGACGAAGAAGATCCACGGCCACGAGAAGTACTGCGTGAGCACGCCGCCGAGGATCAGCCCCACGGCCGAGCCGCCGATCGCGATCGCCGCCCACACGCCGAGCGCGCGGGCGCGCTCCGCGCCTTCCTCGAACGTCGTCGAGATGATCGACAGCGCCGCGGGGGAGACGAGCGCTGCGCCGAGCCCCTGGAGCGAGCGCGACGCGACGAGCATGCCCTCGCTCGAGGAGAGGCCGTCGAGCAGCGAGGCGCCGGTGAAGATCACGAGGCCGATCAGGAACAGGCGCTTCCGTCCGAGCAGGTCGCCCGCGCGGCCGCCCAGGAGCAGGAAGCCCCCGAAGACGAGCGTGTAGGCGTTGACGATCCACTGCAGGCTGCTCTCCGAGAGGTGGAGGTCCTTCTGGATCGACGGCAGGGCGACGTTGACGATCGTGGCGTCCAGCACGACCATGAACTGCGCGAGGCAGATCAGGACGAGGACGACCCATGGATTGGTGGCGGCGCTTCTCATGCCGGCCTCCTTCGCTTCGACTATCCGGACTCGTTAGTCCGGTTACCGTAGCAGAAACGGACCGGCTGGTCCGGTTAGACGGGGTGCGACGCGTCGCTGAACTCGCGGAGCTCGCCGGTGACGAGGAACGCGACCTGCTCGCCGATGTCCACGGCGTGGTCGCCGATTCGCTCCACGCACCGTGACACAACGAGCATCCGCAGGCCGTATTCCCGCTCCTGCGGCGAGTCGCCGAGCGAAAGCACGTCCTCGGCGGCGTTCCGGTTCGCGCGGTCGATCAGCTCGTCCAGCTCGACGAGCGTCTCCGCCTTCGCGACGTCGCGGTCGGCGAAGGCGTCCAGCGCGAGCCGGATCATCTGCTCCGCGCGCTGTCCCATGTCCTCCACGGAGCGGCCGATGCCGTCGTCGGCGAACCCGAGGCCGCCCATCAGCTTCGTCAGCTTGGCGACCGTGACGCAGTAGTCGGCCATGCGCTCCAGGTGCAGGTTGACGCGGAGCACGGCCAGCACGAGGCGGAGGTCGACCGCCACGGGTGTCTGCCGCGCGAGCAGCGACTGGACGCCCGTCTCGATCGCCGCGTAGCGGCGGTCGACCTCGTCGTCGAAGCCGATCACCTCGTCGGCGAGCTCCTCGTCGCCGCGCGCGAGCGCGTTCAGCGACGACCGGAGCGCGCGCAGCACGAGGTCGCCCTCCTCCTGCAGCGCCGCCTCGAGCTGCTCGAGCTCCTCCGTCAGCGAGACGCGCATCAGCCGAAGCGCCCCGTGACGTAGCCCTCGGTCCGCTCGTCGGCCGGCTGGGTGAAGATCTTCTCGGTCGCGTCGTACTCGATCAGCGTGCCGGCGCCGTCGTCGAGGCTGAAGAAGGCCGTCATCTCCGCCACGCGCGCGGCCTGCTGCATGTTGTGCGTGACGATCACGAGCGTGTAATCGCGCTTCAGCTCGTGCATCAGATCCTCGATCGCGGAGGTCGAGATCGGGTCGAGCGCCGACGCGGGCTCGTCGAGCAGAATCACGTCCGGCCGCACCGCGATCGCGCGGGCGATGCAGAGCCGCTGCTGCTGGCCGCCCGAGAGGCCGAGCGCAGACCGCTTCAGCCGGTCCTTCACCTCGTCCCAGAGCGCGGCCGCGCGCAGCGCCTGCTCGACGCGTCCGTCGAGGTCGTCCTTCATCCCGAGGATCCGCAGGCCGTACGCGACGTTGTCGTAGACGGACTTGGGGAAGGGGTTCGGCCGCTGGAAGACCATGCCGATGCGGCGCCGGACCTCGATCGGGTCGACGTCGCGCCCGTACAGGTCGATCCCGTGGTAGCGCACGCTGCCCTGGACGCGCGCGCTCGGGACGAGGTCGTTCATGCGGTTCAGGCAGCGGAGCACCGTCGACTTCCCGCAGCCCGACGGGCCGATCAGCGCGGTGATCGCGTGCTCGTGGATCTCGAGGCTCACGCCGCGGACGGCGACCGCGCTGCCGTAGCAGACGGTCAGGCCGGCGATCTCGAACACCGACCGGCGCGCGCTCTGCGTGGGCTCTCTCCGAGGGAGGGTGATCTCAGCGGTCGAGCTCACACCTCGAGTGTCCCGGCCGCCGTGCCGGCCGGGGGTACACGGCGTGTGAACGTCGGGTGTCGAAGTGGTGACGCGCCGTCCCACCCGAGCCGGCCGCTGGAATGCTGGCGTCGTGGAAGCCGCGTCGCTCGCCGCCGGGACCTTCCCGCGCACGCGCCGCGCCGGCGACCGCGTCGGCGACGGGCTGCTGTACGGGCTGACGGCGCTCGCCGCGATCCTCGGCGTGCTCGTGGTCGCAGCGATCGTCTGGCGCGTCGCGCAGGGCGCGTGGCCCGCCGTCGAGCGCTTCCACGTCGCGTTCCTCTGGCACGGCGACTGGAACGCGGTCACCAGCAGGTTCGGCGCGCGCGAGCTGATCGCCGGCACGCTCGTCACGTCGTTCGGATCGATGCTGCTCGCGGCGCCGCTGTCGATCGCGATCAGCCTCTTCCTCAGCGAGCTCGCACCGCCTGCGGTGCGCGTGCCGGTCGGGACCCTGATCGACCTGCTCGCAGCCGTCCCGTCGGTGGTGGTCGGCCTCTGGGGGATCTACGTGCTCGCGCCGTTCGACGCGAAGCACGTCCAGCCGCTGCTCCACGGGGGCCTCGGCTGGATCCCGATCTTCGGCGGCGACCCCCACACCGAGTCGACGATGTTCACCGCGATCGTCGTGCTGACGATCATGACGATCCCGATCACGTCGTCGATCTGCCGGGAGCTCTTCCTCCGCGTGCCGGCGGAGCTGGAGGAGGGATCGATCGCGCTCGGCGCGACGCGCTGGGAGATGGTGAAGACGGTCGTCGTGCCATCCGTGCGCGGCGGCGTCGTCGCCGCGATCATCCTCGGCCTCGGCCGCGCGCTCGGCGAGGCGATTGCCGTCACGCAGGTGATCGGGAACTTCACCCCGCTCCGGCTGTCGCTCTTCTCGCCGGGCGACACGATCGCCAGCCGGCTCGCGAACCAGTACCAGGGCGCGACCACCAACATCCAGATCGCGGCGCTGATCTACCTCGCGCTGATCCTGCTCGTGATCACGTTCGTCGCGAATCTCGCCGCTCAGCGTGTGGTGAGGCGATACGGATGACCGAGCCGGCGATCAGCCTCGTGGCGAGCGGCCGCGGCCGGAGGCGCCTGCTCGCGAGTCGCGTCGCGGAGAGCGTGGCCGTGGTCGCGGCCGCGCTGGCGCTCGCGGTCCTCGCCGTCGTCGTCTGGTCGGTCGGAAGCCGCGGCGCCGGCGCGCTCGACCTCGGCTTCTTCCTCAAGGGCCCGAGCTCGTCGTTCTTCGGCGGCAACGGCGGCATCGCGCCCGCGATCGCGGGGTCGCTGCTGCTCGTCGGCGTCGCGACCGCGATCGCGCTCCCCGTCGGCGTCCTGACCGCGATCTTCGTGATCGAGTTCGCACGTCCCTCCGTCGGTCGGCAGGTGCGCCTGTGGCTCGACGTGCTGAACGGCTTCCCCTCGATCGTGATCGGCATCTTCGTCTTCGCCCTTTGCGTGCAGGTGAGGGTCCCGCTCCTAGGGATCGGCCACCACCAGAGCGCGGTCGCAGGCGGCCTCGCGCTCGCGGTGATCATGCTCCCGCTCGTCGCGCGGTCGACAACGGAGGTGCTGCGCCTGGTGCCGAGCGACCTGCGGGAGGCGAGCTACGCGCTCGGCGTGTCGAGGTGGCAGACGGTGCTGCGCGTCGTCCTGCCGACCTCACTGGGCGGCATCCTCACCGGTACGACGCTCGCGGTCGCGCGCGCGGCCGGCGAGACCGCGCCGCTCCTCTTCACGTGCGCGCTTGCCGGCAGCGCCGTGGACTGGAACCCGACGCACTCCGTGCAGTCGATCCCGCTCACGATCTTCGAGTACTCGGAGTCCGCGGACCCCGCGCTGCACCGGCAGGCGTGGGCGGCCGCGTTCGTCCTGATCCTGTTCGTGCTCGTGTCGAGCCTCGCCGCGCGGCTCCTGCACGAGCGCTCGCGGCGCCGGCTCACGCGGTAACCACTTCGTCACGCACGTGTCACCGGTCCGCTGCCCACGCGGGGCCGGATGCGCGCGACGCTCGAGGCATGACCAAACGACTCACGATCCTGCTCGCGGCCGCAGCGGCCGCCCTCGTCGCGGCGGCCGCCGCGACCGCCACCACCGGCGACACCACGATCACGGGTGCCGGGAGCACGTTCGTCGCGCCCCTCGTCGCCGCGTGGACGCCCGCGCTCGGCCATGCGTTCGGCTACACGATCCAGTACAGCGCCGTCGGGTCCGGGGCCGGCGTCGCGGCCATCACGTCGAACCAGGTCGACTTCGGCGCGTCCGACGCGCCGCTCAACCCCGCGCAGCGGTCGGCGTGCCCGGACTGCATCCAGATCCCGTGGGCGCTGTCCGCCGTCTCGGTCGTCTACAACGTTCCGGGGGCGCCCGTGCACGTGCGCCTCGACGCGACGACGATCTCGAAGATCTTCCTCGGCCAGGTCACGAACTGGGACGACCCGGCGATCGCGAAGCTCAACCCGGGCGCCAAGTTCCCGGACCTGAAGATCACGCCCGTCTTCCGCTCGGACGGCTCGGGCACGTCCTACGCCTTCACCGACTACCTGTCGAGCGTCAGCCAGACGTGGAAGACGAAGATCGGGACGTCGACGCAGCCCGCGTTCCCGGCGGGACAGGGCGCGAAGGGCTCCTCTGGCGTCGCCGGCCTCGTCTCGCGCACCGACGGCGCGGTCGGCTACGTCGACGTCGCGTACGCCAAGGGGAACCACCTGCGCTTCGCCGCAGTCCGCAACGCGGCCGGGAGATTCCTCTTTCCCAGCCTGCGCCGGATCGAGGCCGCCGCCGCGGCGTTCACGAAGGTCCCGGCGAACGACGAGATGCACATCGTCAACCCGCCGAGGTCGGCCGCAGACGCGTACCCGATCAGCACCTACACGTACGTGATCGTGCACAGGAAGAGCTCCCACGCTGCCGAGCTGCGCAAGATCATCTTCTGGACGCTCACGCAGGGCCAGCAGAAGCAGTTCGCCGCCAAGCTCACGTTCGCTCCCATGTCGACCGTGAAGCCGGTCCTCGTCGCGGCCGAGAAGGCGCTCGAGCAGCTCCACGCCTAAAGAGGGAACGTCGCGCGGACGCGGAGGCCCCGTCCGGGGCCTCCGTCCGCGTCCACGTCCCCGCCCGCGGCGACCACGATGTGCTTGACGATCGCAAGCCCGAGGCCGTTGCCGCGCGTCGTGCGCGCCGCGTCAGAGCGGTAGAAGCGCTCGAAGAGGCGCGGAAGCGCGTTCTCGGGCACGCCCGCGCCGTCGTCGGCGGCCGTGAGTGTCACCGAGTCGCCGTCGCGCGCGACCGCGAAGGTGAAGCGGGCGCCGTGGCCCGCGTAGCGGACCGCGTTCTCGGCCAGGTTCTCGGCGACGATCCGGAGCATGCGCGGCCGGAGCGGCACGTCGGCGACCGCGTCGCCCTGGCTGTGCAGCTCGACGCCGGCGCGCGCGGCCGCGGGCTCGAGGTCGCGCAGGACTTCTTCGAGCACCGGCAGCGCAGCCGTGCGGCCGAGCGAGACGACCTCGCGGCCGCTCTCGAGCTCGGAGAGGAAGAGGATCTCGTCGATCAGCGCGCCGGCGCCCTCGACCTCGGTCCTCGCCTGGTCGATCAGCGCGCGCACGTCGGCGCCCGGGAGCTCGGCGGAGTCGAGAAGCGCGAGGATCCGTGCGAGCGGCGTCCGCAGCTCGTGCGAGACCGCCGCCGTGAAGCCCGTCCGCAGCTCGTCGAAGCTTCGCGGCGCCTCGTTCACCGGATCGTCACCGGATCGACACCAGGGGCGAACGGGCCACGGATCTATCGTAGGCGGCGTGCCGAAGATCCTGATCGTCGAGGACGACAACGTGATCGGCGACGCGATGGCACGGCACCTCCTCGCTGCGGGTTTCGACGCCGTCGTCGTCGGGCGCGGCGAGCTCGGCCTGGCGCGTCTCCGGTTCGAGAACCCGGATGTGTGCGTCCTCGACCTGATGCTCCCCGAGCTCGACGGGTGGAAGTTGATCGAGACGGCGCGCGCGGAGGGAATCGGGACGCCGATCGTGGTCGTCTCCGCACGCGGCACCGAGCACGACCGCGTGCACGCGCTCGAGATCGGCGCGGACGACTACCTCGTCAAGCCGTTCTCGATGCGCGAGCTGGTCGCGCGCGTCGGCGCTGCCGCGCGCCGCGGGGTGCGGCCGGCGGAGGAGCGGCGCGGCGACCCGATCGAGATCGAGGAGCTGCGGATCGACCCGCGCGAGGTGCAGGCGTTCGTCGACGGCCGCAGCGCCGACCTCACGCCGACCGAGTTCAAGCTCCTGTACACGCTCGCGCTCGACCGCGGTCGCGTCGTCACCCGCGACGAGCTGCTCCAGAAGGTGTGGGGCCGGCGCGAGACGCACCGCGACCGCACCGTCGACGTATTCGTGCGCAGGCTCCGCCAGAAGATCGACCGCAACGCGCCGCGGCATTCGTTCATCCAGACGCGCTTCGGCGTCGGCTACAAGCTCGAGCCAGAGCCGAAGTAGCTAGACGACCGGCGTTCCGGCCTGCGCCGGCACGGGCGTCTGGTGCCAGAGCACGATCCTCCCGTGCTCGACGCGGAAGAGCGCCGCCGCGCTCGCGCCGGGAGCGTCGCACGAGTGGCCTGGACGCTCGGTCAAACGGAAGACGACGAGCACCTCGTCCCTCCGCTCGGGCACGACGCGCGTGATCCGGCCGCCGCACGGAAGCGCGGCGTTCCAGGTCACTGCATCCGCGTGCGTCTGCAGGACGAGCTCGCGGCTCTGCACCACGACGGCGGACGGTGCGAACAGCGACGCCGCTGCACCGTCGTCCGAGCGGTCCAGCGCGGCGCTCCATGCGCGCGCAACCGCTTCGGGCGAGCGCGCGGAATGGCCTCCGCACGCGGCGAAGATCGAGGCGCAGGCGAGGATCGCCACGAACCTCATCGGAGTAGTCTGCCCCGCGTGGACTTCGAGCTCACGGCGGAGCAGCGCGAGATCCAGATGCTCGCGCGCGACTTCGCCGCGGCCGAGATCGAGCCGAATGCATCCGAGTGGGACCGCGCGCACGGCTTCCCGCGCGAGCTCCTGGACCGGCTCGCCAAGCTCGGACTCCTCGGAGTCTGCGTGCCGGAGGAACACGGCGGCGCAGGCGCCGACTTCCTCTCGTACGTCCTCGTGCTCGAGGAGCTCTCGCGCGCCGACGCCGGCGTCGGCGTCACCGTCGCGGTGCACACCTCGGCCTGCACGCTGCCGATCCTCGCGTTCGGGAGCGACGACCAGGTCGAGCGATTCGTGCCGCCGCTCGCCCGCGGCGAGACGATCGGCTGCTTCGCCCTGACGGAGCCCGGCTCGGGCTCCGACGCGGGCGCGCTCGCGACCTCCGCGGAGTCGGTCGACGACGGCTGGCGCATCCGCGGCTCCAAGCAGTGGATCACCAACGCGGCGTTCGGCGGTCCGCTTCTCCTCTTTGCGCGCACCGACCCCGAGACCCGGACCGCGCGCGGCGTGTCGGCGTTCGTCCTCGACGGGTCGCACGTCGACGTGACGCGGACCGAGGAGAAGCTCGGCCTCAATTCGTCGGTCACCAACGACATCTCGGTGGACGCAGTCGTTCCGGCCGACCGTCTGCTGGGCGAGCTCAACCGTGGCTTCCGCATCGCGATGGCGACGCTCGACGGAGGGCGCATCGGGATCGCCGCCCAGGCGGTCGGGATCGCCGAGGCGGCGTACGAGGTCGCGCGCCGCTACGCGCTCGAGCGCGAGGCGTTCGGCCATCGGATCGCCGCCTACCAGGCGATCCAGCACAAGCTCGCGGACATGTCGATGGAGATCGACGCGGCGCGGCTCCTCGTGCTCCGCGCGGCGTGGCTCAAGGACCGCGGGCTGCCGCACACGGAGGCCGGCGCGAAGGCGAAGCTGTTCGCGTCGGAGATGGCGCGCCGGCAGACGGCCGACGCGATCCAGGTGCTCGGCGGCTACGGCTACACGAAGGAGTTCCCCGTGGAGCGGTACTACCGCGACGCGAAGATCACGGAGATCTACGAGGGGACGAGCGAGATCCAACGGCTGGTGATCGCCCGCTCCATCCTGGGTCGTCAGGAGCTTGTCGCCACGCCGTCGCGATGAGCCCGTCCGCCTGACGCGGATCTACACGCGCGGCGGCGACCGCGGCGAGACGTCGCTGGGCGACGGCTCGCGCGTGTCGAAGCTCGACCCGCTCGTGCGCGCGTACGGCGCCGTCGACGAGCTCAACTCGGTGGTCGGGTGGGCGCTGGTCGTCTGTTCCGACGCGCGCCTCGGGCGGATCCAGAACGAGCTGTTCGACGTGGGCGCCGACCTGTCGGTGCCGTTCGTCGAGGACGACGGGAAGCTGCGGATCGAGCAGGCGGCGATCGACCGGCTCGAGGCCGACTGCGACGAGGTCAATGCCGGCCTGCCGGAGCTCCGGTCATTCGTGCTCCCCGGCGGGACCGAGGAGGCGGCGCGCCTCCATGTCGCGCGCGCGGTCTGCCGGCGCGCCGAGTCGGTCGTACTGGGGGCGGCGAGCGGGCGCCCGGTGAACCCCCTCGTTTCGGTCTACCTGAACCGGCTCTCCGACCTGCTCTTCATCCTCGCCCGGGCCGCGAACGCCGGCGGTACCGAGCCGCTGTGGCGGCCGGGTGGGGAGCGCTGAAGCGATGTAGCTGTACAGCTACAGCACATGAAAGTGTGACGGCGGTGCGACGGATTCGTGCCGTTTCGTTCAGGGGGATTTCGCTCGCGCAGCGGCGCCGGTACACCCGATGGCGACCTCTTCAACGACTCGATCGGAGACTTCATGCGCCATCGTCACCTGTTGCTCGTCCCCCTGCTCCTTGCGTTGCTCGCCGCCGCGGTGACCGCGCGTGCGAGCGGATCGGCGTCGCTCGTCGTCAGCCAGCTCTACGCCTCCGGCGGGAACAGCGGAGCGACCTACGCCAACGACTACGTCCAGCTGTTCAACCGCGGCACCACGTCCGTCAACCTCAGCGGCTGGACGCTGCAGTACGCGTCGGCCGCGTCGGCGTCGTGGTCCGCGACGGCGCTCAGCGGCACCATCGCACCTGGCCAGTCGTACCTCGTGCAGCTCGCGTCCGGTGGGACGACGGGCTCGCCGCTGCCGACGCCCGACGCCGTCGGCACGACGAACCTCGCTGCCACGGGCGGGAAGGTCGCGGTCGTCGACGACACGGCGACGCTTTCCTGCGGAGCCAGCGCCGGCTCCTGCTCCGGTGTCTCGACCCTCGCCGATCTCGTGGGGTACGGCACGGCGTCCGACTACGAAGGATCGGCGGCGGCACCGGCGCCCGGCGCGACGACCGCGATCCTGCGGAGCGGCGGTGGCTGCGGCGACACCGACGCGAACGGCACGGACTTCGCGACCGGAGCTCCAGCGCCGCAGACGACGTCCTCGCCGGCCGCGCCGTGCTCGGGTGGAGGCGGTGGAGGCGGCGGGGGCGGATCGTCGACGGGCGCGAGCGCCGGCGTGCAGCTCCAGGTGCAGCCGCTGATCGCCGTGTCGCTCGGGCAGCCGACCGTCGACTTCGGGAGCCTTGCCGCGGGTGCGACCGTGACGCCCGTGGCGGAGGACGTGACGGTTACGAGCAACGACTCGGTCGGCTACAGCCTGACGGCGCATCGCACCGCGTTCACGCCTCGCGACCTGCCCCTCGGCCTCGCCGCGACGGCACCCGCCGGCGGCACGCTCGGCGGCGGCATGTCGTCGACGACCTTGACGGCGGTGCCGATCGCACCGGCACCGGACCTCCTGATCGGCTCGACCTCCGCGGTGAGCGCCGGCGGCGGCGACGTCTGGTCGACGCGGGTCGGCTTCACCTCGGCGCTGCCGAACGTCCCCGCCGGGCAGTACACGGCGTCGATCACGTACACCGTGATCGCCCGGTGATCGTACGGGCGCTCCTCCTCGCGCTCGCGCTCGCGGCGCCCGTGCACGCGGCCGCGGCGGCGCCGACCCGGGCCGGCCTGACCGTCTGGCCGGCCCGGATCCGGCTCGCCGCGGGCGCGACCAGCACGATCCACGTGACGAACGGAAGCCGCCGGACGCAGGTCGTCGAGGCCGGCGTCGCCGGGTTCGTGCTCGATCTCCGCGGCGACCCGCGGATCGTCCGCGTCTCCGCCGGTACCCGACTCCTCGCTCTCCGGCCGGCGAGGCTCGTGCTCCGGCCAGGCACGGAGGCATCGTTCCTGGTCGGCGCCACCCGCCCGCGCGGTGTGGCGCCGGGCGACCACCCGGCCCTCGTGGTTCTGACCGCCCGTAGCCCGGGCGGGTCCGGAGTGGGCGTCCGCGTACGGATCGGCGTGTCGGTCGAGGTGCGCGTGCCCGGCACCGTCCGGCGACGGCTCGAGGTGCGAACGCTCCGCGTCCGGCGGCGCGTGCTCGAGCTCGTCGTCGCGAACCGCGGCAACGTGGCGGAACGCATCGCTCACGGCGCGGTCGTCCTCCGCCTCTTCCGGCGCGGCCGGCTCGTGGCGGTCCTGCGGCCGCGCCCGCGCGACCTGCTCCCGCAGACGCGAGGCGTCCTCGAGTTCGCGGTGCCGCAACAGGTGCGCGGGCGCGTGTCCGCGGCCGTGGTCGTTCGCGCGGGCGCCGCCGAGACGCGGAGATTCGAGGTGGCTGTGTAGGCAGCATCGGGCAGAATCCGAACGTGGCGACCACGGAGCCTCGCAAGGAGACGTCTCTCGGGGCCTGGCGGGAGGAGCTCTACGACGCCGCGCCCGAGCGCGAGGGCGAGCTGTTCACGACCATCTCGGGGATCGAGGTCGAGCCGCTCCAGACGCCCGAGACGGTGCAGATCGACTACGAGCGCGACCTCGGCTATCCCGGCGCGTTCCCGTTCACGCGCGGCGTCTATCCGTCGATGTACCGCGGCCGGCTCTGGACGATGCGGCAGTTCGCGGGCTTCGGCACCGCCGAAGAGACGAACGCGCGTTTCCGCTACCTGCTCGAGCACGGGCAGACGGGACTGTCGACGGCGTTCGACATGCCGACGTTGATGGGCTACGACTCCGACCACCCGCGCTCCCTGGGCGAGGTCGGCCGCGAAGGGGTGGCGATCGACTCGCTCGAGGACATGGAGACGCTCTTCGGCGGGATCCCGCTCGGTGACGTGTCGACGTCGATGACGATCAACTCGCCGGCCGCGATCCTGCTGGCGTTCTACGCGTGCGTCGGCGAGAAGCAGGGCGTGCCGCGCGAGAAGCTCCGCGGGACGATCCAGACGGACATCCTCAAGGAGTACATCGCGCAGAAGGAGTACATCTTCCCGCCCGAGCCGTCGATGCGGCTCGTCACCGACATGATCGAGTTCTGCACGAGGGAGATGCCGGTCTGGCATCCGATCTCGATCAGCGGCTACCACATCCGGGAGGCGGGCTCGACGGCGGCACAGGAGCTCGCGTTCACGCTCGCCGACGGCTTCACGTACGTGGAGTGGGCGATCGAGCGCGGGCTCGACGTCGACGACTTCGCGCCGCGCCTCTCGTTCTTCTTCAACGCGCACCTCGATTTCTTCGAGGAGATCGCGAAGTATCGTGCGGCGCGCCGGATCTGGGCGCGGACGATGCGCGACCGTTACGGCGCGAAGAACCCGCGGTCGTGGCTCATGCGCTTCCACACGCAGACGGCGGGTGT
The DNA here is from genome assembly GCA_035653275.1 of Gaiellaceae bacterium. Classification (GTDB taxonomy): domain Bacteria; phylum Actinomycetota; class Thermoleophilia; order Gaiellales; family Gaiellaceae; genus PALSA-600. Next base: position 88,979 of record DASRCE010000009.1, on the reverse strand, counting down.
GTCGCTGACGGCGCAGCAGCCCGAGGTGAACATCGTGCGGACCGCGCTGGAGGCGCTCGCGGCCGTGCTCGGCGGCACGCAGTCGCTGCACACGAACAGCTTCGACGAGGCGCTCGCACTCCCCACCGAGGACGCCGTCAGGATCGCGCTGCGGACGCAGCAGGTGATCGCGCACGAGACCGGCGTCGTCAACGCGATCGACCCTCTCGGGGGCAGCTACCACGTCGAGGCGCTGACGAACGAGCTGGAGCGGCAGGCCTACGACTACTTCGACCAGATCGAGCGGCTCGGAGGCGTCGTCGCCGCGATCAACGAGAACTTCTTCCAGAAGGAGATCGCCGACGCGTCGTTTCGCTACCAGGCCGAGGTCGAGGCCGAGCAGCGTGTCGTCGTCGGCGTGAACCGCTACGAGCTCGAGGATGAGCCAGAGCTCGAGATCCTCAAGATCGACCCGGCGCTCGAGCGCAAGCAGGTCGAGCGCGTTCAGGCTGTTCGCGCGCGGCGGGATTCGGAGGCGGTCGAGTCGGCGCTCGCTCGGCTGCGAGAGGACGCCGCGCGCCTCGATCGGAACCTGATGCACCCGATCATCGAGGCGGCGGGGGCGTACGTGACGATGGGCGAGATGTGCGACGCGTTCCGCGACGTGTGGGGCACGTGGCGCGAGACGCCCGTCTTCTGACGGTGCGTCAGAGCTCGACGACGAGCCCGTCGTACGCGAGCTCGAGTCCCTCCGGCACCGGCAGCTCCGCCGCGCGGTGCACGAGGAGCAGCCGGCGCGCGCCGGCCGCGCGCGCGGCTTCCGCCGCCTCTTCCGCGGTCAGGTGCCCGCGGGGTTCGGGCTCCGGCTCGCCGAGCGTCGCCTCGCAGAGGAAGACGTCGGCGTCGGCGGCGAGCTCGGCGAGCGCCGGCGTCGGCCCGGTGTCGGCCGAGAACGCGACAGCGTGCCCCTCCGCCTCGACCCGAAGGCCCCACGTCGGGTGGTCGTAGTGCCGGACGGCCCTTGGCGTGACGGTGAACCCGTCGACGTCGAAGGGCCTCGCGTCCGCGTACTCGCGGATCGCGAACGTCTCGCGGATCCTCGGCGCGAGGCGCTCGAGCTCGCCGCGCCCGCCGGGCGGCAGCCAGAGCGACGGAGCGCGTGAGCCGGCCGCGGGCACGTGGAGCTGGCCCCACAGCCATGCGATCACGTCGCCGCAGTGGTCGATGTGCGTGTGCGTGATCGCGATCGCGTCGACGACCGGCCATCCTTCCGCAGCACGGAGCCGCGAGAGGACGCCGGGACCGCAGTCGACGAGGAGCCGCCGCCCGCCGTGCTCGATCAGGTATCCCGAATGGGCGCTTCCCGGGTTCGGCCAGGCGGGAGAGCAGCCGACGACCGTCAACTTCACCGTTCCTATACTGACCGACGGTGGCGGGGAAGATCAGGGTCGTCGTCGCGAAGCCGGGTCTCGACGGACACGACCGCGGTGCGAAGATCATCGCGCGCGCGCTTCGGGACGCGGGCATGGAGGTGATCTACACGGGCCTGCACCAGACGCCCGAGCAGATCGTCGAGACGGTGATCCAGGAGGACGCGGACGCCGTCGGGATCTCCATCCTCTCGGGGGCGCACATGACCCTGGTCCCGCGCATAATCGATCTCCTCCGCGAGCAGGGCGCGGACGACGTGCTGGTGCTCGTCGGCGGCACGATCCCGACCGACGACGCTGCGGCGTTGAAGGAGCGCGGCGTCGCGGAGGTGTTCGGTCCCGGCGCGCCGACGGCGGCGATCGTCGAGTTCCTGCAGGGCGCGCTCGCAGCGGCGTAGCCAAGCTAGAGTCCGGCGCGCATGAAGCTCGCCGTTTGCGTGAAGGCAGTGCCCGACGCGGCCGCTGGACGCCGCATCGACCCGTCGACGAAGCGCCTCGACCGCTCGGTCGAGCTGGCGATCTCCGACTTCGACACGTATGCGGTCGAGGAGGCGCTCCAGCTGAAGGAGCGCTCCGGCGAGGGCGAGGTGGTGGTCGTCTCGATGGGGCCGGAGCGCGCGATGGACGCGCTCCGAAAGGCGCTCGCGATGGGCGCCGATCGCGCGGTCCTCGTCACGGATCCTGCGCTTCAGAACGCGGACCTGCTCGTCACCGCGAACGCGCTCGCGGGCGCGCTCGAACGCGAGGGGGCGGACCTCGTGCTCTTCGGGCAGCAGTCGGCGGACGGGGGCGGCGCCTGCCTGTGGGCTGCCGTGGCCGAGCGCCTGCGGCGACCGGCGATCTCGCAGGTGTCGGAGCTGACGGTCCAGGACGGCTCGCTGACGGGCAAGCGCCAGACGGAGTTCGGGTACGACACCATCCGGGCGCCGCTGCCCGCGGTCGTGGCCGTCTCAGACGCGATCAACACGCCTCGTTACCCGTCGCTGAAGGGGATCATGGGCGCGAAGAAGAAGCCGCAGGAGACGCTCGGCGCCGGTGACGTCGGCGGCGCGGCGTCACCGGCCACGACGGTTCTGGAGCTGAGCCCGCCGCCGCCGCGGGGCGAGGCGCGCCGGATCGAGGACGACGGCAGCGCCGCGGACAAGATCGTCGAGTTCCTCGCGGAGAAGCGGCTCGTCTGATGGCGAAGACGCTCGTCTTCCTCGAGCACCACGAGGGCGCGATCCAGAAGGGGTCGCTCGGCGTCATCGCCAAGGCGGCCGGGCTCGGCGGCGAGGTCGCCGGCGTCGTCGCCGGCGCGGGCGTGCGGGAGCTCGCAGAGGGTGTCGGCGGGACCATCTGGGTCGCCGACGACGAACGCCTCGCCGCACCGCTGCCGCAACCGCGGGTCGACGTCCTGGCGAAGCTCGTGCGTGACGAGGGCTACGACACGGTGCTGTTCGCGCAGTCGGTTCTCGCGGCCGACGTCGCGGCGGGCCTCGCCGCGCGGCTGGACGCCGGCCTCAACTGGGGTCTCGTGGACTTCGACGGCGAGCGCGGCCGCGCGCCCGCGCTGCAGGACACGGTCGTCGTCGAGGCCGGCTGGTCGAGCGACGTGCGCATCGGCGTGTTTCGCGCGGGCGCCCTCGATGCGACGGGGGTGCAAGGCAGCTCCGACGTTCGCGACGCAGTCGTCGAGCTGGAGGACTTCTCGCTGCTCGCGGAGATGCTCGAGCAGGCACACGCGGAGCAGCAGGGGCCGTCGATCGAAGATGCCGACGTGATCGTGGCTGGCGGTCGAGGGCTCGGGCGACCGGAGAACTTCACGCTCGCCGAGGAGCTCGCGCGCGCGCTCGGGGGCGCGGTCGCCGCGACGCGTGCCGTCGTCGACGCCGGCTGGTATCCCTACGCGGCGCAGGTCGGGCAGACGGGGAAGTCCGTGTCGCCGAAGCTCTACGTCGCCCTCGGGATCTCCGGCGCGATCCAGCACAAGGTGGGGATGCAGGGCTCGAACGTGATCGTCGCGATCAACAAGGACCCCAAAGCCCCGATCTTCGAGTACGCCGACCTCGGCGTCGTCGGGGACTTGCACGAGATCGTTCCGAAGCTGACCGACCTGGTCCGCGCGCGCAGGTCGTGAGCTTCCGGCCGTCGGAGTTTCCGCCGCCGTGGTCGCCGTCGGAGGCGGTCGCCGCGCCGTCGGACCCGGTCGACGAGCGGATCGAGGTCGGATTCCTGATCGTCGGCGCGGGGCCGGCCGGCCTGGCCGCGGCGGTTCGCCTCGGGCAGCTAATGGAGGAGGACCCCGCGACCGCGGAGCGCCTCGGCGACGTGCCCGTCGCGGTCCTCGAGAAGGGGAAGGCGGCCGGCTCTCACCTGCTCTCCGGCGCGGTCGTGAATCCGCGCGGGCTGCAGCGGCTGTTCAAGGGCCGCAAGAGGATCGACGAGCTGCCGTTCTACGGGCCGGTGCACGGCGAGTCCGTGCTCTTCCTGACCAGGAAGCGCGCGGTGCGGATCCCGACGCCCCCGACGATGGTCAATCATCGCAACTACGTCGCGTCGGTGTCCCGACTCGGCCGCTGGCTCGCCGAGGAGGCGGAGGCGCTCGGGGTGACGATCCTGCCCGAGACGTCGGCGGAGAAGCTGCTCGTCGACGGGGGCCGCGTCGTCGGCGTCCGTACGGGCGACCGCGGCCGTGGTCGGAGCGGCGAGGAGCTCGCGAACTTCGAGCCCGGGTCGGACGTGGTCGCGCGCGTGACGATCCTCGCCGAGGGGACGCAGGGGCATCTGACCGGGGCGGCGCTCGAGCGGTTCGGGCTGCGCGGGGAGAACCCGCAGGTGTGGGCGCTCGGCGTGAAGGAGGTGTGGAAGGTCGCGAAGCCGCTGCGCGAGGTCGTGCACACGATGGGGTGGCCGTTGCGCGCAGCCAAGCGGTACCGCGAGTTCGGCGGCTCGTTCATCTACCCGATGGGCGACGACATGGTGACGATCGGGATGGTGGTCGGGCTCGACTACCGCGACGCCGAGCTGTCGGTGCACGACCTCCTGCAGGAGCTGAAGACGCATCCGCGCGTGCGGCGCATCCTCGACGGCGGCGAGCGCGTGCAGTGGGGCGCGAAGACCATCCCGGAAGGCGGCTTCGTCGCGCTGCCGAAGCGGTTCCACGCGCCCGGGCTGCTCCTGTGCGGGGACGGGGTCGGCCTCGTCAACGTGCCGGCGCTGAAAGGCATCCACTACGCGGTCGAGTCGGGGCGGCTGGCAGCCGAGGCAGCGTGGCGGACGCTGGCACGCGGCGCGTCGGCGCGCGAGGCGCTCGCATCGTACGACGCGTCGCTGCGGGAGTCCTTCGTCTGGAGCGACCTTCGCGAGGTGCGCAACATGCGCCAGGCGTTCGGCCGCGGCTTCTATCTCGGCGGTGCGCTTGCCGGCGCGATGACGGCGACGAAGGGCCGGTTCCCGCCGGGCGATGCGCGAACCGAACGAGATGCCGACCAGTCTCTGATCCGCACGGGCCGCGCAGCGTCCTACCCGGCCCCGGACGGGACGCTCGTGTTCGACAAGCTGTCGAGTGTCTTCGCCTCGGGCAACCGCACGCGCGACGACCAGCCGAACCACATCCGGCTCGAGACGCACGTGCCGCGCGACGTGGCGGAGCTGTGGGCGAACATGTGCCCGGCGCGCGTGTACGAGGTCGGGGACGCCGACGCAGACGGTTGGGTCGAGGTGAAGCTCGCACCCTCGAACTGCGTCCAGTGCGGCGCCATCACTGCCAAAGGCGGCCGCCTCACCCCGCCGGAAGGCGGCAGCGGCCCCGAGTACACGCTCACGTAGCAGCGCGGCGGAGGGCCGTTACGGTGGCTGCCACGAGACCGGGCCGCCGAGGCTACCGGCCGAGCAGTACACGCGAAACGCCTCTATAGCGCCCGCCGGTGTGCTGCCGAAGAAGGCGAGCAGCTGATCCCTTGCGAGTTCGATGTCGGCGAACGCGAGGCCGATCGTCGCCGCATAGCTCGTCCAGCGGTACCCGTCCAGCGCTTTCGATCCGCCGGCGGCGCGCGGGTTCTGGACGATGTACCGCACGACGCCGAGCATCGACGCGTGCGTCGTGATCTTCCGGTTCCAGAACCGCCGTCCGAAGAGATGGTTCACGCGACCGTGCCTCGCGTTGAACGTCACGGCGTAGCTCGTGTTCAGCTCGCACATCCCACGGGATAGGCCGTCCTCGCCGACCCACAACAGCAGGTGGTAGTGGTTGGGCATCAGGCAGTACGCGAGCACCGTCCATCCGTACTTGCGCGCGATGCGCTCGACGGTGAGGCAGAAGAAGAGGCGGTCGTGGTCGTCGATGTAGATCGTGCGCTTGTTGTTGCCGCGGGCGACGACGTGGTGGTAACCCGGGCTCTCGTCGCGCAGCGGCAGCGACATGACGACGATCGTACGGAGCACTTCGCAACGGAATCGTGTCTGCGCGATTCCGACGCGGTTTCGGCGCACTTCCGCGACAGTGGCAGCCACCAGACGCGGCTAGATTCGCCGTGACCCGTGATCACGTCGGTGGAGAACCCGCGCGTCAAGGAGGTGCTGCGGCTGCGGAAGGCGCGCGAGCGGCGGCGGGCCGGGCTCTTCGTCGCCGAGGGGCCGCGCGAGGTCGCCCGGGCGCGCGAGGCCGGGCTCACGCTGCGGGCGACGTACTTCGCCCCGAGCCTGATCGACTGGGACGAGGGCGAGGAGGTCGACGAGCGCGTCCTCCGCAAGATGAGCTACCGCGCCGAGCCGGAAGGCGTGCTCGCGATCGTCGAGACGCCGCACCGATCGCTTCCCGAGCAGAGCACGCTCGTCCTCGTCGCCGTCGGGATCGAGAAGCCGGGGAACCTCGGCGCGATGGCTCGCACGGCCGACGCCGCCGGCGCGGATGCGCTGCTCGTCGGCGACGCGCGGTCCGACCCGTGGAGCCCGAACGCCATCCGCGCGTCGACGGGTGCCGTGTTCACGCTGCCGATCCTCGACGTCACCGCCGACGACGTCGCGCGCCTGCCGCACCGGAAGGTCGCCGCGACGGTCGGCGCGCGCACGAGCCACACCGACGCCGACTACACGCCGCCGACGGCATTCCTCGTCGGCGCGGAGGATGAGGGCCTCCCCGACGCGTGGCGTACGCTCGCCGAGGTGCACGTCCGGATTCCGATGCGCGCCCGCACGGTCGACTCGCTGAACGCGGGGACGGCCGCGGCGATCCTCCTCTTCGAGGCGCTGCGGCAGCGCCGTGGTTGACATCGAAGCGCCTTCGAGGGACGACGTCGAGCGCGCCCGCGCGACGATCGGCGACCGGCTCCCGCGCACGCCGCTCCTCTCGAGCCGTACCCTCGGCGCCCGCCTCAAGTGCGAGCTCTTCCAACGCACCGGGAGCTTCAAGTCGCGCGGCGCGCTCACGAAGATCGCGAGCCTCACGCGCGACGAGAAGGAGCGCGGCGTGATCGCGATCAGCGCGGGCAACCATGCGCAGGCCGTCGCCTACGCGGCCGCCGCCGAGGGGATCGACGCGCTCGTCGTGATGTGGCGCGGCGCATCCGAGCAGAAGATCGCGGCGACGCGAGGCTACGGCGCCCACGTCGACCTCGAGGCGTCCGACCCCACCGAAGCGTTCGACCGCCTCCACGCCCTGATCGAGGAGACCGGCCGTACGCTCGTCCACCCCTTCGACGATCCCCAGGTGCTCGCCGGCCAGGGCACGGTCGGTCTCGAGATCGAGGAGGAGGCGCCCGACGCCGACGCCGTCGTCGTCCCGGTCGGCGGCGGCGGCCTGATCGGCGGCATCCAGGCGGCGATCGGCGACCGGATGCGCGTCGTCGCCGTCGAGCCGGAGACGAGCCCCGCGCTGCACGAGGCGATCGCCACCGGCGAGCCGGTCCCGGTCTCGCCCCGCAGCATCGCCGACGGCCTCAATGCGCCCTTCGCGGGGCGGATCGCGACGCGGACGACGAGCCGCCTCGAGCGCCATCTCGTCACGGAGGACGAGATCGCTCGTGCCTTCCGCTTCCTCTACGAACGCGCGAAGCTCGCGTGCGAGCCGGCCGGCGCCGTCGCCACGGCAGCCTGGCTCGCCGGGAAGATCGACGCGACCAACCCGGTGCTCATCGTCTCGGGCGGCAACGTCGCCGGCCGAACGGCCGCTGCTATCCTGGCGCCGCCATGAAGGCCGACATCCACCCCGAGTACCAGCTCACCACCGTGCACTGCGGCTGTGGGAACACGTTCACCACGCGTTCCACGAAGCCCGAGCTGCACGTCGAGATCTGCTCGGCCTGCCACCCGTTCTACACCGGCAAGCAGAAGCTCGTCGACACGGGTGGCCGCGTGGAGCGCTTCCAGCGCCGGCTCGAAAAGGCCGAGCGCGCGCAGCGCGCATCGGCGTAGGCGCCGATGTCGCAGGCGATCGGCGGCCAGGCCGTCCTCGAGGGTGTGATGATGCGCGGCCCGCGCAACTGGGCCGTCGCGGTGCGCAAGCCCGACGGCGAGATCGCGCACGTCGCGAAGCCGATCGACCCGCTGATGGCGCGCCACTGGCTGCTCCGGCTGCCGGTCGTGCGCGGCGTCGTCGCCCTCGGCGAGAGCCTGTCGATCGGCTTCCGCGCGCTCAGCGTCTCGGCGAACTACGCAGCGCAGGAGGAGGCCGCGGGGGACGACGAGCCGGCCGAGATCGGCCGCTGGGCGCTCGCCTTCGCGTTCCTCGTCGCGATCGGCTTCGCGGTGATGATCTTCAAGGTCGGGCCCGCGCTGATCACCGACCTGCTGCCGATCTCGAGCGGGGGCTGGTTCGTGCTGGTCGAAGGCGCGATCCGCGTGACCGTGTTCGTCCTCTACCTCACGGTCCTCAGCTTCATCCCGTCGCTCCGCCGCGTGTTCCAGTACCACGCGGCCGAGCACAAGGCGATCAACGCGTACGAGGCGGGAGAGGAGCTGACGCCCGAGGTCGCGCAGCGCTACTCGCTGATCCACCCGCGCTGCGGAACTGCGTTCCTGCTCTGGGTGATGGTCGTGAGCGTGTTCGTGTACGCGCTGCTGGGCCGTCCCGTGTGGTACTGGCTGATCGTGAGCCGCATCGTGCTGCTGCCGGTGATCGCCGGCATCGCGTACGAGCTGATCCGCTTCGCCGGCCGCCACGCGACGAACAGGGCCCTGATGACGCTGCTCGCGCCGGGGCTCTGGCTGCAGCGGCTGACGACGCGCGAGCCGTCCCTCGACCAGCTCGAGGTCTCGATCAGGGCCCTCCGCGAGGTGCTCGAGCTGGAGGGCAGACTGCAACCGGCAGACCGACGGGTGGAGGTGATGGCATGACCGAGCGGAAGGCGGAGGTGGTCTGGCAGGGCGACCTGCTGAACGGGAGCGGCACGATCGGCGCGGTCGGAAGCGGCGCCTTCGGGCCCCTCGACGTCTCGTGGGCGTCCCGCGCCGAGGAGCCGAACGGCAAGACGAGCCCCGAGGAGCTGATCGCCGCCGCGTGGGCGAGCTGCTTCGCGATGGCGCTCTCGAACGGGCTCGCGCAGAGCGGCAACCCGCCGGAGCGGCTCGAGACGTCGGCCACCGTCACGTTCCAGCCGGGCGAGGGGATCACGAGCGGCGCGCTGAGGGTGCGCGGCACGGTCGCGGGGATGGAGGACGACGCCTTCCGCGCCGCCGCCGAGAACGCGAAGCGGAGCTGCCCGGTGTCGAAGGCGCTCGCGGGGATCCCCGAGGTGACCCTCGACGCCGCCCTCGCCTAGGTGGCGGCGCTCGACGACCTGATCGCGGAGCTCGAGCGCTCCTACGGCGAGACGCGCGACCGGATGTCGGATCCGGCGGTCTACAACGACCACCGCGAAGCGGCGGAGGTCGGCCGCCGGCTGAAGCAGCTCGAGGGCCCGTACGCGCTCGCGCAGGAGCTGAAGCAGGCGCGCGCCGACCTCGATGCGGCGCGCGGCGACTCGGAGCTCGCCGAGATGGTGGACGACTACCAGGCGGAGGTCGCGCGCCTCGAGGAGGAGCTGAAGCTCGCGCTGGCCGAGCGCGACCCGGCCGACGAGAAGGACGTGATCGTCGAGGTCCGGCAGGGCGTCGGGGGCGACGAGGCCGCGCTGTGGGCGGACGAGCTGCAGCGGATGCTGCAGCGCTACGCCGAGCGGCGCGGGTTCAAGGTCGAGCAGCTCGAGAGCCAGTCCAACGACGGCGGGGGCGTCAAGGAAGCGGTGTTCGCGATCAAGGGCGACGGCGCGTACTCGGTCTTCAAGTTCGAGGGCGGGACGCATCGCGTGCAGCGCGTGCCCGCGACCGAGTCGGCCGGGCGGATCCACACGTCGACGGCGACGGTCGCGGTGATGCCCGAGGCCGAGGACGTCGACGTCGAGATCGACGAGAACGACCTGAAGATCGACGTCTACCGCTCGTCCGGCCCCGGCGGCCAGTCGGTCAACACGACCGACTCCGCCGTCCGCATCACGCACCTGCCGACGGGAATCGTCGTCGCGATGCAGGACGAGCGCTCGCAGCTCCAGAACCGCGAGAAGGCGATGCGCGTGCTGCGCGCGCGCCTGTACGAGGCCGAGCGCGAGCGGCAGGCTGCCGAGCAGGCGGCGGCGCGGAGCGCGCAGGTCGGCACCGGCGCGCGCGCCGAGAAGATCCGCACCTACAACTTCCCCGAGAACCGCGTCACCGACCACCGGATCAAGCTGACCACGCACCGGCTCGACCAGGTGCTGCAAGGCGATCTCGACGAGTACACCGAGGCGCTGACGCAGGAAGAGCGCAAGCGCGCCCTCGAGGGTTGACGCTCGCCGACGTCCTTGCGGGCGCGACGCGGTACCTGGACGCGCGCGGCGTGCCGATGCCGCGGCTCGACGCCGAGCACCTGCTCGCGCGGGCGCTGGGGCTGCGACGGATCGAGCTCTACACGCAGCACGACCGGCCGCTGACCGAGGGCGAGCGGGCCGCGGTACGCGATCTCGTCCGGCGGCGCGGGCGCCGCGAGCCGCTCGCGTACGTGCTCGGAGACTGGGGCTTCCGGCACCTCACGCTCAAGACGGACGCGCGCGCGCTCGTCCCTCGCCCCGAGACCGAGGTCGTCGTCGAGCGGTGCCTCGCGCTTCTCGACGGCACGCCGCGCCCACGCGTCGCCGACGTCGGCACCGGCACCGGCGCGATCGCGCTCGCGTTGAAGCACGAGCGTCCGGACGCGCGCGTCGTCGCGACCGACGTCTCCGCCGACGCCCTCGCCCTCGCGCGGGAGAACGCGGAGGCGAACGCGCTCGACATCGAGCTTCTGCAGGCCGACCTGCTCGACGGCGTCGAAGGGCCGTTCGCGCTCGTCGTCTCGAACCCGCCGTACGTCCGCGAGGACGAGCTCGACGGGCTGGAGCCGGAGCTGCGCTACGAGCCGCGCGACGCGCTCGTCGACCGAGGTCAGACGGTGCGGCTGATCGACCACGCGCGGTTCGGCTGGCTCGTGCTCGAGGTGCACGAGCGGCGCGCGGGCGAGGTCGCGGGCGCGCTCGAGGCCGCGGGCTACGCCGACGTGCGCGTCTCCGTCGACCTGGCCGGACGCGAGCGTGTGGTGGAGGCGCGTTGGACGCGGTAGCGGCGCTCTGCGCCGGGCTGCCGGTGCTCCTGCCGACGGACACGGTCTACGGACTCGCGTCGGCGCCGGGCGCGGAGGCCGCGCGCCGCCTCTACGAGCTGAAGGGACGGTCGAGCACGCAGCCGACGGCGATCCTCGCGACCTCCGTCGACGAGCTGCTCGCGGCGGTGCCCGAGCTCCCGCGCGAGCCGCTCGACCGGCTGCTGCCCGGCCCGTACACCCTCGTCCTGCCGAACCCTGCCGGCCGGTTCCCGTGGCTGACCGGCGGCGAGCCGGGGCCGATCGGCGTGCGCGTGCCGGAGCTCCCGGCGGCGGCGCGCGCAGTCGTGGAAGCCGTCGGCGTCGTGCTCGCCACGAGCGCCAACGACCCCGGCGGCCCGAGCCCCGTCACGCTCGCGGACGTCCCGCGCCGGATCCGCGCCGGGTGCGGAGCCGAGGTCGACGCCGGCGCGCTGCCGGGAACGCCGTCGACGGTGATCGACCTGAGCGGCGGCGAGCCGCGGGTCCTCCGCGAGGGGGCGGTGCCCGCTGCGGAAGCCCTCCGCCGCCTGCGTCCGTAGGATGGAGGCGTGGCCGTCGCGCAGCAGTCGTTCACGGAGCTTCGGACCGCGGGGCTCGCCGACGTCGACCCGCAGACGGCCGATCTGCTCGGCCGGGAGGCGGACCGCCAGCGCGGCCAGATCGAGCTGATCGCCTCCGAGAACTTCACGTGGCCGGCGATCCTGGAGGCGGTCGGGTCGGTGCCGACGAACAAGTACGCGGAGGGTTACCCGGGCAGGCGGTACTACGGCGGCTGCGAGGTCGTCGACGAGCTCGAGGAGCTCGCGCGCTCCCGCGCGAAGGAGCTGTTCGGCGCCGACCACGCGAACGTGCAGCCGCACGCGGGCGCCCAGGCGAACATGGCCGTCTACTTCGCGGTGCTCAGCCCCGGCGACCGCGTGCTCGGCCTCTCGCTCGATCACGGCGGGCACCTCACGCACGGCCACGGCGTGAACTTCTCCGGGAGGCTCTACCGGTACGAGCACTACGGCGTGTCGCGCGAGACGATGACGGTCGACTACGACGAGGTCCTCGCGCGCGCCAAGGAGGTGCGCCCCAAGCTGATCGTGTGCGGCGGGTCCGCGTACCCGCGCACCGTCGAGGCCGCCCGGTTCCGCGAGATCGCGGACGAGGTCGGCGCTCTCCTGATGTGCGACATGGCCCACTTCGCCGGGCTGGTCGCTGCCAGGCTCCATCCGAACCCCGTCCCGCACTGCGACTTCGTCACCTCGACGAGCCACAAGACGCTCGCGGGCCCGCGCGGCGGCTTCGTCCTCTGTCGCGAGGAGCACGCGAAGAAGCTCGACAAGGCGACGTTCCCGGAGATGCAGGGCGGCCCGCTCGAGCATGCGATCGCCGCCAAGGCCGCCTGCTTCGCGATCGCCATGACCGAGGCCTTCCGCGAGTACCAGCGGCAGGTGCGCGCGAACGCCGACGCGCTTGCCGAGACGCTGATGGAGCGCGGGCACGACGTGCTGACCGGCGGGACGGACACGCATCTCGTGCAGCTCGACCTGCGCCGCACGGAGTGGACTGGCCTCGCCGCGCAGGAGCGGCTCGAGGAGTGCAGACTGACCGCGAACCGGAACACGGTGCCGTTCGACGAGCGGCCCCCGATGGTTGCCTCGGGCGTTCGCCTCGGCACGCCGGCGGCCACGATGCGCGGCTTCGACGACGACGACTTCCGGGAGGTCGGCGCGGTCATCTGCGAGGCGCTGCAGGACACCGCCGACGTCGAGGCGCTCCGCGAGCGCGCGCTCGCGCTCTGCGACAAGCGCCCGCTGTATCCCGGCTTCCGCGGCTACACGTCGTTCAGCGCGTAGTCGACGGCGGCGGCCGCGTGCACGCGCGCCGTGTCGTACGTCGGCACGTCCACGTCGCCCGGCCGAAGCAGGAGCCCGAGCTCGGTGCACGCGAACACGGCGGCGTCGCCGCCGAGCGCGGAGATCGTGTCGGCGTAGAAGCGCCGCGTGGCGTCGGAGAAAACGCCGCGGCTGAACTCGTCGAAGATCGTCGCGTCGATGCGCGCGTGCGTCTCCTCGGCCGGCACCGCGACCTCGATGCCGCGGGCCGCGATCCGGTCGCGCAGGAACGGAAGCGTCATCGTGTAGCTCGTGCCGACGAGCGCGACGCGGCGGCGGCCGTCGCGCTCGAGCGCGTCGGCGACGGCCTCCCCGATGTGGATCGCGGGAATCGAGAGGTCGGCGACGATCGTGTCCCAGACGTTGTGCAGGGTGTTGCACGCGAGCACGAACACGTCCGCGCCGGCGGCCTCGACTGCGCGCGCGTCGGCGGCGAGCGCACGGCCGGCGTCGTCCCAGCGCCCGTCGTGCAGCAGCGGGTCGATCTCGCCGACGTCGACGCTGAAGAGGACGCAGCGCGCCGCGTGGATCCCGCCGGCGCGCTCGTTCGCGAGCGTGTTCAGCACGCGGTAGTACTCGGCGGCCGAGTGCCACGTGATGCCGCCGAGCACGCCGATCGTGCGCATCGCCGTTAGAGTCGCACAGCGGATGCCCGTGATCGAGGTCACGCACCCGCTCGTCCAGCACAAGCTGTCGTACCTGCGGGACAAGCGCACTCCGACCGTCCACTTCCGCAAGCTGGTCGAGGAGGTGACGCTCCTCCTCACGTACGAGGCGACGAAGGACCTGCCGACGGAGGAGGTCGAGATCGAGACGCCGCTCGAGGCCGCACCGATGCCGCGGATCTCCGGCAAGAAGGTGGCCGTCTGTCCGATCCTGCGGGCGGGCCTGGGGATGCTCGACGGCGTACTGACGTTGATCTCCGGCGCGCGCGTCGGGTTCATCGGGCTCTACCGGAACGAGGAGACGCTTCAGCCGGTCGAGTACTACGTGAAGCTGCCGCAGGACGTCGCCGACCGCGACGTCATCCTCCTCGACCCGATGCTCGCGACCGGCAACTCGACGGCGCACGCGGTGCAGCTCGTCAAGGACGCGGGCGCGACGAGCGTGCGGCTGATCGCGATCATCGCCGCGCCCGAGGGGATCGCGAACATCCAGGGCAACCACCCCGACGTGCAGATCGTCGTCGCCGCGGTCGACCGCGGCTTGAACGAGAAGGGCTTCATCGTTCCCGGGCTGGGCGACGCGGGAGACCGCCTCTACGGCACGAAGTAGTCTGAGAAGATGGTCTGGAAGGAGCTGACGGGTCACCTGCAGGTCGTCTACGGCGCCCTCGCGGCGCTCACGATCGTGCTCCTCCTGACGCCCGCCGTCGGCTCGGCCGCCCGGTACCTGCGGCTCGTCGACCGCCGGCCGGAGGGCGAGCGCGCGCGGCCGTCGATCCCGCGCTTCGGCGGGCTCGCGCTCTTCCTCGGCGTGATCGTCCCGTCCGTCGCGTTCCTGCCGCTCTCCGGAGCGATGCGGGGCGTCGTCCTCGGCGCCGCGGTCGCGACGACGATCGGCGCGATAGACGACTTCCGGCGCCTCACGTGGTGGCAGAAGCTCGGCGGGCAGCTCCTCGCGGCCGCGATCCCGGTCGGGTTCGGCGTCTACGTGCAGCGGTTCACGTTCCCGGTCGTCGGCGTGCACGACCTGCCGAAGTCCGTCGGCGCGCCGGTCACCGTCGTCGGGATCGTGGCCGTGATGAACATGGTCAACTTCCTCGACGGGCTCGACGGGCTCGCAGCCGGAGTGTGCGCGATCTCCGGCGCCACGTTCTGCGTGATCGAGCTCGACTTCGGCCGCGTCGCGCCGGCCGTCCTCGCCGCGATCGTCTGCGGTGCGAGCCTCGGCTTCCTGCGGCACAACTTCTACCCGGCGCGGATCTTCATGGGCGACTCCGGCGCCTTGCTCCTCGGGTTCACGCTCGCGACCGTGTCGGTCCAGGGGCTCCTGAAGACCGCGGCGTTGGCGACGCTCGTCCTGCCGCTGCTCGTCCTCGCGGTCCCGGTCCTCGACACGTCGTTCGTCGTGGCGAAGCGCCTCCGGAGCGGGCAGCCGATCTACGTCGCCGACGCGCGGCACCTGCACCACCGCTTCATGCGCATCGGCTTCTCGCAGCGCCGGGCCGTCGTCTACCTGTGGACGTGGTGCGGGACGCTCGCACTGGCGGCGCTCGCGACGCGGTTCGCTCCGCCGCACCACCACGGCGACTGGAGCCCGCGGAACCTGACGGTCGACGCCGTCGCGGGCGTGCTCGCCGTCTCGTGCTCGCTGTACGTGGTCTACCTGCTCGAGATCGTGAAGCTGACGTCGGTGCGCGCGTGGCGGCGCGACGCCGAGCGCAACGCAGCCTGAGCCGCGATCCAACCGGGTGCGCCGTGCACGCCGCCGCCGGGGTGCGCCGACGCCGACCCGAGGTACACGTGCGGGATCCCCGTCTCCGGCCTGCCGTGGAACGGGCGGAGGAAGAGCTCGTTCCGCCACGCGGCGGTGCCGAGGTTGATGCTGCCGGGCGGCAGGTGCTCGACGCGGCGGCCGCGCACGAGCGCGCGGAAGCCCGGCGCGTGCCGCTCGACCTGCTCCTCGAGCGCGTCGAGCTCGCGCAGGTCGTGCGAGTACGCCCACGCGGTCTCCTTCCCGGCCGGCGCGCGCGTCGGGTCCGCCATCGAGTACTGCCCGAAGAGGACGAAGTCGCCGTCGCCGCCGAGGTGGACGACCGGCGCGCGCCGCGTGGGCTCGGCCGTCCACGGGACGGGCGCGTCGAGCGTCCAGTCGACCTTCAGCGTCGCGGGGTCCGGCGCGACGCGAGCGCGCCGCCCCGTCAGGCGGCTCAGCTCCCAGACGTCGACCGCCGCGATCACCGCGCGGCGCGCCGGCGGCAGCCGGTCGACGCGCTCACCGAGACGCAGCTCGACGCCGCGGGCGAGCGCCCGTGCGACGAGCAGCTCCGTGATCCGCCCGGCGCCGCCCTCGACGCAGGGGAAGCCGTACCGCCGGCCGAGCTCGGTCAGCAGCATCCCGAACGCGCGGCCGACGGGCGACCAGGGTGCGACGTCGGTGTGGCGCGCGTTGCCCTCGCGGATCCTGGCGGCGAGAGTGTCACGCGGCCGGCGAAGCAGCGCGGCCGCGGCGGGATCGAGCGCGAGGGCGAGCGCGGCGCGTACCTGCGGGAACGGCGTCGTCATCCCGCGCAGCAGGGCCGCCTCGATTCGCCGGAAGCGCTCGTCGCCGCCGTCGCGCTCGAGCACCGCGCAACTCCCGTCGGGAGCCGGGTGGGCGAGGACGAGCGGGCCGTGTCGGAATGGGATCTCGAGCCCGAGCGCGCGGAAGACGGGCGAGGCCGCCGCGAGCGGGTAGAAGGCGCTGTAGCGGTCGTTGACGAAGCCGGGCTCGACGAGCTCGCCGGACCGCACCGCGCCGCCGGGCTCGTCCTCTGCCTCGTCGATCCGCACCGACCAGCCGGCGTCGGCGAGGACGTTCGCCGCCACGAGGCCGTTGTGGCCGGCTCCGATGACGACGGCGTCGTGCATGGACGAGAGCATAGGCGTCACAAACGAGTCGGTGGTTCCGCTTCGGAAGCGGGAAACCGGTGTCACAAAGCAGTGGTATCCTCTGCCGCGGTGACACCCGAGCGCCCGACGTTCTCCCTCGCCGGGGCCGGCAGCGTTCTCATCGGATTCACGGCAGCGTGCATCGCGGTGGGCGCGCTGATCGGCTGGGCGGCGGGGAACGTGGGCTACGGCGTCGCCCTCGGCGCGGTCGCCGGTATCCCCGTCGGCGTCGCCGCGACCGTGATCAAGTACCGCAACGCGTAAGAGGAGAAGGACGACCTCTGCCCGTCTGGACCGAACCCCGCACGGCCCCGCCGAACCTCCTGCCCGCGCTCGCGGGGCTGGTGGTCGTCGTGCTCGCGCTGCCGGTGTTCCTGATCGCGGGCTGGCGCGTCTCCGGCTGGGCGCTCGGCGCCGTGCTCTGGATCGGAGCGGAGGCGTTCGGCGCGTTGCTGACGCGCCTCCACACGCGGACGGGTAACCTCGCCGCCGCAGGCGTGGTCGCTTTCGGGATGCTCTTTCGCACAATCGCCGTGATGGTGGTCGTGTTCGCGGTCGCCGTGTCCGACAAATGGCTCGCGCTCGCGGCCGCGCTGACGTACGCCGCGGGCTTCTCGGCGACGTTCGGGCTGCAGCTCGTCGCGTACTACACAGGGCCGAAGGCGCGGGTGCCGCAGCCGTGAGGCGCTGGACGCTCCTCTTCGCGTCGATCGCGCTGCTCACGCCGTCGAGCGCGCTCGCGGGCGAGTTCGACCCGTCGGTGGAGTTCGAGCAGAAGAAGTGGATCCCCATCCACCTCGGCCCGCTCGACCTGTCCGTCACGAAGGCGGTCGTCTACCTCTGGATCGGCGCGGCCGTGTCGATCCTCATCGGCCTCGTCCTGATGCGCGCGGGCGGAGGGCGCGGACTGACGCGCCGGCAGACGATCGGCGAGCAGATCTACGAGGTCGCGCAGGTGCAGGTGGCCGAGCAGGGGCTGCCGTCGAAGGCGATCGGCCGCTGGTTCCCGTACGTCGCGACGCTACTGATCTTCATCTGGGTCGTGAACATGCTCGGCTTCATCCCGCTGCCGCTGGCGGGGGCGACGTGGCACCACATCCCCGTCTGGGGGATCTACGCCGCGACCAGCTCGCTCTCGGTCACGCTCGCGCTCGCGCTGATGACGTTCGTCTTCACGCACTTCGAGGGCGTCCGCTGGAACGGCCCGGTGCGGTACTTCAAGAGCTGGATCCCCGACGTGCCGAAGGTGATGCTGCCGCTGATCGTGCCGCTCGAGATCCTCGGGCAGTTCATGCGGCTCATCTCGCTCTCCGTCCGTCTCTACGCGAACATGCTCGCCGGCCACATGCTGATCCTGACGTTCATCGGGCTGATGTTCGTCCTCGCGAGCATCGCCTACGTCTTCGTGATCATCCCGGCGACGCTCTTCTACCTCTTCGAGGTGATCATCGTCGTCTCGATCCAGGCGTTCATCTTCGCTGCCCTGTCCGCCATCTACATCGGCTCGGCGATCGAGCCCGAACACTAAGGAGAACGGTCCGAATGCTCGGAATGATCATCTTCGCGTCCGTGAAGAACACGCCGATCGTCCACGCCGGCAAGGCGATCGCGCTCGCGCTCGGCATCGGCCTGGGCTCGCTCGGCGCCGGCATCGGCATCGGGAACATCTTCGGGTCGATGATCCAGTCGGTCGCGCGCCAGCCGGAGCTGCGCGGCGAGCTGCAGGGCATCCAGTGGCTCGGGTTCGCGCTCACCGAGGCGGTCGTCTTCTACGGCCTGATCGGCGGCCTGCTCGGGTACGTGCTGGTCTAGGCGATGCTCGCGACGAGCCCACTGATCCAGGTCACGCCGGGGCTGATGATCTGGACGATCGTCTGCTTCCTGATCACGCTCGCCGTCCTGAAGCGGTACGCGTTCGGGCCGATCCAGCGCATGATCGACCAGCGCCGGGAGCGGATCGAGCAGGCGATCGCCGAGGCCGACCACGCGCGCGAGGAGGCGCGCCGCCTGCTCGAGGAGCACCGGAAGCTGATCGGCCAGGCGAAGGCGGAATCGGAGGAGATCCTCGCCGACGCGCGCCGCGTCGCCGACGCGCAGCGCGAGCGCGTGCGCGAGGAGACCGAGGAGGACCGCCAGCGCCGCCTCGAGGAGACGCGACGCCAGATCGAACAAGCGACCGTGCAGGCGCTCGGCCAGATCCGCGAGGAGGTAGGCCGCCTGTCGCTGCTCGCCGCCGAGAAGGTCACGCGCAAGTCGCTCACCGACGCCGACCAGCGCAGGCTGATCGACGAGGCGCTGGCCGAGATCGACTTCAGCCGGCTCGAGGGGAGCAGGACGTAGCCGTCGCCCACCGCATCTACGCCCGCGCGCTCTTCGAGGCTGCGCAGGACGAGCGCAAGCTCGAGACCGTGCAGGCGCAGCTCGCGCAGCTCCGAGACGCCGCCGCGTCCGTCGACGAGCTGCGGCTGCTGCTCGAGAACCCGGAGGTCGACTCGCGCGTGAAGCAGGACGTGCTCGCGCAGATCGCGGGCGAGGCCGGCGCGGACGAGATCGTCGTCAACTTCGTGAAGCTGCTCGCGGAGAAGGGGCGGGCGGCGGAGCTCGACGAGATCGCCGCCGACTTCGACGCCCTCGTGGCGGAGGAGCAGCGCATCCTCGACGTCGAGCTGACGACCGCGCAGGAGCTGTCCGACCAGGAGTTCGGCCGGATCCTGGGCCGCATCGAGCAGGCCTCCGGCCGCAAGGTGCAGGCCGAGCGGAAGGTCGACCCAGACCTGATCGGGGGCATCGTCCTCCAGGCCGGATCGATGAGGCTCGACGCGAGCGTCCGCGGCCGGCTCGAACGCCTTCGCCACGAACTGACGCACGCAAGGAGCTGACACAGATGAAGCTACGCCCCGAAGAGATAACGTCGATCCTGCGCGAGCGGATCGAGAAGTTCGACGTCGAGTCGAACCTCGCCGAGGTCGGCACCGTCCTCCAGGTCGGAGACGGCATCGCGCGCATCCACGGCCTCGAGAACTGCGTCGCGCTCGAGATGCTCGAGCTCGAGCACGGCGTCGTCGGCCTCGCGTTCAACCTCGAGGAGGACAACGTCGGCGCCGCGCTCTTCGGCGAGTGGGACCAGGTGAAGGAGGGCGAGCCGGCGCGGCGCACCGGCCGAGTCGCGTCGGTCCCGGTCGGCGACGCGCTGCTCGGCCGCGTCGTCGACCCGCTCGGAAACCCCCTCGACGGGCAGGGGCCGATCGAGACATCCGAGACGCGCCCGCTCGAGTGGAAGGCGCCCGGCGTCGTCCAGCGGCAGCCGGTCAAGCAGCCGCTCCAGACGGGGATCAAGGCGATCGACTCGATGACGAACGTCGGCCGCGGCCAGCGCGAGCTGATCATCGGCGACCGCTCGACCGGCAAGACGGCGATCGCGATCGACACGATCCTGAACCAGCACGACCAGGGCGTGAAGTGCTTCTACGTCGCGATCGGCCAGAAGGCGTCCACGGTCGCGCAGGTGTACGACCGCCTGCGGGAGGCGGGGGCGATGGAGTACACGACCATCGTCACCGCCGGCGCCTCCGAGGCCGCGCCGATCAAGTGGATGGCGCCGTTCGCGGGCTGCGCGATGGCCGAGTACTTCCTCTACAAGGGCGACGACGCGCTCGTCATCTACGACGACCTGACGAAGCACGCGGACGCCTACCGGCAGCTCTCGCTGCTCCTGCGGCGGCCGCCCGGCCGCGAGGCGTTCCCCGGCGACGTCTTCTACCTGCACTCGCGGCTGCTCGAGCGCGCGTGCAAGCTCTCCGACGAGCTCGGCGGAGGCTCGCTGACCGCGCTGCCGATCATCGAGACGCAGGCGGGCGACATCTCCGCGTACATCCCGACGAACGTCATCTCGATCACCGACGGGCAGATCTTCCTCCAGGCCGACCTCTTCTTCTCCGGCGTGCGGCCGGCGGTCAACGTCGGCACGTCGGTCTCGCGCGTCGGCTCGTCGGCGCAGACGAAGGCGATGAAGAAGGTCGCCGGCCGCCTGCGCCTCGACCTCGCGCAGTACCGCGAGCTGGAGGCGTTCGCGCAGTTCGGGTCGGAGCTCGACCAGGCGACGCGGTCGGCGCTCAACCGCGGCGAGAAGATGGTCGCGACGCTCAACCAGCCGCAGTACCAGCCGTGGCCGATGGAGGAGCAGGTGGCGGCGCTGTACGCCGGCGTGAACGGGTTCCTCGACGACATCCCGACCGAGGACGTCTCGCGGTTCCAGGAGGAGCTGCGCGAGCACCTGCGCGCCGAGGGTTCGATCTACAAGGCGATCAAGGAGACCGGCGACCTCACCGACGAGGTCTCGGAGAAGCTGAACGGCGAGATCGAGAAGCTGAAGGGCCGGTTCGCGACGAGCGCCGACCAGGAAGCGGCGTAGTGGCGGCGCGGGGCGAAAGGGTGTCTGACACCAAAGGTGTCAGACACCTCTTCCGGGCTTCGGTGCGCTGATGGCCTCGACGCAGGACCTGAAGCGGCGCGTCCGCTCGATCACGAACACGCGCAAGGTCACCCGCGCGATGGAGCTGGTCGCCTCCGCGCGCCTCCGCCGCGCGCAGATGCGCATCGAGGCGATGCGGCCGTACGCCGACCGCATGCTCGAGCTGATCGCCGGCGTGTCGAAGGCCGCGGGCTCGGTCCGGCTGCCGCTCCTCGAGCGGCGGGAGCAGGTTGCGAGGGTGGCGATCCTGCCCGTCACCGCCGACCGCGGGCTGGCCGGCGGGTTCAACGCGCAGGTGATCCGGCGCTCGCTCGCGCTCCAGCGCGAGCACCAGGCCGAGGGACGGGAGGTCGTCTGGTTTTCGACCGGCCGCAAGGCCGCCTCGACGCTCCGGTTCCGCCGCCTCGACGTCGCGCAGTCGTGGACCGGCTTCAGCGAGCGGCCCGGGTACGACAACGCGCAGGCGGTCGCGCACGCCGTCGCGGAGGCGTACACGAACGGCGACGTCGACGCCGTCTTCCTCGTCTACAACGCTTTCGTGTCGGCGCTCACGCAGCGGGTGACCGTGCGCGAGCTGCTGCCGATCCCGACGGAGGTGCTCCACGGCGCCGAAGGAGAAGGGGACGAGGAGAGCGAGGCGCCGGAGCTCGCGAACCCCGACTTCATCTACGAGCCGGAGCCGGAGGAGATCCTCGCGCGCCTGCTCCCCGTCTACGTCGAGACGGAGCTCTACCGCGCGCTGCTCGAGTCGGCGGCGTCCGAGCAGGGCGCGCGCATGACGGCGATGCGAAACGCGTCGAAGGCGGCGGGCGAGCTGATCGACAGCCTGACCCTGGCCATGAACCGCGCGCGGCAGGCGGAGATCACGCAGGAGATCCTCGAGGTCGTCGCCGGCGCGGACGCGCTCGCGGGGTAGGGGCTAACTTTCCCGGCCGCCGGACGTCTCAGTTCCGAGATGTTCACCTGTTGCGGCGGGTTCCGGTAGTCTTGCGCGGCCTGTGAGCACCAAGGTCGACATCCAGCCGGATGAGGCCGTCCCCCTCGACGTCGCGCCGGTCACCGAGAGCGAGGCGGCGCAGGTCAGGGCACGCGGGTACTGGGAGCTCGTCTGGATCCGCTTCAAGCGCGACCGCCTCGCCGTCGCCAGTGTCTACTTCATCGTCTTCCTGTTCCTCGCCGGGTTCGTCGGCGGCCCGGTCGCGGCGAGGATCCTCGGCCACGGGCCGAACGACATCTTCACGAACGGCGTCGACCCGAACACGCTCGCCCCCGTCGGCCCGTGGACGCACATCGTGCTGAACCCCGGCGAGCCCGGCTACAGCGTCCACCACACGCACACGCTGTTCCTGCTCGGAGGCGACAGCGCGCTCGGCCGCGACCTGTTCCTGCGGCTCCTGTACGGCGCGCAGACGTCGCTCGAGGTCGCGCTGCTCGCAACGCTCGGCTCCGTCGCCCTCGGCATCGTGATGGGTCTCGCCGCCGGCTACTTCCGCGGGTGGATCGACACCGTGATCTCGCGCCTGATCGAGATCGTCATGGTCTTCCCCGCGCTCCTGTTCATCATCGCGGTGCGGATCGTGATGGGGCCGAGCCTGAACAACCTGACGCTCGGCTTCCTGTCCAAGGGCGTGCTGACCCTCGCGCTGATCTTCACGATCTTCGGCTGGTTCTACCCGGCGCGGATCATCCGCGGCATCGTGCTCTCGCTGCGCGAGAAGGAGTTCGTCGAGGCAGCCCGGATGACCGGCGCGAGCGATCTGCGGATCATGCGGTCGCACCTGCTCCCGCACCTGGTCGCGCCGATCATCGTCTACTCGTCGCTGATCATCGCGCAGACCATCATCGCCGAGGCGGGCCTGTCGTTCCTCGGCCTCGGGATCGACCTGCCGACCGCGAGCTGGGGCAACCTGCTCTCGACCGCGCCCGACTTCTACCTCACCCAGCCCTGGCTCATGGTCTGGCCGGGCCTCTGCATCCTGCTCACGACGCTGGCGTTCAACCTGCTCGGCGACGGCCTCCGCGATGCGTTCGATCCGCGGGCCCGGATCTAGCCGGCTCACCTCCGGATTCGCGCTCCTCATGACCGTCGTCGCCGGAACCCAGGTCGCCGCATGTGGCAGCGGCCGTCCGGCGGGCGACGCGCCGTCGCACCCGTACCGGCCGCCGACCACGACCGCGGCCGGGCCGGTCGAGCCCTTGCACCTGCACCCGCCGGAGCCGAGCAGGTGACGTTTTCCCCTAACCATCGGTACCGCCCGGCGTCTAAGCAGGCGCTGGTGTCTTCACCATCCCGTCACTACGATTGGGCGCCGCTGCATCCGTAGGGCGGGGCGAAAGAGAGGAAGGAGTCCTATGCAGAAGAAGCAGGTGCTCTCCCTGTTGCTCCTTGCAATGGGAGTGGCCATGCTTATCGCGGCGACGACAGTGGGGGTCGCGAGCTCGGCGACCGGCAAGCCCACGAAGGTGTCGTCGGCGAAGGCTCACAAGGGTGGCGTCCTCCACATCGACCAGTCGAACACGGACTTCGACACGGTCGACCCGGGGCTGGCGTACGTCACCAACGACTGGGCGCTTCTCTACACGACGCAGATGCTGCTCGTGAACTTCCCGGAGAAGAACGGCCAGGCGGGAAGCGAGCTCTACCCGGAGGCAGCGACGTCGTTCCCGACCGTCTCCAAGAACGGACTGGTCTACACGTTCCACATCCGGCCGGGCCTCAAGTTCAGCGACGGCTCGCCGGTGACGGCCGCGTCGTACCAGCGTGCCTGGGAGCGGAACCTGAGCCCGAAGATGGGCTCGCCGTACGGCGTGAACGACCAGTTCCAGAAGGTCATCGTCGGCGGTGAGGCGTTCCTCGCCGGCAAGACGCAGCACATCTCGGGCATCAGCGCGAAGGGGCTCACGCTGACCTTCCACCTGACGCACCCGAATCCGACCTTCGTGTCGTACCTGAGCATGCAGTGGTTCGGCGCCGTGAAGCCGAACATGCCGTACACCACGACCGGCCTCAACGTGTACCCGTCGGCCGGCCCGTACTACATCGCGAGCCGTGACCCGGGCCGCACGACGGTGCTGAAGCGGAACCCGTACTACCACGGGAACCGCCCGGCGAACGCGGACCAGATCGTGTTCACGAGCAACACGAACCAGGACAACTCGCTCCTCCAGACGAAGGCCGGCCAGGTCGACATGGACATGAGCGGCGTCCCGGCGACCGCGGCCGCGACCCTGGGCGCGCCCAACAAGGGCCAGTTCCACGTCGGCCCGACGGCCTGCGTCGACTACCTGCTGCTGAACACCGCCCGTGCTCCGACGAACAACCTCGCCGTTCGCAAGGCGCTCAACTGGGGCATGGACCGGCCTGCGCTTCTCCGGATCCTCGGGAAGTACGCCGGCCAGCGGACGGACCAGATCCTGGTCCCGGGCATCCCCGGGTTCAAGCCGTACAAGATCTATGCATTCGCCGGCGCGAACGTGCCGAAGGCGAAGCAGGTCGGCGGCTCGGCCCTGGCGAGCGCGCCTACGCTGAACGTCATCCACTCGACGAGCGCTGCCCGCACGGCGCAGGCGCAGGTGATCGAGTTCGACCTGGCCCACCTTGGCCTGAAGTACAACGACGTCCCGACGCCGGGCACCGTGTACTACAACACGCTCGAGACGAAGGGCACGTCGTACAACATCGCCCGCGCGGGTTGGTGCGCGGACTACTTCGACCCGTTCGACTACATCAACGTCCTGCTCGACGGGCGTTCGATCCAGGCGAACAACAACACCGACATGTCGTACCTCAACGCTCCGGCGCTGAACAAGGCAATGGACGCTGCGGCGGCTCTGTCGGGTAAGGCCCGCGCGGCCGCGTATGCCAATCTCGACCTGATGGTCATGCGTGACTACGCCCCGTGGGTTCCGTTCGAGATCGACAACACCCGCTACTACACCTCGAAGCGGGTCGGCAACTGGATCTACAGCACGTACTTCGGCGAGCCCGACTTCAACGCGTTGACGGTCGGCTAGCCGGCAACTGAAGGACCACCGTTGGAGGGGCGCCACGGCGCCCCTCCAACACTCTTGAAACCAGGCGCGAAATGGCTCACTTCCTCATCCGTCGCATCTTCTGGGCGCTCTTCCTGTTCCTGACGGCGACGATCATCACGTACCTGATCTTCTTCGTCATCCCGTCGGACCCGGCGAAGCTGATCGCGGGCCGGAACGCCGACGCCACCGACGTCGCCCGCGTCGCCCGCTTCTACCACCTGAACATCCCGGTCTGGCAGCAGTACTGGATCTTCCTCTGGAACATCCTCCACAAGGCGTCCCTGGGGAACTCGTACATCAGCCGCCAGTCCGTCCGCTACATGATCGGGCAGGACGCGCCGGTCACCGCCTCGCTGGTGTTCGGCGGTGCGGTCTTCTGGCTCGCCCTCTCGATCCCGGTCGGCATCCTGTCGGCGCTGCGTCCGCGGTCGCTGATGGACCGCGCCTCGATGACGTTCGTCCTCATCGGCATCTCGGCGCACCCGGTCTGGATCGGCCTGATCCTCTCCTTCGTGGTCGGCTACAAGCTCCACATCACGCCGATCGCCGGCTACTGCAACTTCTTCACCGGCGCACCCGGCGCGTCGTGCAGCGGCCCGATCCAGTGGGCCTACCACATGCTGCTGCCGTGGGTGACGTTCATGATCCTGTTCGCCGCGCTCTACGTGCGCCTGATCCGAGCCAACGTGATGGAGACGATGACCGAGGACTACGTGCGCACGGCGCGCGCGAAGGGCGCCTCCGAGCGCCGCGTGATGATCCAGCACGTGCTGCGGAACAGCATGCTCCCGGTCGTCACGATCCTCGGGATGGACATCGGCCTCGCGCTCGGCGGCGCGATCTTCACGGAGCAGATCTTCAACCTGCCCGGCCTCGGCCGTCAGATCATCCAGGCCTACAGCGTCTTCGACCTGCCGGTGATCGCAGGGGTGGTCTGTTTCGCGACCTTCGCCGTGATCGTCTTCAACTTCATCGTCGACGTCGCGTACGCTTTCCTGGACCCGCGAATACGCTTGTCCTGATGGCGCTGCTCGAAGTCGACGACCTCCACACCAGCTTCCGCACCGACGACGGCGTCGTGAAGGCCGTCTCTGGCGTCTCGTTCCAGCTCGACAAGGGTCGAACGCTGGGCGTCGTCGGCGAGTCCGGCTCGGGGAAGAGCGTGACGTTCCTGTCGGTGATGGGGCTCGTGGACAAGCGCAACGCGCTCATCTCGGGCTCGGTCCGGCTGGACGGCCGCGAGCTCCTGACGGCGAAGCCGCAGGAGCTTCGCAACGTCCGCGGGTCGCGGATGTCGATGATCTTCCAGGACCCGATGACGTCGCTGAACCCGGTCAAGCGCATCGGCTGGCAGCTCGAGGAGGCCGTGCTTCTGCACAACGACGTCACGCGCAAGGACGCGCGCAGGCGCGCCGTCGAGCTGCTGAAGGAGGTCGAGATCCCGCGCGCCGAGCAGCGCGTCGACGACTACCCGCACCAGTTCTCCGGCGGTATGCGGCAGCGCGTGATGATCGCGATGGCGCTGATCAACAACCCCGAGGTCGTGATCGCCGACGAGCCGACGACGGCGCTCGACGTGACGACGCAGGCGCAGATCCTGAAGCTGATGGAGCGGCTGCAGGCCGAGCACGACATGGCGATCGTGATGATCACGCACGACCTCGGCGTCGTCGCCGAGCTCGCGGACGACGTGCTCGTGATGTACGGCGGCCGGATCGTCGAGCAGGCGAAGGTCGACGACCTGTTCGCGAAGCCCGAGATGCCCTACACGTGGGGGCTGCTGGGCTCGCTTCCGCGCAGCAACGTCAAGGTGGCCCGCCTCGAGCAGATCCCGGGGCAGCCGCCGTCGCTCCTCCACCCGCCGTCGGGCTGCCCGTTCCACCCGCGCTGCGAGTTCGTCATGAACGTGTGCCGGCAGGAGCTCCCGGCGCTCGAGCCGTCGGCCGTCGGCGAGGACCACCGCTTCCGCTGCCACCTGGACGACGACGCGCGCGCCCGCATCTGGACGACGAAGAAGGCCGCGATGGTCGCGGAAGACGCGGCATGAACGAGCTGCTCCGCGTCGAGAACCTGCAGAAGTACTTCCCCGTGACGCGGGGCCTCGTCTTCCAGAAGGAGGTGGGGCAGGTCAGGGCGGTCGACGACGTCACGTTCAGCGTCCGGAAGGGCGAGACGCTCGGGGTCGTCGGCGAGTCCGGGTGCGGGAAGTCGACGATGGCGCGCTGCGTGGCGCGGCTGCTCGAGCCGACGGGTGGCCGCATCGTGTTCGACGGGCAGGACATCACGCACCTCGACCGCGCGGCGATGCGCCCCGTCCGGCGCGACATGATGATGGTCTTCCAGGATCCGTACGCGTCGCTCAACGCGCGGAAGCGCGTCGGCTCGATCATCTCGGAGCCGCTCGACGTGCACGGGATCGGGACCGACTCGGAGCGCAAGCGCCGCGCGCAGGAGCTGCTCGAGGTGGTGGGCCTGAACCCCGAGCACTACAACCGCTTCCCGCACGAGTTCTCCGGCGGCCAGCGGCAGCGGATCGGGATCGCGCGGGCGCTCGCGATCAACCCGAAGCTGATCATCTGCGACGAGCCGGTCTCAGCGCTCGACGTCTCGGTGCAGGCGCAGATCCTGAACCTCCTCAAGGACCTGCAGCGCGACTTCGACCTCACGTACATCTTCATCGCGCACGACCTCAACGTCGTGAGGCACATCTCGGAGCGCGTGCTCGTCATGTACCTGGGGAAGGTCGTCGAGGTCGGCGACAGCAACCAGCTCTACACCGAGCCGAAGCATCCGTACACCGGCGCGCTGCTCTCGGCCGTGCCGATCGCGGACCCGGCGCTCGGCCGTGCACGCAAGCAGATCGTGCTGACCGGCGACGTGCCGAGCCCGCTCAACCCGCCGGCCGCTTGCCGCTTCCACCCTCGCTGCCCGCGGTTCGTCGACGGGAAGTGCAACGTCGACACGCCGGAGCTCGCCCCGATCGGGAGCGGCGCCGGCCACGAGGCGGCTTGCCACTTCCCGCTCGAGCGGTGGCCGATGGACGAGGACGAGTTCCGGCACCACTCCGCGGTGGCGGTCGGCGCCGACTGAGTGCGCGCTGCCGCGAGGCGCCTCGCAATCCTCTTCGGCGCCGCCGTCGGGCTCACCGCGCTCCTCTCGCTCGCGATCGGAGCGGCGGTCGGGGCGCAGCTCAGCCGGGCGATCGCGACCGGGTTCTACTCCGCCGGGGCCCTGGCGCTGATCGGCACGTTCGTCCTCGGCGGCCGCGGGCCGCTCCGGCCGGTGTTCCGCGACTCGCAGGGCGGCGGGTTCCTCGCGCCCCGCGGCCTCCGCAAGGCGACGCCGGAGGAACGATCGGAGGCCGTGAGCACCGCGATCCTCCTGTTCGTGCTCGGAATGGTGCTGATCGCGATCGGAGCAGCCTTCGACCCGAGGCGCAGCGTCTTCTAACCATCGCCGACAGGTAACGTCGTAGGAGATATGCGCGCAGCACAGTGCGATCGCGCACGCTTCTGGATCTCCCTCCAGCTCGACGGCGTGCTCTCCGAGTTCGAGACGGCGCTGCTCGACCAGCACGTCGGGCGCTGCGCGGACTGCCGCGTGTTCAAGGCGGAGGCCTCGGCGCACACGGCCCTGCTGCGGTCGGCGGCGCACGAGCCTCTCGCGGTGCCGGTCGCCCTCCCCGAGCGTTCCCGCCCGACCCGCCGCGTGCTGACGGCGGCCGGTTCCGTCGCGGCGTCCGCTGCGGCGGCGGTGCTCGCGCTGCACGGCCTGACCGCCCATCCTGCGAACCGCTCTGCCGTGCGCGTGCGGACCGTCGCCCGCCCGGCGGCGCTCGCCGTGCTCGCGGTCGACGCGAGCACGCTCGGCGTGCGGCGTAACCTGCGCGGAGGGCAGCCCGACGGCACGATCGTGCGCGGCACGTACGGCCAACCGGCCTAGCGCGCCTCGCACGTGAAGGGGTCGCTGTGGGCGTCGACGCTAGCCTCTACGAGGTCGCTGCGTCAGGCGGTGCAGCGGCGCGCCTGAGCCCGAGCGGCCTCGACGGGGCCAACCCGAGCTGGGCCCGTTAGCCGCCCGCCAGCGGGACCGGGGGCCGCCAGTGCGGCTCCCAGTAGTTCACGAGCCACGCGCCGTTCTTCTTGCCGTGCGCGCGCTTGAGCCCGAGGAAGAAGGCGAGGTGCGGCCGCACGCCGCTGCCCGGCTTCGCGACCAGGTCGACCTCGAGGAGCATCTGCGTCTGGTACGAGAAGTCGACGAGGAAGGTGGCGGTCTTCGCGTTCTCAGCGGGGTAGTCGATCACCGGGATGTTCCCGGTGTCCCACTGCGCACGGGTCATGCGCCCGCGGAGGTCCGGGTGGACGAGGGCGTACGACGCGTCGATGTTCCGGCGCAGGACCGCCGTCTCGATGAACTTGCGGGCGACCCTGAACGCGGCGGGCGACGGCGGGACCGCCTTGTCCTTCGCGACGAGCGACGCCGGCTTGTTCGAGATCGTGCCGACGAACGCGTTCCCCGTCCCGTGCATCAGCGCCACGAGGATCGCGATCGCGCCGGCCACGAAGACGACCGCGCTGCCGATCAAAAGCCGGCGCTGCGCCCGCGGCGACGAGAGCACGCGGCCGAACGGATGGGGGGTCGACGACGCCACTATTCCCTTTGACCAAAGTACCACGGAAAAGTTAGAGCTACGGCCGCCCCGCCGGCTCTCTCGGCCGTTCCGGACGCGGCAGCGGCGGCAGCTCCGCGCTCCTGCGAGCGGCGGCCTCGCGCCTGAAGCGGCGCGCGCGCCGGATCGCGATCAGCCCGAACGCGAGCGGCGTCAGCACGATCAGCGCGAGGACGACCGCGATCGGCGCGAGCCCGATTCCGCCGAGGACGGACTTGCCGGCGGGCGAGCTCGACGCCGGCGGCGGTGCTGCGAAGTCCGCGGGCCCGATCTCGTGCTTCGAGCCTCGGACGGGCTGGAAGATCGCGATCGTGTAGAGCCGGTTCACGAGCCAGCGGCCGTCCCGCTCGACCATCTGCCCCGCGAACGACCACGCGCCGACCTTCGCTCCGCGCCGCGGGTGAACCAGCAGCGTGAAGTCGACGTAACGCTTCCCGATGTCGAGAGTCGACCAGTCGTGGAACGGCTCGACCTTGACCGGGTACGACGGGACGGGGCTGGTGCCCGCACGCCACTGCGCGAGCGTCGAGCCGGAGCGCAGCTCGGGCCCGGCGAGCGACCAGGCGAGGTCGGCACTCTGCCGCCCGACCGCTGCGGGAATGAAGCGGTCGAGCGTCCTGTCGATCGCCCGGCGGTCGGCGGTGGACAGCCGCGGAGGGAGGCGAGCGGCGAGCTGCGCCGGGCCCTCGTTCGTGGTCGGCGCGGCGTTCTGCGGCCCCGGGTTCGGGACGACGAACGCGGCGACGCCGATGCCCGCCGCGATGACGGCCGCAGTCGCAATCCAGGCGAGGCGCCGGCGTTTCCGCGGAGACGCCGGGAGGATCTTCATCCCGCCCGACAGTACCATTCGCCGCATCGTGCGGACCGTGACGATCCTGGCGCTCGTGCTCGCGGTGGCGGCGATCGCGGCGTCGGCGTCCCACGCGCGGTCGTCGTTTGCGATCCACCGCGTCGTCTTCGTCGCGATCTCCGGCCACGGCCGCGTCACGAGCGTCCCGCGGGGCATCGCGTGCCCAGGCGTCTGCCGTTCGGCCGCCTTCCGCAAGGACGCGACGGTGCGTCTGGTCGCGCACCCGGCCGCCGGCTGGACGCTCGTGCGCTGGAGCGGCTCGTGCAACGGGCGGACGGCTACCTGCTCCTTCGCGCTCACCGACACGCACGACTGCGCGCGCGGCGCGTGCCCGATCGGCGCGTTCGGGGTGCGGATCTCATTCGTGCGCCGGAACGGGCAGTGACCACGGGAGGCCGGGCGTGGTCCCGAGCCTGATCACGTCGTACACCTGAAGCCTCGACCACGCCGACCGGGTGTCGGCGGCGCTCGACCGCTCGCGGCTCCGGTGGGGCGATGACCGGCTCCGGCGTTCGGGTAATCTCCGCGTGCCCGGCCTGCTGGCGCGCGCGCTTCGCGCCCGGCGCCGCGGCGCGACCACGTCCACCGTCCCGATCCAGGAGCTCTAGCGAAGTGTCGACCACGACTGAGAACACCGGGAAGCTGCTCGAGATCAAGGGGGTCGTCGTGGACGCCGTGTTCCCCGGCAAGCTCCCCGCGATCTACTCGGCCCTCCGCATCCCGCGGCCCGAGGGAACCGACCTGATCGCGGAGGTGCAGCAGCACCTCGGCGACGACCGCGTGCGCGCGGTTGCGATGGACGCCACCGACGGCCTCGCGCGCGGCACCGACGTCTTCGACACGGGCGCGCCGATCACCGTCCCCGTGGGCGACGTCACGCTCGGTCGTCTCTGGAACGTGCTCGGGGAACCGATCGACGAGAAGGACGCGCCCGGCGAGGCGGAGCGGTGGTCGATCCACCGCGACCCGCCCGGGTTCTCCGACCTGACGCCGAAGGTCGAGATCTTCGAGACCGGCATCAAGGTGATCGACCTGATCGCGCCGTACGTTCGCGGCGGCAAGATCGGCCTCTTCGGCGGCGCCGGCGTCGGCAAGACGGTGCTGATCCAGGAGCTGATCCACAACATCGCGCGCGAGCACGGCGGCGTCTCGGTCTTCTCCGGCGTCGGCGAGCGGACGCGCGAGGGCAACGACCTCTACCTCGAGATGACGGAGTCGGAGGTGATCGACAAGGTCGCGCTCGTGTACGGGCAGATGAACGAGCCGCCGGGCGCGCGCCTCCGCGTCGGCCTCTCCGGTCTGACGATGGCGGAGTACTTCCGCGACCAGGGCCAGGATGTGCTCCTCTTCATCGACAACATCTTCCGCTTCGTCCAGGCCGGCTCGGAGGTCTCGGCTCTCCTCGGGCGGATGCCGTCCGCCGTCGGCTACCAGCCGACGCTCGCCACCGAGATGGGGCAGCTCCAGGAGCGGATCACCTCGACGACGAAGGGCGCCGTCACGTCGGTGCAGGCGATCTACGTGCCGGCCGACGACCTCACGGACCCCGCCCCCGCGAACACCTTCGCGCACCTCGACGCGACGACCGTCCTCTCGCGCGCGATCGTGGAGCAGGGGATCTACCCGGCAGTCGACCCGCTCGACTCGACGTCGCGCGCGCTGCAGCCGGGCATCGTCTCCGACGAGCACTACCAGGTGGCCACGCGCGTGCAGGAGATCCTGCAGCGCTACAAGGACCTGCAGGACATCATCGCGATCCTCGGCATCGAGGAGCTCTCGGACGAGGACCGGCTGACGGTCGCGCGCGCGCGCAAGATCCAGCGGTTCCTCTCGCAGCCGAACTTCGTGGCCGAGCAGTTCACCGGCACGCCCGGGCAGTACGTGAAGCTCGAGGACACGATCCGCGGGTTCGCGGAGATCATCGAGGGACGCCACGACGACCTTCCGGAGCAGGCGTTCTACATGGTCGGGCCGATCGAGGGTGCGGTCGAGCGGGCGAAGCAGATGGCCGGCTCCGCCTCGTAGGGATGGCGGAGCGGCGCGTCTTCTCGGTCTCGGTCGTCACGCCGGACGGCCCGGCGTACGAGGGTGACGCGGAGATGATCGTCGTGCCCGGCGCGGCCGGCGAGATCGGGGTCCTGGCGCGGCACGCGCCGCTGATCGCCACGCTGAAGGCGGGGTCGACTCGGGTCCATCCGCCGGACGCCGAGGTGATCGAGTTCGCGACGGGGCCCGGGTTCTTCCAGGTCCTCCGCGACCGTGCGATCGCGCTCGTCGACGACGCCGTCGAAGCGTCGAAGATCGACGACGAGCATGCGCGCCGCCAGCTCGAGGCGGCGCAGGCCGAGCTCGACGCGATCGAGCGGGGCGAGTCGACGGCCGACCGCTGGCAGGCCGAGCAGCGCCTCCGCCACGCCGAGAACATGCTCTCGGTCGCCGGACGCGCGTAGAACGGGGTGTCTGACACCATCGGTGTCGGACACCGGTGAGCAGCACCGCCGACCGCATCCGTACCCTCGCAGCCGAGCGGATCCTCGTGCTGGACGGCTCGTGGGGCGTGCTACTCCAGAGCCGTGGGCTGACCGAGGGCGACTTCCGCGGCGAGCGCTTCCGCGCGCACCCGCGCGACGTGAAGAACGACCCGGACGTCCTGAACCTCACGCGGCCCGGCCTCGTGCGCGAGGTGCACGACGCCTACCTCGCGGCGGGCGCCGACATCACGACGACGAACACGTTCACGGCGACGTCGATCGGCCAGGCGGACTACGGGCTCGAGGACGCGGTCTACGAGATGAACGTCGCGGGAGCGCGGATCGCCCGCGACGCGGCGGGGCCGGACCGGTTCGTGGCGGGATCGGTCGGGCCGCTCAACATCACGCTCTCGCTCAGCCCGCGGGTCGACGACCCCGGCTACCGGACGCACTCGTTCGACGACGTCGTCGCGAGCTACTCCGAGCAGATCCGCGGCCTGCACGACGGGGGCGTCGACCTCCTGCTGATCGAGACGATCTTCGACACGCTGAACGCGAAGGCCGCGATCGTGGCAGCGCGAGACGTGGCGCCGGAGCTCCCGCTCTGGATCAGCGTCACGATCGTCGACCTCTCCGGCCGCACGCTCTCGGGGCAGACAGTCGACGCGTTCTGGACGTCGGTCGAGCACGCCGACCCGCTCGTCGTCGGCGTCAACTGCTCCCTCGGCGCGCGCGAGATGCGGCCGTACGTGGCGGAGTTGTCCAGGATCGCGAGCTGCCTCACGTCGGCGCACCCGAACGCGGGGCTGCCCAACGCGTTCGGCGGCTACGACGAGACGCCCGACGTGACGTCGGCCCTGCTGCACGAGCTCTCGCGCGACGGGCTCCTGAACGTGGTCGGCTCGTGCTGCGGGTCGACGCACGAGCACACGCGGGCGATCGCCGACGCGGTGCGCGGCCTGGAGCCGCGGCGGGTGCCGCCGCCGAGGCGGACGACGCGCTTCAGCGGCCTGGAGACGTTCGAGCTCGGGCCCGAGACCGGCTTCGTCCTGGTCGGCGAGCGGACGAACGTCACGGGCTCGGCGCGGTTCAGGCGGCTCGTCGAGGGAGGCGACTTCACCGCCGCCGTCGAGGTCGCGCTCGCGCAGGCGCGCGGCGACGCCAATCTCATCGACGTCAACATGGACGCGGACCTCCTCGACGGCGAGCAGGCGATGCGCACGTTCCTGAACGTGATCGCGACGGAGCCGGAGGTCGCGCGGCTGCCGGTGATGATCGACAGCTCGAAGTGGAGCGTGCTCGAGGCGGGCCTCCAGTCGATCCAGGGGAAGGGGATCGTGAACTCGATCTCGCTCAAGGAGGGCGAGGCCGAGTTCCTCGCGCATGCGCGCCGCGTCCGCGACTACGGAGCGGGGGTGATCGTGATGGCGTTCGACGAGGAGGGGCAGGCGACCTCGGTCGAGCGTCGCGTCGCGATCTGCGAGCGCGCGTACCGGCTGCTCGTCGGCGAGGTCGGCTTCGCCCCGGAGGACATCGTCTTCGACCCGAACGTGCTCGCCGTGGCGACCGGGATCGAGGAGCACGACGACTACGCGCGTGCGTTCATCGAGAGCCTGCCGTTGATCAAGGAGCGGTGCCCGGGAGCGCGCACGTCCGGCGGGATCTCGAACCTCAGCTTCTCCTTCCGCGGCAACGACGTCGTGCGCGAGGCGATGCACGCCGCCTTCCTGTACCACGCGATCCGCGCGGGCCTCGACATGGGAATCGTCAACGCCGGCCAGCTCGCCGTCTACGAGGACATCGAGCCCGAGCTCCTCGAGCGCGTCGAGGACGTGCTCTTCAACCGCCGGCCCGACGCGACGGAGCGGCTGGTCGAGATCGCGGAGCGGGTGCGCGGGGAGGGGACGAAGCGCGAGCTCGACCTCTCGTGGCGCGACGCGCCGGTCGAGAAGCGGCTCGAGCACGCGCTCGTGCACGGCATCGTCGACTACGTCGAGGCCGACACCGAGGAGGCGCGACGGCGATTCCCGCGCCCGCTCGACGTGATCGAGGGGCCGCTGATGGACGGCATGCGCGTCGTCGGCGACCTTTTCGGCTCGGGCCGGATGTTCCTGCCGCAGGTCGTCAAGTCGGCGCGCGTCATGAAGCGGGCGGTCGCGTACCTGCAGCCCTTCATGGAGGCCGAGCGCGACGGCGCGCGCGAGCCGCAGGCGAAGGTGCTGCTCGCCACCGTCAAGGGCGACGTGCACGACATCGGCAAGAACATCGTCGGGGTGGTCCTCGGGTGCAACGACTACGAGGTCATCGACCTCGGGGTGATGGTCCCGCCGGACACGATCCTCGACACGGCCGAGGCCGAGGGCGTGGCCGTGGTCGGCGTGTCGGGGCTGATCACGCCGTCGCTCGATCAGATGGTCGAGGTCGCGCGCGAGATGGAGCGCCGGCGCCTCGAGCTGCCGCTCCTGATCGGCGGCGCGACGACGTCGCGCCAGCACACCGCCGTGAAGATCGCGCCCGAGTACAGCTCCGAGACGGTGCACGTGCTCGACGCGAGCCGCGTCGTCGAGGTCGTCTCGCAGCTCCTCGACCCACCGCGGCGTCGTGCGCTCGACGCCGAGAACCGCGCGCTGCAGGAGCGGCTCCGCGACCAGCACGCGGAGAAGCTGCGGCGGCCGCTGCTGCCGCTTGCGGCCGCGCGCGCCAACCGCCCCCCGGTGCGCTTCGACGACCTGCCGCCTGCGCCGTTCACCGGCACGCGCGAGGTGCAGCCGGCGCTCGCCGACCTGGTCCCGTACGTCGACTGGCAGTTCTTCTTCCACGCCTGGGACCTGAAGGGCAAGTTCCCGGCGATCCTCGAGCAGCCGGCCGCGCGCGAGCTCTATGACGACGCGCAGGCGCTCCTGCGGCAGATCCTGCAGGGCGCGTCGTTGCGCGCTCGCGGCGTCTACGGCTTCTGGCCCGCGCACGCCGAGGGCGACGACGTCGTCCTCGGCGGCGCGCGCTTCTGCTTCCTCCGGCAGCAGTCCGACTTCTCGGCGCAGGGAGACGGCCGCCCGAACCGGTGCCTCGCCGACTACGTCGCGCCCGAGGGCGACCACATCGGCGCCTTCGCGGTCGCGATCCACGGCGCCGACGAGCTGGCGGCGCGGTACGAGGCGGCGAACGACGACTACTCGGCGATCGCCGTCAAGGCGCTCGCCGACCGGCTGGCCGAGGCGTTCGCCGAGTGGCTGCACCAGCGCGTACGCCACGAGTGGTACGCCCCCGGCGAGCACCTGAGCGCCGAGGATCTCGTGAAGGAGAACTTTCGCGGCATCCGGCCCGCGTTCGGCTACCCGGCGTGCCCCGACCACAGCGAGAAGGAGAAGCTCTTCGCGCTGCTGCGGCCGGACGAGATCGGCATCGGCCTGACCGAGAGCTTCGCGATGACGCCGCCGGCGGCCGTGGCTGGGGTCTACCTCCACCATCCGCAGGCGAAGTACTTCGCCGTCGGCCGCATCGGCCGCGACCAGCTCGAGGACTACGCCGAGCGGAAGGGCGCGCCGCCCGCTGCCGTCGAGCGCTGGCTCGCCCCGAACCTCTTCTGACGGCTGGGCGGTCCGGAGGCTCGGCTATCCTGGCCGGCGCAGGCGCCCCCTGGGGCGCCGCATACGTTTCTGATGCGGACGACACTGAAGCGAGGCGTCGGCCGGGCCGCCGGCCACAACGGGAACGGCAGGGCCGTCTTCCCGCCCGGGACGCTCAGCACGATCACGCGCTACCGGCAGCCGCCGCCGCCCTCGCGGACGGCGCTCGGGCTCGTGTGGCGAATCGTGCTCGTGACGGTGCTCGTGATCCTGGCGATCGCGATCGGCGCCGCCGGCGGCGCGTACCTCTACTTCCACCAGTCGGTGGCGACCGTTCGCGCGCACACCGCCGCCGTCGTCCGCGCCTCGCGCTCGCTCGACGTCCCGCTTCCCCACCACGCGGCGATCGCGCTGATCATCGGCTACGACCACCGGGCGGGAATCGAGTCGAACCGCCCGTCGCTGTCGGACACGCTGATGCTGGTCCGGGCCGACCCGGTGACGCACACGATCTCGCTGCTCTCGTTCCCGCGCGACCTCGAGGTTCCGATCTACTGCGGCGCGAACCGGCGCGACACCGTCGGCCACGTCGTCGTCAGCCAGGACCGCATCAACTCGGCGTACTCGCGCTGCGGGCCGCAGGGGACGGTGCTGACGATCAAGCACCTCACGGGGCTTCCGATCAACTACCTGATCACCGTCAACTTCCACGGCTTCAAGGAGGTCGTCGACAAGCTCGGCGGCGTCTGGATGGACGTCGATCGCCGGTACTACAACAAGAACACCGGCGCCGCGTACGACAACTACGCGAACATCAACCTGCAGCCGGGCTACCAGCTCCTGTCGGGACAGGCGGCGCTCGACTTCGTCCGCTTCCGCCACACCGACGACGACCTCCACCGCAACGCGCGGCAGCAGGAGTTCGTCCGGGCGCTGCGCGAGCAGGTCGCGCACAACTTCTCGTACACCGAGCTTCCGAGCCTGATCAGCACGATCACCAAGAACATCGAGGTCGGCGAGGGGGGCCACCCGCTGCAGGGCGGGGAGGTGATCTCGTACGCGCTGTTCGCGCAGTCGCTTCCGTCGGGGCACCTGTTCCAGGACCGGATCCAGAACGTGCAGTGCCAGAACACCTGCTACGCGTCGTCGACGGACATCCAGAACGCGATCGACGAGTTCCAGAACCCGGACGTCGAGTCGTCGAAGGCCGCGAACGCCGCAGCGCTCGGCGTGAAGCTGAGGCAGAAGACGCCGCCGCCGTCGAAGGTGACCGTCACCGTGCTGAACGGCAACGGCGTCGCCGGCGCGGCCGCGAACGCGTCCTACCTGCTCGCCCAGCGCGGCTACCAGACGCTCGACCCGCCGAACGGGCTGCAGGCCGACGCGCCGGGTCTCGTCTTCCACACGAAGATCTACTACGACCCGGCGCAGAAGGGCTCGAAGCTCGCGGCGGTCGCGCTGCAGAACCTGATGCAGCCCGCCGACGTCGAGAAGCTTCCGCGCCGCCACGCGCTCATCGCCCTCGACCCGGGGTCGATGCTCCTCGTGGTGCTCGGCACGACGTTCCACGGCTCGATCGCGCCGCTGCCGGTGCACCTCGTCCCGAAGCACGAGCCCCCGTTCGTGCGCTACGACGCCTACTCGGCCACGCAGCTGCTACGGCCGCTCGCGCGCAAGGCCGGCTTCCCGCTGATGACCCCGATGGTGCTGGAGCGCAACTCGTCGCCGGACACGCAGCCGGGAGACGTGCCGGTCCGCCTGTACTGGATCGACTGCCAGACCGACCACTGCTCCGCGAAGCACGACCACAAGGCGATCCGCCTCGTGTTCCGCACGGGCGCCAACGAGTACTGGGGGGTCGAGGAGACGAGCTGGACCGGCGCGCCGGCGCTCGCCGACCGGAGCTTCCGCCACTCGATCGGCGGTCGCGAGGCCGACTTCTACTACTCGGGCTCGCACCTGCACATGATCGTGGTGCACGCGCGCGGCGCGACCTACTGGGTGATCAACACGCTGCTCGACTCGTTGTCGAACGAGACGATGATCGCGATCGCCAAGGGCCTCAAACCCCTAACAAGCGTCAAGTAGCGTTCGCGCGCGATGGCGAAGGTGGGCATCTTCGGCGCCGGGTGGGTCGGCCTCGTCACCGGCGCGTGCTTCGCGGAGCTGGGGCACGAGGTCGTCGTCCGCGACGTCGTCCCGGAGAAGATCGAGGCGCTGCGGCGAGGAGAGGTGCCGTTTCACGAGGAGCGGGTGCCAGACCTGCTCGCGGCGAACGGCGAGCGGCTGACGTTCACGCTCGACGTGAACGACGTCGCCGACTGCGAGTTCCTCTTCGTCTGCGTCGACACCCCGCCGACGTACTCCGGCGACGCCGACCTCTCGCGCGTCTGGACGGTCGTCGACGAGCTGCCGGACCTCGACGGGCGCCCGATCCTGGTGATGAAGTCCACGGTGCCGGTCGGGACCGGAGAGAAGGTGCGCGTCGGGCTCGACCAGCGCGGGCTCGACCACGTCGGTTACGTGTCGAACCCCGAGTTCCTGGCCGAGGGGCGCGCCGTCGAGGACTTCATGAACCCGGACCGGATCGTGATCGGCGCGTTCGCGGCCGACGACGCAGACGCCGTCGCACGGCTGTACGACTCGCTCGACGCCCCCGTCCTGCGCACCGACGTGAACTCGGCGGAGATGATCAAGCTCGCCGCGAATGCGTTCCTGATGACGCGCATCTCCTTCATCAACGAGATCGCGAACGTGTGCGAGGCGACGGGTGCCGACGTCGTCGCCGTCGCGGAAGGCGTCGGCCTCGACAAGCGCCTCGGGCCGCACTTCCTGCGCGCGGGCATCGGCTACGGCGGGAGTTGCCTGGCCGGGGAGGAGACCGTCGTCGTGCGTCTCGCAGGTCGCAGCTTCCTGATTCCGCTGAAGCTCCTGTACGACGAGCTGGACGGTCAGCCCCCTCTGCCACTCGAGGCGTTGGCGTGGGACGAGAAGACCGGACAAGCATGCTTCGCCCCCGTCGCCGCGGTGACGCGACGCGAGTCGCCCGGGGCGATCGTCGAGCTCCGGACGAAGATGGGGCGGCGCCTGCGCTGCACGCCCGACCATCCGCTCGTGACGCGTCGCGGAATCGTCGCGGCCGGGGACCTCACGACCGGAGATTGGCTGCCGCTCGCCCAGGGGCTCTCAGGAACGGTCTCAGAGCATCCCGTGCTCGACGTGCTCGAAGGCCTCGCCGTCGCGGGAGCCGAGGGCGCGGACGTGATCGTGCGTGCGCCGGCGATCGCCGACCTCAGCCCGGAGGAGATGCGCGAGCGGCTGCCGGACGCCTCGGCCTCCCGCAGGATGGACATCCGCCGCCGTCGCGCGCCACGGCTTTCCGAAGCGCGCACCCTCAACATTTCGCTGGAGCAGTCGAGCGTCGGCACCGCCCGGAACGGCGCGTACGTGCCGGTCGAGCTGGCACCCGACGAACGCTTCTGGCGGATCGTCGGCCTGTACGTCGCCGCAGGCCACTGCTCGGCGGACGGCCGCCGCCGGCGCCTCCAGTGGTCCTTCCACCCAAGACGAGAAGAGGACCTGGTCGAGGAGGTGCGTTCCTTCTGGTCGGACTACGGAGTGAAGGCGAGCGTGGTCCGGCGCCAGACAACCGCGTGCGTCGTCGTATCGTCGCGTGTCCTCGCCGCGTGGTGGCTGGGTGTGCTCGGGCTGGGCGCAAACCGTTACGAGCAACGGGTTCCGGACTTCATCTGGGACGCTCCGCTGTCGCACAAGCGTTCGTTCCTCTCCGGCTTGTGGCGGGGCGACGGGTCCTGCTCGTACGTCAATCGCGGGGCCAGTGTCGTCCTCGAATACGGAACGGCAAGCCATGAGCTCGCCGACGGCGTCGTGCGGCTGCTGGCCGACCTCGCCGTCGTGGCACGTATGAAGGTCGGTAGAACCGCGAAGTCGACGGTGGACACGTACTGGATCGTGGTTTCGGGCGCGCAGCAGGTGGAGTCGCTGGTCGAGCTCGTCTCACCCTCGCGGCGTGCGGCTGTCGAACGGGCGGTGGCCCAGACAACGCGCATCGCTCCGACCGGCTTCCAGCGTGGCGGTGGCACCGCGTGGGTGCGAGTTGTGGAGGCGACCAGACGAACTCATTCCGGATTCGTCTACTCGCTGGAGGTCCCAGGCGCGGAGACGTTCGTGACAACCGGCGGTCTCGTCTGTCACAACTGTTTTCCGAAGGATTCGCTCGCGCTCAAGCAGCTGGCCTCGAACTCCGGCTACCACTTCCAGCTTCTCTCCGCCGTGATCGAGGTGAACGAGCTGCAGAAGCGGCGCGTGATCGGGAAGCTCAAGCGCCACCTCGGCCCGCTCCGCGGGAAGACGGTCGCGCTCCTCGGCCTGCCGTTCAAGCCGAACACGGACGACATGCGCGAGGCGCCGTCCATCGTCCTCGCGTCTCGCCTGCTCGCCGAGGGCGCCGACGTCCGCGCGTGGGACCCCGTCGTCCGCGACGCCGACAAGCTGCCGAAGGGCGTCGACATGGTCGGGTCGATCGTGGACGCGGTCCGCGGCGCCGACGCCGCTGTCATCGTGACGGAGTGGCCGGAGCTGAAGGAGCTCGCATCGACGGAGGTGCGCGAGGCGATGGCGACGCCGCTGATCGTCGACGGCCGCAACCTGCTCGACCCCGAGGCGGCGCGGCGCGCGGGCTTCACCTACGAGGGCATCGGCCGGTCGGCTGCGCCGCGCGACGTGGTGCCCCAGACGCCGCCGCCCGCGACCCGAACCACGTAGGCGGCGCGTGGAGGCGATCATCCTCGCCGGCGGCAAGGCCGAGCGGCTCGGCGACGCTGCCGGCGGTCGCCCGAAGGCGCTCGTCGAGGTCGGCGGGCGGCCGCTCGCGGCGTACCAGGTCGGCCGATTGGCGCGCGCCGGCGTCGGCCGCGTGATCTTCGCGTGCGCGGCGGGACAGGGATCGCTGTTCGAATCCGAGCTGGACGGCCTGGGCCCGGAGATCGTCGCGGCGGAGGAGCCGGAGCGGCTCGGCCGTGGCGGCGGGATCAAGTTCGCCGCGCGGAGGCGCCGCGAGAGCGGCGACGTCTTCGCGCTGAACGGCGACGAGCTGATCGACGTCGACTTCGAGGCGCTCCTCGATGCGCACCGTGCGCACGGTGCGCTCGCGACGATCGCAGTTGCGCGGCCCAAGTCGCAGTTCGGTCTCGTCGACGTCGACGACGAGGACGTCGTCCACGGATTCGAGGAAGCCGGTCGCCTCCCGTACTGGGTCAACTGCGGCATCTACGTCCTCACGGACGACGCGATCAACCGCTTTCCGGAGAAGGGCGACCACGAGTCGACGGCGTTCCCCGAGCTCGCGCGCGAAGGGAAGCTGCGCGCCCACCGGCACGACGGCCTCTGGCTGACGGTGAACACGCCGAAGGAGCTGCGCACGGCGCGCGAGCACGTCGCTGCACATCCCGAATGGCTCGAGGCGTAGGGTTGCAGCCGGTGGACTCGCCCAACCTCGCGACGCTCGACCGCTGGGCCTTCGACGTCCGCCGCGTCGACAAGCCGTGGGGGCACGAGCTCATCTGGGCGGAGACGGACGCCTACGTCGGAAAGGTGCTGTTCGTGAAGGCGGGGCACTCGCTCTCGCTCCAGTTCCACCGCGAGAAGGACGAGTCGTGGCTCGTCCAGTCGGGGCGGGCGAAGCTCGAGCTCGGCGACGCGGGC
The DNA here is from genome assembly GCA_035653275.1 of Gaiellaceae bacterium. Taxonomy (GTDB): domain Bacteria; phylum Actinomycetota; class Thermoleophilia; order Gaiellales; family Gaiellaceae; genus PALSA-600. Next base: position 46,704 of record DASRCE010000009.1, on the reverse strand, counting down.
GAGACGATGCTCCTCGAGGAGGTCGTCGGCCCGGGCGCGGCGTTCCGGTACACCCCGGGCACCGTCCACCGGGTGACGGCAATCGAGGACACGACCATTCTCGAGGTGTCGACGCCGCAGCTCGAGGATGTCGTTCGGCTCGAGGACGCCTACGGCCGGGCTGGCACGTCGGCGCCCTGAGCCAACCTTGACACGGTTGTGGTAATCTCTCCGCGTGACGCGCGCGCGGCTCACCGTGGGCGCGGCCGCCTCCGAGACGGGGTGGTCGGCGCGGATGCTCCGCTACCTCGAGCAGCACGGGCTCGTCGTGCCCGCACGCACCGCCGGTGGCTACCGGGCCTACGGGCTCCCGGAGCTGAACCGCCTCCGTTCGCTGCGAGACCTGCGGTCGAGGTTCGGCGTCGACCTGAACGACCTCGCGTTCGCGCGGCGGCTGCGGCGCGAGCCGGACTTGAGGCGCGCCGTCGACAACTGGCTCGCGCAGGCCGACGACGCCGCCTCGTGGGTCGAGTGGGAGCAGCGCAAGCACGAGCGGCTGCTCGCCGCCTAGGTTTTCCCCTACCGAAAGGACGTAGACGAGCCGATGGCCACGACGAAGAGCCATGACGTGAAGGACCTGTCGCTCGCCGCCGAAGGCGTGCGGCGCATCATGTGGGCGGACCGGCAGATGCCCGTGCTCGCCGCGATTCGCGAGCGGTTCGAGCGCGAGAAGCCGCTCGACGGCTACCGCATCTCCGCCTGCCTCCACGTCACGACGGAGACCGCCAACCTGATGCGCACGCTGAAGGCGGGCGGCGGCGACGTGGTGCTCTGCGCGTCGAACCCGCTCTCGACGCAGGACGACGTCGCGGCGGCGCTCGTCGACGAGTTCGACGTCCCCGTCTTCGCGATCAAGGGCGAGGACAACGACACCTACTACTCGCACATCATGGCCGCCGTCGACCACCGGCCTCAGCTGACGATGGACGACGGCGCCGACGTGATCGGCGTCCTGCACAGCTCCCGGCGCGAGCAGCTCGGAGACATCGTCGCCGGGACGGAGGAGACGACGACGGGTGTGATCCGTCTCAAGGCGATGGAGGCCGACGGCGCCCTTCGGTTCCCGGTGATCGCCGTCAACGAGGCGCGCACGAAGCACTTCTTCGACAACCGCTACGGCACAGGCCAGTCGACAATCGACGGGATCGTCCGTGCGACGAACGTCCTGCTCGCAGGCAAGCGCTTCGTCGTCGCCGGCTACGGCTGGGTCGGGCGCGGCGTGGCGATGCGCGCGCGCGGCATGGGCGCGCACGTGATCGTCACCGAGGTCGACCCGATGCGCGCGCTCGAGGCGCTGATGGACGGCTACGAGGTCATGCCGATGGCGGAGGCGGCGAAGGTGGGGGACATCTTCTGCACGGCCACCGGCGACAAGCACGTCCTCGCGCGGGAGCACCTCGCGTCGCTGAAGGACGGCGCGATCCTCTGCAACACGGGGCACTTCAACGTCGAGATCGACATCCCGGCGCTGCGCGAGCTCGCGGCCGAGACGCGCGAGGCGCGCGCCTTCGTCGAGGAGTTCAAGTACGCCGACGGCCGGCGCGTGTTCCTGCTCGCCGACGGCCGGCTCGTCAACATCTCGGCGGCCGAGGGCCATCCGGCGATCGTGATGGACATGAGCTTCGCCAACCAGGCGCTCGCGACCGAGTACGCCGTCCAGCATGCGTCTTCGCTCGAGAACAAGGTGTACCCGGTGCCACGCGAGATCGACGAGGAGATCGCGCGCCTGAAGCTCGAGACGATGGGCGTCGACATCGACCGGCTGACGGAGGAGCAGGCGAGGTACCTCGCCTCGTGGGACGAGGGCACCTGAGCCTCGAGCCGGAGCGGATCGTGCGCCTCGAGGAGGACGCCGTCGTCCTCCTCGACCAGCGCCGCCTGCCGGACGAGGTGGTCGAGCTCCGCTGCGAGAGCGCGCGCGACGTCGCCGACGCCATCCGCGCGCTGGCGGTTCGCGGCGCACCGGCGATCGGCGTCGCCGCGGCGTACGGGATCGCGCTGGCTGCGGCTCGCGGGGACGATCTCGCCGAGGCGGATCGCGTGCTGCGCGGCTCGCGCCCGACCGCCGTCAACCTCGCCTGGGCGCTCGACGAGATGCGCATCGACCCGTCGCCCGAGCGCGCCCGACGGATCCACGCCGACGAGGTCGACCGCTGCCGCCGGATGGCTGCCCACGCAGCCGACCTGCTCGCCCCCGGCACGCGTGCGCTCACCCACTGCAACGCGGGCGGCCTCGCAACGGGCGGCTACGGCAGCGCCGTCGGCGCGCTGGTGACGGCGTTCGAGCGCGGCCTCCTCGCGCACGTGTGGGTCGACGAGACGCGGCCGCTGCTGCAGGGCGCCCGGCTGACCGCGTGGGAGCTCGACGCCGCTGCGATCCCGCACGCGGTCATCGCCGACTCGGCCGCGGCCTCATTGATGGCCGCGGGCGAGGTCGACTGCGTGATCACGGGAGCCGACAGGATCGCGGCGAACGGCGACACGGCGAACAAGATCGGCACGTACTCGCTCGCCGTGCTCGCGCACCACCACGACCTCCCGCTCTACGTGGTCGCTCCGAGCACCACCGTCGACCTGTCCGCGAGCGACGGCAGCGCGATCCCGATCGAGGAGCGCGACCCGGCCGAGATCACAGCCCGCTTCCCTGCGCGCAACCCCGCGTTCGACGTGACGCCGGCGGCGCTGATCTCCGCGGTCGTGACCGAGCACGGAGTCCACCGCGCGCCGTACGCCGAGTCGCTCGCGGGCGTTGTCGCGGCATGAAGGCGATCATCCTCGCGGCCGGCTACGCGACGCGGCTGCGCCCGCTCACCGACACCTGGGCGAAGGAGCTCCTTCCGGTGGGCAGACGGCCGATCATCGACCGCATCGTCGACAAGCTCGCGGGGGTTCCGGAGGTCGACGAGGTCCACGTCGTCACCAACGCCCGCAAGGCGCCCGCGTTCCTCGAGTGGGCGCGCGGGCGCAGCGTCACGATCCACGACGACGGGACGACCTCGAACGACGACCGGCTCGGCGCGATCGGCGACATGCTGTTCGTGATCGACCACGCGGAGCTCGACGACGACCTCGTCGTCATCGCGGGCGACAACCTGTTCGAGTTCGAGCTCGCCGACCTCGTCGCGTTCTGGCGAACGAAGGGCGTGGCGAGCGCGGTCGCCGTGCGGGACGTCGGCTCGCTCGAGCTCGCGACGCAGTACGGCGTCGTCGAGCTCGACGACGACGGCCGCATCCGCTCCTTCGTCGAGAAGCCGTCGGACCCGCAGTCGTCGCTCGCCGCGACCGCGACGTACGTGTTCCATCGGGAGCACGCGGGCCTGATCCGCACCTACCTGGAGGGAGAGCACGGCTCGGACCAGCCTGGCCGCTTCGTCGGGTGGCTGCACCGGCACGAGCCCGTCTACGGCTGGGTCTTCCACGAGGCGTGGTTCGACATCGGGAACCAGGCCCAGTTGCTCGAGGCCGACAACCGCCTGCGGGCCGCGGCGGGCCTGCCGCAGCGCGACGCGTACTCCCCGGACTGAGAAGTCACAGATCCGGCACGAAGCCGTGACGATCTCTCCGCAGATCGGCGCGTACCGTGACCGGCGTGGCTCGTCGACCTCTTCCTGCCTTCGCGGTGCGCCTGCTGCGGCGCCTCCGCCGCGGTGCTGTGCGGCGCCTGTCTGCGTGCGTTGCGGCGTCCAGGTCCGCCGAACTGCTCGCGCTGCGGCGCGCCGACGGTCTGGCCGGTCGAGCGGTGCCGCGAGTGCTCCGGGCGCCGCCTCGGCTTCGCGTCGGCGCGTGCGGCGGTCGTCTACGCCGGGCCCGCGCGCCCGCTCGTCGCCGCGTGGAAGGAGCACGGGCTCCGCCGCGTGGCGACCCTGGCAGCAGACCTCGTCGCCGAGGCGCTCGCTGCGCCGGACGCCGATGTCGTCACGTACGTCCCGGCCGACCCCGACCGGCTGCTTCGCCGCGGCCACCATCCGGCGGAGCGGCTCGCGCGGGAGCTCGCCGGACGCTGGCGCCTCGACGTCGTGCAGCTGCTCGTGCGGCAGCGGGGCTCGCGCGGGCAACCTGCGCGGCAGGCGGCCCTGCCGCGTGCCGAGCGGGTGCGCAACGTCGACGACGCCTTCGTGGCTGCGGCCAGGCCGCCGAGCCGGGTGGTGCTCGTCGACGACGTCTACACCACCGGCGCGACGGCAGCTGCGGCGTCGCGTGCCCTCCGGCGGGCGGGCGCCGAGCGCGTGGACGTCGTCACGTTCGCCCGCACCGTGCGGGCGTGACGCGGCTCCGGGCCGGGAACGGTGAGTTACGCTCAGATGGTCGACCCGCCGCCACCGAAGGAGGTCCCGGATGAGGCTTCAGGTGAAGGGGAAGAACGTGGAGGTCACGCCGGCGATCCGCGACTACACCGAGCGGAAGCTCGCGAAGGTCGCGAAGCAGCTCGCCGACCAGACACAGGTCGAGGTGGAGCTCTCGGAGCAGCGGAACCCGTCGATCGCGGCGAGCCACGTCGCCGAGGCGACGATCTTCACGAAGGGGCCGACCCTGCGGGCGCGGGAGGCGTCGCCCGACATGAAGGCATCGATCGACCAGCTCGCCGAGAAGCTCGAGCGGCAGGTGAAGCGCTACCGGGAGCGCCGGATCGTCGAGCCGCGCCGTCACGCGGACCGAAGCGGCGAGGGCCCCGCCTCCTGACGGCGCGGGTGCGCCTCTTCGGACGCAGGCAGCCGTTGCATCGCCGCCTCGCCGACGCCGGAGGGCTCTCGCTGGACGTCGCGGCGCCGCCGGCACCGGCGCCCGGGCCTGCGGCCGCACCGCCGGGGTGGGACGGCGAGCGCCGGGGCGAGCCCGGGATCCACGGCGTCCCGCGCGCACGCACCTGGGACGCCGTCGTGGCGCTGGACGCGCCCGGCCTTCGCGGCGACGCCGTCCACTTCGTCGCGCTGCCCGACGGCTCGCTCGTGGTCGACGAGGACGAGCCCGACGGAGCGCTCGCACCGCTCGCCGACGCGGTCGAGGAACGCCTGCGGCCGCCGTACCGGGCCGAGGCCGTCCGTCGCGGCGGCACGACGTGGGCCGTCGCCGCCAGGAGGATCCGGCTCGTCCACGAGATCGGCTTCGAGGGGGAGGAGGCGGAGCTCGTGGTCACCGCCTCGGACCGGACGCTGACGGTGGACGGGCGCCCGCTCGCCGGGCGCGCGCCGGCGTTCGAGGCGGCGGGCGCCGCCGAGGGGCCGGAGTACGTCGTGCGCGCATCCCGCGTCGACGACGACCTGTGGGAGGTCGAGGCGTCGGCCCTCTGACGGCCGACCGCCCTGGGTACCCTGTCGCGGATGCCGGCCATCGGCACCCTCGAGAAGGCGCTCCGCTTCGGCGAGGGCCGCCGCATGAAGCGCCTGCAGGAGCAGGCGGCGTACATCGCGTCGCTCGAGCCCGAGTTCCGGAAGCTGTCGGACGACGAGCTGCGCGCGAAGACGGGGGAGCTCAAGCAGCGGCTCGAGAACGGCGAGGAGCTCGGCAGCCTTCTCTACGAGGCGTTCGCCGCGGCACGCGAGGCACGGCTGCGCGAGTCCGACCAGCGGATCTTCGACGTGCAGATGATGGGCGGCATCGTCCTGCACGAGGGCGACATCGCCGAGATGAAGACCGGCGAGGGGAAGACCTTCGTCGCGAGCCTGCCGCTGTACCTGAACGCGCTCGAAGGGCGCGGCGTCCACCTCGTCACCGTCAACGACTACCTGGCGAGCCGCGACGCCGAGTGGAACCGACCGGTGTACGAGCGGCTCGGAGTCACCGTCGGCGCGATCGAGAACAACATGCCGTTCGACGCGCGGAAGGCGGCGTACGACGCCGACATCACGTACGGCACGAACTCGGAGTTCGGCTTCGACTACCTGCGCGACAACATGGCGATCACCCTCGACGGCGTCGTGCAGCGCGGCCACCCGTACGCGATCGTCGACGAGGTCGACTCGATCCTGATCGACGAGGCCCGCACGCCGCTGATCATCTCCGGCGAGCCGACCACCGCGGCGAAGACCTACTACGACTTCGCGCGGGTCGTGAAGGGTCTGTCGGGCGCGCAGTCGAAGGGGACGAAGCTGGAGGACGAGCAGCTCGCGCGCGAGTACGACTTCCTCTACGACGAGAAGCACAAGACGGTCTCGCCGACCGAGTCCGGGATCGAGACGGTCGAGCGCGCGCTCCGGATCGACAACCTCTACAGCCCAGGCAACGTCCAGCTCGTCAACCACTTGATTCAGGCGCTGAAGGCGCAGGCGCTCTACAAGCGCGACGTCGACTACGTCGTGCAGGACGGCGAGGTGAAGATCGTCGACGAGTTCACCGGCCGGATCATGGAGGGCCGCCGCTGGAGCGAGGGCCTCCACCAGGCGATCGAGGCGAAGGAGGGCGTCTCGATCCAGGAGGAGCACCAGACGCTCGCGACGATCACGCTCCAGAACTACTTCCGCCTCTACGAGAAGCTCGCCGGCATGACCGGCACCGCGAAGACCGAGGAGAAGGAGTTCGTCGAGATCTACGGGCTCGAGGTCGTCGAGATCCCGACCAACGTCCCCGTCGTTCGCGACGACCGGAACGACCTGATCTTCAAGACGGCGGAGGCGAAGTTCGGCGCAGTCGTCAAGGACATCAAAGAGCGTCACGAGAAGGGCCAGCCGGTGCTCGTCGGCACGATCGCCGTCGAGACGTCCGAGTATCTGAGCGAGCTCCTCAAGCGCCAGGGCGTGCCGCACAACGTCCTGAACGCGAAGGAGCACGCGCGGGAGGCCGAGATCATCAAGGACGCGGGCGTCACCGGCGCCGTCACGATCGCGACCAACATGGCCGGCCGCGGCGTCGACATCAAGCTCGGCGACGGCGTCCGGGAGGTCGGCGGCCTGTACGTGCTCGGCACCGAGCGGCACGAAGCGCGGCGCATCGACAACCAGCTGCGCGGCCGCTCGGGCCGTCAGGGCGACCCGGGCGAGACCCGCTTCTACCTCTCCGGCCAGGACGACCTGGTGCGCCTCTTCGCCGGCGACCGCATCCACAACATCATGGAGCGCTTCAAGCTGCCCGACGACCAGCCGATGGAGGCCGGAATCCTCTCGCGCCAGATCGAGAACGCGCAGAAGAAGGTCGAGGAGCAGAACTTCGTCGCGCGGAAGAACGTCCTCAAGTACGACGACGTGATGAACGTCCAGCGCCAGGTGATCTACGAGCAGCGGAACCGGGTGCTCCACGGCGCCGACCTCTCGGAGGAGATCCGCGAGGAGTGGCTGCCCGAGGTGATCTCGAACCTCGTCTCCGACTACACCGCGGCCGAGGGGCAGGAGGACTGGGAGCTCGACGAGCTGATCACCGCGATGGACGCCCTCTACGGAACGGGCGTCGCGGCCGACGAGCTCCAGGGGCTCGAGCGGGACCAGATCGTCCAGGAGTTCCTGGACGACGCGCTCGACGCGTACGCCGAGCGCGAGAAGGCGATGGGCGAGCTCCAGGAAGGGCTCATGCGCGACCTCGAGCGCTTCATCGTCCTCCAGGTCGTCGACACGCGCTGGCGCGAGCACCTCGAGGCGATGGACTACATGCGCGAAGGGATCGGCCTGCGCGGGCTCGCGCAGAAGGACCCGCTCGTCGAGTACCGCAACGAGGGCGCGATCATGTTCCAGGACCTGAACCGCGCCATCCGCGAGGAGGTCGTGGCGCTGCTCTTCCACGCCGAGGTCACGGCGGACGAGGGAGGCGCGGAGGCGCTGCCGCAGCCGGCGAGCCCCAACGGCAGCGGCAACGGCGCGCTCAGCTACGAGCACCAGTCGCTCGCGGGCTCCGACGCGATCCTGGCGGCCGGCGGCACGTCGACGGCCGCCGCAGGCTTCGCGACGGCGGGCGGGGTCGCCACGCCGGTTGCGCAGCGGCCGAAGGTCAACACCGAGTTCGAGAACGTCGGCCGCAACGATCCGTGCCCGTGCGGCTCGGGCAAGAAGTTCAAGAAGTGCCACGGGGCCTGACGGTCCCGGCCCCGCCGCTCAGCGACGACCTGATCCGCCTCGACCCGTTGGCGCGGTCGCTCGCCGGCGACATGCGCTGGGTCGTCGACGGCGACCCCGACATCGCCCGGTTCACGTTCCTGCCGACGCGCCCCGAGCCGGGCTTCCTCGAGCAGTGGCTCGGCCGGTACGAGGACGGCTGGGAGGCGGGTGACCGTGCCGGTTTCGCCGTCCGCGACGCGACGGGCGCGGCGGTCGGATTCGCCGCGTTCGTGCGCCTCGGCCTGGAGGCCCAGGAGGGGGAGATCGGCTACGTGGTCGCCCCGCAGGCGCGGGGGCGGGGCATCGCCACGCGCGCCGTGCGGCTGCTCACGCGCTGGGGCTTCGACGGCCTCGACCTCCGCCGCATCGAGCTGCGGATCGACCCGCGCAACGCCGGGTCGCTGCGCGTCGCAGAGCTGGCGGGCTACAGGCAGGAGGGGATCCTGCGCAGCGTGGCGTTCAAGGAAGGGCTCCGAACCGACCTGGCCGTTTGGTCACGCCTCTCTCACGAGTGATTTCGTACGCTTCCCGTCGATGAGCCTTGCCGAGCGCAAGCTGTTCGCGCGCGAGGCGACGATCTCCACGACGCTCGCCGCGACGCTGGCCGCCTTGCTCCTCTGGGCGACGCCTCCCGGCATCGACTGGGCGGCACACGCGTACCAGCGCACCTTCCTGCTCGAGCACGGGTTCCAGATCTGGAACAACTTCTGGTACGCCGGGCGCTACTCGTTCGTCACGTACAGCGTCCTCTACTACCCGCTCGCGGCGCTGCTCGGGATCCGCGTTCTCGCGCTCGCCTCCGTCGCAGCCGCTGCGTACGCGTTCACGATGGTCGTGCTCCGGCAGTGGGGGCCCGTCTCGCGCCTGTCGAGCCGCACGTTCGCCGTCCTCTGGGTCGGCATCATCGGCGCTGCCGCGTTCCCGTTCGCGCTCGCCACGTCCTTCGCGCTGCTCGCGCTGTGGGCGTTGCAGGAGCGGCGCCGCGGGCGCTTCGCGATCTGCGCCGCGCTCACGCTCGCCGCGAGTCCGCTTGCATTCGCCTTCCTCGTCGTCGTCCTCGGCGGTGTCGTTCTCGCGCGACGCAGCCTGCGCGACGCGCGCCTCCCGATCGTCGTCGTCACGCTGTGCGTGATCGCCGAGATCGTGCTGAACCGGCTCTTCGGCGACGGCGGCCGGTTCCCGTACGGGCTGCTCCAGCTCGCTCCGTCGCTCGTCTTCGGCGGCCTCGGCCTCGTCGTGACGCGCGGCGTGCCGCAGGCGCGCCTCCTCCGGGGCGTCTTCTGGATCTACCTCGGCGTCTGCATCGCGGCCTACCTCGTGCCGAGCGCGGTGGGCTCGAACCTCGAGCGGCTGCGCTACGTCGCGCTGCCGCTCGCGCTGATCGCGGTCGGCCTCCGGCGCTGGCAGCCGTTGTGGCTCGTCGTGCCGGCGGTCGCGCTCGCAGCAGCGTGGAACGTGACGCCGATCTTCATGTCGTTCGCACGGGCGGGGACGGATCCCGAGGCGTCGCTGTCGTACTGGCAGCCGACGATCGCGTACCTGCAGGACCACCTGAGCCCGTCGTACCGCGTCGAGGTCGTCGACACCGCAGAGCACTGGTCGGCGGCGTACCTGCCGGACGCCGGGATCCCGATCGTGCGCGGGTGGTACCGGCAGAGCGACTTCCCGCAGAACGAGGTGCTGTATGCGCCGAAGCTCGGCGCCGCGAAGTACGAGGCGTGGTTGCGCCGGATGGGGGTCCGGTACGTCGTCGTCGCGGACGCGCCGGTCGACTACAGCTCGCGCAACGAGGCGGCGCTCGTCAAGTCCGGCGCGACCGACCTCGTGCCGGTGGCGTTCACGCAGCACACGACGATCTACGAGCTCCCGAACGCGACGCCGATCGTCACCGGCCCGTCGCCTGCGACCGTCCTCTACCTTTGGTCGTCGCGGCTCGTCTTCGTCGCCGACCGGGCCGGCACGTACCTCGTCCGGGTGCGGTGGTCGCCGTACTGGCAGGCGTCCTCCGGCTGCGCGACGGAGGCGCGCGACGGCATGACCAAGGTGACCGTCCCGAACGCGGGCCTCGAGGAGCTGAGCTTCGACGTGAGCGTGACGCGTGGTCTGCAGACGCTGGCCGGTACGATCCCCGCGTGCTCGAAGACGCAAGACCACTGACGGAACAGCTCGAAGAGCTCGGGGCCCAGCTCTCCTGGGTCCGTGAGTACCTTTGACCCGGCGTCACTCGAGAAGCGCCTCGTAGAGCTCGAGCAGGAGATGAACGCGCCCGGCTTCTGGGACGACCAGAGCCGGGCCGCGACCGTTGCCGCCGACCACGCGCGCGTCTCGCGCCGCCTCGACGGCTACCGCCGGCTGCTGCAGGAGTACGAGGACGCGCGGGAGCTCGCGGCGATCGACGGCGGCGAGATGGAGGACGAGATCGCCGCGTCGCTCGCGCCGCTGCGGCGCGAGCTCGAGGAGCTGCAGGAGGCGGCGCTCTTCGACGGCGAGTACGACGCCGGCGACGCGGTCGTGACGCTGCAGTCCGGGACCGGAGGGACGGACGCCCAGGACTGGGCCGAGATGATGCTGCGCATGTACGAGCGCTGGGCCGCGAACCGCGGGTTCGGCGTCGAGCTGCTGGAGGCGAGCCCGGGCGAGGAGGCGGGGCTGAAGTCGGCGACGTTCGCCGTGTCGGGCGAGAACGCCTACGGGGTGCTGAAGGCCGAGCGCGGCAAGCACCGGCTCGTCCGGCTGTCGCCGTTCGACCAGGCACACCGCCGCCACACGGCGTTCTCGACCGTGATCGTCGCGCCGCTCCTGCCGGACGGCGGCGACGTCGAGGTCGACGAGGCCGACCTGAAGATCGACACCTACCGCGCGCAGGGCGCCGGCGGTCAGCACGTGAACAAGACGGACAGCGCGGTGCGGATCACGCACCTGCCGACGGGGATCGTGGTCGCGATCCAGAACGAGCGCTCCCAGGCTGCGAACAAGCAGACGGCGCTCCGCGTCCTGAAGGCGCGCCTGCTCGAGCGCCAGGAGGAGGAGAGGGAGGCGCTCCTGGCGAAGGAGCGTGGCGGTTCGGCCGACACGGGCTTCGGGGGCGAGTCGGTCCGGTCCTACGTGCTCCACCCGTACCAGATGGTCAAGGACAGCCGCACCGGCTACGAGACGGGAAACGCCCAGGCGGTGCTCGACGGCGACCTCGACCCGTTCATCCGGGAGTACCTGCTCGCGCGGGCCGCCGGGAAGGTCGTCTAGCCGTTGGGTTACACTTGGCCGACCTTCGCACCCGGGCGCCACGGTAGGGGACGCCCACGACGACCGTGCAGGACTCCGAGCTGACAACCACGCACGCCACGGCCGTTCTCGACGAGCCGGTCGTCGCGACGCGCCCGTCGGCCGCGTCGATGATCGTGTTCGACTCCGTGACGAAGGTCTACGAGCCCGACGTGGTCGCGCTCAACGACGTCACCTTCCACATCGACAAGGGCGAGTTCGTCTTCGTCGTCGGCGCCTCCGGGTCGGGAAAGTCGACGCTGGTGCGGCTCCTTCTCAAGGAGCTCGAGCCGACGAGCGGGAAGATCGTCGTCGGCGGCCGCGAGCTCGGCCGGCTGAAGCGGTCGAAGATCCCGATGCTGCGGCGGAACATCGGCTGCGTGTTCCAGGACTTCAAGCTGCTCCCGCGCCGCACCGCGGCCGAGAACGTGGCGTACGCGCTCAAGGTGCAGGGCGAGTCGCGGGCGGCGATCCGCAAGAAGGTCCCCGAGGTGCTCGCGATGGTGGGGCTCGGCCACAAGATGCACTCGCTTCCCGACGAGCTCTCCGGCGGCGAGCAACAGCGCGTGTCGATCGCGCGCGCGTTCGTGAACCACCCGCCGCTCCTCGTCTGCGACGAGCCGACCGGGAACCTCGACCCCGACACGTCGGTCGGGATCATGCAGCTCCTCTACCGCATCAACCGCAGCGGCACCACGATCCTGATGGTGACGCACGACCGCGAGATGGTCGACAAGATGCGGAAGCGCGTCATCCAGCTGGAAGCCGGCCGCCTCACGCGCGACGAGCGCCGCGGCGGCTACGTGGGCGAGTAAGACGTGGGCGGACGCGTACGGCTCCTGGTCTCCGAGGCGTGGCGCTCACTGGGGGCCAACCTCTCGACCACCGTCGCGGCGACGATGACGGTGCTGATCGGGATGTTCCTCCTCGGCCTGTTCATAGCGCTCGGGACCTGGACCGTGTCGTGGTCGAACCACGTGAAGAACGAGCTCGTCGTCAAGGTGTACTTCAAGGACTCCGCCACGAGCCGGCAGAAGAACGACTACGCCGCGCTGCTGCAGCAGAACCAGTACGTGAAGCCGGGCGGCATCACGTACATCTCCAAGCAGGAGGCGCTCCGCGAGATGGCGAAGCGCGACCCGGAGCTGGTCAAGAACCTCGTCTACAACCCGCTTCCCGACTCGCTCAACGTCGCGCCCGCGAGGGCGGAGGACGTCGACCTCCTGTTCAACTCGCTGACGGCGCACCAGCCGCCGTACGTCGACCGGATCAACGACGGGAAGCGGATCTCGCACCGGATCCTCGAGGTCGCCCACGTGATCGAGGTCGTCTTCACGATCGCCACGCTCGTCCTCGTCGTGGCGTCGGTGCTGCTGATCTCGAACACGATCCGGCTCTCGATCTTCTCGCGGCGACGGGAGATCGAGGTGATGAAGCTCGTCGGCGCGACCAACTGGTTCGTGCGCGGGCCGTTCATGCTGGAGGGCCTGATCTGCGGCATCGCCGGCGCGCTGCTCGCGATCTTCTTCCTCGTGATCGGCAAGGCGGTCGCGCTCCCGGCGATCCTGCCGCACCTCTCCGGCGACACCGACGTGCACGCGATGGCGTTCCCGCTCGTCGCGCTCGTGCTGCTCGCGGCCGGTCTCGGCCTCGGCGCGGTCGGCTCCGGCCTCACGATCCGCCGCTTCCTCAGGGTCTGACGCAGGGCCCACAGACACGGCTCGTCGTAGAGGTCGGCCGGCGCGGGAAGCTCGTCGTCGGCGATCCGTACTTCACTCCCGGCGTCCCGCTCGTGCTCGAGTCGAAGGGGATCGGCGACCTCGGCCCCGGCGACCTCGCGCTCGTCAGGCCGGGGCGAGGCCGTGCCCGCGTCGAGCAGGCGCTCGGACCCGCCGACCGGATCGAGAACGTGCTCGAGGCGCTCCTCGTCGAGCACGGCGCGCGGCAGCCGTTCGAGCCGCACGCCTTCACCGCCGTCGACCCGACGGGCCGGGTCGACCTGCGCGGCCTGCCGACGTACACGATCGACCCGGAGACGGCGAAGGATTTCGACGACGCGCTCTCCTTCCGGCGCGAGCCCGACGGGATCCGCGCCTGGGTGCACATCGCCGACGTCGCCTTCTTCGTCGGAGCCGGCACGCCGCTCGACCACGGTGCGGCGCGACGCGCCTTCTCGACGTACGTGCCGGGGACGGTGGCGCCGATGCTTCCGCACGAGCTGGCCGACGACCTCTGCTCGCTGCGGCCCTTTCAGGACCGGCTCTGCGTCACGGTCGAGATCCCGCCGGCCGGAGCCCCGGTGTTCTACCGGTCGGTGATCCGGTCCGATGCGCGGCTGACGTACGGCCAGGCGGAGCGGCGCGACGTCCCCCGCGAGCTCCTCGACGCGCTTGCGCTCAACGACGAGCTGGCGCGCGATCTGCGCGCGGCGCGCTTTCGCCGCGGGGCGCTCCAGGTGGAGACGCCCGAGGTCGTCTTCGGGTTCGACGGCCGCGGCGGCGTCGCCGACGCGTGGCTCGAGGGCGAGCCTCACGCGCACGTGCTCGTCGAGGAGCTGATGATCCTCGCGAACGAGCACGTCGCGGCGTTCCTCGCGGCCCGCAACCGTGCCGCCCTCTACCGGGTGCACGAGCGGCCGGATCCGCAGGCGGTCGACCAGCTCGTCGCGAAGCTCGCCGACCTCGGCGTGCCGACGCCGCCGGTGCCGGACACCCTGTCGCCGCAGGCGGCCGCGGCCGTCGCCGGCGAGGCGTCCAAGCTGGTCGCGACGTACGTCGCGCAGTCCGGCCGCGGCCGCGAGGCGTTCCCGGCGCTCGTGCTGCGCGCGCTCAAGCAGGCGCGCTACGACGCGAGGAATCTCGGCCACGCCGGCCTCGCCAGCCCCGCGTACTGCCACTTCACCTCGCCGATCCGGCGCTACCCGGACCTCGTCGTGCACCGCGCGCTCGTACGCGAGCTCGGCCTCGCCGACGACCCGCTCCCGGAGGACCTGGACCGCCTGGCCGAGCACGCCTCGGAGCGGGAGCGCGAGGCGGCGCGGCTCGAGTACCTCGCCGACGAGATCTGCCTCGCGTGGCTGCTCGAGCGCCGCCTCTTCGAGCTGGGCTGGGACGAGACGTGGGAGGGCGAGGTCGTCGGTCTCGTCGGCGGCGGCGTCTTCGTCCGCTTCGGCGCCGTGTTCGAAGGCTTCCTGCCGGCGCGCAGGCTCGGTGACGAGTTCTTCGAGCTCAACGACCTCGGCACCGCGCTCGCCGGCCGCGCGACCGGCCGCACCTACCGGCTCGGCGACGCGATCGAGGTGCGCGTCGAGTCGATCGCGCGCAACGAGGGCAAGGTCGAGCTCGCGCTCGGGCCTTAGACGAGCCGCCGCTCCTGCGCCCAGCGCGTCAGCTCGTGCCGCGTCGAGAGCTGGAGCTTGCGCAGGACGCTCGAGACGTGAGCCTCGACCGTCTTCACCGAGAGGTGGAGCCGCGCCGCGATCTCCTTGTACAGGTACCCGCGCGCGATCAGCTGCAGGACCTCTCGCTCGCGCGGCGTGAGCGTCTCGAGCTCCTCGTCGCCAGCGAGCGGCTCCCCCGACCGGAACGCGTCGAGGACGAAGCCGGCGAGCCTCGGCGAGAACACGGCGTCGCCCTCCGCGACCCGGCGAATCGCATCGGCGAGCTCGTCGCGCGAGATCGTCTTCGTGACGTAGCCGCGTGCGCCGGCGCGGATGACTCCGATCACGTCCTCGGCAGCATCGGACACAGAGAGCGCGAGGAACTTCACCGCCGGCCGCTCGGGCGCCACCGTCGCGATCACGCCTTCGCCGCCGCCGTCCGGCAGATGCACGTCGAGCAGCACGACGTCGGGATCGAGCTCGCGGATCAGCGGCGCCGCGTCGGCGACCGAGCCCGCCTCGCCGACGACGTCGACCAGGCCGGCGAGCTCGTTCCTGACGCCGGCGCGGAAGAGCTCGTGGTCGTCGACGAGCACCACGCGGATCACGGCTGGGCTCCTCTCGGCATCGTCAGCTCGACCTCCGTCCCCGCTCCGGGCGACGACGTGATGGTCGCCGATCCGCCTGCCCGCTGCATCCGCAGCTCGATCGAGTCGGCGATGCCGCGCCGGTGGGCGGCGACGGACGACCTGTCGAAGCCGATGCCGCGGTCGCGGACGAAGACGGACACGAGCGCCGGCTCGACCTCGGCGTAGACGGAGATGTCGTCGGTTCGCGCGTGCTTCGCCGCGTTCGCCATCGCCTCGCGCGCTGCCAGCACGAGCTCCGCCAGGGCGGGGTCGAGCGGCGCGTCGCCGGACGTCGCGAGCTCGACGCGGGCGCGGTGCGCCTCCTCGACGTCTGCGGCCGCCTCGGCCAGCGCATCGGCAAAACCTTGCGCGTCGCCGTAGCCGCTGCCGTAGAGCCAGCGGCGCAGCTCGCGCTCCTGGCGGCGCGCGAGCGTCCGCACTCGCACGGGATCGTCGGCGTCGCGCTGCACGAGGGCGAGCGTCTGGAGGACGGAGTCGTGGATGCGCGCGGCGACGGCGCTGCGCTCCTCCAGCCGGATCCGCTCGCCGCGCTCCTTGACGAGCTGGCGGGCCCACGGGACGAGGACGAGCGCCAGCGCGCCGGTGAGCGCGCCGGGTGCGACGAACGCGCGCGACGAGCCGATGTGGCTCAGCATCACGACCGCTCCCGCGATCGTGAGGGCGACGCCGGGCACGAACAGCGACCCGCCGCCCGGTCGCAGCGTCGCGCCTCGGCGAGCGAGCAGCACGACGCCGCCGACCACGAGCCCGGCGCCGATCACGACCGCGGCCGAGATCCCGAACGCGCCCAGCAGGGCCATCGTCGCGAGCGCCAGGATCAGCACGGCGAGGATCGGGCGCCGGCCGCCGGTCCACGCCCACAGCGAGAGGTAGAGCAGGATCCCGGCCCCTCCGGCGAGCGACAGGAGCGCGAAGACGAGGCGCACGAGCGTCGCGTCGACGCGCAGCGTCGCCGCGATGCCGCCGCACACGCCGGCGATCACGCGGTCCTCCTCGGTCCGCTCGAACCGCAGGACGGGGATCTGCGTCACCGCGCGCGGACCACCTCGATGTGGCCGGCGCCCACGTTCGCGTCGATGGTGAGCACGTTGCCGCTCCCGGTGGTGAAGCGGACGTTGGTTCCGTCCTCGTGGTGCCCGAGCACGTCGACCGCGCCGGCCTTCACGTGCACGACGACCCGTGCCCGCGCGTCCGGGGCGAGGACGATCCGCAGGTTGCCGATCCCGACCTTCGCCGACACGTGCGCGGGCGCGGTGGCCGGCAGCCGCGTCAGGTCGAGCCGGAGCCTCCCGATTCCCAGCGTGTAGCGGTGGGGGAGGGCGGACGCGCTCGCGGGCGCGTACGCGTGGTTCCCGACGCCGTCGCCGAGGCTCACGTCGAACCAGGCGAAGGCCGCGGTGACGGCGGCGACGCCGATCACGACGATCAATGCGACGAGGCTGACGAGGGCGACGAAGAGGCCGCGGCGGCGGCCTCTCGTTCCCGTCCAGAGGAGAACGACGCCTGCGATCGTGATCAGGGCCCACGCAGCGCCCGCGGTCGGCCAGGTGCTCGCGCGGGCGAGCAGCGAGAGGATCGCGATCGCGACGAGCCCCAGCGCGACGAGCTGCACCGGGTGGTCGCGGCGGTTCCGGAGGATCTCCTCGGCGATCGAGCTCTCGTCGCCTTCCTTCGGCATGACGAGCACCGCGGCGATGTAGACGAGGATCCCGGCGCCGCCGAGGATCGTCAGGACGACGAACCCGAGCCGGAAGACGGCGGGGGTGAGGTCGAAGTAGCGGCCGAGGCCGGCGCACACGCCGGCGACGACGCGGCTCGAGCGGCTGCGTTCGAGCCGCTTCACTGCAGGTGGTTGGAGAATGTGTTCGCTCATGCCGCGAGCCTGCCCGGATGCCGCGCGCGGAGCCATCCGGAATCACCCTGGTCCGACCCTCAACGCTACTCTCGTGGCCGGAAATGGCAGAGAAGACGATCGCCGAGAACCGCCGTGCGCGGCACGACTATCAGCTCCTCGAGCGGCTCGAGGCGGGCCTCGTCCTGACCGGGACCGAGGTGAAGTCGCTGCGGGCGGGGCGGACGACGATGGCCCACGCGTACGCCGACGTCCGCGACGGGGAGGCGTGGCTGCACGGGCTCGAGATCGCGGCGTACGAGCAGGGGAACCGCGCGAACCACGAGCCGGTGCGGGCGCGGAAGCTCCTCCTGCACCGCCGCGAGATCGACTCGCTGTACGGGAAGGTGCGTGAGAAGGGGCTGACGATCGTGCCGACGCGCCTGTACTTCAAGGACGGACGCGTCAAGGTGGAGCTGGCGGTCGCGCGTGGGAAGGAGCTCCGCGACAAGCGGCGGGATGTGGCCGAGCGGGACGCGAAGCGCCAGATGGAACGGGCGCTGAAGAGCCGGCGCGCGTGACCGGAGCTACAATTGGAGTCGAACGGACATACGGGGGCGCCACGGTTTCGACGTGGTCGATTCTCCGGGTGAGCTGCAAGCGGAGGTCTCCGGTCGGCCTCCTAAAACAACCGGAACCAAACGCAAGTGCGGAGAACAACCTCGCACTCGCTGCCTAGTCTGAGCGACTAGCCAGCGTGTCGCCCCGGGAGGGCCCGCGACCCGGAGGCGGCATCAACGAGCGGGCTCGGCGCCGAAGGAGAGCCACTCGCCGGAGGCGCGACACCGCAGGAGGGCTAGCCCGTCGGTTGGTCGGTCGCGCACCGGCCGCCGGGCGAACCGCAAGCGCGACCTAAGCTTGTAGACGCTCACGCGGGGCGGCTGCGGACGCGGGTTCGATTCCCGCCGCCTCCACTAACCCGCCTGAAACCATCCTCTCGATCGGACACTGGCGAGCTGGTGTCTGACACCAAAGGTGTCAGACACCAGCTCGATGCCGGCTTACGCGGGAACCGGCACCGCAGCTCTCGCCGGCTCGCGACGCAGCAGCGCGATGCTCGCGCCGGCGATCCACGCGAAGAAGAGGAGGGCCGACGCCTGCCCGACGCCGTCGAACGAGATCGGAGCGACGACGAAGGTAAACGCGGCGATCGCGACTGCCGCCCCGCCGATCACGCGGCGGCCCGCCGCGAGCGCGGGCACGCCTGCCGCGACGAGGAACAGGGCGAACAGGAACCACGTCGTCACGTACATCGACTCGTTGACCGTGACGAGCGTGCGCGCGAGGCCCGTGCCGATCCCGTGCCCGGCGCGATACGAGATCGCGTTCATCAACGCGAGCGACGTGACGGTGACGGCCGTGTATGCCGTTGCAGCGGCGATGCCGATCGCGCTCCAGACCCCGCGGGCGAGGCGCACGCACGCCCACACGGCGAAGCACAGGAAGATCACGGTGCCGAGAAGCTCGGTGTACGCGCCGATCCAGGTCGCGGTGGTCGCAGGCTTGGCGAGATCCTGGGCGAGCTTCGCGGTCGACGTGCCGACGGTGAGCTCGTGCGTCTTCCCGCCCACCATGGCCACGATCGCCCCCGCGAGCGTGAGCACGACCGAGGCGATTCCTGCCCCGGCGAAGAAGCGGTCGTTCGTGCGGTCGTCCATCGGTTCCTCCTCGGTTGTTGACGCGCCGAACGTAGAAAGCGGCCGCGGGGGTGTCGTCGCCCGCTCGGCCGATCTTGGCGTCAGCCGCTCGGCCGATGACAACGCCGCCGCTTCGCTCTAGCGTGACGACCATGCGAATCGGGCTGCAGAAGCTGGACGTGGCCGTCGCGGCGGCGGCGACGGCCGGCATCTGCCTCGAGACGTGGCTGGCCCCGGCGACGGTCGACCACCACCAGGTCGTGAACCTCCTCTTGTGGCTGCCGGTCGGGATCGTGGTCGCGGTCCGGCGGCGGCACCCGCTCGTGGCGGGGCTCGTGGCGGGGACGCTCGCGGCGACGGCCCAGAACATCTACCCGTCGTCGCTCATCTCGGGAGCCGTCGCCTGGATGTGCGACCTGTACGCGTTCACGGTCTGGACCGGGCCCCGTACGTTCTGGGCCGGGCTCGTCGCTTACGTCGGGGGGAGCAGCGTGGCGGTCGCCCTCGGGCCGAACGTCAGCGGCGGCGCAACCTTCGTCGTCGTCTCGGCGATCGTGATGGCGCTCGTGCGGCTCGTGCTCGTGCGCGACCGCGAGCGGCGTGCCCGCATCGTGGAGCGCGAGCGCGAGCTCGCCGCGCGAGAGGCCGTCGTCGAGGAGCGCGCGCGAATCGCGCGCGAGCTGCACGACGCGATCGCGCACAACGTCTCGATGATGGTGGTACAGGCAGGGGCGGAGCGTCGCGTCCTCGACGACGGCCACCGTTCGACGCGCGAGGTGCTCGAGACGGTCGAGCAGATCGGGCGCGGCGCCCTGACCGAGATGAGGCGGCTCGTCGGGATGCTGCGGAGCGACGAGGACGACCCGCTGGCGCCCCAGCCCGGACTGGACGACCTCGAGCGGCTCGTCGTGCAGGTGCGCGAGGCGGGGCTTCCCGTCGAGCTCAGCGTCGAGGGGGACCGGCGTCGCCTGCCGGTCGGCCTGGAGCTGTCCGCATACCGGATCGTGCAGGAGGCGCTGACGAACGCGCTCAAGCATGCGGGCGACGCGCGCGCCAGGGTCTGCGTCCGCTTCCGCGACGACTCGCTCGAGCTGGAGGTCGTCGACGACGGCGCGGGCGCTCAGGCGCGCACGGTCGGCGGCGGGCACGGGCTGGTCGGCATGCGCGAGCGCGTCGCCATGTACGGCGGCCGGTTCGAGGCCGGACGCCGGCCGGCCGGCGGGTTCACGGTGCGCGTCCTCCTTCCGATCCGATGACGCGCGTCGTCGTCGCGGACGACCAGGCGCTCGTGCGCGTCGGGCTCCGGAAGATCCTCGAGGCCGAGTCGGACTTCGAGGTCGTCGGCGAGGCGGCCGACGGGGAGGACGCCGTCACCGAGGCGCGCTTCCAGCGCCCCGACGTCGTCCTGATGGACATCCGGATGCCCGTGCTCGACGGGATCGAGGCGACGCGGCGGATCGTCTCGAGCCAGCCCGGGACCCGCATCCTCGTCCTGACGACGTTCGGCCTCGACACCTACGTGTTCGAGGCGCTTCGCGCCGGCGCGAGCGGCTTCATGCTCAAGGACGCGCCCCCGGAGGAGCTCGTCGCCGCCGTTCGCCTGGTCGCGAACGGCGAGGCGCTTCTCGCTCCGTCGGTGACGCGCGCGGTGATCGAGGAGTTCGCGCGGCTCCCGGCGGAGGAGCCGGCGCTTCAGCGGCCGCCGGCGCTCGCCGAGCTCACGCCGCGCGAGTACGAGGTGCTGGAGCTGCTCGCGCGCGGGCTCTCGAACGCCGAGATCTGCGCGAAGCTCGTGGTCAGCGAGGCGACGACGAAGACGCACGTGGCCCGGATCCTCCAGAAGCTCGGGCTCCGCGACCGGGTGCAGGCCGTGATCTACGCCTACGAGCACGGCGTCGTGACGGCCGGCACGCCGGGCTGACTCACCGCTGGGCGGCGGCGACCATCCGGCTGACGCCGGGGGTGCGCGCCACGACGATCGTCCCCACGCACGCGACGGCGAGCCCGATCCCGAGCACGCCCCCGTGGAGGGGCGCCGACGACCAGTGCTCGCGCAGGAAGAACGGCTCGAGGACGATCGGCAGGAACGTCTGCACGGCCGTCGTGACGGGCACCACGACCGTCGCGCGCGAGCGCTGGAAAGCCGTCATGCCGGTGATCGTGGCGGCGACGCCGAGCAGGAACGCGACGACGGCCCATGCGAGCGCGTTCCAGTAGTGGCCGAGGCCGGCGTCGTCGCTGAGCAGCTTCGTCGCGATGTTCGTCGCGGCGAACCCGGCTCCGGACGCGACCATCGTGAGCGTCCCGGTGTCGAGGCGCGTGCCGCGGCAGGCGAAGGGCACCAGGGCGACGGCGGTCGGCAGCGCGACGACCGCCAGGACGTCGATCCCGCCCCGGTGCGTCTCGGTGTGCGGGGGCGCACCGAACGCGACGAGGGCGACGCCCCCGACGATCGCGATCACGCTCAGCCACTCCCGGGCTCCGACGCGCTCGTCGAACGCACGCACGCCGGCGGCGAGCACGAGCAGCAGTCCGACGCTGAGGACGGGTTGCACGACCACGAACGGCGCCGCCTGCAGCGCGAGGACCTGCGGCCCCACGCCGGCGAGGCCTAGCAGCAGCCCGAGTGTCCACCGCCAGCGCCGCAGCAGCACGAGCACGAGTCGAACCGTGAGCTGGAGCTCGGGCGGCTCGCGCCGCGCTTCGAGCGCCTGCAGGACGATCCCGAGGTTGAACAGGATCGACGCGGCCGCCGCGGCGGCGACACCGAGCGCGATGAGCATCCCCCGGGTCCTACCCGGGTGGGTGCGGCGATGACCGCGTTACGAGGTGCTCGCCGGCAGGCACGCCGGAAGCGGTGGCCGCTTCAGGGTCGTC
Source organism: Gaiellaceae bacterium (assembly GCA_035653275.1). GTDB lineage: Bacteria > Actinomycetota > Thermoleophilia > Gaiellales > Gaiellaceae > PALSA-600. The sequence continues at coordinate 24,952 of DASRCE010000009.1, read as the reverse complement.
ACGGCGCCGCTCGGCTGGAACGCGCGGATCACGAGCGAGGCGCAGCGGGCGACGGGCGCGCCACGCACGATCAGGACGAATCTTCCCGCGGCCGTCGTCGTGACGCGGCGCGTGCGGACGAGGAGCCCGGACCGCATCTTCAGCACCAGGTGCTCGTGCGGCGGGAACGCTCGACCCCTGATCGTAAGCGGCGCCGTGCGCTCGAGCGAGAGGCGCGGCGCGGCCGCTGCCCAGGCGGGCACGCCCAGGAGGAACGACGCCACGGCGAGGGCGGCCAGGGCCTTCATCGCCCCGAACGATGCCAAACGCACCGCCGCGAGGCGTCGTTTACGATCCCGCGGCGCTCGCGGGAGTGGCGGGCGCTCAGTCGACGAAAAGGGGGAGTTCTGTGAAGCGATTCCTCTGGATCGCCCTCGTCGCCGGTTGTGTTCTCGCCGCCGCGTCGCTCGCGCTGCTGCGAGGCTCGACCGTCGCCGTCGGAGGCGGTGACAACAACACGCTCGAGCGTGTGGCGAACGGCGAGCTGAAGGCGCCGACGCTCGTCACGAAGGACTCGAAGGGGAACTCGGTTACGCGGCGGCTGCCGTTCGTCTCCGGCAGCCTGATCAACGCTCAGCTCCTCGCGCTCTGCGAGAAGCGCGGCGTCACGAGCTGCGACGACCGCCTCGCCGCCGGCGACGCGACGTCGAGCGGGAACCTGACGCTCGACGGCAGCGGGTCGACCGGTGGACCGCACACGCTGGGGTGCGGCGAGCGCAACGACGCGCACGTGAACGTCCGTGTGAACCAGGACTGCACGTATCGCCGCCAGGCGGAAGAGGACATCACCTACAACCCGACGGATCCGTCGAACATCGTCGCCGGCCAGAACGACTCGCGGATCGGCTTCAACCACTGCGGGATCGACTTCTCGGTGAACGACGGCAAGAACTGGGGCGACATGCTCCCGCCGTTCTGGCAGCACCTGAACTCGCCGGAGCTCGACGGGCCGAACACCCTCACCGGCTCGCCCGGCACGTTCCACACGTACGACGCGGCGAGCGACCCGGCGAACGCAGTGGACTCGTCGGGGCACGCCTACTTCACGTGCGTCGTCTTCGACATCGCGTCGAACGCGAACGGCGTGCTCGCGACCGAGTCGCCGGAGGGTGCGAAGGGGTCGTTCTACTACAACGTCCCGATCAGCGAGCGCCATTTCGTGGTCGACGAGGAGAACAGCCCGAACGCGCTCACGGACAAGGAGTGGATCGCGGCCGACCGCTACGCGTCCAGCCCGAACCGCGACGACGTCTACGTCACGTGGACCGTCTTCAGGTTCAGCCCGTCGTGTGCGGGCGGCACGGACGAGGCGCCCGCCTTCTGCAACTCGCCGATCTACGGCTCCGTCTCGACCGATCACGGCCACACCTGGTCGGCGCCGCAGGTGATCAGCGGGACGGCTCCGGGACTGTGCTTCTTCGGGAACGGGTTCGATCCGTCCGCGCCGGAGAGCGCGTGCGACTTCGACCAGGGCTCGAACCCGGTCGTGATGCCCGACGGGACGCTCCTCGTCGTCTTCAACAACGGCAACACGCCCGCGGGCGACGCGAACGCGCAGCAGCTCGCCGTGCGCTGCACGCCTTCGGGCGACTCGAGCGCCGGGACCGCGAAGCTGAGCTGCGAGCGGCCGGTCAAGGTCGGCGACGACATCCTCGTCGGCGAGCCGCTCTGCGACTTCGGCCGCGGCCCGGAGGAGTGCGTCCCCGGCGCGTACATCCGCACGAACGACTTCCCGCGGATCACGACCGAGAACACGCAGAACAACCACGTGTACGTGACGTGGCAGGACTACCGGAACGGCGAGTACGACATCCAGCTCGCGGAGTCCACCGACGGCGGCAAGACGTGGGGCCAGCTCGGGCAGGTCAACCCCGACACCGGGCTCGACCACTACTTCCCCGCGACCGACCAGAGCCCGTCGCAGGGCGACGCGGTCGGCGTCAGCTACTACCGGACCGCACGCGTGCCGGACGAGAACACGACGCCGGAAGCCGGTTTCGCGCCGTGCGGCGAGAACGGCGTCGTGAACATGGGCGCGTCGACGACCTGCCAGCCTGGCGTGGGAGCGGAGAGCTCGGACTACGTCCTCGCCGGCGGGACCGGGCTCGCCTCGATCACCGCGTCCGGCGACAACACCGGCGGCCCCGGCGACAAGAAGCCGGGCGACAAGAAGCCCGGCGACAAGAAGCGGCACGACAAGCGGATCGGCTCGGAGGCCCTCCCGACGCCGTTCGCGTACCAGGTGATCTCGCCCGTGTTCCCGCCGCCGGACGGGATCCAGAGCGGCTTCAACGGCGACTACAGCGGGCTCACGATCAACACGGGCACGGAGGCGCACCCGATCTGGTCGGACACGCGCAACGCCGACCCGTATCCCGCCAACGGGGTCGCCCACGACGAAGACGTCTTCAGCGACGCGATCCCGCTCCCGAGCGGCAAGGCCGCGACGGGAACCGGCTCGATCGGGCACTGAGACGGCACGCAACCGGAGGGGCCGGCGGCGGCCCCTCCGGTTCTCAGACGCCGACGGCCGCTGCGCGCCGGGCGCGCACGTTCTGGAAGACGATGTTCGCGAGCATGCCGGCCGTCGCGACGAGGAAGATCGCCGTGCCGATCACGTTGATCTGAGGCGGCGTCGCGACGCGGGCCGCACCCCAGACGAACAGCGGGAACGTGATCGTCGCGCCGGCGTTGAAGTACGTGATCACGAAGTCGTCGATCGAGAGCGCGAACGCGAGCAGGCCCGCGGCGAGGATGCCCGGCATGATCAGCGGCAGCGTCACCTTCAGGAACGTGACCCACTCGTTGGCGCCGAGGTCCATCGCCGCCTCCTCGAGGTGCCGGTCGAAGCCGACGAGGCGCGCGCGGACGGTGACGACGACGTAGCTGATGTTGAAGAGGATGTGCGCGATCAGGATCGTCCCGAACCCCTGCGGGACGCGCCAGTTGACGAAGAGCGTGAGCAGCGACGCGCCCATCACGACCTCCGGCGTCGTCATCGGCACGAAGATCAGGAGGTTCGTCGCCCCGCTGCCGCGGAAGCGGTAGCGGACGAGCGCGAGCGCGGCGAGCGTCCCGAGGACGGTGGCGAAGAAGCTCGACGCGAGCGCGATCTCGATGCTCACCTTCAGCGCCGAGCTCACGCCCGGGTAGCCGAACGGGTTCGTCCAGTTCTTGAACGTGAAGCCCTGCCACGTGAAGTTGAAGCGCCCCTTGGGGTTGTTGAACGAGAACGCGACCACGACGCCGATCGGCAGGAACAGGTAGGCCAGCGCGAGGACGGCGTAGCCGGTCAGCACGTGCCGGCGGACGGCCCTGACGGCCGCCGTCACGCCGCCACCGTCAGCCGCTCGGTCCCGAGGATCCGCGCGAAGACGAGCACGAGCACCAGGATCGCCGCCATCAGCACGAACGAGAGCGCGGCCGCGGTCGGGTAGTCGCGCACCGACAGGAACTCCGACTGTATGACGTTCCCGATCATGTACTGCCGCGGCGTCCCGAGCAGCTGCGCGTTGATGAAGTCGCCCGCGGCCGGGATGAACGTCAGGAGCACGCCCGCGAACACGCCCGGCAGCGAGAGCGGCAGCGTGACCCGCGCGAACGCCTGCGCGCGGGAGGCGTAGAGGTCCTCGGCCGCCTCGATCAGGCGCTGGTCGATCTGCTCCAGGCTCACGTACAGCGGCAGCACCATGAAGGGCAGGAAGTTGTAGGTGATGCCGGCGATCACGGCGGCCGACGTCGCGAGCAGGCGGTCGTTGGGGCCGAGGATGCCGATGTGCTGGAGGACGTGGACGACGACGCCGTTGTCGGACAGGATCGTCTCCCACGCGAGCGTGCGGATGAGGTACGTGACGAAGAACGGGGCGATCACGAGCAGCAGGAACAGGTTCTTCCAGCGGCCGCCGCGGAACGCGATCCAGTACGCGAGCGGGTAGCTGACGAGGAGCGCGGCGGCCGTGGCGACCGCCGCGTACTCGCCGGACCGGATGAACTGCGTCTGGTACGCGGTGATCGCGTCCCGGAAGTTGCCCCACGCCCACCCGAACGAGAACAGCGGGAACAGCCCCTGCGAGAGGGACATCTTCGCGAGGTACCACATCGGGACCACGAAGAAGACGAGCAGCCACGCCATCCCGGGCGTGAGCAGCAGGTACGGGATCGCGCCCTTGCGGCGGTGGATCAGCGTGCGCACGCGCTCTTGGTGTCCGACACCGGCGGTGTCAGACACCTCCTCGCCCGCTGGACCGCCAAACGTGTTCGAGGGCCGCACTAGCCGCCGATCAGCGCCTGGAACTGCTTCTTGTACTTTGGGTTGTTCACCGCCTTGACATCGAACTCGTGCGCGTTCGCGAGCATCTGCTTCGTCGGGAAGATGAGCGGGTTCTTCGCGACCGCGGGATCCGACTTCTCGAGCACCTTGTCGGCGCCGACGACGGGGCAGATGTAGTTGACGTAGTCCTCGACCTCCGCCGCGATCTCGGGGCGGTAGTACCAGTTCATCAGCACCGACGCCGCGTACGCGTTCCCGCCCTTCGGGATCAGCATGTTGTCGGTCCAGATCATCCCGCCCTTGTCCGGGAGCACCCACTTCAGGCCCGGGTGGTCTGCCTGGAGCTGCACCATGTCGCCCGACCAGGCGAGGCACGCGTAGATGTCGCCCTTCGCGAGGAGCGGCGCGTAGTCGTTGCCGGTGAACTGCCGCACCTGCCCCGAGTTCACCGCCTTCTGCAGCATGTCGAGCGCCTTCTTGAAGGTCGCGTCGGTGACGTGCGCCGGGTCGTCGCCGTTCTCGAGCATCGCGATGCCGATCGAGTCGCCCATCTCGGTCAGCAGCGTGACCTTCCCCTTCAGCTTCGGGTCGGTCAGGAGCTGGTGGAGCGACGTGACGGGGCCGCCGGTCAGCTTCGGGTCGTACCCGATCCCGGTCATGCCCGACTGCCAGGGAAGGCTGTAGTCCCGGTTCGGGTCCCAGCCCGGGTGCCGGAGCGTCGGCTGCAGGTTCTTGATGTTCGGGATCGCCGATTTGTCGAGCTTCTCCAGCCAGCCGAGCTCGATCATGCGGCCGGGCAGCCCCGACGAGTCGGTGAGGACGATCAGGTCGCGGCCGATCGACTGGCCCTGGGAGAGCGGGCCCTCGATCTTCCCGAAGAAGCTGTCGTTGTCGTTGATGTCCTCGAGGTACTTGACGTGGACCCCGTAGTGCTTCTCGAACGCGACGAGCGACGGGTGCGACTGCGTCTTCTGGTTCACGTCGATGTAGAGCGGCCAGTTCGAGAACGTGATCGTCTTCGGCAGCGCCTGCGTGCTCCCGGCCGACGTCGTCGACGCCTTCGTCGAGCTGCCGCCGCAGGCGGCGAGCAGGCCGGGGACGGTGAGCAGCGCTCCCCCCGCACCGGCGCGGCGCAGGAGCTCCGCGCGCGTGAACGTCTCAGTCATTGCGACCCTCCTCCGATCTGGAAACGACGAACGCTGCCTGCGGAGCGAACGACAACTCGAGCCGCTCGCCCGGAGCGTGCGAGCCGGCTCCCTGCACGTAGACGGTGAGCTCGCCCACCGGCGTCCTCACGAGGTACTGGGTCGAGACGCCGACGTACGCGCTCTCGACGACCTCCCCGGCCAGCGTGTTCGCCTCGCCCGCGCCGACGCGCAGCTTCTCCGGGCGGATGCCCACGGCCACGGGGCCGCGCCGGCCGTCGATCGCCTCCGGCGCGACGCGCAGCACCGCGCCCCCGTCGAGGCGGACGGCGTCGCTGCCGTCGACCGTCCCGGGAAGCAGGTTGGAGACGCCGAGGAAGCTCGCGACGAACTCCGTCCGCGGGCGCTCGTACAGCTCCGCCGGCTCGCCCGCCTGCTCGATCCTGCCTCCGTTCATCACGACGATGACGTCGGCCATCGTCATGGCCTCCTCCTGGTCGTGCGTCACGTGGACGAACGTAATCTTCATCTCGTGCTGGATCCGCTTCAGCTCGAGCTGCATCTCCTTGCGCAGCTTCAGGTCGAGCGCTCCGAGCGGCTCGTCGAGCAGGAGCACGCGGGGACGGTTGACGAGCGCGCGCGCGAGCGCGACGCGCTGCTGCTGCCCGCCGGAGAGCTGGCGCGGACGGCGCCCGCCGTAGCCCTCGAGCCCGACGACGCGCAGCATCTCCTCGACGCGCGAGCGGAGCTCGCCGCCCTTGACGCGCTTCCGCCGCAGCCCGAACGCGACGTTCTCGTAGATCGTCAGGTGCGGGAAGAGCGCGTAGCTCTGGAACACGGTGTTGACGTCCCTCTTGTACGGCGGCAGGCCGGTCACGGTTCGGTCGCCGAGGTAGATCGTCCCCTCCGTCGGCTCCTCGAATCCGCCGATCATGCGCAACGTGGTCGTCTTCCCGCACCCCGACGGGCCGAGCAGCGCGTAGAACTTGCCGCTCTCGACGTCGAGCGTGACGTCGTCGACCGCGACGACCTCCTGGAACCGCTTCGTGACGTGGTCGAGCCGGATGTCCGAGGTCACACAGGCACCTCGTCGCCGGCGTGGGTGCCCCACGCGTAGACCTGCTTGGCCATCTGCAGGTAGAGGAACGTCTCCGTCATCACGACGCCCTCGAGCGCGCGCGCTCGGCTCGTCACCTCCAGCAGGTGCCGCCGGTCGGTGCAGACGACCTCGACGAGGAGGTCGAAGCGCCCGGCCGTGACGACGACGTAGCTCGACTCGTCCCAGCCGCTGATCTCGTCGGCGACCGTCTCGGGGCTGCCGGCTGTGCGCACGCCGATCACCGCCATCGCGTCGAACCCGAGGCCGAGCGGGTTCGTGACCGCAGTGACCTGGAGGATCCCGTCGTCGACGAGGCGGCCGTAGCGCGAGCGGACCGTGGCCTCGGCGACCCCGATCTGCGACGCGACGCCGCGGAACGACGCGCGCCCGTTCGCCTGGAGCGCCTCGATGATCCCGCGGTCGATGCGGTCGAGCGAGCGGGGGCGCGTGACCGGGCCGCGGGCCGGGGCAGGTCTCGACACGCGCGCGGTTTTACCGAATCGCTGCGCATTTCGTCAACCGGCGACCGTACCGGCGTCGAAATGCGCGGCCGAGGCTACTTGCAGACGAGCGTGTGGCTGCGGTGGAGCGCGATGCACCCCTGCGTCGACGTGCTGCTGCCCCGGACGAGCACGAACGAGGCGGCGGCGGCGGCGAGAGCGAGGACGAGCGCCACGAGCACGGCGAGTGCGGCAGGCTTCATGCGGTGGACATCGGCAGGCGCCGCTGCGTGCTTTAGCCTCGTCGTCGTGATCACCGTCCGGCGGCTCGACGCCGACGCCGCGCGCGCCGCGCTCCCCGAGCTCGCCGCGGTGCTCCACGACTGCGTCGAGGCGGGCGAGTCGGTCAGCTTCCTCGCCGGCTTCACGCTGGAGGACGCACGTTCCTTCTACGAGTCGCTCCTGCCGGAGCTCGAGCGCGGCACGCGCGTGCTCGTCGCCGCCTTCGAGGACGGCGAGCTCGTCGGCAGCGCGCAGCTCGTGCACGCGTGGCCGCCGAACTCGCAGCACCGGGCGGAGGTGGTGAAGCTCGTCGTCCACCGGAGCGCCCGCGGACGCGGCGTGGGGCACGCGCTGATGGAGCGGCTCGAGGAGGAGGCGCGGGCGGACGGGAAGACGCTGCTCGTCCTGGACGCCGTCAGCGGGGGCCTCGCGGATGCGCTGTACGAGCGTCTGGGGTGGACGCGGTTCGGGATCGTCCCCGGCTACGCCCTCGATCCCTCAGGCGTGCCCCGCGACGCCGCGTTCTTCTACAAGCGCCTGTGACGCAGGGCCGCTACCGTGGCGTAGGACCCGCATGAAGCTCCTCGTCGCCTTCGGCGTCGTCGCGCTGGCCGCCGTCGCGGCGGCGGCCAGCGCCTCGTCGGCCGTCTCGCTCCGCCTGTGCAAGGGCCCGCAGCTCAGCGGCTCGTTCGCCGTCGTCAAGGGCAGCGCCGGCGCGGGCAACATCAGCTACCAGCTCGTGCTCAAGAACGTCTCCCGAACGACGTGCGAGCTGACGGGGCTGCCGCAGGGGCGGCTGCTCGGGAAGAAGGGGAAGGCGCTCCCGACACACGTCCGCGCGGCGTTCCCCGGCGCCCTCACCGCGGTGCTCGTTCGCCTCGCTCCCGGCCGCAAGGCGTACGCGACGGCGCGATTCTCGCCGGACGTGCCGGGGCCCGGAGAGCCCCGCGCGGGCACGAAGTGCGAGCCGACGGCGTCGTACCTCCGCGTCACGGCGCAGGGCGGCGGAACCGTGAAGGTGAAGCTGTCACCGCCGACGCCCGTCTGCGAGCACGGGCAGCTGCAGTTCTCGTCCTACGGGACGAGGCCCGCGACGCCGTAGCGGTTCAGCGCCGCTTGCGCTTCCGCGGCCCGCCGCCGGGGCGGCCGCCGCGAGTCTGCTGCTGGAGCCGTTCGGCCTGCCGTCGCATCTGGCGGTTTGCGGTGTCCGGCACGGCGCCCTGCTCCTGCGCCGCCTCGAGGTAGGCGCGGCGCTCGGCGGGGGTGAGGCGGCTCATCGCCTTCTGGATCGCCTGCGGATTGGGGTTCGCCGCGACCGTGTTGATCTTCTTCAGCGCGCTCGCGAGCTCCGGGTTCTGGCGCTCGATCGCGGCCGTCGAGACCTTCGTGAAGAACCGGCGCATGAAGCCGATGCGCGAGAGGCGCGCCACGATCGGCCGCAGCAGCGCGCCGTTCCGGAACCGCCCGAGGAACACGAGCAGCAGGAAGAAGAGGGCGACGACGCCGAGGACGGCCAGCGGCACCCAGAGCCACCACATGCGCTCAGATTACCCGGGTTAGGGCCGAAACCGACCCGGGTACGCGAGTCCCATGGCCCATGATCCGATCGCAGTGCTGATCGAGCACGGCGAGGAGCACGGCTGCGTCCACATGACGGAGCTGTACGAGATCGCCACCCGGCTCGAGCTCGAGGAAGAGGACATCGAAAGCCTGCTCGAACGGCTGGAGCACGCCGGCATCGAGCTGACCGACGACTGCTCGCGCGCGATCGAGGAGGACGTCACGTACACGAACCAGCAGGTCGCGTCGGCGACGACGGACTCGCTGCAGCTCTTCCTGAACGAGGCCGGCCGGTACCCGCTGCTCACGGCGGCGCAGGAGGTCGAGCTCGCGAAGCGCATCGAGGCGGGCGACAAGGAGGCGAAGGACCTGCTCGTCAACTCGAACCTCCGCCTCGTCGTCTCGATCGCGAAGCGCTACCAGGGTCACGGCCTGACGCTCCTCGACCTCATCCAGGAGGGGATCATCGGGCTGATCCGCGCCGCGGAGAAGTTCGACTGGCGCAAAGGCTTCAAGTTCTCGACCTACGCGACGTGGTGGATCCGCCAGGCGGTGCAGCGGGGGGTCGCGAACAAGTCGCGGGTGATCCGCATCCCCGTTCACATCGTCGAGCGGGAGCAGAAGATCTCGCGCGCCGAGCGCGAGCTGATGGCGACGCTCGAGCGCGCCCCGACCGACGAGGAGGTTGCGGAGAAGTCGAAGCTCCCGCTGAAGCAGGTCCGCGAGGTGCGCGCGGCCGCGCGCGCCGTCGCGTCACTCGACAAGCCCGTCGGCGAGGACGAGTCGGCCTCGTACGGCGACCTCTTCGCGAGCGAGGAGCGGACGCCGGACGAGCAGGTCGAGGTCGAGCTGACCGAGAAGGCGCTGCACGACGCGATCGCGGAGCTGTCCGAGCGCGAGCAGGAGATCCTCAACCTCCGCTACGGGCTCTCGGGCGGCTTCGAGCCGAAGTCGCTGGAGGAGATCGGGCGCATCATGGGGATCACGCGCGAGCGCGTGCGCCAGCTCGAGGCGGAGGCGCTCCGGCGCCTCGCCGAGCGGCGCGAGATCAGGGCGCTCAAGGCGGCTTAGCGCGGTCGGAGTGGCGGCGTCGGCGCGCCGGCGCCGGCGTGGAAGCCGTGCAGGAGCTCGAGCAGCGCGTCGCCTGCGGAGACGCGCGGCTCCCAGCCGAGCTCCCGCCGGATGCGGGACGCGTCCATCAGCGGCGTCTGCAGCGCCATGTCGAGCCACCCCTCCGGTGTCGGCTGGATGCGCAGCCGCCAGGTCGCGGCGACGGCTGCGCGCGCGACCCCCACCGGCAGCGGCATCGTGCGCGCGCCGAGGAGCTCGGCGAGCGCGTCCGGGTCGAGCACCGGTTCGGCGGCGACGTTGAACGCGCCGCGCGCGTCGGAGACGATTGCGCGCCGGTAGGCGTCGGCCACGTCGTCGGTGTGCGTCACCTGGAAGCGGAGTCGCGGCACGTCGGGGACGACCGGGATCCTCCGCGGCACGATCAGCCGGTGCGGCACCCAGCGGCCCGTGAAGAGCCGCTTCACCTCGGTCCCCATCGCCCGCTGGAAGATCAGCGACGGCCGCAGGCGGACGACCCGGATCTCGGGGTTGCGCTCCTCGACCCGGTCGAGGAGCCGCTCGGCGTCCGACTTGTCGCGCGAGTAGAAGCTCGTCTCGATCCCGCCGGTAGGCCACGCCTCGTCGACGAGGCGGTCCTTCGGCCCCGGCGAGTACGTGCCGACGGACGATGCGTGCACGAGCGCCGGCACGCCGGCCGCGGCGGCCGCCTCGAAGACGCGGCGCGACCCGAGGACGTTCGTCCGCCACGTCGCGGTCCGGTCGTGCGAGGGCTGGATCAGCCACGCGAGGTGCACGACGCAGGCCGCCCCCTCGAACACGGAGGCGAGGTCGTCCTCCGCGACGTCGGCGCGCGCCCACTGCGTCTTCGGGAACGCCGTGTCCGGAACCCGCCGCGCGATCCCGACGATCGACGTCACCGCCTCCTCGTCCGCAAGAGCACGCAGGAGCGCCGTTCCGACGTTTCCCGTGGCGCCGGTGACGACGACCTTCACCGCGTGAGCTCCAGCTCGTCGACGAGCGTGAAGAAGGCCTTTGCGTACGGCGACTCCGCCGTCCGCTCGCGCAGGAGCTCCCACTCGATCTGCTCCCGGCACGTGCGCGCGATCTCGAGCGAGCTGTCGTAGTCGACCTCGTGCTCCTTGAGCGCGAGGAGCTTCGTCCTCAGCACGTCGGTCACGGTCATCACCGGCAGCGTGATCGCGTAGACCTCGATCTCGCTCGCGCGCTCGAGCATCTCGGGAACGACCTCGGGCTTGTTGTTCGGCGCGAAGATCAGGTCGATCATCGAGCCGGACTCGTCGTACGCCTTGTACAGCCAGCCCTCCGGCGGCCGCTCGACCCCGAAGCCGGCGCTCTCGAGCACCTCGGCCGCGCGATCCGCGTCGGCCGGCCCGACGAGGAAGTCGACGTCGTGCTCCGTCGGCGGACCGCCGCGCGCGTACACCGCGAGCCCGCCTGCCAGCGCGAACGGAACCTCCGCGTCGCGCAGGGCAGCCCCCGCGCGCCGCATTGCGCTCAGGAGCTCGTCGAACGGGTCGGGGCCGGCCATCGAGCACGAGGCGTACCCGCGCGTGTCCCATCCAATCCACGGGTATGACCGGTGCGATGAGCACCTGCATCAGGGTGGCCGCGGCCGGGGACATCCACGCGAGCGCCGGCGAGCGTGAACGCGTGCGGGAGGCGTTCGAGCGCGCAGCGGACCAGGCCGACCTCATCCTCCTCGCGGGCGACCTCACGCAACACGGGCAGGTCGACGAGATCGGCGTGGTCGCCGACGCCTGCCGCGAGCTCGAGGTCCCGGTCGCAGCGGTGCTCGGGAACCACGACTGGCACTCGGACCGGCCGGCCGACCTGCGTCGCGAGCTCGCCGAGGCGGGAGTGGTCGTGCTCGACCGTACGCACACGATCTTGCGGGTGTGCGGCGTCAGCGTCGGCATCGCCGGCGTGAAGGGATTCGTCGGCGGTTTCGTCCAGCAGTGGGCGAACTTCGGCGAGCCGATCTTCCGCGACGCGTACGCCGAGACGACGCGCGACGTCGAAGGGCTCGAGCAAAGCCTCGCGGCGATCGACCCCTGCGCGGTCCGGATCGCGCTCCTGCACTACTCGCCGGTCGCGGACACGCTCGTCGGCGAGCCGGAGCCGTTGTGGCTCGTGCTCGGCGCCGACCGGCTCGCGGGCCCGATCCGGCAGCACCGGCCCGACCTCGTCGTGCACGGCCACGCGCACAACGGCTCGTTCCAGGGGGAGATCGAAGGCGTCCCGGTCTACAACGTCGCGGTCCACGTCATGGGCCGCGACTTCTGGGTGTTCGAGCTCGATGCCGAGACGCGCGGGCCCGCGTCGCCGGTCGTGGTCGACGAGACGTGAAGACATACAACTCGGTTCCGGCCTTCGGCCGGCAACCGAGTTACGAGCCGACGACCTTGCAGAGCCAACGGCGCGGGCGCGAGCGGTCGAGCTCGATGAAGAGCACGCGCTGCCACGTGCCGAGGCAGAGCTCGCCGTCGCCGACCGGGATGGACTCGCCCGCCGAGCCGAGGACCATCGACATGCAGTGCGCGTGGCCGTTCGGCTGCTCCATGTCCTCCTCGCAGATGTTCTCGGTGCGGCGCCCCCAGTCGTCGTGCGCGTAGTACGTCTCGTGGGGGATGAGGCGCCGCAGGAGCGCGCCGAAATCCTCGAACATGCCGCGCTCGTACTCGTTGACGCGGACGCAGCAGGTCGTGTGCGGCGAGTAGACGAGGCAGATGCCGTCCTGCACGCCGGACTCGCGCACGATCTCCGCGACGTCGTCGGTGATGTCCGTGACGTGAAGGCCTCCGATCGTCTGGAAGTGCCGCTCCGCCTGGAACACCTTCATGTCGGCGGCGAGTGTAACGAGTGTGCCGCGACCCGCGCTACGCTCGCCGACGGCGGGGCCCGTAGCTCAGCGGTCAGAGCAGGGAACTCATAATTCCTTGGTCGCTGGTTCGAATCCAGCCGGGCCCTCTGATCTCGCCGCTCGCGGTCGACGAGCGATTCATACTCTTTAGAACGCATGTCTTTATGGTTTTGAGTTTGTAATCCGCGGGGCGAGGGTAGGCCGTTGGCCAACTGGTCAACTCTCCACAAGGGAGGTCAGCATGTCAGGCGGGCTGCTCAAGCCGGTCACCGCGGCGATCTGCGGCGGCTCGAGGTCGACCTCGAGCAGGAGCACGTCGAGCTGCCACACGACGTCCTGCCACTGATCGTGGTCTGACGGCGGCCGAACGGCCGCCGTGGTCGGTGCCCCGCACACGGTCGGGGCACCGACTTCCTTTTGTTCACCCGAGGAGCGGAACGATGCGGCTAGGTCTTGCAGGGGTCTTCGTCGCGGGCGTGCTGATCGCGCTCGCACTGGGCAGCGGTACGGGCTCGGCGCTCGGCACGAGCGTCTCGGTCTCGACGCCGACGGTCTCGACCACGGCGTCCACGCCGTCGGTCTCGACACAGTCGGTCTCGGTGCCGCTGACGACGACAGCCTCGACGCCGACGGTGACGACGTCACCGTCCGTCACCGCACAGGTCACGACGGCAGCCCACGTCACGACCGCCGTCTCGCCTCCGCTCACCACCGCTTCGGCGGTCACCACCACCGCGGCGAAGACGATCACCGCGGCCACTCCCGGCTCGGCGTCGGTGACGACGCCTCCGACGACGGTGGCGACGCCGGTGGCGACCGTCTCTGCCGGCACCGCGACCGTGACGTCGAAGCCTCGCGGCTCGACGGCGGTGTCGACGCCTTCGGCGACGATCGCGACGCCGGTCGCCACCGTCTCGGCTTCGCCCGCCACCGTCTCGTCGAAGCACGGCGCGACAACCGCGTCGACGCCGTCCGCGACGGTCGCGACGCCCGTCGCCACCCTTTCCGCGGGCGGCGCGACGGCATCGACGAGCAATCGAAGCCCGAGCATCACGACGCCGAAGCTCACCGCCTCGACGCCGGTCGCGACTATCTCCGCAGGAACCGCGACGGTGAGCGTGCCGCCCAGCCGCCCCGCGGCCGTGTCGACGCCGCCGTTGAGCGTCGCGACCCCGGTCGCCACGACGGCGGTCGGGCCGGCGACCGCGTCCGTGACGGCTCCGGCCGCGCCGGTCGTCTCGACGCCGGCGGTGACGGTGGCTGCGCCGAGCGTCGCGGTCTCGACGCCCGTCGGCGCCGGCGCCGCTCCCTCCGTCTCCGCGGCGGCGCCCGCACCGAAGCCGTCCGCTTCGTCCGCGGCAGGCGCAAGCGCACCCGTGTCCGCGTCGCCGGCTCCGCCCGCGCCGTCCGCGCCGGCTCCGGCTCCGCCTTCGGCGCGCGGCGGCAGCGCGCCGGCTCCCGCGCCGCAGCGCCCGAGCATCCCCGCGAGCTCGTCCGTGCCGGCGGTCCGTTCGCCGTCGCACGTCGCTCGTCCCACCGCGACCGAGCGGACGACGCGCACGAACGTGTCGTCGCCCGGCGGGGGAGCGAGCGTGCTGGCGTTGGCGCCGACCGTGCAGTCGGACGGGCCGGCGAGCAACGGCCACGTCGCCACGCCTCCGGACGCCCCGGGCATCCCGGGCATCCAGGCGCTGAACCCCCTCAACGCCCCCGCGTGGCTGCGCCCGATCCTCTACCTGCTGATCGGGTTCACGATCGCCGCGCTCGTAGCGGCCCTCGCGCCGTCGCGTGCGCGTCGGCGGCTGCTCGCGCGCTTCGTGCCGATCGCGGAGCGGGACGCCATCCTCGCCTCCACGCCGCCGGTTCCGCTGCGCAGGCTCTTCCGGCGCTTCTGGCCGTACACGAAGTCACACCGCAAGTGGCTGATCCTCGCGATCGCGCTCATCCCGGTGGCTCCGCTGTGCCAGACGGTCGGCGCGCTGCTCTTCCGGCGGCTCGTCGACAACGTGCTGGTGCCGCACGACTTCGGGCCGTTCCCGCTGATCGCCGCCGCGTACGTCGTGCTCGCGCTCGCAGGCGCGGTCGCCTCGTTCGTGGACGACTACTTCTCGACGCTCGCGGGCGAGCGGTTCCTGCTCGACCTGCGCACGGGCGTCTTCCGCCACCTCCAGGGGCTGTCGCTCGACTTCTTCGAGCGTCGCCGGCTCGGCGACGTCGTGTCCCGGCTGACCGGCGACATCGGCGCGATCGAGACCCTCGTCCTGAGCGGGGTCGCGTCGATGCTCGGCTACCTGCTGCGCATCGCGTTCTTCTCGGCCGCGCTCTTCTACCTGCGCTGGGACCTGGCCGTGGTGTCGCTCGCGGCCGCGCCGCTCTTCCTCGTCACCGCGCGCCGGTTCGCGCGCCGCCGCAAGGCCGCTGCCCGCGAAGCCCGGCGCCGGAACGGCGCGATGAGCGCGGTCGCCGAGGAGAGCCTCGCGAACGTGCAGCTCGTGCAGGCGTTCCACCGCGAGGACGCCGAGGTCGCGCGCTTCCGGAGCGAGTCGCAGGGCAGCCTCGTCGCGCAGCTCGCGGCGACGCGTCTCCGCGCCGTCTACGGCCCCCTCGTCGAGCTGATCGAGCTGGGCGGCGTGCTCCTGATCGTCGGCCTCGGCACGTGGGAGCTCTCGCGCGGCTGGATGTCGCTCGGCAGCCTGCTCGCCTTCCTCGCGCTCCTCAGCCAGCTGTACTCGCCGATCCGCGGGCTCGGCCGGCTGGGCAACAGCCTCTCCAACGCGACGGCGAGCGCCGAGCGGATCATCGAGCTGCTCGACGAGCGGCCGACCGTGGTCGAGCGGCCCGATGCACGGGTGCTGCAGCGGGCGCGCGGCGACATCGCGTTCGAGGGCGTGTCGTTCCGTTACCCGGGCACCAGTGCACACGTCCTCGGCGACGTCTCCTTCCGGCTCGCGCCGGGCGAGGTCGTCGCGGTGATCGGGCGGAGCGGGGCCGGCAAGTCGACGCTGGCGAAGCTGCTCCTGCGCTTCTACGACCCGGAGCGCGGTCGCATCGCGGTCGACGGCGTCGACCTGCGCGACCTCACGCTCCGGTCGCTGCGCGAGCAGATCGCCGTCGTCTTCCAGGAGACGTTCGTCTTCGACGCGACGATCGCGGACAACATCGCGTACGGCAAGCCCGACGCCTCGCCCGAGGAGCTGCTCGCGGCCGCCGACGCCGCTGCGCTGACGCCCTACGTCGAGTCGCAGCCGGAGGGCCTCGACACGCTCGTCGGCCAGAAGGGGCGGAAGCTCTCGGGCGGCGAGCGCCAGCGAATCGCGATCGCGCGCGCGTTCCTGCGCGATGCGCCGATCCTCCTGCTGGACGAGCCGACGACGGGGCTCGACGTCGAGGCCGCGAACCGCGTGATCGAACCGCTCCGGCGGCTCACGGCGGGCCGGACGACGATCATCATCTCGCACGACCTCGCGCTCGCGCGGCTCGCCTCGCGCGTGCTCCTCGTCGACGAAGGGCGCGTGGTCGAGCTGCCGTCCCCGGAGGCCATCGGCGACACGCACGACGTCTACGAACGGCTCCACCGCCTCCATGACACCGCTGGAGCGGCCGCGTGAGCACGACTGCGGCGCCGCCCGCGACGGGCACCGAGGTCGCGCCCGGCTACACGGTCCTGCGCAAGGTCGCGGACAGCGGGACCTTCGTCGTGTACGAGGTCTGGAGCGAGGAGCGCCACTGCCGCTGCGTCGCCAAGGTCGTCGCGCCCGAGCGCCGCCACGATGGGAAGACGAGACGCAGGCTCGTCGCGGAGGGAGAGCTCCTCCTGCGCCTGGCGCATCCGCACATCGTGCGGGCGTACGAGCTTCACGAGGAGCCGGAGACCGTCCTGATCCTGGAGGCGCTTCCCGGGATGACGCTCGAGTACTGGCTCTCGGAGCTGGAGCAGCTCGAGCTCGGGGATCTCGTCCTGCTCGGCGAGCAGGTGTGCTCGGCGATCGCGTACCTCCACGAGCACGGCGTCCTCCACCTCGACCTGAAGCCCGGCAACCTCCTCTGCTCGTACGGCGTCGTCCGGACGATCGACCTCAGCCTCGCGCGCCCGCCCGGTCGCGGGCACCGTGGCGCCGGGACGCACGTCTACCTCGCGCCCGAGCAGGCGCTGGGGGAGATGGTCACGGCGGCCACCGACGCGTGGGGGATCGGCGCCGTGCTGTGGGAGGCGGCGGCCGGGCGGCGCCCGTTCGAGCGGCCGGAGGATCCGTCCGCCTACGAGCAGCTGCAGCGGCGCGCGGAGCCCGTCGGATGGTACCGCGAGGTGCCGCCCGACCTCGAGGCCGTCATCGACGGCTGCCTCGAGCCGTTGCCCGCAGCGCGTCCGTCGATCGCCGAGATCTGGGCGGTCGTCGATTCGCTGCGTCCGCAGGAAGCGCGCAAATAGCGCGAAATACCGCGGCCGCCACGAACCCGTTCGCCGCGCAGCCGTCGTACCCCATAGGCCGTCGGCGAGCCCGAACTTGCTCGGCGGGGTTGCCGCAGACACCCGCCTCGAGCTCGGGGGAGGGTGAGCCGACGGCCTCTCAGTACCCGCCGCCGCCCTTGCCGCAGGCCGTCAGGAGAAGCGGCAGCACGGCGAGCAGCGCGAGCAGCACGGATGTGCGCAAGCTCAGCATGCAAGGGAATACGGGCGGCGGGCGCCGCCGGTTTCCTCAGGCGGCGCGCCGCTTGGGCGCGGAGGCGAGGGCCACCAGCAGGCCCTCCAGCTCCGGATGCGTCGCCGCCAGGCGCTCGAGCTCCCGCACCTCGCTGCGGCGGAGCGCGACAGCCGCGTCGGTGTTGAGCGCCCAGTCGAGCACCAGCGCGAGGTCGCGCGACCGCGAGGAGCTCCCCGCCCGCGCGGCCGCGAGCCTGTGCGCCCGCTCGACCGCCGCACGCGGAAGCTGAACCACCTGACCCCGGACCTCGACCCGCACCATCGCCGCGCGCCGAATCTACCGGGGCCGTCGGCCGGCACGAGCGCCGCGCGCGGTCAAACTTCCGCTTCGAGCGGGAGAAACCGCACAGGAGTAGGTTTCGCGCGTGATCCCGGTGGTCGACCTGCGCCGCGCGGATGCGGCGGCGGCGCTGCGCGAGGCGTGTTCCGAGCTCGGGTTCTTCGCCGTCGCCGGCCACGGCGTCGACCCCGCGCTCGTCGGAGAGGTGGCCGCGAGATCGCGCGCGTTCTTCGACCTGACGGAGGCCGAGAAGCGGCGGTTCGCCGAGCCGGCGACCACGCCGGGGGTGCCGGTGTACAGGCCGCTCCGCTCGGAGAGGCTCGGCGCGACCGGTCACGGCGAGGCCGCCGCCGAACCGAAGGAGTCGCTCGACTGGGGGCCGAGCCTCGACGGGGTGGCGTGGCCGCCGGGGCTCGAGGTGCCCTACCGGCGCTACCTCGCGGAGATGCACCGGCTCGCGCGCTCCCTGCGCGGGCTGATCGCCCGCGCGCTCGGCCACGACGACGACTGGTTCGAGGACCGGTTCGACGAGGAGTCGTCGTCCCTGCGCGTCATCAACTATCCGGAGCCCCGAGCCGCGACCGCGGGCGCGCCCCTGCGCGCCGGCGCGCACCGCGACTACGGGTTCCTGACGCTACTGCGCAGCGACGACGCCCCCGGGGGCCTCGAGATCCAGGCGCCGAGCGGCGAGTGGCTCCCCGTCCGGCCTCCTCGGGACGCGTACGTCTGCAACATCGGCGACCTGCTCGCCGAGTGGACCGGCTGGGCGTCCACGCTCCACCGCGTCGCCGCCCCGCCGCCGGACGCAGCGGCAGGAAGCAGGCGCCAGTCGCTCGTCTTCTTCCACAACCCGGCCGACGCCGAGTCACGCGCGTACATCCTGGAGAAGGCGGCCGCAGCCTTCGGAAGCGGCTGATGGCCGCGGACCGGCGGCGGCAGATCCTCGAGGCGGCCGTCCGCGTGTTCGCCGCGCAGGGCTACGAGGCGTCGCGCGTCGGCGACATCGCGAAGGAGGCGGGCGTCGCCTACGGCCTGGTCTACCACTACTTCGGCTCGAAGGAGGCGGTGCTGGAGGCGGTCTTCCGCGAGGCGTGGGGCCGGCTGCTCGCGGCCGTGGCGCTCGCGGAGGAGACGGGGGAGAACGCGCCGGACCAGCTCGCGCTCGTCGTCAAGATCGTCCTGCGCGCCTGGCGCGACGACCCCGACCTGGTGCGGCTGCTCGTCCGCGAGATCACGCGGAACCCGCACATCCAGGACGAGCTCGACGAGATCGGCCAGGCGTTTGCGAGCCTCGAGCGGATCGTGCGCCGGGGGCAGGAGGAGGGCACCCTCCGCTCGGAGGCCGATGCGCAGATCGCCGCGTGGATGCTCTACGGAGCGCTGGAGGAGGTGCTGACGGGGTGGGTGCTCGCGCAGCTTCCCGACGACGCGGACGCGGTCGCGGCCGCGGAGCGCGAGGTGATCGCGACGCTCGTCGGGGGGCTCCGGGCCTGATGCTCGACCCGCAAGAGCGCTGGCGGCCGCTCCCCGACAAGCCGGACTACGCCGGGTTCCTCTCGTTCGGCGGCGCGCCGCTCGTGCAGGATCCGGCACACCTGGCCGGCGTCGACGTCGCGATCGTCGGAGCGCCGACGGACGACCTCGTCTCGGACCGGCCCGGCACGCGCTTCGCGCCGCGGGCGATCCGCGCCGCGTCCTGCCCCCTGGGCCCCACCTCGAGGCGCGCGTCGACGCGTTCGCGGCGCTGCGGATCGTCGACTACGGCGACGCGCCCGTCGTGCCCGCCGACCCCGCCCGGACGCACGAGGCGATCGAGCGGATCGTCGGCGAGGTCGTCGACGCGGGCGCCGTCCCGATCACGCTCGGAGGCGACCACTCGATCACGGGGCCGTGCGCCACCGCCGTCGCGGGGCGCCGCGGCCCGCTCGGGCTCGTCCACTTCGACACGCACACGGACACGGGCCGCGAGGTCTTCGGCGTCGAGCGCTCGCACGGAACGCCGATGTACCGCCTCGTCGAAGCGGGCTCCGTCGAGGGTGCGCGCTACGCGCAGATCGGGCTGCGCGGCTACTGGCCGGGGCCGGCCGAGTTCAGTGGCAGCGCTCCTGCGGCATCGCCGCCTTCTTCATGCACGACGTCCGCGACCTCGGCATCCGCGAGGTGGTCGAGCGCGCGCTCGCGCACGTGGGGCGGCGGCCCCGTCTACCTCACCGTCGACGTGGACGTGCTCGACCCGGCGTTCGCCCCCGGGACGGGCACGCCCGAGCCGGGCGGGATGACGTCCGTCGACCTGCTCTGGGCGGTGCGCGAGGTGACGGCGCGCGTCGAGCTCGCCGGCGCCGACGTCGTCGAGGTGATCCCGACCGGTGTGGGCTCGGCCGACGTCACCGCGCTCGCCGCGGAGCGGATCGTGCGCGAGGTCCTGACAGGGATCGCGCTCCGGCGACTGGACACGAACATACGTTCGTAGTAGCGTCGGATGCGTGCAGCTCCGCCTGGACGCCGCCGACCGCCTCGTCGAGCTCGTGGAGGAGCGGCGCGGGCCGGTCCCGGCGGACGAGGCGGCTCGTTCCGTCCTGAAGCTCGGCTCGCCGGTATCGGTCGGGCTCGCGCGGTCGCTCCTCGACGAGGCGGTCGGCGCAGACGCACGACTTCGCTGGGCCGGCGACCTCGTCGCCCTCACCGGGCCGCCGAGCGAAGCGCTGGCCGTCGAGGACGCGACGTACGTGGTGTTCGACCTCGAGACCACCGGGTTGCGGCCGGGGTCGGCGCGGCCGTGCGAGATCGGCGCGGTGCGCGTCCGCGGCCTCCGGCTCGAGGAGCGGTTCCAGACGCTCGCGAACCCCGGCGCGCGCCTCAGCCCGGCGATCGCGGCGCTGACGGGCCTGCGCGACGAGGAGCTGCGGCGGGCAGCGCCCGTGCCGGCGGCCGTGCGCCGCTTCCTCGGGTTCGCCGGCGACGCGGTCCTCGTCGCGCACAACGCGCGCTTCGACATGGCGTTCCTGGACAACGAGACGATGCGCGTCACCGGACGGCGCGTCTCGGCGACGGTCGTCGACACCGTGGGGCTCGCCCGCCGCCTGCTCGGGCGGCAGCCGGCGAACCTGGCGGCGCTCTCCTACCGGTTCGCGACCGAGGCGCGGCCGTGCCACCGTGCGTTGCCCGACGCCGAGGCGACGGCCGAGATCCTGCTCTGCCTGATCGGGATGGCGCAGGAGCGCGGCGCGCGGACGGTCGCCGACCTCGTCGATCTGGCGGCCACGCGCCCGCGCCGCGTGCACCGCAAGCGCAGCCTCGCCTTCGGCGCGCCGCAGGCGCCGGGGGTCTACCTCTTCCGCGACGCGCACGACCAGGTGCTGTACGTCGGGCGGGCGCGCGACCTCCGGGTCCGCCTTCGCTCGTACTTCCGGTCGGAGCGGCAGCGGCCGGCCGTCGAGGCAGCGCTGGGCGCGCTCGAGCGGGTCGAGTGGCGGATCACCGCGTCCGAGGTGGAGGCGGCGCTCGAGGAGCTGCGGCTCATCCGTGCGCTACGCCCTCCGGCGAACAGCAGAGCCGTGCGGCCCGACCGCTACGTCTACCTTCGCCGCCGCGGCGACTCGGTCGTCTGCTCGACGCAGCCGACGGAGCTCGGCCCGCTGACGAGCCGCCGCCGGGCTCAGCTCGCGGCGCGGGCGCTGCAGAGCGTCGAGTGGGAGACGCTCGACGACGCGCTGCCGAAGCTGCGCGTGAAGCTGAAGCGGCTCGCACGCGATCTGCGCTTCGAGGACGCCGCACGGCTGCGCGACCGCATCGCCGCGCTGGAGCAGGCCGCAGGCGAGGTGCGCCGGATGGAGGAGCTCCGGCGGCTGCAGGTCTGCCTCGTCGCGGGCGAACGCGCGGTCTGGGTCGCGAAGGGGCAGGTCGTGTGCGTGCGGCCGTGGGGTGGGACGAGCGGCCTCGAATGGCAGGCGGGCCTCGCCGCCGTCGCGCGGGCCGAGCCGACGCTGGCGCCGGAGGCCGCCGACGACCTGCGCGCGCTCGCGCCGTTCCTCCGCCGGCCGCCGCCGGAGCTGGCCGTCGTGCCGCTGGCACACTCAGCCGCGTGGACGAGCTTCGCGAGCGGGCACGCGGCGGCGGGTGGCGCAAGCTCGTGGTGAACGGCGTGACGGCGGCGCCGGTCGAGCTCCGGCGCGGCAGCGCCGTCAAGCTCGTCGACGGGCCGCGCACCGAGACGATCGATCGTGCGGCATGGCCCGCGCGGCTGGACGAGCTGCTCCGGCACGCGACGCACGTGCACCTGCTGTCGCCGGACGGCGACCTCCACGCGCGGCGGACGAAGAAGGGGCGCTGGCTCCTCTCCCGCGGGCGGCCGTCGTCGGCCGTGCCGCCGGCGCCCGCGCACGACCGCGCGCGGCAGCACCCGCTCGCCGACGGCCATCCGCTCTTCCGCGCGACGCGGATCTCGCGCGACAAGCAGCGGCAGGTCCAGCACTACGTCGAGCTGCTGCGGCCGCTGCCGCTGTGGGAGCGCGACCGGATCCGCGTCGTCGACGCCGGGTGCGGCAAGGCGTACATGAGCCTCGCGCTCGTCGCGTACGCGCGAGAGGTGGAGACTCGGGTCGAGCTGCTCGGCGTCGACGTCAACCCGGCTGTGGTCGAGACGGTGCGCGGAATCGCCTCTCGCCTCGGCTACGACGAGGCGTCGTTCGCGGTGTCGACGATCGCCGACGTCGAGACGGAGACGCCCGTCGACCTCCTCGTCTCGCTCCACGCATGCGACACGGCCACCGACGAGGCGATCGCGGCCGGCGTCCGCCTCGGCGCGGAGGCGATCGTCGTCGCGCCGTGCTGCCACCACGAGCTCGCGGACCAGCTCTCGTCGCGCGCGAAGGACGCGCTGCTTCGGCACGGCCTGCTGCGCGGCCGGCAGGCCGACCTCGTGACCGACGCGCTGCGGGCCGCGGCGCTCGAGATGTGCGGCTTCCGCGTCGACGTGATCGAGTTCGTCGCGGCCGAGCACACCGCGAAGAACGTCATGCTGCGCGCCGTGCGGGCGCCGTCCGCCGCACGTGCTCGTCGCGCAGCGGCCGAGTACGTCGAGCTTCGCGACCGCTTCGGAGTCGCTCCGACGATCGAGCGGCTGCTGGCGCTCCCCGTAACCGCCGGAGCCGCGTCGCCGTTCTAGCGATGACCACCGAAAGGGGGAATCGCCCGTATGAGCATCCTCTGGATCATCCTGATCGTCATCCTCGTGCTCGCGCTGCTCGGCTTCTTCTCGCGCGGCGTCTGGTAACGCGCTAGGTCCGACCGTACGAAGTATTGGGCCGCCCCGCCCGTGCGGGGCGGCCCTTCGTGCGCTACAAGAAGCATGTGCCCGACACCGTCGACCTCCTCCGGCGGGCGGACAGCGCGCCGGCGCTGCCGCGGCTCGGCGGGATGGCGCGGCCGGACGGGGTGGTGATCGTCAGCGAGCGCTACTGGGCGTTCGCCTGTGTCGACGGCTCGCTCCGTGAAGGGCGGATGCCGACGCCGCCCGAGGTGCTGCAGCACATCCCGCTCGCGCGCGGGCTCGTCCGGCTCTGGGCGTCGCTCGCGCCGGTGTTCCGGCGGAAGGGCGTGGCGAAACGGCGCGAGCGGTGGCTGCTCCTTTCGGCGATCTTCGCGCCGGTCGCGCTCGGCGTGTTCGGGGGCCCGTGGTCGGGCACGGCCGGAGCCGTGCTCTCGCTCCTCCTGCTGGTCACGATCCTCCGCGGCCGCGCGCTGCACCTGCACGGCGCCGAGCACCGCGCGATCGCAGCCGCCGAGGAGCGCAGGCTCGCGGCGACGTGGGCCGGGCACGCGCGGCCGTCCCGGTTCTCGCTCCGCTGCGGCACGAACTTCGCCGCGCTCGCGCTGCCGGTGACGTTCGCCGCCGACCGTGTGCTCCCGCTCGCGCCCGCGTTCTGGACGCCGGCCGTCGCGCTCGTCTTCGCGCTCGCGTTCACGATGGAGCTGTGGCGGCTCGTGCAGCAGTCGTCGCGGCGCGCGCTGCGCCTCTTCCTGCTTCCAGGGCTCGCCCTCCAGCGTCTGACGACGCGGGAGCCGCGCCTCGACGAGACGCAGGTCGCGCTGCGCGCGGTCGCCGCGGTTCTGCGGCGCGAGCTCGCGTGATCCCGCGCCTCTCGCGCTAGAGTGGTCGCGTGAGCGACATCGGGACGATGCGCGTCAAGAGCGGCCTCGCCGAGATGCTGAAGGGCGGCGTGATCATGGACGTGGTCGACGCCGAGCAGGCGAAGATCGCGGAGGACGCAGGCGCCTGCTCGGTGATGGCGCTCGAGCGCGTGCCCGCCGACATCCGCCGTGACGGAGGCGTCGCCCGGATGTCCGACCCCGACGTGATCCGCGCAATTCAGGAGGCCGTGACGATCCCCGTGATGGCGAAGTGCCGCATCGGCCACTTCGTCGAGGCGCAGGTCCTGCAGGCGCTCGAGATCGACTACATCGACGAGTCGGAGGTGCTGACGCCGGCCGACCTCGAGCACCACGTCGACAAGTGGCAGTTCACGGTGCCGTTCGTCTGTGGGTGCACGAACCTCGGCGAGGCCCTGCGGCGGATCGCCGAGGGCGCCGCGATGATCCGGACGAAGGGAGAGGCGGGCACCGGTGACATCGTCAACGCCGTGACGCACATGCGCGCCGTGTTCGGCGGCATCCGTCGCCTGCAGTCGCTGCGCGCGGACGAGCTGTACGCGGAGGCGAAGAACCTGCAGGCGCCGTACGAGCTCGTGCGGTGGGTGGCGGAGAACGGGCGGCTGCCCGTCGTCACGTTCACCGCCGGCGGGATCGCGACGCCGGCCGACGCCGCGCTCTGCATGCAGCTCGGGGCCGACGGCGTCTTCGTCGGCTCGGGGATCTTCAAGTCCGGCAACCCCTCGCAGCGCGCACGCGCGATCGTCGAGGCGACCACGCACTACATGGACGCCGACGTGATCGCCCGCGTCTCCGCCGGGCTCGGCGAGGCGATGGTCGGCATCTCCGCGCAGTCGCTCGACCCGAGCGAGCTGCTCGAGCGCCGCGGCTGGTAGGGGTGTCTGGAACTGAACTCATAATGCGCGGGCGAGGATGAGGATGAGGGCGAGGGTCAGGTAGGCGAGGTAGACGCGGCTGTTGGGTTCGGTTCGGATCGTGAGTCGTTTGAAGCGGCGTAGCCAGGCGTTGGTGCGTT
>DASRCE010000008.1:0-21700 GCA_035653275.1 Gaiellaceae bacterium | reverse complement strand
CCGACCACGCAGACCGGCCGCCGGCACCTCGACTGCAACCGCCGCTTCCACCCGCACCTCCTCCAACGATGACCGCCAACACGGACACCGTTCGGCGCAGCCGAAGCGGACCCTCTACCGAGCTAACAAAGTCCTACTAGGGCTAGCTGCGATACGCCCCCAGGAAGACGAGGACCTGCGCGTTCTGCGGCGCCTGGCCGCCGCCGAGCGGGGTCTGCTGGACGATCTTCCCGGCCTGGCTGCGTGACGTCACCGGGTACTTGACGTAGAGCAGGCGGAGGTGCGCGCCGTTCAGCGTCGCGACCGCCTGCTGCAGCGTCTGTCCGATCACGCTCGGGACCTGTTCCTTCGGCTTGTCGGCGGGGCCGCTCGAGATGTTGATCTGGACGTGGGCGTGGTAGGCAACCGTCGTCCCCGCGCTCTTCGCCTGCTGCTCGACGGTGCCGAGCGGATCGTTGGACGGAATGAAGACGAGGCTCGGCAGGATCCCCGCCTGGCTCAGCGACTGCACGGCCGCCGCCTCGGTCTGGCTCGTGACGTCCGGCATCGTGGCGTTCTGCGGCTGCGCCGGCGTCGTCGCGCCCGCCGTCGTCGTCGACGGCGCGGTGGTCGTCGACGGCGCGGTGGTCGTCGCTCCGGCAGTGGTGGTCGGCGTCGACGCCTTCGCCTTCGCGACCGAGAGCGTCACCATCGACCCCTTGGCGAGCTTGGCGCCCGGCTTCGGCGCCTGGTCGACGACCGTGCCGGCGGGCTGGCTGCTCGTCACCTGCGTCGCCGTCGACTGCAGGCCGAGGCTGTCGAGCGCGGCCTGCGCGGCCCCGAACGACCTGCCCGTGAGCACGGGCACCGCGACCTTCGGCGCGCCGGCGCCGATCACCAGCGTCACCTGCGTGCCCTTCGCGACCTCGGTCGCCTCCTGCGGCTTCTGCGAGACGACGACGCCCTTCGGCTGCTTCGTCGGGCGGTAGACCTCCTTCGGGCGCAGGCCGAGCTGCGCGAGCCGAACGAGCGCCTGCGGCTCCTTCAGCCCGACGACGCGGGGCACCGCGACCTTCCGCACGACGACCTTCGGCGCAGCCGTGTGGACGACGACCGTCCGAACCGTGGGGGACGAGTGGCGGTGCGTGAGGAAGTACGCGATCGCGACGCCCGCGGCGGCGAGGAGGATCATCGCGAGCGCGAGGAGCATCCCCATGCCGATGCGGCGGTCGGGCCCCGGCGCGGGCGGGGGCGGCGGAGTGGGAACGGCGGGCGGAGGCGGCTGCGCGCCCACCAGCGTGTCGGGGTCCCGGTGCACGACGACGGTGTCGCCGTCGGGCACGGGCCAGCTGTCGGTCTCGGGATGGATGTCGCTCACGGTTGGTTCTCCCCTGGGGACGTAAGGATTCGACAGCTATGAAACGGTTATCCGGCCGCATCGGGTGCGGGCGGCCGTGAGCCCCGTGCCCGCTACGCGCCGGTTTCGTCCGTCAGTCCGGCCAGACGTTCTCGAACGTGCCGAAGCGGAGCTCCTGGAGGTAGCGCACGCGCGACTCGTCCGAGCGGCGCATGTACTCCTCCCGGTGCTCGCGGAGGAACGCGTTGTACGCATCCGCCGACTCCCACCGGTCGATCACCAGATACCGCTCCGGCACTTCGAGGTCGTGCAGGAGCTCGGTTCCGATGTAGCCCCGGCCGCCGCGGAAGAACTGCGCCCACTCGCCGTCGGGGCCGTAGACGCGCTCGAACGACGTCTGGTCGCGAGCCTCGTAGCGGAAGACGAGCGCGATCACCTGAGGCCGCCGCGCTCGTGGTGGGCGCGGAAGAAGTTCTCGCTCCCCGCCGTCGCCATCGCCGCGGAGGCGCTGATCTCGAGGCAGAGCGCGGCGGCGGCGACGATCTGCGCCAGGCGGTGGACCTTGCCCGGGCCCGCGCAGCCGATCGACGCCAGCCAGTCGCGTGCCGACGGCAGCGTGGTGCCCCCGCCGACGGTGCCGACCTCGAGGCCGCCGAAGCGGATCGTCGCCTGGAGCCCGCCGTCGACACGGCGCGCCGTTCCGTGCGCCATCGAGCTCGTCGCGACCATCCCGAGGTCCTGGCCCGTGGCGGCGAACACGGCCGCGACGGCTGAGGCCGGCGTGAACGCCACCGACTGCATCCCGCTCGCGACGGATCCGTGCGTCCCGGCCCAGGAGAGCGCCTCGAGGTCCTCCGCCGTCGTCCGCAGGACACGCCGGATCCGCTCGTCGCTCAGGAACGCCTCGGCGAGCACGGTCTTGCCGTGCCCCGACTGGAAGTACTCGGCCGACGGCTTCTTGTCGCCGCCCATGTTCGCCTCGAGGATCGCCCGCTGCGGCTTCACCGGCGCGTGCTGCATCACGTAGCCGATGTTCAGCGCGTACGAGTTCCGCGTCATCATGTTCGGCCCGACCGCGTCGCCGGTGGTCCAGCGCCAGAGGACGTGGCACATCGGCCCGACGACGTGCGTCTTCACCTCCCGCAGCCGCGCGCGCCTCGAGAGCGACGAGTCGTCCGAGGACAAGAGCCATTCGCGCATCGCGGACAGCTCGCCCTCGACCCACCGAGCCAGCGCGATCGCCTCGCGGGCGTCGGCGCAGACGAAGCACGACGCACGGGTGATGCGGTCGTGCAGGACGTACGTCCGCACGAGCTCCGCGGCCAGAGCGCCGCGGGTCATCGACGCAGTGAGCCCGCCCTCCGTGTGCGCGAGCGGGACGTGCACCCTCTCGCGGCCGCGGCCGGTCTCGAGGACGTCGCCGTCGTCGTTCAGCTCGTACGCTCCGAGCTCGAGCTCGATCGGGACCGCCGACACCGGGATCACCGCGACGCCCACGAGCGACTCGGCTGCGTCCGCGAACTGCTCGAGGTCGATCGACGTCACGAGGCCGTCGTGCAGGCCGATCGCGTCGCGGCGCTGCGCGATCGACTGCGTGTCGTTCTTCCGGGGCCAACGCACGACGGGAGGTTACGCTCACGTTCATGCCTGCGACGCTGATCAAGGGGAAGCCGATCGCGGACCGCATTCGCGCCGAGGTGGCCGAGGAGGTGAAGACGATCGGCCGCATCGGGCTGGTGACGGTGCTGGTCGGCGACGATCCCGCCTCGGACGTCTACATCCGTCTCAAGCACAAGGCTGCGCTGGAGGCCGGCATCGAGGCGACGGACCTCCGGTTTCCGGCGGAGACGAGCGAGGAGGAGCTGCTCGCGAAGGTCGAGGAGCTCGACGCCGACCCCGGTGTCGACGCGATCCTCGTGCAGCTCCCGCTCCCGAAGCAGATCGACGAGGCGCGCGTGATCCGCGCGCTCGAGCCCGCGAAGGACGTCGACGGCTTCCATCCCTTCAACGCCGGGCAGCTCTACCTCGGACGGCCGACGCTCGTGCCCGCGACGCCGCTCGGCGTGATGGCGATGCTCGTCGAGCACGGCGTCGAGCTCGACGGCGCGCGTGCGGTCGTCGTCGGCCGCAGCGACATCGTCGGCAAGCCGATGGCGCACCTGCTCATGCAGGCGAACGCGACCGTCACGATCTGCCATTCGCACACGCGCGACCTCGCGCGCCACACGCTCGACGCCGACGTCCTCGTCGCCGCCGTCGGCGTGCCGGCGATGATCAGCCCCGACATGGTGAAGGCGGGCGGTGTCGTCGTCGACGTCGGCATCAACCGCACGGACGCCGGCATCGTCGGCGACGTCGACCCCGGCGCGGCGGACGTCGCCGCCTACCTGACGCCGGTGCCGGGCGGCGTCGGCCCGATGACGATCGCGTGCCTGCTGCAGAACGCCGTGCGGTGCGCTCGCTTCCGGCGCGGCGACCTTGCATATCCCCAGTGATGCGCTAGTGTTGCGCGCGCTCCGTCGGTCGGGGCTTGTAGTCAGCTAGCAAGGAGTAGTTGGTAGTGGCTGAAGGCACGGTCAAGTGGTTCTCGAACGAGAAGGGCTACGGCTTCATCGAGCGTGGCAACGGCGAGGCGGACGTGTTCGTCCACTTCTCGGCCATCAACGGTGAGGGCTACAAGTCGCTGACCGAGGGTCAGCGCGTCTCCTTCGACGTCGTGCAGGGCGACAAGGGCCTGCAGGCGGCGAACGTCCAGGCGCTCTAGAACCCTTTCGGAACCCGGCAAAAAGAGGCTCCGAGAGGAGCCTCTTTCGCTAGATGGGAGAGCTCGGTGGCGAGGATCACACGCGATGAGGTACTCCACGTCGCTCGGCTGGCGCGGCTCGAGCTGACCGACGACGAGGTCGCGAGGTTCCAGGAGCAGCTCTCCGACATCCTCGAGGCGGTGTCGAAGGTGGCGGAGCTCGATCTCGCGGACGTGCCGCCGACGGCGCACCCGCTCGAGATCGCGAACGCGTGGGCCGAGGACGAGCCGCGCCCGTGCCTCCCGCTCGACGAGGTCTTCGCGAACGCGCCCGACCGCGACGACGACTACTTCCGGACGCCACCGGCCTGATGCTGGACACGCTTCGCCTCACCGCCGAGGACGCCGACCGGCTGCTGCGGGAGAAGGAGGTCTCGAGCGCCGAGCTGTTCGCCGCGTACCGCGACGCGATCGACCAGCGCGACGACGAGCTGCACGCGTTCCTCCACGTCTGCGACGACCCCGGCGGGGAAGGCCTTCCGCTCGCGGTGAAGGACGTGATCGGCACGAAGGGCATCCCGACGACGGCGGGCTCGAAGATCCTCGAGAGCTACGTGCCGGTCTACGACGCGACCGTGGTCGCGAAGGCGAAGGCCCGCGGCCTGAAGGTGCTCGGCAAGACGAACACCGACGAGTTCGCGATGGGGTCCTCGACCGAGAACTCCGCGTTCGGACCGTCGCGCAACCCGTGGGACCCGTCGCGCGTCCCGGGCGGCTCGGGCGGCGGCAGCGCGGCCGCCGTGTCGGGCGGCCTCGCGCCGTGGGCGCTCGGCTCCGACACCGGCGGCTCGATCAAGCAGCCGGCGGCGCTGTGCGGGCAGGTCGGGCTGCGGCCGACCTACGGCACCGTCTCGCGCTACGGCGTCGTCGCGTTCGCGTCGTCGCTCGACCAGGTCGGGCCCGTCGCGAAGACGGTCCGCGACTGCGCGTGGCTGTATTCGGTGATCTCGGGCCGCGACGCGAACGACTCGACGACGGTCGACGTCCCGGAGGTCGAGCTGCCGTCTTCGGAGGACCTGAAGGGCGTGCGGATCGGCGTGCCGAAGGAGATGAACGACGCCGACGGCATCGAGCCGGGCGTGCGCGACGCGGTGCGCAGGGCCGTCGACGTCGCGGCAGGGCTCGGCGCGGCCGTCGCGGAGTGCTCGCTCCCGCGCTCCGTCGACTACGGCGTGGCCTGCTACTACCTCATCGCCCCGGCCGAGGCGTCGGCGAACCTCGCGCGCTACGACGGCGTCCGCTACGGGCTCCGCGAGGACGGCGACGACTTCCGCGCGATGGTGATGAGGACGCGCGACGCGGGCTTCGGCGACGAGCCGAAGCGGCGGATCATGCTCGGGGCGTACGCGCTCTCCGCCGGCTACTACGAGGCGTACTACGGCACGGCGCAGAAGGTCCGGACGGTGATCAAGCGCGAGCACGAGGAGCTCTTCGAGCGCTTCGACGTCCTCGTCTCGCCGACGAGCCCGACGGTCGCGTTCCCGATCGGCGCCAAGGCCGACGACCCGCTCGCGATGTACATGAACGACGTGCTCACGATCCCGTCGTGCATGGCGGGGCTGCCGGGCCTGAACATCCCCTGCGGCCTCTCCGAAGGGCTCCCTGTCGGGCTGCAGCTGATCGGGCCGCAGCTCGGCGAGAACACGCTCTTCCGCACGGCGCACGCGCTCGAGCGGGCACTGGCGTTCGACTTCGTCCCGGAGCGGCTCAGATGAGCGCCGTCGCCTGGGAGGCGGTGATCGGCCTCGAGATCCACGTCCAGCTCAAGACGGAGACGAAGATGTTCTGCCGTTGCCGCAACGGCTTCGGCAGCGGGCCGAACACGCAGACGTGCCCGGTGTGCCTCGCGTTCCCCGGCGCGCTGCCGGTGCCGAATCGGCGCGCGATCGAGCAGACGATCAAGCTCGGGCTGGCGCTCGACTGCGAGATCGCGGACCGCGCCGTCTTCCACAGGAAGAACTACTTCTATCCCGACAACCCGAAGGCGTACCAGATCAGCCAGTACGACGAGCCGCTCTGCCGGAACGGGAGGCTCGTCGTGCCGACGCCGGACGGCGACCGCGCCGTCGGCATCACGCGCGCGCATCTCGAGGAGGACGCGGCGAAGAACGTGCACGTGGCGGCGTCGGGCCGGATCCACGGCGCCACGGCGACGCTCGTCGACTTCAACCGCTGCGGGACGCCGCTCGTCGAGATCGTGACGGAGCCCGACATCCGCGACGCCGAGACGGCGAAGCGGTTCTTGCAGCTCCTTCGGCAGACGGTCGTCGAGCTCGGCCTCTCCGACGCAGAGCTGGAGAAGGGGTCGATGCGGTTCGACGTGAACGTCTCCGTCCGGCCCGCGGGCTCGGACGAGCTGCGGACCCGGACGGAGCTGAAGAACATGAACTCGTTCAACTTAGCCGCGAAGGGCATCGACCGCGAGATCGCGCGGCAGGTGCGCGTGTACGAGGAGGGCGGGGTGGTCGAGCAGGAGACGCTGCACTTCGACCCTGCGCACGAGGAGTCGCCCCCGATGCGGTCGAAGGAGGAGGCGCAGGACTATCGCTACTTCCCGGAGCCGGACCTCGTGCCGGTCGAGCCGCCGCACGAGCTCGTCGAGCGTCTGCGCACCGAGGTCGGCGAGCTTCCGGGCGCGAGGGTCCGCCGCATCGCGGAGACGCTCTCGTTCTACGACGCCGACGTGCTCGTGACCGGCGGCCTCGACCGCCTCTGGTCTGCGGTGGTCGACGGCGGCGCCGACCCGAAGGAGGCGGCGAACGTCCTCGCGAACCAGTTCGTCGCGGCGGGCGTCGACCCGGCGGCGGTCGACGCGCGCGAGCTGGCGAAGCTCGTGGCGGCGCGTGCGGAGATCCCGCGGGCCGCGTTCGACGAGGCGCTGGCGAAGTCGGGCGAGCCCGGGTTCAGCGCGGAGCCGTATCTCGCGGAGAAGGTGGTCGCCGACACGGCGGCGCTCGACCCGGTGATCGAGGGCGTGCTCGCCGCGAACCCGAGCCAGGTCGAGCAGTACCGCGGCGGGAAGCACGGCTTGCTCGGCTTCTTCGTCGGCCAGGTGATGAAGGAGACGCAGGGCTCGGCCGATCCACGCGTGGTGAACGAGCGGGTGCGCGCGTTGCTCGGGTAGCGGGCCGGTGCGATGCTTCGACCGTGACCGAGTTCGACCTCGTCGTCGTGGGCTCGGGGCCGGCCGGGCAGAAGGCAGCCGTGCAGGCGGCGAAGCTCGGGAAGACGGTCGCGCTCGTCGAGCGCCACGCGTCGCTCGGCGGCGCGTGCGTCAACACCGGGACGATCCCGTCCAAGACGATCCGCGAGGCCATCCTCTACCTGACGGGGCTCAACCAGCGAGCGATCTACGGGCAGGGCTACCGCCTCAAGGAGTCGGTCTCCGTCGAGGACATCGCCCTCCGCACGCGGCACGTGGTCGAGGCGGAGCGGCAGGTGATCCGGGACCAGCTCCTGCGAAACCACGTCGCGGTCTTCGACGGGTGCGCGCGCTTCGTCGACCCGCACACGCTCGCGATCGACGGCCGCGACGGCAGCGAGCGCAGGGTCGCCGCCCGGGGCGTCGTGATCGCCACCGGCTCGGTGCCCGCACACCCGCCGGAGATCGAGTTCAACCGCAGCACCGTCCTCGACTCCGACGACATCGTGCTGCGCCTGGCGACGCTGCCTTCGACGATCGTGATCGTCGGGGCGGGCGTGATCGGCGTCGAGTTCGGGTCCATGTTCGCAGCGCTGGGCTCGCGCGTGACGATCGTCGACGCGCGCGAGACGATGCTCGACTTCTGCGACCCCGAGATCACGGAGGCGCTCCGCTACCACCTCCGCGAGCTGAACGTCGTCTTCCGCTTCGGCGAGCGCGTGGCGAAGGTCGAGGCGCGCGAGCGGGCCACGCTGACGACGCTCGCCAGCGGCAAGGTGATCCCCGCGGACGTCGTCTTCTACTCGGCCGGCCGTGTCGGCGCCGTCGCCGACCTGCACCTGGAGAACGCGGGGCTCGAGGCCGACGAGCGCGGGCGCATCCCCGTCGACACGGACTACCGGACCGCGGTGCCTCACGTCTACGCGGTCGGCGACGTCGTCGGCTTCCCCAGCCTTGCCTCCGCGTCGGCGGAGCAGGGGCGGCTCGCCGCGTGCCACCTCTTCGGCGTGCGGACCCACGCCGGAGAGGCGCCGCTTCCGATCGGCATCTACTCGATCCCCGAGATCAGCTACGTCGGCCGCACCGAGCCCGAGCTGACGGAGGCGATGATCCCGTACGAGATCGGGATCTCGCGCTACCGCGAGCTGGCGCGCGGCCAGATCCTGGGCGAGTCGCACGGTCTCGTGAAGCTGCTCGTCTCGCCCTCGGACCGGACGCTGCTCGGCGTGCACGCGTTCGGCGCCGGCGCGACGGAGGTCGTGCATATCGGCCAGGCGGTGATGGGGCTGGGCGGGACGATCGACTACCTCGTCGAGTCGGTCTTCAACTACCCGACGTTCGCCGAGGCGTACAAGGTCGCAGCGCTCGACGCGCTGAACAAGCTGCGCGCCGTCACCGTCGCCTGATTGGGACCGGGCGCGCGGGGGAACTGCCCCGTGACCGCTCGATTCAGCTACGGAAGGAGACCGCCATGCCGACATGGCTGTGGGTCGTCATCGTGATCGCCGCGATCATCGTCGTGGCGGCCGTCGCCTCCGCCGCGCTCCGGACGAGGCGCCGCCGCGCGCTGCAGGAGCGGTTCGGGCCCGAGTACGACCGCGTAGCGGCGGACGCGCCGTCCCGGCGCGAGGCCGAGGCCGAGCTCCGGGAGCGCGAGCGGCGCCGCGACGAGCTCGACATCCGCCCGCTCGACCCGAGGGACCACGACCGCTACCGCTCGCGGTGGCAGAACGTCCAGGCGCGCTTCGTCGACGACCCGCCCGGCGCCGTCGAGGACGCCGACGCGCTCATCCAGGAGGTGATGAGGGTGCGCGGCTACCCGGTCGACGACTTCGAGACGCGCGCGGCCGACCTCTCGGTCGACCACCCGGACGTGGTCGAGAACTACCGGGCCGCGCACGGCATCGCCGTCGCGCACGAGCGCGGGAACGCGGGGACGGAGGAGCTGCGGCACGCCGTCCGGCACTACCGCGCGCTCTTCGATGAGCTCGTCGGGACGGCCGAGACGGAGGAAGTGCGCCCGTAGCCCGGCTCAGCGCCGGGTCGCGCCTGCGTACAGCAGCCCCGCCGCGAGCGCGAAGCACGCGGCGGCGGCTGCCACCGCCGTCTGCGTCAGCGCAGAAGCTGCTGCCGCGGCGGCCACCGCGGCGACGACGAGCGCGTTCCCGAGCGGGCGCCGGCGGAGCGTAAGCAGCGCCACGGCGACGACGGCGAGCGTCCCGGCGGAGCTGCCCGCGATCGCGACCACCCGCGGCACGACGTCGACGTGACCCTGCGCCTTCGGAACGGCTGCGCCGGAGAACGTCCCGTGGACGCGCATCGCGAGCGCCACGCCGAGCGAGAGGCCGGCCCAGACGAGCGCGGCCGCGCCCGCCGACCGCCGACCCGCGAGCTGCAGCGAGCCGAGCCCGAGCAGCGGCGCCGAGAGAAGCGCGCCCGCGAGGTAGTAGACGCGGAACGCGTACGCGTCCCATCCGTGCGCGGCGCCCCAGGCGATCGCGGCGGCCGCCGCCGCGAACGCGACGAGGCCGCCGGCCCAGACGTACCTGCGTGCGCGCACGAGCAAGCCGGCGAGGCGCAGCGAGACGAGTGCGGCGGCGAAGGCGAGCAGCGCGTTCACCTGGACATCGTGCAGTGCCGACGGGCGCCGCCGCTACCCTCCGAACCGTGGAGAAGCGGTACCTGTTCACGCCGGGCCCGACGCCGGTGCCGCCGGCCGTCCTCGCCGCCGGCGCGGAGCCGATCGTCCACCATCGAGGCGCTGACTTCCGCGCGATCTACGCGAGCACGCTCGAGCGGTTGAAGGAGGTCTTCCGGACGCGCGCCGACGTCCTGCTGTTCACCTCGTCCGGAACGGGCGCGATGGAGTCGGCGGTCGCGAACCTGTGCTCCGCGGGTGACCGCGTCGCGGTCGTCAGCCACGGGTCGTTCGGCGAGCGGTGGCTGCAGATCTGCGAGCTCCACGGGCTCGACGTGCAGGCGATCCGGTACGAGTGGGGCGAGCGGCCGGACCCCGAGGAGGTGGGGGCCGCGGTGCGCGAGTCGGGCGCGCACGTCGTGCTGTGCCAGCAGTCGGACACCTCGACGGGCGTCGTCTCGGACGTGCGCGCGCTGAAGGAGGCGGTCGGCGACGCGCTGGTCGTGGTCGACGCCGTCTCGTCGCTCGGCGCCGTTCCGCTGGAGACGGACGAATGGCGAATCGACGTCGTCGTCTCCGGATCGCAGAAGGCGCTGATGGCGCCGCCGGGGCTCGCGATGGCATCCGTCCCCGCGCACGTCCTCGAGGTCGCCAAGCCTTCGCGCAGCTACTACTTCGACTGGCGCCGGACGAAGAAGGCGCAGGACGACCTCGACGCGGCGTTCACCCCGGCGGTCTCGATCATCCGCGGCCTCGACGTCGCGCTGGGGCTCCTGCTCGAGCAGGGGCTCGAGGCCGCGTTCGAGCGGCACACGCGCCTCGGCCGCGCCACGCGCGCAGGCGCGAAGGCGATGGGGCTCGAGCTGTTCTCCCCCGACGACGACAGCGCCGCCGTCGTGACGGCGATCCGGGCGCCGGAGGGGGTCGACTCGACCGACCTCCTGCGTCATCTCCGCGAGCGCCACGGCGTCACGCTCGCGCCGGGCCAGGCGCATCTGAAGGGGAAGATCTTCCGGATCGGGCACATCGGGTGGTTCGACGTGTTCGACATCGCGAGCGCGCTCGCGGCCGTCGAGCTGTCGCTGACCGAGCTCGGCGCGGACATCGAGCGCGGCGCCGCCGTGCCCGCGGCGTTCGAGGCGTACGACAGCCCCGTCAGCGCCGGAGCGTGACCCCGTGAAGGTTCTCGTTCGCGAGCCCATCGCGGACGCGGGTCTCGAGCTGCTGCGGTCGAAGTTCGACGTCGACGTCGACGCAGACTCGCAGCTCGAGGAGGTGATCGGCGGCTACGAGGCGATCGTGATCCGGTCGGCGACGAAGCTGACGGCGGACGTGATCGCGAGGGCCGAGCGCCTGCGCGTGATCGGCCGCGCGGGCGTCGGCGTCGACAACGTCGACGTCGACGCGGCGACACGGCGCGGGATCGTCGTGGCGAACGCGCCGGAGTCGAACGTCGTGTCCGCGGCGGAGCACACCATCGGGCTCCTGTTGGCGCTGGCGCGGAACATCCCCCAGGCACATGCGGCGCTCGTGGCGGGGCGCTGGGAGCGCTCGCGGTGGGGCGGTGTCGAGCTCGCGGACAAGGTGCTCGGGGTGCTCGGCTTCGGGCGCATCGGCCGTCAGGTCGCGAGGCGGGCGCTCGCCCTGCAGATGAAGGTCGTGGCCTACGACCCCTTCGTCTCGGCGGAGCGGTTCCGCGAGCTCGGCGTCGAGCCGGCGTCCTTCAGCGAGGTGCTCGAGCGCGCGGACTTCCTGACGCTCCACCTCCCGCTCACGGACGAGACGCGCGGCGCGATCGGCGCGGACACGATCGAGCACATGCGCGACGGGATCCGGATCGTGAACGCGGCCCGCGGAGAGCTCGTCGACGAGCACGCCCTCGTCGCCGCGCTGGAGTCGGGCAAGGTCGCGGGCGCCGCGCTCGACGTCTTCTCGCACGAGCCGTACGACGGGCCGCTTCTGCGCCTGCCGAACGTCGTCGTGACGCCGCATCTGGCGGCGTCCACGGAGGAGGCGCAGGACCGCGCCGGAGTGATCGTCGCGCAGCAGGTCGCGGCCGCGCTCGACGGCGGCCTCGTCACGAACGCGGTCAACATCCCGACGGTCGGCGCGGACGACCTCGAGGTGCTCGGCCCCTTCGTCCCGCTTGCGTCGAAGCTGGGTCGGCTCGCGATGGAGCTTGCCGAGGGCGACGTCGGCCGCCTCACGATCGAGGTGTACGGCGAGCTCGCGGAGCACGACACGCGCCTGCTCACGGTGGCGGCGCTGAACGGCGCGTTCCAGGGCCACACGGACCAGCCCGTCAACTACGTGAACGCGCCGGTGGTTGCCGCGGACCGCGGCATCGAGGTGGTCGAGGAGAAGCGGCGCGCGGCACGCGACTACACGAATCTCGTGGCCGTCGACGCCGACGGCGTCCGCGTCGCGGGAACCACGATCGGCCGAGACGCGCGGCACTTCCTCGTCAGCGCCCTCGGATTCGACCTCGAGATGGAGCTCGCGCCGCGCATGGCGCTCCTGCTCTACGACGACGTCCCCGGGGTGATCGGCCGCGTCGGCACGCTGTTCGGAGACGCAGGCGTGAACATCGCGAACATGACCGTCTCGCGGAATCGCGCAGGCGGGAAGGCGCTGATGGCGCTCTCGATCGACTCACCCGCCCCCGCGGAGTTGCAGGAGCAGCTCCGCGAGGGCATGGACGAGGCCTACCTGATCGGCTGAGAGGAAGGGTGTCTGACACCAGTGGTGTCAGACACCGGTCCGGCGCGTTACGCCGGCGTGGCGCGCGGGTTGAGGCTGCGGACGATCCGCGAGATCGTGCGCCCGAACTTCTCGACGACGTGGAACTCGCGCCGCGACTCGACGACACGCTCGATCGCGGGCTCGTCGTGGCCGGGCGCGACGAGGAAGTGCGTCGGGTCCGCGCGCACCTCCTCGTAGTCGTCGAGGTCGGCCGTGATGCGGTGCGCGCACTCCGGATCCGCGCACTCGCACACGAAGTCGGCGTCCGTGGACTCGAAGCGCACCGCGGTCTTCGCGATCGCCTCGTTGACTTCGCGGAACACGGACTCGGTCCGCGCCATCTTGGTCTCATCCATCGGCTCGTCTCCCGGACGTGCTCGGACTGGTCCCTACGGAAACGTGCGAACGGCAGAATCGGTCACGCATGGAGTGGCCCGAGCCCGTCGAACGCGTTTCCGCCGTCCTGCGCGCCGCCGCGGTCGAGGCTCGCATCGAGCAGTTCGACGAGGGGACGCCGACGGCGCGGGACGCGGCACGGGCCGTGGGCTGCGAGCTCTCGCAGATCGTCAAGTCGGTCGTGCTCGTCTGCGACGGCGCCTACGTGCTGGCGCTCGTGCCGGGCGACCGGCGGGCCGACGAGGCCGCCGTCGCGGCCGCGACCGGTGCGGCCGATGTCCGGTCGGCGAAGGCCGACGAGGTGCGGCGGGCGACCGGTTTCGAGCCCGGCGGCGTTGCGCCGTTTCCGCAGCGGGACGTCGCGCTGACGCTGATCGACCGCTCGCTGCTCGCGCACGAGGTCGTCTGGATCGGCGCCGGCACGGCGTCTCACATGGCGTCGCTTCCGCCCGCGGAGCTCGCACGTCTCACGGGCGGACGCATGTTCGACGCAGAAGGTCCCGGGTAGAATCAGGTTTCCCCCGTCGGCGACAGCAAAGGAGCGCGCGCGGTGCAGGAGACCGACAAGATCTGGATGAACGGCGAGCTCGTCGACTGGCCCGACGCGAAGGTGCACGTCGGCGTCCACGGCCTCCACTACGGCACCGGCGTCTTCGAGGGGATCCGCTGCTACGACACGCCGAAGGGGCCTGCGGTCTTCCGGCTCGACGACCACCTGAGGCGCCTCCACAACTCGGCGAAGCTCCTCTACATGGATCTGCCGTACGGCGTCGACGAGCTGAAGGCCGCGTGCAACGAGGTCGTCGGAGCCAACGGCCTGCCCGAGTGCTACCTCCGGCCGATCGCCTTCTACGGATACGGCGAGCTCGGCGTCGCCGCGCGCGGGAACCCCGTCGAGGTCGTGATCATGAGCTGGCCGTGGGCGCCGTACCTCGGCGCGGAGTCGCAGAAGACCGGCATCCGCGCCAAGATCTCGTCCTGGCAGCGCGTGTCGCCGAACATCGTCCCGCACGTCTCGAAGGCGACGGGCGTCTACCTGAACTCGATGCTCGCCGTGACCGAGGCGAACAACGCCGGCTACGACGAGGCGATCCTGCTCACGCCGGAAGGCACCGTGGCGGACGGGTCCGGCGAGAACATCTTCGTCGTCCGCGACGGCGTCCTCTACACGCCCGATCTCGCGACGGGCATCCTGCCGGGGATCACGCGCGACACGATCAAGCAGATCGCCGAGGACCTCGGCTACTCCGTCGTCGAGAAGGCGATCATCCGGTCCGACCTCTACCTCGCCGACGAGGTGTTCATGTGCGGCACCGCCGCCGAGGTGACGCCGCTGCGCTCGATCGACGACTACGAGATCGGGGTCGGAGAGGTGACGCGGCAGATCCAGGAGGCGTACCTCGACACGGTCCGCGGCCAGAGCGAGCGCTGGTCGCAGTGGCTCGACCACGTGCCGCAGCTGGCGCGTTCGTAGGCGCGCTTGACGCACACCGCGACCGACCGCATCGAGCTCAGCGCTCCGTGGATCGACGAGCGCGACGAGGAGCTCGTCGTGGAGGTGCTGCGCTCGGGCCGGCTCTCGCTCGGGCCGACGGGGCCGAGGTTCGAGGCGATGCTCGCCGACGCCGTCGGCGCGCCCTACTGCGCCGCCGTCTCCTCGGGCACGGCCGGGCTCCACCTCTGCATGCGGCTCGCCGGCGTCGGCGCCGGCGACGAGGTGATCACGTCTCCGTACTCGTTCGTCGCGTCGGCCAACTGCGCGATCTACGAGGGTGCGACGCCCGTGTTCGCCGACATCGACCCGCGCACATACAACCTCGACCCGGCGGCGGTCGAGGCGGCGATCACGCCGCGCACGAAGGCGCTCGTCGCGGTCGACATCTTCGGGTACCCGGCCGAGTACGACGCGCTCGTGTCGCTCTGCGAGAAGCACGGGATCGCGCTGGTCGAGGACGCGTGCGAGGCGCTCGGCGCTGTGTACAAGGGGCGCCCGCTCGGCTCGCAGGGGCATCCGGCGGCGTGGGCGTTCTACCCCAACAAGCAGATGACGACGGGCGAGGGCGGCGCGGTCACGGTGCACGACGAGGGCGAGCACGAGCTGCTCGTCTCGTTGCGGAACCAGGGCCGGCTCGAGACGTCGAGCTGGCTGCAGCACGGCCGGCTCGGCTTCAACTACCGCCTCGACGACATCTCGGCGGCGCTCGGGATCGGGCAGCTCGAGAAGCTCGACCGGATCCTCGAGGCGCGGCGCGAGGTCGCCGCCCGCTACGACGAGCTGCTCGCGGGCGTCGACGTCGAGACGCCGCTCGCGGACGACGACGACCACGTCCGCTCGTGGTTCGTCTATGTCGTGAGGCTGCCATCCGACGCCGACCGCGGCGCGGTCATGCGTCGTCTGGCCGAGCGGGGGATCGCCACGGCGCCGTACCTGCCGTCGATCCATCTCCAGTCGTACATGCGGGAGCGGTACGGCTTCGCGGAGGGGATGCTGCCGGTGAGCGAGGATTGCAGCGCGCGCACGATGGCGCTGCCGTTCCACGCACGCCTCGACCGTGCGGACCAGGAGCGCGTGGCGGACGCCCTCCAGGGCGCGCTCGAACGTGCCTGACGGCGCGCCGCGGATGGTCTTCCTGGGGTTCGGCAAGTACGTCCGGGCCGACCGGATCTTCGCCGTCGAGCCGCTGCCTGCAGAGGAGCGCGGATCCGGCGCGCGCACGCGCGTCTGGGTCGACGGGATCCCGGACGCGGTGATCGCCTCGCGCACCGAGCGGGCGATCCTCGCGGACATGGGCGTCGTGCCGCCGCGCTCGAAGCCGAGCCCACAGGACGAGACCATCTTCTAGTTGCGGCTGCGCGTCGACACGCGCCCGCTGCGCCACCGCGCGTTCCGCAACCTCTGGCTCGGCCAGATGGTCTCGACCATCGGCGGCGAGATCGCCGTCGTCGCCGTGCCGTACCAGGTGTACAAGCTGACGGGCTCGACAGCGCTCGTCGGCCTGCTCGGGCTGGCGTCGCTCGTGCCGCTCCTCGTCGTGCCGCTCGTCGGCGGCGCCCTGGCCGACGCGCTCGACCGGCGGACGGTCGTGCTCGCGACCGAGGCCGCGCTCGCCGTCGTCGCCGGGATCTTCCTCCTCAACGCGTCGCTGCCGCATCCGCAGGTCTGGGCGCTCTTCGTCCTCCAGGCGCTCGCCATCTCGGTATTCAGCCTCGGGCGCCCGGCGATGGGCTCGCTGTCGCCGCGGCTCGTCCCCGACGAGGAGATCGCGGCCGCGAACGCGCTCTTCAGCACCTACGACTCGCTCGGCGCCGTCGCCGGCCCGGCCGCCGGCGGGCTCCTGATCGCGCACGCCGGTGTCGCGTGGACGTACGGGATCGACTGCGCGACCTACGCGGCGTCGCTGGTCGCGGTGTGGGCGCTGCCGCGGCTGCCGCCGCTCGGCGACGTCGAGCGCCCCAGCTTCGCGTCGATCGTCGACGGCTTCCGGTTCCTCAAGGGCAGGCAGGAGCTGATTGGGATCCTCGCGGTCGACACGAACGCGATGGTCTTCGGCATGCCGAGCGCGCTGTTCCCCGCGATCGCGCTGCACCGCCTGCACGGAACCGCGGCGACGGTCGGCTACCTGTACGCCGCCCCGTACGCAGGCGCGTTCGTCTGCTCGCTCCTCTCCGGCTGGGTGTCGCAGGCTCGGCGCATGGGGCTCGGGGTGACGGTCATGGCGTGCCTATGGGGCGCCGCGATCGCCGCCTTCGGATTCATGTCGTCGCTCTGGCCCGCCCTCCTCCTGCTCGCGGTCGCCGGTGCCGCGGACTTCTACAGCGCCGTCCTCCGCAGCACGATGCTGCTGCGCTCGACGCCCGACCACCTGCGCGGCCGGCTGCTCGGCATCGAGTTCATGCAGGTCGCCAGCGCGCCGAGCCTCGGCGACCTGGAGGCGGGCGTGCTCGCGTCGCTCACCTCGCTTCGATTCTCCGTCGTCTCCGGCGGCATCGCGTGCGTCGTCGGCTGCGTGCTGACGGCGCTCGCCCTCCCGAGGTTCACGAGGTATGACGCGACGGCTCGACCTGCGGCGTAGCCCGCACGACGTCGCGCCCGACCTGATCGGGGCGGAGCTGTACGTCGACGGCGTCGGCGGCGTGATCGTCGAGGTCGAGGCCTACGACCACGAGGACCCGGCGGCGCACGGCTTCGCGAACCGAAGGACCGAGCGGAACGCGTCGATGTTCCTTCGCGGCGGCCACGCCTACGTCTACCGCTCGTACGGGATCCACTGGTGCCTCAACGTCGTGTGCGGCGACGAGGGCGTCGCCGGCGCGGTGCTGCTGCGCGCGCTCGAGCCGATGCACGGGCTGGACGCGATGCGGCGCCGACGCGGTCTCGACGACATCCGTCTGCTGTGCGCGGGGCCCGGGCGGCTGTGCCAGGCGCTGGGCGTGACGCGCGCGCAC
This sequence comes from Gaiellaceae bacterium, assembly GCA_035653275.1. Lineage (GTDB taxonomy): Bacteria > Actinomycetota > Thermoleophilia > Gaiellales > Gaiellaceae > PALSA-600. The sequence continues at coordinate 4,197 of DASRCE010000008.1, read as the reverse complement.
GACGGGCTGCCCCTGGACGAGCCGCCGTTCGACCTGCGCCCTCGGACACGGGACGTCGAGGTCGTGCGCGGCCCGCGCGTCGGGATCACGAAAGCCGCCGAGCTGCCGTGGCGGTACGGCCTCGCGGGCTCCCGCTACCTGAGCCGGCCGTTCAGGGCCGCGCCGTGAGCGTGATCGCGAGCCCGGGCGCCGCGGCGGTGCCCACGGGCAGCGACTGGTTCGAGACCTTCCCGCTGCCGACGACGTGCACGCGCAGGTGGAGCGGCGCGAGCCGCGCCTGCGCGCGCGCGAGCGGCAAGCCGACGACGCGCGGCACGACGCCGTGGAGGGACTTCTCCGCGACCAGCGTGATCTTGTCGTACGCCGACGCCGTGCCCTGGCTCGGGAACTGGCCCACGACGTAGCCGGTGCGGTCGCCCGTCCGGGCAGGTTTGTAGACCACTACCGGCGTCAGCGGCTGCCCCCGGAGGCGCGACCGGGCGGCCGAGAGCGACTCGCCGACGACGTCGGGTATCTCGACCTCGTTCGCCTTGCACGTCGCCGCGGGCGCCGCCGTGCCGTCCGGCTGGAGCGGCTCGCCGCCGTAGAACGCGAGCTGGTACGTGTTCTTGCAGACGCCGTCGTCGCGCTCCAGGACGCCGCCCCGGTTCACGACGGTGACGGGCGCGGCGTACTGCGACGGTGGAGCCGGGAACGACTCGGGCTGGAGCTTCAGGTACCGGATCGCCTTCTCCATGAACGCCTTCCAGATGAGCGCCGGGTACGTCCCGCCGGCGACCGGCTGGCCGTGGAACTGGTACGTCATCGGCACGAGCTTGTCCGGGTAGCCGACCCACACGGCCGCGACGAGCTGCGGCGTGTAGCCGACGAACCAGGCGTCGCCGTAGTTCTCGGTCGTCCCCGTCTTGCCGGCGATCTGCCAGCCGGGGATCGCCGCCGCCCGGCCCGTCCCGTACTGGACGACGCCCTGCAGGAGCTGGTTCACGACCTCAGCCTGCGTCTCCGTGAGCACGCTCCGCGCGACCGGCTGGTTGACCAGCGTCTTCCCGCCGCCGGCCACCGTCTCGATCGCCCGCGGCTGGTTGCCGAAGATCGAGCCGTCGACGCGCTTGCCGCCGTCCGCGAAGGAGGTGTAGGCGCGCGCCATCTCGAGCGGCGTCGCCGGCTCCGCGCCCAGGCCGATCGCGAAGTAGCCCTGCAGCTTCGTCGTGATCCCGAGCGCGTGCGCCGTCGTCGCGACGTTCCTCGGCCCGACGATCGCCGTCAGCTGCGAGAACACGGAGTTGTCCGAGTACGCGATCGCCTGCGCGAGGCTGATCGGGCCGAGCGCCTCGCCCTCGTAGTTGTTGACCTGCCAGAGGCGGCCGTCGGCGTTGATCGTCACCTGCTTCTGCGACGTGAGAATCGACGTCGGCGCGATGTTCTCCTTCAGCGCCGTGGCGAGCACGAACGGCTTGAACGACGAGCCCGGCTGCCGCTCGCCCTGGGTCGCGAGGTTGAACTGGTTCTTGTGGTAGTTCGAGCCCCCGACCATCGCCAGGATCGCCCCGGGGTCGCGCTGCGCGTCGATCGCGACGAGCGCGGCGGACGGGTTCGTCCCGTTCTGCGGGAGGACCGACGCGATCGCGTCGCGGGCGAGCTTCTGCAAGCCGACGTCGAGCGTCGTCGTCACCTTCAGGCCGCCGCCGAAGGCCTTCCTCGGCCCGTACTCGCGCACGAGCTGGTCCTTCACGTAGTTCGCGAAGTAGGGCGCAGCGACTCCCTGCGTCGCGGGCAGCGACACCTTCTCCGGGTCGGGCATGGGGTAGACGGTCGAGCTCACGTACTGGCTCCTCGTCAGGTAGCCCTGCTGGTACATCAGCTTCAGCACGAGGTTCCGTCGCGCCTTCGCGGCGCGCGGATGCGCGACGGGGTCGTATGCGCTCGGGTCCTCGGGGATCCCGGCGAGCAGCGCCGCCTCCGCGGGGCTCATCGGGTTCGCGCTGTGGTGGAAGTACACGCGCGCGGCCTGCTCGACCCCGTATGCGCCGTTCCCGAAGTAGACCGTGTTCAGGTACGCGGTGAGGATCCGGTCCTTCGACCACCGCTGCTCGAGCTGCCACGCGAGCGCGGCCTCGATCAGCTTGCGCGCGATCGACCGCTGACTCGTCAGGTACGTGTTCTTGACGAGCTGCTGCGTGATCGTCGAGCCGCCCTGCACGACGCCCTTGTGCGTGATGTCGGCCCAGATCGCACGCGCCATCCCGCGCAGGTCGATGCCGCGGTGCTCGTAGAAGCGCTTGTCTTCGACCGCGACGATCGCGTGCTTCATCCAGGGCGAGATCGCGCTCGACGGCACGATGATCCTCGCCTGGTCCCCGCGCAGGATCGCGAGGATCGTGTGGCCGTCGCGGGCGTACACGTACGTGTTCGCCTGCGTCTGCTTCGCCGTCGGCTCGAGCTGCGGGATCTCCGCCGCGAGCGACGTGAGCAGCCCGAACATGAACGCAGCGAGCCCGAGCACGCCGAGGATGGCGAGGAGGGCGAGGAGTCTGAGCTTGCGGATCCGCCGGCGCTTCGGCCGGCGCCGATTTCTCCGAAAGAGCGCCAGGACCGGGGTAGTCTAGCCCCGCTATGGCGCTGGAAGAGCTGACGCGGAACGCCGCGAACGTCCTGCCCGAGGGCGGGCTGGAGGCGAAGCTGGCGCTCGGGCGCCCGCTGCGCGTGAAGCTGGGGATCGACGTCACGGCGCCGGACGTCACCCTCGGGAACGGCGTGCCTCTGCAACGCATGCGCGCCTTCCAGGACGAGGGCCACATCGGAGTGCTGATCGTCGGCGACTACACGACGCGGATCGGAGATCCGTCCGGGCGCTCCGAGAAGCGCCCGATCATCGACGCCGAGGTCATCGACGCGAACGCGCAGCGATACTACGACGCCGCCACGCGCATCATCGACCCGGCGCGCACCGAGCTCCGGTTCAACAGCGAGTGGTTGTCGAAGCTCGACTTCGCGGAGCTGCTCCGGCTTGCGCGCACGACCACGGTCGCGCGCCTGCTCGAACGCGACGACTTCGCGAAGCGGTTCGCCGCGCGCTCTCCGATCTCGGTGTCGGAGCTCCTGTACCCGCTCATGCAGGCGTACGACTCGGTCGCCGTCGAGGCCGACGTCGAGCTCGGCGGCACCGACCAGCTCTTCAACCTGCTCACCGGGCGCGAGGTCATGCAGGCGTACGGGCTCGACCCGCAAGTCGCGCTGACGGTCAACTACCTCGACAGCTGGGACGGCAGCGGCATGAGTGCGTCGCGCGGCAACTACATCGGCCTCGCCGAGCCGCCGGAGGAGCAGTTCGGGAAGGCGATGCGGATCCCCGACTCGCTGCTCGAGCAGTGGTGGACGCTGCTCGCCGAGCAGCCCGTGCCGCAGGTCGAGCCGATGGAGGCGAAGCTCGAGCTCGCGCGGTTCGTCGTCCGCCGGTCGTGGGGACAGGAGGCCGTCCGCGCAGCCGAGGAGCACTTCACGCGCGTCGTCCGTAGGCACGAGGCGCCCGAGGACGTCCCCGAGGTGGCCCTCCCCGACGGCGACCCGGTGCACCTGCCGGCCCTGCTCGCGGACCGGCTCGGAGTCGGCTCCCGCGCCGAGGCGCGGCGGCTGATCGAGCAGGGCGGGGTGAGGGTGAACGGAGCCCCCGCCTCGGGCCTGGACGTGGCGCGCGACGCGCTGGCAGGGGCCCTGCTCCAGGTCGGCAAGCGCCGCTTCGCCCGGTTGACAGCCTAGGCGGCCGCGCTATACTTCCTCGGCCGTCCGGAAGGACGGTGCACGAAAGTCCCTGTAACTCGACGCTAGGAGCCATCCGGCCCGATTCGTATCCGATACGATTCGCTCGCTCGGTTGGCCTCTGGCGCGAGTCGGAGGCTTTTTTACGCCGCAGAAGCGGCCCGGTCTTTGAAAACTCAACAGCGAACGTTCTTCGAGTGTCGAGGCCTGTCCGGCTCCTGCCGGCCAGGCGCATCAACACCTCGTCGTCCTTCGGGGCGACCTTTGAGCTCGAGCTCAAAGTGAGGATTGCCGGCTCCGGCCGGCGACCATTCTTCACGGAGAGTTTGATCCTGGCTCAGGACGAACGCTGGCGGCGCGCTTAACACATGCAAGTCGAGCGAGAACCGGGCCTTCGGGCCCGGGGAAAGCGGCGAACGGGTGAGTAACACGTGGGTAACC
>DASRCE010000007.1:0-62916 GCA_035653275.1 Gaiellaceae bacterium | reverse complement strand
CAACTGCTCGTCCAACTCCCACGGCGGCCGCCTCGGCCCGCTCGGCGGCCGCCGCTTACCTGATTTCGGTGAGCCTCTCATACCCACCGATTCGCGCTCAGGCGGCGGGTCCCTCCATTACGAGTTCAGTTCCTGACACCTCGAAGGTGTCAGACACCCTCGGAGGGCGCGCGCCCCGGCGCACCAAGCGAGGTTCTCCCCGCTCGGCGAACGGCACCTCGACCACGTCGAAGTCGCGCGGCGCGACGGTGGCAGGGAAGACGGCTTTCGCCTCCTCGAGCAGCTCCGGGCCGACGTAGCGGGGCGAGAAGTGCGTCAGCGCGAGCAGGCGGACGCGCGCGGCGGCGGCGACCTCGCCGGCCTGGCGCGCCGTCGAATGGAGCGTGTCGGCCGCGCGGTCGCGCTCCTCCTCCGAGAAGGTCGCCTCGTGCACGAGCACGTCGGCTCCCGCGGCGAGAGCCTGCACCGTCTCGACGGGCGCCGTGTCGCCCGTGATCACGATCGTCCGCCCCGGGCGCGGTGGGCCGACGACGGCGTCCGGAGTGACGACGGTCCCGCCGGGGAGCGTGATCGACTCGCCGCGCTGCAGCGCGCCGCGCTCGGGGCCGAACGGGACCCCGAGCACGTCGGCCGCGGCGGCGTCGAACTCGCCCGGACGCGGCTCCTCGGCGACGGCGTAGCCGGCGGCCGCGACGCCGTGGTGGACGGGAAAGACGAGGATGCAGTAGCCGTCGCGCTCGAGCGCTTCGCCCGGCCTGACCTCGACCGCCTCGACGGGGTAGCTCAGCCGGCCGACGAGGTGCCGCAGGTCGGCGAAGAGCTCCCGCAGCCCCGGCGGGCCGTAGACGCGCAGCGGCAGGTCGCGGCCGCGCAGCGCGAACGTCTTCAGCATCCCCGGGAGCCCGAGGGTGTGGTCTGCGTGGTAGTGCGTGAGGAAGATCTCCTCCAGGTCGGGGAGCCCGAGCGAGGAGCGCATGAGCTGCCGTTGCGTGCCCTCGGCGCAGTCGAAGAGGAGCCGCTCGCTGCCGCGCCGGAGGAGGAGCGCCGTCGGCGCGCGGCCTGCGGTCGGCGCGCTCGCCGACGTGCCCAGGAAGACGAGGTCCAGGTCCACGGGCGACCGATTCTCGCAGCCGCCCGCGCAGCGCCCGTGCGGCCGCTACGGCAGGACGAGCCGCTGCCCGGCGCGGATGTCGGCGCCGGGGAGATGGTTCGCGCGCTCGATGCGCCAGATCGCCGCGCGCACGTCGCCGCCGTAGTAGCGCTCGGCGATCGCCCAGAGCGTGTCGTACGGCCTCACCGTCACGACCAGCTTCGAGCCGTGGGCCTGCGACGACCGAGCGGCGGCACTCCACACGAGCACCGCGACCCCGACCAGGATGAGGATTCTGACGAACATGTGTTCGCTACCGTACCGAACACGTGTTCGCGTGTCAAGTACCCAGATCGACGAGCTCCGGGACGATCGTGCGACCGTCCACGGCGAGCTCCAGCATCGTCCGCAAGGGCGCCCGCCGCCGCTCGGTCGGCGAGCCGGGGTTGAGGATCCACACCTCCCCCGCGCGCTCCACCTGCGGCATGTGCGTGTGCCCGTACACGACGGCGTGGCAGCCGGGAAAGCGCGCGACGAGCCGCGCCTCGCGCCCGCGGCGCGGCCCCGGAATATGGACGATCCCGATGCGCGCATCGGCCGCCGCCACGACCCGCTCGCTCGGAAGCAGCGACCGCAGCACGGGCTCGTCGACGTTCCCGTGCACCGCCTCCACCGGCGGCCCGAGCCGGCGCAGCTCCTGCAGGAACGCGAAGGAGGCGAGGTCGCCGGCGTGCAGGATCAGGTCCGCGGCCGCGAGCCGCTCCACGCACGCCGCCGGCAGCGTCCGCCGTCCCCGCGGCATGTGCGTGTCGGAGATCACCGCCACGCGCATCGCGCGCGGAGGCTACTTGCGGCGCTTCTTCGTCCCGACCGTGAACGGGCGGGAGACGAGCGTCGCGGTCCGCTCGGGATCCGTCGCGGCCGTCACGACCACGCGGATCCGGTACGTGCCGGGACGGATCGTGCTCGGCAGCGTGATCGGCGGCCGCCGGTAGGCACGGACGACGCCGCGCGCGAGCGCGACCGTGGCGCTCGAGGGCCCGCGCGCACCGGGGAAGGGCACGAGCGACGCGCTGTAGAGCGCGTCCTCGGAAGCGGTGACGGCGATCCTGTTCGAGCTGAGCGCAGGCACGACGGCGGCGCCCACGACCGTCCGCGTGTGCACCCACCGCTGCGAGATGCCCTGGCAGAACCCCTGCGACGAGGCGATCTGTGCCTTGAGCGCGTCGTACGACTGCTTGTGGGCCAGGTCGGCGAAGAGCTCGCCCGACTGGAAGCCGTCGGAGAGGCCGCCGTCGTCGATCAGCGGGAACCACAGGATCGACTTCACGTCCGGGTCGCACTCGCCGATCCGCGCAAGAGCGACGTACCGCTGCGCCTGCGTCGCCTCGTCGATCGGCTGCACGGTCTCCGGTGGGTGGACGTAGGGCGCGGCGTGCCCCACGACCGTCGTCTGCTCCCCCGCCTCGTCGAGGTTGATCGGCAGGCCGGCGGTGGCGGAGCGCCCGCCTCCGTACTCGGCGGGCAGGGGTTGCGCGGTGCCGTGGAAGGCGTCCCAGAGCGCCTGCTTGATCCGGCCCAGGTCGGCGGCACCCGCCTGCGGCCACTGGAACGACCGCGTGAACGGCGCCGTGTCCTGCACCGGCGGGTACGGGTGCATGTCGAACTCGTCGAAGATCGGCTTCGTGCGGCCGGACGCCCGGTACGCGTCGCCGAGGTCCTTGATGAACCACACGGGCGAGTGGCTCGGGTTCGACAGGGCGTACGGGTCGTCGTTCCCGCGCGACGAGATCGCCGGCCCCCACACGACCGCGTCGGGCCGAACCGCCTTCAGCGCGTCGTAGGAGGCGGCGAGCGTGTGCTCGTAGTCGGTCGCCGCCGCGTCGCGGCCGCCGACGTACTGCGGCTGCCAGAAGCGGTTGACGTTGGGCTCGTTGCCCACGACGAAGTTCGTCACCTGCGGGAACGCCGTGCCGACGAGCGCGACGAACGCCGCGAACTGCGCCTGCGCGGCCGGCTTGCCGCCGATCGCGCCTGGTCGCAGCGGGTAGATCGCGAGCACCGGGACGACGTCGTTCCGCACCGCGCAGTCGATCGCGCCCTGAAGCTCGTCCTGCGACGGGATCACCGTGGGCTGCGAGTCGTCCCACTGCACCGTCATCCGGACTTCCTGCAGCCCGATGTCCGCGACCGACTGCCACCACACGTCGCCGCATGCGTGCCACTTCGGCCAGTCGTCGGCGATCCCGAAGCGCATCGGGACCGGCCCCGAGTCCGCGCCCGCTCCGGTCGCGACGGCGAGCGCCGCGACGGCCGCGGCGGCGGCCACTGTCGCAACGAGTCTCAAGACCTCGTCGTTTCGTCGGCGGGGCGGCGAAGCCTCCTACGACGGTCCCGCGAGGATCGGCGCGAGCGCGTCGACGAGCGCGCCGGCGCCGAACCGCACGGGGTCGGAGGCCGGGAGGCCGGTTTCCTCCTCGGCCGACGCCACCGCAGCGCGCGCCTCCGCCTCGTCGAGGTCACTGGTGTTGAGCGCGACCGCGACCACCCTCGCCGGCCGCGCGAGCAGGCTCATCCGCTCGTGCAGGTCGACGAGCTCGGCGAGAGGCGGGATCGGAAAGCGCTCGTCGCCCCCGACGAACGGCTCGTCGGGCTTGTGGCAGAGGACATAGGCGTGCGGAGCCGAGCCGTGCATCAGGCCGAGCGTGACGCCTGAGTACGCGGGATGCAACAGCGAGCCCTGGCCTTCGACGAACAGGACGTCGCCTCCGCGCCGCACGCCTTCGAGCACGAGCTGCTCCGCCGCACCGGCGACGAAGTCGGCGACGACGGCGTCGACGGAGATCCCCCACCCCGCGATCGCGATTCCGGTTTGCCCCGTCGGGACGAACTCGCTGCGGATGCCGCGGGCACGTGCCTCGCGATCGAGCTCGAGCGCGACCGTCATCTTTCCGATCGCGCAGTCGGAGCCGACGAGGAGCACCGACGTCGCGGCGTGGGTCAGGTTCGCGCCGGTCGGGACGGTCAGCCCCGGCGGGGGCTTGCGGAGGTCGCGCAGCTCGACGCCGTGCTCGCGCGCGTGCGCGCTCAGCTCCGCGTCCTCCGTGAGGAACTCGTGCAGCCCGTTCTCGACGTCGAGCCCGGCGCGGATGCATTCGCGGAGCAGCGTGCGCCACTCCGGCGGAAAGCGGCCGCCGGCGGTCGCGACGCCGACGAGCGCAGCCGTCGGCTCGTACTGCAGCGCGTCCGCGACCGACCGCACGAGCGGGAACCCGTCGTTCTCGTCCGCGTCGCTCTCCGAGTCGAGCACCGCGACGACGTCCTCCGGTCGGTACCGCATGACGCCGCGTGCCGTCTTGCCGTGGTGCGGGTCGGCCGAGTGCCCCTCGGCGAGGATCAGGAGCCTACGCGGGCGCAACGCCGAGCCCGGGCCGTTCCGGGGGGAGCTGCACGCCGTCGACGAATTCGATCCCGGGCCACGGGTCGTCGGCGAGCAGCAGGTTCCCGTCGAGGTCGACGTGATCCATCAGGCTCGCGATGTGCGCTCCGGGCGAGATTCCCAGCCCGGACTCGACCATGCACCCCAGCATCACGCCGAGCCCGAGCGCCCGTGCGGCGTGGACCATCCGCACCGACTCGCGGATGCCGCCCGCCTTCGCGAGCTTGATGTTGATCCCGTGGGCGCGTTCGGCGCACGCGGCGACGTCGGCGAGGTGGTGGCAGTCCTCGTCGACGAAGATCGGCACGGGCGAGCGTCGCTTCAGCTCCGCGCCGCCGGGGTCGCCGGCGGCGAGCGGCTGCTCGCAGTACTGGAGCGTCGTCATCCGCGGGAGGTACTCGAGCGCCTCGTCGAGCGACCAGGCTTCGTTGACGTCGCACTGGAGCGGCAAGTCGGTCACGGCGCGCACGGCGGCGACGCGCTCGGCGTCGAGCCCGTCGCGCCCGCCGAGCTTCAGCTTCAGGCGACGGAACCCGCGGTCGCGCACCTCGTCGGCGCGCCGCGCCATGTCGTCCGGGTCGCCGAGCCAGATCGTCCACGAGGTCGGCGGCCCGGCGCGTCGCAGCCCGAGCAGCTTGTAGACGGGCAGCCCGAGCAGCTTCCCCTGCAGGTCGTGCAGGGCATGGTCGAGGGCCGCGCGCGCCGCGTCCTCGCCCGGCGGCAGCGCATCGAAGATCTCGTCGAGCGCGAACGGGTCGTCGCCGAGCTCGACCTGCTCGAGCCACGCGACCGCCGATTCCGCGGACTGGTCGTAGCGGGCGATCGGCGCGGCCTCGCCGACGCCGACGCCGCCGTCGTGGCGCACCTCGACCTGGACGACGTGCGCCTCGTCCTGCGATTCGCGCGAGATGGTGAAGGTCTGTGCGAGCCGCACCGTCGCCTTCCGGGCTCGTAGCTCCACCCGGGCTACACTAGGCAATCCCCGGCGCCCGTAGCTCAGGGGATAGAGCGTTCGCCTCCGGAGCGAAAGGTCGCAGGTTCGATTCCTGCCGGGCGCATCAGGCGGCACGCGGCGTCATCGTCCAGTCGCACCGACCCAGTACCAGTACCGACGGGCGTCTTCCGGTCGCGGCGCCGGACGGCGCGCGCTAGTGATCGGACGAGGAGGTCGACTCGTCGGACGCGGCGGCCATAGCCGCGCGGAGCTCCTCGATCGCCTGCTTGACGAGCCTTCCCTTCGGCGTGTCGTCGGCCACCCGATCGACGCGGTCGAGCAGCTCGCGCTCCTCCTCGGGATCCATACCCGCGGGATACCGCGCAGCCGGCATCTTCCAAACATCGAGCACGGCCTCTTCCCGCGAGGTGCCGCCTACACGGAAGAGGCCGACGAAAGTGCTCGAGCGTGCGGCGGCGTTGCGGCCTGCCACTCTCCCCACGCGAGCGCCTCTCGCAGAAGAGGCTTTCCCGCGAGTTGGGGCCAGAGAGTGAACGGCAGGTTCGCAGGTTGTAAAACCGTCCCCTCCGCCGGCGCGCGCCGAAGGCTTACGCAGGCGTTACACCCCGCCCACGACGCCCTGATGCCGGCGGCGCATAACTCCCGTGCGCTCCTGTTCGGGGGAGGATGCGCGTGCAACCGAGGGCGCGACCCGGCAGCCTTCACCCGATTGGCGCCGGGCCGCGCCTCCTTCCGGCTCCAGCGCTGCCGCTGCGGCGCCGATAGACCCGTCGGCGGGTGGCGCGCCACTCACGGCGCCGGGCCCAGTCGCGGCGCGACCGGAGAGCCCGCGTCACCCGCCCCTTGCGGAGACGGGTGACGAGAGGAAGCGGAGAGCCGCGGTGCTCCACGGCTGCGGCTACCGTGGCGTCCGCGCGGCTCTCCACCCGTCACTGAACCAGGAGCAAGCCCGCGGCGCCATCCCCGAAGCGAGTGAAAGCAGGCGGAGCGGGGCCGCCGCAAGGCTCGCTCCACCTGCATTCTGACCGCAGTGCTTGTCGTTCGCGCCCCGCCGCATCGGGCGCGTCCAACGCGCGCACTATCGCCGCCGGCAGCCGCTTCACACAATCACCCTTCGGCGGTTGACTGCGGGGGTTGACGCCGCGCCGTCAGCGCCGGCGGCGCCATTCGTCCTCGGTCAGCAGCCGCCCATGCCGCCGCTCCGACTGGACGCACTCCAGATGCGCGTGGCGACGCCTCGAGACGTCGCCTTCCGGAGCGACGAGCGCGTGCTCGCTGGTCGCGTGCAGCATCCCGTCGCAGAACGGACACACGTAGCTCGCCGGCTTGAGGCTCTGCGCGCGGCGCATCGTCCACCAGCGGGCTTCCACGAAGCCCGACGATACCCTCGCCTACGTGACGCTCCTCGGCCGCTTCGACCCGCGCCTCCCGCGGGAGGTCTGGCTGCTGCAGGTCGGCGGCGTCGCCAACTCCTTCGGAAACGGCGTCGTGCTCCCGTTCCTCGTCATCTACCTGCACGACGTCCGCCACTTCGACCTGGGGACCGCGGGCCTCGTGGTCGCGACCTCCGCCGCAGCCCAGCTCGTCGCGGGAGTCGGCGCCGGCCCGCTCGTCGACCGGCTCGGCCCGCGGCCGGTGCTGGGCGGCGGGCTCGTCATGCAGGCGATCGGCTTCGGGCTCTACCCGCTCGTGCACACGCCGTGGCAGGCGTTCCTCCTGATCTCCGTCGAGGGAGCGGGCAGTGCCGGGTTCTGGCCGAGCCAGTCCACGCTCATCTCGCGGCTGACGCCGCAAGCGCGGAGGCACGCGGCGTTCGCGCAGCAGCGCGTCACGATGAACCTCGGGATCGGCGTCGGAGGCCTCGCCGGGGGCCTGATCGCGCACGCTCACGACGTCCGTTCCTTCACGATCCTCTTCCTCGTCGACGCCGCCACGTTCCTCGCGTACCTCGGCGTGCTCTTCCTGGTCCACGACCCCGGCGTGGCGGAGGAGGAGCGGTCCGACGAGCCCGCCTCGTACCTCGCGGTCCTGCGTGACCGCCTGTTCGTCGGGCTCTGGACGCTGAACTTCCTGTTCGTCACCGCCGGGTACTCGCTCGTGAACCTCGTCCCGCCGTTCGCGCACGACCACGGCGGGATCAGCCTGCGCGAGGTCGGAATCGCGTTTGCCGTGAACACCGGCCTGATCGTCGTCCTCCAGCTCCCGATCGCGAAGGCGATCGAGGGGCGCAGGCGGATGCGCGCGCTCGCGCTGATGCCGCTGCTCTGGGTCGCGGCCTGGCTGCTCGTCGACGGGGGCGTCTTCTGGCTCCACGCGACGGCCGCGTTCGCGGCGGTCGCCGTCGCCGCCGGCATCTTCGGCGTCGGCGAGTGCTTCCACGGGCCCGCGCACCAGGCGCTCGTCGCCGACATCGCGCCCTCGCAGCTGCGCGGGCGCTACTTCGCCGTGCACTCGCTCTCGTGGGGGCTCGCGGGCACCGTCGGGCCGGCGGCCGGCGGGTTCCTGCTCGCGCAGGCGCCGTTCGCGCTCTGGCCGGCCGCAGCCGCCGTCTGCCTCGTCGCCGGCGGCGGCGCGCTCGCGCTCGAACGGCTCGTCCCGCCGCGGTTCCGCCGCGTCCCCGGCATGGAGCCGGCGCCGCCGGTGCTCGCGCCCGCGGGAGCGGACTGAGAGAGCGGGAAACCCGAGTAGAATGACGAACATGCAGATGGTTCCCGTGCTCGAGGACCCGCTCAGTACCGATGCCGAGCCTGCCTCGCATCCGGCGTCCGCGCACCCGGGACACGGCCGCCGCCGTGGCGGCGCCGCCTGCTTCGCCCGCTGAGCTCAGCGCGGTCGGCCTCACCTGGATCCACCTCGACAACCCGTCGCTCGAGCGCGCGCAGGAGCTCGCCGAGCGGTTCGGCTGGCATCCGCTCGACGTGGAGGACGTCATGTCGAAACGCCAGCGGCCGAAGATCGACGACTATGCCGACGAGGGCTACCTCTTCGGCGTCCTGCACTTCCCCGTCTACGACCGCGCGATCCAGCGGCTGAACGCCGCGGAGCTCGACGTCTTCGTAGGCCCGGACTACCTCGTCACGCTGCCGACCGTCGAGCTGCTGCCCGTCACCCGCCTCTTCCAGCGCTGCGAGGACGACGAGCGCTACCGCGAGCAGCTCTTCTCGAAGGGATCGGGCCGGCTCCTGTACGAGGTGCTCGACGACCTGTTCGACTACTGCTTCCCGATCCTCGACAAGATCGGCCACAAGCTCGACTCGCTCGAGGACGACGTCTTCGAGGGACGCTCCGAAGAGGTCGTCCGCGACATCTCGAACGTCAAGCAGGAGATCATCAGCTACCGCAAGATCATCAAGCCCGAGCGGTCGACGCTGCGGCTGCTCGAGCGGCACGTCGAGCGGTTCCTCCCCGAGGAGCTCGAGCTCTACTTCGACGACATCGTCGACGCGGCGGAGCGCATCTGGGACATCCTCGACAACTACAAAGAGGTCGTCGAGGCACTCGAGGACACGAACGAGTCGGTCATCTCGCACCGGCAGAACGACGTCCTGCGGATCCTCACGGTCTTCTCGGTGGTGCTGCTCCCGCTCACCCTGATCACGGGCTTCTTCGGCATGAACGTCCAGTTCCCCGGCTTCGGGACCTCGTGGGCGTTCTGGACGATCTTCGCGGCCATGGCAGTCACGCTGCTCGGGCTGCTTGCGTTCTTTCGCTTCAAGCGCTGGCTGTAGCGCTACGACTGCTTCGGCGCGCGTGGCCTCCGCGGCTTGCGCAGCTTGCCGAGCGCCGTGTCGATCATCGCCACGAGCTGCCGCCGCTCGCGCGGCGACATCGAGAGCGCGTCGTTCGCCAACCGCCGTCGGACCTCCGACGGGTCGTTGGGGTGCCGCGCATTCGCCTCGCCGTCCACCTCGTGCAGAGCTTACTTCCGCAACTGGGCCCGAGCGAGCCCGCGCACGGGCGCCGGTAGGCTCGGGCGCATGCCGAAGCCGCTGTGGGCACCGTGGCGCCTCGAGTACGTCGAGCACGCCGACGAGCTCGACCGCTGCATCTTCTGCGCCCCGGAGGAGGAGCTCCTCGTCCACCGCGGCGAGCGCGCTCTCGTCGTCCTGAACAAGTTTCCCTACTCGTCCGGCCACCTGCTTGTCGCCCCGCACCGGCACGTCGGCGACTTCGGCGCGCTGACGCCCGACGAGGCCGCCGAGGTGCACGTGCTCGCCGCGCGCGGCATCGAGGCGCTCCGCGCCGAGTACGCGCCCCACGGGTTCAACCTCGGCTGGAACATCGGCCGCGTCGCCGGGGCCGGCATCGAGGCACACGTCCACCAGCACGTCGTTCCGCGGTGGAACGGCGACACGAGCTTCATGCCGGTGCTCGGAGACGTGAAGGTGCTGCCCGAGCACCTGCAGCGGACGGCGGAGCGGCTCCGGCCGCGCTTCGAGTGACGCGCCCTGCGGCGCTCGCCGTCGCGGCGGCGCTGCTGTTCGCGGTCACGGCGGCGCTCGTCGCGGCGGGCTTCCTGCACGGCATCGACCGGTACGCCGTCGGTCACCTGATGCCGTGGCTCGAGCCGCGGCGGACGGGGACCGTGACGCTGCGCTCGCTGACGATCCCGAGCGTCGGCGGCTCGGTCGGGAGGACGCTCGTCGGCCTCTGGACGTATCCCGCGGCAGTCGCGCCCTCCCTCGTGCTCGTCCTCGCCGTGGCGACGGCACGCCGCTTGTGGCTCGGCGTCTGGTTCGTCGGCAACGCAGTCGAGGTGCTGGGGAAGCTCGCGGTCACCCGGCCGGCGCTGCACGCGGCCGGCGTGCACGTGACGGCGTTCGACCACTCGCTGCCGAGCGGGCACACGATCCGCGCCTTCGTCGTCGCCGGCGCGGCCGCGGCCGCCGCCCGCGTCGGCCGCTACGCGTTCGTGTGGGCGGCTGGCGTCCCGTTCGCCCTCGTCGCCCTCGGCGACCACACGCCCACCGACGTCGCCGCCGGGCTCTTCGTGGCGGTCGCGCTGCTCGGTGGCGCACGCGTCAGGCGAGCGGGAGCTCGACGCGGCTTGCGATGACGAGCGCCTCCGCCGGCTCGATGCCGCGCGCGAGCAGCCGCCGCATCCGCCGGAGCAGGAGGTCGACGACCTCGTCCTCGCTCAGCGCCTCGAACTCGTCGCGCCGCCAGCCGCGCTCGGCGATCGCGTCCTTCTCGGTTGCCGCAGTCACGTGGCCCTTATCGGCCGCCGGGCCCGCTTCCTGAAGAGAGGTTGGAAGGCACTAGGCCGACGCCGCTCCGTAGCGCATAATCGTCCGGTGGCGGCGTCGGCCCTGCGGCGGACTGACGGCAAAGACCCCGTTTCGCCGCGTCGCCACACCTCCCTCCAGCGGGCGGCGCGGGCTTGCACGTAACGCGTCTGTAAAACCGCGCCGAACGAGCGTTGCAGCGCGACCCGACCGGAGACACCGTTCCTCGTGGAGCTGGACGGCGCGGAGACGCAACTCGCGAGCCGCTGGATCGAGCGCAGGGAGCGCGTGCAGAGCGCCGCGCTGATCACCTTCATCGTCTGCGTGCAGATCGCGTGGCTCGCGGCGTTCGGATACCTCGCCTACGTCTTCGTGTTCTGACGGTCGCGGCGAGCCGGCTAGCGGCTGAGCAGGAGCCAGATCAACGCGGCGGAGACGACGGCGAGCGCGACGCAGGCGAGGGTGATCGTCGTGCCGCTGACGGTCGCGACCATGAGCCCAGTGTGGGACCCGGGCGCAGGCCGTGTGTTGTGCGGCGGTTACGGCGTCCTCATCGGGATCTCATCGGCGGATGGTCATGCTCCTGCGTACAGCGGGGCGGTTCGTTCTGCCTGCCCGGGCCGCCCCGCTACAGCAGCTCCAGCAGCGCGTCGCGGAGCGACGGCGGCGCCGCGAGGAGCGCGCCCGGGCGGTCGGGCCGCGGCGGCAGGAGCTCCGTCACGAGACCTGCCTCGTCCGCGAGCAACCGGATCGCGACGTCCCACGGGTTGAGCGCGCACTCGTAGTACAGGAAGTCGAACCGCCCGGCTGCCGTCCAGGCGAGGTCGAGCGCGAGGCTTCCCATCTGGCGCCCGTGCGCGACCGCCGCCAGCAGCCGGTCCGCGAGCCGGATGCGGTGCGCGTGCCAGGCCTCCTCCCACGCCGGCGACAGGGCGCCGATCGCCGTGCGGAGATCGCCGCAGGCCGAGCCGGCGGCCGGACCGCCGTCGACCGTGGTGCCGCATCCGCGCGCGGCGGCGAACAGCTCGTCGCGCGTCGGGTCGTAAACCACGGCGACGACGGGCCCGGCGTCGTCCTCGCACGCGATCGCCGTCGCCCAGTGAGGGATGCCGGCGAGGAAGTTCGAGGTCCCGTCGAGCGGGTCGACGGCCCAGGTCAAACCGGACCGGCCCGCGACCGCCCCGTATTCCTCGCCGACGACGGCGTCGTCGGCGCGCGCCGACCGAAGCGCGTCGACGACGATTCGCTCCGCCCGGAGGTCGGCGTCGCTCACGAGGTCGCGCGCCGACGTCTTCTCCCGTCGCTCGAGCCGCCGCCCGAACGCGTCGCGCAGGAAGTCGCCGGCCGCGCGCGCGACGTGCACGGCGAGGTCGAGCAGCTCGGCGGTCCCGGCGTTCTCCGGCGTCATCGTGCGTCGGCTGTGGGACGATTGGCGACGTCGACGCAGGGCAAGAGACGAGGTCGAGGGTGTTCGGGAGGCGAATCGCGGTCGAGGAGTGGATCGTCGAGGTCGACTACGGCTCGGGGTGGATCCCGTACGGGCCGCCGATCCGCGACAAGCTGATGGCCGCGACGTTCGCGCGCGACCTGAGAAGCCACGGCCACGCGGCACGCGTCGCGCCGGCTCCGCCCGCGGAGCAGCCCGAGCCGCCGGCCGCCGCCGAGGCCGGCGCCGTCCACAAGCCACGTCCGCGACACCGGCGGCGCCGACACGGCCGTCCTAGTCGGTAGACGGCACGCGCGCCAGGTACTCGCGCAGCTGCTGCTCGCCGCGCCGCATCGCCCAGTTGTGGTTCGACCGGAACAGCGGCCGGAGGAGCGGCGTGAACTGCCTGATCAGCGCGTGGTTGACGGATGGCCGCCAGTCGAGCGTCGCGCGCGTGACGTCGTCGGTCTCCTCGAGCGTCCATTCGCCGGTGCCGGCGAAGTCCTTCGAGAGCCGTGAGAGGATCCGCCGCGGCCGCTCCGCCTCGACCACCTCGAGCCCGAAATTCACCTTGTACGGCAGGTACGCCTTCACGAGCAGCTCGTTCCGCTTCCCGGGAGCGGGCGGTCCCTCGTCGCCGCTCGCCTCGAGCACGAAGTCGGTCCACCAGCGGGTGTAGCCGAGCGGGTCGCCGATCACGTCGTACACGCGGTCGATCCGCGCCGGGAGCGACCACCGGTCGACGAAGCGGTAGGCGGGCGGCACGGCCGGACCCTACAGCGACGCGACGAGACCGGCGATCCGCCGAAGCCCCTCCTCGAGGTTCGCCTGGGAGTTCGCGTAGCTGATCCGCAGGTGCCCGTCGCCGTACGTGCCGAACGCGGTGCCGGAGAGCGTCGCGACGCCGGCCTCCTCGAGCAGCGCCGACGCGAGCTCGTCCGCGGAGAGCGGCAGCTCGCGCACGTCCGGGAACGCGTAGAACGCGCCGGCGGGCAGCGCGCAGCGAACGCCGGGGATCGCGTTCAGCCCGTCGACGATCAGCCCGCGTCGCCGCACGAACTCGCCCCGCATCGTCTCGACCGAGCCCTGCGGGCCCTCGAGCGCGGCGACCGCCGCGAGCTGGACGAACGGCGGGACGCAGGACGTCGAGTTGATGAAGAAACGGACGAGCGGCTCGTGCAACGCCTGCGGGACCGCGGCGAAGCCGCAGCGCCAGCCGGTCATCGCGTAGGCCTTCGACGCGCCGTCGAGGAGGACCGTCCGGTCGACCAGGTGCGGCGCGACGCTGCGGAGCTCTCCGTCGTACTGCAGCTGCGAGTAGATCTCGTCGGCGAGCACCCAGGCGTCGGTGGTGTCGAGCACCGCGGCGACCGCGTCGACGGCGGCGGGTGTGAGCGACGCTCCGGTCGGGTTGTGGGGGGCGTTCAGGATCACGAGCCGCGTGCGGGGCGTGAGCAGGTCGCGCAGCCGCTCGGGGTCGAGCTGGAAGCCGTCGGCGGCGAGGAGCGGCACGGGGACCGGCGTCGCTCCCGCGTACGCGATCGCCGACTCGTAGATCGGAAAGCCGGGGTTCGGGTAGACCACCTCGTCCCCCGGCCCGCACGTCGCGAGCACGGTGAAGAAGATGAACGGCTTCGCGCCGGTGCCGACGAGGCAGTCTCCCGCACCGACGTCGACGCCGCGCGTGCGCCGGAAGTACGCGGCCGCGGCCTCGCGGAGGGCGGCGATCCCCTGCGCCGGGCAGTAGTGCGTCGCGCCGGCGCGGAGGGCGTCGACCGCCGCCGCGACCACGTGCGGCGGCGTGTCGAAGTCGGGCTCTCCGATCTCGAGGTGCACGATCGACCGGCCCGCGCGCTCGAGCTCCTGCGCCCGCGCCAGGACGGTGAACGCGTTCTCCGTCCCGAGCCGCTCGACCGCGGCGGCCGTGAGCGGCACCTGCGTCACGCCGCGCCTCTCGACGGCGCGATCTGCAGGGGCGGCCGGCGGAGGTGCACCGAGAGGTAGCGCACTCCGTGCGGGCCCGCGGTCAGCTTCCGGGTCGTCCCCTTGGCGACGATCGTGGCCGCGCCTGGCCGGAGCGTCGTCTCCTCGCCGTCGACCACGAGCGTGGCCGACCCCTCGACGACGTGGACGAGAACGTCGCGCTCCTCGTTCACCTGCTCGCCGGGCCCCTGCTCGGGCGGCCACGCGAGCAGCGTCGCGTTCAGGTCGTCGGAGGCGGTCCCCCACACGGGCCCCGCGGAGCCGGCGCGCGGGCGCTGCTGCAACTCGTCGGCGGCGAGCCGCTCGATCAGCGGGAACAGCTCGCGCTCCTCACGCCGCACGTGCTCGTCGAGCAGCTCTCCTGCGGCCGCCATCGCGCCGCGCAGCTCGCCCCCGTCCTCGAGAACCGCGGCGAGCCTGTGGAGCTGCTGGTGGTCGAGCAGCGCCTGAACGAGCAGCGGGCGCGCCGCGTCGTCGTCGGCGACGAGCGGGAACACGGTCTCCTCCTCCTCGCGGAAGTGCGGGACGGTCACGTCGTTGAAGAACTCCACGAAGATGGCCGCCGCCGCGTCCGGCGGCTCCGGCGCGGCGGCAGCGCGGCGCAGTCGCCTCGCCTGGACCAGCGCATGGTGGTGGTCGTCCGACAGAGCGCGCAGGGCCGGGTGGCGCTTCACGGCGGCACCGTACCCCTCGTTCGGGCGATGTCGCACATGTCGTGGCACAACCGACGCTGGAGGGCCGCCCTCCGACGCCGATACCAGCGCAGAGACATCTGGCGTCGAGAAAGGTGGGTCATCCTCATATGCACGGAACGATGCGGCTGCGGCGCGAGGACGCGTTCACGCTGATCGAGTTGCTGGTGGTGATCGTGATCGTCGGGATCCTGTTGGCGATCGCGGTGCCGTCCTATCTGGGCTTCAAGGATCGGGCGAACCAGAAGGCGGCCGACGCGGATATTCGGGCGGCCTTGCCGTCGATCGAGGCGCTCTATGCCGACCGGGGTAGCTACAGCAGCTTGAAGCTGACGAAGATCCGCGCTTCCTATGACAGTGGGGCGAAGTTCAAGGGGCATAGCCTGGCCGACAGCGGCCAGACCTACTGCATCAGCATCCAGGTCGGCAACAAGTGGGCCTATGCGCAGCGGGGGAAGAGCCCGGTCGGAAACGGCGACGTGCAGGAAGCACAACCGCCGGCCGCCTGCCAGTAACGCCCTGCACCTCGTGGAGGGGCGTCAGGGGGCGCTCCTCCACGCAGTCCTCCCCGTCAGCCGACGGCGATGCGCGAGACAAGGTTCGAGCCCTCGTCGACGACCCACACGGCGGTGCCGTCGAAGGCGAGCGCGCGGGGCTCGACGCCGGCGTCGTACGTGGCGACGATCTTCCCGCTCACGGGGTCGATGCGCACGACCTGGCCCGCGTTGTAGACACTCGCCCACAGGGAGCCCGCCGCGGCGAGCAAGCCGGACCCTTGGCCGGGGAGCTGGACGCGCGCGAGGATCGCGCCGCTTTGCGGATCGACCTTGGCGACGAGGCCGGCGTAGAACGTCGACACCCAGAGGCCGTCGGGCAGGGCAGCGACGTCGTCGACGTCACGCGAGACGGTCACCGGGCCGACCGCTCGCGTCGCGGTCGCGGGATCGACGCCCGACAGCGTTCCGTCCTGGTTGGTGCTCCAGACCCGGCCGAAGGCTTCGGTGGTCGCCTCGGCCATCCCGCCGAGGTCGACTCGCGCCGCGACGGCGTTCGTCGCGGGGTCGACCCGCTCGAGCGTCCCGTCGTAGTTCGAGACCCACACGGCGCCGTCGGATGCGACGTACGGCCCGATCGGCTGGCCGCCGGTGTCCACGCGCGCGACGACGGCGTTGGTGGCAGGGTCGATCCGCGCGAGCGTCCCCGCTGCGAAGTTCCCGACCCACCACCGACCCGTCCCCGACGGCGACTCCGTACGGCTGGCCGCCCACCTGGATCGTCGCGGTGACGCGGCGTGCGGCGGGATCGACGCGCGAGACGGTTCCGTCGGCGGAGTTCGCCACCCACAAGGCGCCCGCGCCGTACGCGACGCTCACCGGCCCGCTGCCGACGGCGACGCCCGGGGCGGACGGAGGTGGAGGCGGAGGCGGCGCCGACACGACGACGGTGATCACCGCCGTCGCGCTCGTACGGCCGCGCGGATCGACCGCGCGCACGCGCAGCGTGTGCCGGCCCGTGGCGAGCCGCACCCTGAACGTCGCCGCGCACCGGACGAGGCGGCGCGAGTCGACCGCGCAGCGGAACCGGAACCGCGTCGAGGCGACGCCGCGTTCCCGCGAGGTGAAGTGGAACACCACGGTCCCCGCGACGGCGTGCCTGGGACCGCCCACGGTCGGCACGGCGGGCCGCGCGACGCCGGCGGCCGCCGCGACGGCGAGCGCCGCACCCGTGGCAGCGGCGAGTAGCGCGGCTCCGGCCTTCACGGCCGGCAATATACCTAACGGTGTTAGGGGAGCGAAGCTGCGAGGGTAGCCGGATCGCCGCTCCCGATCGCACTCCCCTCAACGCGGACCGCATCTTCGCCGCCGCCCTCGAGCTGATCGACGAGCACGGGGTCGAGTCGCTCTCGATGCGGCGGCTCGCCGCGTGCCTCGGCGTCGAGGCAGCGTCGCTCTACGAGCACGTCGCCGGCAAGGAGGTGCTGCTCGACGGAGTCTGCGAGGCGCTCCTCGCCGAGTTCACGCTCGCACGGCGGCGCGGCGACTGGCGCGCGCGCCTCCGGCAGATCGCATTCGCGTGGGCCGAGCTGGCGGAGACGCACCCGCGCGCGTTCCGGCTGCTCTACCGGCCGCAGCGCCGGATCGCCGGCGGCGACCTGCCGGTGATGGAGGAGATCGTCGCCGCGCTCGAGCACGGCGGCTTCTCCGGCCGCCGGGCCGCGCTCGCGCTTCGGACCTACACGGCCTTCGTCGACGGGGCGCTGCTGCGGCTCGCGACGCGCGCGTCGCCGCCCACGAGGTCGTGGCGCGACGCCGAGCCGCCGCCCACGGACGAGTTCCCGCACTACGCCGCCGTATCGCCGCTCGCTGCGCGGCTCGACGACCGCTTGGTGTTCGCGGCCGGCGTGGACGTCGTCATCGACGGCCTCGCCGCACTGCTCCGCCGATAAACGCGTGCAAGACTCTGTCATGCGCGTCTGCGCGGCGTGTGGGCAGGAGAATCCGGAGGTCGCCAGGTTCTGTCTCGCGTGCGGCGCGCCGATCGTCGCGGAGCCGGAGGCGCCGCGGCAGGAGCGGAAGCTCGTCACCGGCGTCTTCGTCGACGTGGTCGGCTCGACGGCGCGGGCGGAGTCGCTCGACCCCGAAGACGTGCGTGCGTTGCTCGAGCCGTATCACTGGCGCGTGCGCGCCGAGCTCGAACGGTTCGGCGGGACCGTCGAGAAGTTCATCGGCGACGCCGTCTTCGCGCTGTTCGGGGCTCCGGTCGCGCGCGAGAACGACGCGGAGCGCGCCGTACGCGCCGCGTTCGCCCTGCTCGACGCGGTCGCCGAGCTGAACCGGGCCGACGAGTGGCTGGACCTCCACGTGCGGGTCGGCGTGCACACCGGCGAGGCGCTCGTGCGCCTGGACGCGAACGCGGCCGCCGGAGACTGGGTGGCGGCAGGCGACATCGTGAACACCGCGGCAAGGATCCAGGCGGCAGCGCCCCCGGACGCGGTGCTCGTCGGCGAGCTCACGCGCTCGCTGACCCGGTCCGTCGTGGAGTACGACGAGGCCGAGCCGGTCGCCGCGAAGGGGAAGGCGGAGCCGGTGCCGGTGTGGCTGGCGCGCGCGCTGCGCGCCGACGACGCCGACCGGGACGCGCCGGCCGCAGATCGCGACGTCGTCGGTCGAGAGGCCGAGACCCGTCTCCTCGTGGAGACGTGGGAGGGTGCGCGCCGTGGGCGCCGTCCCGCGCTCGTGACGATCCTCGGCCCGCCGGGCATCGGCAAGTCGACGCTCACGCGGCAGCTACGGCGGCACGCGGGCGCAGGCGGAGGGGCCGTGCACGCGTCGCGTTGCCTTCCCTACGGCGAAGGGATCACCTACTGGCCGATCACGGAGATCCTCAAGTCGCTGGCCGGGATCCTGCAGAGCGATTCGGAGCTGACGGATCGGACGAAGCTCGCGCGCCTGATCGAGCGCCTTCCGACGACGGACCGCGACGAGCTGCGGACGATCGCGGCGGCGTGCGCCACGCTGATCGGCTCGCAGACGACCCCCGCCGGCACGTACACGAGCGACCACGTGGGGCAGGAGGAGCTGCACTGGGGCCTGCGGCGCACGTTCCACCTGCTCGCCGAGCAGTCGCCGCTGCTGCTCGTGGTCGAGGACGTCCACTGGGCCGAGCCGACGCTCCTCGAGCTCCTTCGCCTGCTCGCCGACGCCGGCGCCGACGTCCCGCTCGTGCTTCTCTGCTCCGCCAGGCCGGAGCTGCGGGAGAGCAGGCCCGACTTCGTCGCGGCCGGGACGACGGTCGAGCTCGCGTCGCTCGACGAGGCCGCCGCCCGCGCGCTGCTCGCGACGCTCGTCGGCTCGCGGGAGCTGGCGGACACGCCGACCGGCACGTCGATCGTCGAGATCGCCGGCGGGAACCCACTGTTCCTGGAGGAGCTCGTCGAAGCGGTCGCCGAGCGGGGGCTGACGCCGGACCGGTGGTCGGCCGAAGGCACGCTCGACGATCTGGCCGTCCCGAAGAACCTGCAGGCGCTGATCGCGTCGCGCCTCGACCTGCTGCGCCCGCGCGACAAGGAGGTGGCGCAGCACGCGTCGGTCGTCGGCCACGTCTTCTGGTCCGGGGCAGTGGCGCACGTCGAGAGCCGGGAGCGGGAGACGCTGGCCCAGCCCCTCGCCGTCCTCGAGCAGCGCGACTTCGTGCACCCCTGCGCCGTCAGCTCCGTCGACGGCGAGGACGAGTACAGCTTCAAGCACATCCTCGTCCGCGACGTCGCCTACGCGAGCCTGCCCAAGGGCGAGCGCATCCCCATGCACGTCCGCTTCGCGGAGTGGCTCGAGCGACTACCCGGGCCGCGGGACGAGTTCGTCGAGATCGTCGCGTGGCACCTCGAGCAGGCATGCCGCCTCTGCACCGAGGTCGCACGGCCGCCGGTCGAGCCGCCGGTCGAGGCCGCCGTGGACGCGCTCGGCCGCGCCGCCGGGAAGGCGGAGCGCCGCGAGGGCCTGCGCGAGGCGAACCGGTTCTACGAGCGCGCGCTGACGCTCGCGGCGGACGCGTCGGCGGAGGCTGTGTCGCTGCGCCTGCGGCGGGCCGCGACCCTCACCGCTCTCGGCGAGCTGAGGACGGCGTGCCACGAGCTCACCGACGCCGAGGCGGGCGCGCGCGACCTGGGCCGCGACGACCTGCGGAGCGCGGCGCTCGTCGCGCTGGCCGAGATCGACCGGCGGCAGGGTCGGATCGCCGACGCGCGCGCCGCGCTCGCGAATGCCGCCGCCCTCGCCGCCCAGGACGACCTCGAAGTGCAGGTACGGCTGCGGTTCGTGCGCGCTGCGCTCCGGGCGAACGCGGACGGCGAGACGGACGCCGCGCTCGTCGACCTGCAGGACGCGACGCGCCTGGCCCGGGAGCTCGGCGAGACGTCGTTGCTGGCGGAGGCGGAGCTGCGAACGGCCGCGCTGCTGATGAACGCGGGCCGTCTGGCGGAGGCCGAGACCGTCCTCGCGGGCTGCGCCGAGCGCGCGGGCGCCGAGGCGAGCCTCGTCGTCGAGGCCGAGGCAACAGCCTGGCTCGGCGGGATGCGGTACTACGTCGGCGACCTCGAGGGCGGGAAGCGCCTGGGGCTGCAGGCCGCCGAATGGCTCGAGCGGACCGGCGACAGCTACTTCCTCGTGCAGAACCTCGTCTGGCTCGCCGCGTTCGCGCTGCTCGAGCACGACCCCGAGACAGCGGAACGGCACCTGCGCCGCGCCGTCCCGGTCGCGCTCGAGATCGGCGGCTGGGTCGTCGTCCAGGTCTACCGCTACCTCACCGAGGCGCTCCTCGCGCTGGGCCGCCTCGACGAGGCGCGCGAGCTCACGGCCTTCGCGGCGCGCAACCTGCCGGAGGAGGATGCGTACGCGCGCACGGAGCTCCTGCTCGCCGAGGGTGCGGTCGCAACGGCTTCGAACGAGCACACGGCGGCGGTGGCGGCGTTCTCCGAGGCGCTACGCGTGCTCGAGGGCCTGAACATGCCCGCGCAGCTCGCCGAGTCTCGGCTCGCGTTCGCCCGCTCCCTCGCCGCCGCCGGCGACGAGGCCGCGGCGGCCGTCGAGCTCACGCGCGCCCGCAGCGCCTTCGCGCGGATGGGAGCGCAGGCGCTCGTCGACGTCGTGGACGCCGACCTGCGGGCGCTCGAACGCCGAGCGCCCGCGGCCACCTGATCACCGGCGCTTCTTGTGCTTCTTGTCGCGGTCGCCCTGCTCGTGCGGGGCTTCACCGGTCGGCTTGCAGCCGACGTCGTCGGGCGCCTTCCCGGCGGCCGACGTGCACGTGACGCCCGCGTTGCAGACGTCGAACGTGTTCCCCGGCGCGCATCGGGACGTCGCGGTGCTTCCGTTCTCGCTGCCGCGGACCATTGCGACGATGTCGCCGGTCGAGCTCCCGGCGTAGCCGAGGTCCTGGGACTGGCTCCCGGTTGTCCGGAGCGTCCCGTTCAGCGCCTGCGTCTGGTCGGTGTCGATCCACCCGTGCCACGTGTCGTGGGTGCTGCCGGTCTGCGTCGAGGCAGGCCCCTTGTCGACGTGCGGGTCCTGCGCCTGCGTCAGCGTGCCGGCGTTCTCTGCACGCTGTACCTGCCGTGCGCGCTGGCCTGTGATGATCGAGTCGAGCTGGGGCACGAACGCACTCGGGACGACGCTCAACTGGAACACGTCGTGCCCGAGACCGCCGAGGTCCGCGCCGGCGTCCTGAACCTGGTGCCCGCCGCTCGTGTTCGCCGCCTGCTGAAACTGGCGGTACGCCTGGAACGCGCCGTTCGCGTTCTTGCCGCCCGCCGTGTTCTGGTGGACGACCGAGCACATGTTCAGCGTCTGCGAGTCGCTGTTCGCGCACGTGCCGGCGGTGGCGTTCTGGCTCTGCTCGATCGACGGCGCGTCGCTCGCCCACTCCCACTGCCGAAGCGACTGGTAGTCGCCGTTGACGTTGTCGCCGCTCATCCCGGCCGCGGAGTCGCACGGGTCGCCCACGGCTCCCTGGCAGACGTGGATCGTCTGCTGGCTCTGCTGGGTCTGCGTCACCGGCGCGGAGGTCGGCTGCGCCGACGAGGCTGCGGCGTTCTCCTGCTCGACCTCGGACGCGTCGAGGCTGCGGATCAGCTCCGTGAAGTCGAACGGCACGCCCGACGCCTGCTGGCGGTCCTGTCCCGCGGCCTCGAGCGCCGCTTCGTCGTCGGGATTGTCTGCGCCGCGCCCGAGGAGCTGCTTGACGATCTGCGCCGACCAGTTGACGTTCGAGCCGGCGGCGTTCCCCTGCTGCGTCTCGATCGTCTGCGAGCCCGCCTGGTCGTGAGCATCCGTCTGTGCGAGCTCGCGCTGCGTGATCACCTGCAGGGCGACGGCGCTGTTCGTGTCCCTGCTGCTCGCCTGCGTGAACGTGCACGACTGCGTCACCGCCGGATTCGTGCTCACCTCGATGCACACGCCCTTGGACGCGGTGATCGTGCACGTCTGCGCCGACGCGCTGTTCGACCACGACGCCGCCGGCGTGCAGACGAACGTGGGCCCCCCGGATCGCAGCGCCCGCACGATCAGCGCGCGCGTTCCGACGTCAACGGCGGCATGCCGGTCGATCGCGTGCGGCGACCCGCCCGCCGCCGCCCGTGCGGCTCCGCCGGCGACGCCGACGAGCAGCGCCGAAGCGACGACAGCCGCGACCCCGGCGCTTCTCCCTCTCCCCATCGCCCTCTCCCTTCCGTCGCCTGGTCGGCGATGCCTGCTGCGCGGCCTTCCTGAAGCGGGCGACGGGGCTCGAACCCGCGACCCTCAGCTTGGGAAGCTGATGCTCTACCAACTGAGCTACACCCGCGTCGAGCCGAATCCTAGCGTCGGAGCCGAAAAGCGCGTACCTCGTGCAGGGCCGACGCCGTTCTACCGCTGTCTGCAGAAAGGGGGTGGGCAAATGCCTCTGCTGTGGCTGCTCGTCGTGGTGCTGATCATCCTGGCGCTCGCCGGCGGCGTGGCGGTCAGCAACTGGCTGTTCCTGGTCCTGCTGATCGCGGTCATCCTGGCACTCGTCGCCTACTTCTAGCGAGCCCGAAGCCGTTTTCGTCCGCGCGCCCGGCGGCACCTCACGCGCCGGGCGCCGGCTCAGGGTCGGCGGACCGTGAGCGGGAGGAGCTGCGCCTCGAGCTGGTCGATGCGCGTCGTGAGCGCGGCGAGGTCGTCGGCCATCGCCCGCTCCTGCGCCCGCTGGAACTCGTTCGGGAAGATCGCCAGCCGGTCCTGCAGGCGGTCGTGCCGCCGGGAGAGCTCGGCGCGGCGGCGGCGAAGCTCGACGAGCTCGATCGCCAGTGCGTCCAGGTCGGGGAGATCCGGGTCGGCGGCCATGTCCCCTCGTCGTCAGGTTCGGTTCCCGGCGGCGTCCTCCTCCACGCTCACCCGTTCGAGTGATTCGCTCGCCTACGCCGGCGCCGGCGCGCCCTCGTACACCTCGATGAAGCGCAGGTAGTTGCGCGCGATCCTTTCGACCGCGGCGTCGCGGTCGAAGCCGTCGGGATCGGCGGCGTACGCCTTCACCGACTCGCCGAAGATCGAGCGGCCGATCGCGAACCCGATGTAGCCGTCGAGCCCGGCCGCGGCGCGCAGCCAGCGGTCGACCAGCTCGTCCGACGCCCCGCGGCCGAGAACGACGCACGAGACGCGGTCGCGGCCCTCGCGGCGCACGAGCTGCGCGATCTCGTTGCACGCCTCGCGGTCGTCGATCCCCTCGATCTTCCAGATGTCCGGCTCGACGCCGCCGTTCTGCAGCTGCAGGATCGCCTTCATCATGAGCTGCGGGCGGAGCTCCGTGTCGTAGCGCTCGTCGCTTCCACCCACCTTCTCGAGCTGCGCCGGCTCCGCGGGGACGAGCAGCTCGAACAGGAACTTCCGGTGCCGCTCGTGCAGCCACTCCGACAGTCGGCGTAGCTTCGCCACCTGGCGCTCGTTCAGCGCCTCGTCGCCCTCGGGGTTGTAGCGGACGAGCACCTTCGAGAAGTCGGGATCGAACTCCTCGATCTTGTCGCCGAACTGCTCGCCGTACTCGAAGTCGAACTCGTTCTGGCCCGACTTCTCGACCGGCATCGCGAGCCGGTATCCGCCCGCCTTCGCCTCGCGCGCCACGGTCGGGCCGTACTGCGCGTCGACCAGCACGCCGGCGAACGCCTTCGGCGCGCCGTCCGCGACAGCCCGCTGGAAGCCCTCCCAGATCAGCGTCTTCGCGCCGGGCACCCGCTCGACGTCGCCGACCATCTTCTCGAACGAGCCGCGATGGTCGAAGGCGAGGATGTAGAGACGCTCGTCGTAGCCGAGCTCGTCCAGACCGATGCTCATCAGTACTCCCTTCCCGTGAACTGCGTCAGCTTGCTCAACTGGTGGCGCGCCTCGATCCGGCGGACGGTGCCGGAGCGCGAGCGCATGACGATCGAGTCCGTGATCGCCCCGTCGGTGACGTAGCGCACGCCGCGCAGCAGCGCGCCGGTCGTGACTCCCGTCGCCGAGACGAAGACGTTGTCGCTTCGCACGAGATCGTCGGTCGTGAGGACGCGCTCGACGTCGTAGCCAGCGTCTACCAACCTCTCGCGCTCGTCGTCGTCTCGCGGCCAGAGCTTGGCCTGCATGCCGCCGCCCACGCACTTGAGCGCGCACGCCGAGATCACTCCCTCGGGAGTCCCGCCGACGCCGTAGAGGATGTCGACACCCGTCTCCGGGCGCGCGCTCGCGATTGCCGGCGCGACGTCGCCGTCGCGGATCAGCTGGACCCGCGCGCCTGCCTCGCGCAGCTCGCCGATCAGCTTCTCGTGTCGGTCGCGTTCGAGGACCGTCACGCGGATGTCCGTCGGCCGGCGGCGCTTCGCCCTCGCGACCGCCTCCACGTTCTCGCCCGGCGACGCGTTGATGTCGATCGCGTCGACGGCGTCGGCTCCGACCGCGATCTTCTCCATGTAGACGGCGGCGCCGGGGAAGAAGAGCGAGCCGCGCTCGGCGGCTGCGATCACCGAGATCGCGTTCGGCTGGCCGAGCGCGGTGAGTCGCGTGCCCTCCAGGGGGTCGACCGCGACGTCCACGTCCGGTCCGCGGCCCTCCCCGATCTCCTCCCCGTTGTAGAGCATGGGCGCCTCGTCCTTCTCTCCTTCGCCGATCACCACGACGCCCGACATCACGACCGTGTCGAGCATCGCCCGCATCGCGTCGACGGCTGCCTGGTCCGCCGCGGTCTTGTCGCCGCGCCCGATCCACCGCCCCGCGCCCATCGCCGCCGCCTCGGTGACGCGGACCAGCTCGAGGGCGAGGTTCCGGTCGGGGCGGACGCTGCTCATCGGCCTCGGATCCTAGATTCTGACCGTGCGCGTCGACTGGGAGATCGCGAAGCGCGGCTGGCGCCGCTACGCGGCCTATCCGTGGGCGACCGCGGCCGGGATCTTCACGAACACGATCTTCGGGTTCATCCAGGCCTACGTGCTGCTCGCGCTGTACCGGCACCGGAGCAGCGTCGGCGGCTACGACGCGGCCGACACCGTCACGTACGTCTGGCTCGCGCAGGCGCTGATCATGACGGTCTACGTCTTCGGCTGGCAGGAGCTCGCCGTGCGGATCCGCGACGGCTCGATCGCGACCGACTTCGCGCGGCCGGTCGACCCGCAGCGCTACTGGCTCGCCTTCGACCTCGGCCGCGCGCCGTACCACTTCCTCTGCCGCGGGATCCCGCCGTTCGTCCTGGGCGCGGCCGTGTTCACGCTGCACTACCCCACGCTGCCCCACGCCCTGCTGTTCCTCGTCAGCGTCGCGCTCGCCGTCGTCGTCAGCTTCGGGTTCCGCTTCCTCTACAACGCGAGCGCGTTCTGGCTCCTCGACTTCCGCGGCGTGCTGACGATGGCACTGGTCGTGTCGCTGTTCTTCTCGGGGATGATCATGCCGCTGCAGTTCTTCCCACACTGGCTCGGGACGGCGGCGCGGGCGATGCCGTTCGCGTCGATCATGCAGACGCCGATCGACGTGTACCTCGGCCGCCACTCGGGCGGCGTGCTCGCGCTGCTCGTCGCCGAGCAGCTCGCGTGGGCGCTCGTGCTGCTCGGGCTGGGACAGCTCGTGCTGCGCGCCGGCGGGCGCAAGCTGGTGATCCAGGGTGGCTGACGCCCTCGGCGTCTGGAGGCGCCTCGTCGGCGCGCAGATCCGCTCGCAGCTCCAGTACCGCGCATCGTTCGCGCTCGACGTGGCCGGCGCATTCCTGATCTCGTTTCTCGACTTCTTCGCGATCCTGATCGTCTTCCACAACGTCCCGCGACTCGGGACGTGGAACGTGCATCAGGTCGCCCTGCTGTACGCGATCTCGATGATCTCGTTCGCACTCACCGACCTCGTCATCGGCCACCTCGACCTGCTCCCGCAGAAGGTGCGCGACGGCACGTTCGACCTCGTGCTCGTGCGCCCGCGCTCGACGCTCCTGCAGATCGCCGCGCTCGACTTCCAGCTCCGCCGCCTCGGCAAGGCGGTGCAGGGCGCGATCGTGCTCGCCTACGCCCTCTCCGGCGCGGGCATCCACTGGACCGCCGCGCGCGTGCTGATGCTCGTGCTCACGATCCCCGTCGGCATCGTCATCTTCGGCGCCGTCTGGGTCGCCGGCTCGTGCATCGCGTTCTGGACGGTGGACGGCGGCGAGTTCACGAACGCGTTCACGTACGGCGGCAACTTCCTCACCGAGTACCCCGTCGACCTGTACTCGCGGTGGGCACGGCGGCTCCTCGCCTACGTCGTCCCGCTCGCGTTCGTCGCCTACTTCCCGGCGCTCTACATCCTCGGGAAGCCGGACCCGCTCGGCCTGCCGCGCGCGCTCGAGTTCTCCGGGCCCGCCGCCGCCGCAGCCGCGTGCGTCGGCGCCGCGGCGACATGGCGCTTCGCGGTCCGCCGCTACCGGAGCGCGGGCGGATGATCGACGTCGAGAACCTGAGCAAGCGGTTCGTCGTCAGGAGCGGCCGCTTCCGGAGGGAGCGCCGCGTCGTCGACGCGGTGAAGGAGATCTCGTTCCGGGTCGACCGCGGCGAGCTCCTCGGCTACCTCGGCCCGAACGGCGCCGGCAAGTCGACGACGATCAAGATGCTGACGGGAATCCTCGTTCCGTCGGCGGGTCGCGTCAGCGTCGCCGGGCTCGACCCATCGCGGCGCCGCCTGGAGCTCGCGCGCAGGATCGGCGCGATGTTCGGACAGCGGATCCAGCTCTGGTGGGACCTGCCGCTGCTCGACTCGTTCGAGCTCCTGCGCCACATCTACCGCGTCCCGCCCGACCGCTACCGGCGGAACCTCGAACGGTTCCGCGACGTGCTCGAGCTCGACCCGTTCCTGCAGACGCCGGTCCGCCAGCTCTCCCTCGGTCAGCGAATCCGCGGCGAGCTCGCCGCCTCGATGCTGCACGACCCGGAGCTGCTCTTCCTCGACGAGCCGACGATCGGCCTCGACGTCGTGGCGAAGCAGCGCGTACGCGAGTTCCTCGTCGAGCTGAACCGCGAGCGTGGCATCACCGTCCTCCTCACCACGCACGACCTCGGCGACATCGAGCGCCTCTGCAGCCGCCTGCTCGTGATCGACCACGGGTCGCTGATCTGGGACGGCGGCATCCCGGAGCTGAAGGAGCGCTACGGCGGCGAGCGGATGCTGATCGTCGACCTGGAGCGGCCGGAGCCTCCGCTCACGGTCGAGGGCGCGGTCGTCGAGCGCGTCGACGGCCCCCGTCAGTGGCTGCGCTTCCGCGGCTCCGCGTCGGAGCTGACCGCGCGCGTCGCGCGGTCCGCGCGCCTCGTCGACCTGCAGGTCGCCGAGCCCGACATCGAGGAGATCGTGCGCCGCATCTATGCGCGCCCACCTGGTGCCTGACACCTTGGGTGTCAGACACCGTTCGCCCCTCACATCCGCTCAGGCGCCTCCACGCCGACGAGGTCGAGGCAGCGGGCGACCACCTGCTGCACGGCGCGGCAGAGGCCGAGGCGGAAGCCCTCCGCCGGGTCGCCGATCACGCGGCACTCGTGGTAGAAGCGGTGGAAGTCGTCGGCCAGCCGGATCGCGTACGCCGGGATCAGCTGGGGCCCGCGCCGCTCGGCGGCCTCGCGCACGGTGACCGGGAAGTCGATCAGCCGCTTGACCAGCTCCCGCTCTTCCGGTGCAAGCGCGTGGCGCGGCGGCACGAACGCGCCTGCCGAGCCCGCGTTGCGCAGGATCGCGGCGATGCGCGCGTGCGCGTACTGGACGTAGTAGACCGGGTTCTTCGCCGACCGTTCCGCGGCCAGGTCGAGGTCGATCTCGATCGTCTGGTCGGGCCCGCGGTTGACGAGGTACCACCGCGCCGCGTCGACGCCGATCTCGTCCATCAGGTCGTCGAGGAACACGACGTTCCCTGCGCGCTTCGACGCCTTCGCCGTGCGGCCGCCGCTCGTGAGGTGGACGAACTGGTAGATCAGGACCTCGACGCGCGCAGGGTCGTACCCGAGCATCCGCGCGACCGCGCCGTACCAGCGCGCCGTCGCGTGGTGGTCGGCGCCGAGGACGTAGATCGCGCGGTCGAAGCCGCGTTCGAGCTTGTCGACCAGGTACACGACGTCGGCGGCGCGGTAGGTCGGCGTGCCGCCCTTGTCCGGCGACCGGATCAGCACCCAGTCCTGCTCGTCGCCGTAGGCGGACGAGCGTGCCCACAACGCGCCGTCGCGCTCGTAGGTGTCGAGCCGCGGCAGGAGCTCCGGCAGACGCCGCTCGAGCGCGCTCTGCAGCATCCAGGTGTCGTAGTGGATGCGGAAGCGCTCGAGCGTCCGCTCGATCGACGCGAGCATCGCCGTCACCGGGTTGCCGCCCCGCGCGGCGAGCTCGGTGACGTACGCGCCGCGGTAGCCGTCGTCCGGGATGGGCTCGCCGCGCCGCAGCGCTTCGACGGACGCGCGGAAGCGCTCCACCTGCGTGCCGGCGTCGTTGTAGTAGTACTCGCGCTCGACGGCGTGGCCGCCGAACTCGAGGAGCCGGGCGACGGAGTCGCCGTACGCGCCGTTCCGCGCGGCCGAGACGACGATCGGGCCCGTCGGGTTGGCCGAGACCATCTCGACCTGGATGCGCTCTGGCTCCGCCGCCCAGCCCCCGCCGTACCCCTCGTCCACGTCGGAGAGCGCATCGGCGAAGAAGGCGTCGGCGAGCCACAGGTTGACGAACCCCGGGCCGGCGACCTCGGCGCGGTCGACCTCGTCGAGCGAGACGGCGCGCGCCGCGAGCTCCTCCGCCAGCTCGCGCGGCGGACGGCGCACGGCCTTCGCCGCGCGGAGCGCTGCGTTCGTCGCGAAGTCGCCGTGCGAGGCGTCCTTCGGCCGCTCGAGCTCGACCTCCTGTCCGACCGTCTCCGAGACCCGTGCGGCGAGCCGCTCGACGGCGTTAGACAACGGCCTCCCGCGGCTCGAACATCCGCTCGAGCCTCCGGATCTCGTCCGGCGCGCCGATCCCCACGATCACGTCGCCCTCCTCGAGCCGCGTCTCCTTCGTCGGGCGCACCTCGAGGTCGCCGCCGCGCTTGCGGATCGCGACGATGTACGCGCCGGTCTGCCGCGCGACGTCGAGCTGGCCGATCGTGAGCCCGACCGCGCCGCACGTCGACTTCACCTCGATCTCCTCGAAGGAGAGGCTCGTCTCACGCGCAGACGTGAGGACGTTCACGAAGGCCGTCACCTGCGGCTTGATCATCAGGTTCGCCATCACGCGGCCCGCCGTCGTGTACGGCGTGACCACGCGGTCGGCGCCCGCGAGCTTGAGCTTCCGCTCCGCGTCCTCCGACGACGCGCGCGCGATCACCGTCAGATCGGGCCGCCGTACCTTCGCGGAGAGCGTGATGTAGAGATTGTCAGCGTCGTCGTCGGACGCGACGATCAGGCCGCGCGCACGGTCGATCCCGGCGCGCTCGAGGTCGGCGTCGTCCGCTCCGTCGCCGTGGATGAAGAGGTCGTCGTTCTCCCGCGCGGCTTCGATCGCGTCCTCGCTCGAGTCGAGGATCACGTACGGGACGCCCGCGCTGCGGAACTCCTCGGTCGCACGCCGGCCGACGCGGCCGTACCCGCAGACGATGATGTGGTCGCGCAGCTCGTCGATCATCTTGCGCCGCCGCTTCTCCCTCCACGCGCCGCCGAGCACCCCGTGCGCGATCTCGTCGAAGAGCTGGGCGGCGAAGTACCCAAAGATAGCCACGCCGCAGAGGACGACGAGGATCGTGACCGCCTCGGCCTTCAGCCCGCGGGGGGTGGTGTCGAGGCCCGTGAGCGACGCCGTCACGATCGTCCGGTAGAGCGCCGCGTGCCACGGCTCGCCGAGCGTCCACATGAAGAGCAGCGTCCCCAGCACGAACAGCGCGGCGATCGCGACGAGGATCCGCCAGGCGTCGGTCCGGGTGAAGCCGTCGTCCATCGGGCTCTAGTATGGTCGGCGCATGGACGAGGGCTCGCCGGAGCGCCAGCTGAACATCCACATGGATCCGGCGCACCTCGGCGGCGTCTACTCGAACTTCGCCAACATCACGTTCTCTGACTACGAGTTCACGCTCACGTTCGCGCGCATCGACCACGAGGTCGAGGAGGGCGACGTGCCGGGGGTCGTCGTCGCGCGCGTGAACATGTCGCAGCAGTTCATGAAGGAGCTGCTCGCGGCGATGCAGGACGCGTACTCGAAGTACGCGACCGTCAAGGGGATCCAGGACCTCCCCGAGACGAACGACCGCGCCTGACCGACCACTGCCGCGCCATCGCGATGCGCTGCATCAGCGTCGGGTGGTTCTCGAGCCAGAGGTAGTCGAGCAGCGGCGGGCTCGGGTCCTCGAGGCTCGTCCGGCCGAACGCCTGGAACAGCCGCGTCTGCGAGACGGGGTCGCGTGCGGCGTTCAGCGCCCGCCAGTCGGCCTCGGACTCGTAGCGGCGCGACACCGCGTTCTCGGCGGGCGCGGCGAGCAGCGCGAGGACCGCCAGGACGAGGACGACGAACGGCAGGTTCGCAGGGTCGCCGACGCCGCCGCGGCGCCGGGTCGCGAGGCCGAGGAGCCACAGCGCCGGCAGCGTGATCAGCGCGCTCCAGCCGATCGCCTTCGGGATGTGCCCGCTGCGCACGTGCCCGAGCTCGTGCGCGACCACGACGTCCTCCTCGCCGCGCGAGAAGCGGCCGTCGAGCAGCGTGTTCCAGAGGATCACGTGCGTGGACGGGCCGAAGCCGACGGTGAACGCGTTCGCCTGCGTGGTCCACGTGGAGACGTCCTGGACGCGCACCGGCGTCCCCGGCACGTGCTCGACGCGCGCGAGCCGCGCTGTGTCCGCGCGGAGCTGCGCGTCGCGCAGCGGGTGCGAGGAAGCGGCCGCCAGCCAGCCGGAGACGAAGGCGAACAGGGCGGCGACTGCGACGAGCGCCGGCCACGCGAGGAGCCACCACCGGCGGAACCGGTTGGCCAGGCCGACGACCACGACGATCGCGAGCAGCGCCGAGACGACCTCCGGCGCGAGCGTCGACCATCGGGCCGCGAGCCACGCTCCCACGTCGAACGGCCCCAGCCCCCAATGGTGCTGCCACCAGAGGTCTGCGAGGCTGAACGGCAGCGCGACGAACCAGAGCGCCACCAGCAGCACCATCCCGGCGACGATTGCGCTCCCGACGGGCCCGAGCCCGATCCCGCGCACGCTGCGCGGGAGGCGCCACGCCAGCACGCCGAGCGCGACGAGCTTGGCCACCACTCCGGCGAGCCAGAGCGCGTCCTCCCCGCGGCCGAAGCTCCGGGCGCGCGCGAGCTCGCGCGCGGGGAAGAACCGGCGCTCGTCCACGCCGGAGAGGTGGAGCGCGGGGACGCTCGTGCGCAGCAGGAGCCACGCGCACACCCCCCACGCCGCGGCCGCCGCAGCTAGCGTGGCGCCCCTCGCCATGCGTGTCGCCGTCGTCTCGGACATTCACGGAAACCTGCACGCACTCGAAGCCGTGCTGGCCGATATCGACGCCGGGGCCGCCGTCGACGAGCTCTGGTGCCTCGGCGACGTCGTCGGCTACGGGCCGCGGCCGAACGAATGCTGCGACCTGATTCGGGAGCGGGCGGCGCTTTCCCTTTGCGGCAACCACGACCTCGCCGTCCTCGGCACGCTCGACACGAGCGAGTTCAGCGGCGACGCTGCGGTCGCGGCGCGCTGGACGGCCGGCGTGCTCGGCGACGAGCAGCGGCAGTGGCTCGCGTCGCTCGAGCCGCTCGCGCGGCGCGCCGACACCCAGCTCTTCCACGCGAGCCCGCGGGACCCCGTGTGGGAGTACGTGCTGAGCGAGCAGGCGGCGGTCGTCGCGCTGCTCGAGACGGACGCGCCCGTCGTCCTCGTCGGCCACAGTCACGTCGCCCTCGCGCTCGCGTGGGACGGCAGCGCCGTCGAGGGCGGCCTCGTTCCCGGCGGGACGACGACGGAGCTCGGCGGCCGCCGCTGGCTGATCAACCCCGGGTCGGTCGGGCAGCCGCGCGACGGCGACGCCCGCGCCGCATGGCTGCTGCTCGACACCGACGCACTCTCCGGATCCTTCCGTCGTGTGCCGTACCCCGTCGAGCGAACACAGGAGGAGATTCGCGATCGGCAGCTTCCCGAGGCGCTGGCCGACCGTCTTGCTCACGGCATCTAGCGCGGCGGCGGTCGGGCTGGCGGGCTGCGGCGGCGGAGGCGCGCCGCGACTGGCCCACGCCGACGCGGCACCGCTGATCGCGCTCGCGCATCGCATCGCGCACGAGCCGTCCTGCGCGCAGGCGCACGACATCGCGCGGCTGCGCAAACGCGCGATCGCGCTCGTGAACGCTCACCGCGTGCCGGACGAGCTCCAGGAGCCGATGATGAGCGGAGTCGCAGCTCTCGCCGCCGAGGCGCCGCGGTGCCGGTGAGGACGCGGGTCTACGCCGCGGCGGCGTCCGCCGCGGCGGTCGCGGTAATCCTCCTCGGGGTGGTCCTGGCGCGCAGCGCTTCTCGTCCGGCCCCCGTGCCCCCGGTGCCGCACGCCGCGACGGCGTCGCAGGAAGCTACGAACCTGGAGCGGTGGCTCCAGCGCTACTCGCGCTAATGGCTAGCCGAGGGCGTCGACGGCCGGCGCGTCCGGCCCGAACGTGATGCCTTGCCGCGCGAGCGCCACCTGCACGTCCTCGCGCGCCTTGAAGATCCGCCACTTGACGGTCGCGAGCGTGATCTCGAGCGAGTCGGCGATCTCGTTGTACGACAGCCCCACGACGTCGCGGAGCAGCAGCGCCATCTTCAGGTCGACCGGGAGCGCCTCGATGGAGCGCCACAGCGCGTCGATCGCCTCCACGCGCTCGACCGGCTGGTCGACCACTTCGAGCGGCGGGGCGTCGTCGAGCGTGACGGGCGACGACGGCCGGCGCTCGCGCGCACGCAGCTCGTCGAGGACGCGGTTCTTCGTCACCTGGAACAACCACGTCGTGAACTTGCACCGCAGCGAGAACCTCGGCAGCCCCTGGAAGACGCGCAGGAACACCTCCTGCGTGAGGTCCTCGGAGAGCGCCTTGTCTCCGTTCGTCAGGCGGAGGACGTAGTTGTAAACCGGCGTCTCGTAGGTCCGGACGATGATCGCGAAAGCGCGCTCGTCTCCCCGTTGGGCCTTCCGGAGAACCGCCAGATCAGGCTGGGGGAGCGACAAGGGCGCGCGGAGTATAGCCCCGCTCAGCGGCGGTTTCCGCAGCCTTACGCACGATTTACGAGCGGTCGGCCTGTCATCGCAGCGGGTTGACGCAATCCCAACAATTCGAGCACCGTCGGGCTCAGATCCGCGATCTCGCCGCCCTCCCGGAGCGACGCTCCGGGGATCGTCGCGACGAGCGGGACCGGGCTCGTCGTGTGCGCCGTGTGCGGGCTGACGCCGTCGTCCTCGAGCATGCGCTCTGCGTTCCCGTGGTCGGCGGTGACGAGCGAGACGCCGCCGAGGTCGGCGACGCGGGCGACGACGCGTCCGAGGCACCGGTCGGTGGTCTCGCACGCGCGGATCACGGCGGGGATCGAGCCGGTGTGCCCGACCATGTCCGGGTTGGCGAAGTTGACGACGCAGAACGCGTAGCCGTTCCCGAGCTCCTCGACGGCACGTTCGGCGACCTCGTCGGCCGACATCTCCGGCTGCTCGTCGTAGGTCGCGACGTGCGGGCTCGGCACGAGGGTCCGCGTCTCTCCCGGCCACGACTCCTCACGACCGCCGTTGAAGAAGTACGTGACGTGTGCGTACTTCTCCGTTTCGGCGACGTGGAGCTGCCTCAACCCGTGTCGGGCCAGCACCTCCGCGAGCGTCTCCGCGACGTCCTGCTCCTCGAAAACGGCAGACGTGTCGAGGTCGGACGCGTACCGCGTCATCGTCGTCACGTCGAACCCGCCGTCGAGGAGCAGCCGCGTGAGCTGCCGCGCCCGGTCGGGGCGGAAGTTGAAGAAGATCACGCTGTCGCCCGGCTCGACGCGCGGCGCACCTTCGACGCAGATCGGCGGCAGGAACTCGTCGGTCGTGCCGGCGTCGTAGTTTCGTTGCACTTCCGCGACCAAGTCTTGTGCTGTAGCTGTACAGCTACATCGGCCCTCGACGATGGCGTCGTAGGCGAGCTGCGTCCGCTCCCAGCGGCGGTCGCGGTCCATCGCGTAGTACCGGCCGACGACTGTTGCGATCCGGTCCTGTGGGAGCAGGGCCAGGTCGTGCACCGCCGAGGTCGGAGACACGTCCCGGCCGTCCGTGAACGCATGGATCCACGTCTTCTCGGGCGCGAACCGGAGCAGCGCCCGGAGGTGGTCGATGTGCGAGTGGACACCACCGTGCGAGACGAGCCCGAGCAGGTGGACGCGGCGGCCGCGCGCGAACGCGCCCGCGAGCGCCGGGTTGGCGAAGAGCGAACCGTCCGCGATCGACCGGTCGACGCGCATCAGGTCCTGGTAGAGGCGCCGCCCCGCGCCGATCGTCAGGTGGCCGACCTCGCTGTTGCCCATCTGCCCGGGCGGCAGCCCGGCCGCCTCGCCGGAGGCCTCGATCGTCGTGTGCGGGAACTCGCGCCAGAGACGGTCGAAGACAGGTGTGTCTGCGAGATCGACGGCGTTCCCCGCGCCCGGGGGCGCGCAACCCCAGCCGTCGAGGATGACGAGCGCTACGAGGGGATAGCTGCGCTGCATATCGCGACGAACGAGTCGAGGTCGAGCGAGGCTCCGCCGACGAGCGCGCCGTCGATCGCGGGCTGCGCGAGCAGCTCCGCCGCGTTCTCCGGCTTCACCGACCCGCCGTAGAGGACCGGCAGGTCGAACCGAGCCTTGATCGCGTCGTGCGCCTCCTGCGCAGTCTCGGGCGTCGCCGTCCTGCCCGTGCCGATGGCCCAGACGGGCTCGTAGGCGATGACCAGGTTGTCGTCGTGCTCGAACGGCGCGAGCTGCCTGCGCAGCACCGCCTCCGTCTCCCCCGCCTCGCGCTCCTCGAGCGTCTCGCCCACGCAGGCGATCACATGGAGCCCCTCGGCCAGCGCGGCGGAGGCGCGCCGCGCCGCGGTCTCGTCCGTCTCGCCGAACCAGTGCCTGCGTTCGGAGTGGCCGACGATCGTCCCGTACACGCCCAGCTCCTTCAGCATCGGCGCCGACACCTCGCCGGTGAACGCGCCGTCCCGCTCCCAGTGACAGTTCTGCGCGAACACGCCGATCTCGGTGCCCGCGAGCGCCTGCACCGCCTCGGAGAGCGACACGTACGGCGGCGCGACGACGACGTCGACGCCGTCCGGCAGCGCGGCGCCGCGCAGCGCCCGACAGAACGCAGCCGCCTCGGCCGCGCCCTTGAACATCTTCCAGTTGCCGGCGATCAGCGTCACGAAGGGATGACCGCCACGCCCGGAAGCTCCTTCCCCTCGAGCAGCTCCAGCGCGGCGCCGCCGCCCGTCGAGACCCACGAGATGCGCTCAGCCACGCCCGCCTCCTGCACGGCGCGGACCGAGTCGCCGCCGCCGACGACCGTGAACCCGCCGCTCGCCGCGACCGCGCGCGCGACGGCGAACGTCCCCTCCGCGAAGGGAGGCCATTCGAACACGCCCATCGGCCCGTTCCAGAACACCGTGCCCGCCTCGCCGATGCGGCGGCCGAACAACTCGCGGGTCGCGGGGCCGACGTCGAGGCCGAGCCAGCCGTCGGGGAGAGCGTCGAACGGCGTCACCCGCGTCGCGGCGTCCGCAGCGAACGCCGACGCGGCGACCACGTCGACCGGCAGGAGCGCCTCGAACGAGAAGGGGTTCCCGGCGCGGACGTCCTCGGCCATCTTGCCGCCGATCAGGACGGCGTCCGCACGGGAGCCGAGGTTCTCGAGCACCCCGATCTTGTCCGCGACCTTCGCGCCGCCGGCGACGATCGCGAACGGCCGCTCGACCTCGCCGAGCAGCCGTCCGAGGTTGCGCAGCTCCGCCAGCAGTAGCAGGCCGGCATACGCCGGCAGCAGCTCCGCG
Organism: Gaiellaceae bacterium; assembly: GCA_035653275.1. GTDB lineage: Bacteria > Actinomycetota > Thermoleophilia > Gaiellales > Gaiellaceae > PALSA-600. The sequence goes on along the minus strand of DASRCE010000007.1, from coordinate 27,133 downwards.
ACGCCGACCGTCGACGCATGCGCGCGGTGCGCCGAGCCGAAGGCGTCGGCGACGAACAGGTCGCAGCCGTCCGCGAGCTCCCGCGCGAACCGCGCGTCGTTCCTGGTCTCGCCTGGATCGAAGCGCGTGTTCTCCAGCACCGTCACCCGGTCGTCGGCGACGGCCCCGGCGACGGCTGCCCGCACCGGCTCCATCGTGTACCGCGCGCGCTCCTCGTCGGTCTTCGGCCGGCCGAGGTGCGAGCACACACGCACCTCGCGCGCGCCGCGGTCGAGCAGCAGCCGGATCGTCGGCAGCGACGCGCGGATCCGCGTGTCGTCGGCGACCCGCCCGTCCTCGAGCGGCACGTTGAGGTCCGACCGGACGAGGACGACCTTCCCCTCGACGTCGGCCGTCTCGACCGACCGCGGCAGGCGCACTAAGCGAGGACCTTCGAGACGAGGTCGACGAGCCGGCACGAGTACCCCCACTCGTTGTCGTACCAGCCGAAGACTTTCGCCAGCCGCCCGTTCGCCATCGTCAGGCCGCTGTCGAACGTACACGACGCGGGCGAGCGGACGATGTCCGTCGAGACGAGCGGCTCCTTCGAGTAGTCGAGGTACGGCGCGAGCGGGCCGTCCGCGGCTGCCTCCTCGAACGCGGCGTTGACCGACTCGACGTTGACCTCGGCGCGCAGCGTCACGACCAGGTCCGTGACCGATCCGGTCGGGACTGGAGCGCGCACCGAGATCCCGTCGACCTTGCCCTTCAGGTGCGGGAGGACGAGGCCGATCGCGCGTGCGGCGCCCGTTGACGTCGGCACGAGGTTGATCGCCGCGTTGCGCGCGCGCCGGAGGTCCTTGTGCGGCCCGTCCTGCAGGTTCTGGTCCTGCGTGTATGCGTGGATCGTCGTCATGAACCCGTTCTCGATCCCGAAGGCGTCGTCGAGCACCTTCGCCATGGCCGCCACGCAGTTCGTCGTGCACGACGCGTTCGAGATGATCGAGTGCCGTTCGGGGTCGTAGCTCTCGTCGTTCACGCCGAGGACGACGGTGAGGTCGGGATCGGTCGCGGGCGCCGAGATCACCACCTTCTTCGCGCCCGCGTCGAGGTGCTTCTGGGCGCCCTCGCGCGAGGTGAAGAAGCCGGTCGACTCGACGGCGACGTCGACGCCGAGGTCGCGCCAGGGCAGGTTCGCGGGGTCCCGCTCGGCCAAGCCGATCAGCTCCTTCCCGTCCACGTGCAGCGACCCGCCGGACGCCTCGACCTCGCCGGGGAACCTCCCGAGCACGGAGTCGTGCTTCAGCAGGTGCGCCATGGTCGGCACGTCGCCGAGGTCGTTGAACGCGACGATCTCGAAGTCGGCGTCGCGCTCGAGCGCAGCGCGGAAGAAGTTGCGGCCGATGCGGCCGAAGCCGTTGATCCCAACGCGTGTCTTCGCCATGCGGCGGACTCTAACGGCGGGCTCTAGGCAGCGATCCCGTAGATCCCCGCGAGCTTCTCGCGCAGGTAGCGCACGTACGGCTCGGGATCGATCTCCCGCGTTCCGGTCGCGCGTTCGAGCGTCTCCGCCGGCGTGAACTTGCGCCCGTGGCGGTGCAGGTGCTCGCGCAGCCAGTCGCGCAGCGGCGAGAAGTCGCCCGCCTCGATCGCGTCGTAGACGTCGGGAAGATCGGCGGTCACCCGCTCCCAGATCTGCGCCGAGATCAGGTTGCCGAGCGCGTAGGTCGGGAAGTAGCCGATCGAGCCGCCGGACCAGTGCACGTCCTGCAGCACGCCTTTGCGGTTCGACGGCACGTCGATCCCGAGGTACTCCCAGACACGGCGATTCCACTCCTCGGGCAGCTGCTCGAGCGGGAACTCGTCCGCGAGCATCGCCTGCTCGAGCTCGAAGCGCAGGATGATGTGCAAGTTGTACGTCGCCTCGTCTGCCTCGACCCGGATCAGCGACGGCTCGACGGCGTTCACCTCCCGGTACCAGCTCTCGACGCTCTCGCCGCCGAGCGCCTGCGCGAACAGCTCCTGCGCACGCGCGAAGAACCGCCGCCAGAACGGCAGCGAGCGCCCGACGAGGTTTTCCCACATGCGGCTCTGCGACTCGTGCATCCCGAGCGAGACACCGCGCGCGAGCGGAGACCGCTCGAGGCGCGGGTCGACCTGGTGCTCGTACAGCCCGTGGCCGAACTCGTGCATCGTCCCGAACAGCCCCTCGAGGCCGTCGTCGAAGTACCGCGTCGTGATGCGGATGTCGGTCACGCCGGTCCCCGACGCGAACGGGTGCACCGTCGGGTCGAGGCGCCAGGCGTCGTCGGTGAAGCCGAACTCGCGCACGACCTCGAGCTCGAACACCTTCTGCGCGTCGATGTCGAACGTCTTCGGCCGCTTCTCGACCTGCGCGTGCTCAGCGACCTCCTTCACGAGCGGCGCTTGATGCTCCTTGAGGTAGTCGAAGAGGCGGCGGACCTCGGCTGTCTTCATCCCGCGCTCGTAGTCGTCGAGGACGACGTCGTACGGCTCCTCGGGAATGTCGAAGCACTCGATGTAGCGCTTCCGGAGGTCGAGGTTCTTGCGCAGCACGGGCAGGAACGACGCGAAGTCGTCGTCGCGTCGCGCTGCGACCCACACCGGGTTTGCGAGCGCCGCCGAGCGAGACATCTCCGCGCGCAGGTCCGCCGGCACGCGCCGCGCCTTCTCCCAGTCGCGCGTCGTGACGCGAACGAGGCTCGCCTCGAACGAGTCGTACTCGTGCTCCTCGCTCCACGACCGCAGCTCGTCGAGCAGCTTGCCGATCTCGGGCGACGTGAACTTCTGGTGCGCGATCCGCCCGATCGTCGCCATCTGCTCCGCCCGAATCGGAGCTGCGCCGGGCGGCATCATCACCTGCTGGTCCCAGGAGAGAAGCGCCATCGTCTTGCCGAGATCGGCGATCTCCGCGAGGCGCTCCCGCAGCTCCTCGAACTTCGCTTCGCTCACGGCCGCGGAGCGTATATCAGCGACAGAGCGGCGGGCGGGGGGAGGCTCCGAGGACGACCCTCCCCCCGCACGCCGGGACCCGGCGACGACGGTGGACGGGGTCTGTATCCACCGCCTGCTGAGAACCGGCTCCGCCACCACTGAGTATGGGCGAGGCCCGTCAGGCTCCGCCAGATCATTTGCAAGCAGGACAACGCTGGGTTTCGAGGAGTCTTTCCACCGCCTTCAGCCTGCGGTGCGCGGCCGACTTCGAGAGCGGCGGGCGCGCCTTCGCGCCGAGCTCCGAAAGCGACGCTGACGGATGGCGGAGCCGCAGCTCGGCGATCCCCGCGAGCTCCGGCGGCAGCGCGTCGAGGCCGAGCGCGCGGATCGCCTCCAGTTGACGATGCGCGGCGCCCGCGACGCGTTCGAGGTTCGCCTCGTCGGCGTTCGCCAGCCGGTTCGCCTCGCCGCGGAGCGTCGCGAGGATCGCGTGCTCCTCGAGGCCGAGCGCGGTGTCGCCGGCGCCGGCCAGCGCGAGCACGCCTGCGATCGCGTCTCGTCCCTTCGCGTACGCAAGCGCGTGACCGCGGCGCTCGGCGACGGCGAGCGGCACCTCTTCCGTGCGCGCGATGCTCTGCAGGAACCGCGCACCTTCGACGGCCGACGCGCGGATCTCGAGGTGCGGGTGACGGGGCCCCGTCAGCGACCCGGCCCCCAGGAGCGCTCCGCGCAGGTACGCGCGCCGACAGCAGGCGCGGCCGACGACGCGCTTCGGCGCCGTCTCTTGCGGCGCACCGGACGCGGAGAGCACGCCGGCGTCCCGCAGGACCGACAGCGCCGTCGCGTCGACGTCGACGTGCAGCTGGTACCGCGTCGCGCGGTCGAACGCGCGGCGGCGGTACGTGCGGATCTCGGAGCGGACGCCGAGGTCGCGCAGCAGGGCGAACGCTCGCCGCGCGCCGGCCGAGCTCACCAGGTCGAGGTGCACCGCGACCGTGCCGCCGCGCAGGTGCCAGGCGCCGGACGAATGGAAGAGCGCCGAGATCTCGGCGAGCCGGCAGCAGCGGCGGAGCGGCGCGATCTGTGCGAGCTCGTCCCGCAGCTCGTCGGACAGCGTCACAGGTCGACGCCCTCGAGCGCGAGCAGCCGCCGCTTGTACTCGACGCCCTCCGCGCCCCAGCTTCCGATCCCGTTCGAGCTCACGACGCGATGAACGGGGAGGAACGGCGCGAGGTCGCAGCGCGCGCAGAACGTGCCGGCGGCGCGCGCGGCGCGCGGCCGGCCCGCGAGCGCCGCGAGCTCACCGTAGCTGACGACTTCACCACGCGGCACGTCCCGCAGGGCGCGTGCACACGCACCGTGGAACCCCCGCGGCAGCACGAGCGGAACGTCGCGGAAGTCGTCGGGCGCGCCGGCGAAGAACGCCTGCAATCGCGCGACCAGGGCCAGACGGGAGTCTGACTCGTGTCTGTCTCGCGTCTGACGCGGCAACTCGCTGTGGAAGACGCGTCCGTTCTCGTCGAGCCAGATTTCCCCGACGCCCCACCCGGGTGCGACGTACTGCACGAGCGTAGGCTTGACGGAGCTCGTCAAGGAGCGGAGGCGGCGGCGTGGTCGCCGCCGGAGCGGGTACTCGGCGTCGGCTTCACGCAGCCAATGATGTAGCTTCGCGCGGGTGACGCGGGCGCGCCTTCCGGCACTCGGCTACCTGTACGTCGCGCTCGCGCTCCCCGCGCTGATCGCCGGACCGACGCACCAGCAGCTGCAGGCGGCGCTGCTGACCGGCGCGGTGTTCTCGTACCTGTGGTTCCTGGCGAGCCTGCGCGCGCTCCTCGTCCGGTACGACCCCGACGCGTTCTTCGCGAGCGCGGTCGTGCTCGGCGGCGCAGCGTACGTCCCGCTGCAGGCGATCGCCGTCCTCGGCGGCGAGCCGCTCCTCGCCGCGCCCTCGGCCGCGTGCGCGGCGACCTCGATCATCGGCTCGTCGCTCGCGGCGCTGCGAGCGCGCAAGATCGCCCCGCGGTTCGGCCAGGCGGGGATCGTCGGCGGGATCGCAGTGCTCGTCGTCGGGATGGTGGAAGGCGCCGTGAACTGGACGTTCGAGGGCGACAGCGTGTTCGCGTCGTCGCTCGGCTTCATGATCTGGGTGATCGTCACCGCGACGTACCTGCTGCGGCGCTAGGCGCACCGGTGGCCGCACGGCGCCACTCCTCGTAGAGCCGGATCTGCGTGTCGCGCACCTCCGCCTCGAACCGGCGGGCCGCCGCGAGGTCGCCGCCGCGCGGCAGCCGCTCGACGGTCGGAGCGAGGTACTCGCAGACGAGCTCGACCATCTCCGCGAGCGGCCGGTCGACCCGGAGGGTCGGCAGCCGAAGCTCGCGCGCCTCGCGCTCGATCCTGCGCGCGATCAGGACGTCGCGAGCGATCGCGTTCTCGCGTGCGCGCACGCCGTCGGACGTCCCCTCCATCGGGCCGCGGGCGCGCAGGCGCTCCCGCATCTCGTCGGGATCCGGGACGAGGAACAGCGCCTGTGCGGGGTCGCGGAGCACGGCCGCCACGAACGCCGGGAAGAGCTGCGGCCCCTCGACGATCGCAGCCGGCTCATCGGGAAGGACGCGTAGGTCCTCGAGCACGAGCCGGAAGCGATGGCGCGACGTCGAGACGAACCACTCGAGCATCCGCTCGGTAGACGGATTCACCCACCGCTCGTCCATCGTCAGCGACGCGAACTCGGTGCGCGGCATCCGCGGCTCGTGCACCCACGTGCGATGGTCGACGACATAGAGCTGCAGGCCGAACCGCTCGGCGACGGCGCGCGCGATCGTCGACTTGCCGCTCGCCTGGGCCCCGCCGATCCACACCGCGTGCGACAGGTCCACCGCCGTAATCTACGGAGCCATGAGCACGCACGCGATCTTCCGCCCCCCGCCCCCGCGCAACGAGCCGATCCACGACTACGCGCCGGGGTCGCCCGAGCGGCTCAGCCTGCAGCGGCGCCTCGACCGGATGCGGAGCGAGCGGATCGAGATACCGCTCGTGATCGGAGGCAAGGATGTCACGACGGGCGAGCTGAAGCAGGCGGTGATGCCGCACGACAAGGACCACGTGCTCGCCGACGTCCACCAGGGCGGCCCGGAGCACGTCCGGCAGGCGGTCGACGCTGCGGCGGCGGCGTGGGAGGACTGGTCGCGCTGGGCGTGGGAGGAGCGCGCCGGCGTCCTTCTGCGCGCGGCCGAGCTTCTGTCGGGGCCATGGCGGGACACGTTGAACGCGGCGACGATGCTCGGCCAGTCGAAGACCGCGCACCAGGCCGAGATCGACGCCGCGTGCGAGACGATCGACTTCTTCCGCTTCAACGTCGAGTTCATGACGCGGATCTACGCCGAGCAGCCGGTCTCGTCGCAGGGCGTGTGGAACCGCATGGAGTACCGGCCGCTCGAGGGGTTCGTCTTCGCCGTCTCGCCGTTCAACTTCACGGCGATCGCGGCGAACCTCACGACCTCGGCGGCGCTGATGGGGAACGTCGTCGTGTGGAAGCCGGCGGGGACCGCGATGCTGTCCGCGTACTACCTGATGCGCCTGCTGCAGGAGGCGGGGCTGCCGGACGGCGTCATCAACCTCGTCTACGGCTCGGGCGCGACGATCGGCGACGCCGCGCTGGCGAGCCCGCACCTCGCCGGCATCCACTTCACCGGCTCGACGCCGGTCTTCAACGGCATGTGGCGCACCGTCGCCTCGAACATGGAGCGCTACCGGAACTACCCGCGCATCGTCGGGGAGACCGGCGGCAAGGACTTCATCGTCGCGCATCCGTCCGCCGACCTCGACGCGCTCGCCACCGCGATCGTCCGCGGCTCGTTCGAGTACCAGGGCCAGAAGTGCTCGGCGTCGTCGCGCGTCTACGCGCCGTCGAACCTGTGGCCGGCGCTGCGCGAGCGGCTGCAGGAGCAGGTCTCGTCGATCAAGGTGGGCGACGTCGCCGACTTCCGGAACTTCATGGGCGCCGTCATCGACGGCGCGTCCTTCCGGACGCAGGCCGCGGCGATCGAGGAGGCAAAGTCCGCCGAGACGGCGGAGATCGTGGTCGGCGGGCACTACTCCGACGAGGAAGGCTGGTTCGTCGAGCCGACCGTGATCGAGACGCGCGACCCCGAGTTCCGCACGATGCGCGAGGAGCTCTTCGGCCCCGTCGTCACGACGTACGTCTACGACGAGAACCGGTGGGACGACACGCTGCGGCTGATCGACCGGACCGCGCCGTACGGCCTCACCGGTGCGGTCTTCGCCGAGGACCGCGCTGCGATCGACGACGCGGAGGAGAAGCTCCGCTACGCCGCGGGGAACTTCTACGTCAACGACAAGCCGACCGGCGCCGTCGTCGGCCAGCAGCCGTTCGGCGGTGCGCGCGCGTCGGGCACGAACGACAAGGCGGGCTCGATGTGGAACCTGATCCGCTGGGTCAGCCCGCGCTCGATCAAGGAGACGTTCACGCCGCCCCGCGACTACCGCTACCCGTTCATGGACGACCGGCCGGACACGGCCGGCACGTGACCTCCTAGACCCAGAACGTCCACGCCACGGCCGTGCCGTGCGTCGCCGTGCGGCCGTACGCGACTGCGGTGTGCTTCCCCGGCTTCAGCGGCCGGGCCGGGGCGCCGTAGATCGTCCCGCGTGTCGGCTGCAGCCCGCCGCCCTTGACGAGCAGCGCGACGCCGTCGACCCAGAGCTGCGACTCGACGAGCGCGCGGTCGCCCGTGAGCTCCGCCGCGACCTGCGGCCGCCGCGGGTTGCCGCGAGACCCCGGCTTCGGGCCGAGGACGGTGATCTCGACGCGCCCGCTCCGGTCGGTCTTCCAGGTGCCGGTCACGAGGTGCTCGGCGGCGGCGCGGCCGTGCGAGACGACCACGGCCCAGGCGCCGCCGCGGTAGAGGACCAGACCCGGCCCGGGCTTCGGCGGCGCGGGCGGCGCCTTGGCGGCGGACGAGCCGCAGCCGGCTGCGAGCGCGGCGGCGGCGAGCAGTGTCAGGCGGCGCACGGGCGAAGGGTAGTCGCTCGTGCGCAGCTCTCAGCAGAGGCCCAGAACCGCGTCGATGCGGCGCGCGTCGGCCGCGAGCGCCGCACCGGCCGAGCCGCCGGGGCTCCGCAGCGCTGTGCGCGCGAACTGCTCGAGCTGCAGGCACGCTTTCCGCGGAGACGACAGCCTGACCGTGGCGAGCCGCTTCGCGAGGTCGGGGTACGACGCGGCGAGCCGTCTGAGCGCGTCGAGCTGCTCCGCCGCGCCGCGGACGTGCACGAGGAACGTCCCGGAGGCCGTGTTCTGGTGCGAGTCGGTGGCCGTGCAGGAGACCGTCGTGTCGCCGATCGCAAAGGTGCTCCCGGCGGGGGCCGTGCACGAGACCGGGACGGCGCCGTCGACGAGGTCGGTCGCCGTCGCGGTGTACGAGACGGCCGCGCCGACTGGGCTCGTCGCGTCGACGGCGACGTTCGCCAGCGCGAGCACGGGCGGCGTCGTGTCGGTCACCCGGACGACGAAGCTTGCGCTCGCGGTCGCGCCGCCCGCGTCCTGCGTCGAGCACGTCACGGTCGTGTCGCCGAGCGGGAAGGTCGAGCCGGAGGCGGGGCTGCACGAGACGGGCAGCACCGTTCCGCCCTCGTCGGCGGAAGCCGAGAAGGCGACCGCCGCGCCGGAAGGACCGGTTGCCTCGGCCGTCACCGGGGACGCGGGCACGTGCACCGCCGGCTGCGCCGTCGAGAGGACGAACCGGCTGACGAACCCGGTCGGCGTCGGCGGGCCGAGCTGGCCCGCGAGCAGCAGGCCGCCGGCCCCGTCGAACGCAGCGGCGGTGTCGAACCCGGTGCTCTGCAGGAAGCCGCCGGAGACGTACCCGCCGTCGAGGGCGCCGCTCGCGTCGAGCACGAACAGGCCGCCTCCGACCGTCGGCCCGGAGAAGGTCGGCCCGGCGAGCGCGATCCGTCCGGCGGGTCCCAGCGCCAGCCCCTGCGTCAACCACCCGGTTCCCTGCGGCAACGAGGGCTCGGCGATCCCGCTCGCACCGAAGCTCGCGTCGAGAGCTCCGGTCCCGTCCAGCCGCGCCACGAACGGACGGCCCGCGGCGGGAGACGTACCGGGAATCGAGGTGCCGCCCACGACGATGTCGCCGCCGGCGTCGACCGCGACGGCGTTCGCCGCGTCGTTTCCGCCGGCGTCGACCGTGGCGGTCCCCGACGTGCCGAACGTCGTGTCGACCGAGCCGGTCGACAAGACGGCGGTGACGGCTGCGTTGCCGGCCGAGGTACCGGCGACGAAGATGCGCCCGTCCGCGCCGACGGCGACGGAGGCGAGCCCCAGCACGCCGACGTCGACGACGCCGAAGGACGTGTCGGGCGTGCCGTCGGTCTGGAGCCGCGTGACCTCCACATGCCCGGTCGACGTGTCGACGGCGACCACGACGGGCCGGTCGGAGGCGTCGGCGGCGACGGCGCGCGCGACGAAACCGGTCCCGAACGGCACGCTTGCGGTCCCGCCGCTCCCGAACGTCTGGTCGGGCGCGCCGGAGGCGGTCAGCCGCGAGACGCCCGCGCCGGAGACGACGAGCACGCGATCCTGCGAGTCGACGGCGATGCTCGGCACCTGCGCGGCGAACGAGACGACGCCGTTTGTGCCGAAGCTCGAGTCGGGCGCACCGGCGGCGGTGAACCGCTCGACGAACCCGCTGAGCCCGCTGAAGCCGGCGACGACCGGACGGTCCTGGCTGTCGGACGCGACGGCGAACGGCAGGGTGCCGGCGCCGGTGAACGCCGTGCCGAGCGTCCCGAAGCCGGAGTCGGGAGCGGCGTGCCCCGCCCCCGCGCCGCAAAGCGCGCACAGCACGGCTGCGAGCGTCGCCGCGGTCCTTCTGCCCCGCATCCTCTCCCCCTTCGCCGCCGGGACTCACGCACCTTGTGCGGGCTGCCGACGCTTGTCAACCGCGCCGCGCGGCGAGCACGGCCGCCGCCGCGCCGGCCAGAGCGGGCACCGCCAGCACGACGCCTGCCGCGCGAACACCGAACGCGCCGGCGACGCCGCCGTCGACCAGGCTCGCGACCGGACGCAGCCCGAGGAACGCGATCGACCACAGCGCCATGATCCGCCCGCGCTGCCACGGTGCGACCCCGAGCGCGAGCCGCGTCGTCGCCGACGTGTTCGACCCGAGGTAGCCGAAGCCGGCGACGGCGAGGAAGGCGAACCCGAGCGGCAGCCAGGGCGTGACGGCGAAGAGCAGGATCCCGCCGCCGAGCGCCGCCAGCGTCACCGCCATCCGCCGCCGCGAGCCGGCGACACGGCCGGCGACGAGGAACGCGGCGGTGACCGCGCCCGCCCCGAAGAAGGCGACGATCACGCCGGCCCACGTGTCCGTGTACCCGAACGCGTGCGCGAACGCCGGCGACTCGGTGTTGACCGGGTCGGAGCCGAAGCCGGCGACCATCACGACGAGCAGCGCGACGGCCAGCGCGGGCGACTCGCGGAGCAGCCGCACGCTCTCGCGCAGCGAGCCGCGCCGCTCGGCTCGTTCCTCCTCCCGCGGGCGGACGAGCAGCAGCCCGGCGACGAGCAGCAGGTAGGAGACCGAGTTGACCGCGAACGCCCAGGGGATCCCGAGGGCGGCGATCACACCGGCTGCGCTCGCCGGGCCGATCGCGCGCGCGAGATTGAAGGTCATCGAGTTCAGCGCGACCGCCTGCGGGACGTCCTCCTCCTCCACGAGAGCCGTGATCAGCGACTGCTGCGCCGGCAACGACAGCGCGCTCACGACGCCGAGCGCAGCCGAGAACCCGATCACCACCCACTCGGTCGCGTGTCCGCTCCACGCGAGCGCGGCGAGCGCAGCCGCGAGCGCCGTCGCCGCGATCTGCGTCGCGAGCAGGAGCCGCCGCCGGTCGAAGCGGTCGGCCAGGCCGCCGGCCCACGGCGAGAGCAGCAGGATCGGGACGAACTGGCAGAAGTTGAGGACGCCGAGCAGGAACGGCGAGTGCGTCAGCCGGAAGACGAGGATCGACGCTGCGAGGTTCTGGAACCACGTCCCGCTCGCCGACGCCGCGTTGCCGACGAAGTACGGCGCGAAGCTCCGCGAACGGATCACCCGCCACGCGGCCGAGGGGCCGACCGCGGCCGGCGTTACGCCCGCCCGGTCCGGTGGAGCTGCGCGTAGATCCGGCGCGCCGTCTTCGCCGGCACGCCCGGGACGCCTTCGAGCTCCTCCTGCGTCGCCTCGACGACCCGCTCCGCGGAGCCGAAATGCTGCAGCAGCGCGCGGCGGCGGACGGGCCCGACGCCCTGGAGCTGGTCGAACATCGACGCCCGCGCGGCGGCGTCGCGCCGCTGGCGGTGGAACGTCAGCGCGAAGCGGTGCGCCTCGTCCCGAATCCGCTGCAGGAGCTGCAGCGCCGGCGACTCCCTCGGCAGCAGGACGGGGCCCGCACGACCCGGCAGGAAGACTTCCTCGATGCGCTTCGCGAGGGCGATCACGGCGACGCGGGGCAGCTCGAGCTCGTGCATCGCCGCGAGGGCCGCCGAGAGCTGCCCCTTGCCGCCGTCGATCACCACGAGGTTCGGCGTCGCGGCGAACGACTCGTTCCACTCCTCCGATCCGGGATCGGCGGCGAGGCGCGTGAACCGTCGCGTGATCACCTCGCGCATCGCGCCGAAGTCGTCCTGCCCGTCGAGCCCGCGCACCGTGAACTTCCGGTAGTGCGACTTCTTCGCGACGCCGTCCTCGAAGACGACCATCGAGCCGACGATCTCCTGCCCCTGGATGTTGGAGATGTCGTAGCACTCGATCCGGATCGGCAGCGACTCGAGGTTCAGCACCTCGCGCAGCTCCTCCAGCGACTCGAGTCGCCGCGCGCGCTTCGTCTCCGCCACGAAGGTCGCCGAGTCCAGCGCGAGCTGAGCGTTCTGCTGCGCGAGCTCCTGCAGCCGCCGCTTCTCGCCGCGCTCGGGCACGCGCACCTCGACGTGCGCTCCGCGTCGCTCCGACAGGAACGACTCGAGCGCGGCCGTGTCGCCGGCACCGCGGGGGACGACGATCTGCGGCGGGATCGACGGCGCGGCGCCGTAGTACTCGAGGCAGAACTGCTCGAGCACCTCGGCGAGCTCCTCGCCGGCCGCGTTCTCCAGGTGGAACGAGTAGCGGTCGACCATGCGGCCCTCGCGGAGCGGGAAGAGCTGCACGGCCGCGCGGGCCGGCGACACCGCCACCCCGACGACGTCGAAGGACCCGGCCGAGGGCCGCTCGACCGCCTGCCGCTCGGTCAGGCGCTCGATCGCGCGCAGCCGGTTCCGGTAGCGCGCCGCGTCCTCGAACCGCTCCTCCGCCGCCGCCTGCCGCATCTCGCGCTCGAGCCTCCGGCGGATCGGGCGGTCGTCGCCGGAGAGGAACTCGATCACCTGGTCGATCAGCTCGCGGTAGTCGTGCTTCGAGATGTAGCCGACGCAGGGCGCGTAGCACCGCTCGATGTGGTAGTCGAGGCACGGGATGCCGCTGTGGCGCCCGGGCTGCGGCCCCTCGCACGGCCGGTAGCGGAAGACGCGGTTCAGGACGTCGAGCGTCTCCCGCACCTTCTTCGCGTTCGCGAACGGCCCGAAGTACCAGACCCCGCGCCGGTGCCGCTCGCGCGTGAACATCACGCGCGGGTAGTCGTCCTCGACGGTGACCGCGATGTAGGGGAACGACTTGTCGTCGCGGAGCCGGACGTTGAACGGCGGGCGGTGCCGCTTCACGAGGTTCTGCTCGAGGTGCAGCGCCTCCACCTCGCTCGACGTCACGATCGTCTCGATCGTCTCGACGCGGCTCGCCATCGTCCGGATCCCCTGCCGGCTGTCGGTCGAGCCGGCCTGGAAGTACGACCGGACGCGCGGCCGCAGCGACTTCGCCTTGCCGACGTAGAGGACGTCGCCGCGGCCGTCCCGGAACAGGTAGACGCCGGGGGCCGCCGGGACCTGCTTGAGCTGGCTCTCGAGGCGGTCTGACGCCATCGCGGCCAGGGTACTCTGGGGCCGCCGTGAAGGCCGTCCTCCTGGCGCTCGTCCTGTTCTTCGCCTGCACCGCGCGCGCGCTCGCCGGAGGGCCCTACATGATGGTCGGCGCGGCCGAGGACGTCGCGGTGTCCGACGACCCGACGTACTCGAAGCAGGAGATGCTCGAGGCGAAGCTCGTCGGCTTCGACACGATCCGCATCACGCAGACGTGGACGCGCGGCCAGACGGCGCTCGGGCCGACCGAGCGCCTCGACGTGACGAACGCGGTCGCCGCCGCCGAATTCGCGGGGATCCGCGTGATCCTCTCCCTCTATCCGTTCGGCTCCAGCGTGACGCCGCTCAGCGACCAGGACCGCGCCGACTTCGTCGCCTTCTGCGTGGACGCCGTGAAACAGTTCCCGTACGTCCACGACTTCATCATCGGCAACGAGCCGAACCTGAACCGGTTCTGGATGCCGCAGTTCGGCCCGAGCGGCGAGGACGTCGCGGCGCCCGCGTACGAGCAGCTGCTCGCGCAGGCCTACGACGCGATCAAGGCGGTGCGCCCCCACTCGACCGTCTACGGCGGCGCGCTCGCGCCACGCGGCGTCGACAAGCCGAACACCGGCCGCGACACGCATTCGCCGACCGCGTTCATCGCCGACCTCGGCGCTGCGTACAAGGCGTCGGGCCGGCAGGTTCCGATCATGGACGCCTTCGCGTTCCACCCGTACCCGGAGAACTCGCAGACCGGCCCCAACTTCCCCCATCCGAACTCGAGCTCGATCGGCCTCGCCGACTACGCCAAGCTCGTCTCTCTGCTCGGGTCTGCGTTCGACGGGACCGCGCAGCGCGGGTCCTCGATCCCGATCCTCTATGACGAGTTCGGGATCGAGACGGTCATCCCGCCCGCGAAGGCGTCGCTCTACACGGGAACGGAGCCGGCGACGACGAAGCCCGTCGACGAGGCGACGCAGGCGCAGATGTACACGCAGGCGATGCAGATGGCGTTCTGCCAGCCCACCGTGATGGGGCTGCTCCTGTTCCACGTGCAGGACGAGACGGCGCTGCCGGCGTGGCAGTCGGGCGTCTTCTACGCCGACGGGAGCCCGAAGTCGTCGCTGCCCGCGGTCACCTCCGCCGTTGCGAGCGTCCACCGCGGGGTGATCACGACCTGCCCGACCCTCCAGCTGACGCCGAAGCTCGTGCTCAAGGCGGCGAAGCCGAGCAAGACGGGAACGGTCAAGGTCACGCTCACCTGCTCGCTCGACTGCCGCTACACGCTCCAGCTCGACTCGCGCCGCGTCACCGGCACGGCGGTCGGCCGCGTGCCGAAGATCGTCGTCTTCCGCGGCAAGCTGCGCAGCGGGCGCCACGTGGTGGCCGCGACGGCCCGCGCCGTCGCCAACGCCGGACCGCCGGCGACGGCCCGCACCTCGTTCACCTCGCGATAGCGCCGGTACGCTTCGTCGCAGTGGACGGCCAGTACGTCGCGTACACCTTCTACCGCGTCGACCGCGCCTGGCGGCGGCTGCCCGTCGAGGAGCGTGCGGCGGCGAAGGACGCATTCGCCGACGTCGTCGAGGAGCACGCGCCGCGGTTCGACCACCTGCGCACGTACTCCGTCACGGGCGTCCGTCCCGACACCGACTTCTTCCTCTGGAAGATCACCGAGCGGTACGAGGATCTCGGCGAGCTCGGGGCGGCGCTGAACGCGACGCCGCTCGCCGCGTGGCTCGAGACGCCGTACAGCTACCTGGCGACGACCCGGGCCTCGCAGTACACGTCTGCGCGAAAGGCGCGGCGAATCGTCCCGAAGGGGAGCCCGTACCTCGTGGTGTACCCGTTCGTGAAGGTGCGTCCGTGGTACGCGCTGCCCGAGCCTGACCGGAAGCGCGCGATGGACGAGCACATCCGCATCGGGCGCGAGGAGTTTCCGGGAATCCACAACCACACGACGTACTCGTTCGGGATCGACGACCAGGAGTTCATGACCGCGTTCGAGTGCGAGGAGCCCGCCGACTTCATGCACCTGATGCTGCGGCTGCGCGACTCGGAAGCGTCGCGCTACACGGAGCGCGACACGCCGATCTTCGTCGGCCGCCACATGCCCCTCCGCGAGGCGCTCGATCGCCTGGACGGGCTCGCGGTCAGAGAACCGAGCGCTGGTCGCGCCAGGTCCTGATCCCGACGTACAGGCAGATCGCCGCGACACCCAGGAACGACAGCACGTCACGGCCGCCCACGCCTGCGACCGCGTACCACCCGATGTCGGCGACGAACAGCCCGATCGCCGAGTAGAAGACGGCGGCGGCCCGGGTCGGCCACGTCGAGATCTCGCGTCGGCCGAAGTCGCGCCAGAAGAAGTAGGCGACGACGCCGACGACGATGAAGAACGCGAAGCGGAGCAGCGTCCCCGCGGTGATCAGCGCGGTCTCCTGGTTCAGCACGACGATCGCGAGCGCGACGACTGCCAGGATCGCGAGGTTGCGGAGGAACGGGTTCATGCCGTCATGTACGCGCGGACGGCGAGCGCCGCCGCGACGAGCGTCGCCACGGCGAACCAGAGCAGGCGCGCGCGCGGGTCGGCGGGCGCGTAGAGCCACGGAGACAGGACGGCGAGCAGCGCGAAGGTGCCGTAGGCGTAGTGCAGGTGGTCGTGCGCGCGGCGATGGTCGGAGAGCAACAGCAGCCCCAGCGCGACCTGCGCGACGATCAGCGTCTGGGCGAGCGCGAGCAGCTGCGCGACGGCCGAGCCCGCGCCGCGCCGCCTGGCCCAGAAGGCGGCCGCCGACGCGACGGCGCACACCCCGATCACGAGGAATGCGTTCACGTGGTGCGCCGTTAGCATCGCGGGAAAGCTAGCGGGAGGAGGTCGATGGTCGAGGAAGGACAGCCGGCGCCGGAGTTCTCGCTCACGAGCGACAGCGGCGAGACCGTGCGGCTCTCCGACCTACGCGGAAAGCAGGTCGTTCTCTACTTCTATCCCAAGGACGACACGCCCGGCTGCACGGCCCAGGCATGCGGGATCCGCGACGTGTACGGCGAGCTGGAGCGGGCCGGCGCCGTCGTCCTCGGCGTCTCGCCCGACAGCGAGAGGTCGCACGTGAAGTTCAAGGAGAAGTACGGCCTGCCGTTCACGCTCCTCGCCGACCCCGATCACTCGGTCGCCGAGCAGTACGGGGTCTGGGGCGAGAAGAAGTTCATGGGCCGCAGGTACATGGGGATCAACCGCTCGACGTTCGTGATCGGCGAGGACGGCACCGTCAAGCGCGTCATGCGGAACGTGAAGCCCGCGAAGCACGCCGACGACGTGCTCGCGGCGCTCGCCGACTAAAGGCTCAGGCGAGCGCGACGGTCTGCTCGGCGCGCGTCGACGCGTAGTCGTCGCCGAGCTTCTCCCGCAGCGTCTGCTCCAGCTCGCCGCTCTGCTCGAGCTCCTCGACGATGTCTGCGCCGCCGACGAGCTCGCCCTTCACGAACACCTGCGGGATCGTCGGCCAGCCGGAGATGGCCGACAGCTCCTGCCGGATCTGCGGGTCGGGGAGGATGTCGACCGCCGTCACCGGCGCGCCCGCCCGCCGCAGCGCCTGCAGCGCGCGGTCCGAGTTGCCGCACATCACGAACGCCGGCGTGCCCTTCATGAACAGGGCGACGTCGGAGCTCTGGATGACGTCCTTGATCTTCTCGCTGTACCTCACGGTCGGGCTTCCCCCTTCGTCTTGATGCGCAGCTCGTGGATCGTGCCGTCGGAGAGCGGCGCGGCGAGCGCCTCGTACACGCGACGGTGCTGCTCGACCAGCGAGAGGCCGTGCAGCGACGGCGCGGTCACCACGACCTGGAAGTGGTCGCCGCCCCCGGTCCGGTCGATGACGTCCAGCTCGCTCGCGTCCGGGAACGCGCGCGCGAGCAACTCGCGCAGTGGTTGCGTGCTCACGGTCCTAGCGTAGCGAGCGGCCCCGGCTACACTGTCGCTCCGCGCGGATGTGGCGGAATTGGTAGACGCGCACGGTTCAGGTCCGTGTGCCCGCAAGGGCGTGGAGGTTCAAGTCCTCTCATCCGCATCCCGTCGGTAGGACCCGGCGGCCGCGCTCCGAAAGAGTCCCCGGCATCCGACACTCTGCGGCTGGGGGAGCCGGGTGCCAGCGGCGGTGGCGGCGGCAGCCGTACTCTCCCCCGGTTGCCCGCCGCCGCCGTCGCTCACGGCGCGGCTACCATGCGGCACCTGAAACGGCTCCTCGCGATCGGTTTGGCGGCGGCGACGGCCGCCGTCGTCCTGTCGGGCGACGGGTTCGGCCGGTCTGCGACGCCGATGACGGAGGTGGTCGTCACGCTGCAGGCGCCGCCACTCTCGTTCTTCGGCCGCTCGCTGCTCTCCGTGCGGCACGCGTCGTACCTGCAGCGGATCGAGGCGCAGCAGGCGCACGTCGCGCGCCGCATCGAGACGTCGATCGCCGGCTCGAGCGTCCGCTGGCGCTACCGGCTCGTGCTCGACGGGCTCGCCGTGGTGCTCCCCCGCGCGAGCGTGCGGGCGTTGTCGGGCGTCGCCGGCGTCAGCGAGGTGTGGCCGAGCGTTCGCTACCACGCGCTCACCTCCGGGCTGGGCCCGCAGCAGATCGGCGCCGACAAGCTGTGGAGCCTCGGCAGCGCCGGCAACGGGATGAAGATCGGGATCATCGACGACGGCCTCGACGCCTCCCATCCGTACTTCGACCCGAGCGGCTTCCAGTACCCGCCCGGCTACCCGAAGGGCTTGACGGCGTACACGACGCCGAAGGTGATCGTGCAGCGGACGTTCGCCCCGCCCGGTGAGACCTGGAAGTACGCGAACGTCCCCTTCGACCCGACGGCGTCGTTCCACGCGACGCACGTCGCCGGGATCGCGGCCGGCGACCACGGCACGCTCGCGGCCGGCGTCGCGATCTCGGGCGTCGCGCCGAACGCGTACCTCGGCAACTACAAGGCGCTGACCGTCCCCACGCCCGATTTCGGGCTCGACGGGAACAGCCCCGAGATCGCCGCGGCGATCGAGGCCGCGGTGGCGGACGGGATGAACGTGATCAACCTGTCGCTCGGCGAGCCGGAGGTCGAGCCGTCGCGCGACCTCGTCGTCCAGGCGATCGACGGTGCCGCGGCGGCCGGCGTCGTTCCCGTGGTGGCCGCGGGCAACGACTTCTCCGACTTCGGTTACGGCTCCATCTCCTCGCCCGGGAGCGCGCCGGACGCGATCACCGTCGGTGCCGTCGACTCGAAGGACGTCCTGGCCGACTTCTCGTCGGCCGGGCCGACGCCGGTGTCGCTCGAGCAGAAGCCAGACGTCGTCGCTCCGGGCGTCGACGTCCTCTCGGCCCTGCCGCCGAGCGACGGGACCTGGGGCAGGCTCGGCGGGACGAGCATGGCCACGCCGCACGTGGCAGGCGCCGCCGCTCTCCTGCTCGAGCGCCACCCGACGTGGTCGGTCGCCGAGCTCAAGTCGGCGCTCGTGCAGACCGCGGACGCCGCGTTCCTCGGCGGCGGAAGCGAGGCGCCGGTGACGCGTGAGGGCGGCGGGCTCGTCGACCTCCCCCGCGCCGACGCGCCGCTGCTGTTCGCCGCGCCGTCCGGACTGTCGTTCGGCGAGCTCGCTCCAGGTGCCGCGGCGACGAGGGAGGTCGCTCTGAGCGACGCCGGCGGCGGCGCCGGCACCTGGAGCGCGACGGTGAAGACGCAGGAGGGAGCGGGAGCCGTGACCGTCCCTCCGGCCGTCTCGGTCCCGGGCGTGCTCGCGGTCACCGCGACGGGCGGCGCAACCGCCGGCGACGCCGCCGGGTTCGTCGTGCT
The DNA here is from genome assembly GCA_035653275.1 of Gaiellaceae bacterium. Lineage (GTDB taxonomy): Bacteria > Actinomycetota > Thermoleophilia > Gaiellales > Gaiellaceae > PALSA-600. Next base: position 8,382 of record DASRCE010000007.1, on the reverse strand, counting down.
GACGCGCGGGACGGACGTCCGCCGGATCCCGTTCTGGTTCCTGACGAGCGCACCGCGTCTCGCAACGGAGCGGAAGGTTGCGCTGGCGCGACCGGGCGTCTACGGCGGCACGACGGTCGGCGCCCCCGCCCTCGTGACGCGTTACCGCTACCCGACCGGCGTCGGCACGTACCCCGGCGGCGAGCGCGTCTTCCGCTTCCGGCTGCCGGCGCACGTCGCGAACGCGGGCGTCGTCGTGCTGTCCGGAGCCGTCGTGCCGCACGTCACCTTCGACGGGTCCGAGGATCGCCTCGCCGGCTACGCGGGCCTTCCCGAGGACCTCAACCCGTACCGGAGGAGCTACGGCGACCGGCGGCGGGTCGCGGGCGTCGTCCTGCCGCGCGCCGGCGCCTACGACGCGGTCTTCGACGCCGTCGGGCGCCCGGGCCCGTTCACGTTCCGGTACTGGGTGAACGACGTGAGCCCGCCGCGACTCCAGCTGCTCACCGTGCGCGGGGCGATCGCCGTCTCGGCCGTCGACGCGGGATCCGGTGTCGACCCCGCCTCGATCGCCGCTTCGCTCGACGGGAAGCCCGTGGCCGCCCGGTACGCGGGCGGCATCATCCGGATCCGCGCCGCGCCCGGAGCCCACCGGCTCGTGCTGAGCGTCGCCGACTACCAGGAGACGAAGAACATGGAGGACGTGCCCCGCATCCTCCCGAACACCGCGCGCCTCAGGACGACGGTGCGCGTCCGCTAATCGCGGTTCGCCCGGGGGTCGTACGTCGGCAGGTTCGCGAGGTCGCGCTCGACGGCGCGCTGGAACTCCTCCGGGTCGAAGTCAGGCTCGACGACGCGGAGGTGCGGCTTCTTCGCCTCCCGCCGCCTCCGCGGCGGCAGCTTCGTGCGCCGGGTCAGCCGGGGCCATTCCGCCGCCGCCAGGAGAAGCACCGCGGCGGCGAGGAGCACGAGCCCGATCACGCTCACGCCTCAAGGATAGACGTCCGTCCGCGCCAATCGGAAAGGTGAAAGCGGCGGCAGTCGTCCTTGCCGCAACCATGCTCGCGTCGCAGGGAGCGCCGGCGCGGGGAACCTTCCATACGACGCTGCACGCGCCGCCGGGCCCGCTGACGGTGCGGACGTTCGCGCCGTCCGCGGCCGACGGGTCGCCGCAGCACGAGGTCGACGTGGCGGTGACGGTCGCGGGCGGCTAGCGAGGCTACAATGCCGCCCGCCGATTGGTCCCCGGTAGCTCAATTGGCAGAGCATTCGGCTGTTAACCGAAGGGTTGTTGGTTCGAGTCCAACCCGGGGAGCTTCCCAGCTACCTGTTCAGGTACCTGGTACCGCGGCGGGCTCGAGCTCGCGCACCGACTCGCCGTCGCGCGCGTCGCCGTCGACGGCGACCAGCGTCGGCGGGCGGTAGATCCCCGGCTCGACCTCGACCCAGCCCGGCCCGAGGAAGTCGTTCAGCGTGCGCTGCAGATGCTCCATCTCGCCCATCGTCGACTACGCTCCCGTTACCGGCCACGGACGATCGGCCTGCGTCGGGCCTTACCTCGGTCGTGCCTCGTTCGGGGCATGCGACTTACGTCCAGGTCAAGCCTGTGATTTCAGCCGGGGCGCAGCGGGAAGCGTCTCCGGATCATCCGTCGCATGCGCTTCGTCATCGCCTACTGCGGCATCACCGCCGCCCTGCTCGCCGCAACGGCGTCGAGCAGCGCCGGTCGCGCGCCGGCCGCCGTCCTGCGTGCCGACGTCGCCGAATGGAGCGTCGTGCCGTCGGTTGGCGTGGTGCCGGCAGGCCGCGTGCGGATCGACGTCCGCAACCTCGGCGCGACACGGCACGAGATCGTGCTCGTCAGGACGCGGAGCTTCGCGCAGCGGCTTCCGGTGGACGGCGCGCACGCCGACGTGCAGCCGCTCGCCGAGAGCGTCGTCGTGGCGCCCGGCGCGCGCTCCTCGTTCGTCGTGTCGCTGAAGCCCGGCTCGTACCTGTTGCTCGACAACCTTCCCTGGCACTACTGGAAGGGCACGTCGGCGGCGTTCAGCGTTAGCTAGCCGCTCGAGAGCGCCGCGACGCGCTCGTGCAGCTTCTGCAACAGCTCCTGCAGCTTCTTCGTCCGCGCGAGGTCGGCCGTCTGCAGCTCGCGCCGGAGCTCGCGTTCGCGGAGCCGGAGGAGCAGCTCCTCGCCCGTCGACGCGTCGATCCCCTCCGCCTCCGCCCGCGCGTCGAGCTCCGCGAGCACCGCCACGCCGTCGGCCTCGAGCGGCGCACCCTCGAGGATGTGCGCGCGGATCTCCCGGTGCAGCGGGTCGTAGAAGTGTGCCGGCGTCAGCTCGGCGAGGAGCGGTCGCAGCGCGGGGTGGGCGAGCACGCCCGCGAGGGCGTTCCGTTCGAGCCGGGTGCCCGCGTCCACGACACGCGGTGCGCCGGCCGCCGCCCGCGCCGACGGGATCGCCCCCGTCCGGAACTGGACAGTCGTGCCCACGCGGTCGGTCACGAGCCGCTGCGCCGCCAGCTTGTCGGGGCCTTCGGGGAAGCCGTCGAGGATCCCCTTCACGCGCCGGAACCCGGTCTCGCGGTCCTCAGCGCGGTCGAGCTCGACGCGGGCGCGGTACACGACGTACGGCTCGGCAGTGCGGAGCCGCGACTCGAACCCTGACGGGTCGTCGGCTGGGTCGGCGCCCGCCGGCAGCGCGACGACGTTCACGTCGAACCCGCTCGCGACGGCGAGCTCCATCCCGCGCAGCGCGGCCGACTCGCCCGCTGCGTCGCCGTCGAACGCGAGCCAGAGCCGCTTCGTCAGGCGCCCGAGCTCCCGAAGCTGCTGCTCCGTCAGCGCCGTGCCCATGCACGCGACCACCGGCTCGAAGCCGGCCTGGCGCAGCGCGAGCACGTCGGCGTTCCCCTCCACGACACACGCGCGATCTTGCTTCGCGATCGCGGCCCGCGCCTTGTCGAGGCCGTACACGACGGCGCTCTTGTGGAACAGCTCGGACTCCTGCGTGTTCACGTACTTGCCGCGCAGCGGATCGTCGTCGTAGAGCTTGCGCGCCTGGAAGCCGAGCACGCGCCCGCGTGCGTCGGCGAGCGGGAACATGAGGCGCCGCTGGAAGACGTCGGCGCCGTTCGGCCGCTGGAGGCCGGCTGCACGGAGCTCCTCGGGCGTGAAGCCCTTCGCGAGCGCCTTCCGCGACAGCGAGTCGCCGCCGAGCGAGAGACCCAGCCGAAACTCGCGCGCGATCGCCTCGGAGAAGCCGCGCCCCTTCAGGTAGTCGCGCGCCAACGATCCGACCTCCGTCTCCCAGAGCGCGCGTTGGTAGTACGTGGCGGCGTGCTCGAGGAGGTCGTGCAGACGCGCGCGCCGGTCGCGCTTCGCCGCCTGCTCGGGCGAGACCTCCTCGTACTCGAGCGGGACGCGGAAGCGGTCTGCGAGCCACTCGATCGCGCCGGTGAAGTCGAGGCCCTGTGTCTCGCGGACGAACGAGATCACGTCGCCTCCCTTGTGGCAGCCGAAGCAGTAGTAGAGGCCCTGGCTCGGGTTCACGGAGAAGCTCGGCGTGCGCTCCTCGTGGAAGGGGCAGCGGCCCACGAGGCGCGCGCCCTGCTTGCGCAGGGACGTGCGCTCCTCGGCGACGGCCACGATGTCGGCGGCCGCCTTGACCGCCTCCACCGAGCTGTCCTGGATCCGCGCCACTACAGCGAGGCAGCGTACGACAGCGCGAACCGGTCGGTCATGCCGGCGATGAAGTCGACCTGGACGCCGTGCTCGTACAGCCGGCGAATCACGGCGCGGGCGCGCTCGTGCTCCGGCCGCGTCTCCGGCCCGAGGTACACGTGCTCGAACATGAACGACCGCAGAGACAGCATCGCCTCGCCGATCTCGGCGCTCTGCGCGATGTCGCCGGCGGCGGCCGAGGCCTCGACGAGGTCGTGCACGAGCGTGTCGATGCGCGCTCCTCCCGTGGGGCCGAGCAGCGCGATCTCGTCGTGCGGCAGGTCGGACTCCTTCAGGATCCCGTACCGGATCGCGTCGTCGATGTCGTGGTTGATGTACGCGACGCGGTCGACGATGCGCACGATCTTCCCCTCGAGAGTATGCGGCTCGACGGCGCCCGTGTGCGCGAGGATGCCGTCGATCACCTCGCGCGTCAGGTTGAGCTCCTCCGCGATCCGCGCCGACTGCTCGTTGTGGCGGAAGCCCCCCTCGTCGCGCAGGAGCTCGTCGAGCGCCTCCTCGCCCGCATGTCCGAACGGCGGGTGGCCGAGGTCGTGACCCAGACCGATCGCCTCCGTCAGGTCCTCGTTCAGGCGAAGCGCTCGCGCGACGACCCGGGCGATCCCCGTTGTCTCGAGCGTGTGGGTCATGCGCGTGCGGTAGTGGTCGCCCGTCGGATCGATGAAGACCTGCGTCTTCCCCTTCAGGCGGCGGAACGGCTTCGAGTGGAGGATGCGGTCGCGGTCGCGCTGGAACGGCGTGCGCACGCGGCATTCGTCCTCCTCGCGCGGCCGCCCGGCAGTCTCGTAGGAGCGAACCGCGAGCGGCGACAGCGTCCGCTCCTCGTCCTCGCGGATCCGCGCGGCGAAGGCGTCGGCGACTCTGCCCGCGAGGTCCGGCACGAGGCCACGGTAGCGGGACGGTCAGATGATGATCGGGACGGTGCCGCCGTCGGCCGACCAGGCCGCGCCCGTCACGTACGAGGCGCGGGCAGACAGCAGGAAGACGACCACGTCGGCGACCTCCCCCGGCTCCGCGAGCCTACCGAGCGGCCGCCCGGCGGCGACCTTGGCGAGCACCTGCTCGCGGTCGCCCTGCTGGTCGGCGAGCCCGCCCTCCCCGAGCCAGGCCTCGGTCGCCGTCGGCCCGGGGGTGACCGCGTTGCAGCGGATGCCGTCGGCGGCATGGACGTCGGCCACCAGGCGGGAGAACGACAGCATCGCCGCCTTCATCACCGAGTAGTCGGGCATGCCGAGCGACGGGCGCTTGGCCGCGGTCGAGGACACGTTGACGATCGCCGAGCCCGCCGGCATGTGCGGGAGCGCGGCGCGCGTCGTGCGGACCGCGGTCATCAGGTTGAGCTCGAAGGAGCGCTGCCAGTCCTCGTCGCTCAGCTCGTCGAGCTCTCGGATCTCCGTCCCGCCGACGTTGTTGACCAGGCCGTCGATGCGGCCGAACCGGTCGACGGCCGCCGCCACGAGCCTTGCGGCGGCATCGCGCTGCGTGAGATCGAGGGCGACGTGCAGCTCGCCGGGGCCGTCGCCGCGGCGTCCCGAGGAGACCACGTGCGCACCCTCCGACCGCAGGCGCTGCGCGACCTCGAGGCCGATGCCCCCGGTCGACCCGGTGACCACGCAGACCTTGCCGGCGAGCTCGAGCTCCACGGCCCGCTACGGTAGCGGCCCGATGACGACGCTCCTGCTGGCGCGCCACGGCGAGACGGACTGGAATCGCGAGCGGCGCTGGCAGGGGTGGGCCGACCCGCCGCTGAACGATGCGGGTCGGGCGCAGGCTCGGGCGCTCGCCGAGCAGCTCCGGCACATGTCGTTCGACGCCGTGTACTCGTCGGACTTGCGGCGGGCGCACGAGACGGCGGAGATCGTCGCGGCCCCTCACCGCGTCCCGGTCTTCGTCGACGCGCGGCTGCGCGAGATCGACGTCGGGTCGTGGTCGGGGTTGACGCGCGCCGAGATCGAGGCGCGGTTCCCGGGCGGCGTGCGGCCCGACGGCGAGACGAGGGAGCAGCACGCGAAGCGGGTCCTCGCGGCCGTCGAGGACATCGCGCGGTCGAACCTCGGCCGGCGGATCCTGGTCGTCACGCACGGCGGCACCCTGCGCGCGCTCCACGACGTGATCAGCGACCTCCCCTACCACCCGTACGCGAACTGCGCCGTCCTCGAGGTGCACTTCCGGGACGACCGGCTCACGGCGCCCATCGGATAGGCTCGGACCGCGGGGATGGAGGACTACACCAACAAGTACAAGGGCGAGCAGGTGGAGATCGCGCTCTTCGGCGGGGAGTACCAGGACGGCGTCCTGACCGCGTACTGCTACGTCGAAGACGTCGCGCACGTGGAGCTGAACGGCCACATCCTCATCCCGCTGCAGAACGTCGCGTCGCTGCACTGCTCGAGCCGCTGCGACGCCCCCGAGCCGGACTGGCCGCCGCGCGGCCTCGCCGAGGACGACGGCGACGCCGCCGACGACGAGCCGTAGGTCCCCGCGGTGCGAGACCGCTTCCTGATCGTCCGCAACGTGCTCAAGTGCTGGGCGCTCGTCGCCGCCACTGGCGTGCTCCTCGGCGGCGCGGGGTGGGAGCTCGGCGGCTACCGCGTCTCGATCCTCTTCGCCGGCGCGGTGGTGCTCCTCGCCGCCGCGATCTACGCGTATGCCGACCGGATCGTGATGGGGATGCTCGGGGCTCGCGAGCTCGTGCAGGGGGAGGCGCCGGCGCTGCATTCGACGGTCGAGCGCCTGGCGCTCGTCGCCGGGGTCGTGCGGCCGAAGCTCTACGTGCTCCCGGACAGCTACCCGCGCGCGCTGTCGGCCGGTCGCGGCGCGGGCGGCGGCTCCGGGATCGCGCTGTCGGTCGGGCTGATGGGAGTCGCCTCGCCGGCGGAGCTGGAGGGCGTGGTCGCCCACGAGCTCGCGCACATCCGCCATCGCGACGTCCTCCTGCAGACCGTCGTCGTGATCGTGGCGACATGCGTCGTCGAGCTGTCACGCGTCGGCGGCGCGCTGCAGCGCGCGCTCCTGTTCGTGCTCGCGCCGGTAGCCGCGTCCTTCGTGCACCTGATGCTCTCACCGAAGCGCGAGTACGCCGCGGACCGGGCGGCCGCAGAGCTGTGCGACTCGCCGCACGGGCTCGCGGACGCGCTCCTGCGGCTGGAGGAGGCGATGCAGCTCGTGCCGTTCGAGGCATCCCCGGCGACGGAGCCGCTGTACACGATGAACCCGTTCGCCGAGAGGGGGCTCGGCGCGCTGTTCGACTCGCACCCCCCGCTCGCCGAGCGTGTACGTCGGCTTCGCGACCTCGACCCGGACTGGCGCGCCAAGCTCGCGGCGTAGAGACGCCGACGGCCCCTCGCGGGGCCGTCTGGAAGAAAATGGGCGGCGTCCTACTCTCCCGGGAGCTCGCGCTCCGAGTACCATCGGCGCTGACGGGCTTAACTTCTCTGTTCGGAATGGGAAGAGGTGTTTCCCCGTCGCTATGACCGCCCAAATGGTCGAGGCCGGGCCGAAGGCGGCGCACCCTCAAAACTCCATAGCTACGGAACGAGCTCTTCAAATCAAGACCTCGAGCAATTAGTACGGGTCCGCTGAACACATCGCTGTGCGTGCACGTCCCGCCTATCGACGTGGTGGTCTCCCACGGCTCTTACTCTCTCTAGGAGATGGGAGGCCTCATCTCGAGGTGGGCTTCCCGCTTAGATGCTTTCAGCGGTTATCCCATCCGGACGTGGCTAATCAGCAGCGCTCTTGGCAGAACGACTGATACACCAGAGGTCCGTTCGTCTCGGTCCTCTCGTACTAGAGACGACTCCTCTCAAGCCTCCAACGCCCATGGTGGATAGGGACCGACAGTGTTGTTACTCCCGAGCCTTGACAGGCTCGGAGGCCAGGTCATTTCTGCCTGACTCTGCATGTCGCCATGCAGCTCGGACTGTATCTTCCGGGCCGAAAGGCCCTGTCTGGCGTGCAGTCTCTGAGGATTCTGGAGAGCTACCAGCTCCATCCATCGCACCTTTCTATGGCGCCCGCCGCCGTTCATCGTGACGGCGAGTTCCAGGAGCCGGCGGAAGCCGGCAGGCGAACGATGGTGACCGAGAGCGAGCTCTCGCACGATGCGCGCGAACGTCTCGACGTCCGCCTGCTTCGCTGAGAGCAACGGGTTCCGCTCGACGAAGGGAATGACGCGTTCGAGCAGGTCTCGTCGGTTGCGGACAACCAAGACAAGCGCTCGATCGCGTTTGCTGTTGGGCTTGATGCGTCCGCATCCGAGCCGCTCACGGATCAACTCGAGCACCTGCGCCCTGTCGCCGTTCTGGCTGACATGGAACTCAGGGATGAGTTGAAAGCCGACGCGGCAGCTCGGATTGCGCTGCACCGAAACCGCAAAGCTCCCTTCGCCGTCGACATACCCGGCGATCTAGCTGTCCAGCCTTTCCTGCTGATTGTCCGCACCCGTCGCGTTGTCACTACCGTAAACATCCGGTCGGATGTCACGGTGAGTAGCGCGGGATACTCGGAGTTTCCAGCAAATAGCCAGATTTATAGACAGCAATGGTCTACTGTCTCACGACGTTCTGAACCCAGCTCGCGTACCGCTTTAATGGGCGAACAGCCCAACCCTTGGGACCTACTCCAGCCCCAGGATGCGACGAGCCGACATCGAGGTGCCA
>DASRCE010000006.1:0-192409 GCA_035653275.1 Gaiellaceae bacterium | reverse complement strand
GTCGACGCGATCATCACGAACCGTGTCCGGACCCTGGTGCAGCTGCTGGGAGTGCGATGCTGAGCGACCAGGAGCTGGACGAGTGCGCCGCGCTCGTCGACGAGCTCGCCAGGTGGGCGATCGACCGCATCGTCGCCGACCGGCCGCGCGCCGACCAGATCTCGACGAAGACGAGCGACGCCGACTGGGTGACCGAGACCGACCTCGACGTCGAGCGTCACGTGCGCGCGGCGATCGCCGAACGCTTCCCGGGCGACCGCATCGTCGGCGAGGAGTTCGGCGCGAGCGACGAGGACGCCCCGCGTGCGGAGTGGTTCGTCGATCCCGTCGACGGCACGACGAACTTCGTGCACGGGCTGCCGTGGTCGTCGTTCAGCCTCGCCGTCTCGGACGAGGTGGGCGCCGCGGCCGGCGTGGTGGTCGACCCCTACCGGCGCGAGGTGCTGTCGGCGGTGCGCGGCCGCGGCGCCGCGGTCGACGGCACGCGGTGCCGCTGTTCGGACGCGACGACGATCACCGGCGGGATCCTGCTGACGGAGCTCGTCGCCCAGTCGCTCTGGCCGGGCATGGGCGAGCTGATGGCGGCCTGCGCCGCCGAGGGATGCGTCACGCGCATCCTCGGCTCGAACGCGCTCACGCTCGCGAGCGTCGGCGCGGGCCGCGCCGTTGCCGCGGTGCTCGGCTCCTACGGACCGCTCGACGGCATGGCGGGGACGCTGATCGCGCGTGAGGCGGGCGCCCGCGTGGTCGCGAGCTCCGGCGGCGCCGAGCCGGTCGAGGGCGAGGCGCTGCTCTGCGCGGCGCCCGGCGTCGCCGGCGCGCTGCTCGAGCTGTGGCGGACACATGCGGGCCGCGTTGCAACTTCGTGACGGTGCCTGACACCGTGACGGGGTCTGCGAGGCGGCCGAACGTCGTCCTCATCCTGGTCGACAGCTTGAACCGCGCCGACCTGCGCTGCTACGCCCCCGAGGCGCCCGCGCCGACCCCGAACGTCGACCGGCTCGCGTGCAGGGCGTGGCGCTTCGACAACCACTTCGTCGGCAGCCTCCCGTGCATGCCGGCACGGCGCGAGCTCTTCGCCGGCTTCAAGGAGATGCTGTGGCGGCCGTGGGGGCCGCTCGAGCACGTCGACCGCCGGCTCCCGCGGCTGCTCGAGGCGCAGGGGTACGCGACCGCGATCGTCACCGACCACTACCACTACTGGGAGGAGCCCGGCAACGGCTACCTGCAGTCGTTCCAGCAGACCGAGCTCGTGCGCGGCCACGAGCACGACAACTGGCGCGGCGTCGCGCGCGACGACGAGCTGCCTGCGTGGGTCGAGAACATCGAGCACTGGCGTCCGGGCGAGGGCCGCCGCTACTACGCGAACATCCGCGACTTCGCCTCCGAGGACGACTTCTTCCCCGCGCGGGTGATGGACGCCGCCGCCCGCTGGCTCGACGCCGCGCCGCCGGCGCCGTTCTTCCTGCAGATCGAGTCGTTCGACGTGCACGAGCCGTTCCACGTGCCCGAGCCGTACCGGTCGCTGTTCGGCGACCCGTCCGTCTACGACCGCTTCACCGTCTGGCCGCCCTACCAGGACGTCGCCGCGCTCGAACGCTTCATCGCCGCGACGACGCCGGAGGAGCTCGCGTTCATCCGCTCGCAGTACCTCGCGAAGCTCGCGTTCGTCGACGCGCGCCTCGGCGCCGTGCTCGACGTCCTCGACCGCCGCGACCTCTGGCGGGACACGGTCGTCGTGCTGACGACCGACCACGGGCACGACCTCGGCGAGCGCGGCGTCTTCGGGAAGCAGTATCCGCACTGGGACAGCCACGCGAACATCCCGCTGCTCATCCACGACCCCGACCGGACCGGCGAGGGCCGCTCGGTGCGGGCGCTCACGCAGACGGTCGACCTGCACGCGACCCTGGCGGAGCTCGCGGGCGGCGACGCGGAGGCGCCGCACGCGCGCAGCCTGCTGCCGCTCCTCGACGGTTCGGGCGGCGGCCGCGAGGCGCTTCTCTACGGCACGTTCGGCGAGGGCGTCTGCTGCACGGAGGGCGAGTGGACGATCTTCAAGTCGCCGACCGGCGGGGCGCCGCTCTATGCGTACTCGGGCCTGCTCTCGAAGTCGCTGGTGCACGCGGGGCTCGAGGTGCCGGTCGCGTCGGGGCGCTTCCTGCCCGGGATCGACTATCCGCAGTGGCGGATCCCGGTGCGGCACGAGCCGCGGTCGCGCGAGGACTTCCTCTTCGATCGCCGGTCCGACCCCGGGCAGCGGCGCAACCTCTGGACGCAGGAGCCGGCCCAGAGGCGAAGGCTGCTCGAGCTGCTGCGCACGCTGATCGAGGAGGAGGGAGCGCCGCCGGAGCAGCTCGTCCGGCTCGGGCTCGCGCGCTGACCGGGCTCAGTGCGTCGAGGCGTAGACGAACGCCGCGACGTCGTGGATCTGCGTCGTGCTCAGGCTCGACTTGAACGACGGCATGATCTGGCCGCCGTTCGTCACCTGCAGCACGATGCGCGCGTAGGCGGGCTTCAGCTGGTCGAGGTTCGGGCCGACCGTGCCCGTCGCGCCCGCGGCCTTCAGCGTGTGGCAGCCCTTGCAGCCGGCCGTCTCGAAGACCGCCTTCCCCGCCTGCGGGTTCCCCTGCGGCGCCCCGCCCGACGGCTTCGGCTTCGACGGCGCCGGGCCGCCCTGGGCGGTCGTCGTCGGCTGCTCGGCGGCGGTCGCCTCCTTCTGCTCGCGTCCGAACACGATCACGGCCGAGAGCATCGCGGCGAAGAAGACGAGGCAGATCGTCACGTACCAGCCCATGCCGCGGCCGGGGAAGTTCGGGCTCAGCTGCGGCAGAACGAACGCCGAGATCAGCGAGAAGACGATGAAGGCGGCGCCCACCGCCGCGAGCCCGATCTTGTGGCCCGTCGACAGGCCGGCGACGACGAGGGCGATCGTCGAGAGCACGGAGTGGAACCTAGCGAAACGCGGTTTACGAGGCGGCCGCGTCGCCCGGGCGCGGCTCGATCACGCCCGTCTCGGGCGGCCCGACGGGCGCCGGCTGCGGCGGGCGCAGGTAGAGCATCTCGTAGAGCGTCGCCGCGATCACGCCGCCGGCGAACGGGCCGACGTACCAGACCCAGCCGTGCGCCCAGTGGTTGCCCACGAGCTGCGGCCCGAAGGCGCGCGCCGGGTTCATCGCCGCGCCGGTGAGCGCATACGCCATCAGGACGCCGAACGCGATCGTCAGGCCGATCGCGAGGCCGGCGATCTGCTGGAACGAGCCGCGCGGGTCGACCGCGGTCGCGAAGATGACCCAGACGAGGAAGAAGGTGAGCACCGCCTCGACGACGACCGCCGCCCCCGTCCCGATCCCCGAGTTGATCGCCGGGACGCCGAGCGAGCCGCCGCTCTCGGGGCCGCTCGGGAGGATCCACTTCAGGAGCAGCGCCGCGAGCGCCGCGCCGCCGAACTGCACCAGCCAGTACCAGACCGCGAGCGGCGGCGCGATGCGGCGGGTGACGAAGAAGCCGAGCGTGACGGCCGGGTTGAAGTGCCCGCCCGAGATGAAGCCGAACGCCGAGACCATGACGCCGATCACGAGGCCGTTCGCGAGCGCGAGGTCGGTGGGCGTGCGCGCGAAGGCGGCGCCGCCCGCCGCGACGAAGATCAGCGCGAAGGTGCCGACGAACTCGGCGACCCCGCGGCGGAAGTAGTCGCGCTCCAGCACGACGGGAACGATAGGACCCGCGTCGGACGGACAGCCGTGTCAGGGTCGGCGCGGGCGCGCGTCCCAGGCGGCGAGCACGCGCCGCTCCTTCTCGCGATCGAGGCCGGCGCTCCCTCCCGGGGCGTCCTCGGCGAGCGCCCAGGCGAGGGTGTCCCGCGCCGTCTCCTCGAGCGGCCGCGTCCGCAGGCCGGCCGCGAACGCCCGCGTCGCATCGACGGACAGCATCCCCGCGTACGCCGGGTCGTGCAGCCAGAGCGGCAGCTCCATCCACTCGCCGACGCCCTGCTCGACGAGGAACGCGGGGTCGACCCAGGCAAGCTCGGCGTCGGCGGCGGCCGCGCGGCGGCAGGCGTCGAGCAGCTCGGCGCGCGTCGTCGGCCGGTCGACCCCATTGAAGGTTCCCGCGAGCCCCGACTCGGCGCCGTGCACGATCCACGCGGCGAGGTCGCGCGCGTCGATCACCTGTGCGGGCGCTGCCGGCGGGGCGGGGGCGAGCACGCGGCCGCCCGCGGCCAGGCGGAGCGGCCAGTACGTGAAGCGGCCGGTCGGGTCGAAGGGGCCGACGATGAGCCCCGGCCGGACGACGAACGCGCGCGGGAACCGCTCGCGGACGACCGCTTCGCACGCCGCCTTCAGCGCTCCGTACGCCTCCGAGCGCCAGTCCTCGGTGGGCGCGTCCAGCTCGGCGACGGGCGACGCCTCGGTCGGCGGTAACGAGAGGTCGGCATACGCCGAGACGGAGGAGACGAACGTGTAGTGGCCGACCTCGCCGAGCGCGTCGAGCGTGGCCGCGACGACGCGCGGCACGTAGCCGCTCGTGTCGACCACGGCGTCGAAGTCCCGCCCCGCGAGCGACGCGAGATCGCCGTCGCGGTCGCCGCGGAGCCTCTCGACCGCCGGGAAGAGGTCGGGCCGCGTCCGGCCGCGGTTGAACAGCGTTACCTCGTGGCCTCGCGCGAGCGCGTGCTCGACGACGTGCCGGCCGAGGAACTGCGTGCCGCCGAGGACGAGGATCCGCATCAGCGGTGCGGCGGCCGCAGCGCCGCGAACTCGTCGGTGATCTCGAGCCGGCGCGAGGCGAAGCGGAAGAGCGCCGCCGGCCGCCCGCCGCTGCGGCCCGGGGCGCGGCGACCGTCGACGCGCTCGAGGACGCCGCGCCGCAGCAGCACGCGCTGCAGGTTGGTGGCGGCGACGTCGTGGCCGAGCGCGGCCACGTACACATCGCGCAGCTCGGAGATCGTGAACGTCTCGGGGGCGAGGGCGAAGCCGACGTTCGTGTACGAGAGCTTCGCGCGCAGGCGCGCGTGGGCCGCCGCCACGAGCTCGCGCTCGTCGGCGGTCGTCGGCCGCGCACCGTCCGGTGGCGCGGCGGCGTCGGCGGGGAGGAGGCCGAGGTACGCGGTCGCGAGCGTCCCGTCGGCGAGCACGCGCGTCTCGAGCTGCTCGACGTGCGCGAGCGCCGCGACGTCGATCGCGCGCGCGAGCGCCGCCTCCAGCGCCTCGCCCCGCGCGCGAGCGACTCGGCGCACGCGCGCGTCCATCCGTCCGGCCCGCACCTGCAGCGAAACGGCGACGACGGCGTGCGAAGTAGAATCCGCCAAGGTTTTCGTCCCAGAGTCTAAAACCGGGGAGGCCCGTGAGGACGCGCCGCACGACCATCTTCCCGTGAGCGTCTTCGTCGTCCTCTCGACGTTCCTCGCATCGGGGGTCGAATGGGTCGAGGCGCTCACGATCGTGCTCGCCGTGGCGGTCGTCCGCGGCTGGCGGCCGGCGCTCGGCGGCGCGGGCGCGGCCGCGGTCGCGCTGCTCGCGATCGTGGCCGGGTTCGGCGCCGCCGTCTCGGCGGTCCCGCTCGCCTGGGCGCAGGGCGTGATCGGCGCGCTGCTGCTCGCCTTCGGGCTCCGGTGGCTGCGCAAGGCGGTGCTGCGCGCGTCCGGCCGGAAAGCGCTGCACGACGAGGCGAAGGAGTTCGCCGAGACGACCGAGTCCCTGCGCGCGCGGCGTGAGGCGCGCGCGGCGTTCGCGACGTCGTTCACGGGCGTGCTGCTGGAGGGGGTCGAGGTCGTGTTCATCGTCGTCGCGCTCGGCGGCGTCGCGAACACGACCGCGGCGGCCGCGGGCGCCTGCGCGGCGCTCGCGCTCGTCGTCGCCGTCGGCTTCGCGGCGCGACGGCCGCTGACGCGCGTCCCGGAGAACGCGATGAAGTTCGCGGTCGGCGTCATGCTCACGAGCTTCGGCGCGTTCTTCGTCGGCGAGGCGCTCGACGTCCCGTGGTGGCACGGCGACGTGTCGCTCCTCCTGATCGTGCTCGGCCTCGCGGGTGTGTCGGTCGCCGCGGCGCGCGCCATGCGGGGGCCGCGCGTGGCGGCGTGAAGGTCGCCGTCTGCGACGTCGGCCCGCGCGACGGGCTGCAGAACGAGCCCGAGGTGCTCGCGCCGCCGGTGCGCGCGGAGCTCGTGTCGCGGCTCGCGGCCGCCGGCGTGCCGCGGGTCGAGGCCGTGTCGTTCGTGCGCGGCGATCGCGTGCCGCAGATGGCGGGCGCGGAGGAGGTTGTCGCGGCCGTCGAGCGGAGCCGGGGCGTCGAGCTGTCGGGGCTCGTCCTGAACGAGCGCGGCTACGAGCGCCTCGCGGCGACGCCCCTCGACCGCGTCAACTGCACGCTCGCCGCGACGGAGGAGTTCAACCGGCGCAACGGCAACGCGTCGCTGGCCGAGGCGACCGAGCGCGTGCGCGCGATCGTGCAACGCGCGGATCGGCCGGTCACCGTCACCGTCTCTTGCGCGTTCGGCTGCCCGTTCGAGGGCGAGGTCGATCCGGCGGCCGTCGCCGGCCTGTGCGAGCGGCTCGCGGGCGCGGGCGAGCTCGTCCTCGCCGACACGATCGGCGTCGCGACGCCGCGCCGCGTGCGGCGGCTGGTCGAGCGCGTCTCGATCCTCGGGCGGCCCGTCGGCGTCCATCTCCACAACACGCGCAACACGGGCTACGCGTGTGCGTGGGCGGCGCTCGAGGCGGGCGCGTCGGTGCTCGACGCGTCGGTCGGCGGGCTCGGCGGCTGCCCGTTCTCGCCGCAGGCAACGGGCAACGTCGCCACCGAGGACCTCGCGTGGCAGCTCGAGCGCGACGGCGTCGAGACGGGCGTCGACGTCGACGCGGTCGTCGACGTCGCGCGCTGGCTGGAATCGATGCTCGGCCGGCGCCTCGACGGGTACGTCTACCGCGCCGCCAGCTGGCCCTCGTAGACGGCGAGCGTGCGGCGCACGTCCTCGGCGCTCGTTTGCCAGTTCGAGACGGAGATGCGGATCGCCGGGCGGCCGCGCCACGTGGTTGCGCTCATCCACGCCTCGCCCGACGCCTGGACGGCGGCGAGCACGCGCGCCGTCTCCTCGTCGGTGCCGAGCCGGAAGAGCACCTGGTTCAGGACGACGTCGTTCAGCACCTCGACGCCGAGCTCGCGCAGCCCGTCGGCGAACGTCCGCGCGTGCTCGCAGGTGCGCTCGACGATCTCCGCGACGCCGCGGCGGCCGAGCGCTCGGATCGCCGCGTAGACGGCGAAGCCGCGGGCGCGGCGCGAGTGCTCCGGGTTCCAGTCGATCTGGTCGCGCGTCTCCGAGTCGAAGACGAGGTACGCGGCGCGGGCGGAGAACGCGGCGCTGTGCGACCCGGGGTGCGCGGTGAAGACGAGGCCGGAGTCGTACGGAACGTTCAGCCATTTGTGCGCGTCGGTCGCCCAGGAGTCGGCGCGGTCCGCGCCTTCGACGAGGTGCGCGTGGTGCGGCGAGGCTGCGGCCCAGAGGCCGAAGGCGCCGTCGACGTGCAGCCAGGCGTTCGGCGCGGCGTCGCGTGCGTCCGCGAGCGGGGGGAAGGCGTCGAACGCGCCGGTGTTCACCTCGCCCGCCTGGGCGCAGAGGATCGTCGGGCGGTCGTCGAGCGCGATCGTCTCGTGGCGGAGCCGTCCCTGGTCGTCGGCCTCGAGCACGTCCGTGGGCGCACCGAGGCCGAGCATGCGCAGCGCGCGGTCGATCGTGCCGTGCCGCTTCTCGCCGACGATCACGCGGACTGGCGGCGCGCCGGCGAGGCCGTTCTCCTCGACGTCCCAGCCCGCGCGCGCGAGGACGTGGTGGCGCGCGGCGGCGAGCGCGGTGAAGTTCGCCATCTGGCCGCCGGTGACGAAGCCGAACGAGGCGCCGCGCGGCAGGCCGAGCAGCTCGAGCAGCCACGCGCCGGCGACCTCTTCGACGACCGAGGCGGAGGGGCCGCCGACGTACAGGCCCGCGTTCTGGTCCCACGTCGACGTCAGCCACTCGGCGGCGATCGACGCCGGCACGGCTCCGCCGATCACGAACCCGAAGTAGCGCCCGCCCGCTTCCGCGACGAGGCCGCGGTCGGCGGCGGCGGCGAGGTCGCGGATCACGCCGGCCGCGTCGGCGCCCGTCTCGGGAAGCGGCCCGCCGAGCGCCTCGCGCAGCTCGTCGGCCGTGGCGTCGGGGAACACGCGCCGCTCCGGCAGCCCCTCGTAGAAGTCGGCTGCCAGCTCGGCCGTGAGCCGGAAGAGCGCACGCAGGTCGTCCATGGACGGAGCCTAGACGGGGCCTGCTACGTCCCCGGTACGTACCTGGCTCCGTTTCCTCGTTCGGAACGCCCCCGTACCAGGCACGTACCTGACCCCGGACCCGTAGGCTGGCAGCATGAATCGCCTGGTCGGCGAGATTTCGCCGTATCTGCTGCAGCACGCGGGAAACCCGGTCGACTGGTATCCGTGGGATAAGGAGGCGCTCGAGCGGGCGCGGGCCGAGGACAAGCCGATTCTCTTATCGGTGGGATACGCGGCCTGCCACTGGTGTCACGTGATGGAGCGCGAGTCGTTCGAGGACGCCGCGACCGCCGCCCTGATGAACGAGCACTTCGTGTGCGTGAAGGTCGACCGTGAGGAACGGCCGGACATCGACGCCGTCTACATGGACGCGGTCGTCGCGCTGAGCGGCCACGGCGGCTGGCCGATGACCGTGTTCCTGACGCCCGACCGCGAGCCGTTCTTCGGCGGCACCTACTTCCCGCCGGAGCCGCGGCACGGGCTGCCCGCGTTCCGCCAGGTGCTGCTTGCGGTCGCCGAGGCCTGGCGCGACCGCCGCGACGACGCCGTCGCCTCGGCGCGCAACCTCACCGACCACATCCGCGCCGGCGCCGCGCGCACCGCCTCCGACGACGGCCAGCTCACGCCCGAGCTGCTCGAGGAGGCCGAGCGCAACCTCCGCGACGGCTTCGACCCGACCTGGGGCGGCTGGGGACGCGCGCCGAAGTTCCCGCCCGCGCCGGTGCTCGAGCTCCTGCTTCGCCGCGGCGAGGAGGAGATGACCCGGCGCACGCTCGACGGCATGGCGCTCGGCGGCATGCACGACCTCGTCGGCGGCGGCTTCCACCGCTACTCGGTGGACGAGCGGTGGCTCGTCCCGCACTTCGAGAAGATGCTGTACGACAACGCCCTGCTCGCGTCGGTCTACCTGCGCGCGGCGCGCCGGTTCGACGACGACCGCTACCGCGCGATCGCGGAGCGCACGCTCGACTACTTGGAGCGCGAGCTCGCGCTCGACGGCGGCGGCTTCGCCTCGGCGCAGGACGCGGACACCGACGGAGTCGAGGGGCTCACCTACACGTGGGCGCCCGGCGAGGGTGCGCCCGACGAGCTGCTGCAGCCGTTCGAGGGCGGCCGGTTCGTGCTGCGCGGCGAGCTCGACGACGAGACGCGTGCCCGCCTGCTCGCGATCCGGGAGCGGCGGCCGAAGCCTGCGCGCGACGACAAGGCGGTCGCCGCCTGGAACGGCCTCGCGCTCGCCGCGTTCGCGCAGGCCGGCCGAATCGAGACCGCCAACCGCCTCGCTGCCTTCCTGCTCGGCCCGCTCTCGACTCCAGACGGCCGCCTGCACCGGACGTGGCGGGCCGGCGCCGCGAGGGGGACCGGCTACCTCGACGACTACGCCGCGGCCGCCCACGGCCTGCTCGAGCTCCACGTCGCCTCCGGCGATCCGGCGCACCTTCGCGAGGCGCACCGCCTCGCCACCCTCGCGGTCGAGCTCTTCGCCGACGAGGAGTACGGCGGCTTCTTCCAGACGGCGCGGGACGCCGAGCGGCTGGTCGCGCGCAAGAAAGAGGTCGAGGACCACCCGACGCCGAGCGGGAGCTCGCTGCTCGCGTACGTGCTCCTTCGGCTCGCTCGGATCTGGGGCGACGCCGCGCTCGAGGCCCGCGCGCTCTCGGCGCTCGCGCTCGTGCGCGACATGCTGACGCGCGCGCCGACAGCCTTCGGCTGGGCGCTCGTCGCGCTCGACCAGCATCTCGCGCCGCACCGGGAGCTCGCGATCGTCGGCCCGCCCGGCGCGCCGGTGGCGCGGGCGGCGCTCGAGGCCGCCGCACCCACCGACGTCGTCGCCTTCGGCCCGGCCGACGACGTGCCGCTGCTCGCGGGGCGCGGCCTCGTCGAGGGGCGCCCCGCGGTCTACGTCTGCGAACGCTTCGCGTGCCGGGCGCCGGTTACCGAGCCGTCGGCTCTTGCGACGTCGTGACGCCGTCGCGCTCCGCGGCGCGCTCGCGCGCCAGCTCGGTCCGGTCGGCCATCGTCGGCTCGTCCGCCGGCAGGCGGTAGGCGGCCGCCGGCGCGGCGGTCGCGGTGGCCGGGGCGATCGTCTCCGCACGGCGGCGGCGAACGAAGCCCGGCTCGAGCATCGCGCCGAACACGAAGCCGATCCCGAAGGCCAGCACGCCCAGCCAGGTGCCGACGTCGCGCACGACGTCGCGGATCCCGACGTGGCCCGACCAGACGAGCAGATGGTCGCGGATCCAGTTCGAGTGCGGCTGCATGGCGAGCAGTACCCAGCCGGCGCAGATCAGCACCGGCAGGAAGGCGAACAGGAACATCCCGGCCGGGTTCCCGCCCGCGCCGCGCAGCTGCGACAGCGCCAGCACGAGCCCCGCCCCGGCGACGATCCCGTAGGCGGCCCAGTAGCCGCCGGTCGAGCCGCGTCCGATCTGGGCGGCGATCCAGAGCAGGAAGCCGGCCACGCCGGCGCCGAGCAGCGTCGAGACGGCTCTGTTCCATCCAGTCATGGTCGATCCCTCGCTTTCGATGGGTCGCAGGTAGAACGGCCGTCGCCGCCGGAGCGTTGCGGGCTGTTCTTCTAGAGTCGGGGCCGTGCCGCTGCTCGCCGTGCGCAACGTCACCCGCCGCTTCGGGGGGATCGTGGCGATCGACGACGTCTCGCTCGACGTCGAGCAGGGCCAGATCGTCGGCCTGATCGGCCCGAACGGCGCCGGCAAGACGACCCTCTTCAACGTGATCACGCGCCTCTACCGCCCGGACGCGGGCGAGGTGGAGCTCGACGGCAAGAGCCTCCTGCGGACGCCGGCGCACCGCATCGTCCGGCGCGGCATCGCACGCACGTTCCAGAACGTCGAGCTCTTCCGCACGATGACCGTGCTCGAGAACGTGCTGGTCGGCGCGCACACGCGCTCGCGCCCGTTCGGCGGGCGCGCGGCGGAGGCCCGCGCGCGCGAGACCCTCGCCTACGTCGGCCTGGCCGAGCTCGCGGACCGGCCGGTGGCGGGGCTGCCCTTCGGCACGCTGAAGCGCGTCGAGCTCGCACGAGCGCTCGTCGCGCAGCCGACCCTGCTCCTGCTGGACGAGCCGGCCGGCGGCCTGAACCACGAGGAGGTGACCGAGCTCGGCCGCTTCATCCGCAAGCTGCGCGGCGACTTCGAGTTGACGGTCCTGCTCGTCGAGCACCACATGGGCCTCGTGATGGGCATCGCCGACCGCGTCCACGTGCTCGACTTCGGCCGCACGATCGCCGACGGCGCACCCGCGGAGGTGCAGCGGAACCCGGCCGTGATCGAGGCCTACCTGGGAGCCGAGCAGTGACCGGCCTCGTCTGGGACGGCTGCGTGAACGTCCGCGATCTCGGCGGCCTCGAGACGGAGGACGGCGGCGAGACGCAGCCGGGCCGGCTCGTGCGCGCCGACAACCTACGCCGGCTCTCGGACGAGGGCTGGCGGGCGCTCGAGGCCGCCGGCGTACGGCGCGTCGTCGACCTCCGCTTCCCCGAGGAGCTCGCGGAGGACCCGCCCGGTGACGTGCCGGTCGAGGTCGTGCACGTGTCGCTCCTCGGCGCGAGCCGCACGCCGGAGTGGGAGGCGGAGTTCAACGACGCCATGGATCGCGCCGCGACCGCCGAGGAGTACCTCGTGTGGTCGTACCTCGAGTTCCTCGAGCGCTACCGGAGGCAGTTCGGCCGGGCGCTGCAGGCGATCGCGGACGCTCCCGACGGCGCCGTCGCCGTGCACTGCGTGGGCGGCAAGGACCGCACCGGGCTGATCGCCGCGCTCGCGCTGCGACTCGCCGGGGTGGCCGCCGAGACGGTCGCGGCCGATTACGCGCTGACCGAGGCGAACCTGGCGCCGTCGCACCCGGAATGGGTCGCGGCGGCGGCCGACGCGGCCGAGCGCCGGCGGCGCGAGCTGCTGCTGCCGTCGCCGCCCGGCGCGATGCTGCGCGTGCTCGAGGAGCTCGAGCGGCGCTACGGAGGCGTCGGCGCGTACCTCCGCGCCGCGGGGCTCGACGACGAGCGCCTGCGGCGGCTCCGGAGCCGTCTCCTCGACGCCTGACGGGCGCGGGAGGTTTCGGGCCAGGGGCGGCGAACGTTCCGCCTCGTGCGCCGGATGCTCGCAGCAGCCGCCGTGGTCTTTGCCGTGCTCGCGCCGAGCGCGACGGCGGCCGTCGGCAGCGTCAACCCGCAGATCGCCGGCCTCCAGGTCGCGCTCCGCGCGTGGGGGTTCTACTCGGGGGCGATCGACGGCGTCTCGGGCCCGCTGACCGCCTCGGGGCTGCACGCGTTCCAGCACAGGATGGGGCTGCCCGCCGGGCCGGTCGACGCGCGCACGCGCGCGAAGCTCGGGCCGCTCGGACAGCCGCTCTTCGGCTCGCGGAGCCTCGTCCGCGGCGACTTCGGCTGGGACGTCTCCGTGCTGCAGTTCGTGCTCGAGCGGGCGGGCAAGTACCACGGCGCGCTCGACGGCTACCTCGACGCGACGACCGCGGCGGCGCTGCGCAGCTACCAGCAGTCGGCGCACCTCGCCGTCGACGGCGTCGCGGGGCCGCGCACCCTCGCGTCGATCGCCGACCGCGCCCGCGTGCCGGTGCGGCCACAGGCGGAGGAGGTGGCGCTCCTCGTCTACCGCGTGCAGCCGGGCGACTCGCTGACCTCGATCGCGCGGCGCTTCCGCACGAGCGTCGCCGTCCTCGCGCGCATGAACCACCTCGACGCCTCCCGCGTCCTCCTGATCGGGACGCGGCTCCGGATCCCGCGCGGCGCGACGCCGTCGGTGCCGCAGTCCACGCCGCAGGAGGTGCGCTACCTGCTCGACTCGTGGTCGACGAGGCTCGGCGTCGACAACCACCTCGTGCGCGCGCTCGCGTGGATGGAGTCGGGCTACCAGACGCAGCTCGTGTCGCCGGCGGGCGCACGCGGCGTCCTCCAGCTGCTGCCGTCGACGCGGCAGTACGTCTCGACCGTGCTGCTCGGAAGGCCGCTCGCGAGCGGCGTGAGCGGCGACGTCGAGGCCGGCGTGCTGCTGCTCCGCCACCTGCTGCAGGTGTTCGGCGGCGACGAGCGGCTCGCGCTCGCGGCGTGGTACCAGGGCGAGCGTGCCGTGCGGACGAGCGGCATCTTCAAGGTGACGAAGCCGTTCGTCGACGACGTCCTCGCGCTCCGGTCGCGTATGTAGATTGCTTCGGTGGAGCTGCTCGCGCGCCCGCTCGCGGAGCTGACCGCCGAGGCGCGCGCCGTGCGCGACGCGACGCGCGGCCGGCTCGTCACCTACAGCCCGAAGGTCTTCGTCCCGCTGACGAAGCTCTGCCGCGACGTCTGCCACTACTGCACGTTCGCACGGCCGCCGCGGCGCGGCGAGCGTGCGTACCTGACGCTCGACGAGGTGCTCGAGATCGCGCGCGCCGGCGCGCGCGCCGGCTGCCGCGAGGCGCTGTTCACACTCGGCGACAAGCCGGAGCTGCGCTACCGGGCCGCGCGCGAGGAGCTCGCGGCGCTCGGCTGCGCGACAACCCTGGAGTACCTCGAGCGCGCGGCGCGCGCGGTGCTCGACGAGACGGGGCTCCTGCCGCACCTCAACCCGGGCGTCCTCGGCGCCGGCGACCTCGCGCGGCTCCGTCCGGCGGCGGCGTCGATGGGGCTGATGCTCGAGACGACGTCGGCGCGGCTCTCGGCGCGCGGCGGCCCGCATTTCGGCTCGCCCGACAAGCTGCCCGCCCGGCGGCTCGAGACGCTCGAGCTCGCGGGTCGGGCCCGAGTGCCGTTCACCACCGGGCTCCTGATCGGGATCGGCGAGACGCGCGCCGAGCGGCTCGACGCGCTGCGGGCGATCGCCGACGTGCACGCGCGGCACGGGCACGTGCAGGAGGTGATCGTCCAGAACTTCCGCGCGAAGCCGGGGACGAAGATGGCGAACGCGCCCGAGCCGCCGCTCGACGAGCTGCTGTGGACGATAGCCTGCGCGCGCATCCTGCTACCGCCCGAGGTGGCTGTGCAGGCGCCGCCCAACCTCACCGGGGACTTCGCGCGGCTGCTCGACGCCGGCATCGACGACTTCGGCGGCGTCTCGCCGGTGACGATCGACCACGTCAACCCGGAGGCGCCCTGGCCCGAGGTCGAGCTGCTCCGTGCCGCATGCCGCGCGCGCGGGCTCGAGCTCGCGCCGCGGCTCACCGTCTATCCGCGCTTCCTCGACGGTGAGTGGGTCGACCCGAACGTGCTGCCGCACGCCCTGCGGCTCGCCGACTCGCTCGGCCTCGCGCGCGAGGACGACTGGTCGCCCGGCGAGACCGGCCCGGTGCCGTTCGTCGTGCGCCGCGACGCGCTGCCGCTCGACACGCGCGGCGAGCTCGGCGAGGACGAGCTCGTGCGGCTGTTCTCGGCGCGCGGCGAGGAGCGCCAGCGCGTCTTCGCGCGCGCGGATGCGCTGCGGCGCGAGCGGAACGGCGACGTCGTCACGTACGTCGTCACGCGCAACGTCCAGTACACGAACGTCTGCTACTTCCGCTGCGGCTTTTGCGCGTTCTCGAAGGGCAAGCTCGCCGCGAACCTGCGCGGCGAGCCGTACCTCGTCCCGCACGCGGAGATCGTGCGCCGCGCGGTGGAGGCGTGGGAGCGTGGCGCGACGGAGATCTGCCTGCAGGGCGGGATCCATCCCGGCTTCGACGGCGACTACTACGTCTCGGTCGTGCGTGCGATCAAGGACGCGGTGCCCGACCTGCACGTGCACGCGTTCAGCGCGCTCGAGGTGTGGCAGGGCGCGGCGACGCTGGGGCTGCCGCTCGACGTGTACCTCGCGCGGCTGCGCGACGAGGGGCTCGCGTCGCTGCCGGGCACGGCGGCGGAGATCCTCGACGACGACATCCGCGCGGTGATCTGCCCCGACAAGATCACGACCGCGCAGTGGCTGCAGGTGCACGAGACGGCGCACCGCGCCGGCCTGCGCTCGAACGCGACGATCATGTTCGGCCACGTGGAGGGACCGCGCAGCTGGGCGCGCCACCTGCTCGCGGTGCGCGAGCTGCAGCGGCGGACAGGCGGCCTCACCGAGCTCGTGCCGCTGCCCTTCGTGCACATGGAGGCGCCGATCTACCTCAAGGGGCGCGCGCGCCGCGGGCCGACGTTCGGCGAGGTGCTGCTGATGCACGCGGTCGGCCGCATCGCGCTCGACCCCTGGGTCGAGAACGTGCAGGTGTCGTGGGTGAAGGCGGGGCCGCGGGGCGTCGTCGAGGCGCTCCGGGCGGGCGCGAACGACCTCGGTGGGACGTTGATGAACGAGTCGATCTCGCGCGCCGCCGGCGCGGGGTGGGGGCAGGAGCTGCCGCCGGAGCGGATGGAGGCGCTGATCCGCGCCGCCGGCCGCATCCCGCGGCAGCGGACGACGCTCTACGGCGATCCGCCGGCCGAGCGCGTCCGCGTCTCCTTCGGCGCCGAGCCGCTCGCCGAGCCGCTCAACCCGCACGTCAACGAGGCGCGCCTGCCGCGCCGCCGCGAGCTGCTGCGGCCGGTCGCGTGAGGGGAAACTGTTTCGCGGACATGTCCGCGAAACAGTTTCAAGCTTCCAGCGCGAGCAGGTCGTCGACGGTCTCGCGCCGGCGGATCAGCCTGGCCTCGCCGTCCGCGACCAGCACCGCCGCCGGGCGCGGCACCGCGTTGTATGTCGAGCTCATCGCGAGCGTGTAGGCGCCCGTGACCGGCACGGCGAGCAGGTCGCCGCGCCGCGGCTCGGGCAGCTCCACGCGCTCGATCAGCACGTCGCCCGACTCGCAGTGCTTGCCGGCGACCGCGTACGCGCCCGCGGCCGGCTCGCCCGCGCGGTTCGCGAGCAGCGCGGCGTAGCGGGCGTTGTACATGGCGGGCCGCGGGTTGTCGGACATGCCGCCGTCGACGGTCACGTACGTCGTCGCCGCGCTCGCGCGCTTCACGCCGCCGACGGTGTACAGCGTGACGCCCGCGCGCGAGACGAGCGACCGCCCCGGCTCGAGCGCGAGCCGGGGCTGCGGGAGGCCCTGCAGCTGCCAGGCGCGCTGGAGCTCGGCCGTCAGGCCGCCGACGAACTCGGCGACGGTGAAGAGCGGCTCCTCCGGCACGTGGCGGACGCCGAGGCCGCCGCCCAGGTCGACGAGGCCCGGCGTCCAGCCGAGCTCCGCGCGCGCCCGGGCGGCGAAGCCGGCGAGCCAGTCGACCGTCATCAGCGCGGCGCCGAAGTGCATCAGCTGCGAGCCGACGTGGACGTGCAGCCCCTCGCACTCCGGCAGCCGCCGCAGCGCCTCGATCGCATCGTCGGGCGGCAGGCCGAACTTCGATCCGTGGTGGGCCGTCTTCACGGCTTCGTGCGTGTCGGCCTCGACGCCGGGCGTGACGCGCACCAGGAAGCGGGCTGCGCCGGCGGCGCGGGCCCGCTCGATCTCGTCCAGCGAGTCGATCGCGACGAGGGCACCCGCCTCGGCGGCGCCGCGCAGCAGCTCGTCCTCCTTGTTGTTGCCGTGGACGACGAGCCGGTCGCCGCCGAGGCCGGCCCGCCGCGCGAAGGCGAGCTCGCCCGCGGTCGAGACGTCCGCACCGAGCCCCTCCTCGGCGAAGAGCCGCAGCACGGCGAGCGACGGGAAGGCCTTCGTCCCGTAGACGACGAGCGCGCCCGGCGCCGCCTCCAGGTAGGCCCGCGCCTGCGCGCGCAGCGTCCGCTCGTCGTAGACGACGAGGGGCGTCCCGAACTCGCGCGCGAGCTCGTGCGCTGGAACGCCGCCGAGGACGAGCTCGCCGTCCGCGACGGCGGCGCCGTCGGGGAGGAGGTCCGCGAGTGGCGTCTGGGTGGCTGGCTGCACGGGAGGTCGACCGTTACCTTTCTTCCGGGAGCTTGATGGAACCGTACGACGCCCACGCGATCGAGGAGAAGTGGCAGCGGCTGTGGGCCGAGGCCGGAGCGTTCGCGGTCGCGAACCCGGCGCCGGGCGAGGCCGGGGACGAGCGCCGCTTCTACATGCTCGAGATGCTCCCCTACCCGTCCGGACACCTGCACATGGGGCACGTGCTCAACTACACGCTGGGCGACGTGGTGACGCACTTCCGCCGCCGGACCGGCTACCGCGTCCTGCGTCCGATGGGGTTCGACTCGTTCGGGCTGCCGGCCGAGAACGCCGCGATCCGCGAGGGCGGCCACCCGCGCGAGATCACCGAGCGCAACATCGCGTCGATCGAGCGGCAGATGCGGCGCATGGGCTGGGCGATCGACTGGGCGCGCGAGGTTTCCGCGCACGAGCCGACCTACTACCGCTGGACGCAGTGGCTCTTCCTCCGCTTCCTCGAGCGCGGACTCGCCTACCGCAAGGCGGCGCCGGTCAACTGGTGCCCGAACGACCAGACGGTGCTGTCGAACGAGCACGTCGTCGACGGCCGCTGCTGGCGCTGCGGCGCCGTCGTCGAGGCGCGGAACATGGAGCAGTGGTTCTTCAAGATCACCGACTACGCCGACCAGCTGCTCGCCGACCTCGACACCATCGACTGGCCGGAGCGCACGAAGAAGATCCAGACGCAGCACATCGGCCGCTCGGAGGGCGCCGAGCTGCTCTTCCGCGTCGAGGAGCTCGACCTCGACATCCCCGTCTTCACGACGCGGCCCGACACGGTGTTCGGCGCGACGTTCTTCGTCGTCGCGCCCGAGTCGCCGCTCGTCGAGACCCTCGTCGCCGGAACCGAGCGCGAGGCGGAGGTGCGCGCATACGCGCGCGTCGCGGCGGCGCGCTCGACCGAGGAGCGCGCGACCCGCGAGAAGACCGGCGTCGATACCGGGCGCGCGGTGGTGAACCCGGCGACCGGCGAGCCGATCCCGGTGTGGGTCGCGGACTACGTGCTGATGGAGTACGGCACGGGCGCGATCATGGGCGTCCCCGCGCACGACGACCGCGACCTCGAGTTCGCGCAGGCGTTCTCGCTGCCGGTCGTGCCGGTGATCGACGACGACGGCCGGATGATCTCGTCGGCGCAGTTCGACGGCATGCCGTGCGAGGAGGCGAAGGGCGCGATCGTCGCGTGGCTCGACGAGCGCGGACGCGGCAAGCCGGCGGTCAGCTACCGCCTGCGCGACTGGAGCTTCTCGCGCCAGCGCTACTGGGGCGCGCCGATCCCGGTCGTGTACTGCGAGCAGTGCGGGATCGTGCCGGTGCCGGACGACGAGCTGCCCGTGCTGCTGCCCGAGGTGTCGGACTACCGGCCGAAGGGCGAGCCGCCCCTCGCGTCGAACGCCGAGTGGCTGAACGTCCCGTGCCCGCGCTGCGGCGGCCCGGGCCGCCGCGAGGCGGAGACGATGGACACGTTCGTCGACTCGTCCTGGTACTTCCTCCGCTACTGCGACCCGCACGACGACACGGCGCCGTTCGAGCGCCGCCTCGTCGACTACTGGATGCCGATCGACCAGTACATCGGCGGCATCGACCACGCGAAGGGGCACCTGCTCTACTCGCGCTTCTTCGTCAAGGCGATGAACGACATGGGCATGCTCGGCTTCCGCGAGCCGTTCGCGCGCCTGTTCCACCAGGGCTGGGTGCGGCTCGCGGGCAAGCGGATGTCGAAGTCGCAGGGCGGCGTCTCGCCGGACGAGCTGCTCGACCAGTTCGGCGCCGACCCGATCCGCGTCTACATTCTCTTCCAGGGGCCGGCCGACCAGGACATCGACTGGAGCCCCGACGGGATCGAGTCGACCGTCCGCTTCATCCGCCGCCTCTGGCGGATCGTGCACGAGGCGGCCGCGCGGCCGGCGTCGCCCGAGGGCGTGTCGACGCCGCTCGCCGTGAAGGCGCACGAGACGATCGCGCGCGTCACCGACGACATCGACCGCCGCTTCGTCTTCAACACGCCGATCGCCGCGGTGATGGAGCTGGTGAACGAGCTCGCGCGCTCGCCGGAGGATCCCGCCGCCCGGTTCGCCGCCGAGACGGCCGTCTCGCTGCTGCAGCCGTACACGCCGCACGTCTGCGAGGAGCTGTGGGAGGCGTTGGGCCACTCGCGGTTGTGGGAGACGCCGTGGCCGACCCACGACCCCGCCCTGCTCGCGCGGGAGACGGTCGTGCTCGTGCTCCAGGTGAACGGCAAGGTGCGCGACCGCATCGAGGTGCCCGCCGGGCTGCCGGAGGACGAGCTGGTCGAGCGCGCCAAGGCCTCGGAGAAGGTGCAGGCGCACATCGACGGCAAGGAGCCGCGCGCCTTCGTCGTGCCGGACAAGCTCGTCAACCTGGTCGTGTAGCGGCGCGGCAGGGCGCGGGGCCAGTGTCGCGGCGCGCGAGGCGCGGCGCGTGAGGCGGCGCGGCGCGTGAGGCGCGGCGCGTGAGGGCGGCGCGCGACTGTGGATCGATCGTCACCGAATCGGCACGGAGTCGACACAGACACGTGACACCTTCTCCGGCACCGTCTCGGCATGGGCTCTCTCACCCTCTCGCCGAGCCGGCGCCGGCTCGTCGCCGCGGCCGCGGTGGCCGTCCTCCTGGTCGCGGTCGCCTGGCGGCACTCGCACGGCGGCGCCGGCGGCGCGCCGCCGCTCCGCGTCGCGCCCCTCGCGGGAGTCGGCGGCGCGGCGGGAGGGACCGGGGCCGCCGGGCCGGCGCGACCCGCCCCGGTCGCGGCGTCCGCGCTGCCGGAGATCGTCGTCGACGTCGTCGGCGCCGTCCGGTGGCCCGGCGTGTACCGGCTGGCCCGGGGGGACCGCGTCCAGGACGCGGTCGAGCGCGCCGGCGGGCTGACGAGGCGCGCGGATCCGGTTGCGGTCAACCTCGCGGCGCCGATCGCGGACGGCCAGCAGATCGTCGTTGCGGCGCGAGGCGCCGGGGGCGTCGCGGGCGGGGGCGCCGTCGGTGGCGCGGCAGCCGGTGCCCCGCCGTCGCCGACCGCGCCGGTCTCGCTCAGCACCGCGTCGGCGGAGCAGCTCGACGCGCTTCCCGGAGTCGGCCCGGTGACTGCGCAGAAGATCGTCGAGTACCGGCAAGAGCACGGCCCGTTCACCTCGGTCGCGGAGCTCGACGCGATCCCCGGCATCGGGCCGTCCCGGCTGCACGACCTCGAGGGGCTGGTGGTGCCGTGACGGAGTCCCCGCTCGAAACCGGCCCGCTGTGGCCGCGCCTCCCGCGCGGGATGCTTCCCGCCCACGCCGTCGCACTCGCCGCGTGCGCCGGCCTGGCCCTCGCCGATGCCGTCCGCCTACCGTTCCACGGCCTCGGTGGAGCCGTGCCGATCGCCGTAGCAGCATTCGTCGGCTTGCTCGTGGCTCCGCCCGCCGCGCGACTCGCCGTCGCCGCGGCCGCGGTGGCCGTCGGCGGCTGGTGGTGGGGAAGCGTCCGGCTCGGCGAGCTCGACCGCAGCGTGCTGACCGCTCGCATCGGCACGGCCGGCTGGGGAGTGGTGGAGCTGACCGCGGAACCGAGGCGCGGAACCTTCGTCCAGCGCGTGCCCGCTCGCGTCCGTCGCTTCGACGGCAGGGCGGTCGGAGGCGAGCGCGTGCAGCTCGAGCTGCCGCTCGGCCGCTCGCCCCCTCAGGGTGCCGTGTTGCGCGTGCTCGCCGTCGTGCGGGCGCCCCGTGGGCCGGATCGAGCGGGCGGCTTCGACGAGCGCACCTGGCTGCGCCGGCAGGGCATCCACGCCGTCCTGCACGTGGACGCGTGGACCCTCGTCGGGCGGCGGGGCGGGCTCGGCGGCGTCGCCGACCGACTGCGGCGCTGGCTGGCGAGCGCCTCTGCGCCGGGCGTGACCGGAGAACGGCGCGCGGTCCTGGAAGGGATCCTGCTCGGCGACGACGCGCAGCTGACGCCCCAGCTGAAGACGAGCTTCCAGCGCTCGGGCCTCTACCACCTCCTGGCGGTGTCGGGCCAGAACGTCGTCCTGCTCGCGGCCGGGCTCCTCGGCCTTGCCTGGCTGCTCGGGCTTCCGCGGGCCGCCGGCCATCTCGGCGCGCTCGCGGGAATCGTCGGCTACGTGCTCGCCGTCGGCCCGCAGCCGTCGGTCATCCGGGCCGCGGTCGCCGGCAGCGCCGTCTCGATCGCGTGGCTCGCGGGCCAGCAGCGTGACCCGTGGCACGTGCTCCTCGTCGCGGCGATCGTCCTGCTCGCCTGGAACCCGTACACGCTCTTCGACGCCGGCTTCCAGCTGTCGTTCGCGGCGGTGGTCGCGATCTTCTCGCTCGCCGGGCCGCTCGCACGTGCGCTCGAGGGCTACCCGGGGCCTGCGGCCCTGCGTGGCGCCGTGGCGATCTCGGTCGCCTGCTCCGCCGTCACCGCGCCGCTGCTCTGGGCGCAGTTCGGGCGCGTGCCGCTGCTCGGCGTGATCGCGAACGCGCTCGCGGAGCCTGCGGTCGGGCCGCTCCTCGGCCTCGCCTTCGCCGCCGCGGCGGTCGACCCGGTCGCGCCGCCGGTCGCGGCCTTCCTGGCGTGGGTGAACGGATGGCTCGCGACGTACCTGGCCGGGTGCGCGCGGCTCGTCGCGGCGGCCCCGTTCGCCCAGGTCAGCGGCCGGGCGGCCGCCGCAGCCGCGGCGTTGATGCTCGTCGCGGCTGCCTATGCTTGGCGGCGATGGGGGACGATCTGAAGCCGGCGTACCTGATCGCCGGCGGCGACCGGCCCAAGGTCGATCGTGCGGTCGAGCGATTGCGCGCCAGGTTCGAGGCGGACGCGGTCGAGACGCTGGCCGCGGCCGACGCGACGGGCGACGACGCGGTGGCGGCGTGCAACTCGCTCGGGCTCTTCGGGAGCGGCAGCCGCCTGGTCCTCGTCGAGGGCGTGGAGGCGTGGAAGGCACCCGATGCGAAGGCGGTCGCCGCCTACCTGAAGTCGCCGGCGCCGGGGACGACGCTCGCACTCGTCGCCGGCGAGCTCAGGAAGGATGCGCCGATCGCGAAGGCGGTTGCCGGCGCCGGCGAGGTCCTGATCTGGGACGTCCCGCAACGCGGCCTCCAGGGGTGGGTCGCCGAGCAGTTCAAGCTCCGCTCGACGCAGGCGGACGCCGAGGCGTGCCGCCTCCTGCTCGAGCTCGTCGGCGACGATCTCTACGACCTGGCGAGCGAGGTCGAGAAGATCGCGACCTGGTCCGGGGGCGATCCCGTGACCGAGCGTGAGATCGAGCTCCTCGTCGCCCCGCGGGCCGATTCGCCGGCATTCGTCCTCACCGACGCCTGGGGGTCGCGCGACGTCGCCGCCGTGCTCCGCGCGGCGGAGCGGATGCTCGAGCGGAGCGGCGACCCACGGTCGCGCACGATCCCGCGCGTGATCGGCTCGCTGACGAGCCACGTGGCCAGGATCCGTGCGTGCCGGCGGCTCGAGTCCGAGGGCATGACCGCAAAGGACGCTGCAGCCCGGCTCAAGCTGCATCCCTTCTTCGTCCAGAAGCTCTACGCGCAGGCGCGCAACTACAGCGACGAGGAGCTCGACGACGCGACCGTCCGGCTCGCGGCCCTCGACCACGCCGTCAAGGGCGGATCGCGTCTCGCCAACGATCTCGAGCTGGAGCGTGCGCTGATCGACCTCACCGCCGCGCAGGCGCCGAAACCCGCTGCCGCCGGCGCCTGAGGCGCCGCCCGACGTCGGTCAGGAGCCGGAGCCGGCCAGCATGCGCGCCGCCTGCGACTTCTTCCGCGCGGCCGCGTTCCGGTGCAGCGCGCCGCGGGCGACGGCGCGGTCGATCAACCGCACGAGCCGCCGGTGCTCGTCCGCGGCGACTGCCGTGTCCTCGTCGGCGACCGCGGACGCCAGACGCTTGGTGAGCGTCTTGATGGTTGAGCGGTAGCGCAGGTTCTCGAGCCGCTCCTCGGCGGCGATCCGCACGCGCTTCTTCTGCTGCTTGATGTTCGGCATGACCGGGTGTGACTCGCCCGTCGGCGGGCGCGCTGATGGTACCAGCGGCCCTCTCGGCGTCGGCTGAGGCGCTGCCTATGCTCAGCGCGTGGACGAGAGCGAGCGGGCGCGCGAGCGTCTGGCCCGGCTGCGCGAGCGGAACGAGCGCAGGCGCGCACGCGGCAAGCCGACGTGGGACTTCGACGAGTTTCCACCCGGCTACGACCGCCTCGCCGATACCGCGGGTCCGCCGGGCGGCGCGGGCTTCGGCGGGATCACCGGCGCCGCCGCGATCGTCGATCCCGACCAGCCGACGATCGTCCTGCGCCCGGAGCAGCTGCGCGCGCAGGCCGCGCCGCGCGGCGTGTCCGCCGAGGCGGAGCCCCGCCGCCGGCTCGCCGTCTCGACGGCGATCTTCGGCGTCGCCACCGGCGTCTCGCGCATCCTCGGACTGGTTCGCGAGATCGTCGCCGCCTACTACTTCGGCGCTGCCGGCCGCATCAACGCCTTCACGGTCGCGTTCCAGGTGCCGAACCTGATCCGGGCGCTCGTCGCCGACGCCGCGCTCTCGTCCGCGTTCGTGCCCGTGTTCAGCGACCTGCTCGAGAAGGGCGATCGCCGCCGCGCCTGGCGCGTGGCGTCGAGCCTGTTCTGGTTGATGCTGCTCGGGCTCGCCGGCCTGACCGCCGTCTTCATCGTCGTCGCTCCGTGGGTGATCGGCATCTTCGGCAACCCGGGCCGCGACCGCGCGCTCGCCGTTGGGCTCTCGCGCGTGCTGTTCCCGATCGTGGCGCTGCTCGGCGTCTCGGGCGTGGTCGTGGGGATCCTCAACAGCTACGACCACTTCACCGTGCCGGCGCTGTCGCCGGTGTTCTGGAACGTGGCGATCATCCTCGGGCTGGCGCTCGGCGTGCCGCAGGCGAGCACGCCGAGCTCGAAGCTGTACGTCTACGCGGCGTCGATCCTCGTCGCGACCTTCGTGCAGGTCTTCCTGCCGATGCCGTGGCTGCGCGGCCTCGACCGCGGGCAGGAGCGGCTGCGCGTCGTCCTGGACTGGCGCGACCCGGCGGTGCGGCGCGTGTTCAAGCTGATGATCCCGGTCACGCTCGGGCTCGGCCTGATCAACGTGAATGCGGTGATCGACACGTTCTTCGCGTCGCGGCTGATCAACGCCAACCTCGCCCCGACCGCGATCCAGAAGGCGTTCCTCGTCTACATGCTCCCGCAGGGGATGTTCTCCGTCGCGATCGCCACCGTCCTCTTCCCGACGCTGTCGCGGCTCGCGTCTCGCGGCGACCTCGCCGGCTTCGGCGACGCGGTCTCGAACGGCCTGCGGCAGATCGCGTTCCTGCTCGCGCCGACCGCCGTCGTCAGCGCCGTGCTCGCGGAGCCGATCGTCCGCATCCTCTTCCAGCGGGGACACTGGCATCCACAGCAGACGCCGGTCGTCGCCGGCGCGCTCGCCGCTTTCAGCGCCGGCCTCGTGTTCAACGGCGCGATGCTGATGCTGAACCGCGCGTTCTTCAGCCTCCAGGAGAACTGGGTTCCGACGGTCGTCGCCCTCGCGAACCTCTTCCTGAACGCGCTGCTCGACCTCGCGTTCTACCGCTTCGGGACGTGGGGTATCCCGCTCTCGACCGCCGTGGTGAACGTGGGCGGCAGCGCCGCGTTGCTCGTCTTGCTCCGCCGCCGGATCGGGCGTGTGGACGGCGCTCGGATGGCCGCGAGCGTGACGCGCATCGCAGCCGCGTCCGCGGTCGTCGCCTTCGTGGCCTACGTCGTCTGGGAGCCGCTCGACGCGGCGCTCGGCCGCTCCTTCCCCGCGCAGGTCGTGTCGCTGGGAGCGGCGCTGCTCGCGTCCGCGGCGGCGTACGCGCTCGCGTGCCGCGCGCTCGGAGTGCGCGAGATGCAGGCGCTACTCTCCTTGCGGGGCCGCCTCCGCAGCGCCTGACGTCGCATGGACCAGGACCGTATCCGCAACTTCTCGATCATCGCGCACATCGACCACGGCAAGTCGACGCTGGCCGACCGCATCCTCGAGCTCACGAACGCCGTCTCGGCGCGGGAGATGCGCGAGCAGGTGCTCGACACGATGGAGCTGGAGCGCGAGCGCGGAATCACGATCAAGGCGCAGGCCGTGCGGGTCGAGTGGAAGGGGCACGAGCTGAACCTGATCGACACGCCCGGCCACGTCGACTTCACCTACGAGGTCTCGCGCTCGCTGCAGGCGTGCGAGGGCGCGCTCCTCGTCGTCGACGCCGCCCAGGGGATCGAGGCGCAGACGCTCGCGAACGCCTACCTGGCGATCGAGAACGACCTCGAGATCGTCCCGGTGGTCAACAAGATCGACCTGCCGCAGGCGGACGCCGACGGCACCGCTCTGCAGGTCGCCGAGCTGATCGGCGAGTCGCCCGAGCGCGTCCTGTGCATCTCCGCCAAGACGGGTGCGGGCGTCGAGGCCGTGCTCGACGCGATCGTCGAGCGCATCCCGCCGCCAGCCGGGGCGGCCCAGTCGCCGGCGCGTGCGCTGATCTTCGACTCGTCGTACGACCAGTACCGCGGCGTGGTCGCGTTCGTCCGCGTCGTCGACGGCACGCTCCGGCCGCGCGAGCAGCTGCTGGCGATGGCGCTCGGAACGCGCTTCGAGGCTCAGGAGATCGGCTTCATGTCGCCGGCGATGCGACCGGTGCAGGCGCTCGAGGCGGGCGAGGTCGGATACGTGATCACCGGGCTCAAGGACGTCGGCGAGCTGCGCGTGGGCGACACGCTCACGTCGGTCGCGAAGGGCGCTGCGGATCCGCTGCCCGGCTACAAGGACGTGAAGCCGATGGTCTTTGCGGGCCTCTTCCCGACCGACTCGGACGACTACCCCGAGCTCCGCGACGCCCTCGACAGGCTGAAGCTCAACGACGCCGCGCTGTTCTACGAGCCCGAGACGTCTCAGGCGCTCGGGTTCGGCTTCCGGTGCGGCTTCCTGGGGCTGCTGCACATGGAGATCGTCCGCGAGCGGCTCGAGCGCGAGTTCGACCTCGACCTGCTCGTCACGGCCCCCAACGTCGCGTACCGGGTGCGGCGGCTCAACGAGCCCGAATGGAGCGAGGTGCACACGCCCGCCGACCTCCCCGACGCCGTCGAGGAGGTCGAGGAGCCGTACATCAGGGCGTCGATCATCGTCCCGAAGGAGTACGTCGGCACGGTGATGGAGCTCTGCAACGAGCGTCGGGGACGCTTCGACCACCTCGAGTACCTCTCGGAGCAGCGCGTGCACCTCGTCTACGAGCTGCCGCTCGCCGAGATCGTCCTCGACTACTACGACCAGCTGAAGTCGCGCACCCGCGGCTACGCGAGCTTCGACTACGACGTGTCCGGGTTCCGTCCGGGCAACCTCGTGCGCGTCGACGTCCTCGTCGGCGGCGAGCCGGTCGACGCGCTCTCGCTGATCGTCCACCGCGACCTCGCCTACGAGCGCGGCAAGGCGCTCGTCGAGCGCCTGCGCGAGGAGATCCCGCGGCAGATGTTCGACGTTCCGATCCAGGCGGCGATCGGCTCGCGGGTGATCGCGCGCGAGACGGTGAAGGCGCGCCGCAAGGACGTGCTGGCCAAGTGCTACGGCGGCGACATCACGCGCAAGCGCAAGCTGCTCGAGAAGCAGAAGGCGGGCAAGAAGCGGATGAAGCAGGTCGGCGCGGTCGAGGTCCCGCAGGAGGCGTTCCTCGCGGTGCTCAATCTGAACGACGCCGGGAGGCGATGACGACGGCGCTCGAGCTACGACCCGCCTGCGAACGCTGCGGCGCAGCGCTTCCGCCGGACGGCGACGCGCGCATCTGCTCCTACGAGTGCACCTTCTGCCCGGGCTGCGCAGAGGCGATGGGAGGCGTCTGCCCGAACTGCGGCGGCGAGCTCGCGCCGCGCCCGCGCCGGCCTGCCGCATCGTGACGGCCACGCCGGCGCAGACGTCGGGTGGTGCACGCCATCTCTACGTGCACCTGCCCTTCTGCTCGTCGCGGTGCGGCTA
This sequence comes from Gaiellaceae bacterium, assembly GCA_035653275.1. GTDB lineage: Bacteria > Actinomycetota > Thermoleophilia > Gaiellales > Gaiellaceae > PALSA-600. The sequence goes on along the minus strand of DASRCE010000006.1, from coordinate 165,288 downwards.
CTGCGACTTCGTCACCGTCGTCGGCCGCAGCGGCGACCATTCCCGCTACGTCGAGGCCCTGCTCCGCGAGCTCGACCTCGAGCGCGGCCGCCTCGCCCGCGACGTCGAGACGGTGTATCTCGGCGGGGGAACGCCGACGCTCACGTCCGCCCCGGCTCTCGAGCGCCTGCTCGCGGCGCTCCCGCCCGCGCAGGAGGTGACGGTCGAGGCCAACCCCGAAACGGTCACGCCCGAGCTGGCCAGGCTTCTGCAACGCAACCGTGTCAATCGTGTGTCGATTGGCGCACAAACGTTCCACATGCACCTTCTGGACGTGCTCGAACGCCGCGCGAGGCCGGACGACGTCAGACGCGCCGTGTACACCGTCCGCGATGCCGGAATCGACAACATCTCGCTCGACCTCATCTACGGCGTTCCGAGCCAGAGCGCCTCCGACCTGGCGCGCGACCTCGCCGAGTCGCTGTCGCTCGAGCCCGAGCACCTGTCCGCGTACGAGCTGGAGGCGAAGCCGGGCACACGCTTCACCCACCGGTACGGACGCGAGCTGGCACGGCAGTCGGAGGCGATGGAGGACTACTTCGAGCAGGTGGTCGAGACCCTGACGGGCGCCGGCTACCGCTGGTACGAGACGGCGAGCTTCTGCCGCGCGCCGGCTCGTGCGGGCGATCGAGACCTCCGTTCCCGGCACAACCTCGGCTACTGGCTCGGCCACGACTACCTCGGCCTCGGCGTGGGCGCGGTCAGCACAATCGAGAGCACGCGCTGGCGCAACCGCCCCTCGCTCACGCGCTACCTTGCGGCGCTCGAGCAGGGCACGCGGCCGCCGCGCGAGCGCGAGCACCTCCCGGCGGAGACCCGTGCGGTGGAACGGGCGATGCTCGGCCTGCGCCTCGACGAGCCCCTTTCGCTCGAGGGGCTGGAGGAGACGCTGGACCAGGACGCCCTCGCGCGGCTCGAGCGGCTGGGGCTGGCGACGCGTCCCTCCTCGGCCACGGTCACGCTCACGCCGCGCGGACGCCTCCTCGGCGGAGGCGTGACGGCCCGTCTGCTCGCCTGAGCGCGGTCCGCCGACGGGGCGACGTGCTCCACGGCGCCTACCATGGAGACATGGAAGTCGCCTTGTCGGTGCGGCAGCGCGAGCTGCTCCAGCACGTCGTCGAGGAGTACGTCTCGACCGGACAGCCGGTCGGCTCGAAGACGCTCGTCCGCCGGGCGGAGCTCACGGTCTCCCCGTCGACGGTGCGGGGCGAGCTCGCCGAGCTCGAACGCTCCGGCCTGCTCACGCATCCGCACACCTCCGCGGGCCGCGTGCCCACCGAGCGCGGCTACCGCGTGTACGTGGACGAGCTGCTGAGCCGGCCCGACGTGCGTCCCGGCGCGTTCCCGCTCGCGCTCGGGGCGGCGAGGACTGAGATCGACGAGGCGCTGCGGGCGACTTCGGAGATGCTGTCGCAGGTCACGCGGCTGCTCGCGCTCGTCTCCGCGCCGCGGATCGAGACCGCCACCGTCCGCCACGTCGAGGCGCTCCTGCTGCAGCCGGACGTCGTGATGGTGGTCGTGATCCTCTCCACCGGCAGTGTCAGCAAGCTCGCCTTCACGTTCGCCGAGCCGGTCGACCCCGGGCTCGTCACCTGGGCGGGCGACTACCTCAACGACCAGCTGGAGGGCGTCCGACCCGGCTCGCGGACGCTGCGGCGGGTGTTCGAGGAGCCCACGCTCGGCGAGCGCGAGCGGGTGTTCCTGCAGGCGATCCGGGGCGTGTTCGCGGAGCCCGTCGCGGACGACCGCCAGGTCTTCGTCGGCGGTACGGCGGGGCTCCTCGAGGAGCTCCGCACCGAGGAGATCGGCGCCTACCGCAGCCTGCTCGAGGCGCTCGAGAAGCGCGTCGCGCTGCTCGACGTCCTGGCGCAGCAGCTCGACCCCCGCCGGACGTTCGCGCGGGTCGGCGAGGAGCTCGAGCAGCCGAGCCTGCGCGACCTCGCGCTCGTCGGCGCCACGTACGGGCTGGCGCACCAGACGCTGGGCGCGGTCAGCCTCGTCGGACCGCTGCGGATGGACTACGAGAAGGCGCTCCGCTCGGTGCGCGCGGCCGCGCACGAGCTCTCCCGCTTCGTCAGCGAGGCCTACGAGGACGACTGATGGCCACGACCAACCGCGACTACTACGAGGTGCTCGGCGTTCCGCGCGACGCCGACGACGCCGCCATCAAGAAGGCGTTTCGGCGGCTCGCGCGGCAGCTGCACCCGGACGTCTCGGAGGCGCCCGACGCCGAGGAGCGGTTCCGCGAGGTGACCGAGGCGTACGAGGTGCTCTCGAGCTCGGAGACGCGCGCGCTCTACGACCGCTTCGGGCACGAGGGACTGCGCTCGGGCGGCTTCACGCCCACCCACTTCGACATCGGCGGCCTCGGCGACCTCTTCTCGGCGTTCTTCGGCGACGACATCTTCGGCGGCGGCGTGCGCAGCCGCCGCGCGCGCGGTGCGGACGTCGGCGCGGAGATCGCGATCGACCTCGTCGACGCCGCGCGCGGGACGACGGTCCCGGTGCCGTTTCAGGTCGCGGTTCCGTGCGGCGTGTGCGGCGGCGACGGGGTCGAGCCGGGGACGCAGCCGGCGACGTGCCCACGGTGCGGGGGCGCGGGGCGGCTGCAGCACGTCTCCCGCAGCATGTTCGGCGAGTTCGTCCGTACGCAGCCGTGCGCGCAGTGCGACGGCCGCGGCGTGGTGATCGAGCATCCGTGCCACGGCTGCGACGGCGCCGGCCGCGTGCTCGAGTCGCGCGAGCTGAACGTCGACGTCCCCGCGGGGATCCACGACGGCCAGCGGATCCGCCTGTCGGGCGAGGGCCACGCCGGCCTGCTCGGCGGCCGCGCCGGCGACGTCTACGTGCTCGTGCACGTCCGGCCCGACCCGCGCTTCGTCCGCGAGGGCAACGACGTCTTCTCGCAGGTCGACCTGACGATCGGCCAGGCGGCGCTCGGCGCGTCGGTGACCGTCGAGACGCTCGAGGGGCCGGTCGAGCTGGAGCTGCCTGCGGGCGTGCAGCCCGGTGCGGTGCGCGTGCTGCGCGGGCGTGGAATGCCGGTCCTGCAGGGGTTCGGGCGCGGCGACCACCGCGTGCTCGTCAACGTCCTGGTCCCGCGCCATCTCAACGACGAGCAACGCCGGCTGCTCGAGGAGTTCGAGCGCGCCTCCGACGAGCACACATACCAGGCGGACGAGAGCTTCTTCGACAAGCTGAAGAGCGCGTTCCGCTGAGCGCGCTGCGTCGCGTCGCGGTGGAGGTCTCGGCCGAGCAGGCCGAGGAAGCGCGCGCGGCCATGCTGGAGCTCTTCCCGGAGGGCTTCGAGGAGGCGGAGCGGCCGGGCGGCGTCGAGCTGGCGGCGTACACCGACGCGCAGGGCGAGGAGCGTCTCTGGCACGTCTTCGGCGGCGCCCGCGCGACGGACGTCGCGGACGGCTGGGAGGACCGCTGGCGCACCTTTCACCGGCCGATCCGGGTCGGCCGCCTCTGGGTCGGCCCCCCGTGGGAGCGTCCCGATCCCGACCTGCTCGCGGTGGTCGTCGATCCCGGACGCGCGTTCGGCACGGGCGCCCATCCGACCACGCGGCTCTGTCTCGAGCTGCTGCAACGCCTCCCGCTTCGGCCGCTGCTCGACGTCGGCTGCGGCTCGGGCGTGCTCGCGATCGCGGCGGCTCTGCTCGGCTTCTCGCCCGTCACGGCCGTCGACGTCGAGGCCGCCGCGGTCGAGGCGACCGACGCGAACGCGCGCGCAAACGGCGTCGCGATCGGCGTGCGGCTCGTCTCGCCGCACGAGCGCCTCCCGTCGGCCCCGGTCGCGGTCGCCAACATCTCCCTCGAGGCGGCGCAGGAGCTGCCGGAGCGCCTCGACGCCGAGGAGCTCGTGACGTCCGGCTACCTCGAGGGCAGGGCGGTGCAGCTCGAGGGGTACGTGCACGTCGAGCGCGCGGTGCTCGAAGGGTGGGCGGCCGACGTCCACCGCCGCGCCTGACGACTGCCTGCGCGGCAGGACCTCAGTACGATCCGCGCGTGGCGACGTTCAGCGTTCGGTTCCTGGGCTGCAAGGTTTCGCACGTCGACGTGAACGACGTGCGGGAGCGCCTTCTCGGCGACGGCCATGAGGAGAGAGACGCGGACGACGCGTCCGACGTCGCCGTCATCAGCACCTGCTGCGTCACGAACGAGGCGGTGGCGAAGAGCCGCAAGGCGGCCGCCCGCGCGGCGCGCATGCACGGACGCGTCTACCTGACCGGCTGCGCCGCCAACCTCGGCGGCGACGCGTTCGCGGCGCTGCCGCCGAACGTGACGGTGGTTTCGCGGCCGAGCGAGGAGACGGCCGCGTTCGTCGCCGGCGACGTCGGCGCGATCGGCTGCGTGCAGGCGGACGCCCGGGTCGAACGCGTTCGCGCGTTCGTGAAGATCCAGGACGGGTGCTCGTTCTCGTGCGGGTTCTGCGTGATCCCGCTCGTCCGCGGCCCCTCGCGCAGCCGGTCGGCCGAGGCGGTCCTGCGCGAGATCCGGCGGCGGGTCGAGCAGGGCCAGCGCGAGGTCGTCCTCACAGGGATCAACCTCGGCTGCTTCCGCGACCGCGCCGCCCGCCTCGACCTGGCCGGGCTGGTGCGCGCCGCCGGCGAGACGCCGGGCCTGGAGCGGCTGCGTCTCAGCTCGATCGAGATCAACCACGTGAACGGCGAGCTGGTCGCCGCGTTGCGCGAGACGCCGTGCGTCGCGAAGCACCTCCACGTGCCGCTGCAGTCCGGCGACGACGCCGTGCTGCGCGCGATGCGGCGCCGCTACTCCACAGCGACGTACCTCCGGAAGCTCGAGCCGCTCGCCGGCGACTTCAACCTGACGAGCGACGTGATCGTCGGCTTCCCGACGGAGGACGACGCGGCGTTCGAGCGCACGCTGCGCACGGTCGAGCGCGCAGGGCTCACGAAGGTGCACGTCTTCCCGTACTCGCCGCGGCCGGGCACCGCAACCGAAGGTGACGATCCCGTGCCGCCGGCGGTGAAGAAGGAGCGCGGGGCGCGGCTGCGCGCGCTCTCGCACGAGCTGTGCCTGCGGCGGTGGCGCACGAAGGTGGGCAGCGCCGACACCGTGCTCGTCGACCGGCCCGGCCGCGGCTACGGCGACGACTACTCGCCGTGGCTCGTCCGCGCGCCCGTCGGCGAATTCGTCCGCGTGCAGGGTGCGGCCGTCACGGAGGAGGGGATCCTTGCCGCAGCAGCGTGACGACTGCCTCTTCTGCAGCCTCACGCGCGAGGGGAAGTGGGTGAACCGCGCCGACGGGTTCGTCGCGGTCGAGGACATCAACCCGCTCGCGCCCGTGCACGTGCTCGTCATCCCCGAGCGGCACGTCGAGACGTTCCGCGACGTCGACCAGTTCGACGCGGAGGAGTCGAAGCGCATGCTCGAGTTCGTCGCGGACACCGCGAAGAAGGCCGGCCTCACCGACTACCGCGTGATGGTCAACGTCGGCCCGGGCGGCGGCCAGACGGTCTTCCACCTGCACTGGCACGTCCTCGGCGGCAAGCAGTTCGCGGAGGCCGAAGCGTGAGCCTGACCGAGACGCTGGAAGGCGAGCTGCGTCAGGCGATGCTGGAGCGCGACGGCGACCGGCGTGACGCGCTGCGCCTGATCATCGCCAGCCTGCGCTCGGCCGAGAAGGACCTGCAGCGCCCGCTCTCCGACGACGAGGAGCTCCAGGTCCTGCAGCGCGAGCGCAAGCGCCGTCACGAGGCGGCCGAGGCGTTCCGCAGCGGCGGGCGGGAGGAGCAGGCGCGCAAGGAGGAGGCCGAGCTCGCCGTCCTCGAGGAGTTCATGCCGGCGCCGCTCTCCGACGACGAGCTCGAGCAGATCGTCGACGACGCGATCGCCGAGAACGGGGCCACGAGCATCCGCGACATGGGCCGCGTGATGGCCGACGTGATGCCGCAGGTCGCGGGACGCGCGGACGGCTCGGCGGTGAGCCAGCTCGTCCGCGAGAAGCTTGCGTGATCCGACCGGTCGACCTCGGCGTCTGCGGAGGCTACGAGTGGGAAGGCGACCCCGACCGAACGGCGATCGTGCTGCCGGGCGCGATGCTCGGCGGGGCGCCTTCCTGCTACTACGCCGCGCTCGCGCTCAACGAGATGGGGTGGCGCGTCGTGCAGGTCTGGGACACCTTCCCCGGCGGCGACCGCGTCGCCTGGCCGACGAGCCGGGCGGAGGCGGCGCTCGCCTACGCGGGTGAGGCGCGGCTCCTGGCGGGCAAGTCCGCGGGCACGCTCGCGGCGGGGATCGCCGCCGACCGCGGCCTCGCCGCCGTCTGGCTGACGCCCCTCCTCGACCAGCCGGCATGCGTGGAGGGGCTTCGGCGCACGACGGCGCCGGCGCTCCTCGTCGGCGGCACCGACGATCCGACCTGGAACGGAGAGCTGGCACGCGAGCTCGCCGACGACGTGCTCGAGCTCGACGGCGCAGATCACGGCCTCGCGCGTCTCGAGGACCTGCCGCCGCTGATGGACGCCGTCCGTGCGTTCGCCGCCCGCGCGGCGTGACGGGGCTGCGGACGGCGCGGCTTCGGCTGCGGCAGTGGCGCGACGACGATCTCGAGCCGTTCGCGGCGCTGAACGCCGACCCCGAGGTGATGCGGCACTTCCCGTCCACGCTGCCACGCGCGGCCAGCGACGAGCTCGCGAACCGTCAGCGCAGTCTGATCGAGGAGCGCGGCTTCGGACTGTGGGCCGTCGAGGCGCCGGAGGGGTTCGTCGGCTTCGTCGGCCTGAACGAGCCACGGTTCGAGGCGCACTTCACACCCGCCGTCGAGGTCGGCTGGCGGCTCGCCCGGCACGCCTGGGGGAAGGGCTACGCGACCGAGGCGGCCCGCGCCGCCGTCGCGTTCGGGTTCGACGAGCTCGAGCTGGACGAGATCGTCTCCTTCACGTCGGTCGGCAACGAGCGGTCGCGGCGCGTGATGGAGCGGCTCGGCATGACCCACGCCGCCGCCGACGACTTCGATCATCCGTCGCTGCCGCCGGGGCATCCGCTCCGCCGGCACGTCCTGTACCGGCTTCGCCGCTAGCCCGCCTCGGGCGCCGGCGCGCTCGCGACGAAGTCCCGCCGCCGGACGAGCGCGAGCGCGAGCACCGCCCCGCAGGCCGCGACGACCGCGCCGACCACGAGGATCTCGCTCAGGCCGGAGACGAAGGACGCCTTCGCCACCGCCGCGACGTGCGCACGCAGGTGCGGCGGAACGCCTGCGAGCGCCTGCTGCGCCTGGCCGCTCGTCACCTCCTGCGCGACGCGGTGGGCGTTCGGGATGCCGCGCAACCCGCTCTCCACCTTCGTTCCGATGCGGTTCTGGAAGATCGCGCCAAGCGCGGCGATCCCCGTCGCGATGCCGAGCTGCCGGAACGTGTTGTTCAGGCCGGACGCCATCCCCGCCCGCTCGCGCTGCACGGTGGAGACCGCGGTCGAGGCGAGCGGCGCGTTCACGAACCCGATCCCGATGCCGCCGATCAGGAAGCCCGCGAGGAGGCCGGTCCAGCCGGACTCGACGTCGATGCGGCTCATCAGCCACATCGCGAGCGCGCAGAGCGCGAGGCCGGCGCCGAGCAGGAACCGGACCGGCAGGTGCGACGACAGGCGGCCGGCGAGCGGCGCGGCGAAGAACGAGACCGCGCTGATCGGCAGGAACCGGATGCCCGTCTGCAGCGGCGAGTAGCCGAGCACGTTCTGCAGGTAGAGCGTGAGGTAGAGGAACATCGCGAAGAGCGACGACGAGATGGCGAAGGCCGTGGTCTGCGCGCCGACGAACGCCGGGCGCCGGAAGAGCGAGAGGTCGACCATCGTCGTCCGGTCGACGGCCTGCGAGGCGAGGAACAGCGCGAGCAGGACGGCCGCCGCGCCGAAGAGGGCGAGGATGAGCGCGCTCGACCAGCCGTGGCGGTTGCCCTCGATCAGCGCGAGGATCAGGCAGAAGAGCCCGCTCGTGAGCGTGAGCAGCCCGACCGGGTCGAGGCGGCCGTGCTCGGGATCGCTCGACTCGCGCAGCCGGACGAGCGCGAGCGCGACGGCGGCGACGCCGATCGGGATGTTGACGAGGAAGATCCAGCGCCACGAGAGCCACGATGTCAGCATCCCGCCGGCGAGCGGGCCGACGGCGACCGCCGCGCCGATGGTGGCGCCCCAGATCCCGAAGGCCGTGCCGCGCTCGCGGCCGTGGAACTCCTGCGAGATGAGGGCGAGCGAGGTCGCGAACATCGTCGCGCCGCCGATGCCCTGCACGCCGCGGGCGAGGATCAGGAACAGCGGGTCGAAGGCGGCGCCGCAGGCGGCGGACGCGGCGGTGAACATGATGATTCCCGCGATGAACAGCTTCTTCCGGCCGAAGAGGTCGGCGAGCGCGCCCGCGGTGAGGACGCAGGTGGCGAGGGTGAGCGCGTAGGCGTCGACGACCCATTGCAGGTCGGAGAAGGAGGCATGGAGCGCCCGCTCGATCGCCGGCAGGGCGACGTTCACGATCGTGATGTCCAGCAGCAGCATGAACGTCGCGACGCAGACGGTCAGCAGCGTGCCCCACTTTGGCGTCATGGGAGGCAACCTACACTGGGCGTGGTGCAGGAGACCCTCGACGTCTCGAACGCGGTCGCGGCCGAGCTGGCCGGGATCTCCGACGGCGTGCTGGACGCGCTGCGCGAGCGGCTGCGCTGCACGGTGCGGCTGCGCGGCAACAAGCTGACGCTCGAGGGCGACGAGCAGCACGTCGCCGAGGCGCGCGCCGTCGTCGACGAGCTCGTCGAGCTGGTCGAGGGCGGCCACCAGATCGGCGTCCACACGGTCGACGCGGTCCTCGGCACGCTCGAGGCGGGGCAGGACGTCCGCGAGGTGTTCGACGCGGTCGTCTGGCGCCACCGCGGGAAGAAGATCGCGCCGAAGACGGTGACGCAGAAGCAGTACGTCGACGCCATCCGGCGCTCGACCGTGACCTTCGGGATCGGGCCCGCAGGCACCGGCAAGACGTACCTGGCGATGGCGCTGGCCGTGTCGGCGCTGCACGAGCGCGAGGTGGCGCGGATCATCCTCACGCGCCCGGCGGTGGAGGCGGGGGAGCGGCTCGGCTTTCTCCCCGGCGACATGCTCGCCAAGGTCGACCCGTATCTGCGTCCGCTCTTCGATGCGCTCTACGACATGCTCGACCCCGACAAGGCGAACAACCTGATGGAGCGGGGGACGATCGAGGTCGCGCCGCTGGCCTTCATGCGCGGCCGTACGCTCAATGACAGCTTCATCATCCTGGACGAGGCGCAGAACACGTCGCCGGAGCAGATGCAGATGTTCCTGACGCGGCTCGGCTTCGGCTCCAAGGTCGTCGTCACCGGCGACGTGACGCAGATCGACCTGCCGCGCGAGCAGCGTTCGGGGCTGTTGCACGTGCAGGACGTGCTGCGCGACATCGACGACATCGCGTTCGTGCAGTTCGGCCACCGGGACGTCGTGCGGCACAAGCTCGTGCAGCGCATCGTCGAGGCGTACAAGGAGCACACCGAAGAACGGAACCGATGATCGCCGTCGAGGTCGAGAACCGCAGCGGCATCGCGGTCGACGAGGCGGCCGCGCTCGAGCTCGCGCGTACGGTGCTGGCAGCAGAAGGGGTGGCGGACGGCGAGCTCGGGCTCGCGTTCGTCCCGCCGGAGGAGATTCGCGCGCTCAAGCGGGAGCACCTCGGTGTCGACGAGGAGACCGACGTGCTCGCCTTTCCCATCGACGGCCGCGAGGACATCCCGGCCGGGCTGCCCCGGGCGCTCGGCGACGTCGTGGTTTGCCCGCAGGTGGTCGGCGAGGCCTGGCGGGCGCCGCTGACGCACGGCCTGCTCCACCTGCTCGGCTACGACCACGGAGACGAGATGCGCGCGCGCGAGGATGAACACCTGCAACCCGGCGTAGGCTTGACGGAGCCGCGTCCCTCGGCGGAAGGCCCGGCTTCGCCGGGCCTGGAGCGAAAATGAGCTCGCGGCGGGCGCCCAACCTGATCGATTCCTTCAACTACGCGTTCGAGGGAATCATCCACGTGCTCCGCACGCAGCGGAACATGCGGCTCCACTTCGCGATCGCGTTCGTCGTCATCGTCGTCGCGCTGATCGTGAACGTGACGAAGCTCGAGCTGATCGCGCTGCTGATCTCGATCGCCTTCGTCCTGATCGCGGAGATGATCAACACGGCCGTCGAGGCGGCGATCGACATCGCCACGACGTCGTTCGACCCGATGGCGAAGCTCGCCAAGGACATCGCAGCCGGAGCGGTCCTGATTGCCGCCGTCAATGCCGTGGCGGTGGGCTACCTCGTCTTCGCCGGCAAGGTCGCCGACCGCTCCGCCGACCTGCTCGACCGGCTGCGCCAGGCCCCCGCGGAGCTGACGCTCGCCGCGCTGCTCCTGACCGTGATCATCGTGATCGCGACGAAGGCCTACACGGGCCGCGGCACGCCGCTCCGCGGCGGCCTGCCGTCCGGGCACTCCGCGCTCGCGTTCGCCGGCTGGATCGCCGCCACGTACGCGGCCGGCGACCCGCACCGCTTCCTGATCTCCACGATCGCGCTGATCATGGCGCTGCTCGTGGCGCAGACCCGCGTCGAGTCCGGCATCCACTCGGCGCTCGAGGTGACCTACGGCGCGCTGCTCGGCGCGCTCGCCACGCTCGTCGTCTTCCAGGTGTTCGCGTGACGGCCGAGGAGCTCGTCGTGCGGGCGGAGGACGCCGCGCGCAACGCCTACGCGCCGTACTCGCGCTACCTCGTCGGCGCCGTCGTGCGGACGACGGACGGCAGGGAGTTCACCGGCGTCAACGTCGAGAACGCCGCGTACCCGCTCGGCGTCTGCGCGGAGAAGAGCGCGCTCGTCGCCGTGGCCACGGCGGGCTACCGGCCGGGCGACGTCGCGGCGATCGGCATCACCGCGTCGCCGTGCGGCGGCTGCCGCCAGTGGCTGTACGAGTGGCGGATCCCGGAGGTGAGCTTCCGGCGCGCCGACGGCACCATCGCGACGTACGCGGCGGACGACCTGCTGCCGGACACCTGGGACCTGCCCGCTTGAGGTCCGGCTTCGTCGCCGTCGCGGGACGGCCGAACGTCGGCAAGTCGACCCTGGTGAACGCGCTCACCGGCGCGAAGGTCGCGATCGTCTCCGACAAGCCGCACACGACGCGGCACCGCATACGCGGCGTCTACACGGCCGACGACGCGCAGCTCGTGCTCGTCGACCTCCCCGGCTGGCAGAAGCCGGTCGACACGCTGACGGAGAGGATGCAGGAGCGCGTCGCCGAGACGATGGCCGACGAGCTCGACGCGGTGCTGCTCGTCGTCAGCGCCCGCGACCGGATCGGCACGGGAGACCGCTACGTCGCGCGGCACGTCTTCGCGCTCGGCGTACCGGTGGTGATCGTGGTGAACAAGATCGACCGTCTGAAGCCGGGCCACGTCGCGTCGCAGATGAAGCAGGCGAGCGGGCTCGGCGACTTCCACGCGCTGCATCCCGTGAGCGCGAAGACGGGCGACGGCATCGGCGAGCTGCGCGACGACCTGCTCTCGCTGCTGCCGGAGGGGCCGCGGTACTTCCCGCCGGAGACGACCACCGACATGCCGCTCGACGCACGCATCGCGGAGCTGGTGCGCGAGCAGGCGCTCCGGTTCACGCGCGAGGAGGTCCCGCACGCGCTCACCGCCGAGGTGGTCGAGGTCGACGACCGGCGGGTCCACGTGCGGCTCTACACGGAGACGCAGAGCCAGAAGCAGATCCTGATCGGCAAGGGCGGCCGGATGGTGCGCGAGATCGGCCGCGCGGCGCGGCCGTTCGTCGAGCAGCTCGTCGGCCACCCGGTCTACCTGGAGCTCCAGGTCAAGGCGGCGCCGAAGTGGCGCCGCAACGCGACGATGCTCGAGCGCCTCGGCCTGTGACACCCCTGTGACGGTGCCAGGCACCGTCACAGGGGTGTCACGACGATCCGTCGGACCGCGGCGAGAAATAGCGCTTCAGCCAGGTGGCGAGCCCGTCCAGGCCGGGGAAGAGGACGCGCTCCGTGATGTTCGCCTGGTCGAGCTTGTCGCGCACCTCCCATTTCAGCTCGGCGGGCAGGATCACGCGGCGTGCCAGCTCGGGCCGCGCCTCCAGCCACGTGTCCATCCGGGCGTGGGGGCTCGGCATGAGCGAGAAGAGCGCGTACTGGTTCACGATGCGCTCGTCGAGCGCGGGTGGCTCGAAGAAGACGACGACGTCCTCGCCGAGCCCGTCGAACGCTCCGAGCGTCGGCGCGAGCTCGTGCAGCAGCTCCGCCGAGACCGCGTTCATCCCCTCCCGCTCCAGTGCCTCGCGCAGGGGCTCCGGCAGGAGCCGGTTCGCCTTCACGAAGTCGACCATCCAGACGAAGCCGTCGTGCTCGTAGTCGGCGGGGTGCGCCGTCGCGAAGTGCAGCGCGACGTACGGCGAGAACGTCCAGTCGAGGAGGCGTGTCGCGAGGCCGTGGTGCTTGGCGAGCGCGAGCCAGTGCCACAGCGAGTCCTCCGGCACCGCCGACCGCGGCGCGTACTTGCGGAAGTTGCGCAGCAGGTGACGCTCGACGTCGCCGAAGTCGCCGCCCAGCCGTTGCAGGCTGGTGACGAGCTTCGCGGCGGTCGACGCCTCGCCGCGGTACGCGAAGTCGGAGCGATGCCGTCGAAGCCGCTCGTGCCACGAGCCTGCGAACAGCAGCTCGTGCAGGTGGCTCCACGACTCGGCCCGGATCTCCTCCATTAGGGTCGGATCATGGCCGACTGGGTGACCATCTCGTCGCTTGCCACCGCCGGCGGGACGCTGGTGCTCGCCGTCGCCACCTTCGCCTCCGTGCGCTCGGCGAACCGGGCGGCGCGCATCGCGGAGGTCTCGGTGCTCTCGGGCCTGCGCCCGCTGCTGATGCCGTCGCGGCTCGACGACCCGGTCCAGAAGGTCGGCTTCTTCGACAACCGCTGGTTCTCGGTCTCCGGCGGCTCGGGTGTCGCGGAGGCGACCGACGACGCGGTCTACCTCGTCATGTCGCTGCGCAACGTCGGCTCGGGGATCGCGGTGCTGCACGGCTGGTGGTTCTCCGACCGGCCGACGGGCGTCGCCGAGCCGCCGCCGCTCGACGAGATGATCCGGCTGAACCGCGACCTCTACATCTCCGCGGGCGACATCGGCTTCTGGCAGGGCGCCTTCCGAGATCGCTCGTCCGAGGAGTTCGTGCTCGCGCACAGGCTGGTCGAGGACCGGCAGCGGTTCGCGATCGCCGTGATGTACGGCGACCTCGAGGGTGGCCAGCGCACGATCACCCGCTTCGGGCTGACGCCGCGGCCGGACGGCGGCTGGCTCGTCGCCGCAAGCCGCGTCTGGAACGTCGACCGGCCGGCGCCGCGCTAACCTCAGGGCATGGCGCAGGCGCCCGCACTCCCGCGCGGGTTCGAGCTGCCGCTGAAGCAGCGGCTGCCGCGGATCGGCTCGATCGACCAGGTCGCGGTCGAGGCGCGCGCCGGCGAGCTCGCGAAACGCTCGATCAAGCGCGAGGCGAAGGTGTGGGCGCTCGAGCTCGCGATCCGCTGCTGCGACCTGACGACGCTCGAAGGGCAGGACACGCCCGGCAAGGTCGCGGCGCTCTGCTCGAAGGCGGTGCGGCCCGACCCAACCGACCCTTGCGTTCCCTCCGTGGCCGCCGTCTGCGTCTACCCGAACCTCGTGCCGGTGGCGGTCGAGCGCCTGCGCGGCAGCGGCGTGAAGGTCGCGTCGGTGGCGACCGCGTTCCCGAGCGGGCAGAGCCCCCTCGACGTGAAGCTGCGCGAGGTCGAGGACGCCGTCTCGATGGGCGCCGACGAGGTCGACATGGTGATCGACCGCGGCGCGTTCCTCTCCGGCCGCTACGCCGCCGTGTACGACGAGATCGTGCGCGTGAAGGAGGCGTGCGGCGACGCGCATCTGAAGGTGATCCTCGAGGTCGCGGAGCTCGGCACGTACGACAACGTCCGCCGCGCCTCGCTGCTCGCGATGGCGGCAGGCGCCGACTTCATCAAGACGTCGACCGGGAAGCTGCCGGGCGCGGCCACGCTGCCCGTGCATCTCGTGATGCTCGAGGCGATCCGCGACGTCTTCGAGGAGACCGGCCGACGCGTCGGGATGAAGCCGGCCGGCGGCATCCGCACGTCGAAGAACGCGATCCAGTACCTCGTCCAGGTGCACGAGACGCTCGGGCCCGACTGGCTGACGCGCGACCTGTACCGGATCGGTGCGTCCAGCCTGCTGAACGACATCCTCATGCAGCTGCGCAAGGAGAAGACGGGCGCCTACCAGTCGAAGGACTACTTCACCAATGACTGACCTGGCGAAGCAGAGCAACGCGCCGGTTCCCGCAGGCTGGACGTACGCGCCCGCACCCGAGTCGACCGAGATCGTCGCGCTGCGCGACCGCTACGGCCTCTACGTCGGCGGCGAGTGGATCGACGCCCACGACCGCTACACGACGATCGCGCCGCGCGACGAGTCTCCGCTGGCCGAGGTCGGCCAGGCGTCCGCCGCGGACGTCGGAGCGGCGGTGCAGGCGGCGCGCGACGCGTTTCCCCGCTGGGCACAGCTCGCGCCCGGCGAGCGCGCGAAATACCTGTTCCGGATCGCGCGCATCCTCGCCGAGCGCTCGCGCGAGTTTGCGGTGCTCGAGTCGCTGAACGGCGGCAAGCCGATCAAGGAGTCGCGCGACGTCGACCTGCCGCTTGCCTCGGCGCACTTCTTCTACTACGCGGGCTGGGCGGACAAGCTCGAGTACGCGTTCCCGAACCGGTCGCCGCGGCCGATCGGGGTGGCGGGGCAGATCATCCCGTGGAACTTCCCGCTGCTGATGCTGGCGTGGAAGATCGCCCCGGCGCTCGCCGCCGGGAACACGGTCGTCCTGAAGCCGGCGGAGACGACGCCGCTCACGGCGCTCCTCTTCTGCGACGTCCTGCGGCAGGCGGAGCTGCCCGCCGGTGTCGTCAACGTCGTCACCGGCGACGGCTCGACGGGTGCGGCCCTCGTCGACGCGGACGTCGACAAGATCGCGTTCACGGGCTCCACCGAGGTGGGCAAGGCGATCCAGCGGCGCGTCGCCGGCAGCGGGAAGAAGCTGACGCTCGAGCTGGGCGGGAAGGCCGCGAACATCGTCTTCGACGACTGCGCGCTCGACCAGGCGGTCGAGGGGATCGTGAACGGCATCTACTTCAACCAGGGCCACGTCTGCTGCGCAGGCTCGCGCCTGTTCGTGCAGGAGTCGATCGCGGAGCCGCTGGTCGAGAAGCTGAAGCGGCGGATGGCGACGCTCCGTGTCGGCGACCCGCTCGACAAGAACACCGACGTCGGCGCGATCAACTCGAGGATGCAGCTCGAGAAGATCGAGGAGCTCGTGCAGTCGGGCCGCGACGAAGGCGCCGAGATCTACCAGCCGCCGTGCCGTCTCCCCGAACGCGGCTACTGGTTCGCGCCGACGGTCTTCACGAACGTCGCGCAGAGCTATCGGATCGCGCAGGAGGAGATCTTCGGCCCGGTGCTGAGCGTGCTCACGTTCCGCACGCCCGACGAGGCGGTGGAGAAGGCGAACAACACGCCGTACGGTCTGAGCGCGGGCGTCTGGACGGAGAAGGGCTCGCGCATCCTCTGGATGGCCGAGCGCCTGCGCGCGGGCGTCGTCTGGGCCAACACCTTCAACCGTTTCGACCCGACGAGCCCGTTCGGCGGCTACAAGGAGTCGGGGTTCGGCCGCGAGGGCGGTCTGCACGGCCTCGAGCCGTACCTCAGCTTCGACGGTGCGGAGACGTTCGGTGGCTGACGCGGTCCCGGTCACGGGGATCAACGAGCTCGTGCTCGAGGTGCTCGACCTCGACCGTGCGGCGGAGTTCTACGGTGACGCGCTCGGGCTGCCGCTCCACTCGCGCAGCGAGGAGCGCGCGTGGTTCCTCGCCGGCCGCTCGCGCATCGGCCTCTGGCGGCCGCAGGTCGGCCTCGCCAACGGCCGTGGCGGCGTGCACGTGCACTACGCGCTCAACGTCGACGAGACCGACTTCGACGAGATCGTCCGCCGGCTCGACGAGCGCGGGCTCGAGCCCGAGGTGATCTCGTTCGAGGACGACGGCCGCGGGCGCGCGGTCTACGTCGTCGATCCCGACGGCAACGTCGTCGAGTTCTGGACGTGGGACGTCGCGCGCGACGCGGCTGCGGCGCGATGAGCGGCGTCGGCGAGAAGGGAGGCGCCGGAGCGCACGGCCGCCTGCCCGTGAAGAAGACGTACAAGCTGTTCGTCGGCGGCGCGTTCCCGCGCAGCGAGTCGGGGCGCACGTACGAGGCGCAGGGCCAGAACGTCGCGCGCGCGTCGCGCAAGGACGTGCGCGACGCCGTCGTCGCCGCACGCGCCGCGCAGCCGAAGTGGGCGGCTGCGACCGCGTACAACCGCGGCCAGGTGCTCTACCGCATCGCGGAGATGATGGAGGCCCGCGTGCCGGAGTTCGCCGAGCTCTGCAGCGGCGCCGACGAGGTGCACCGTGCCATCGACCGCTGGGTCTGGTACGCCGGGTTCGCGGACAAGCTCGCGCAGGTGCTCGGCTCGTCGAACCCGGTCGCAGGCCCGTACTTCAACTTCACGATCCCCGAGCCGATGGGCGTCGTCGCGGTGCTCGCGCCCGACGAGCCGCCGCTGCTGGGGCTCGTCTCGCGGATCGCACCCGCGCTCACCGGCGGCAACGCGGTCGTCGCGGTCGCCTCGGAGACGCGGCCGCTCGCGGCGATCGAGCTCGCGGAGGCGGTCGCGACGAGCGACGTCCCCGCGGGCGCCGTCAACCTGCTCACGGGGCGCCGCGGCGAGCTCGCACCGTGGCTCGCGTCGCACATGGACGTGAACGCGATCGACCTCACGGGCGCCGACGGGTTGCGCGGCGAGCTGGAGCTCGCCGCAGCGGAGAACGTCAAGCGCGTCGTGCACGGCCGCCCGGATGCGCAGTCGCTGTACGAGATCTCCGCCTTCCTCGAGCTCAAGACCGTCTGGCACCCGATCGGCAGATGACGCACTTCAGCTTCGTCGGCGAGCTCGACCCGGTGAAGATCTGGGAAGGCGTCAGCGCGCGCGTCGTCTCGGGGGAGCAGGCTGCGCTCACCGTGGTCGAGCTCGAGCCGAACGCGCACGTGCGCGAGCACCACCACCCGAACGAGCAGACGGGCATCCTCCTGCGCGGCGCCGTCCGCTTCCGGATCGACGACGAGGAGAAGGAGCTGCGGCCCGGCGACATGTGGGTGGTCCCCGCCGACGCGCCGCACGAGGTGCACGCGGGCGTCGACGGCGCGTTCATCGTCGAGCTGTTCGCGCCGCCGCGCGCCGACTGGGACGGGTTCGAGCGGCTTCCGCCCAGCACCCCCGCCGGCTTCTAGTGCGGGTCGAGATCCTCGGCTCGGGCGGCGCCGGTGTGACGCCGCGCCCGCAGTGTCGGTGTGCGATCTGCATCCGGGCGCGCGAGCACGGCGCGCCGTACGCGCGCACGGGCCCGAGCGTGTTCGTCCACGGCCCCGATGTGCTGATCGACACGCCGGAGGAGTCGGTGTCGCAGATCGATCGCCTCGACCCGCGACGGATCCAGGCGGCTCTCTACTCGCACTTCCATCCCGATCACACGCAGGGTCGCCGGATGTTCGACGCGCGCAATGTCGACTGGCGCACGTGGCCGCCCGACCGGCGCGAGCAGGAGACGACGCCGATCTACGTCACGGAGCATGTCGCCGCCGATTTCCGCTCGTACATCGGCATCTGGGAGCACCTCGAGTTCATGGCGACGTTCGCGCAGACCGTCGAGCTGCATGTCGTGCCGGACGATGAGCCGATCCAGCTCGACGACGTGACGGTCACGCCGATTCGACTGGCCGAGCGAGAGGTCGACGCGTTTCTCTTCGAAGGTGACGACCGACGCATGCTGATCGCCATGGACGAGCTGAACAACTGGCGACCGCCAGACCTCGGCCGGCTCGACCTCGTCGTGCTGCCGTTCGGGATCCGCGAGGTCGATCCGTTCACGGGCGAGCGCTTGATCGACGCCGCGCATCCCGTGCTCGCGGCCGAGGCGACGTACGCGGACACGCTCGAGATCGTCCGCGCGCTCGACGCCGAGTGCGTCGTGCTCACGCACTTCGAGCACGACGACGCTCCGTCGCACGACGACCTCGTGCGCCTCGGCGAGCGCGACGGCTGGACGCCGGCGTACGACGGGCTCGTCGTGTGAGACTGCGTCACACGGTCCAGCTGCGCGTCGCCGCCAACCCGAGTGGCAGCTCGGCGAGCGTGACGCAGAGCAGGAAGACGAGCGCTGCGGTCCAGCCACCGGTGAGGTCGTGCGCCGCGCCGGCGACGAACGGGCCGACCGACGCGAACAGGTAGCCGACCGACAGCGCCATCGCCGTGAGCGCCGCGACCGCCGGTCCGGTCGCGCCGCGCAGCACCGGGAGCATCAGCGCGAGCCCCAGCATCCCGCCCTGCGCAAGCCCGAGCAGCGGCATCCACAGCAGCGCTGCGCCGGGCGCCGCGATCAACCCCACGATCGCCACTGCGGCCGGGACGACGAGCGCCGCGAGCAGCGGCGACTGGTCGCGACGGCGTCCGGCCAGCACCGGCACCGCGAACGCCGGGGGGAACTGCACCGCGTTGAGGAGCGCCTGCAGCCCGCCCGCGCCGGCCGCGCTGAACCCGTCCCGCTCGAGGATCGTCGGCAGCCACGTCAGCCCCGTGTAGAACGCCATCGACTGCGCGCCGAAGTAGAGGGCGACCGACCAGGCGCGCGGCAGGCGGTGGAGCGACAGCGCCTCCGACGCGGGCAGCCTCGTCTGCGCGCCTGTCGCGGGCACGAGCCACGCTGCGGCCGCGACCGCCGCCGGCGCGGCGAAGACGGCGAGCGCCCAGCGCCAGTTCCCGAAGGCGTGCTCCAGCGGCACCGCGAGCCCGGCGGCGAACGCCGAACCGAGCGTCAGGGCCATCGAGAAGCTTCCCGTCAGCGTCCCGGCGCGCGCCGCGAACCGAAGCCGCACGAGCACGGGCACGAGCGCCTGCGCCACCGCGATCGCGATCCCCGCGAGCAGCGTCCCCGCGAACAGGCCGGCCGCGCCCCCGGCGGCGCGCAGGGCCGTGCCGGCGGCGGTCGCCGCCGCCGCCGCGACGAGCAGCCATTCCACCGGGAAGCGGCGGGCGAGCCGCGGCGCGACCAGCGCGAAGAGGCCGAAGCAGACGACGGGGCCCGTCGTGAGCAGCCCGGCGACGCTCGCCGACAGCCCCAGGTCGGCGCGCACCTCGTCGAGCAGCGGGGGCAGGCTCGCTCGCGAAGACCGTTCGCATGTTGAGTCCCGCGAGCACGACCGCGGCGAGCAGCACGGCGAAGGAGCGACGGGAGGGGACGGTCATTTCGGGAGCCGCCGGGTGGACTACGCTATTCGACGCCACGTGCCCGGGTCACGACGTCTCAGCCAGCGCATCTCGGAGGGCGACGGCATCGCCATCATCGCGTGCGTCGACGACGCGGGGGCGGCGCGAGACGCCGAGCGACAGGGTGCGAAGGCCGTCGCGCTGACGGCACGGATCGACGGCATCCGGGAGGCGACCACGCTGCCGCTGCTGTGGCTCGGCCGCGGGGACCCGGCCGACGCGGACGCGGTCGCGGTCGGGCCGGCGGAGCAGCGGCCGGGCGGCGCCGTCGAGCCGGTCGTGCTCGTCCACGACGAGGAGGAGCTCGAGCAGGCGCTCGACGAGCTCGACCCGGAGATCTTCCTGCTCGCGGCCGACCACGACGGCGACGCCGATCCGCTCGACGCGGTGCTCGACCTGCTCCCGGACGTGCCGGCCGGGAAGCTCGCGATCGCACACGTGGAGGTCGAGTCGCGCGACGAGGTGCTCGCGCTCGAGCGGGCCGGAATCGACGCCGTGCTCGTGAACGCGGGACGGATCGCCGAGCTCGTCGGGCACGGCCCCGTCGAGGTTTGACCCCGAAATCGGGGCTACCATGGCGCGCGTGAGAGGGCTCCTCACGCTGTGCGTGCTCCTCGCCGCGTGCGCAGTCCTGTCCGCCGGTTGCGGCGACACGTCGCGGAAGGCGGAGGCGGCGCCGGCGCCGCGTCCCCACTGCCTCGACCGCCCCGGCTGGCAGCGCCTCGCGAACCGGATCCACGCGCCGGTCTACTGCCCCGGCTGGCTGCCGGACCCGCTGACGGGACGGATCGGGGCGCCCGACAACAACGTCGACGCGGTCTCGCGCGACCGCAGCTACCTGGAGAGCTGGATCTGGCAGGACACGGACGGGCCGAACCTCTCCGGCGAGCTCCACGTCATCCTGCGCGCCTACCCCGGCCGCACGACGATCCCGATCTGCCGCACCGGCGGCGCCGACAGCCAGAACGTCCCCTGCTTCGCGCAGCCGGAGCAGTGGGTGAGCGCGAACGGGATCCGCGCCCGCCTCTACACCGTCAACCAGGACATGGACTCCTGGCACCTGGTGCTGCTCTGGCGGCGCCACGGCAACCTCTACACGCTGTCGGAGCACCGGGCCGCGCCGCTCACGTACGACCACGTCCTGCGCTACCTGAAACGGGAGCTCGCCTCGCTCGTCCTGATCCGGCCGTCCGCGGCCTGACGATGAAGCTGACCCGCAAGCAGGTGCTGCTCGGCGCAGCCGCCGGGGCGGTCTCGGCCACCGGCATCTACGAGCTCGTCGACCAGCTGGCGGGGCCGTCGCCGCAGCGAGCGGCCGCGGCGCCCGTCGCGTTCCCCGAGCAGCACCTGCTCGACGGGGTGCGCGTCGTCGCCTCGAACGGCGTCGAGGTGCTCGTCCCGCCGCTCCACCACGAGGTGCTGACGGCGCGCGTCGCCGTCGGACGCGCCGACCTGCGCGCCGCGCAGCACGTGCTCGAAGGGGCGCTCGCCGCGCTCGAGTCCGACTACGCGCCGTCGCCGAAGGGCCTCGGCATCACCGTCGGCTGGGGGCTGCCGTACTTCGAGCAGCTGGTGCCCGACGCCGGGCGCCGGCTCTTGCCGCACGACCGGCGCGCCGGCAAGCCGGTCCTGCTCGAGACCGAGACGTTTCCCAGCGACCCGCCGGGCACCGTGCTCGAACGCAACCACCTCGTGATCCAGCTGCGCTCGGACACGCGCGCGCACATCGACGACGCGGTCGAGCGGCTCACGGCGACGAAGGTGCTCGAGCTGACGTCGATCAGGCGCGGGTTCGCGGGCGGCGGCTTCGCGGGCGGCACGTCGCTCCCGAAGGCGATGGCGACCGCCGCGCAGATCCCCGGCGCCGACCTCGTCCCCGACACCGCCGAGCTCTTTCTCGGCTTCACGTCGACGCAGCGCGCGGGGATCGGGCCCGGGAACATCGCGAACTTCGAGACGCTCGGCTACGTCGACTTCCGCGGCAGCGACTACTTCCGGCACGGCACGCACATGCACCTCTCGCACATCCGGGAGGATCTGGAGGCCTGGTACCTCAACTTCGAGTTCGACGAGCGGGTCGTGACGGCGTTCCGGCCGGACCTCGTCGTCCCGGACGGGACGCAGACCGTCCCGCAGGGGCCCAAGCAGGTGCAGACGCTCGCCGACGTACGGCGCGAGTACCGGACGTCGCAGCGGATCGGCCACAGCGGTTCGATCCAGACGACGTCGCGCCTGCTCCACGACACGGTCGGAAGCGACGGCACCGTCTACCCGAAGGGGACGGCGGTGCCGATTCGCGCCGACTTCAACACGCTCGACAACCCGTTCAGCTGGTCGGAGAACCCGGCCGAGACGGGGCCGCCTGCCGCCGGCGTGCACTTCGTGGTGTTCAACCCGACCGGCGACGACTTCCGCCGCAACCGGCTGGCGATGGACGGCGTGCTCCCGGACGGGCGGCTGCCGCTGCAGCCGCGCGCCCGCAACCAGGGCTTCAACTCGGTGCTCCAGACGACGCACCGCCAGAACTTCCTCGTCCCGCCCCGCCGGCACCGCTCGTTCCCGCTGGCGGAGCTCTGACGCCGTCTCGTCAGGCGACTAACCGAAGAAGGCGCGCGCGACCTCGTACCAATCGTCGGGCACGGTCTTCAGCTCGCGCGTCGCCTCGGCGAGCGACACGCCGACCACCTCGTCGCCGCGCAGCGCGGCCATCTGACCGAAGCTGCCTTCCTCGACGAGGTCGGCCGCCTTCAGCCCGAACCGCGAAGCGAGGATGCGGTCGCGGCCCGTCGGGCTGCCGCCGCGCTGGATGTGCCCGAGCACGGTCACGCGCGTCTCGAAGCCGGTGCGCGCTTCGATCTCCTCCCCGAGCCGCTCCCCGACGCCGCGCTTCGCGAGCAGCGTGTGCCCGAACTGGTCGACGTCCCCCTTGTCCTCGGCGCCGGGGAGCTCGCAGCCCTCGGACACGACGACGATCGAGAAGTTCTTGCCGCCGTCGTGGCGGCGCTGGATCTCGGCGCACACCTCGTCGAAGTCCACGGGCCGCTCGGGGATCAGGATCACGTCGGCGCCGCCGGCGATGCCGCTGTGGACGGCGATCCACCCCGCGTGCCGGCCCATCACCTCGCACACCATCACGCGGTTGTGCGATTCCGCCGTCGTGTGCAGCCGGTCGATTGCCTCGGTGCAGATCGCGACCGCGGTGTCGAAGCCGAACGTGTAGTCGGTGCCCGACAGGTCGTTGTCGATCGTCTTCGGCACGCCGACGACCGGCGCCTCGAACTCGCCGTAGATCCGCGCCGCCACGCCGAGCGTGTCCTCGCCGCCGATCGCGACGAGCGCGTCGAGCTGCTCGAACGAGCGCTTGACGCCGTCGATCCCGCCGTCGACCTTGTACGGGTTCGTACGCGTCGTGCCGATGATCGTGCCGCCGCGCGGGAGGATGCCGGAGATCTCGCGCGGCCCGAGCGGCTGGAAGATCTGCTCGACCATTCCCTTCCAGCCCTCGCGGACGCCGACGACCTCGTGCCCGCGCGACCAGGAGCGCCGCGCGACGGCGCGGATCACGGCGTTGAGGCCGGGGCAGTCGCCTCCGCCGGTCAGCACGCCGATCCGCATCGCGGCTTAGTGTATGAAGTTACGCCCCGCCTCCGGTGCCGCGGGGTTGCGGTCCGGCGGGTCCCTGGTTGAATGAGCCGTGAGGGCCCGTCCGAGACGTCGTCTAGGACTGGGGGAACACGATGTCCCGCTCGTGGGCGTACTGCGTCTTCGCGATCGCCGCCGCGACCGCCGTCGCCGGAGCGGTCGCCCCTGCCGGCGGCGCGCCCGAGGCGGCGCCGCGCGCGCCGGTCGGCGTGATCAGCGTCACCGGCCGCTCGCTCGTCGACCGCCGCCTCGACGAGGGTCCGCGCGGCCGCGGCGCCGGCGACGTCGAGATCACCTGGCAGGCGCTGTACAACAAGCGCGTCACGCCGCGCGCGATCGGCCACGCGCAGCTGCAGTGCACCTACCTGACGATGACCTCGCGCAGCTGCGTCGGCACGTACTTCCTGCCGCGGGGGAAGCTGATGGTGGCGGGCGTGTTCGGCTCGCCGCTCCTGTACGAGATCGCGGTCGTCGGCGGGACCGGGATCTACACGGGCGCGCGGGGAAGCCTCCTCGTGACGCAGGCGTCCGAGCGGCCGGTACGCGACATCCTCGTCTTCCAGCTCGTCGGCTGACGGTGGCGAAGGTCCTCGTCGTCGACGACGAGCCGCCGCTGCGCGAGCTGATGCGGGCGACGCTCGAGCCCGAGCACGAGGTGACCGAGGCGGCGGACGCCGACGAGGCCGTCGCGGCCTGCCTCTCGACGCGCCCCGACCTCGTCCTGCTCGACGTGATGTTGCCCGGCGCGAGCGGGATTGACGTGCTGCGCAGGATCCGCGACGACGACGCGACGGCGCGGACAGGCGTCGTGATCGTGTCGGCCTGGGACGCCGAGGCCGACCGGCGCCGTGCAGCCGACGAGGGCGCGGACGCGTTCGTGGGGAAGCCGTTCCTGCCGGAGGACCTCCTCGCCGCGGTCGAGCGCGTGCTCGCGGAGGCGCGGCGGTGAGGACGCGCTCCGGCGGAATCGCCGCGCGCACCCTGATCGCGTGCATCGTCGTCGCGGCGCTCGTGTCGGCCGTGCTCGTCGCGCTGCTGTTCGCCGTCGCGCGCGCCAACCGGTCGCTCGACCGCCAGTCGCACGCGAAGGAGATGGCGGTCGCGGCCGTGCAGGTCGAGGGGACGGTGGGCGACCTCGACGCGACCCTCCGCGCGTACGCGCTCACGCGCAGCGGCCGCTTCGTCGCGTCGTGGCGCCGTGCGCGCTCCGACCTCGTACGCGAGCAGTCGCAGCTCGCGAAGCTCGCACGCGGTGACCGGGCCGAGCGGCGCGCGGTGGCCACGATCAGCGCCGACGTCTCGTCGTATCTCGACGAATGGGCGCAGCCGCTGTTCTCGATCGCGCAGGTCGCGCCCGCCGTGGCGTCGTCGCCGACCGCGCAGCTCGAGGACAAGCGGCGCGTCGACGGAATCCGCGCCGACGTGCAGCGGCTGCTCGCATTCGAGGACGCGCGCGCGGCGGCAACCGCGCGCTCCGTCCACAGCAGCGCGACGCAGGCGATCGGCGTGGGCGCGACCGTCCTCGTCGCCTGCGTCCTCGCGATCCTGCTCTTCGGCTCGTACCTCGTCAGCGCCGTCGCTCAGCCGCTGCGGCGCGCGGCCGCCGCCGCGGGCGAGGTCGCGACGGGGCGCTTCTCCGAGCGGTTGCCGGAGCGCGGCCCCGGCGAGGTCGCCGACCTCGCGCGCGCGTTCAACGCGATGGCGCGCTCGCTCGACGAGGGGCGGCGCGAGCTGCTGCACCAGAACGAGCTCCTGACGCAGGCCGAGCGGCACCAGTCCGAGCTGATCAGCATCGTCTCGCACGAGGTGCGAACGCCGCTCGCGAGCCTGCTCGGGTTCACGGACCTGTTGCTGCGCCGCGAGCTCGACCCGCAGACGCAGCGCCGCTACCTCGAGATCCTGCACCAAGAGAGCCGCCGGCTCGCCTCGCTGACGACGGACTTCCTCGACGTGCGGCTGCTCGAGGAGGGCCGGCTCGAGCTGGCGCGGACGCGCGTCGACGCCGCGCGCGTCGCGCGCGAGCAGGCGCACGTGTTCGTCTCCGGGTCGGAGCGCCACGCGCTCTCCCTCGAGGTCCCGGACGAGCCGCTCTGGGTCGAGGCCGACCGCGACCGGCTGTCCCAGGTCGTCGGCAACCTGGTCGCGAACGCGATCAAGTACTCGCCCGACGGCGGCGAGGTGCTCGTTCGCGCATTCGCCCGCGACGGCCGCGTGACGCTCGAGGTGACGGACCACGGGCTCGGGATCCCGCTCGAGGACCAGCCGCTGATCTTCACGAAGTTCTACCGCGGCCACGCGGCCGGCTCCGGGATCCCGGGGACCGGCCTCGGCCTCGCGATCGCGCACGAGCTCGTGCGCGCGCACGGCGGCGACCTGACCTTCGACAGCGAGTTCGGGCGCGGCACCACCTTCCGGCTCGAGCTGCCCGCGGCCCGCGATGCCGAAGGTGGGGGTCGAACCCACACTCCCCGAGGGGAACCGGATTTTGAGTCCGGCGCGTCTGCCAGTTCCGCCACTTCGGCGAGCCCGCACATCCTAGACCGCGTCGGGGCGCACCCCTCGTCGCGTGCACGCGGCCCCGTGGCGGCCGTCACGAAAAAGCTCTAGCGCAATTTCCGCGCAAATGAGTAAAGTCGCGCCAACCGTGGCTGCCGACGCAACCGCCCCGACCCTCGCGACGCGCGCGGGCCGCATGAGCATCGCGAGCGCCATCGGCCTGCTCGTCGTCGCCGCCGTCGTCGCGCTGCTCGCCTACGAGTTCGACGCGTCGCCGTCGCAGTTCCTCCAGGTGACGCTGATCGGGCTCACGCTCGGCTGCGTGTACGCGCTCGTCGCGCTCGGCTACACGCTCGTCTACGGGATTCTCGAGCTGATCAACTTCGCGCACGGCGACGTGTTCATGCTCGGCGGCATGTTCACGATCACGTACTCGACGTCGTTCTTCAACCTCCACAGCGGCCAGGGCTGGGTGATCGTCCCGATCGTCTTCGCCACGCTCGTGCTCGCGATGGTGTCGTGCGGTCTCATCAACGCGTCGATCGAGCTCGTCGCCTACCGCCCGCTGCGCGGGAAGCCGCGCCTGGCGCCGCTGATCACGGCGATCGGCATGAGCTTCATCATCCAGAACATCGGCCTCGCCTGGAAGGGCCCGAACTACGTGACGGCGCCCGACGTCTTCCCGCACTCGAACGTGTTCAACGTCGGCGGCGTCAACTACCAGTGGAACCACCTGATCGTCGTGCTGATCACGATCCCTGTGCTGTTCGGGCTCCTCTGGCTCGTGCAGCGGACGCGGCAGGGGAAGGCGATGCGCGCGACGGCGCAGGACATGGACGCGAGCGCGATGATGGGCATCAACGTCAACCGCACGATCTCGTTCACGTTCCTGATCGCGGGCGCGCTCGCAGGGGCCGCGGGGACGCTCTACTCGCTGTGGGCGACGACCGTGCGCTTCGACCAGGGGTTCCAGCTCGGCCTGATCGCGTTCACCGCCGCGGTCTTCGGCGGCATCGGCAACCTGCCGGGCGCTGTCCTCGGGGCGATCCTGATCGGGCTGATCCAGGCGTGGAACGAGGGCCTGCCGAAGCACATGCCGGGCTCCGACTGGACCGAGTCGATCGTGTTCTCGATCCTGATCCTGATCCTGGTCTTCCGTCCCGAGGGGCTCCTCGGGGAGCGGACGCCGGAGGGCGGCTAGGTGAACTGGGCGGAGCTCTGGCGCTCGTACGGGACGCCGCGCTACCGGCGCCTGCCCGAGCGCGAACGCTGGGGCGTCGCGGTCGCGATCGAGGTGCTCCTCGCCGTCGGCGTCTTCTTCCTCGACCACGCGCTCGCGTACGGGATCCTGGTCGCGGCGGCGATCTACTGGATCCACCGGCTCCCGCCGATCCCCTGGAAGCTCGCCGGGCACGTCGCGCTCGTCGCGCTGTTCCTCGCCACGGGGCCGCGCTCGCTCGCCGTCCTGCTCGCGATCGTCTTCGCGACGACGTGGATCCCGCACCCGTACAAGTCGAAGATCGTCCCCGTCGTCGCGGTGCTGGCAGCCGTCTTCTACCCGTTCTACGGCTACAAGATGTTCACGGTGCCGCTGTTCGGCGTCTGGCCGGACGTCGCGACCGGCGTCTACATGCTCGTGTTCGTGATGATGGCCGTCGGCCTGAACATCGTCGTCGGCTACGCCGGCCTGCTCGACCTCGGCTACGTCGCCTTCTACGCGACCGGCGCGTACACGTGCGCCTGGTTCGCGTCGGAGCAGTTCGCGCACGTGACCTGGCACTTCGGCGCCGTCGGCATCGACCCGAAGCTGCCCGGCATCCACGTCTCGATCTGGATCCTGCTCGCGCTCGCCGGCGTGATCACGGCGCTGTTCGGGATCATCATCGGCCTGCCGACGCTGCGTCTCCGCGGCGACTACCTGGCGATCGTCACGCTCGGCTTCGGCGAGATCCTCCCGCAGATGGCGCGGAACAGCGACAACTTCCTCGGCACCGGCTTCAACCTGACGAACGGCCCGAACGGGATCACGCCGCTCGACTCGCCCGGCTTCGGCAACCACATCGCGCACGCTACGGGCGGCTTCCTGCCGGCGAACTTCCTCCAGTGCTGCACGGCGAAGGTGCTCGGCCACCAGATTCAGTCGACCGACGTCTACTTCTGGACGGCGATCGTCCTGCTCCTGTTCACCGTGTTCTGCTCGTTCCGGCTGCAGTTCTCGCGCATCGGGCGCGCGTGGATCGCGATTCGCGAGGACGAGACCGCCGCCGCCGCGATGGGGATCCCGCTGATGCGCACGAAGACCTGGGCCTACGCGAGCGGCGCGTTCTTCGGCGGGATCGCCGGCGCCTACTACGCCGCTTTCAAGAGCGCGACGTTCCCGGGCGACTTCTTCTTCAACATCTCCGTGTTCATCCTCTGCATGGTCATCCTCGGCGGCATGGGGAACATCTGGGGCGTCATCGTCGGCGCGTCGTTCCTCGCGTATCTGAACCAGGAGGGCCTCGCGAACATCGGCCAGTGGCTCAACACGAACATCCACTTCATCGGCCACATGCAGCTGCCGGGGCAGGACACGCCGGGCCTCGACGTCCCGCTGTTCGCGGGCGGCATCTACGGGCTGATCATCCTCGTCGTGATGCTGTTCCGGCCCGAGGGGCTAATCCCGTCGCGCCGGCGCGCCGCCGAGCTGCACGAGGGCGTGCACGACGAGCCGCTCTACGACACGACGCACGCCGGAGCCGAGGCGTGAGCGAGAACGGCGCGGCGGCTGCGGCCGCCGACGGCAACCTGCTCGTCGCCGAGAGCGTGCGCAAGGAGTTCGGCGGGCTCGTCGCCGTCAACGACGTCGACTTCGTCGTACCGCGCGGGAAGGTCGTGTCGCTGATCGGCCCCAACGGCGCGGGCAAGACGACGTTCTTCAACATGCTGACCGGCGTCTACAAGCCGACAGGCGGGCGGATCACGTTCCTCGGTGAGGACATCACGGGAAAGCCGCCGCACGCGATCACGGGACGCGGCGTCGGGCG
The DNA here is from genome assembly GCA_035653275.1 of Gaiellaceae bacterium. Classification (GTDB taxonomy): domain Bacteria; phylum Actinomycetota; class Thermoleophilia; order Gaiellales; family Gaiellaceae; genus PALSA-600. The sequence goes on along the minus strand of DASRCE010000006.1, from coordinate 136,650 downwards.
CACGTTCCAGAACATCCGCCTGTTTGAGAACATGACGGCGCTCGAGAACGTGCTCGTCGGGATGCACTCGCGCATGAAGGCGAACCTGTTCGCGTCGATCGTCCGCACCCCGTACGTGCAGCGCGAGGAACGCGAGGCGCGCGAGCGCGCACTCGAGCTGCTCGAGTACACGGGTCTGCGCCGCAAGGCGGCGGAGCTCGCCAAGAACCTGCCGTACGGCGACCAGCGCCGGCTGGAGGTCGCGCGCGCGCTCGCAACGGAGCCGCAGCTGCTCCTGCTCGACGAACCGACGGCGGGGATGAACCCGCAGGAGTCCGCGGAGTTCACCGACTTCGTCGCGCACCTGCGCGAGGAACGCGGTCTCACGGTGCTGATGATCGAGCACGACATGCGGGTCGTGATGGGCGTCTCCGACCGCGTCTCCGTCCTCGACTACGGCGAGAAGATCGCCGAGGGGTCGCCGCGCGAGGTGCAGCAGAACGAGCGCGTGATCGAGGCGTACCTGGGCAAGGCCGCGGTCGAGGACATGAAGCGGCAGGGGCTGTCGTGAGCGAGGCGGCGCGCGCGACGTCCGCGAACGGGACGCCGCTCCTGCGACTCGGCGACGTCCACACCTACTACGGCGCGATCCACGCGCTGAAGGGCATCTCGCTCGAGGTGCACGAGGGAGAGATCGTGACGCTGCTCGGTGCGAACGGCGCGGGCAAGTCGACGACGCTGCGCTCGATCAACGGGCTCAACCGGCCGCGCCACGGGACGATCGAGTTCCAGGGTCGCGAGATCACCGGCGTCGCCGCGCACGAGATCGTCCGGCGCGGCATCGCGCAGTCGCCCGAGGGACGGCGGCTCTTCCCGCGCATGACCGTCGTCGAGAACCTCGAGATGGGCGCCTTTCAGCGGCACGACCGCGCCGCGATCCGGCAGGACATGGACCGCGTGTTCGAGCTCTTCCCGCGCCTGCACGAGCGCCGCGACCAGAAGGCCGGGACGATGTCCGGCGGCGAGCAGCAGATGTGCGCGATCGGGCGGGCGCTGATGGCGCGACCGAAGCTGCTCCTCCTCGACGAGCCCTCGCTCGGGCTCGCCCCGATCTTCGTGGAGCGGATCTTCGACATCATCAGGCAGATCAACGAGCAGGGGACGTCGATCCTGCTCGTCGAGCAGAACGCCCTGATGGCGCTCGACCACGCGCACCGCGGCTACGTGATGGAGACCGGGCGCATCGTCCTCGCCGACACCGCGGCGGCGCTGAAGACGAACGAGCGGGTCCGCAAGACCTACCTCGGGGAGACGTAGCCCGTCTTCGGCTCGGCCCGCGCGGGAAGACCCCCGCTCGTGCCGCGCGTCGAGCTGCACCATCCCGACCAGCGCTGGTGGCCCGAGCTCGGGCTGACGAAGCGCGACGCGTTCGACTACTACGCGGCGGTCGCGCCGGTCGTGCTCCCGCACCTGCGCGGCCGACCGTTCACGATCAAGCAGCACTTCAACGGCCCGCGTTCGCCGTTCCGCTGGCTCAAGGACAAGCCGGCCGACGCTCCCGACTGGATCCCGACGGCGCCGCAGGCGGCGCGGTCGCGCGGCGGGGCGCTCGTCGACTACGTCGTCGTCCGCGACCGGTCGACGCTGCTCTGGCTCGTCGACTACGGCTGCGTCGACCTGCACGTGTGGACGTCGCGCATCGACAAACCGGACCGTCCGGACGTCGCCCTGCTCGACCTCGACCCGAAGGGCGCGCCGTTCGCAGCGGTCGTCGACGCGGCGCTGCTACTGCACGAGGCGCTGCGTGCGCTCGGGCTGGAATCGGTGCCGATGACGACGGGCGGCGACGGGCTGCACGTCCGCGTCCCGATCGCGCGGCGCCACTCGTACGAGGACGTGCGGGACTTCGTCCGCACGCTGGCGTCCACGCTGCGACGCGCGGGCGTGCGCGACGTCGCGGTCGACGCGAAGATGAACGGGCACGGCCAGCAGGTCGTTGCGCCGTACTCGATCCGGCCGCTGCCCGCGGCGGCGGTTGCGACGCCGCTGCGGTGGGAGGAGGTCCGGGCCGGGCTCGACGCGACCGAGTTCACCCCTGCGGCCGTGCTCGACCGCGTCGCGCGCGTCGGCGATCTCGCCGCGCCGCTCCTGCACGGGCGGCAGTCGCTCGCCGCGGTCGTCTGAGCCCGCGCCGCAGGATCAGCGCGCGAGCGCGGGGGAGCAGAGCCAGGTCTCGTGCGCCGGGTGCGCCTCGATCTCGAGCCCGGCCGACCTCGCCATCGCCTCGACGCATGCAGCGTTCGGCGCCCACCAGTTGGTGTCGTCGTCCGCGAGACGCCGCTCGATGAACGCGAGCACCGGCCAGCCGGGCTCGCGCATGCGCTCGCGCTCGTCGATGTCGAGATTCGGCGGCGGCTCGGCGCGCTCCTCGCCCGGGATCGTCAGCGTCTGCAGGACGAGCATCCGTCGCACGACGCGCGCGACGGCGTCGAGCGCGAGCAGCGGGTGGCGCAGGTGGTAGAGGACGCCCATGAAGAGCACGAGGTCCCACTGCTCGTGCGCGTTGCAGAGGTCGTAGACGCTGCCGCGGCGGAAGTCGATCTCGCACCCGTACCGTTCCGCGGCCCAGCGCGCCTGGGTGAGGTAGTGCATGTCGATCTCGAGACCCGTGACGCGCGCGCCGCGCTTCGCGAGCTCGAACGCGTAGAAGCCCGCGTTGCAGCCGATGTCGAGCGCCGTCCAGCCGTCGAGGTCGGCGGGGAGGTGCGGGGCGATCTCTTCCCACTTGAACCTCGGAAAGTCGCCGAGCGGGTGGTCGGGTGCCGTCTGGCGGCCGTCCGGGAGGTGGAGGTTGTGGAACCAGGGCGCGAGCGCGCGAATCTCGGGGTCGTGGTCTCCGACCGACTGCAGGGTCACGCCGGCACCTGCTCGCGCACCGCGGCGACGTGAGCCTCGAGCTCCCGCGCGCGGTGGTCGGCCGTGTGCTCGCGCAGGACGCGTTCGCGCGCGCGCGCGCCCACGTCGCGGGCCGGCCGCGCGAGGTGGCGGAGGACGTCGTCCGCGTCCTCGGCGACCAGGATCTCCCGCTCCGGTTCGAAAAACGCGTCGAGGCCCTCCCACCAGTCGGAGATCACGGGCACGCCGCACGCCGCCGCTTCGAACAGGCGCACGCTCGGCGACCAGCCGGCGCGCACCATCTCGGCCCGCGTGACGTTGAGCGTGAAGCGCTGCGCGCAGTAGAAGCCGGGATGCTCGGCCGGCGGCAGGCTGTCGAAGTGCTCGACGTTCGGCGGCCAGGAGACGTCCTGCGGGTACTGCGGCCCGGCGAGCGCGAACGCAAGGTCGGGCCGTTGCCGCGCCGGCTCGAGGAGCAGCGCCTCGACCTTCGGCTGGCGGTCGTCCGAGTAGGTGCCGAGGTAGCCGAGCTCCCAGCGCACGGGCACGCGCAGCGGCCGGTACGCCGAGTGGTCGGCGACGCAGTAGAACGGCGTCGGCCGCCGCGCACCGAGCTCGGCCAGGAGCGGGCCGCCGGTGAAGGAGAGGTAGAGGTCGAAGCGCGGGAGGAGCTCGGGGGAGAGGTACTCGTGGTCGCCGCCGGCGAGCTTCGCAGACGTCACCGGCGTGTCGATGTCCCAGAATGCGGTCACGCCCTCCGCCGTGTCGAGAACCCACCGCGCGACCTCGCAGCCGTCGGGGACGTACGACCCGACGACGACGAGGTCGGCGACGCGCACGTCGTCGCGCCGGCGGTGCAGCTCGGCGACGTCGCCGTAGAGGTGCACCCACGGCGGCGCGAAGTCGCGGTGGGCCGCGTACCACGGCTTGTCGCGCTCGAGGAACAGGACATGGTGGCCACGCCGGCGCAGCGCGGCGAGCAGGCCGCGGTAGTTCGTCGCGTGGCCGTTTCCCCAGGACGACGTGATGGACAGGCCGAGAAAGACGATCCTCACGCGCGCATCCGCTCCGGCCCCGTCTGCCTGGCCGCCGCGGGCGCCTGCGTCGGCACGCGTGCGCCGAGCACCGACTCGACCTGCTCCGCCCGCCGAGCGTACGTGTGCTCGCGCAGGACGCGCTCGCGCGCGGCCGCACCGACCCGTCTGGCCACGTCCTGGCTCAGAGCCAGGACGTGGCTCGCCACGTCGTGTCCGTCCTGGGCGACGAGCACCTCGACCCCCGGCTCGAGGAAGAGCTCGACCCCGTCCCACGCGTCCGTGATCAGGCAGGCGCCCGCGCCGGCGGCTTCGAACACGCGCGTCGGCGGCGACCAGCCGTTCGCGGCCATCGACTGGCGCGTCACGTTCAGGACGGCGAGGGACGAGCAGTTGAAGGCGTTGTGGTCGCCGGTACCGACGTGGCCGAGGAGGCGGACGTTCGGCGGCAGCGGCTTCCCTTCCCAGCCGGCGCCGCCGAGCGTGAACAGCCGGTCGGGCGCCAGCGACGCCGCGCGCAGGAACAGCTCGTCGACCCGCGCCTCCCGGTCCGGCAGCCGGTTGCCGAGGAAGCCGAGGTCGCCGGCGAAGCGCTCGTCGGGCGCGACCGGATGGTGCGTCTGCGGGTCGAGCGCGTTGTACACCGGGACGCATTCGCGCGCGCCGAGGTCGAGGTAACGCTCGACCACGGGCGCGCCGCCGCCGTACGTCAGCACCAGGTCGAAGCTCGCCGCCAGCGACGCGAAGGCCGCGTCGGCCGCGGCGAGCGTCGCCGGCGCGTCCACGTCCCAGAAGACGCGGACGGGACCGTCGAGTGACGCCACGCATTGCGCGAGGACGTCGTCGAGCACGCCGACGCCGCTCGCCTTCACGACCACGTCCGCCGCGCGCGCACCGCGGATCAGGCGTCGTGCCTCGGCCTCCGTCGGCTGCCAGACGACGACCTCCGCCCACGGCGGATCGGCGACGTCGCGATGCTGCTGGCGCTCGTATGCGTCCGGTTCGTAGAACGTGATCTCGTGGCCGCGCTCTGCGAGCGCGCGCACGAGGCCTCGGTAGTACGTCGCGGCGCCGTTCCAGTACGACGACACGAGCGACGAGGCGAACCAGGCGATCTTCACGCCGCGGGCTCCGCCACGGCGACGGCCGGCGCGTGCGTCCCGCCGGCGCCGACCTGACGCAGCACGTCGGTCAGCTCGGCGACGCGGTGCGCGCAGGTGTGGCGGGCGCGGATCGTTTCGAGGCCGCGCGCGGCGAGCTCCCGCGCCTGCTCCTCGTCCCGCAGGAGGTCGTGCAGCGCGCGCTCCATCTCCGCGCCGTCGCGGACGCGCGCGAAGTCGCCGCCGCGGAACAGCCCCTCGACGTCGTCCCACGGCGCCGACACCAGCGGGATCCCGCACGCCAGCGCCTCGAACACGCGGATCGTCGGCACCCCCGGGAGCGCCTCGACGTAGGGACGGCGCGGCACGTGCACGGTCACCCGGTGGCGGGCGAACACCTCGGGCACGCGGTCGTTCGGCAGCCACCCGCCGAACGAGAGGCCCGCGTCCTCGACCGCGTCGACGCCCGCCGGCGGGTAGCGCACGCCGTGCACGACGCCGCGCAGCCCGAGGCGGCGCGCCGGTCCGAGCAGGAACGTCTCCAGCTCACGCGTGCGCTCGTCGTCGCCCCAGTTGCCGATCCACACGAGGTCGCCGGTCTTGTGCGTTTCGAGCGGCCGGAAGACGGCGGTGTCCGCGGCCTCGTGCCACACCCAGACGCGGTCGTGCCAGCCGCGGGCACGGTAGACGTCCGCGACGGCGGCACCGAACGCGAGCACGCCCGCGTACCCGCCGAGGTCGAAGCGGGCCAGCTCGCGCGGCGCCGTGACGGCGCGGTGGTGCGTGTCGTGGAACAGCGCGACCGCCCCGCTCGCGCCGACGGCGGCGACGAGCCACGGCTCGTTCCACTCGTGGACGAGCACCGCGTCGGCGCCCTCGACCGCGGCAGCGACGTCCAGTGAGCGGTCGTAGCGAATGCTCGGATACCGCACCGCCAGGTCGTTTACGAACTTCTCGCCCTCGGCGGCGGCAAGCTGCGCGCGCGACCACGCGTCGCGTGGCTCGTAGACCACGACCTCGTGCCCGGCGGCGCGAAGCTCGCGGACGATGCCGCGCAGGAAGTGCGCGTTGCCGTGGTTCCAGTCGCTCGCGAGCGAGTGCACGAACAGCACGAGCTTCATGCGGGCACCGTGTCGAGCACGCGCTCGTAGAGCGCGGCGTACGCCGTCGCCATCGTGTCGGCGCGGTAGCGGGCGGAGCGGCGCGCCGCACGCGCGGCGAGGTCGCCCCGGAGCTCGGCATCCGAACAGGCGCCCTGCAGTGCCGCTGCGAGCGCTTCGCGGTCGCGCGGCGGCACGAACAATGCCGCGCCGGCCCAGATCTCTCTCAGGCTCGGGATGTCGCCCAGGACGAGGGCGCACCCGGCTTGCGCCGCCTCGAGGATGCCGAGGCCGAACGGCTCGTACAGCGCCGGCGAGCAGAAGACGCCCGCGCGCGCGAGCAGGCGCGCGTGCTCGTGGGTTCCGACGCGGCCGCCGGGCGTTCCGTCGCCGACGAGCACGATCGGCCACGGGACGTCGTCCCGCACCGCCTCGAGCGCCGCGATGTTCTTCGCCGCGTCCCAGAAGCGGCCCGACGCGAGCACGAACGGCTCCTTCGCCGCAGGCGGGATCGACGCGTTCCGTCCGTTCGGGATCACGACGCGCTCCCCGGCGAGGTCGTAGTGCCGCTCGAGGTCGTGCATGACCGCGCGTGTCGGGGCGACGACGACGTCGGCCGCCCCCAGCCCGGCCTCGACCGAGCGACGGTAGCGCTCCCAGCGCGCCGGAGGCGCCTCGCCGTGCACGGCCCACCACCAGGACACGACGTCCGAGTGCGCGACGACGACGACGGGGGCGCGCCACGGCAGGGCGGCGTGCGCGTACCCGTTCACGTGCACGACGTCCGGCCGCAGCTCCTCTTCGAGCTCGAGCAGCCAGCGACCCGCGCGGCCGACGTCCTCCCACGGGTCGTCCTCCCACTCGAGCGCGAAGGTGGAGACGTGCACGCCGGGTTCGACGCCGCTCGGCGGAGGACCCATCGTCGCCATCTGGACGTCGGCGTCCAGGGCCGCCGCGAGCTCGCGCGCGTACGTCCAGACGCCGCCGACGGCGTCCGCCGTCATCAGCACCCTCATCGGCCGTAGATTCGGTCGAGGATCTGCGCCACGCGGACCAGCTGCTCGCCCTCCGCCTCGTCGAACCGGTCGCCCACTGCGACGCGCCGTGCCCACGCGACGGCCGCGCGGCCCGGCCACGCATCGGGGGGTTCTGCGACGACCTCGCGGGCGGTGCCGCTCAGCCGCTCGCAGCGGAAGTCGTAGAACGAGCCGCCGACGTTCGTGACGCGCACTCCGCCGTCCGTGCCGTAGAACGACGCTTCGATGCGCGCCTGCTCGCCCGCGTGCAGGTTCCACGAGCACGCTAGGCGAACGTGGTCGAGCTGCGCGGTCGCGAACGTCTCGACGGGAGCGCCGACGAGCCGCGCGCGCACGTCCGCCGGCGCGATGTCGAGCGTCCAGACGGCGAGGTCGACGAGGTGGATGCCGAGGTCGATCACGCAGCCGCCGCCGGACAGCTGCGGGTCGTAGAACCACGGCTTGTCCGGCCCGTACGCGTTGTGGAACGCGAGATCCGCGGCGAACACGTCGCCGAGCGCTCCGGACCGCACCGCGTCGTGCGCCGCGCCGAACGCGGCGGCGTGGCGATAGGAGAGGTCGACGCCGAGCAGTCGGTCGGCGCGACGCGCGGCCTCGACGACCTCGCGCACTTCCGCGGCGCTCCGGCCGACGGGCTTCTGCACGAACACCGGCAGCCCACGCTCGAATGCCGCGATCGCTTGCTCGGCGTGCTGCGCGCTCGGCGTCGCGATCACCACGCCGTCCAGGTCGGCCTCGAGCAGCTCGCCGAGCGAGCCGAGCGCCCCCGGCACGGCGGGGTCGGCTATCGCCGCGACTTCGGCGGCGCCCGCGGCCGTGAGCGCGTCGAGGCGGCTGCGGCCGATCCAGCCGACCCCGAGGAAGCCGAGCCGCGGCAGCGTCGCTACGGGCACACGACCGCCTTCACGAACCCCGGCGGACGCCTCCGCGCGAGCTCGAACGCGTCGGCGATCCCGGCGAGCGGCAGGAAGTCGGTGACCAGCGCACGCAGATCGAGGACGCCGGCGACCGCGAGGGCGACCGCGCTGCGCATGCCGCGGACGACGACGTGCGGGTCGCGCTCGTGTGCGTTGACGACGTCGAGGCCACGCCAGTTCCAGCTCTGCAGGTCGACCGTCCGCGGCCCGTCCTGGTGGAACCCGGCGATCACGAGCGTGCCACCGGTCGCCACGAGCCGCGACGCCGTGTCGAGCGCCGACTGGGTCCCCGCCGCCTCGACCACGACGTCGAACTCGCCTTCGACGGGCGTGTCCCGCCGCACCTCCGTCACCTCCCCGATGATCCGCGCGATACAGGTGCCGAGGAAGCCCATCCCGACGACGGCGATCCGCGGTGACACATGGGTACTCATGCGCCTCCGCGCCGCCGCCGTATGAGTACCCATGTGTAAGCCCGACCGCTCGACCACGTTGACTGCGCAGGCGAGCGCCTCGCCGGGAAACGGCAACCCGTCCAGCGCCGCCGGCAGCTCGACCACCGTGTCCTCGTCCGCGACGTCCCATTCCGCGTAGCCGTTGAAGCACAGCGCGGCGACGCGCGTGCCGTCTTCGAGGCGCCCCCACACCTCGTGCCCGGGCGCCCCCGCCGCCAGCGGGTACTCGAACCACGGACGTCCTTCCCAGACGGGCAGCGACGACCCGCACACGCCGCAGCCTTCGACGCGCACCAGCACCTGGCCGGACGCGGGCTCGGGCCGGGGCGCGGCAATCCGGCGCGCCGCGCGCGGCCCCGCCACGACCGCGGCCGCCATCGCCTGCGCCGCGACGGCTATCGCGCCACCGCCCGCAGCGGCGGCCGCGCCGCCGCGCGCTCCTGCGCGAGCCAGCGGTACAGGCGCTCCACGCCGTCGCCGACGTCGACGCGCGGCCGCCAGCCGGTCGCCGCGCGGAAGCGGCGCGTGTCCGCGACGTAGTAGCGCTGGTCGCCCTTCCGCTCGGCGGCGAACCTCACCGCGGGCATCCGCCCGTGCAGCTCCGCCAGCTGCTCGAGCACCTCGAGGAGCGAGATGGCGTTGTCCGGGCCGCCGCCCATGTTGAAGGGCGTCCCGGCGACAGCGTCGGCGTTCGCGCGCGCGAGCTGCATCGCCTCGACGAGGTCGTCCACGAAGAGCAGGTCGCGCACCTGCGCGCCGTCGCCGTACAGCGTGATCGGCTCCTCGTCGAGCGCGCAGATGGCGAAGTGCGCCACCCAGCCCTGGTCCTCGTTGCCGTGCTGGTGCGGCCCGTAGATGCAGCTCATCCGGAACACGACCGTGGGCAGTCCGTACGACTTCGCGTAGTCGAGGACGTACTGGTCGGCGGCTCCCTTCGAGCACCCGTACGGCGTGCAGAAGTCGAGCGGCCGCGACTCTGACAACCCGTGCTCGGCGATCGCGCGGTCGGCCGGCTCCCACCGGTCGTCGCGCCGCCGCAGCTCCAGGTCGGCCAGCGACCCGTACACCTTGTTCGTCGACGTGAAGAGCACGAACGGCGGCTCGTCGAGCCGGCGCGCCTCCTCGAGGACGTTGATCGTCCCCTCGACGTTCGCGCGGAAGTCGTCGACGGGGTCGTCGAGCGACGTGGTGACCGCGACCTGCGCCGCGAGGTGGAACACCGCGTCGGCTCGTCGCAGGGCGCGGCGCACGACTTCGCGGTCGCGGACGTCGCTGCGCTCGAAGCGCACGCGTTCGCCGTGCACCGCCTTCAGCCAGCGGAGGTTCCGCTCGACGCCGGCCCGCGCCAGCGAGTCGAGCACGACGACGTCCTCGCCGTCCTCGACGAGCCGCGAGACGAGATTCGCGCCGACGAAGCCGGCGCCCCCGGTCACGACGACGCGGCTCATCGCGCGAGCCCTCTCGCGGCCAGCTCGGCCGCCGCCGCGTCGACGCGGTCGTCGGCGGTCTGCGTCTGGAGCCACGCCGCCAGCTCGCGCATCCCGTCCTCGAGCGACACCTCGGGCTCGAACCCGAGCAGCTCCCGCGCGCGCGTGATGTCGGCGAAGCAGTGTCGGATGTCGCCCGCCCGGTACTTCCCGGTGAGCTCGGGCTCGACGTCGACGCCGAGCACCGAGGAGAGCTCGCGCGCCACCTCGTTGACGGTGACGCTGCGGCCGCTGCCGACGTTGACGGCCTGCCCGTTCGCGCTCTCGCGGTCGAGCGCGAGCACGCACGCGCGGGCGACGTCGCGGACGCTGACGAAGTCGCGGCGCTGCTCGCCGTCCTCGTAGACGAGCGGCCGGTTCCCGTTCAGCAGGCGCGAGGCGAAGATCGCGAGGACGCCCGTGTACGGGTTCGAGAGCGCCTGGCGAGGCCCGTACGTGTTGAAGAAGCGCAGGGCGACCGTCGGCACGTCGTACGCCGCGCCGAAGACGAGCGCGAGCCGCTCCTGGTCGTACTTCGTGAGCGCGTAGACGGACGAGTTCGCGCACGGCTTCGTCTCGGGCGTCGGGAGCGGGAATAGCTCCTCGCCGCCGGCGCCGCGCGGCTCCCACCGCCGCGCCGCGAGATCCTCGGGGCGCCGCTCGACCGCGGCGACGGGCGCGTACGCGCCCTCGCCGTAGATCGACATGCTCGAGGCCACGACGAGCTTCCGCACGGGACGGTCGAGCAGCGCCTCGAGCAGCACCGCCGTGCCGTGGGTGTTGGCCGAGACGTAGTCGCCGATCTCGTACATCGACTGGCCGACCCCGACGCGCGCGGCGAGATGGACGACGGCGTCGACGCCGTGCAGCGCCTCGCGCACGAGCCCGCCGTCGCGGACGTCGCCGACGATCAGCTCGACGTCGTCCGGCAGGTACTCGGGCCGCTCGCGACCGCCGTGCACCTGGTCGACGAGCGAGTCGAGCACGCGGACGCCCGCTCCCCGCTCGAGCAGCAAGTCGGCCAGGTGCGACCCGATGAACCCGGCACCGCCCGTGACGAGAATCGTCTCCACGCAACCCCTCCCTCGAAGTCGGCCGGGCGATCTGCGCGCCCGGTCCGTGACCCGTTTCCAGGGAGGTGCCGGTAAAACCAGGCCGTTGTCAGAGATGCATCTATGTCAATGACAACGTGCGCCGCCAGGGCGCATCGGGCCTGCGATTCAGGCGTCGCGGCGCTGCGTCCACCATCGCCCGGCGGCGAGGAAGACGCCTATCCAGGCAACGAGGACGATCAGCGCCGTGCCGAGCGACATCGCGACGCGGCTGTTGTCGACGTGCGCCGGCAGGAAATGCTCCGCCGCCTCGACGTCGATCGCGCGGCGCGCGCCGCCGAGCGCGCTGATGCTCGCGAGCAGCTGCGCGACGATCGCGTTCCACGCGATCAGCACGCCCACGACCACGCGTGAGCTCGCAAACGCCGCAAGCCCGATGGCGATCGCGATGTTCACGAGCATCGCGGCGACGGCGTAGGCGGCGAAGCGCCCGACCTCGGCGCCTGTCGGCTCCGGCCGCGACCCGGCGAAGAGGTAGGACGCCGCGGTCACGAGCGCGAACCCGATCGCGAGCAGCGGCAGGAACGTGAGGATCGCGCCGGGGTACCGCACGGCGAAGAGCGTCGTCCGCGGCCGGCCCGTCACGACGAGGTCGCGGAAGACGCCCGCCTGCACGTCCTGCGTTCCCGCCGCGGAGCCGATCAGGATCGCGGCGACGCCGCCGAGACCGGTGAGGACGAACATCAGGTTCTTGAAGTTCTGTGCGCCGCCCGCGGGCCCGTGGTGAGCGGGATTCGCGGCGTGGAGCGCGAGCAGCACGACGATCGCCACCAGCACGGCGCCGACGGTGAGGATCGCGCACCAGATCATCGTCCCGCGGCGCTTGGCGATCTTCAGCACCTCGGCGCGGACGAGCCTCATTCCGCCGCCTCCAGCCGCGAGGTGACGGCGAGGAACTTCTCCTCGAGCGTCGCCCGCGCCGGTTCGAGCCGCGAGACGGCGAGGCCGGCGGCGACGAGCGCACGGTTGACGTCGGCCGCGCCGAGGCCGTCGCCGAGCGTCACCCGCAGCCCGTCCGCCTCCTCCTCGACGCTCGACACGCGCGGGTCGGCGGCGAGCAGCCGCTTGGCCGCGGCTCGATCGTCGACGCCGACGAGCACGGTCGGCTCGCCGCTCGACGAGATCTCGTCGACGCGTCCCTGGAGGATCACGCGGCCGCGGTCGACGATCGCGACCTCGTCGCACGTCTTCTCGACCTCGTCCAGCAGGTGCGACGAGAGGAAGACCGTCCGCCCCTCGTCGACGAACGCGCGGATGAGGTGGCGCATCTCGAGGATCCCCGCCGGGTCGAGGCCGTTCATCGGCTCGTCCAGGATGAGCAGCACCGGGTCGGCGAGCAGGCAGCGCGCGATGCCGAGCCGCTGGCGCATGCCGAGCGAGTACTCCTTGACGCGGTCGTCGGCCCGCTTCGCGAGGCCGACGCGCTCGAGCGCGCCGGGGATGCGGGCGTCCGCCTCGGGGGTGCGCGCGGCGGCCACGATCCGCAGGTTCTCGCGGCCCGTCAGGTGTCCGTGGAACCGCGGCTCCTCGACGATCGCCCCGACGCGCGCGAGCGCCTCCCGGCGGCGTTCCGGCTGCGGCAGCCCGAGCAGCCGCATCTCGCCGGAGGTGGCCCGCGTCAACCCGAGCAGGGTGCGGATCAGCGTCGTCTTGCCCGCCCCGTTCGGCCCGAGGAAGCCGAAGGCGACGCCCGCCGGCACCGTCAGGTCGACGCCGTCGATCGCCGCGCGCGCGCCGAAGCGCTTCGTCAGGCCACGTGTCTCGATGACGGCGTTCACGCCACGCACCCTACGTGCAGACCCCGACGACGCCTGCCCGCGCCGAGCGTCAGCGACCGACGACGAGCGGGACGTACGGCGGAGAGAGCAGGTAGCCGATGCGCTCGGCGCCGCGGCCGCGCGCCATCTCGAGCGCCGCCGCGAGGCCGTGCACGGGCACGAACCCGAGCTGCCGGGCCGCGTCCCAGTCGCGGCAGCCCGCGACGAGCACCGCGCCGAGCCGGTGCGCCGAGGCGTCGCACGCGCTCCACTCCACGAACGGCTGCAGCGGGTGGCAGGCGCGTCCGGCGCGGTAGTCCTCGATCGCGCGCTCGTCGGCGACGGCTGCGGCCTCCGCCTCGCGCATCGCGTCGGCGTCGCGCGCCGTACGCGCGTCGAAGAACAGCGCGCGGTACGGGGTCTGCGTCGGTCGCGGAAAGCGGCGCGGCAGCGGGTGGGCGAGGATCGCGGTGCCGCCGGCCGCAACGGGCGGCGTGTTGCGCCAGAGCCGCAGCGCGAGCCCGAGGCCGAGGTACGCGGCGCTGATGGGATTCGGGCGCTCGCGCGGCATGAACGGCGTCGTCGGCGGGATGCCCATGACGAGCGCGTCGAGCGGCTCGTCCAGCTCGATCCCCTTGAAGACCGTGCCGCGGATCAGCGCCTCGGCGTGCGCGACGGACGGCGTCCCGCCGAACACGGCGGAGGCGGTCAGCTCCCGCGGCAGTCGTTCGAGCAGCCGCTGGCGGACGAGCGCCGGCGCGATCTGGAACGCGCGCCGCAGGTGCGAGCCGAGCATGCGCTCGATAGCGGCCTGGTCGTGGGGATACCCGGAGAAGGGGCCTGCGACGCGCGGCGTGTTGAGCGCCAGCGAGACGCCGGTGAGCGCGACGCGCTCGGCGAGCCGCCGCTCGAGCTCGACGGCCAGCCGCCAGCCCTGAGAAGCGCTCGTCTCGAGGAGCGAGACCGCGCCGCCCGCGCGGAGAGCCTCCGGCGAGGCCGCCGCCAGCAGCGCCGCCGGCCCGCCGTGCACGACCGTCTCCGCCGCCGTCACCGTCACGACCAGGTCCGTCTCGACGAGCGCGCGGTTGACGCGGAGCGGCACCGGGCCGGCGGTGCCCAGGTCGGCGAGGTCGTCTCCCTCGGCGTCGTGGACGATCACGCGGCCGCGGAAGCGCCGCCGGAACTCCGGCGGGACGAGCAGGCCGATCTCGCGCGGCGTCATGCGCCGCAGCAGCCCGCCGGCGACGAGGATCGTCGTGCGCGCGACGCCGAAGCGCTCCAGCTCGTCGGCGACCGCCGCGATCGCGTCGTGACGCGGTCCCGACTGGGCGGCGGGGATCGGCAGCGCCGGCTGCTCGATCACGATCGTCGCCGTCCCGCCGCGGCGCGCGAGCGCCTCGAGCGGCGCGCCCGCGAGCGGGAATGCGAGCGCGTCACGCACCGCCGCGGCCACGTCAGGCACCTCGTCGCGCGCGGCCGGCGGCCGCAGGACGACGTCGCCGTCGCCGGGCTCCGCCACGATCATCCGCGCGTCCGCGAGCAGCGGGACGCGCATCAGGGGACGGCGCGGTAGAGGCGGAGGTACTGCGGGCGGAAGCCGCGGCGCGGCCAGAACCGCGACGACAGCAGGTTGACGATGCGCCAGTCGACCGTCATCGAGCGGTACCCGTGTGCGTGCGCCCACGAGAGCACGTGCGCCGTCAGTGCGACGCCCACCCCGGTGCCGCGCACGTCGTCCAGCGTCGCCGCATGACCGAGGTCGACATTGGACGTGGGAACGCGAAGGTCTCCCTCGGGACGCGCGTAGAGCAAGGCGTGCCCGACGATGCGGCCGTCTCGCTCCGCGACGACGTGGTACGGATACTGCACCTCGTCGTCCCAGAGATCGGCCCATTCCTCTCGGAACGAGCTGCGCGGCGGGATCGTCCGGCCGGAAAAGCTCGGCGACCGTGCCTGCAGCAGCCAGAGGATCTCGTCGAAGCCGGCGATCGCCTCGAGGTCGTCCGGCGTCGAGGCGCGTATCGTCCCGCCGAAGTCGACGGGTGCGGTCGCCTCCGTCTCGCGCACCGCCCGCGCCGCCTGCGCGCCGAACGCGAGCCGGAAGAAGACGTCGACGAGCGCCCGGTCCGACGCCGGGACCGCGACCTGGAACCGTGCGACGTCCCAGCGCTCCGCCATCACCGCGAACAGGTCGCGCAGCGCCTCGGGTTCCGACGCGGCGCAGCCTGCGAAGCGGGCCCAGGCGGTGTCGCCGTCGGTGCTGCCGGCGAGGTAGGCGACGGCGCGATTCCCGCGCGTCGCGACGACGCCGTCGTCGGCCGGGACGTGCGCCGCGAAGTCGTCGACCGCCGGCAGCAGCGGCTCGGCCGCGCGCTGCGCTGCGTAGCGCTCGGCGAGCAGCGCCGCGGCCTCGTCGCGAAGCTCGGAAAGTGGGTGGATCTCGAGGCTCGGCACGCCCGGCGACGATACCCTCGGGCGCGAGGTGCCCAAGACGCTGACAGGAGCCGAGCTGAACCTCGACGACGCGCCGGCGCGCGAGTGCGACCTGTTCATCGTCGACGGCAACAACCTCGCGTACCGGGCGTTCTTCGCGCTCCCGGAGGAGCTCGCGACGACGGACGGGCAGCCGACGAACGCGCTGCTCGGCTTCACGAACATGCTGTTCAAGCTGCTCGCCGACTACCGCCCGAAGGGCGTCGCGGTCGCCTGGGACTCGCGTCCGGTGCACCGCGCGGCGGCCGCCGAGGCGGCGGACGTCGTCTACAAGGAGGGCCGGCGCGAGATGCCGGACCTGCTGCGCGAGCAGTTCCCGTTCTTCCGCCCGATCGTGGAGGCGTTCGGCTACCGCAACCTCGAGTTCGAGGGATGGGAGGCCGACGACGTGATCGCGACGCTCGCGACACGCGCGGACGCCGAGGGAATCAAGACGTGCGTCGTCTCGACCGACCGCGACGCGTTCCAGCTCTGCAGCGAGAACGTCTGCCTGATGATGACCCCGCGCGGCGTGGCGGACGTGAACGTGTACACGCCGGAGCGCGTCGAGGCGCGGTACGGGGTGACGCCCGACCAGGTGCCGGACTTCATCGGCCTCAAGGGCGACACCTCCGACAACATCCCCGGCGTCCCCGGAATCGGCGACAAGACGGCGGGGCAGCTCGTCGCCCAGTACGGCACGCTCGAGGAGGTGCTCGCGCACGCGTCCGAGCTGTCGCCGGCGCGCGCGCGCAACATCACCGAGAACGCCGAGGTGGCGCTGCTGTCGAAGGAGCTCGCGACGATGCGGCGCGACCTCGACATCGACTGCGACCCGGCGCAGCTCGTGCTCGAGCCGCCGGACCGCGCGCAGCTCAAGGAGATCTTCCGCCGCTTCGAGTTCCGCAACCTGCTCAACCGCGTGGACGAGCTCGACGCCGCCGTGCCGTCGGCGCCGATCAAGGTCACGGGCGTCGAGGTTCCGTGGCGGGAAGGAGCGCTCGACTTCCGCGGCGTCGTCGGCTACGGCGCGTTGGGCGAGCGGGCGGCGGTTGCGACCACGGGCGGCGTCGTCGTCGGGCCGCGGCCGGAGCGCGTCGAAGGCGACGTCGTGGTGCACGACGCGAAGGCGCTCGGCGTCGACGCGCGCGACGACACGCTGCTCGCCGCGTACCTGATCGACCCGGGCCGCGCGGCGTACCTGCTCGACGACCTCGCCGCCGAGTACGGGGTCGAGCTCGTGCCGACGCCTGCTGCCGACGAGGAGACGACGCAGCTCGTGCGGCGCGCGGAGACGCCGCGGCGGCTGGTCGGGCCGCTGCTCGGGCGGCTCGAGGAGCGCAGCCTCGTCGACCTGTACCGCAAGGTGGAGCTGCCGCTGTCGGCCGTGCTCGCCCAGATGGAGCAGACCGGCGTCAGGATCGACACCTACCGGATGGGCGAGATCACGGCGCGCCTCGCCGAGCGCGTCGAGGAGCTCGAGGCGCGCGCGTACGAGCTGGCGGGCGAGGAGTTCATGCTCGGCTCGACGCAGCAGGTCGGGCGCGTGCTGTTCGAGAAGCTCGGCCTGACGGCGGGCCGCAAGGGGAAGACGGGCTACTCGACCGACGCGAAGGTGCTGCGCTCGATCCGGCAGGAGCACGAGATCGTCGGCGTGATCGAGGAGTGGCGTGAGCTCTCGAAGCTCCTCAACACGTATCTCGGCCCGCTGCCGTCGCTGATCGACGAGCGGGACGGGCGGCTGCACACGACGTTCAACCAGACGGTCGCGGCGACGGGTCGCCTGTCGACGAGCGACCCGAACCTGCAGTCGATCCCGATCCGCACCGAGCTCGGCCGCGAGATCCGGTCTGCGTTCGTCGCCGAGGAGGGCCACCGGCTGCTCTCGGCCGACTACTCGCAGATCGAGCTGCGTATCCTCGCGCACGTCTCGGGCGAGCCGAAGCTGCGCGAGGCGTTCGCGCGCGGCGAGGACATCCACACGGCGACGGCGGCGGAGGTGCTCGGCGTCGAGCCGGCCGAGCTGACGAGCGCGCAGCGCTCGGTCGCGAAGATGATCAACTTCGGGATCGTCTACGGCATCTCGGCGTTCGGCTTGTCGGAGAACCTGGAGATTCCGCGCGACGAGGCGCAGCGCTACATCGACGCGTACCTGGCGCGCTTCCCACACGTGCAGGACTTCATCGCGCGCACGATCGAGCAGGCGCGCGCCGACGGCTACGCGACGTCGCTGCTCGGCCGGCGGCGGCCTGTGCCGGAGCTGCGCGCGTCGAACCGCCAGACGCGCGGCTTCGGCGAGCGCGTCGCGGTCAACTTCGTCATGCAGGGGTCGAACGCCGACATCATCAAGGTGGCGATGATCCGAATCGCGCGCAGGCTGCGCGAGGAGGGGAGAGGCGCGCGCCTCGTGCTGCAGGTGCACGACGAGCTGCTGCTCGAGGTACCCGACCCCGAGGTGTCGAAGGTGCGCGAGCTCGTGCGGAGCGAGATGTGCGGCGCGTACGAGCTCGACCCGCCGCTCGCGGTCGACGTCGGCGTCGGCGACAACTGGGCCGAGGCGAAGCGCTAGCCCGTTAGGGTAAGGCGCGTTGGCAGCTCCGGCGACACAAACCACGGGCTACGCGATCCTGCGCGACGTCGTGCCGCCGGACGCGCTCGACGCCGTGCTGCGCCACATCCACCTGGATATCGTCAAGCGTGGCCTGCCGCAGGAATGGCTGTCCGAGTGGCTGTGGAATGCGCACTGGTTCCCGCACCTGCGCTGGGACCCGGAGGTGCTCGCGCTGCTCGACCACATCCCGCCCGAGCTGCGCGACGGCGAGCTCTGCGACCCGCAGCTGCTCCTGCACATGCCCGACGAGGCGACGTCGTGCGAGCTCGAGTCCCACGTCGACCGGGAGCCCGAGTGGGCCGGCGGGCGCCGGTACCGGCGCATCCTCGGCGTGGCGCTGACGCCGAGCACGCCGGCGAACGGCGGCCTGACCGTCTGGCCGCTCGACGGCGGCGCGCCGCACGAGGTCGAGCTCGACGCCGGTGACGTGCTCGTCATGGATCCGGCGCTGCCGCACGCGAGCGGGCTCAACCGCACCGGCGGCATCCGCTACGCCGCCTACTTCCGTTTCCTGGAGCCGGATCCGGCCTGACGCGGCGCGCCCGCGCCGCAGGCGCTCGTGCGGGCCGTGGCTATACTTCCCGGCCGCTTGGCCAGCAACGATCTCATGCAGCGGGAGCCCGGCGTCTGGGTGGAAGGCCCGGACGGCGAGCTGATTCCCGACTACGACTCGACCTTCCCGGAGATCAACGAGGGCCAGGTCGTCCACGGCACGGTCGTCCGCGTCGACAAGGACGAGGTCCTCGTCGACATCGGCTACAAGTCGGAAGGCGTCATCCCCGTCTCCGAGCTGTCGATCAGGCGCTCGGTCAACCCGGCGGACGAGGTCTCCGTGGGGGACGAGATCGACGCCCTCGTGCTGACGAAGGAGGACGCCGAGGGGCGCCTGATCCTGTCGAAGAAGCGCGCCCGCTTCGAGCTCGCCTGGAAGAACATCGAGAGCGCCGCCGAGTCGGGCGACCCGGTGACCGGCCGCGTGATCGAGGTCGTGAAGGGCGGCCTGATCCTCGACCTCGGCGTGCGTGGCTTCCTGCCGGCGTCGCTCGTCGACATCCGCCGCGTGCAGGACCTGGACGAGTTCCTCGGCCAGGAGCTGCGCGCGAAGGTGATCGAGCTCAACCGCTCGCGCAATAACGTCGTGCTCTCGCGCCGCGCCGTGCTCGAGGAGGAGCGCAAGGACCAGCGGCAGCAGATCCTCGACAAGCTGCAGCCTGGGGACGTGGTCGAGGGCCAGATCTCGAACATCGTCGACTTCGGCGCGTTCGTCGACCTGAACGGCATGGACGGGCTCATCCACATCTCCGAGCTGTCGTGGTCGCACGTCAACCACCCGTCCGAGGTGCTCGAGATCGGCCAGACCGTCGAGGTGAAGGTGCTCGACATCGACCGCGAGCGGCAGCGCATCTCCCTCGGCCTCAAGCAGACGCAGAGCGACCCGTGGCAGCAGGTGCTCGACAACTACCACGAGGGCGACGTCGTCGAGGGCCGCGTGACGAAGGTGGTGACGTTCGGCGCCTTCGTCGAGATCCTGCCCGGCGTCGAAGGGCTCGTTCACATCTCGGAGCTGGCGCAGCACCACGTCGAGAACCCGCGCGAGGTCGTCTCGCAGGGGCAGCCCGTCAACGTGAAGATCATCGAGGTGGACGGCGACCGGCGGCGGCTGTCGCTGTCGCTGAAGCGGGTCGAGGACACCGACCCGGTGCAGCCGCGCGCCGACGGCGGCCAGTCGGTGCACGCGCGGCCGAACCTCGACCTGTCGGAGGAGGTCTTCGCCGAGGCTCCTGCGAACGCCGCCGACGAGGCGCGGCCGTTCGACTCCCCCGCGACGGAGCCGGGCACGGAGTCGTCCGGCGAGGCCGACGCGACGGGCGCCGGCATCGCCGAGGCCGAGGACGTGCGCGACGCCGGGTCGAGCCCGGCTTCGACCGCCGCCGAGCCGGAAGCGTCCGACACCGAGGAGTGACCTCCGCCGTCTCGCGGCCGGTGGCGGTCGCGATCACCGGCGGCATCGGCGCGGGGAAGAGCGAAGCGCTGCGCGCGTTCGCGCGCAACGGCGCGGCGACGGTCTCGAGCGACGAGATCGTCCACCATCTGCTGCGGACGGACGAGGTGAAGCGCGTCGTCGTCGAACGGATGGGCAACGGCGTCGTGGGCCCCGACGGCGAGATCGACCGCGGGGCGCTCGGCGTCGTCGTCTTCGAGGACCGCGAGGCGCTCGAGTGGCTCGAGCAGCTGCTGCACCCGCTCGTGAGCGCCGAGTACCTGCGCTGGCGCGACGACGTCGCCGCGCTGCCGGACCCGCCGCGGGTGACGGCCACGGAGGTCCCGCTCCTCTATGAGACGGGCGGCGACGCGCGCTTCGACAAGGTCGTCGTCGTGACGGCGCCGGAGGAGCTGCGGCGCGCGCGATCTCAGGTCGCGACGGCCGAGCGCGAGGCGCGCCTGATCCCGGACGAGGAGAAGGTCGCGCGCGCCGACTACGCGTACGTCAACGCCGGGACGCTGGAGGAGCTCGACGCGTTCGTCCGCTCGGTGCTCGACGATCTGACGCGATGAGGCGCTTCGTAACGCTGGTCGGGATCGTCGCGGTGCTCGCCGCGGTGCTCCTGTACGTCGACCGCACCTCGCCGCCGTGGTACGAACGGATCCGCTACCCGCTGCGCTACGCGGAGTACGTCCGCGTACATGCGCGCGAGCACGGCCTCGACCCCGCGTTGCTCGCGGCGGTCATCTACCAGGAGTCGAAGTTCAACCCGGACGCGCGCTCGTCGTCCGGGGCGATCGGGCTGATGCAGCTGACGCCGTCGACCGCGCACGGGATCGCGATTCGCACGCACGGGACCGCGTTCAGGACGAGCGACCTGTTCAACCCCGAGATCAACATCCGCTACGGCGCGTGGTACCTGCACGACCTCTTCGCGAAGTACCGCAGCGAGCCCCTCGTGCTGGCTGCGTACAACGCCGGGCAAGGGAACGTCGACCGGTGGATCGCGAGCGGCGAGCCGATCCAGTACCCGGAAACCGCCGCGTACGTGCAGCGGGTCGAGCACCTGCAGCGCATCTACCGCCGGGCCTGGCACTCAGAGCTGTACCAGTAGCTGCTCCACGCGCTCGGAATCGACGCGGTATCCGTAGCGCGTCCACAGCGCGTGCGCTTGCTCCAGCTCGGCGCGCGCTCGGTCGCGCCCGCCCGCTGCCGCGAGCGCGTGCGCAAGCGCCTCGTGCGCCGCCGCGTGCACCGACGGGAAGTCCGTCGCGTACGCGTATTCGAGCGCGTCGCGCGCGAGCTGCTCCGCACGCTCGTGGTCGCCGCGGTCGGCGGCGAGGCGGGCGCGCAGGCTGCGCCCCCACGCGAAGTTGACGACGTCCTCGGCGGCGCCGGACTCCTCGCCTTCGGTCGCGAGTCGCTCGGCCTCCTCGGGCTCTCCGCACGCGTAGAGCGCCTCGGCGTACTGGACCAGGGTCGTCGAGCGGAACGAGGTCATCTCGAGCGCCTCGAGACGTGCGAGCGCCTCGCGGTAGACGGCGGCGGCCTCGTGCGGCTCCCCCCGCTGCAAGTACACGTCGGCGTGGCTCTGGATCGTGATCGCGAGCCCGAGCTCGTTGCCGAGCTCGCGCTGGAGCGTCTCCGCCTCGTCGAGTAGCGCCAGGGCGTCGTCGAACCGGCCTGCGCGCTCCGCCAAGCTCGCCTCGACCATGAGCACGCTGGTGCGGGCGAGCGCCGAGTCGTCCCGGCGTACCTGCTCGAGGCGCGCCTCCACCTCCTCCGGCGTGAACGGTCCGCGGAAGAGCGGCCCCGCCTGCTGGATCGTCGCCTGCCCGAGGAGCGACCGCGCGTTCGCCTTCCGGGCGTGCTCGAGCACGCGCTGATACGCCGCGGCGGCGGGCACCGCGCGGCTCTGCAGCCAGTTGATCCAGGCGACGAGGAAGTACGCGTGGGCGAGCCCGAGATCGTCCCCGACTCCGGCGAAGACGCGGAGTGCCTCCTCGCTCGCCGCCTCGGCCTCGGGGATCACCGCGACGGGGTCGGTCATGATGTTCAGCTGAAGCCGCGCGATGCGGCCGTGCATGCGCGCGGCCGGGTCCGCGCTGTGCTCCAGCTCGTCGATCAGCCTGAACTGCTCCTCGGGCGCCGCCCGCCCCGCGACCGTGCCGATGAGCTCGATCAGCAGCCGCGGTCGCAGCGGGTCGTCGCCGGGCAGGAGCGCCAGCGCCCGCCGCAGCAGGTTCGCGGCGCCGTGCGCGTCGCTTCGCATCGATGCCTTCGATCCCGCCTCCGCGAGCCTGAGCGCGGCGTGACGCTCGAGAGCCGCGTCGGCGTGCCGCAGCTCGCGGCGGTAGCGCGCCGCCTGCTCCAGATGGTACCCGACCACCTCGTCGAGCTCGATCAGCTCGCGTCCGTTCGCTCGAGCCAGTTTGCGAACCGCTCGTGCAGGTCGGCGCGCGTCTCCTTCGGCAGCGCGTCGTACGCTGCGTCGCGGATCAGCAGGTGACGGAAGCGGAACGCATCGCCGGCGAGAGTGGGCGGGGCGGGGTGGATCAGCTCCTTGCGCACGAGCCCGGCGAGCTGCGGCTCCACGTCGGGCGCCTGCGTCAGCTCGAGCACCGCCGCGCGGTGGAAGATCTGGCCCTCGACCGCTCCGCGCTCCATCACCGTCCGCTCGTCGCGCGCGAGCTGGTCGAGGCGAGCCTGCAGAAGCGCCTGCACCGTCGACGGCACGCGCACGTCGCCGTCCTCGCGCACGAGCGCGACCATCTCCTCGACGAACAGCGGGTTCCCGTCGGCGACTGCGAGGATCCGCCGCTCGGTGTCCTCGTCGACGCCGCCGTGCACCGCGATCAACTCCGCGCACTCCTCGGCGCCGAGCGGCTCGAGGAGGATCGTCGTCGCGTTCAGCTTCCCGCCGCCCCACCCGGGGCGCTTGTCGAGCAGCTCCGGCCGCGCGACGCACAGGAGCAGCAGCGGCGCGCCGCGCGACAGATCGGCGACGTGATCGACGAGGTCGAGGAACGTCTGCTCGCCCCACTGGATGTCGTCGAAGCAAACGACGAGCGGCCGTTCGCGCGCCACCTCCTCGAGCTGCGCCCGCACGGCCCAGAAGAGCTCGTTCGGCGTCGTCGCTCCCTCGACCACGCGTTGCAGCGTCGGCTCGGCACGGTCGCCGAGCTGCTTCAGGATCGAGACGACCGGCCAGAACGTGATCCCCTCGCCGTAGTCGAGGCAGCGCCCCTCGAGCACGCATGCGTCGACGCCGGTGAGGAACTCGCGCACGAGGCGCGACTTGCCGACGCCCGCCGACCCGAGCAGCGTGAACAGGTGGCAGCGCTGCTCGCGCACGGCGCGGTCGAACGCGTGGCGCAGCTGCTCGAGCTCCGTGCGGCGCCCGACGAGCGGCGTGTCGAGCCGGCGCGCGACCGGCGCGGCGTCGAGGTCGACGTCGACGAGCCGGAACGCCTCGACCCGCCCTTTGCCCTTCGCGTCCACGTCGACGCGTTCGACCGTGACGGCGTCCCGCACGAGCCGGCGCGTCTCCGATCCGACGAGCACCTCGCTGGCCTCGGCGGCCTGCTCGAGACGCGCGGCTACGTTCACCGCGTCGCCGGTCACGAGGGTGTCTCCCTCGCCGGCCACGACCTCGCCGGTGTTGACGCCGATCCGGGCCGCCAGCCCGAGCTTCGGCACCGCCTCGTGCATCTCCCACGCGGCGCGCACGGCGCGCAGCGCGTCGTCCTCGTACGCGACCGGGACGCCGAAGACGGCCATCACTGCGTCGCCGACGAACTTCTCGACGGTCCCGCCGTGGCGCTCGAGGATCGTGCGCATCTGCTCGTAGTAGCCGCGCATCGTCGCGCGCAGCGCCTCCGGGTCGGTGCGGCCGCCGAGCGCGGTCGAGCCACTCAGGTCGCAGAAGACGACGGTCACGACCTTGCGCACCTCGCGCGGCGGTGCAGCCGCGAGGAGCGCCGCACCGCAGCTGGGGCAGAACCGGAAGCCGGCGGGGCTCTCCTGGCCGCACGCGGCGCACACCGTCACCGTCCGAATCTACCGCGCGTACCCTGATGCGGTGAACTGGCCGCTCGAGCTCGCGGAGAACGCGAACACGCACACGCCGCTGGGGCCCGACGACGCGCGCCTCGTCACCGCTCGGTTCGTGCTCTGGATGGGGCGCGGCGACACGTGGAACGTCGCGCAGCGGTTCCGGCTGCAGCCGGACGAGGTGGAGGCGGTGCGCGCCGAGATCCGCGCTGCGCTGCGAGCACGCGGCCGCAACCGCTGTGCCTGGGAGGTCGGCTCGCACGCGACGCCTGCCGACCTGGTCGACCGGCTGTACGCAGTCGGCCTCGTCGACGACGATCCGCCCGTGCAGGTCGGGATGGTGCTCGACCGCCCGCCGGCGCAGGCGGTGCCCGAGGGGGTCGAGGTGCGGCGTGTGACGACCGTGCAGGAGCTCAACGAAGCGGGGCGGATCGCCGCCGTCGCCTTCGGCGGCCCGTTCGAGCCGCAGGACGAGTACACGCCGCGCGACGACGACGTCGTGTACCTCGCGTACGCCGACGGGCGTCCAGTCGCGCGCGCGTCGGCCGCCTTCGGCGAGCACGGCGTTACGCTGTTCGGCGGCGCGACGCTGCCGGAGGCACGCGGCCGCGGCGCCTACCGCGCGCTCGTCGCGGCGCGCTGGGCCGACGCGGTCGCCCGCGGGAAGCCGCTGCTCGTCACGCAGGCGAGTCCGCTGTCGCGACCGATCCTCGCGCGGCTCGGGTTCCGCGAGGTCTGCCGGATCCGCGCGCTCGTCGACAGCTTCTGAGCGGCAGCTCTAGCCCGCGACGGCGAAGCCGGAGCGGTCGACGCGGATCGCGGTGCGGCCGCTGGTGCACACGATCGCCGCGCGCACGAGCGTGCAGTCGACGCCGGTGCGCCGCCAGCGGCGGAGCACCGGCGTCGACGCGTCCCACCAGCGCGTCGCGGGCACGACCGTCGCGGCCGCGGCCGCGAGCCGCACCGACGCGCGCGAGGCGAGGCTCGTGCAGACGAGCGCCGCCCCTCGTGCACGGCACGCGGCTCCGGCGTCAGGTGTCCGGAACGACGTCGTCGCCACGGCGCCGCCCGCGCGCGCGAGGAGCGCGGCGACCAGGGCAGCCGTCACGGACGCGGCGACGAGTGCAGCGAGGGGACGGCGCATCGGGACGTAAACGCGCCACGCGGCAGAATGGGTGCGTGCGCGTCTCCGCCAAGGCCGACTACGCGGTCCGCGCCGCCGTCGAGCTCGCGGCGGCCGGTGCCGGCGCACCGGTGAAGGGAGAGCGGATCGCCCAGGCGCAGTCGATCCCGCCGAACTTCCTCGAGAACATCCTCGCCGACCTGCGGAACGCCGGCATCGTCGGCAGCCGGCGCGGGGCGGAGGGCGGCTACTGGCTCGCGCGCCCCCCGGACGAGATCACGCTCGCCGACGTGATCCGCGCCGTGGACGGCCCGCTCGCCAACGTGCGCGGCGTCCGCTCGGAGCAGGTGCGCTACGACGGCAGCGCGGAGCGCCTGCGCGACGTGTGGGTCGCGGTCCGCGCCGCGCTGCGGAACGTGCTCGAGCGCGTCACGCTCGCGGACGTGGCGCGCGGCGAGCTTCCGCGGCCGGTCGCGGAGCTGGCCGCCGACCCCGACGCCTGGGCGCCGCACTGACGGCGGTCACCGCGCGCCGTCGAACGTCGTCGCCCTCGTGGGCCGCACCCACACGATCTGCCCGCGCTCGAGCTCGAGCCGCTCCGCCTCGTCGCGCGTCAGCTGCAGCGACATGCGCTCGCCGTCGTCGCGCACGAGCTCCGTTCGCACCTCGAAGCCGAGGTGCGTGACGCGCTCGACCATCGCCTCGCGCGTCGAGCCGTTCGGCTCGAGCACCACCTCGAGGTCGTGCGGGCGCACCCAGGCGTCGCCGAAGCGGTTCGCGTCGCCGACGAACGACATGACGAACTCGTTCGCCGGCGACTCGTACAGCTCGCGCGGCGCGCCGGCCTGTTCGACGCGCCCCGCCTGCATCACGACGACCGAGTCCGCCACCTCCATCGCCTCCTCCTGGTCGTGCGTCACGATCACGGTCGTCGTGTGCGTCTCGTCGTGGAGCCGCCGCAGCCACGTGCGCAGCTCCTTCCGCACGCGCGCGTCGAGCGCGCCGAACGGCTCGTCGAGCAGCAGCACCTTCGGGTCGACGGCGAGCGCGCGCGCGAGGCCCATCCGCTGGCGCTGGCCGCCGGAGAGCTGCGCCGGGTAGCGGTCGGCGAGTCCCTGCAGCTGGACGAGCTCGAGCAGCTCGTGGACGCGCTCGCGGATCTCCGTCTTCGGCCGGCGCCGGATCTTCAAGCCGAAGGCGACGTTCTCGCGCACCGTCATGTGCTTGAACGCGGCGTAGTGCTGGAAGACGAAACCGATGCCGCGCTGCTGCGGCGGGACCGCCGTGACGTCGCGGCCGTCGATGAACACGGCGCCGCGGTCCGGCTGCTCGAGGCCCGCGATCACGCGCAGCAGCGTCGACTTGCCGCTGCCGCTCGGGCCCAGCAGCGCCGTCAGCTGCCCTTCCGCGACGTCGACGGAGACGTCGTCGAGCGCGACGAAGTTTCCGAACCGCTTCGTGGCGTGCGCGACCGAGATCGACATCAGGCCGCCTCTCCTTTCGGCTTCGCGAGCATCATCAGGGCGAGCACGACGAGCGCGATCGCCGCCAGCGCGAGCGCGATCCCGTACGCGCCCGCCATGTTCAGGTTCTGGTACTCCTCCTGCACGCGCAGCGTCGCGGTCTCCGTCTTGCCCTGGATCGCGCCCGAAACGACGGCGACGGCGCCGTACTCCCCGAGGCAGCGCGCGGTCGTCAGCACGACGCCGTAGATGACGGCCCAGCGGATCGACGGCAGCGTAACGCGGAAGAACGTCTGCAGCCCCGACGCGCCGAGCGTGTGCGCCGCCTGCTCCTGCTCGTCGCCCAGCTCGCGCAGCGTCGGCACGACCTCGCGCACCACGAACGGCACCGACACGAAGACCGTCGCGAGGACGATCGCCGGCGTCGCGAACAAGACCTGGACGCCGTGCCGCTGCAGCCAGGGTCCGAACCAGCCCGTGCGTCCGTAGAGCAGGAAGAGCGACAACCCGACGACGACGGGGGAGAGTGCGAGCGGCAGGTCGACGAACGCGTTGACGAGGCCCTTGCCGGGGAAGCGCCGGCGCACGATCGCGAGCGCGCAGATCACGCCGAACGCCGTGTTGAGCGGCACGGCGATCGCCGTCACCAGCAGCGTCTCGCGGAACGCGTGGATCGTGTCGGGGTCGGAGAGCGCCGTCCACGCCTTCCCGATCCCCTCCGCGTAGACGCGCCAGAACGCCATCGTGAGCGGGGCGAGCAGGATCAGCAGCAGGTAGGCGAGCGCGACCGCCCGCAGTCCGTGGCGCTTACGCACGCTCGAACCTCGTCGCCCGGTGCCGCAGCGCGCCGACGGCGAGCAGCACGACGAAGGAGAGGCCGAGCAGCACGGTCGCGACCGCTGCCGCGTCGCCCGGGTCGCCGCTCTGCTGCAGGTTGTAGACGAAGACCGAGGCGACCTCGGTGCGATACGGAAGGTTGCCGGAGATGATCGTGATCGCGCCGATCTCGCCGCACCCGCGCGCGAAGGCCATCGTGACGCCGGAGAGGACGCCCGGCAGGATGTTCGGCAGCACGATCCGGCGGAAGGTCGCGAAGCCGCCTGCTCCGAGCGACGCCGCCGCCTCCTCCATCTGCGGGTCGAGCTCGTGCAGCACCGGCTGCACGGTGCGGACGACGAACGGCAGCGTGACGAAGAGCAGCACGAACCAGATCGCCGTGCGCGTGTAGGCGAAGTTCACGCCGACCGGAGACTGCGGCCCGTACAGCGCCAGGACGACCAGCCCGGCGACGATCGTCGGCAGCGCGAACGGGAGGTCGATCACGGCGTTGACGATCCCCTTGCCGCGGAAGTCGTCGCGCACGAGCACCCAGGCGGTGAGCGTGCCGAGGACCGCATTGGCGAGCGCTGCGAGCGCGGCGACTGCGAGCGTCAGCTTCAGCGCGGCCTCGGCCTCCGGCGTCGTCACCGCCGCCCAGAACGATCCCTGCGTGCCGCCGTGTCGCGCCGACCACACGAGCGCGGCGATCGGCAGCGCGACGACGAGCGTCAGGAACGTGGTGACGAAGCCGAGGGAGAGAGCCGCCCCAGCTCTCTCCCTCGCGAGCGTCGGCCTGCGTGCACGCCGCTGCGACGCGGCGGGTGCCGCGACGCTAGCCAGCGCTCGGGCCCCCGACCGCCTGCTCGATCTGCGCCATGCGGCCGCTCTTCGGGTCGAACCACACCTTGTCCGCCCTGCGCCAGCCGCCGATCGTCCTGTCGTCGACGGTGAAGATGCCCGGCCGCGCCGGGAACTCCTTCTTCACCTGCGGCTCGTTCGCAACCTGCTTGTTCACGGGCCGGAAGCCGTACTGTGCGAACAGCTCCTGCGCCGGCACCGACTTCATGAACCGGACGAACTGGTTCGCCTTGTCTCTGTTCGGGCTGTTCTTGAGGACGGCGACGGGAAGCTGGATCAGCATCGTCTGCCGCGGGATGACGTACTGGATGTTCTTGCCCTGCATCCGCGCGTTGAGGGCCTCGCTCTCGTACGTGATGAGGACGTCTCCCTTTCCCGAGAGGAACGTGTTCGTGGCGTTCGAGCCGGACGTGTCCTGCGACACCACGTGCTGGAAGAGCTTCTTCACGTACGCCGTCGCCTGCTTGTCGGTCTTGCCGAGATGGCGCTCGGCGTCGTATGCCGCGAGGACGTTCCACTTCGCCGACCCGGAGCTGAACGGATTGGGCGTCACGACCTGGACGCCGGGCCGAATGAGGTCGCTCCAGCCCTTGATGTGCTTCGGGTTGCCGTTCCGCACGGCGAAGACGACGACTGTATCCGCGGCGATCCCGTCGTAGGACTGTCTGTCCCACTTCGACGAGACGAGGCCGGCGTCGACGAGCAGGTTGACGTCGTCGCCCGTCGAGAGGAAGACGAGGTCGGCGGGCTGCCCGGCGGCGACCGCCTTCGCCTGGTTCGTCGAGGGGCCGTAGGACTGCGAGAACGAGACGCCGCTTCCGTCGGGGGTCTTCTGGAACGCGGCGATGATCTTCGCCAGCACGGGCTTCGGGGTGGAGTAGGCGACGAGCGAGAGGTTCGTCCCCTGCGAGGACGCAGCCGCGCCGGCGGCCGCTGCGAGCGCCGTCGAGGCGGCGGCGAGGAGTGTGACCTTGCGAGCTTTGTTCATCGACATGGTGGGAATATACATAAAGCACGCTCATGCCAGAGATAAGGGGCGTCGTGAGGCGCCGGCCGTTTTCCGGCGGAGGCGGAAGCGGCGAGGCTTAAGCGGCGGCTCTCGTTGGTAGGAGTCGGCCGTGCGGTTCAGGCAGGGAGGCGGGCTCGACACCTCGCAGGTGCTCGACCGGCGCGGCGCGGGCGGCGGCTTCGGCGGCGGGCCCGTTGTGTTCGGCGGCGGCGGTCTCGGCGTCGTCGGCATCCTGATCTACCTCGCGATCGCGCTGCTCGGCGGCGGCTCCTCGAGCGGGACCTTCGGCGGCCTCGACGGGGTGACGCAGGCGTCGCAGCCGCCGTCGCAGTCGCTCGGCCAGGAGTGCAACGCGCCGGGCGTCGACATCAACACGCACCAGGACTGCCGCGTCCTCGCCGACGTCAACAGCGTCCAGAAGTTCTGGCAGGGCTGGTTCCGCGCGCACGGCAAGCGCTACCGGATTGCCGACACCGTCTTCTTCACCGGGTCGACCGCGACGGGGTGCGGCGAGGCGACAACGGACGTCGGCCCGTTCTACTGCCCCGCGGACAAGCACGTCTACATCGACCTCGGCTTCTACCAAGAGCTGCACGACCGGTTCGGCGCGCGCGGCGGCCCGTTCGCCGAGGCGTACGTGATCGCGCACGAGTACGGCCACCACGTGCAGGACCTGCTCGGGCAGCTGCGCGCGAACGAGACGCAAGGCGCGACGGGGACCTCGGTGCGCACCGAGCTGCAGGCGGACTGCTACGCCGGCGTTTGGGCGCGGCACGCGGTCGCGACCGGGTACATCGTCGACCTGACGCAGGCAGACATCGCCGACGGTCTCGACGCCGCGGCCGCCGTCGGCGACGACCGCATCCAGTCGGAGACGCAGGGCCAGGTGAACCCCGAGACGTGGACGCACGGCTCGGCGGCGGAACGGCAGCGATGGTTCCTGCGCGGGTACCGCCGAGGCGAGCCGAGCGGCTGCGACACGTTCAGCGCAAGCTCGCTCTGAGCTCGCGCGGCAGGTACTCGCGCACGACTCCCGGCGTCGCCGGCTCCGCGACGACGCGCGCCGCGAGCTCGTGCAGCCGCAGGTGGTGCGACCGTGCGGCGTGGCGGAGCGTCTCGAACGCGGCGTCGACCGACAGCCCGTGCCGTGCGGCGAGCATCCCTTTCGCCTGCTCGATCACGATCCGCGACCGGAGCGCCGTCTCGAGCTGCCGCGTGCGCTCGACGAGCCGGCCGTTCAGCTCGCGCAGCGGCGCAGCTCCTCGGCGGCCGCGGTCACCGCAGCCACGGCGCGAGGAACGTCTGGATCTCCTCGCACCCACGCGGCTTGACGAGCTTGCCGCGCACCGACTTGTCGGCAACGACCATCAACGTCGGCGTCACGTCGATCCGGAAGCGCTCGAGGAGATCCGGCCGCTCCTCCTGCGCGACGTACCGCACCTGGAACGTCTCGTGGTTGCGGCGGCGCTGCAGGACCTGCGCGAGGTAGCCCTCGACCCGGCGGCACCGGCCGTTCGTCTGCGAGGTGAAGAACAGGAGGACCGGCTTCGTGCGAGTCGCGGTTTCCGCGTCAGGCTGCGGCATGGGCGAGACCTCCCGTCAACGTGGTCGCGATGTGCGCCTGCCTGTCGATGCCGGCGTCCGTGAGCACACGCTTCGTCCACGGGTCGCGGGCGACGATCACGAGGCGGCGACCGCTTCGGCTCGCGAGCAGCTCGGCCACCTCGGTGATCGCCGCGACCGTCTCCCCGCCGACGCCGTACGCGCCCGCGACGTCGAGGACGAGCCGCGCGCCGTGGATCTCAGCGAGCGGCACCAGCCGGGCGCGGAGCTCGTCGCTCTGCGCGTCGAGGTCGCCGAGCGCCGACACCACGTAGCTGGCCGGGCCGAACTGGGCCGACTCGACCCGCGCGAAGGCATCGTCGCTCATCGCGAGCGACGCTACGACGTGGCGAGCGAGATCGGGTTACAGGTTCGGTGAAGGTTCCTTCACGACGGCGCGAGGCGGTAGCCGATGCCGCGCACGGTCAGCAGCCGGCGCGGCGACTGCGGCTCGTCCTCGATCTTGCGCCGGACGTTCGCGACGTGGACGTCGCACGAGCGTTCGTCGGGGACGAACGTCGTCTGCCACGCGTGCTCGAGCAGCTCGCGCCGGCGGAACGGGCGATCCTCGGCGGCGAGGAGCGCGAGCATGCGGAACTCGGTCGGCGTGAGCGCCACGGGCCGACCCGCGACCCGGACTTCGTGCTTCACCAGGTCGAGCTCGACGTCGCCGGCGGTGCGGAGGGTCTGCGTCCCGACCCGGTCGAGCTCGCGCCTGCGGAGGATCGCCCGCGTGCGGCTCGCGAGCTCGCGCATCGAGAACGGCTTCGTCACGTAGTCGTCGGCGCCGGCCTCGAGCCCGAGCACCACGTCGGCCTCCTCGTCGCGCGCGGTGAGCATGATGACCGGGACGTCGCTGCGCTGCCGCAGCCGCCTGCAGACCTCGACGCCCGAGATGTCGCCGAGCATCACGTCGAGCACGACGAGGTCGAACGGCTCGTTCTCGACCGCCTCCATCGCGGACCGACCGTTCGCGCGGCTGTGCACGTCGAGCCCCTCGGCGCGCAGCGAGTACACGAGCGCGTCGCGAATCGCGTCCTCGTCGTCGACGACCAGGACCTTCGTCACGTGACGATCCGCGCCCCGGGAAGCGTGAGCCGGAAGGTCGCGCCGCCCCGCGTGCTGCCCGCATAAACGAGCTCGCCGCCGACAGCGGCCGCTGCGCGGCGCGCGATCGCAAGTCCCAGTCCGGCGCCCCGGCCCGAGCCGCTGAAGAACCGCTCGAAGATCATCTTCTCGTCGCCCGGACGGATGCCGGGTCCGTCGTCGCTGACCTCGACGACCGCCCTGCCGTCGGCAAATGCCGCACCTAGCTCGACCGACCCCCGCGGCGTGTGCGCCAGCGCGTTCGCCACGAGGTTCTCGAGGATCTCGAAGACGAGGCCGTCGTTCGTCATCGCCGCGACGTCCGGCTCGCCTGTCACCGTGACGGCGACGCCGCTCGGGACGTTTGCGGCGTCCGCCACGCCCTCGAGCAGCGGGCGCAGCGGTGTCAAGCGCAACTCGGGGGCGCGGCCCTCTCGCTCGAGGCGCGCGAGCCGCAGCAGCGACTCGACCGTGCGCGTCATGCGCGCCGTCTCGCGCTCGATGTGCGCGACGAACTGGTCGAGCGTGGACGGGTC
Organism: Gaiellaceae bacterium; assembly: GCA_035653275.1. Taxonomy (GTDB): domain Bacteria; phylum Actinomycetota; class Thermoleophilia; order Gaiellales; family Gaiellaceae; genus PALSA-600. Next base: position 104,182 of record DASRCE010000006.1, on the reverse strand, counting down.
GTGCCTGGCGCCGACTTGAAGCGCGGCGACGACGCTCGCAATTGCCGTGATCGGGTTCCGCAGCTGGTGGGCCGCGTTGGTGACGAACTCGCGGTCGGCGCGCGACCTCCGTTCGAGCTCGGTGACGTCCTCGAACGTGATCACTGCGCCGGTGACGCGCCCCCCGTCGCGGATCGGGACGGCGTTGACGTGGAGGAGCACGTCCTCGAGCAGAAGCCGCTCCCCCGACACCGCCTGACCTCGCAGCGCGCGCAGCGCCGGCCGGTCGGCCTCCGCCAGCGGCATCCCGTCGGCGGTGCGCAATGGCCAATTGGAGACGAGGTGTCCCGCGGGCTGCTCGCCGAGGATCGCACGCGCATGGCTGTTCGCCCGGGCGACGCGTCCGTCGGAGCCGACCAAGACGAGGCCGACCGGGATCTCGTCGATCACCGTCTCGAGCTCGACCGTCCGCTCGGCGACGCGCTCCTCGAGTTCGCGGTTCAGCTCCCACAGCTGCTCCTCGGCCTGCCGCGCCGCGCTCTCGTCCACGATCGCCCACAGCACGGAGTCGCCGCAGAGGGCGGCGCTCACGCGCACGTCGAACGCGACACCGCGCGCACGGCGCATCCGCAGCGCAAACTCGGCGCGTCCGCCGCTGTCATGCAGCTGCAGCAAGCGGCGCCGGAGCTCCCGCCGGTCGCGAATCTCGACGAGCGTGGCCAGCGGCTTGCCGCGAAGGAAGCGCGCGGCTCGTCCCGTTGCGACCGTCGCGGCCGCGTTCGCCTCGGTGATGACCCCCGCCCGGTCGGTGACGAGGTAGGCAATCGGCGCTTCGTCGAAGAGCACGCCGAAGCGGCTCGCCTCGGCGGCGACTGCGGCGTGGGCGTCGAGCAGCTCGTCGTTCCGGCGCTCGAGCTCCTCCTCGATGGTTCGAAGCTGGTCGACCGTCGTGCGCAGGCTTTCGAGCAACTCGAGGACGAGCAGGTCCTCGCTCGAGGCGAGGCGTGCGCCCAGCTCGTCGAGGCGGCCGACGACGCGCTCGGACGAGGTCACTCGTCGACCGCTTCCATGAAGACGATGACGCCGCGGGCGTGTCCGTCCTCGCCGGCGAGCGCGGACACGGTCGCGCGGCAGCGGATCTCGCGCCCACGGCGGTTCGTCGCCTCGACGACAAGCGGCGGCGGCTGTTCGTTCGCCAGGCTCGCGCGGATCGAGGTGCGCAGCTTGTCCGTCGGAAAGCCGATGTCGAGGTTCATCAGGTGCTGGCCTTGCACCTCGTCGGGGCGGAGCCCCCACAGGTCGAACGCGCCCTCGTTCCAGGCGAGCACGCGCAGCTCGCGGTCGACGACGACCACCCCGGCGTCGAGGCTCCGCAGGATCGAGCTCATGAACAGGTTCGTCTGGTTCAGCTCCTCGGTGCGCTGGCCCAGCTCGTCGTTGATCGTCTCGAGCTCCTCGTTGGTCGACTGCAGCTCCTCGTTCATCGTCTCGAGCTCCTCGTTGGTCGACTGCAGCTCTTCGTTCGTCGTCTCGAGCTCCTCGTTGGTCGACTGGAGCTCCTCGTTCGTCGTCTCGAGCTCCTCGACCGTCGATTGCAGCTCCTCGTAGGCGGTCTCGACGTCGCGCTTCGAGAGCTCGACCGCCTCCTGCAGGCGCTTGTACCGCGTCACGTCGACGAACGAAATGCCGACGCCGACGAACTGCCCGTCCGCCGCGACCAGCGGCGCGATCTGGACGTCGAAGACGCGGCTCTCGCCGGACGGCTGCGGCCACTCGACGTCGCGGAGGCTGACGGGGTGGCGCTCCGAGTATGCCTTCTCGATCTGGGAGCGCAGCTCGACCGGCCGGTACGAAAGTTCCAGGTCGCGCAACGGCCGACCGACGTCCCGCTGGGCGAGGTTGAACAGTGCGCGAGCTTGCATGTTCGCGAGCGTGACGTTGCCGCGGACGTCGACCACGAGCTGTGCGATCGGCCCGGTGTCGAAGCCGACCTCGCGCATGATCCCCCTGGGGTCGTGGTCGCCGCGCGGCGGCGCGACGCGCGGCACCGCGCGGTAGGCGTCGGCCGACGGGTTCTTCGTGAACACGCGCTGCCTGAGGTTGAGCGGTGAGAAGAGCTGCGACCGTGCGAGCATCATCTCCGACTTGCCGAGGAAAAGGTAGCCGCCGTCGCGGAGCGCGAAGTGGAAGTTCGACAGGATCTGCGCCTGCGCCGCGCTCGTGAAGTACATGAGCGTGTTGCGCGACGCGAGCAGGTCGATCCGCGAGATCGGCGGATCCTGGACGACGTCGTGGCGGCCGAAGATGACGGCGCGCCGCAGCTCCGGCCTCACCACGTACCGCTGCTCGTGGCGGTCGAAGTACTTCTCCTTCAGGTCGCCTGGGACGGCGCCGAGGCGCGCGAGCGGGTAGATGCCGTGGCGGCCCTCCGTCAGCGCCTCCTCGTCGACGTCCGTCGCGTAGATCTTCACGCGCTCGCGGAAGTCGCCCGCCGGCATCGCCTCCGCGAACAGGATCGCGAGCGAATACGCTTCCTCTCCCGACGCGCAGCCGGTCGACCAGATACGGATCGCCTCGCGCGAACCGGCCTCCTCCACCACCCGCGGCACGACCTCGCCGCGGAGGTACTCCCAGGCGGGTGCATCGCGGAAGAACCCCGTGACGTTGATCAGGATCGTGTTGAAGAGGTCGATGAACTCGTCCGGATGGTCGGCCAGGTACGCGCGGTACTCGTCGTACGACCGAATGCCGACGGACTGCAGACGCTTGTCGAACCGGCGCTGGAGGCTCGTCCGCTTGTAGCCGGTGAAGTCGAAGCCGCGGTCGGTCCGGATGTAGTCGATCAGCACCTCGAGCGCCGTGGCGTCTGCGGCCGGCTCCCGCGTCACAGACCGAGCTTAGCTCGACCGCGACTGCGCATTCGCCGCGCTTGCCCCGAGATCGGGCGGCGGCTGGAGCTCGTCGAGCACGGCCTTCAGCGTCTCGGCCTGGCGCGCGGCACCGTCGGCCTGCCGCTGCAGCCTCTGGGCGGAGAGCGACCGCCCGCGTTCGGCCAGCCGGCGCGCCACGCGGCGCGACATCGCCGCCTTCTCCTCGAGTGCGCGGTATGCCGACCAGAGCGCCTTCTCGAGCGAGTCCTCGTGGCTCGCCACGAGCGCGTTCATCGTGTACGCGTGACCGACGCGGCAGCGGTACGACACGACGCCGCCGTCGGTGGTCTCCCACAGCGTGCCGCCGCAGTCGGGGCAGGAGAACGGCGCGATCTCGCCGGGCTGCGCTTCTTCCGCGGACGCGTCGGGCGCTGGGTCCATCGTCGCCTCCTTTCCTGGACGTCCGGTGGCCGTCGACGCGAGACGCACGAGCGTGTGCACGAGCTCGTCGATCGTCTCGACGTGGTGCGGCTCCACGAACTCGATCGCGCTCAACGGCATTCCCGGGTAGAGCGCCTCGTCGGGATCCTGCACGAGCGTGGCGCCGTCGTGCAGCTTGATCGCCGACAGGCCGGCTGTGCCGTCGTCGAGCGTCCCCGACAGCACGACCCCCGCGACGCGGTTGCCGTAGGCGAGGGCGGCCGTCCGGAAGAGCGGGTCGATCGCGGGCGGGTGGCCGTTCTCGCGCGGGCCGCGGTTCAGCTCGACGTGCTTGTTCGTCACGACCATGTGCATGTCCGGCGGAGCGACGTAGATGTGGCCGCCCCGCAGCTCGTCACCGTCGACCGCGTGTGTCGCCGGAAGCGGGCCCGCCCGCGTCAGGATGTCCGGCAGCAGGCTCGGGCCGGTGGCGGGGACGTGCAGCACGACCAGGATCGGCGCCGGAAAGCCGGGCGGAAGCGCCTGCGCGAACCGGACCAGCGCCTCGACTCCTCCGGCCGAGGCGCCGACGACCACGAGGTCACAGCCGTCTTCGGGCACGCGAATGCGTCATTCCCGCTGCGAGCGACGCTAACCGGAGCCTTCCGCGCCTGCACGCGCAGGACGCTTGCGTTCGCGTGCGCGAGCCGCGAACCTACGGCGCGGTATCCGGGCTACACTTGAGGGCGCAACTATGACGACGACGACGACGGGACATCGCCTCCAGCTCGACGCATGGGTCGCGTTCCTGCGCTCGCACGCGGCGATCACACGCGAGCTCTCGGCTCAGCTGCAGCGCGAGCACGGACTCACGCTCAACGACTACGAGGTGCTCCTGCACCTGTCGCGCGCCGAGGGCGGGATGATGCGGCGCGTCGACCTGGCTCAGTCCGTCCTGCTGACCGCGTCCGGGATCACGCGCTTGCTCGACGGCCTCGAGCGCTCGGGGTACGTGTGCAAGCAGACGTGCACGTCCGACGGGCGCGTCTCGTATGCGAAGCTGACCGAGACCGGCGCCGCGACGCTGCGAGTCGCGCGTGCGACGCACCTGCGCGGCGTCGAGGAGCTCTTCACGTCGCGCTACTCGGAGGACGAGCTCGAGACGCTCGCCGCCCTGCTCGGCCGCCTGCCGGTCGCGGGCTCGGACTGCAAGCCGTCCTGTAGCTGACCGTCGGCGCCCTCGAGCGCGTGCGCCAGCCGCCGGAACGGGCCCGCCGTGGCGAGCAGCTCGTCGAAGCGGCCGCGCTGCGCAATGCGGCCGTGCTCCATGACCAGGATCTCGTCGGCGCGACGGACGGTCGCGAGTCGGTGCGCGATGATGATCGACGTGCGGCCGCGGAGCAGCCGGTCGAGCGCGCGCTCGATCAGGATCTCGGTCGGGCGGTCGATGTTCGACGTCGCCTCGTCGAAGATCAGGATGCGCGGATCCGCGAGCAGCGCGCGCGCGATCGAGATCAGCTGGCGCTCGCCGGCGCTGAGACCGGCGCCGCCTTCGCGTACCTCGTGCTGCAGGCCGCGCTCGAAGCGGCGCGCGACCCGGTCGACGCCGACCGCGCGCGAGACCTCCTCGACCTGCTCGTCGGTGGCCTCCGGGCGCGCGAACCTGATGTTGTCGGCGATCGTCCCCGCGAACAGGAAGGGGTCCTGCAGGACGACCCCGAGCTGGCGGCGGTACGCGCGCAGCTCGAGCGTCCGCAGGTCGTGGCCGTCGACGCGCACCGCGCCGTCGTCCGGGTCGTAGAAGCGGCCGACGAGCTTGGCCGTCGTCGACTTGCCGCCGCCGGACTCGCCGACGAGCGCCAGGCAGCCGCCCGCGGGGACGTGGATGTCGATCGCGTGCAGGACGGGATCGCGTCCGTAGGCGAACGTGACGTGCTCGAAGCGCAGGTCGCCGTCGAGGCGCGGCGGCTTCCGCGCGCCGCGCGCGTCGCGGATCTCGGGCTCCTCGTCGAGGACGAGGCTGATCTTCTCCATCGCGGCGCCGGCCGACTGCACCTGCCCGTAGAGGTCCGAGAGCTCCTGCAGCGGCTGGAAGACGAGGTTGAGCACGAAGACGGCGGCCGTGAGCGTCCCGATCGTCAACGTGTGGTGGTCGATCATCCGCCCGCCGACCCAGATGATCGCGGCCATCGCGACGACGCCGAGGAACTCGATCCCCGGGAAGAACAGCGAGTTCAGGAACTGCGCGTGCGTGTTCGTGCGGCGGTTCGCGTCGTTCGCGGCGTCGAACTCGCGCAGGAACGCGCGCTCCCGGTTGAACGCCTGGATGACGGCCATGCCGGCGACCGACTCCGCGATCTGCGCCGTCATCGCCGAGATCGTCTCGCGCACGCGCAGGAACGCCGCATGCGAGCGCACCTGGAACGTTCGCGTCGCGACGAACGTGGGCGGCAGGATGACGAGCGCGACGAGCCCGAGCCGCCAGTCGAGCACGAACAGCCCGACCACGGCGGCGCACAGCGTGAGCGTGTTGACGACGAGCGTGGTCAACCCCTGCGAGAGCACGTCCGAGAGCGCGTCGACGTCGGACGTCAGCCGCGCGATGATCCAGCCCGCCTTCTGCTCCGAGAAGTAGCGGAGCGACAGCGTCGTCAGGTGGTCGAAGAGGTCCTCGCGCAGCCCGAGCACGACGTCCTGGCCGATCCGCGCCAGTCCGCGCACCAGCGTCGTCTGGAGCAACCAGGCGAGCGCGTTGATCCCGAGGTAGACGACGACGTCGCTGCCGAGTCGGGTGCGGTCGTGCGCGACCATTCCGTGGTCGATCGCGTCCTTCACGACGACGAGCGCCGTCACGGGCGCCGCCGCCGAGCACACGCCGACGAGCGCGAGCGCGGCGACGCGGCCCCAGCGGCCGCGCAGGTAGCGCGTCAGGCGCGACAGCCCCGTTCGCTTCTTACGCGGCAGCGGACACCTCCTCGCCGAAGAGCGACGTGAACACGCCGCCGGCGCGCAGGAGCTCGTCCGGCGTCCCCGACTCGACGACCACGCCGCCGTCGAGCACGACCGCCCGGTCGGCGACCTCGACGGTCGACAGGCGCTGCGTCGCGACGAGCACCGTCCGCCCGGCGATCGCCGGACGCAGGTTCGCGACCAGGTGGCGCTCCGTCTGCGTGTCGACCGCGGACATCGGGTCGTCCAGGACGAGGATCCGCGCGCCCGCGACGAGAGCGCGCGCGAGCGCGACGCGCTGCCGCTGCCCGCCGGAGAGGTTGACGCCGCGCTCGCCGATCATCGTGTCGTAGCCCTCCGGCAGCTCGGCGGCGAAGTGCGCGACGCCCGCCGCCTCGCACGCCGCCTCGACCTCCTCCCAGGCCGCATCCGGGCGCGCCGCCGTCAGGTTGTCGCGCAGCGGCAGCGAGAACAGGATCGGACGCTGCGTGACGAGCGCGACGGTGCGGCGCAGCTCCGCGAGTTCGACGTCGCGGAGGTCGACGGCTTCGGCGTCGCCGACGACGAGGACACGACCCTCCGTCGGGTCGTAGAACCGCGGGAGCAGGTTGAGCAGCGACGTCTTCCCGGCGCCGGTTGGGCCGCAGACGGCGACGATCTCGCCGGGCGCAACCTCGAGGTCGACGCCCGACAGTACCTCCGAGCCGGTGCCGTACGAGAAGCGCACGTGCTCGAACCGGACGCCGACCCGGCCCGCGGGGAGCGTGCGCGGAGCTGCCGGCTCGGGAATCGTCTCGATCCCCTGCAGCCACGCGAAGCTGCGCGAGGCCGACGCGGTCGCGCGCTGCGCGAGCGACAGGATCCAGCCGAGCGCCTCGAGCGGCCACACGAGCTGCAGGAGCAGCTGGTAGAAGAGGAAGAACTCGCCGTAGGTGAGCCTGCCGCCGATCACGTCGTGGCCGCCGAAGAGGACGACCATCGCGATCGAGACGGTCGGCAGGAAGAGCAGGCCCGGCAGGAACGCCGCCTCCACCCGCGCCTGGCGCAGCACACCGTCGCGGACGGCCTCCGCCTTGCCCGCGAAGCGGCGCTGGACGTCGTCCTCGCGCCCGAACGCCTGCACCATCTCGATGCCGACGACCGCCTCGTCCGCCGCCTCCGTCACGTCCGCCTTCAGCTGCTGCACGTGCCGCGAGATCGGCATCACCTTGCGCGCGAAGGTGAACGCGAGCACGAACACCGCCGGCATCGCGACGAGCGCGATCGCGGCGAGCTTCACGTTGACCAGGAACAGCACGACCGCGATGCCCGCGATCATCATCAGGGACTGCAGCCCCTGGGTCATGCCCCAGCCGATGAAGTAGCGGATGGGGTAGAGGTCGTTCGTCGCGCGCGAGACGACCTGGCCCGTCGCGTGGCGGTCGTAGAACGCGCGCGGGTAGCGGAGGTACGCCTGGTAGAGCAGCTCGCGCATCCGCGCCTCGACCCGGATGCCGGTGCGCGAGGTCGCGTAGCGCCGCGTGAAGTTGATGCCGAAGCGGGCGGCGGCGAGGACCAGCACGAGGAGCAGGTAGGGCCACAGCGCCGACCGGTGGTGGCCCGCCCGAGGCGCGATCGCGTCGTCGATGGCGTGCCGGACGACGATCGGGATCGTCAGCGAGAGGGCGGAGTAGACGAACGCGCAGGCGAGGCCGAGCAGGACCAGGCGCCTCTGCTCGCGCCACAGGTGCGCGAGGCCCTTCACCGTGGGCCAGAGGCCGAGGTCGGTCGGATCGACGGAGAGCGCGGGCCTGCTCACCACCGCAAGCTACCGGAAACGGTTAACGAGGCTAACGGTCGACCGGAGACCGGAACCGCGAGCTGCCTACGCCGGCTGCGGCAGCGGGCGCGTCCAGCCGCCGGACGCGGCCCAGCGCAGGCCCTGCACCGTCCATCCGGCGAGCGCGAGCACCAGCAGGCCGGTCACGAGCAACACGAAGAGCAGACGACGCTTCATGCCCACGAGACTACGACGGGGGCCGCCTTCTTCCATCGGCGGCGGGGATGATTCGCGTCCTCCTCTCGGACGATTCAACGACGGCCGGGGAGGACGAAGCAGCCGCCGTCCGCGGTGATCGAGCGCAGCCGCAGCGCGAGCAGCACCGCGCGCGGCGCCGCGAACGGCGTGCACCACGGGGGCAAACCGAGCGAGACCCAGCCGCCGCCGTCCTCGCGTGCCTGCAGGCGGCCGCGGTGGACGCGCCAGTACCAGTTCCAGGTGGAGACGACGCCGCCCGGCTCCCGGTTGAGCCCGACGGGCAGCCGTTCCATCACGCGGATGCCGGGCGCTCCGGCGGCGCACTCGAGCTCGAAGCTCGCATGCATCGCGCGCGAGCACGTCCACCGTCCGCGCGCACCGCGCTCGACGGCGACGACGGCGGCGCGCGCGGCGCGGCAGGTCAGCCGCCGCCCCTCGACGACGTCGAAGCCGTTGACGGTGCGCGCGATCCCGCAGTAGACGAACCTCGCGGCGAGCGGCAGCGCTCCGCAGGTGGCCGCGACGGCGCCGTCGGCACCGCGCGTGAGCGCGAGCCTGAGCTCGCGCGTGTCGCCGCCGCCGAAGCCGACGTCGGCGGTGGCGCCGACGGTCGACGGAACGCCCAATCGCAGCTCCCGGCCGAGCACGCGGCACGTCACGAGGTCCCCCGGCCGAAGCCCGACGAGCAGCTTCGTCGCTCCGGGCAGCACGACGGCGTGCCGGCGCGGCTGCACGTGCGAGGGCAGCGCGCGGCCGATCCCGAGCGCGCTGATCGTCGCCATCTGCGGCGTCCAACACGTCGAGAACCGCGTCGCCACGCGGCGCCCGCGCAGCTGGCCGGTGACCGTGACGTTCCACCACGACTGCGGGCCCCCGTGGCAGACGAACGGCTTCGGGCGCCGCACGAGGGCAGGGTCGCGGGCGACGGCGCGGCACGCCGCGGCCGGATCGGGGAGGTCGCCGCCGGTCGGTCCGCAGCGCAGGTGGAAGGCGGCGCGGCCGAGGTCGTCGTTTTCGGCCACGAGCGTCAGCGAGGTCGCGGGGTGCCGCGTCGCGCCGCATGCCGCGAGCGCGGCGGCGGCCAGCGCCACGAGGGCGAAGCGGACGAGCATGTACCGGATATACGCCGCCGCCGCGGAATGCGTCAGTGGAGCGTACCGGGATCGAACCGGTGACCTTCGGCTTGCAAAGCCGACGCTCTCCCAGCTGAGCTAACGCCCCGAGCGCCGGAAAGAGTAGCCGCCGACCGGGTGGGGCGCCCGAGGGGGCGCCCCGAATCTTCGCGCTCAGGCGGCGCGGGACAGGCGCTCTTCCTGCCGCGCCTTCTGGATGATGACGTCGCGGTCGCCGAAGCGCAGCGTCGCGCGTGCCGTGCGCTGCTCCTCCCAGAGCTGCGCGATCTGCTCCTCGAGCGCCTCGTGCTCGGCCTTCAGCTTCGGGTCGAAGCCTTCCGAAAGCGCCCGCATCACGTCCGTGCGCCGCTCGGACAGCCGGTCGATCTCCTGCTTGATCTCGGTCAGCGTTCGCATGCCTCTCCAAACGTTCGACAATCGAGGCCTATTCCGGCGTGCGGCCGGTCCTACCAGCGCGGGCGGAGCGGCGGGCGCACCTGGAACGCGCGCACCGCGACGGCGCCGAAGACGAACCCGCCGACGTGCGCCATGAAGGCGACGCCGCCGCCCGCGTTCGGGTGCGTCAGCGAGAAGCCGCCCTCCCACAGCTGCAGCAGAAACCAGACGCCGAGGAAGATCGTCGCCGAGAGCGGGATCGGGATGAACCCGAACAGCGTGACGACCCTGGCGTGGGGGAGGAGGACGAAGTACGCGCCGAGGACGCCAGCGATCGCCCCGCTCGCACCGACTGTGGGGATGCTCGCCGCGCCCGCACCGGCGTAGTGCAGCGTCACCCACGCCTGCGTCAGCGCGGCCGCGTAGCCGGACGCCACGTAGAAGACGAGGAACCGGAGCCGGCCCATCACGTCCTCCACGTTGTTGCCGAAGATCCACAGGAACAGCATGTTCCCGAGAATGTGCACCCAGCTCGCGTGCAGGAACATGCCGGACAGCACGCCTTCGCCCCACTCGACGTGGTCGCGGGCCACCCCGACGCACGGGCCGCGCACCGCGCAGGGGTAGAAGGCGTAGTGGTCGACGCGGGCGCCGCGGCTGCCGAGCTCCCAGAACCAGACCACGAAGTTGGCGGCGATGAGGCCGTACGTGACCACCGCGAAGCGCCTGACCGGCACGTTGTCGAACAGCGGCAGCATCTGCCGATCCTACGAGGGCGAGACTTGACAAAGCACGGCTTAGGTTTTATTCTGATGCTCACATCAAGTACGACGAAGGAGGTAGCGCCACATGGCAACGCTGGTTCGCTGGGATCCGCTCCGCGACGTGGCCGCGATGCACACCGAGCTGAGCCGGCTGATGAACGGTCTGTACGAGGGGACTGGCCGTCAGACGCAGGCGTGGGTGCCGACGCTCGACGTCTGGGAGACCGAGGACGCCGTCCACTACGCGTTCGACCTGCCGGGCATCCCGCAGGACGCGATCTCGCTCGAGGTCGAGGACGGGACGCTGACCGTCAGCGCGACGCGGGAGCGCGACTCGAAGGTCGAGGGCGACCGCTTCTACCGGTACGAGCGCCGCTTCGGCACGTTCCAGCGCGCGATCGGCCTGCCGCAGGGCGTCACCGAGGACGCGATCAAGGCGAGCTACACCGACGGCGTGCTCGAGGTCGTCGTCCCGAAGCCCGAGCAGAAGAAGCCGAAGCGCATCGAGATCTCGGGCGCCGGCTCGCAGCCGCAGACGATCGAGGGCTCGGCGTCGTAACGCCCGCGCGGCGGCTCCGCATGGCACTGCAAGGCCAGGCCGACGCCTGGCCTTGTCATTCTCCGGCGGTGAGCGAGTTCTCGAGGGAGCTGATCGCGCGCTCGGGATACGCCGAGCCAGGGTTCGCGGAGCGCTACGACCGTGCGCGCCCGGCGCCGCCGGCCGCGCTGCTCGACATCCTCTGCCACGTCGCACAGGTCGAGCGGGCGCGTCTCGTGGTCGACCTCGGCGCCGGAACCGGACTCTCGTCGCGGGCCTGGGCCGGCCGCGCCGACGAGGTCGTCGGCGTCGAGGCGAACCCGGCGATGGCCGAGCAGGCGCGCGCGGCGACGACCGCGCCGAACGTCCGCTTCGTCGTCGCCACCGCCGACGCCACCGGCCTCGAGGGCGGCCGGGCCGACCTCGTCACCTGCGCACAGTCGTTCCACTGGATGGAGCCGCAGGCCGTGCTCGCCGAGGCGGCGCGGCTGCTGCGGCGAGGGGGCGTTTTCGCCGCCTACGACTACGACTGGCCGCCGGCGATCCATCCCGACCTCGACGCGGCGTTCGACGTGCACCAGGAGGCACGCGCAGAGGCGCGGCGGCGCCTCCGCATCGAGGCCGGCGCGGCCACGTGGCCGAAGGAGGAGCACCTCGCGCAGATCCGCGCGAGCGGCCGCTTCCGCGTCGCGCGGGAGCTCGTCTGCCACGGCTGGGACAGCGCCGACGCGGAGCGGGCGATCGAGCTGACGCGGTCGATCGGCGGCCCGCACGAGATCTTCGGCGGCGACGCCCCCGACGTCCGGCGCACGTTCGAGGAGCTGAGCGAGGTGGCGCGGCGCGTCCTCGGCGACCGGACGGCGCCGATGCTGCTCGGCTACCGGATCCGGCTCGGCGTGCTCTAGCCTCGGATGCCCTCGCGGATCCGGTCCGCGACCGCGGCCATCTCGAGCTGCGCGCCGGTGACGTCGCGCAGCAGCTCGTCCGCCGTCGGCCCCTGCCCGAGCGACCACAGCTCGCGCAGCAGCTCGCCTGCCTCGCCCCGCGCGAACCACTCGTTGCCGAACTCGCTGCGCAGGAAGTCGCGCAGCTGCGCCTCGAGCGCCCAGGAGCGCAGGTAGCCGGTCACGTAGAAGCTGCCGTCGATGTCGTCGAGGTAGCTCTCGGCGTTGACGGGGATCTTCAGCGCGTCGCCGAGCAGCTCCGCGTAGCGCGTGCGCATCGCGTGCACGTCGTCCGCCTGGAAGAACTCGATCTCGTACAGCAGCTTCGCGGCGTAGCGGCGGACGAAGTAGAGGAGCGAGACGGCCCCGTCGTACGCGAGCGCGCGCGGGCGCGGCACGTCGAGCCGGCGGTTGAGCCACGCCGGTTCCGTGACGAGGTGCTGCAACAGCATCGCCCAGCCTTCGGTGACGGCCATGTCCCCGAGCCGGCGCGCCTCCATCGACAGCTCGGCGCTCGTGTGCGCGTAGTGCTCGGTGTGGCCGGCCTCGTGGAAGAGCGCCTCCCAGTCGTCCTTGCCGCCGATCGGCTGGATCACGAGCATGACGCGGCCCGGGATCTCGATCGGCGCGCAGAAGGCACGCGGCGTCTTCGAGGGCCGCGGCTCGAGGTCGAGGTGCACGTTCCGCTGCGACCGGAGGTCGACGCCGAGCTCTCGGAGCGTCGCCTCGAGCGCCGGCACCATCCGGTCCGGCGGGTACAGCTCGTCGAGCTCCGGCGCGCGGAAGAGCCGCGGTACGTCCCACGACCGCGCGTCGTCGAGCCCGATCCCGAGGCGCGACCGGAACAGCGCGTCGCCCTCGCGCTCCCACAAGCGCTCCGTCTCGTCGAGCAGCTCGCGGCACTCGCCGGCCAGCTCGTCGAGCCGGAAGCCGAACTGCTTGTACAGCTCGTAGTAGTTCGGCGCGTCGAGCTTGCGCACCGCCTCGCGGTCGATCTCCGCCGCCTCGAGGTACACCGGGTTCAGCTGCTCGTCGAGGAGGCGGATCCGCGCCTCCTCGAGCCGCCGGCGCGCGTCGCGGTCGCCCTCGTTCGACTCGACGACGCGCAGCATCCGGTACGGGATCGTGCGGCCGTCGACGGTCGCGTCGAGCTCCGCCTCGACGCGTGCGATGCGCGCCTGGTGCTCGCGCGTCAGGTTGCCGAGGAAGCCCTCGCACGCGAACCGCCACAGCTCCGTCGGCGCGCCGCGCATCCGCTGCGCCGTGTCGAGGCGCGTCAGCTCCTCGTAGCGCTCGTAGATGCCCTCGACGTCGAGCGTGTCCTTCTGCCCCGAGTAGTGGAGGTAGTACTCCTCGTCGAGCTCTGCGACGAAGCGGTCCGCGCGCTCGCGGAACGCGTCGATCTCGCTGCTCGTCGGGGCGGCGGCCGTCACGCGACCCTAGGATACGGCTCCGTGCGCGAGCTGACGGTGACGACGGAGCGCCACACGCAGCTGATCGACATCACGCGCGCGGTGCGGGAAGCGGCCGCGGGCGCCGACGGGTCGGCGGTCCTCGTCTACGTGCCGCACACGACCGCGGGCCTGACGATCAACGAGCACGCCGACCCGATGGTCGCGCGCGACTTCGAGATGGCGCTCGAGCGCCTGGTCGGGGAGGACTGGGGGTGGCGGCACGTCGAGGAGGGGGAGGAGAACGCGCCGTCGCATCCGCGCGCGTCGCTGATGGGGCCGCAGCTCGTGATCCCGCTGCGAGACGGGGGCGAGCTCGCCCTCGGCACCTGGCAGGGCATCTTCTTCTGCGAGTTCGACGGCCCGCGCACTCGCTCCGTCTACGTCAGCGTGCTCGCGTAGCGCCCGTCTGCCTGTCCCGGCGCAGGTCGCAGCTACCGTCCCGGCGTGGCGGCGCCCGTCGAACGCGGACAGGAGCTCGAGCTCACGGTCGACTCGCTCGCCTACGGCGGGAACGGCGTCGCGCGCCTGAACGGCTTCGTCGTCTTCGTTCGGCGCGGATTGCCGGGCGACACCGTGCGCGCGCGCGTGACGAAGGTGCAGCGCCGGCACGCCGAGGCGCTCGTCACCGACCTGGTCGCGCCCGGGCCGGCCCGCGTCGACGCGCCGTGCGCGCACTACCCGGCATGCGGCGGCTGCCGCTTCCAGGACCTTGCGTACGCGGCGCAGCTCGAGGCGAAGGAGCGCTGGGTCGCCGACTCGCTCGAGCGTCTGGCGGGCCTCGCCGACCCGCCGCTCGAGCCGATCGAGGCGGCGGCCTCGCAGTTCCACTACCGCAACAAGATGGAGTATTCGTTCACGCAGGCCGCCGGCGCAGCGACGCTCGGGCTCCATAAGGCCGGGCGCTGGGACGAGGTGCTCGAGGTCGAGACTTGCTGGCTCACGTCGGAGCTCGGCAACGCGATCCGCAACACCGTGCGCGACTGGGCGCGGGAGGAGAAGCTCGACGCGTACGACCAGGCGTCGCAGGAGGGCTACCTCCGCCACCTCGTCGTACGCGAGGGCCGCAACACCGGCCAGGCGCTGGTGCAGCTCGTGACGGCGCGCGGCGAGCGGTTCGACCGCGAGCGGCTGATCGAGGTGCTGACGCGGTTCCCGCAGGTGCGCTCGATCCACTGGTCGGTCAACCGCGGCCTCGCCGAGGTGACCAACCTCCCGACCGAGCTGCTGTGGGGCGAGGAGGCGATCGAGGAGCGGATCGGCGGGCTCACGTTCCGCGTGCGGCCGAACGCGTTCCTGCAGACGAACTCGGAGATGGCGGAGCGTCTGTACGAGATCGCGCGCGACTTCGCCCAGCTCACGGGCGGCGAGACGGTGTACGACCTCTACTGCGGCATCGGCACGATCGGGCTGTCGCTTGCCGCGAAGGCGCTGACGGTGTGGGGGATCGAGATCAGCGAGGAGTCGGTGGCGTGCGCGATCGAGAACCAGGAGCTGAACGCCGTCGTGAACGCGGCGTTCTTCGCGGGCAACGTCGGCGAGGCGCTGCGCGAGCTGCGCGACCGAGCGGGCTACCCCGAGGTGGTCGTCGTCGACCCGCCGCGCGCCGGTCTCGCGGGCAAGGCGCTGAAGCGTCTCGGCGAGATCGGCGCCCCGCGAATCGTCTACGTGTCGTGCAACCCGACGA
This sequence comes from Gaiellaceae bacterium, assembly GCA_035653275.1. Taxonomy (GTDB): domain Bacteria; phylum Actinomycetota; class Thermoleophilia; order Gaiellales; family Gaiellaceae; genus PALSA-600. Next base: position 89,055 of record DASRCE010000006.1, on the reverse strand, counting down.
CGCTGGCCTCCGACGCGAAGCGGCTCGGCGACGACTTCGGCTACCGCCTGCTGCGCGCACGGCCGGTCGACATGTTCCCGCACACGCCGCATGTCGAGTGCGTCGCGCTGCTCGAACGCGTCGGCGGTTAGGCGCGGCTCTCGTCCGGGTCGAGCGGGACGTGCGGCCGGTCGCCGAGCCCGGGCCGGCCGCGCAGCCGGCCCCAGAGCAGGTCGGCGTTCGGCAGCAGGAAGCCGAGCGCGATGCCGGGCAGCGCCGGCAGCCCGCTCAGGTTCCACCAGATGGTCGCCGCCATCGTCAGCCCGAGCATCGCGATCAGCCCGAGCCACGTCGCCGCGAGTCGCAGACCGAACCGCGCAGCCGCGCCGAGGAAGAGCGCGAAGAAGAGCAGGTCCGGCACGCCGAGCTGGAACGCGCCGCCGCCCGGCAGCACGAACGCGAACGCCAGCACCTCGAAGACGTGGACGTGGTGGTTGAGGATCGTCTTCGTCGGCCCGAAGAACACCGAGTACGCGTCGACCCACGGGATGATGCACGCGACGAGCACCACCCATGCGACCGTCTCGAACCACTCGAGGAACCACCACCCGAGCAGCGCCGTCGCGCCGAGCCGCGCGAAGTTCGCGAACACGTCGAGGTGCGCGACGGTCAGCACCGCGGTCAGCACGGCGAACGCGAGCCCGACCGGCAGCAGCCCGCGGCGGGCGCGCAGCGGTAGCGCGAGCAGCACGAGCCCGAACACGGCCGGCATCAGCACGAAGGTCAGCAAGAGGACGGCCCACCAGACGTTCGACCAGTGCCAGAGGTCGTCCGCGACCTCGTAGTACGCGATCAGCGCCGCTAGTAGGGCGGCAAAGCCGACCACCACGGGCCGACGGTCTTGAAGGCGTTCCAAAACGCGGTCTTCGCTGGGGCTTCGTCGAGGCTCTGGTCGATGTCCGGGACGTACAGCGCCTCGATCGTCGGCGTGAAGCGCTGCAGCTCGCCAAGCGTAGTCCGAAGCCGCGACGACAACGGGAACCCGGTCCCGTTCAGGAACTCGAGCGCGTCTTCGCCCATCACGACCAGCAGCTTTGGCTCGACGATGCGCAACTCGCGGCGCAGCCACTCGGCCGCGGTTCCGAGGTCGCAGCCGGCGAACTTGACGCAGTTCGTGCCGTAGACCTCCATCGGGTCGACGTGCAGGCGCTGCAGCGACTTGATCAGCGCGTTGCCGGCGCGGCCGTGGAACGCGACGCCTTCCTGCAGCTCCTGCGCCTGCGCGCCGTATTTGAGCAGGAAGATGCTCGCGAGCGGGTGCCCGGTCGGCAGCGCAGTCGGCGCGCCCTCGGCCGCCTGCGCGATCTCGTGCGACAGCCGATTGATCTCGGTGATCGCCTTCTTGAGGTATCGCTCGTAGATCTCGTCTGTCGTCACGGCGGTCGCCACGCGGCCTCTGGACCTTTCTGCCCTAGCGCACCTTCTCCTTGACCTGCGCCACCCACTTGAGCGACTGCAGGTACGCGAGCGACTTCGGCCGCCGCAGGATCTCCGCCGAGCGGAGCGAAATGAGGAATTCCTCCGGGTCGCGGAACGCTCTCATTCGCACGGCGCCGGTGCCGACGCCCTGCAGCACGTGTGCGTCCGAGCCCGCGCCCATCGTCAGGTTGTACTTGCGCGCGAACCTCAGGGCCTCGTCGTTGTAGGCGTCGAACAGCAGGCGCGCGTTGTACGCCTCCAGCACGTCGATCTCGGCGAGATGGCGGTGGAGCGTGCGCGGGTCGGGAATCGCGTGCATCCGGTCGAACGGGTGCGGGACGTAGACGAGCCCGCCCTGCTCGCGGATCGCGGCGACGGTGTCGGCGAAGTCCAGCCCGGCCGGGATCTCTCGCTCGAGGAAGAGGCCGATCACCTCGCCCTGCCCGTCGGTCTTGATCTCCTCGCCCGGGATCACGACGAGCCCGCGGCCGGCGGCGAGGTCGGCGGCCTCGAGCGCGCCGCCGAACACGTTGTGGTCGGTGACGGCGATCGCGCCGAGCCCTTCGGATTCGGCGTGGTCGACGAGCTCGGCCGGGTCGATCGAGCAGTCGTGCGACCAGTTCGTGTGCATGTGCAGGTCGGCGACGATCCACGGCCGGTCGCCGAGCGGGTCTGCCGGCGAGCGTCGTCGCCTGCGCGTCGGCAGCGACTCGTACAGCGCCTCGACCTCGGCCGCGACGTGCGCGAAGTCGTGTCGCCTCGCCTCCTGCCGCGCCTGGGCGGCCTGCCGCTCCCGCAGCTCGCCGTCGTCGGCGAGGCGCGCCGCCGCGGCCGCGGCGAGCTCGGGCTGCGCCTCGACGCCGCGCGGCTGCGCGACCGCGCAGCCCGCCGCCTGTGCTTCCAGCCTCACGCGCTCGAGGCCGGCGAGGCCCGGGACGAAGACCGCGGCGCCGGCGAGCAGCGGCGCGCGGCCGGCGCCGTCGCGCAGCGTCCGCACCTGCACGCGCTCGGCGAGGTCGCGCGGAATGGCCGGCCGCGCGATCAACGGCCTCGTGCGCAGCAGGACGGCGTTCCAGCCCTCGAGCTCGCGCAGCGCGTGCAGCACGCTGCGCGCGATCGCGCGCTCGTTCGGTCGCAGCTCGACCACGATCGTCTTCGACTTCGGCCCGGGGGCGAAGAGCTGCGTGTCGACGCCCGGCGAGAGGAGGCGGTAGTCGCCCGGGAACCGCTCCTCGGCGGCCACGCGCACGCGCTCCGAGAGCGCGACGAGTGCGTCGAGGCGGGCGAGCAGCTTCTCGCGCTGCGACCGCGCTGGCGGGTAGCCGAGGCGGTTCGGCGACGAGAACGTCGCGACGGCGAGCGCGTCCGTGTCGCGCAGCGCCAGGTACGACAACGACGGCAGCCCGGGCTCGAACCCGTGCACGACGTCGTAACCGCCCTGCGCGAGCGCGAGCGCGACGTTCGCCTGCACGCCGACCGGCACGCCCATCTGCGAGCGGCGGGAGATGGGGATCGCCGCGCCGACCGCGATCACGTCGGCGCGCTCGGCGCGCTGGAGCGCTCTCCGCCCGGCGAGCAGGTCGGACGCGCGGGTCGACGGCGCGAGCACGGTCACTTCGTGGCCGCGGATCCGCAGGTGGCGTGCGATCCCCGCCACGTGCTCGTTCACGTCGTGCGGCTGCGACCAGGCGAACGGCGTGACGAGGCAGATCCTCACGTCGAAAGGGTAGGCGAACCTGTTTGCCGCGGCGGCCGGGGTCTGCCACGCCTGTTGTCTCTACACGTGCGAGGGCGCGCCCCTGCGGTTGCGCTCGATGAACTCCTCGACGAGCTCGTAGGCGTCGTCGTCCGGGATCTGCCGCGGCGGCGACTTCATCAGGTACGAGCTCGGGCCTTCGAGCGACCCGGCGATGCCGTTGTTGACGGCGAGCTTGGCGAGGCGGACTGCGTCGATCACGATCCCGGCCGAGTTCGGCGAGTCCCACACCTCGAGCTTCAGCTCGACGTTCAGCGGCACGTCGCCGAAGCTCGACCCCTCGAGCCGGATGTACGCCCACTTGCGGTCGGTCAGCCACGGCACGTAGTCGGACGGGCCGACGTGGACGTTCTTCTCGCCGAGGTCGTAGTCGAGCATCGACGTGACCGCGTTCGTCTTCGAGATCTTCTTCGACTCCAGCCGTTCGCGCTCGAGCATGTTGAGGAAGTCGGAGTTGCCGCCGACGTTCAGCTGCATCGTCTTGTCGAGGCGTACGCCGCGCTCGCGGAAGAGCGTCGTCAGCACGCGGTGCGTGATCGTCGCGCCGACCTGCGACTTGATGTCGTCGCCGATGATCGGCACGCCGGCCTCCTGGAAGCGCCTGTTCCAGTAGTCCTCGCGCGCTATGAAGACCGGCATGCAGTTGACCATCGCGCAACCGGCTGCCATCACCTGCTCGGCGTACCAGCGGACCGCGTCCTCCGAGCCGACGGGGAGGTAGTTGACGACGACGTCGACCTCCCGCTCCTTGAGGATCCCGACGACGTCGTCGGTCGGGCCGTCCGCCTTCTCGACGATCTGCGAGAGGTACTTGCCGAGGCCGTCGAGGGTCATCCCGCGCGAGACGGTGACGCCGGTGCGGGGCACGTCGGCGAACCTGATCGTGTCGTTCGGGTGCGCCCAGATCGCGTCGGCGAGGTCGACGCCGACCTTGCCCTTGACGACGTCGAACGCCGCCACCACCTCGACGTCTGCGACGTGGTAGCCGCCGAGGTCGACGTGCATCAGCCCGGGCACGAACTCGTCGGCCTTCGCGTCCTTGTAGTACGTCAGCCCCTGCAGGAACGAGTTCGCGCAGTTGCCGACGCCGATGATCGCGACGCGGACCTTCTCCTGCTGCCGCTCGCGTCCGTTGCCGTTCATCTCACTCACGATTGATTTCTCCCATCAGTTGCTTGCGGACGTGCAGGACGCGCTGGCCGACCGTCATCCAGGCGGTGCAGGCGAGCAGCACGAGCGCCCACGGAAGCACGCCCCAGGGGGCGAGGACGAGACCGGCGGTGATGACCACCACGCGCTCGGCGCGTGAGCCGATGCCGACGTCACCGCGGAGGCCGATCGACTCCGCGCGCGCGCGCGTGTACGAGACGAGGAAGGAGCCGGCGACCGCCGCCATCGCGACCGCCACGAATACCGGATGGTGGTGCCTCGCGAGCAGGTACGCGATCGCCGTCAGCACGAAGCCCTCGCTGATCCGGTCGGTCGTCGAGTCGAGGAACGCGCCGAACGGCGTCGTCTTGCCGCCGGCGCGGGCGAGGGCGCCGTCGAGGATGTCGAGCAGCGAGCCGGCGACGAAGACGACCGCGGCGAGCCAGAAGAAGAGGATGCGGTTCCGGTCCGCGAACAGGACGAGCACCGACGCGGCGCCGCAGAGCAGCACGCCGCTGGCCGTGAGCGCATTCGGCGTGATGCGCGTGCGCGCGAGCCCGATGACGGAGCGGGATGCGAGGGAGCGCGCGCCGGTGGTGTACCCGTGCTTGATCGACGCAGCTCTGCTGCTCACGGGCCGGACCGTACCAGGGCGCCTGCCGTTCACCCGCCGCGCGTCGCCGGACGGCCGGTTACGCCCGACGAACGGCGACGGCCGTCCGGATCCGCTCGTTGTACACGGCTGCGAGCGAGATCAGGGCGACGCCGATGCCGGCGATGCAGTCGAGCCAGAAGTGGTTGCCGGTCGCCATCACGCAGAACCAGACCCACCCCGGCCACGCAGCCCAGAACGCCTTCGCCCAGCGCGAGCGGCAGACGGCGAACAGCACGATGCCGACGATCAGCGCGTCCGCGGCGTGCAGGCTCGGCATGGCCGCGTACGGGTTCGCGGCGAGCCGCACGAGCCCGTCGCGGTGCTGGTTGACGAACCCGACGCCGAGGAGCCGCGGCGGCGCCGCCGGGAAGAAGACGTAGCCGAACAGGCCCAGCACGTTCGCGAGCAGAACCGTGTTGCGGAAACCGACGAACGCGTCGTGGCGGCGGAGGTACACCCACAGCACCGCGAGGCCGACGACGGTGAACTCGGAGTTCCAGTACGTCCACGACACCACCGTCTCGAGCAGGTGGCGCTGGTCGACGAAGTTCTGCAGGGTCAGCTCGTAGAGGCGGTGCGTGACGCGCGTCTCGAGGTCGAAGACGGCACGTCCGTTCGCGAACGCCTTGGTGGGGTTGCGGTCCGCGAAGCCGCGCGCCAGCTGGTAGAGGACTGCGAATCCGAACCAGATGGCGAGCTGGCGGCCGAGGTCTCCCCAGCCACGCGGCAGCTGACGCCGCACGGATGCGACCATGCCCGACACGACAGGGCGATTCTAGCCCCGGGTCCGGCTGCCGCCACGCCCCGGAAGGGCGATCTTCAGGGCGCGATCAGCCGCCGATGTAGCTCATCTCGACCTTCGGCAGCTCGTCGGTGCGCGCAGTGCGCAGGTCGGAGTAGCGGTCGTCGCGGCGCTGCCAGACGCCGGTCACGACCCCGGCGAGCGCCTCGTCGGTGGCGCCGGCGCGCAGCGGCGCGCGCAGGTCGTGGCCGCGCACGGCGAAGAGGCACGTGTAGAGGCGCCCCTCGGCAGACACCCGCACGCGCGTGCAGTCGCCGCAGAAGGGCTGCGTAACCGACGCGATCACGCCCACCTCTCCGGCGCCGTCTCGGTACCGCCACCGCTTCGCGACCTCGCCGCGATACGACGGCTCGACCGGCTCGACCCCGAACGCGTCGTCGAGCCGCGCGACGATCTCGCGCGCGGGCACGACGTCGTCGAGCCGCCACCCGTTGGTGTTGCCGACGTCCATGTACTCGATGAAGCGCAGCGTGTGCCCGCGTTCGCGGAAGTAGGCGGCCAGCGGGACGATCTGGTCGTCGTTGACGGCCCGCTTGACCACCGCGTTGACCTTCACCGGCAGCCCGGCGGCGTGCGCCGCGTCGATCCCCTCGAGCACCCGCGCAACCGGGAAGCCGACGTCGTTCATGGCGCGGAAGACGCCGTCGGCGAGCGCGTCGAGGCTGACGGTGACGCGGCGAAGCCCTGCGTCCGCGAGCGTCTGCGCCTTCGCGGGCAGCAGCGACCCGTTCGTCGTCAGCGTGAGGTCGACGTCGAGCTCCGCCAGCTGCGCGACCAGCCGCTCGAGGTCGCGGCGCACGAGGGGCTCGCCGCCCGTGATGCGGATCTTCCGCGTGCCCAGCCCGACGAACACGCGCGCGAGCCGCGCGATCTCCTCGAACGTCAGCAGCTCGCGCCGCTCGAGGAACGTGTGGTCGCGCCCGTAGACCTCCTTCGGCATGCAGTAGACGCAGCGGAAGTTGCAGCGGTCGGTGACCGAGATGCGCAGGTCGCGGAGCGGGCGGCCGAATGTGTCGCGCGCACTCACGCGGGAAACGGTACAGCCATGAGCGAGACCCACGAGCACGGCCGCAACCCGACGCAGGAGCGCATCGACCGCGAGGGCGCGAGCGACGCTCCCGCCGACGCCCCCTGGGAGACGGGCGAGGGGCGCGTCGACGAGGACGCGCCGGACTACGACCTGACGAAGCGCGAGCGCGGCCCCTCCGAGGCATCGTGAACTAGACGGGGGAGCACCTCCGCTGCCCCGTTCGCGCTCTCTCCGACACGCTGCGGCTCGCGCCGGGCCGGGCCGAGCAAGCCCGGCCTCGCGTCATCGTTCGCTTCGCGCTGCGTAGGCTCCCGCGATGCTCGTGGTCGGGCTCGCGTTGACGTCGGCTGCGCTGTTCGGCGCAATGACCGTGCTCGTCCGCATCGGCATGCGCGACGGGATCGACCCGAGCGGCTCCGCCGTGGCGACGATCCTGCCCGCGCTCGCGGTTGCCCTCGTCGCCGCCGCGATTCGCGCCGACGTGCACGGCGGCTGGCCGTTCCTCGCGGCCGGGTTGCTCGCGCCCGGAGGCTCGCAGCTTCTCTTCACGTTCGCGGTGCGCGAGGTCGGGGCGTCGCGGACGTCCGTCACCGTCGGCGCCGCACCGCTCGTCGCGGTCGCGATCGCACTCGTGTTCCTGCACGAGCCGCTGCACGTGGCGCTGCTCGTGGGGGCGGCCGCGATCGTCGTCGGCGGCATCCTGCTCGCGGCGGAGCGTGACCGGCCTTCGCACCTCCGCGCGCGCGGGCTGCTGTTCGCCGCCGGCGCGACGGTGCTGTTCGCGACGCGCGACAACCTCGCTCGTGCGCTGCACGCGCACGCGGCGCCCGAGGCCGCGGCGGCGGCGACGCTCCTTGCCGGCACGGCCGTGGCGATGCTCTGGTTGCGGCGGCTGCCGACGCGCCGGGAGACGATCCGGCTCGCGCCGGCCGGCCTGTGCTTCGGCCTCTCGTACGTCGCCCTCTTCGAGGCGTACTGGCGCGGGCGCGTGACGGTCGTGTCGCCGCTCGTCGCCACGGAGTCGCTCTGGGGCGTGCTGCTCTCGGCCCTCCTCGTGCGCCACGCGGAGGGCGTGGGGCGGAGGATCGCGCTGGGCGCCGCGCTCGTCGTCGCCGGCGGCGCCCTGATCGGCGTGACCCGGGGTTAGCGCCGGAGCTCGGCGACGCCGAAGACGAGCGCGAGGGCGAGGAACGCGACGACGAGGCCGGCGAGGTGACCGATCCCGCCGGCGATCGCGACAATCGGGATGCAGAGGGCGAGGTTGCCCGGATGGAGCGCCGACCCCCCGCGCCTGCGTGGCGGCAGCGCGGCGAGGCGCTCGTCGATTCGGCGGTCGATCTCCTGCTGGATCCGGTCGACGAAGCCCGCGGCCAGCTCCGCGTCGTGCCGCGGCCCCAGCTCGCGCCGCGCGGCGAGCGTGGCCTCGAGCTCCCGCTGGATGTCGTCGTGCATTCGCCCCGATCGTAGAGGTCAACCGGGCTCGCGGCCAGCCGAGAGATCTGCTATAACTCGGCTTAGATTTTCTCAGTACCCGTAAAGGAGTAGCAGACGCTATGGCGAAGACTATCGGCATCGACCTCGGGACGACGAACTCGGCGATGGCGACGCTGGAGGGCGCGGAGCCGACCGTCATCCCGAACGCCGAGGGCGGACGGACGACCCCGTCCGTCGTCGGCTTCACGAAGGACGGCCAGCGGCTCGTCGGCGCGCCCGCGCGGCGGCAGCAGGTGACGAACCCGCAGAACACCGTCTTCTCCGTCAAGCGGTTCATGGGCCGCAAGTACGACGAGGTGACGGAGGAGATGACGATCGTCCCCTACAAGGTCGTGAAGGGGCCGAACGACGACGTGCGGATCGAGGTTGGCGGCAAGCAGTACGCGCCGCCGGAGATCAGCGCGATGATCCTCCAGAAGCTGAAGGCGGACGCCGAGGCGTTCCTCGGCGAGCCCGTCACCGACGCGGTGATCACGGTCCCCGCGTACTTCAACAACGCGCAGCGCGAGGCGACGAAGGACGCCGGCAAGATCGCCGGCCTCAACGTCCTGCGCATCATCAACGAGCCGACGGCGGCCGCGCTCGCCTACGGCCTCGACAAGGAGGGTGCGGACCAGACGATCCTCGTCTTCGACCTCGGCGGCGGCACGTTCGACGTGTCGGTGCTCGAGCTCGGCGACGGCGTCTTCGAGGTGAAGTCGACGAACGGCGACAACCACCTCGGCGGCGACAACTTCGACAAGGCGATCGTCGACTGGATGATCGCGGAGTTCAAGCGCGACCAGGGCATCGACCTCGGCAACGACCCGATGGCGCTGCAGCGGCTGTACGAGGCGGCCGAGAAGGCGAAGATCGAGCTGTCGTCGACGATGACGACGCAGATCAACCTGCCGTTCATCACGGCGACGCAGGACGGCCCGAAGCACCTCGACCTGCAGCTGACGCGCGCGAAGCTCGAGGAGCTCACGCACGCCCTGCTCGAGCGCACCGTCGCGCCGACGAAGCAGGCGCTCGCCGACGCCGGCCTGCAGGCGTCCGACATCGACCACGTCGTCCTCGTCGGCGGCATGACGCGTATGCCGGCGGTGCAGGCGAAGGTGAAGGAGCTGATCGGCAAGGAGCCGCACAAGGGCGTCAACCCGGACGAGGTCGTCGCCGTCGGCGCCGCGATTCAGGGCGGCGTGCTCAAGGGCGACGTCAAGGACGTGCTCCTGCTCGACGTGACGCCGCTGTCGCTCGGCATCGAGACGAAGGGCGGCGTCTTCACGAAGCTGATCGAGCGCAACACGACGATCCCGACGCGGAAGACGGAGGTCTTCTCGACCGCCGAGGACAACCAGCCCTCGGTGCTCGTCCACGTGCTGCAGGGCGAGTCCGAGATGGCGGCGTACAACAAGACGCTCGGGAAGTTCGAGCTCGTCGGCATCCCGCCGGCGCCGCGCGGCGTGCCGCAGATCGAGGTCGCGTTCGACATCGACGCGAACGGGATCATCAACGTCTCGGCGAAGGACCTCGGCACCGGCAACGAGCAGCAGATCCGCATCGAGGGCGGCTCCGGTCTCAAGCAGGACGAGATCGACCGCATGATCCGCGAGGCGGAGGCGCATTCCGAGGAGGCGCGCAAGCTGCGCGAGCTCGCCGACGCGCGCAACGAGGCGGAGGCGCTCGCCTACCAGACCGAGAAGTCGCTGAAGGAGCACCGCGACAAGATCGACTCGAGCGTCGCGTCGACCGTCGAGGGGCGGATCATGGAGCTTCGCGGCGTGCTCCAGTCGAGCGACGTCGGCGAGATCAAGGCGAAGCGCGACGCGCTGCAGGAGGCCTGGACGGAGGCGGCGTCGGCGCTGTACGCGCAGGCGTCCGCGTCGCAGGCGTCGCCGAACGGGCACGCGAACGGCGCCTCGGCCGGCTCGGACGACGAGGTCGTCGAGGACGCCGAGTACGAGGTCGTCGACGAGTGATGACGGGCGCGGGCTGGACGGACGGGGGCGGAGGTGCCGGCGTCGCCGGCGCCTCCGCGCGCGACGAGCACGTCGCCGACGAGCAGGAGCAGCAGCCCGTCGAGGCGCGGCCCGATGCGCTTGCGGCCGCGGAGCAGCAGCGCGACGAGTACCTCGACGCGCTGCAGCGGCTGAAGGCCGAGTTCGACAACTACCGCAAGCGCGTCGCGCGCGAGCAGCAGGAGCTGGTCGCGCGCGCGTCCGAACGGCTCGTCGCACAGCTCGTCCCGATCCTCGACGACCTCGAGCGCGCGCTCGAGGCCGCGGCGCAGCATGAGGAAGCGCGGCTCGAGGACGGCGTCCGGCTCGTGCACCGTGCGCTCGCCGACGCGCTCGCCAAGGAGGGGCTGAGCGAGATCGCGACGGACGGCCGATTCGACCCGCACACGCAGGAGGCGCTGCTCTCGCAGCCGTCGCACGCGGAGGAGGGGGCGGTGCTCCAGGTGCTGCAGAAGGGGTACCGGCTCGGCGACCGCGTCCTGCGGCCGGCGCGCGTCGTCGTCAGCGCCGGTGCGCCGCAGCAGGAGGAGGCAGAGCCCGCCGAGGAGGCGGAGGAGGCGCCGCAGCCGGATGCCTAGCTCGCTCTACGAGACGCTCGGCGTGTCGAAGAACGCGTCGCAGGACGAGATCAAGAAGGCGTACCGCAAGCTCGTCCGCGAGGTGCACCCCGACCGCAACCCCGGCCAGGAGGAGCGGTTCAAGGAGGTGCAGGCGGCCTACGACATCCTGTCGGATCCGGAGAAGCGGAAGCAGTACGACCGCCTCGGCACGACGAACGGCCGCGTGGGCGGGTTCGGCCAGCAGGGTGGGACGACGTTCGACTTCGGCGACTTCGACCTCGGCGACATCTTCGGCGGGATGTTCGGCGGCGCCCGCGGCGCGCGCGCCGCGCAGCGCGAGCGCGGCCAGCGCGGCAACGACGTCGAGGTCGAGGTGCGCGTGTCGTTCGAGGACGCATTGCGCGGCGCGGACGTGACCGTGCCGGTGCAGCTCGAGCTTGCCTGCCACACCTGCCACGGAACCGGCGCCGCGCCCGGAACGGCACCCGTCAAGTGTCCGCAGTGCGACGGCTCGGGCGTCGTCGCCACGTCGCAGGGGCTGTTCGCGCTGCAGCAGCCGTGCCCGCGCTGCCACGGCATGGGCACGATCGTCGAGACGCCGTGCCCCACCTGCCACGGCTCCGGACGCGAACGGCGCACCAAGCGCTTCAAGGTGCACGTGCCCGCCGGAGCGAGGGACGGCACCCGGATCAAGCTGCGCGGCAAGGGCGAGGCAGGCTACGGCGGCGCCGCCGCCGGCGACCTCTACGTGGTCACGCGCGTCGAGCCGTCGAAGCAGTACGAGCGGCGCGGCGACGACCTGGTCGTGCAGGTGCCGATCACCTTCGCGACGGCCGCGCTCGGCGGCACCGTCGAGGTGCCGACCCCGGAGGGGGCGGTCTCGCTGAAGGTGCCGGGCGGCACCGAGGACGGAAAGCTCCTGCGCATCAAGGGGCGCGGCGCGCCGCGCCTGAAGGGCAGCGGCAAGGGCGACGTGCTTGCGCGCATCCGGATCGAGGTGCCGAAGCGGATGAACAAGAAGCAGCGCGAGCTGCTCGAGGAGCTGCAGAAGGTGACCGGCTGAGATGAGCGACGACGACCGCCCTCGCTACATGATCAGCGTCGCGGCCGACCTCGTCGGCATGCATCCGCAGACGCTGCGCATCTACGAGCAGAAAGGTCTCGTGCGGCCGAAGCGCACCGCCGGCAACACGCGGCTCTACTCCGAGTCCGACATCGAGCGGCTGCGCCTGATCCAGCGGCTGACGACCGAGCTCGGCCTGAACCTGGCCGGCGTGGAGCGCGTGCTCCACATGGAGGACGAGCTGGTGCGCTTGCGCCGCCGGCTCGAGCGAATGGAGCAGGAGATGCGCCGTGCGCTCGACGAGGTGCACAAGCAGTACCGGCGCGACCTCGTCGTCTACCGGCCGCCGCAACCACCGATCACGACGAACCACAGGAACTGAGAACCCATGGACTTCAACAAGCTGACGATCAAGGCTCAGGAGGCCGTGGCCGCCGCACAGGACGCGGCGCGTCGCCGGGGCAACCCCGAGATCGCTCCCGACCACCTCCTGCTCGCGCTGCTCGACCAGGAGCTCTTCGCAGACTGGCAGCGGCTCCGGCCCGAGGCCGAGCGCAAGGTCGCCGCGCTGCCGTCCGTGCAGGGAGGTCAGCAGCAGCCGCACGTCTCGGCCGCGTTCTCGCGCGTGCTCGACGCCGCCGACCGCGAGCGGGAGCAGCTCGGAGACGACTACGTCTCGACCGAGCATCTGTTCCTGGCGCTCGAGCCTGCGCCGCGCGACGAAATTCGCGCGTGGATCGACCAGGTGCGCGGCGGGCAGCGCGTCACCTCGCAGGACCCGGAGGGCACCTACCAGGCGCTCGCGAAGTTCGGCCGCGACCTCACCGAGGCGGCCGAGAACGGGAAGCTCGACCCGGTGATCGGGCGCGACGAGGAGATCCGGCGAATGATCCAGATCCTCTCGCGCCGCACGAAGAACAACCCGGTGCTGATCGGCGAGCCCGGCGTCGGCAAGACTGCGATCGCGGAAGGGCTGGCCCAGCGGATCGTCGCCGGCGACGTGCCCGAAGGCCTGCGCGACCGGCGCGTCTGGGCGCTCGACATCGGCTCGCTGCTCGCCGGCTCCAAGTACCGCGGCGAGTTCGAAGAGCGTCTGAAGGCTGTCCTGGCGGAGATCCGGAGCTCGGACGGGCGCATCGTCCTCTTCATCGACGAGCTGCACACGATCGTCGGCGCCGGCGCCGCGGAAGGCGCCGTCGACGCCGCGAACCTGCTCAAGCCGATGCTCGCGCGCGGCGAGCTGCGCTGCATCGGCGCGACGACGCTCGACGAATACCGCAAGCACATCGAGAAGGACGCTGCGCTGGAGCGGCGCTTCGCGCCCGTGTACGTCGGCGAGCCGTCCGTCGCCGACACGATCGCGATCCTGCGCGGGCTCAAGGAGCGCTACGAGGCGCACCACGGCGTCCGCATCCGCGATGCGGCTCTCGTCGCGGCTGCTGTGCTCAGCCACCGCTACATCGCCGACCGGTTCCTGCCGGACAAGGCGATCGACCTCGTCGACGAGGCGGCGTCGCGCCTGCGGATCGAGATCGACTCGAGCCCGCTCGAGCTCGACGAGGCGAACCGGCGCGTCGTGCAGCTCGAGATCGAGCTGGCCGCGATGGCGAACGAGTCGACCGACGTGCGCGAGCCGGTCGAGCGCGCGCTCGCGGAGGCGAAGGAGGAGCGCGACGCGCTCGCCGCGCGCTGGGCGAAGGAGAAGGAGGCGCTCGAGCGCGTCAAGGAGGCGACGCGGCGCATCGACGAGCTGCGGGGCGAGGCCGAGCGTGCGGAGCGCGAGGGCAACCTGCAGCGCGTCGCCGAGATCCGCTACGGCGAGATCCCCGGGCTCGAGAAGGAGCTGGCCGAGCGGGACGGCAGCGTCGAGGATCCGATGGTGAAGGAGGAGGTCGACGAGGACGACGTCGCCGCCGTCGTCGCACGCTGGACGGGCATCCCCGTCGACCGCCTGCTCGAGGGCGAGACCCAGAAGCTCATCCACATGGAGGAACGCCTGCACCAGCGGGTCGTCGGCCAGGACGAGGCGGTGTCGGCGGTCGCGAACGCGCTCCGCCGCGCGCGGACGGGCCTCCAGGATCCGAACCGCCCGATCGGCTCGTTCGTCTTCCTCGGGCCGACGGGCGTGGGGAAGACGGAGCTTGCGCGGGCGCTCGCGGAGTTCATGTTCGACGACGAGCGGGCGATGGTCCGCATCGACATGAGCGAGTACCAGGAGCGGCACACGGTGTCACGCCTCGTCGGTGCGCCGCCCGGGTACGTCGGCTACGACGAGGGCGGCCAGCTGACGGAGGCGGTCCGCCGCCGCCCGTACTGCGTCGTCCTGCTCGACGAGATCGAAAAGGCGCACAACGAGGTCTTCGACGTGCTCCTGCAGGTGCTCGACGACGGCCGGCTGACGGACGGCCAGGGGAGGACCGTCGACTTCCGCAACGCCGTGCTGATCATGACGTCGAACATCCGCAGCGCCGACGCGATGCGCGACCACTTCCGCCCCGAGTTCCTGAACCGCATCGACGAGATCGTCGAGTTCAGGCCGCTGACGCGCGACCAGCTCGGCTCGATCGTCGAGCTGCAGCTCGCTCGCCTGCGCGAGCGTCTCGCCGAGCGCGGCCTGCAGCTCGAGCTGACCGACGCAGCCAAGGAGGTGCTCGCCGAGGCCGGGTGGGATCCCGCGTACGGTGCGCGCCCGCTCAAGCGCGCGATCCAGCGCCTGCTCGAGAACCCGCTCGCGCTGCGGCTGCTCGAGGGCGACTTCGGCGAGGGCGACACGGTGCTCGTCGACGCGCAGAACGGCGAGCTCGTGTTCACGCGCGCGCAGCTCGCCGTGGCCGCGTAGCGCTTAGCCGCTTACGTCGATCTCGTCACGGAGGCCGGTCACGTCGAAGATCCGGCGGACCGGCCAGCCCGTGCGCTCGCCGAGCAGGAGCGAGACGCGCAGCCCGCGCTCGCGGGCGCGCCGGCTCGCGGCGAGCAGGACGCCGACGACGGTCGAGTCGACGAACGCCGTCTGGCGCAAGTCGACCACGACCGGCATCCCCTCGTCGATCAGCGCCTGCAGCGAGCGCGCCAGCTTCTCCGCGGAGTACGCCTCGTGCTCGCCTGTGAGCAGGAGCGTCGCCTGCTCGCCGGAGACGGTGAGCGACATGTTCGGAGCTGTCATGCGCGCAGCACGGGCCATCGTCGAGTCGAAACCCCCGTCTCGTCTCCCGACTCCGTAACGGTCGACCGGCTGCGACGGATACGGTGGACGGCGTGATCCTCGTCGTGGCGGCGACCGAGCTCGAGGGCGCGCTCGTCGACGGGGCCGGCGGGGCTCGCGTGGTCGTCTGCGGCATCGGCCCCGTCGAGGCGGCCGTCGCGACGGGTCGCGCGATCGCCGAGCACGCGCCCTCGGCCGTCCTGCAGATCGGGGTCGCGGGCGCGCAGTCGCTTCCGAACGGCGCGCTCGCCGTCGGCGCGGAGTCGGTGTACTGCGACGTCGTGGATCCCGCCTCGCGGATCCCGCGCGTCTGGCGACTCGAGCCCGACCCGCGGCTGCTCGCGGCGGCGCGCCGCGCGCTTCCGGACGCGCACGTCGTCCCGATCGCGACGGCCGGCCGCGTCGGCGGCGGGACGTCCTGCGAGGTGGAGGCGATGGAGGGCTTCGGCGCGCTGCGGGCGGCGCAGCTCGCGGGCGTGCCGGCACTGGAGGTGCGCGCGATCTCGAACGCCGTCACGGAGCCGGACCGCGCGCGCTGGGACGTCGCCGGCGCGCTCGACGCGCTGCGGGCGGCGCTGCCGCCGCTGCTCGCGGAGCTCGCGCGTGCGTGAGCTGCCGCCGCCGCTGCCGCCCGACCGCCGCACGGTCGGGCAGCTCGTCGCGGAGACGATCCGCGCGTACGGCAACCGGTTCTGGCGCGCACTGCCGCTCGGCCTGCCGCTGGCGGTCGTCGATCAGCTGAGCGTGCGCCACAGCGGCGCGTGGCAGCTCGTCCTCTACCTGCTCGCGACCCCGCTGTTCGCCGCCGCCTACCTGTGGGCGTGCCGGCTCGTCCTCGGCGGCGCCCGCGTGACGCCGGCCGCGGCCGCCCTCGCCGCCCTGCTCTGGCTTCCCTTTCCCGCGCTGCGCGCGCTGTTCGTCGTCCCGGGGCTGATGTGGCTCGCGCTGCTCGGCCTTTCCGTGCCCGCGGCGATGGTCGAACGGCTGGCGCCGCGCGCGGCGCTCGCGCGCGGTCGGCAGCTCGGCGTCGCCGACTACGCCCACGCGCTCGGATCGCTCGCGGCGCTCGTGCTCGTCGTCGGCGTGTCGGCGAACGTGCTCAGCGCCCTGCTGCACACGCAGGGCGACAACGGCCAGCGCGTGGCCGTGTTCCTGTCGGACGAAGTCCTCAGCCCGCTGCTCTTCCTCGGCGGCGCGCTGCTGTACGTCGACCAGGCGGCGCGAGTAGGCTCCCGCCGATCCGACCGACGAAGGAGCCGCGATGCCGATCTTCATCCTCCTGTCGACGCTGACCCAACAGGGCGTCCAGACCCTCAAGTCGAATCCTGAGCGCCTGCGCCAGGTGAACGCGGACGTCGCGGAGCTCGGCTGCCGCGTGCTGCACCAGTGGGCGACGCTCGGCGAGTTCGACTTCGTGAACGTCGTCGAGGCGCCGGACGTCGCGACGGTCGCCAAGGTCTCGGTGGCGCTCGGCGCGCGCGGCTCGACGCGCATCCAGACGCTGCCGGCGCTCGAGGTCGAGGAGCTGCTCCGCACGCTCGAGTAGGCCTTCGGCGCTCGCCGTCGGCGCGGGCGCCCCCGCGGGACACGTCTCGAAGAGCGAATTTACGCGCGCACGCACGGTCGGTAGAACGGCTGTGTGCGTGACGAGCGGATCGACGAGTACGCCCGGCTCCTGATCGAGCGCTCGCTCGGCGTGCGTGCGGGCTGGCAGGTGCTGATCCGGTCGACGCCGCTCGCCCGGCCGCTGGTGGAGGTGCTCGTGGAGCGCTGCGCCCGTCTCGGCGCGTATCCCGTCCTGCAGCTGCAGTTCGAGCAGATCGGCGGTCCGTTCGCGCGCACCGCGCCGCTCGAGGTGCTGCGCGACCCCGCGCCGCTCGTGCGGCAGGCGTGGGAGCAGGCGGACGCGCTCGTCTGCGTCTGGGCGCCCGAGAACACCCGCGAGGGGTCGGACCTGTCGGAGGAGCGCCGCGCCGCGCTCGCGCAGTCGCTCGCGCCGATGCGGGCGCGCACGATGGCGATGGCGGTGCCGTGGGTGATCGCCGAGTGGCCCGTGCAGTCGGCGGCGCAGGACGCCGGGATGACACTGCGCGAGTACGAGGAGTTCATCTTCGAGGCGGTGCTGCGCGACTGGGACGACGAGGCCGAGCACATGCGTCGCATCGCCGGCGTCTTCGACGGTGCGCAGGAGGTGCGGATCGTCGGCGACGGCACCGACCTCAGGCTCTCGCTCGCCGGCCGCGCGGGCGCCGTCGACGACGGGCACGTGAACATGCCGGGCGGCGAGGTCTTCTACGCGCCCGTCGAGGATTCCGCCGAGGGGACGATCGAGTTCCGCGAGTTCCCGGCCGTCTACATGGGAACCGAGGTCGAGTCGGTGCGGCTCGTCTTCGAGCGCGGCCGGGTCGTCGACGCGTCGGCGGGCGCCGGCGAGGAGTTCCTGCTGCGTACGCTCGAGACCGACGCCGGAGCGCGGCGGATCGGCGAGCTCGGGATCGGCTGCAACGCCGGCATCCGCCGCTTCATGAAGAACGTCGCCTTCGACGAGAAGATCGACGGGACGATCCACCTCGCGCTCGGCAGCTCGTACACATTCACCGGGGGCAAGAACGCGAGCGCGATTCACTGGGACATCGTCAAGGACCTGCGTGCAGGCGGCGAGCTGCACGTCGACGGGGAGGTGGTGCAGGCGAACGGCGCCTGGACGATCTGAGAGAGCCCGCCCGTTCCGGCTCGCCCGTGCCGCGGCCGCCGCGCCCGAAGGGCGCGTCCGCTCAGGCTGCGGCGGCGAGCGTCGCGGCGAGCTCGCCGGCGAGGCGGGCATTGCCCACGATCAGCTCGCGGTTCGCGGCGAGCGTCCGGCCGCCGCTCTCTCGGTGCAGATACGACAACACGAACGGCGTCACCGCCTGGCCGCGCACGTTCTGTGCGTCGGCTTCCGCGAGGGCGCGCGCGATCAGCGGCTCCACGTCGTCGAGGCTCTCGTCCGGCGGCCGGCCGAGCAGCAGCCCGCCGCCGCCGAGCTTCCAGTGGGCTGCGGCGACGCGCGCCGCCTCCTCGACCGAGTCGACGCGCGCCGAGACGGGCGGGCCGCCGGCGGCGCTGTAGAAGAGCGGCAGCGAGTCGGTGCGGTAGCCGAGCACGGGGACGTTGAGCGTCTCGAGCAGCTCGGCTGTCGCCGGCACGTCGAGCAGCGACTTGACGCCCGACGAGACGACGAGCGCGCGCGTCCGCGCGAGCGCCTGGACGTCGGCCGAGACGTCGGGGGGCGTCGGCCAGCCGCGGTGGACGCCGCCGAGGCCGCCCGTCGCCATCACGGCGATACCCGAGCGCGCACAGACGGCGAGCGTGCCGCCGACGGTCGTCGCGCCCGTCGCGCGCTGCACGGCCGCGGCCGCGAGGTCGCGCGGCCCGACCTTCCGCGCCGCCGCGTCGAGGCGGTGCAGCTCCTCCTCGTCGAGGCCGACGACGACCTCGCCGTCGAGGACGCCGACCGTCGCGGGGACGGCTCCGGCGTCGCGCACCGCCTGCTCGGAGCGGAGGCCGACGTCGACGCCCTCCCCGGGCGGGAACCCGTGCGCGATCAGCGTCGTCTCGAGCGCGACGACGCCGCGTCCGTCGTCGAGCGCGCGGCGGACCGCGGCGCCGATCCGGATCACGGCATGCTTCCCGGACGCGCGCAGCAGCGCGCGGCCGCCTCGAGCGCGAGCTCGGCGCCGCCGAGGAGATAGCCGGCCGCCAGCGCGTCGCCGGCGCCGGTCGCGTCGACGACGTCGACCGGGAACGCGGGATGCTCGACGCCGTCGACGACGATGCCGTCGGCGCCGCGCTTCAGCACCCAGTGCGCGTTGAGGCCGCCGACGGCGTCGCGCTCGCGCTCGCTCGCGAACACGACGTCGGGCGCGAGGTCTCGCACCCGCACGCGGAACGCGTCGTCGACGAGCGTGAACGTCGAGACGTCGACGCTCACCGCCGCGCCGCGTGTCCGCGCCTCGGCGGCCGCCGCGACGGCAGCGGCCGCGATCGGCTCGCGCAGCAGCGAGTAGCCGGAGAGGTGGAGCACGTCGCAATCGAACCAGAGCGGGTCGAGCTCGCGCGGCTGCAGGTCGGGCGCCGAACCGCGGTCCGAGGCCATCGTGCGGTCGCCCCCCGTGGCGATCGAGACGACCACGCCGGTCCGCCCCTCGACGGGTCCGACGACGTCGACGCCCAGCTCCGCCAGCCTGCGCCCCACGAGCTCGCCCGCGTCGTCGGCGCCGCGCTTGCCGACGAAGCGCGCCTCCGCCCCGAGCGCGGCTGCCCACGCGGCGACGTTCGCGGCCTGGCCGCCCGCGCCGACGTGCGTCCGCGCGAGGCGGTCGTCGCCCGGGACCAGCGGCGCGTCGAGCCGGACGACCACGTCCAGCAGCAGATCGCCGAGGGTGACGAGTCGCACGGCGTACGATCGTCGCATGGACGGGACCGCCGACCGGCTCGGCAGGCTGCGCTCGTTCGCCATCGGCGGGCTCGTCGGCGCTGCCGGTGCGATCGCCGCGCGCCGCGGCGCGGGCCGCTCGCGGCGGCCGCGCGACTCGGCGGCGGGGCTCGCCGCGTTCGAAGACGCACCGTGCTTTCTCGAGCTCGTGGGGGAGGAGGCGCAGCGCTACCGCGAGGGTGGCGACACGTCGACCGGCGTGTCGAACCCGAGGTAGCGGTCGACCATGAAGTGAGCCGCGGCGGTCATGTGGACGACGCGCGGCAGGCGGTCGCGCCGCAGCTCCACACGAAACCACGCGGGAATCGTGCGGTCGAGGAACGTCAGCACGCCGGGTGCGACGACGTGGACGTTCGTCGTGTCGTTCCAGTAGGGCTGGATCGGGCGGATCGGCGTCTGCGGCGACTCGACGTAGGGCTTCCCGGGACCGGCGCTGTCCCAGCGCCGCGCGCCGATCACGACCGCGCTCGGCCCGTGGGCCGTGCGGTAGCGCAGCTTGTCCGGCGCCACCTCCACGAACACGGTGTCGATGCGCTGCGTCGGGCTCGAGGCGAGCTGCTCCTCGAAGACGACGCTGCGCAGCTTCTCGTAGGCGCGCGTCAGCCGTGCGAGCAGCGCGGAACCGTCGGGAGCCGTCGCGGGCACGTCGAACGTGGCGGTTCGTCCGTCGACGGTCACGCGCAGCGGCCCCGGCGCCGCGGCGCCCTGGTAGCAGCCCGCGCCGCACGGCGTCGCTCCGGCCCCGTCGATGGCGACGGTGTGGCCGTTCGCTCCGTTCGCGTCGGCGTCGACGAGCGTCACGGTTGCGCGTCCGGGGGTGCGCGCGACGGCGAGCGCCAGCCCGCCGAGCTCGCGCGCGTCGACCACCGCATCGGGTGGCGGCAGCGCGGGCGGCTGTCCGAGCGCCGGCACGCTGGGCGCGGCCGCCGCCGCGGCCGCGCGGTCGCGCCCGGGACGAAGCTCCGTCAGGACCGCGACGACGCCGACCACGCCGAGCACGAGCACGATCTCCGCCAGCACGGACCGGCGCAGGCGCCGGAACGTCGCGAGCAGGCGCGTGCGGTTCACGAGCCCGAACGCGAGGAGCGTCGCGAACAGCGCCGTCTTCACGAGCAGCGACCGCCCGTAGGACGTCGTCCACAGCTCGCGCACCGCGTTCAGCTCCGTCAGCGCACGGAGCACGCCCGTCACGGCGAGCACGGCCACCGTCACCCCGGCGGCGGTCGAGAAGCGCGCGACCACCCGCCCGCGCTCGACCTCGGACGGGTTCGCGCGCGGCAGCGCGAACGCGAGCGCGAGCAGCCCGCCGAGCCACACGCCGGCGGAGGCGACGTGCGCGAGGTCGGCCGGGATCGAGAGCCAGAGCGGTTGGTTGCGGTCGAGCGCGTGCCCCGCAAGCGTCGGGGCCGCGAGCAGCGCGAGCGCCGCCGCGAAGGCGACGGGCTCCGCGCGGGGATACATCGGTGCGAGCGCCGCCGCCGCTCCGCCGACGAGCGCGACCGTCACCGCCACCTTCAGCACGAGGTCGTAGCGCGTGCCCGAGACGGCGCCGTGGAGCATTCCGCTGCCGCCGAGGAACGCCGCGAGGAGCGCGAAGAACACGAGGTGGTCGAGCGGGCGGCGCAGCGCCGCGCGGCCGAACGGCCGTGCGACGAGGCCGAAGACAACGACGCCGCCGGCGGCGAGGATGCCGCCGTAGTAGAGGAGCCGTAGCAGCACGTCGCTCCAGCTGAGCGGCGTCGAGGCGCCGAGCACCGACGTCGGTGGCGCCGACCCCGCCCCGACGGCGAACGCGATCACGCCCTGCTCGAGATGGCCGTCGTCCGACACGATCGACCAGCGCACGCTGTACGCGCCGCGCGCCAGGTTTCGGCGAAGGGGCAACGTCAGGACGCGACCGCGCGCGGCGGGTCTGCCGCCGAGCACCGAGCTGCCGGTGGCGTTGTCGACCGCCGCGTTCGCATGGCCGACACGGACGACGTCGTCGAATTGCACGACCACGCGCTGCGGCGCGTGCGCGAGCACCGCGCCGTTCGCGGGCATCGTGCGGAGCAGCGTCGCGTGGGCGGCGGCCGAGGCCGGGACGAGCAGCGCGACGAGCGCGCACAGGGCGACCGCGCGCTTCACCGCCGGCGAGGGTATCGGCCGCGCCGAGGGTGGCGTTCGAAGCCGCTGCTAGCCTTGCCGCTTCCGTGCCGATCTACGAGTACAAGTGCCCGAACGGCCATGTCTTCGAGACGTTCCACGGCATGACGGAGCCGGGACCGTCGGGCTGCGAGGTCTGCGGAGCCGCGCCCCTCCAGCGCGTCCTGCACCCGGTCGCGGTGCACTACAAGGGCTCGGGTTTCTACTCGACCGACTACGGGCGCAAGTCGCGTGCGGGCAAGGACGGGACCGAGTCCTCCGGCTCCGACTCCGGCTCGAGCTCGAACGGCGGCGCCTCGACGAAGTCGAGCGCCTCCGGCGGCGGCTCGAGCAAGTCCGCCGACGACTGACGGCGCGGCGTCACCACCGGCGTCGGCCGCCGCGGGCGCGCGCGGACAGCGCCTCGAGCAGCAGCAGCAGGACGACCGACCCGACGACGGCGAGCACGAACGGGCCGAGGTGCCAGCCGAACCGGATTCGGTGCCCGAGGACGACGTCTCCGATCAGGCCGCCGAGGAACGCCCCGGCAATCCCGACGACGATCGTCATCAGGCACCCGAGCGCCTGCCGTCCCGGCGTCAGCGCCCGCGCGACCAGCCCGGCGACGAGGCCGAACAGCAGGAACGAGAGGAGGCCCATCTACTGCAGGACGCGGCCGACGACGCAGCCGGGGTCGAACGGCCCGGTCGGCGGCTGCGGCGCCGACTTCCCGAGGAACATCGCGATCGTCGCCGGGTTGTCCTCGCTCGGGCTTCCGGTGCCGCCGGCGCCGAGGTCGCCGCCGAGGCGGCAGTGGACGGAGCTCGAGGTCGACGAGCGGAACTTCACCCACGCGAGCTGCGCGAGCTGCCACGCCGTCAGATCCGTCGTCAGCGGCTTCGCGTAGCTGCTGCCCGAGAACGCTGTGTCGAACAGCACACCGGGCGAGGTGAACTTCGCCATCACCGCGTTCATCACGGCCTGCTGGCGTGCGCCGCGCGTGATGTCGTTCTCGGCCGGGTTCAGCTGGTTCTCGCGGATGCGCGAGTAGATCAGCGCGCGTTCGCCGTTCATGTGCTGCGGGCCCTTCGCGAACCGCCAGCCGGGCCAGCGGGTGCACTGCGCCTGCGTCGCGTACGGGCAGTCGAAGCGGTTCGACCGGATCGGGCGCGGAACGTCGACCGTGATCCCGCCGATCGCGTCGATCAGCTCCTTGAAAGCGCCGAAGTTGACGACGACGACGTGATCGATCGGGATGCCGGTGAACTGCCGGATCGTGCGGATCGCGAGCGCCGGGCCGCCGAACTGCATCGCCGCGTTGATCTTCTGGGTGCCCTGGCCCGGAATCGGGACGACGATGTCCCGCGGGATCGACAGGTAATACAGCCTATGGTGGGCGGGGTCGGTTCGGAGGAGCATGATCGAGTCCGAGTGCCGGTCGCCGGCACGCGCCGCCGACGCCGAGTTGTCGGTGCCGAGCAGGAGGATCGTCGTCGAGTGCGAGAGCAGGAGCCCGCTCTGCTTGTCGAGGGCGGCCTTCGCGTTGGGGTCGAGCCGCTTGTTCGCGTCGGCGACGCCGCTCGAGAACTGGAGCCAGCTCGCGACGGCCCAGACGACGAACAGCAGCACGAGCACGACGACGCCGAGGGCGATCCTCCGGCCCCAGCGGGGGCTCCGCGTCGTCTGCGCGCCGGGCCCGCGGTACTCGACGCGGCCGTCGCCGCGCCGGCGGGAGCTCGAGGAGGGGCGGGGCGACGCCGTTCCCGGCGGCCGTGCCGTCGGCACCTTCCCCTTCACGCGGCCGCCGCGGTAGACGCGGTACGGCTTCTCTGGGCGCGTCATCCGGCGGGTTACGTTATCGACCCGTGGCTGGCGATCGCGTGATCGGCGTCGACCTCGGCGGGACGAAGATCCTCGCGGGGATCGTCGACCGCGACGGCCGCCTGCACGAGACGGTCGAGCGGCCGACCGTCACGACGTCGCAGACGGCGCTCCTCGACGAGCTGGCGAACCTCGTCCGCGACCTTCCGCACGATCGGGTCGCGGCGGTCGGGTTCGGGATCCCGTCCCGGATCGACCATGCCCGCGGCCGCGCGCTCGGCGCCGTCAACATCCCGCTGCGCGACGTCGCGTTCGTCGACGAGATGGAACGCCGGCTCGAGCTGTCCGTCGCGATCGAGAACGACGCAAGCTGCGCGGCGCTGGCGGAGTTCACCTTCGGCGGCGGCCGCGGCGTCGACGACCTCGTCATGCTCACCCTCGGCACCGGCGTCGGGGGCGGGGTCGTCAGCGGCGGGCGGCTGCTGCGCGCGTGGACTGAGCTCGGCCACATGGTGATCGTGGAGGACGGGCTGCCGTGCCAGGGCGCCTGCTCCGGCCGCGGTCACCTCGAGGCGTACTGCTCGGGCACGGCGGCGACCCGGTTGGCGCGCGAGCTGCTCGGGCCCGACGCCGACGCGCGGAGGCTCGTCGAGCAACGGCATCCGGCGCTCGAGCAGATCGGACACCACCTGGGCGTCGCGATCGGCTCCCTCGTCAACGTCTTCGGCGCGCGGCGCGTCGTCGTCGGCGGCGGCTTCGGCGTCGCCGCGTTCGAGCTGCTGGTACCCGCGGCGCGCCTCGCGGTGCTGCGCGAGGCGCTCTCGCCGGCCGGGCAGGAGCTCGAGATCGAGCCCGCGCGGCTGGGTGCGGAAGCAGGCGTGATCGGCGCCGGCCTGGTCGCGTTCGAGGCGATTGGCTGATCCGGATGCCGCTCGAGGTCTGCGCGACTCCGATCGGGAACCTCGACGACGTGACGCTGCGGGTGCTCGCGGCGCTCCGCGACGCCGACGTCGTGCTCGCGGAGGACACTCGACGCACGCGCACGCTGCTCGAGCGGCACGCGATCGAGGCGCGGCTGCTGTCGCTGCACGAGCACAACGAGGCGGCGCGCACCGCGGAGCTGTTGCCGCGCCTCCAGGCCGGCGAACGCATGGCGCTCGTCTCCGACGCGGGCATGCCGGCGGTGTCGGACCCCGGCGCGCGGCTCGTGCGCGCCGCGCTGGCCGCCGGCGTCGAGGTGACGGTGCTCCCGGGGCCGTCCGCCGTCGAGACGGCGCTGGTGGCGAGCGGCAACGGCGGCGGGGCGTATGCGTTCGTCGGGTTCCTGCCGCGACGGCGGGGCGCGCTGACGGCGACGCTTCGCGCGCTGCGGAGCTGGCCCGGAGCCGTCGTCGCGTTCGAGTCGCCGCAGCGCCTGCCGGCGACGCTGCGCGCGTTGGCCGAGCTCGAGCCGGAGCGCGAGGTCGCCGTCTGCCGCGAGCTGACGAAACGGTTCGAGCAGGTCGCACGCGGCCGCGCCGCGGCGCTGGCCGAGCGCTTCGCGACCGCGCCGAAGGGCGAGATCACGCTCGTGCTCGCGGCCGCGCCTCACGAGCCCGACCAGCATTCGTCCCGCGCCGCCGTGGCCGAGCTCGTCGCGGCCGGAACGCCGAGGCGCGTCGCCGCCGACGTCGTCGCGCGGCTCACGGACGTGTCCCGAAACGACCTTTATCGAGCCACTCTGTGACAAGACTGTAACCTTTTTTGACAACAGCGAGAGCCCGTCCCTACGTTGGCTGGGTCCGAGTTCCAGGCAACGAAAGGGTGGTGCTCATGCGTCGACTCCTGCTTGCGGCCGCGCTGGCCGTTCTTCTTCTCGCGCCTCCGGCGGGCGCATGGACGTGGCCGACGGCGGGAGCCGTCCTGCAATCCTTCTCGTTCGATCCCGCCCACCCGTACGCCGGCGGGCAGCACCGCGGGATCGACGTCGCCGGCGACGCCGGCTCGACCGTCGCCGCTCCCGCGGGCGGGCTCGTCACGTTCGCGGGCTCCGTCCCCTCGTCGGGGAAGAGCGTCACGATCACGACGGCCGACGGTTACGCCGTCACGCTCACCCATCTCGGGTCGATCACGGTCGCGAAGGGCGCGGCGGTCGCGGAAGGCGACGGCGTCGGGACGATCGGGCCGAGCGGCGACCCCGAGGTGACGGTGCCGTACGTCCACCTCGGCGTCCGCGTCGCCGCGCAGCAGCAGGGATACCTCGACCCGCAGTCGCTCCTGCCCGTGCGCGAGCAGGTCGCGCCGCCCGAGCCGCCTGCGGCACCCGCGCCCGCGGGCGGCCCGGCGGACGCGGCGGGCGCACCGGCGCCGGCCGCGGACGCGCCGACACCCGCAGCGGGCACCGCGACGTCCGCCCTGGTCGCGGAGGCGTCCGCGCCGGCTGCCGAGGCGCCCGCGCCCGCGCCGGCACCTGACGGCGCGGCTTCCGCCGGGGCGCCGGCGCCCGTCGCCGACCCCACTGCTTCTGCGAGCGGTGCGACCGCATCCGATGCGGGCATGCCGGCCTCGAGCTCTTCGGTCGACCTCTCCGCGGCGACCGACGGCGTCGCCGCGTCCACCGCCGACGCGTCCGGCGCCGCACCGGCGGTCGACGCACCGGCTCCTGCGCAGGACCCGCTCGCGGCGCTCGTCGACCCGCTCGCGAACGCGCCCGACCTGCCGCCGCTCGCGACGGACGCGTCGTCGACGTCCGACGCGACGGCCGACGCGGCAGCCCCGCCCGTCGACGCCGCGAGCGGCGACGCGCCGACCACCTCGGCGACGCAGCCCGCTCCTGCGGCGGACGCGGACGCGTCGCCCGCACCGACGGCCGGCGCGGACGCGTCCCCCGCACCGACGGCCGGCGCGGATCAGCAGGCCGCGGCGCCGGCGGTGGACGTGGCGGCCGTCCCGTCAGAGGCCGACGCCGGCGCGACGACGTCGCAGCCGGTGGCCGCCGAGGCGGGCGGATCCACCTCGGGCGCGCCGACGGATGTCGCGAAGTCGCCGGCGCAGACGCCGACGGCGGCTGACGGCGCCGCCGGCGCAGACGCCGACGGCGGCTGACGGCGGCCCTGCGCCCAGCACGGCCGCCGGCGGCGCCGGTGACCCGCAAGCCGCGCCGTCCCCGCCGGAGTCGCCGTCGAGCTCGCCGGGCCCCGCGTCGCAGACGCCGCAGCCGGAGCCGTCTCCTTCGCCGGAGCGCCCGGCATCGTCCGACACCACTCCGGCGACGGCGCCCGCCGCGGAGACGCCGACGCCCGCCGTGGAGACGCCGACGCCGGTGGAGACCCCGTCGTCGCCCGCGACGTCCTCCGTCACGCCGACCTCGGGAGCGCCGCAGCCGGCAACTGCGCCGTCGCCGCCGGAGCACGGAGGCGACACGTCGACCCGACCTGCGTCCCCCGGCGCGCGGACACCCGCCCCGGTCCATCGCGGCGCGGTCGCCCCATCCTCGTCGACGGTTCCGTCGGCGACGGCGGCCGCCACCGTTCCGGCCGCTCCGACACCGCACGCAGCGCCCGCCGCGAACGGCGCGCCGGCCGCGACTCAGGCCGCTGCAGCCGCTCCGTCCACCGCTCCGACGCCCGCCGCGGCGAGCGGACCGGCCGGCGCGCCCGCAGCGTCGAAGGCAGCGGACGGCTCGGCGGGAGCCGCCTCGACGACCGTCGCCTCGACCGTCGGGCCGGACGCTGCTGCCGGTCGCGGCCACCGCGTCGTCGTCCGCACGGCAATCCGTCCCGCCGCGCAGGACACGCCCACGAGCTCGGCCGCCGCCGCCTCTCCCGACGCCCCCGCGGCGGCGGCCGACGCGCAAGGTCGGCGGCACGCGCCTCGCGCTCACGCGGAACACTCGCGTCGGACGCGGCGGCGGCACGTTGCGGCAGTCGCCGCCGGACGCACCGACGCGTCGGCGCGTTCCGCGCACGCACGCGCCGGCCGGCGGAGCCGCTCGTCGCGCGCGCACCGGCGCGTCGCCGCCGCCGCGCCCCGCAGGTCGCTGCAGCGCCGCGCAGCACGCGCCGCATCGGCGCACGACGGCTGGGACTGGCAGATCTACTCCCTCGGCGCGCTCGCACTCGCGCTGCCGCTGTTCGTCCGGCGCCGGCGAGCCGTGCGAAAACGCGTTCGTATGATGGAACGCCGTGCCGGAATCACGCATGACGAAGAAGATCCTGGTTGCGCCGGCGTGGCCGTATGCGGCGGGGCACCGGCACCTCGGCCACGTCGCGGGGTTCGGCGTACCGTCGGACGTCTTCGCCCGGTACCACCGGCTCAGGGGCAACGACGTGCTGATGGTGTCGGGTACCGACGAGCACGGCACGCCGGTGATGGTCGCCGCCGATCGGGAGGGGAGGTCGTACGGTGAGGTCGCCGACCGCTACAACGCCGCGTTCCGCGAGGACTTCCGGCGCCTGGGCCTGTCGTACGACTGTTTCACGCGCACGACGACACTCAACCACGCGCTGGTCACGCAGGACGTGTTCAAGACGATCTACGACCACGGCGGCATCGTCGAGCGTGCGCAGCTCGTCTCGTTCTCCCCCGTCACGGGGCACACCCTCCCCGATCGCTACATCGAGGGGACGTGCCCGATCTGCGGCTTCCCCGAGGCTCGCGGCGACCAGTGCGACAACTGCGGCAACCAGCTCGATCCCGTCGACCTGATCGACCCGCGCTCGCGAATCGACGGTTCGGTGCCGGAGTTCCGCGAGACGAACCACCTGTTCCTCGACCTGCCGAAGTTCGCGGACGCGCTGCGCAAGTGGATCTCGAGCCACGACGAGTGGCGTCCCAACGTCCGCAACTTCTCGCTCGGCCTGCTCGACGACATCCGCCCGCGGCCCATCACGCGCGATCTCGACTGGGGCGTCCGGATCCCGATCCCCGGCTACGCGGAGGACGAGAACAAGCGCATCTATGTCTGGTTCGACGCGGTGATCGGCTACCTGTCGGCCAGCATCGAGTGGGCGCACATCAGCGGCGACCCGGACGCGTGGCGCGACTGGTGGCAGAACCCGGAGTCGCTGCACGCGTACTTCCAGGGCAAGGACAACATCGTGTTCCACACGATCATCTGGCCCTCGATGCTGCTCGGCTACGGAAAGGGCGGCGAGTACGGCGCCGGCATCGGGCCGCTCGAGCTACCCGACAACGTCATCGCGAGCGAGTTCCTGACGATGGAAGGGAAGCAGTTCTCGTCGAGCCGCCAGCACGTGATCTACCTGCGCGATTTCCTCGACCGCTACGACCCGGACCCGCTGCGCTACTACCTGGTCGCGGCCGGCCCGGAGACGCAGGACACGGACTTCACGTGGGCCGAGTTCGTCCGGCGCAACAACGAGGAGCTGCTCGCGAACTGGGGCAACCTCGTCAATCGCACGCTCACGAACGCCTACCGGACCTTCGGCAGCGTTCCGCAGCCGGGGCCGCTGCAGGGTGCGGACGAGGCGCTGCTCGGGGGCGTCGACGGCGGGTTCGAGACCGTCGGCGGCCATGTGGAGGCCGGCCGATTCCGCGCCGCGCTCGGGGAGGCGATGCGCCTCGCGTCGACCGTCAACCAGTACGTGTCGGACGAGGCGCCGTGGGCGCTCGCGAAGACGGACGAGCAGCGCGCAGGAACCGTCCTGTACGTGGCGCTGCGCGCCGTCGACAGCCTGAAGACGATCCTCACGCCGTTCCTGCCGTTCACGTCGCAGCGGCTCCACGAGCTCCTCGGCTACGACGGCTACGTCGCAGGCCCGCTCGAGTTCCGCGACGTCGACGAGGAGGACGGCCGGACACACACCGTCCTCACCGGCGACTACGCCTCGTGGGTCGGGTCGTGGTCGCCGAGCGAGCTCCCGGCGGGGCAGCCGTTGCGCGAGCCGAAGCCGCTCTTCAGGAAACTCGACGAGAGCGTCGTCGAGGAGGAGCTGCGGCGCATGCAGGGCGGCGAGTGATCGACACGCACGCGCACCTCGGCGACGACGCGGCCGAGGTGCTCGAGCGGGCGCGAACGGCCGGTGTCACGCGCGTCGTGGACGTCGCCACCACCGTCGCCGGCGCGCGCCGCGCGCTCGCGCGCGCCTTGGAACGCGACGGCGTCTTCGTCGCGATCGGCATCCATCCCCACGAGGCGGACGCAGCGGCGGGCGACGACGTGGACGCGCTGCGCGAGCTGCTCGCGCATCCGAAGGCGGTCGCGGTCGGCGAGACCGGTCTCGACTTCTTCCGCGACTACGCGTCGCGAGACGCGCAGCGTCGGCTCTTCGACGCGCAGCTGGCGCTGGCACGCGAGACGGGCAAGCCGGTCGTGATCCACACGCGCGCCGCCGACGAGGACACGGCCGCGCACCTCGCCGCGCACGACGGCCCGGTCGTCCTGCACTGCTTCTCGTCGCCGCCGCTGCTCCGGCCGGCGCTCGAGCGGGGCTGGTACGTCTCGTTCGCAGGCAACGTCACGTACAGGAACGCCTACGAGCTCCGCGACGCCGCGCGGCAGGTGCCGCGCGACCGCCTCCTCGCCGAGACTGACAGCCCGTACCTCGCGCCGCAGCCGCTGCGGGGCAAGCGGAACGAGCCGGCGTACCTCGTCCACACCGTGGAGACGCTTGCGGCCGCGCGCGCGGAGGACGCGGCCGCGCTCGCGGCGGCGATCGACGCGAACGCCGCCACCGTGTTCGCGTTGTGAGCGTCCGCCCGCGCAAGGAGCTGGGACAGCATTTTCTCGTCGACGAGAACATCCTCGGCGTCGTCGAGCGCCTCGCCGAGCTGCAGCCCGACGACGTCGTGCTCGAGATCGGGCCGGGCCTCGGAATGCTGACGCGGTTCCTCGCCGCCCGCGTCCGGCACGTGCACGCCGCCGAGCTCGACACGAGGCTCGAGGAGCAGCTCGCCGGCATCGCGCGCACGACGGTTCACTGGGGCGACGCGCTGCATCTCGACGCGACGCGCCTCGACCCGCCGCCGCGCAAGCTCGTCGCGAACCTGCCGTACAACGTGGCGACGCCGATCGTCGTCGAGAGCCTCGCCGTGCAGCAGCTCGAGCTCTGGTGCGTGATGGTGCAGCGCGAGGTCGCGGACCGCTTCTTCGCGGTTCCGTCGACGAAGGCGTACGGCGCCGTCTCGGTGCTCGTCCAGCTCGCTGCCGTGCGCACCGGCTTCCATCCGGTCTCGCGCGAGGTGTTCCGGCCGCGCCCGAACGTGGACTCGGCGCTCGTCGCGTTCCGCCGCAGCGGGCCCGGTGCGACGCCCGAGGTGAAGCGCCTCGTCGAAGCCGCGTTCGCGCACCGGCGCAAGACGCTCGCGAACGCGCTGGCGCTCGCGGGCCTCGCGTCGCGCGAGCGCGCGGGCCGGGCGCTCGCCGCGATCGGGCGGGACGAGAACGTGCGCGCCGAGGCTCTCGCACCGGCGGAGTTTCCGGCGCTCGCCGAGGCGCTGCGGTGATCTCGCCCGCGCCGGCGAAGATCAACCTCGCGCTCGTCGTGGGGCCGCCGCGGGAGGACGGAAAGCACGAGGTCGTGACCGTGCTGCAGCGTCTCGACCTGTGCGACCGCATCCACGTCGAGCCGGCGAACGAGACAACCGTCGCGGGCTTTCGCGACGACACGATCGTGCGCCGCACGCTCGAGTTGTTGGCCGCGCCGCACGGCTGGCTCGTCCGCATCGAGAAGGCGGTGCCGGTGGCGGCCGGCCTCGGCGGCGGCAGCTCGGACGCGGCGGCCGCGCTGCGGCTTGCGAACGCGCAGCTCGTGGAGCCGCTGCAACCGCGCGCGCTGCACGACCTCGCGGCGAGCGCCGGCGCCGACGTCCCGTTCTTCCTCGTCGACGGCCCGCAGCTCGCGACCGGCGACGGCACCGTTCTCGAGCCCGTCGACCTGCCGCAGGACTTCGTCGTCCTGCTCGCGTTGCCGCACGGGGCGGCGAAGGAGTCGACGGGGTCCGTGTACGAGCGGTTCGACGAACGCGAGGGCCCGATCGGGTTCGAGCAACGTGTATCCGCGTTGCGCGACGCGCTCGCGCGTGTCCGCCGGCCGCGCGACCTCGCTGCGCTGCCGCCGAACGACCTCGCAAGCGCGCCGCTCGCGCGCGACCTGCGCGACGCGGGCGCCTTCCGCGCCGACGTCAGCGGCGCCGGGCCGACGGTGTACGCGCTGTTCAACGACGCCGCCGCGGCGCGGCGCGCGGCACGCTCGTTGCGCGGCCGCGCGCGCACCTGGATCACGCTACCCACGTGGTACGTTTGAAACGAGATGTTCGGCGCGCACGCGATCGAGCACGGCTCGAGCCGCGCAGGCCGGTGGTTGCGAGAACGGCGCCTCCGCTTCACGCTGTGGCTCGCCGCGATCGAGGGGCTGCTCTACCTCTTCCACGTACTGCACTGGTGGGAGGCGATCGTGCTGGCCGTCGTCGCGGTCGGGTTCTGGTGGTACGCCGGCCGCCGCCACCGCAGCGTCGTCCTGCGCCAGCTGAGCTGGATGTTCGCGGTGTCGCAGCTGCTCGTCCTCTGCGTGCCGCTCGCGCTCGCGGTCCTGAAGGCAGTCGCCGTCGCCGTGATCGCGCTCCTCGCGATCGGCGCGCTGATCTTCCTGTTCCGCGAACGGGCGTAGACTCGTACCCCGCGCTGGGGCGTAGCCAAGCGGTAAGGCAGCGGGTTTTGGTCCCGCGATCCCAGGTTCGAATCCTGGCGCCCCAGCCTTCGCCGCGCTGCCGCGGCTCGCGGCCTCTCCGGCCGCCCGACTAGGCTCCCGCCGTGCCCGACTCGCTTGCCGCCGTCGTGATGGCCGCAGGGCTCGGCACGCGGATGAAGTCCGCGGTGGCGAAGCACTTCCACCCGATCCTCGGCCGCCCGATGGTCGACTGGGTGCTCGCCGCGGCGCGTGCGTCCGGCGCCGACCGCGTCGTGGTCGTCGCCTCGCCGGCCGCGCAGGAAGCGTTCGCGGACGCCAGCGTCGACGTCGCCGTCCAGGTGGAGCCGCTTGGCACCGGCGACGCAGTGCGCGCCGCCCGTGCGGCGCTCGCCGGGCACGACGGCGACGTCCTCGTCCTCTCGGGCGACACGCCCGCGTTGACCGCGGCCGTGCTGCACGAGCTCGTCGAAGCGCATCGCCGCGAAGCGGCGGACGCGACGCTCCTCACCGCCAGGCCGCCGGACCCGCGGCTCTACGGACGCGTCGTCCGCGACGCGGTTGGCCGCGTCGTGCGCGTCGCGGAGGGGACCGATGCGACGGAGGACGAGCAGCGGATCGCGGAGGTCAACACGTCGATCTACGTCTTCCGCGCCGAGGCGCTGTGGCCCGCTCTCGACCGTCTCGAGCCGAGGAACGTGCAGGGTGAGCTGTACCTGACCGACGTCGTCGAGATCCTGGTCGGATCCGGCCGCACCGTCGCGGCCTACGAAGCGCGCGACTGGCGCGACACCGAAGGCGTGAACACACGCGTCGAGCTCGCACAGGCGGCCGTGATCCTCCGCGACCGGATCAACGAGGCGCACATGCTCGAAGGCGTCACGCTGCAGGACCCGCTGACGACGTGGATCGAGCCGACGGTCGAGCTCGCGCCGGACGTCACCGTCGGCCCGTTCACCGTGCTGCGGGGCGCGACCACGGTGGCGGGCGGCGCCGAGATCGGCGCCCATTGCGTGATCGTCGACGCCGCGATCGGTGCGGGGGCGACGATCGGCCCCTTCTGTTACCTTCGCCCCGGAACGGTCCTCGGCGAGTCCTCCAAGGCGGGCACCTTCGTGGAGATCAAGAACTCACGCATCGGAGACCGCACGAAGGTGCCGCATCTCTCGTACATCGGCGACGCCGAGGTCGGCAGCGACACGAACGTCGCGGCGGGCAACATCACGGTGAACTTCCCGCACAAGCCGGGCGAGCCCAAGGGGCGGACGACGATCGGCAGCAACGTCAGGACGGGCGTGCAGAATGCGTTCGTCGCCCCGGTGACGATCGGAGACGGTGCATGGATCGGCGCGGGCTCGGTGATCACGAAGGACGTCCCCGCCGACGCGCTTGCCGTCGCGCGTGCGCGCCAGGAGAACAAGGAGGGGTATGCAGCCCGCAAGCGCGGCGACTGAGCTCGTCCTCCCGGGGCTCGAGCCGCAGGTGAGCGCGTCGCAGCCGGCGCATTGGCTCGAGCGGGGCCCGCAGAAGCGGTTGATGGTGTTCTCCGGCCGCTCGCACGTCGACCTCGCCCGTGCGATCGCGCACCAGCTCGGCGTCGAGCTCGGAGCGATCGAGCTGCACACCTTCGGCAACGGCGAGACGTACTGCCGCTACGACGAGTCGATCCGCGGCGCCGACCTGTTCCTGGTGCAGACGGGCTGCCAGCCCGTCGACCAGAACCTGATGGAGCTGCTGCTGATGATCCAGGCCGCGAAGCTCGCGTCCGCGAAGCGGATCACGGCCGTCATCCCCTGGTTCCCGTACGCACGGCAGGACCGCAAGGCGAAGCCGCGCGAGCCGATCACGGCGCGGCTCGTCGCCGACATGCTCCAGCTCGCCGGCGCCGACCGCGTGCTGACGATGGATCTGCACGCGGGCCAGATCCAGGGCTTCTTCACGATTCCGGTCGACCACATGACGTCGCTGCCGCTCTTCGCGCGCCATTTCAGCGACCTCGGCCTCACCGGCGACGGCGTCGTGTCCGTCGCCCCGGACGCGGGACGCGCGAAGCACGCCGTCCGGTTCGCCGAGATGATCGACGCCGACTTCGCGATCATGCACAAGACGCGTCCGGCGCACGACGTCGTGGCGGTGACCGAGGTGACCGGGAAGGTGCGCGACAAGGTCGCGATCATCGGCGACGACATCACGACCACCGGCGGCACGCTGATCGCCGGGGCGCAGGCGCTCAAGGAGCACGGCGCGAGGGCGGTCTGGGCGTTCGTGACGCACGCGCTGCTCTCCGCCGAGGGGCTGCGCAGGCTCAGCGAGGCCGACCTCGCCGGCATCGTCGTCACCGACACCGTCCCGATCGACCCGATCCTCAAGCCGGACCACATGACGGTGCTCACCGTCGCGCCGCTGCTCGCCGAGACGATCGTCAACGTCTTCGCGGACGACAGCGTCTCCGCCATCTTCGGCGGCGAGAACCAGCTCTTCTGAGCACCACCGCACGGGCGCGGCCCCGCGCGAACGCGCAAGGCCGACGCCGTGGGAGGAGATGGGGATGCCCGCGTGGGCGGTGTCGAGCGGTGAACCCGGCGGCCGCACGGGAACTTGCGTCCTACTCGCTACAATCGCCCGCCGTGCCCGGAGAGCGCGTCAAGCTCGCGGTCGAGCACCGGCCGGTTCTCGGTTCGGCGGAGTCGCGGCGCCTGCGCAGGCGGGGGCTCGTACCCGGCGTGCTCTACGGCCGCGAGACGCCGGTGCCGATCGCCATCTCGGAGCGCGACCTGCGCGCCGCCCTGACCACGCGCGGCGGCCTGAACGCCGTGCTCGACGTCGTCGTCGACGGCGGCGCCGCGCATTCGTCCGTGCTCAAGGAGTACCAGCGGGATCCGGTGCGCGGCGTGATCACGCACGTCGACCTGCAGGAGGTCCGGCTCGACCAGCCGATCCACGCCACGGTGCCGCTGACCCTGGTCGGCGAGCCCGCCGGCGCGAAGGAAGGCGGCGTGCTGACGCAGGTGACGCTCGAGCTCAACGTCGAGGCGCTGCCGATGGAGGTGCCCGAGCACCTCGAGGTGGACGTCGCCGCGATGCACATCGGCGACTCGCTCCGGCTGAGCGCGCTGCAGCCGCCCGCCGGCGTGACGCTGCTCGACGACCCGGACGAGACGGTGCTCGCCACGGTCGCGCAGCCGACGCGCGTCGAGGAGCCCGAGGAGGCGCTCGCGGAGGGCGAGGAGGCCGCGACCGCGGGCCTCGCCGCCGGCGAGCGCCCGCAGTCGGCGACCGAGTCGCCGGCCGAGCCCGACGCCGCCGCAGCCGGCGGCGAGGGCACCGTCGAGGGCTGAAGGCCGTGCGGCTCTGGCCGCGCCGGCCCGGGACCTCGCTCGACCTGCTCGTCGTCGGCCTCGGCAATCCCGGCCGCGAGTACGCGCGCAACCGTCACAACGCGGGCTGGATGGTCGTCGAGGAGCTCGCGCGGCGGCACGGCGGGTCCTGGCGCTCGAAGTTCCACGGCCGCCTCGCCGAGGTGCGGATCGACGGCCACCGGGTCGCGCTGCTCAAGCCCGAGACGTACATGAACGAGTCCGGGCGGTCGGTGAAGGCGGCGATGCAGTTCTTCAAGCTGCAGCCCGACGCCGTGCTCGTCGTCCACGACGAGGGCGACTTCGAGCTCGGGCGGCTGCAGGCCCGGCTCGGAGGCGGGCTCGCCGGCCACAACGGGCTGCGCTCGATCGCCCAGCACCTCGGGACGCCCGACTTCATGCGCCTCCGGATCGGCGTCGGCCGACCCGGCCGCGGCGACCGGCGGCCGCTCGCCGACTACCTCCTGAGCGACTTCGAGCCGCACGACGAGGCGGAGGCGCTCGTCGCGCGCGCCGCGGACGCCGTCGAGCTACTCGACGCCGAGGGGCTCGAGGCGGCGCAGCGCGCCGTCAACAAGAAGTAGGCCGAGCGCGGGAGGGGTCGAGCCCGCGCTCGGCCGGCCGTAGGCAGTCGGGCGCGACCGGTGCCGCATGCCCGACCCCCAGCGTTCGCACCTACGGCGCATCCGGTTCCTTTCGGAAATTCCCGGTTGACGTTCCGGGAACGTTACGGACAGCGCGGAGTCTCGCTCGTGCGGCCCGCCGCGTCAAGCTTGCGCCGATCGTCACGAGCAGCGGGCGCAGGCGGCGGTGACGCTCGGGGCCGCACCGCCCGGCCGCTTCCGCCCGGGCGGCCCAGGTCGACCGGGGCCGCAGGCCTAGTCCGGACGGGCGGGACCGGTCGCCCGGTTCGGGGGGTGGCGCAGGCGGCGGCCGCTGCTGACATGAGCGGCGAGCCAACGACAGCGCGGCCGCGCCTTCCCCGACTCGCGCGCCGCCTCTGCTGAAGGGAGCTTTCGTGCCGTACCGCGTCCGCCTCGCGCTGCTCGCCACCGCCCTCGCCGCCGCCGCCGGCCACGCCGGCAGCGCCGCCGCGCACCCGTCGCGCGCCGTCCGCGTCGCCGCCGAGCAGCGCAGCGTCGTCCGCTACGCGCGGCGCTTCCTCGGCGTGCGGTACGAGTACGGCGGCACCTCGCCCAGAACCGGTTTCGACTGCTCCGGCTTCACGCGCTTCGTCTACGCACGCTTCGGCGTCGAGCTCCCGCACTACTCGGTTGCGCAGTTCTCGGCCGGCCGGCGGGTTCACGGCGCGCTCGAGCCCGGCGACCTCGTCTTCTTCGACGGCCTCGGACACGTCGGCCTGTACGTCGGCGGCGGGAGGTTCATCCACGCGCCGCACACGGGGGCGGCCGTGTCGATCGACACGCTCGGCGACCACGGCTCGTACGACGGCGCAGTCAGGATCCTGTAGCGGACTACGATGAGCGGCCGGCCGGACGCGACGTTCGGCCCGCCGTCATGGACCGTCCCGCTCTCTTCGGCCTCGTCGAACGCGTACGTGCGCAGGAGCGGCTGCGCGAGCTCGCGGCCGCGCTGCCGACCCGCGCGCGCGTCTCGGAGCCGGTGCTGCCCCTCGTCGCGGCCGCGCTGCACGAGGAGCTCGGGCGCGGGCTCGTCCTGCTCGTGCCGGAGGACGCCGACGCCCGTGACGCGGCCGAGGCCGCCGGCTGGTTCGCCGGCGACGACCGCGTCGCCCTGCTGCCGTCGCGCGGCGTCCGCCACGGCTCCGGGCTCGAGGCGACGCCGCACCTCGTCGGCGAGCGAGCGCGCGCGCTCGACGTGCTCGCCCGCGGCGGTCTCGTCTGTGCGTCGGCCGCGGCCGTCGCCGAGGGACTGCCGCCGGTGTCGGAACGGCCGGCGGCGCTCCGAGTGGCCGCCGGGGACGAGCCGGGCATCGACGCGCTGGCGGAGCAGCTGGCGTCGGCCGGCTACGAGCGCGTCGAGCGGGTCGAAGAGCGCGGCCAGTTCGCCGTCCGCGGCGGCCTCGTCGACGTGTTCCCGACGACGGGTCGCGAGCCGCTCCGCATCGAGCTGTTCGGAGACGAGATCGAGCAGATCCGCGCGTTCTCCCCGTTCACGCAGCGCGCGCTCCGTCAGGTCGCGGAGGCGACGATCTACCCCGCGGCGGAGCGGCGGCGGGAGCTCGTCGAGCTCGTGCTCCCCGACGACGAGCTCTTCGAGGAGCCGGCCGCGGCGATCCCCGACGACCTGGTACTGCCGCTCGACCGCGTCCCCGACCTCGTCTGGTCGCCGGACGAGGTGCGCGAGGTGTGGGCGGAGGAAGGACTGCCGCCGCTCGACCTCGACGGGGCGACCGAGCTGACGGGGCTGCCTCAGGCGCAGCCCTTCTCGTTCGACGCACAGCGTCCGGCGCTCGCCGCGCGCGGCCTGGCCGAGGCGGAGAACGAGCTCGCGGGACTGCTGCGGCAGGAGCTCGACGTCGTCGTCGCCTTCCCGCACCGCGGCGAGGCGCTGCGCCAGCAACAGCTGCTCCGCCGCGTCGAGGCGCGCCTGCTCGAGCCCGGGTCCGACCCGCACGGGCTGACGTTCGCCGTCGCGCCCGCGCGGCGCGGCTTCGTCTGGCGCGAGCTCGGGATCGCTCTCCTGCCCGACACGCAGGTCTTCCGGCGGCGGCCGCCGCGCGCGACGGCCGCGCCCGGACGCGCGCTCCAGAGCTTCAGCGACCTGCGCAGCGGCGACTTCGTGGTGCACGAGGACCACGGGATCGCGCGTCTTCTCGGCTTCGAGACGCGCGAGGTCGCGGGCGTGACGCGCGACTACCTGCTGCTCGGGTTCCGCGGCGACGACCGCGTCTACGTCCCGCACGAGCAGATCGGAAAGGTCAGCCGCTACGTCGGCGCCGACTCGCGCGAGCCGGTGCTGTCGAAGCTTGGCGGCAAGGCGTGGGACAACCTGAAGACGCGCGCCCGCGAGCACCTGCGCGAGATGGCGGGCGAGCTCCTGCAGCTGTACGCGCAGCGGCAGACGCAGCCGGGCGTCGCCTACGACGTCGACCACGAGTGGGTCGAGCGGCTGGAGGCCGAATTCCCGTACCGCGAGACCGAAGACCAGCGGACCGCGATCGAGGCGGTGATGGACGACCTGGAGGCGCCCCATCCGATGGACCGCCTCGTCTGCGGCGACGTCGGCTTCGGCAAGACGGAGGTCGCCGTCCGCGCGGCGTTCGCAGTCGCCGTCAACGGCAAGCAGGTGCTGATGCTCGTCCCGACGACGGTGCTGGCGCAGCAGCACTGGAACACCTTCCGCGGGCGCTATCGCGACTTCCCGGTGCGGGTCGAGATGGTGTCGCGCTTCCGCACGCCGTCCGACGTGAAGAAGGTGCTCGCCGAGTTCGCCGAGGGCAAGGTCGACGTGCTGATCGGGACGCATCGCGTGCTCTCGCGCGACGTGATCCCGAAGGAGCTCGGGCTCGTGATCGTCGACGAGGAGCAGCGCTTCGGCGTCGCGCAGAAGGAGCTGCTGCGGCAGCTTCGGCTCGAGGTGGACGTGCTCGCGCTCACCGCGACGCCGATTCCGCGCACGCTGCACATGTCGCTGTCCGGGCTGCGCGACATCTCCGTCATCGAGACGCCTCCCGTCGGCCGCCGGCCGATCCGCACGTACGTCGGCGAGTACGACGAGGAGCTGGTCGCGCAGGCGCTTCGGCGCGAGGTCGACCGCGGCGGCCAGGCCTTCTACCTGCACAACCGCGTCGAGACGATCGACGAAGCCGCGGCGAAGCTCGCGCAGATGTGCCCGCAGCTGCGCTTCCTCGTCGCGCACGGGCAGATGCCGGAGCGAGAGCTCGAGGACAAGATGCTCCGCTTCCTCGCGGGGGACGCAGACGTCCTCGTGTCGACGACGATCATCGAGTCCGGCCTCGACATCCCGCAGGCGAACACGCTGGTCGTCGAGCGCGCCGACCAGCTCGGGCTGAGCCAGCTCTACCAGATCCGCGGCCGCGTCGGCCGCAGCGACGTGCTCGCGCACGCATACCTCTTCTATCCGGACGCACGCGAGCTGACGCCTGAGGCGCGCGCGAGGCTCGCGACGCTCGCCGACCACACCGAGCTCGGCGCCGGATTCGCGATCGCGATGCGCGACCTCGAGATCCGCGGTGCGGGCGACCTGCTCGGCGCCGAGCAGTCGGGGCACGTCGCGGCGCTCGGCTTCGAGCTGTACGTCGAGATGCTCCACGAGGCGGTCGCGGAGCTGTCGGGCCAGCGCCGGCTCGCCGCCCGCCCGGTGCGCGTCGACGCGCGCATCGACGCGTACGTCCCCGCCGCGTACATCGCAGCCGAGGCGCTGAAGATCGACCTGCACCGCCGGATCGCGCTCGCCGAGTCGGAGGACGAGCTGCACGAGCTCCGTGTCGCGACGGAGGACCGCTTCGGGCCGCTGCCCGAGCCCGTCGAGAACCTGTTCGCGATCCAGGAGGCGAAGCTGAAGCTCGCGCGCCTCGGCGCCGACTACCTCGTCTTCCGCGGCGGGCGCGCGTCGGTCGGACCGGTCGTGCTCGGCTCCGGCGAGCTGCGCGAGCTGCGGTCGTCGGTGGAGACCGCCGTCTACTCGACAGGCAACCGCGAGGTGACGTTAAGGCGCGATGAATTCAAGGGAGCGCTCGATTTGGTCGATGCTATGCTGGCGGCGCGCCAGGCGGCCTAGCCGGCGCTTTCTCATGAAACGGGCAAGATTCCTCGCACCGCTGGTCGTCCTTGCAGCGCTCGCCGCCGGTTGCGGCGGCGGGGGCACCGCGAAGCTGCAGCCGGGCGACGTCGCCGTCGTCGGCAACCAGCACGTGCCGAAGACCGCCTTCGACGCGTTGATGGCGCAGGCGAAGCTGAGCTACAAGCAGCAGGGCCGCTCGTTCCCGAAGCAGGGCTCGACGCAGTACGAGAGCATCAAGGCGCAGGCCGTGACGTTGCTCGTGCAGCAGGCCGAGCGTGCGGAGAAGGCGGCGTCCCTCGGCATCCACATCACGCCGAAGCAGATCCAGCAGCGCCTCGACCAGATCAAGAAGCAGTACTTCCAGGGAAGCGAGAAGCAGTACCAGGCGCAGCTGAAGAAGCAGCACCTGACGGACCAGCAGGTGCGTGACGAGATCAAGACGCAGCTGATCTCGGAGCAGATCATCAACAAGATCACCGGCCAGGTGACGGTCTCGAACAAGGAGATCCACCAGTACTACGTCGCGCACAAGAACCTGTACTCGCGGCCGCCGTCGCGCGACGTGCGCCACATCCTCGTCAAGTCGAAGCCGCTCGCGTACACGCTCTACGGGAAGCTCCGCTCCGCGCCCGACTCGACCTGGTGCAAGCTCGCGAAGAAGTACTCGCTCGACCCGGGCTCCAAGAACAACTGCGGCAAGCTGACGGTCACCAAGGGCCAGACGGTGGCCGCGTTCGACGCCGTGGCGTTCGGCGCGCCGACGCACGTCGTGCACACGCCGGTACACGACCCGCACTACGGCTGGTTCGTGATCGAGCCGCTCTCGGCGGTGAAGCCGGTCTCGACGACCCCGGAGTCGCAGGAGGCGGCGACGATCCGCCAGCAGCTGCTGCAGCAGAAGAAGAACGACGCACTGACGAAGTGGGCGCACGACCTCCAGCAGCACTACTGCTCGGATCACCACATCAAGTACCAGCCGGGCTACCAGCCGTCGCCGGACCCCTGCGCCGCCTTCACGACGACGAACACGACGACGACGTAGAGGATTGGGCGACCTTGCCGACGCGCTGGTCCGGCTCCAGGAGCTGACCGAGCGGCTGCGGCGCGAGTGTCCGTGGGACCGCGAGCAGACCGTGCGCACGATCGTCCCGCACACGGTCGAAGAGGCGTACGAGGTCGCCGACGCGGCGATCGCCGGCGACGACGCGAAGCTGCTCGACGAGGTCGGCGACCTGCTCTTCCAGTCCTACTTCCTCGCGCTGCTGCTGTCCGAGCGCGGCGCCGGCGACCTGGAGACGGCGGCCCGCCGCCTGCACGCGAAGCTGGTCGCGCGTCATCCGCACGTCTTCGGCGAGGTGGCGGCCGCGTCGACCGACGATCCGCCTCGCGACGCGGCGCGCGTGAAGGAACGGTGGGAGCGGGTCAA
Organism: Gaiellaceae bacterium; assembly: GCA_035653275.1. Lineage (GTDB taxonomy): Bacteria > Actinomycetota > Thermoleophilia > Gaiellales > Gaiellaceae > PALSA-600. The sequence continues at coordinate 47,330 of DASRCE010000006.1, read as the reverse complement.
GCGCGAGCAGGAGGGACGCGTCGGGATCTTCCACGACGTGCCGGAGGCGCTGCCAGCGCTGCTCTACGCGCGCAAGGTGCAGCAGCGCGCGAAGGCGGTCGGCTTCGAGTACCCGGACCTCGACGGCGCGCTCGCGGACTTCGACGACGAGCTGCGCGAGCTGCGCGAGGTGCTGCCGGCGAGCGAGCCGCCCGGCGAGACGGAGCCGGACCGGCGCGTCGGCGAGGAGCTCGGCGACGTCCTGTTCGCCGCCGTCAACGTCGCGCGGCGGCTGAACGTCGACCCCGAGCTCGAGCTGCGCGCGTCGGCGAAGCGCTTCCGCGCCCGCGTCGACGCGGCCGCCGCGCTCGCCTCCGCGGAGGGGCAGGATTGGGCCGCGCTCGATCTCGAGTCGCAGGACGCGTACTACGACAGGGCGAAGGAGGCGAGCTGATGGCGGCGATCGTCGACGTGCGCGGGCGGCAGGTGCTCGACTCGCGCGGCAATCCGACGGTCGAGGTGGAGATCGAGCTGGAAGGCGGGGCGCGCGGGCGCGCGATCGTGCCGTCGGGCGCGTCGACGGGCGTCCACGAGGCGGTCGAGCTGCGCGACGGCGGCGGCGAGTGGGGCGGCAAGGGCGTCACGAAGGCGGTCGCGAACGTGAACGGCGAGATCGCGCGGCTGCTGCGCGGCCGCGACGCCGCCGACCAGGAGGCGCTCGACCGCGCGCTCGTCGAGTGCGACGGCACGCCGAACAAGGGCCGGCTCGGCGCGAACGCGATCCTCGGGGCGTCGCTCGCCGCGGCGAAGGCGTCCGCCGCGGCGGCGGGCGAGCCGCTGTGGCGCTACCTCGGCGGAGCCGGCGCGGCGACGCTGCCGGTGCCGCTGATGAACGTGATCAACGGCGGCGCGCACGCGACCAACTCGATCGACCTGCAGGAGTTCATGGTCGTCCCCGCCGGCGCGAACTCGTTCGCCGAGGCGCTGCGCGTGGGCGCCGAGGTGTACCACGATCTGAAGCGGCTGCTGACGGAGCGCGGGCTCGCGACCGGCGTCGGCGACGAGGGCGGGTTCGCGCCCGACCTCGACTCGAGCGAGGCGGCGGTCGAGCTCATCCTCGAGGCGGCGGAACGGGCCGGCCATCGCGACCGCGTCGCGATCGCGCTCGACCCGGCGACGAGCGAGGTCTTCGCCGGCGGCGTCTACCGCTTCGAGGGCCGCGAGAAGACGAGCGCCGAGATGCCGGCGTTCTGGGGCGACATCGTCGAGCGCTATCCCGTCGTGTCGATCGAGGACGGCGCGGCCGAGGACGACTGGGACTGCTGGAAGGCGCTGACGGACGAGCTCGGCGACCGGGTGCAGCTCGTCGGCGACGACCTGTTCGTGACGAACCCGGCGCGGCTGCGCGAGGGCATCGAGCGCGGCGTCGCGAACTCGATCCTCGTCAAGGTCAACCAGATCGGGACGCTGACGGAGACGATCGAGGCGGTGCGCATCGCGCACGACGCCGGCTACACGGCGGTGATGTCGCACCGCTCAGGCGAGACCGAGGACGCGACGATCGCCGATCTCGCGGTCGCGCTCGGGACCGGCCAGATCAAGACGGGTGCACCGGCGCGCTCCGACCGCGTCGCGAAGTTCAACCAGCTCCTGCGGATCGAGGAGCAGCTCGGCTCGGCGGCGCGCTACCCCGGCTGGGACGCGTTCCCGCGCCGCGCCCGCGGCGTGTAGCTCTCCCCGGCTACGCCGCGAGCACGGCGGGAACGAGCAGCGCCTCGAGGCTCGCCAGCGTCTCGCGCGCGCTTCGCCGCAGTCCGGTGTGACGGATCACGCCTCCGGGATCGACGACGAGCGTCACCTGCCGCCGCTCGTCGACGCCCGTGAGAATCGGGAAGCGAGCCGCGCTCGCCCCGTAGCGCTCCGCGACGTCGTGCCAGTCGCTCGGCGTCGCGGCGACCACGACGGCGCCGTCCGCCGCGAACGCCTCCTCGAGGCGTGCGAGCTCGTCGACGTCGGCGCCGCGGACGCCGAACGCGACGACGAGCCACGACCCGCGGAAGCTGTCGAGCGCGAGCTCGCGCCGCCGTTCGCCCCGCACGAACGCGTCGCCGACGATGCGCGGAACGGCGCTCCCAGTCACGTAATCCATGTCGCCCACGCTACGGCGTGAACGGATCGTTGTCGTCGTCGGCGCGGACGATCCCGTGTCGTTCCTGCGGACGACTTCTCATCTATCGTGGAACCGTGGCTGCAGACCGGCGCAGGACGAAGATCGTCGCGACCGTCGGCCCCGCCACCGCTTCGCGCGAGATGGTGCGCGCGCTCGTCGACGCCGGCGTCGACGCCGTCCGCCTCAACTTCTCGCACGGGACGCACGAGGAGCTCGGTGAGCTGATCGAGGTCGTCCGCGGCGTGCAGCGCGAGGTCGCCAAGCCGATCGCGCTGATCGCCGACCTGCAGGGGCCGAAGCTGCGCGTCGGCGACCTCGACGAGCCGCGCGTGCTCCTGAAGGGCGAGGAGGTGCTCGTCGTCGGCGAGCAGCACGCCGTGAACGGCGAGCTGCCGGTCGCGCCCGCCGTGATCGGAGAGGTCCTGCGACCGGGCCACGACGTCCTGATCGACGACGGCCTCGTGCGGCTCTCGGTCGAGGACGTCGAGCAGGGCCGTGCGCGCTGCCGCGTCGTCGTCGGCGGCGAGGTGAAGTCGCACAAGGGCGTGAACCTGCCCGGCGTACCGGTTCCGATCCCGTCGCTGACGAAGAAGGACCTCGACGACCTGAGCTTCGCCCTGCAGAACGGCGTCGACTTCGTCGCACTGTCGTTCGTGCGCGCGGCCGCCGACGTGCGCGACCTGCAGGCGATCATCCGCCAGCACGGCTCGCCGGCGCGCGTGATCGCGAAGATCGAGAAGGCGGAAGCGGTCGAGGCGCTCGAGGAGGTGCTCCGCGAGGCGGACGCCATCATGGTCGCGCGCGGCGACCTCGGCGTCGAGATCGGCGCGGCGCCCGTCCCGCTCCTGCAGAAGCGGATCATCCTGCGCTGTCTCGACGCCGGCAAGCCAGTGATCACCGCGACGCAGATGCTCGAGTCGATGGTGGAGCATCCGGAGCCGACGCGCGCCGAGGCGAGCGACGTCGCGAACGCGATCCTCGACGGCACGTCCGCCGTGATGCTGTCCGCCGAGACGGCGACCGGCAGCTACCCCGTCGAGGCGGTGCAGACGATGGACCGGATCGCCCGCGCGGTCGAGCCGTCGATGGGCTACCGCCACCAGATGCCGGAGCCGGGCGAGCAGACGACCGTCGGGCGGGCGATGTCGAACGCCGCGTGCGACCTCGCCGAGACGCTCGGCGCGAGCGCGATCCTCGTCCCGACCTTCACGGGCCGCACGGCGTCAGCGGTCGCGCGGCTGCGGCCGCGGCGGCCGATCGTCGGCCTCTCGCACAACCAGACGGCGGTGCAGCAGATGGCGCTCGAGTGGGGCGTGACGCCGGTGCTGATGCCGCAGACCGAGAACGTCGAGGACCTCTGGTCGCGCTCGCTCGAGGCGGCGCTCAACGTCGGCGTCGTCGACATGGGCGACCGCGTCGTCACGACCGCCGGGACGGCCGTCAACCTGCCCGGCAGCACGAACGTCATCAAGGTCGACATCGCGTAACAGTCGGAAGGGGCATCTTCGGTTCCCCTCCCGAGCCCGCGCATGACCACTTCTGGTCGTGCCGGTAGGACACCGCCGCGTGGCGAAGAACAGCGGCGGGGTGATTCGGCTGCGCCCCACTCGGCTGCTCGCGCTCGGGGGGATCGTCGTCGTCGCGTTCCTCTACTGGAAGCCGCTCCACACGTACCTGCGCACGAAGCACGAGCTCGACGCGCGGCGCGCCGAGGTGCACGCGCTGCGCGTCGAACAGGTGCGGCTGCAGCGGCGGCTCGCCGCGGCAGGCACGGACGCGCAGCTGATCCAGGAGGCGCGCCGCATCGGGCTCGTCAAGCCCGGCGAGCGCCTCTTCATCGTGAAGGGGATCGCGTACTGGCGCAAGCATCACTGACGTGATGGCGCGCCCGTCGCGGGAAGAAGCTCCCCCGTGACGGAGATCGCGATCGTCGAGCGTCAGATCGGCCGCGCGCCGCGGGCGTTTCGGCGAGTTGCGGTTCGCTGCCCGTTCGGTCGCCCGGCGGTGACGGAGCAGGCGCCGTTCGACGAGGACGGCCGTCCGTTTCCGACGCAGTTCTACGTCACGTGCCCGCACCTCGTGGCCGCGCTCTCGCGGCTCGAGGCCGCCGGCGGCGTCGAGCGCTGGACGCGCGCCGCGCACGACGACCCGCTGCTCGCGCAGAGCCTCGCGGCGGCGCAGGCGGAGCAGCGTGCGCTGCGGCCGGAGCTCGACGCCGGCATCGGCGGCTCGACGCGCGACGGCAGCCTCAAGTGCCTGCACGCACACGCGGCGTTCGCGCTCGCGCGTCCGGGATACGAGCTCGGCGACCGGATCCTCGCCGAGCTGCCCGAGCGCTGGCCGGCGAGCTGCTGTACTGCCGCGTAGATGGACGTCGAGCTCGCGCGCAGGCAGTGGGAGGACGGGAGCCGTCGCATCGAGGACGCGCGCGCCGACCGTCGCCGCTACGCACTCCTCCTCGAACGCGTGGAGGTCGTCGTCGACGCGCTCCGGCGGCGCGTGGGGCAGACGTTCACGCTCGCGGAGCTCGCGGACGCGTACGAGGGCGCGGACGAATGGGCGCGCCCGCTCCTCGAGGGCGACCACCCCGGCGCGCCGGCTGTCCCCGAGGCCGGCACCGTCGCCGACGCGGCCTTCCACGTCTACGCCCGCGGCGCCTCCGACTACGCACCGTGACCGTCCGGAGGCTCGTCCTCGCCGCGGCGGTCGTCGTCGTCTTCGCGCTGGGCGTCGCCCTCGGGGAGGCGCTTCACGACGCCTCGCCGAGCGCGGGCACGCAGACGCTCGTCCGCACGCTGCGGCCGCTGCCGCTCGCCCCGGCCGCGCGCCAGACGGTAACGATTACCGTTTCCAAACCATGAACGCGGTTTAACTAGGTGCAGCTTTGGCTACTTTTGGGCCGGAATGTCTCATCCAGGGCGACGTGCACCGACGAGCGAGCCGGACTGGCTGACGCTCGGCCAGGCGGCGAAGTTCCTCGGCGTCGCGCAGTCGACGATCCGCAAGTGGTCCGACCAGGGGCGGGTGCCGGCCTTCTACACGCCCGGCGGCCACCGCCGCTACCGGCGCCGCGACCTCGAGGCGTTCCTCGACCGCTCCGGGCCCGGCGGCCGGACGGGCGGGCCGCTCGTGCTCGTCGTCGACGACGACGCGCGCCTGCGCGAGTTCATGCGCGTCAACCTCGAGATGGAGGGCTACTCGGTGCGGGAGGCGGCGAGCGCGGACGAGGCCCTGGCGGCCATCGACGACCAGGCGCCGGAGCTCGTGCTGCTCGACGTCGTCATGCCCGGCGTCGACGGCTGGCAAATGCTGCAGCGCCTGCAGGAGCGCCACGGCTCGATCCCGGTGATCATGTTCAGCGGCCAGGTCGACGCCCGCTCCGCGGCGAACGCGGAGCAGGCGGGCGCGCGCGGCTTCGTCGGCAAGCCGTTCGACCCGCAGCAGCTGATCGAGCGGGCGAAGCAGCTCGTCCCGGCGGCCTGATCCACGCCGACAGGAGCCTCGAGCGCTGGATCGTCGCGCACCGCGTCGGTTGGCTCGACGGCGTCTCGGTCTGGCTGTCGAAGGTCGCGCAGCTCGGGGCGATCTGGATCGTGATCGGCGTCCTGCTCGCGTTCGCGCTGCGCCGGCCGCGCCTGCTCCTGCCGCTCGTCCTCGCCGACCTCGCCGCCGAGGGCGCGACCGACATCCTGAAGGCGCTGATCCCGCGTCACCGGCCGTTCGTGCGCCAGCTCGGCGGGCACCTGTCGACGCACTCGTTCCCGTCCGGCCATACCGCGACGAGCTTCGCGTGCGCGACGGTGCTGGCGGCGTTCGCGCCGCGGTTGCGGATCCCGCTCTACGTGCTGGCGGCGGCGGTCGCGTACTCGCGCCTGTACAACGGCGTCCACTTCCCGCTCGACGTCGTCGCGGGCGCCGTGCTCGGGACCGCTACAGCTCTTCTGCTGCTGTCAGGACTCCGCCGAGGATCACGGCGAGCGCCGCGAGCAGGCTGATCCAGATCCCGATCCCGCGGCCGCTCGCGGGCAGGACGAAGTCGGGGATCGAGATGATGCGGATCAGGACGAAGATCAATCCGAGCACGCCCAGCCCGAGCACGACCAGGCTTTCGGGTATCGACGGCGGCATCAGCTCGAGCCCGAGCTCGCGCATCACGACCAGCGCGAGCGCGAGCAGCCCGACGAAGAAGACCAGCTTGCCGAGGATCCCGGCGTGCCACCCGATCACCGCCAGTGTGATCCCGTTGCCGTTCCCCGCGTACCAGTCCATGAACGACGACAGCATCAGCACCAGCGCGCCGACCCACGTGATCGTCGCGCCGGCCGCCCAGATGCCGCCGGCCGCCGGTCTGACGTAGCCGGCCGGTGTCGGCGCACCCGGCGCCGGCGCGTCGACGTCGAAGAAGTCGGGGGTTTCCACAGCTCGTAGTATGGGGATGTTTCCGGTCGGCAGTCCGCGCGAGCGACGTTTCCGAAAGGGGTCGGATGCTGGACGAAGCACGGAAGCTGGACGGCGAGGGCGACTTCGTCGAGTTCGCCGTCGCGGGCAGTCCCGCCTCCGGCGAATTCCACTGCTCGGGGTGCGGCTACGGGATCACGGTCCGCACGACGTTGCCGCAGTGCCCGATGTGCGGGAGCACGACCTGGGAGCAGGCGGCGTGGAGCCCGTTCCTCCGGCCCCACCTGCAGTAGCGACCCCGCTCAGATTCCGAACAGGCTCTGCACCTCGCGCCACGCGAGGAGGAGCGTGAACGCGGCGAGGAACGTCAGCGCGAGCATGACCGCCCAGAAGCGCAGGTTCGACTTCTGGGCCTCCGTGCGGCGCTCGACGCGGGCGCGGCGGCGCGCACGCTCGCGCCGGTAGGCGCGCTCGATCGCGAGCGGGTCGAGCGACGGCGTGTCGTCCGGCAGCGTCGCGTGGCGGGCTGGCTCGGCCACCCCGGCAGTCTACTGCCGATCCGGCAGACTTCCCGGCACGATGGTGGTCGAGACCGGGCGGCTGCCCGTCGAGACGCTCGCCGCCGGGGCCGCCGGGGTCGCCGCCGCCGGCGACCTGCGGACGGCGCTGCAGCGAGTCGCCGACGCGTGCGCCGACGCGCTCCGGGCCGACCTCGTGGTGCTGCGCGTCGTCGGCGCCGACGGGCTGCTCGCGGCGCGCGCCGTCGCGCCGGCGGGGTCGGCGCTCGCCGCCGAGGCGGCGGGGACGCGCGCGGGCTGCGAGGACGCCGCCGCAGGGCTCCCGGCGGCGCCGACGCGCCGCGCCGCGCAGCGCACCGGAGCGGCGGGCGTGCTCGCCGTTCCTTGCCGCGTCGACGAGCGTGTGGTCGGCGCGCTCGAGGCGGTGCGCGTCGCCGACGCGTTCACGGCCGGCGACGAGGCGCTCGCGACCCTCGCCGCGGCGCAGCTCGCGCTCGCGCTGCGCATGCTCGCGCCGGCCGCCTCGCCCGGCAGCGGCCGCTCGCGGACGCTCGAGCTGGCCGGCGACGCGCTCGCGGCCGGGGCGGACGCACGACGGGGCGCCGAGCAGGCGGTGCGCGTCGCCGCAGACGCGACCGGCGCGGCCGCCGCGACGCTGTGGGGTGCGACGACGAAGCCGCACGTCGTCGCCTCGACCGTCGACGAGGGCGCCGACTCGGCGCGCGCTGCGCTCGACGCGGCGCTCGAGGCGCGGGTGCCGGCGGCGGTCGACGAGGGCTCGTTCGCGACCGGCGCGTCGCACGTCGTCACCCTGCCGCTCGGGCAGCCGCCCGCCGGCGCGCTGCAGCTCTTCTTCCGCGCCGACGCGGTGCCGCCGTCGCACGAGCTGCCGGCGCTCGCGGCGTTCGCCGCGCGCACGGCGCAGGCGCTGCGCGCGGGGGAGCGTGCGCGAGACGTGGAGGAGGAGCTCCGCCGCACGCGCGCGCTGCTCGAGGTCGTCGGCGCGGCGATCGCGCGCCTGTCGCTCTCGCACACGCTCGAGACCGCGGTCGAGCGGATCACCGAGCTGCTTGGCGTCGAGCGCGTCGGCGTCTACCTGATCGAGGACGGAGCGCTGCAGACCGCGGCGGAACGGTCGCTCGCGCACGGCCACGAGCTCGTCGCGGAGCGGTTGCTCGAGCTCGTGCTCGGGCCGCTGCGCGCGCGCGGTGCGGTGCAGGTGTCGGCGGGCGGTCGCGACCCCGTGCTCGCCGCGGCGCGCGCAGCGCTGCGCGCGTCGTCGCAGCGCGCGGCGCTCGCCGTCCCGCTGCACGTGCGCGAGGAGCTGATCGGCCTGCTCGTCGCGTACCCGGCCACGGGTGCGCTGCCGGAGGGCGACGTCTCGCTTCTCACCTCGCTCGCCGCGCAGCTCGCCGTCGCGGTCCAGAACGCGCGCCTGCACGAGCAGGCGAAGGACCTCGGCGACCGGCTCGGGGAGGTGCTGGCCGCCGAACGGCAGACGTCGCGGCAGGTGAACGCGCTCTACGACATCTCGCGCGCGTTCGCACAGACCCTGTCGCTCGACACCACGCTTGAGACGGTCACCGCGACGATCGTGGACGTGCTCGACGTCGACGCGGCCGTCATCCGCGTCCCGGACGAGCGCGGCGACCGCTTCGAGCCGCGGGCGGTGCACGTCGCGGAGGCACGGCTCGAAGGCGCCGTCCGGACGATCCTCGAGCGGCCGCAGCCGCGCCCCGCCCGCTCGAGCGTGCCGCTCGTCCTCGACGCCGCCGCGGCACGCCGGCTCGGGGGGGCGCATGCGCTGCTCGTCCCGTTTCTGGAGAAGGGATCGACGGCGGCGCTGCTGCCGATCAGCACGGCCAGCGAGTTGCTCGCCGAGCTGACGATCCTCTCGCTCGACCCAGCCGAGCCGATCGACGCGGAGACGCTGACGACCGCCGCGACGATTGCGCAGCAGGCCGCGCTCGCGATCGACAACGCCCGCCTCTACCACCAGCAGAAGCTGTTCGCCGAGACGATGCAGCAGTCGCTGCTGCCGCGCGAGCGGCCCGCCGTCGCCGGGCTCGAGGTCGGCACGGTGTACCAGTCGGCGGCGCAGGTCGACGTCGGCGGCGACGTGTTCGACTTCCTCGAGCTGGCGGACGGCCGGCTGGCGGTCGTGCTCGGCGACGTGACCGGCCACGGCATCGACGCGACGGCCGACATGGCGATGGCCAAGTTCGTCTTCCGCTCGCTGGCGCGCGAGCACCCCGACCCGTCGGCGTTCCTCGCGCACGCGAACGACGTCGTCGTCGGCGAGATCGCGAGCGGCAAGTTCATCACGATGGCGTACGTCACGGTCGACCCGTCCGGCGCCGTCCTCTGCGCGAGCGCCGGCCACCCCGAGCCGCGCCTCGTGCACCTCGACGGCGCGGTCGAGGGACTCCGCTGCGGCGGCCTGGCGCTCGGCATCGACGCCGATCAGGAATACGAGCGGACCGAGGCGGCGCTGCCGCCGGGCGCGGCCGTGGTGCTGTACACCGACGGCGTCGTCGAGGCGCGCCGCGGCCACGAGCTGTTCGGCGCGGCTCGGCTCGACGCGCTCCTCGCGCGTTACGCGTCGCGGCCCGCGCAGGAGATCGCAGACGCGGTCGTCACGGCCTGCCGCCGGTTCGCCGGGGGCGTGCTCGGCGACGACTGCGCGATCGTCGTGATCAAGAGAACGTCGTGAACCTGCGGCGCGCCGACGGCCGCCGGCCGCTCGTCGTCGGCCACCGCGGCGCCGCCGCCGTCGCGGCGGAGAACACGCTCGCGTCGCTCGAAGCCGCCGTCGCCGCGCGCGCCGACGTCGTGGAGTTCGACGTCGGCCCGGACCTCCGGCTCGCGCACTCGCAGCGCGAGGTCCCCGCGGCGCAGATCACGCTCGACGACGCGCTCGAGTTCCTGCGCGCGCACGACCTCGGCGTCCACCTCGACGCGAAGCTGCCGGGCTACGAGGCGGAGCTCGTCGATGCGATCGACCGGCACGGCCTGCGCGAGCGAGCGGTGGTCTCGACCGCGTGGCCCGCGACGACGCGGCGCCTCGCGCGCATCGCACCCCATCTGCCGCGGGCGATCGGCTATCCCCGCGACCGCTACGGCGTCTCGCGCGCTCCGTGGCCGGCGCCGCTGACGCGCGCGGGCGCGGCCGCGCTGCGCACGGCGATGCCGGCGCGCCTGCCGCTCCTGCTGCGCGCCGCACGCGCGAACGTGCTCGCGCTGCACTGGACCCTCTGCTCGGGCGCCGCCGTCCGGCTCGCGCACCGCGCCGGCGTCCCGGTGCTCGCGTTCACCGTCAACGACGCGACGGAGGTGGAGCGCCTCGCGGCGCTCGGGATCGACGGCATCGTCACGGACGACCCGCGGATGGCCGCAAGCGTGCTGGCTACACTGGACGAGCCGTGAAGCGCGCCTCGTTCGCTGCGCTGTTCGTGCTCGGACTCGCGGCCGCCGGCATGCTCTCGGGGGCCGTGATCGCCGACGCGACCACCTCGACGTCGACGACCACGACGTCCGCCGACACGACCGCGCAGACGACGACCGCGCTGACCACCACCGCGCAGACGACGACGGCACCGACGACGACGACACGGCGGGCGCCGGCCGTGATCGCGCCGAACGTCCGCGTCGGCGGCGTCCGCGTCGGCGGCCTCTCCCCGGCGCAGGCGGTGGCGGCGGTGCACGCGTCCTTCGCCCGTCCGCTCGCGGTCGTCGTCGACCGCAGCACGTTCCGCCTCGACCCGCGGCGCTTCGCGTCCGCGTACGTGAAGACGGCGGTTGCGAAGGCCCGTCACGCCCGTGCCGGTGCGGCCGTGCCGCTCGTGGTCGCCCCGCGCGGCGCCGTCGTCCGCGCGTGGGTCGCGAACCTGGAGCGGCGGGTCGCGCGCGCCCCGGTCGACGCGGTGCTCAGCTTCCGCGACGCGCGGCCGTGGGTCAGCGGCGGCCAGCCCGGCCGTTCGCTCGACGGCTCGCGCCTGACGCAGCGCATCGTCTTGCAGCTCGTCCGTAATTCGCGGCTGCCGGTGCGCGTGCACACGAAGACCCTGGCGCCGAAGGTGACCGCGGCGTCGATCGGGCCCGTGATCGTCATCAGCACCGAGCAGAACCGCCTCTGGCTGTACGACGGCGCGAAGCTCGTGCGCGTCTTTCCGGTCGCGACCGGACAGGCGATCTACCCAACTCCGCACGGCCTCTTCCACATCGTGGTCAAGTGGAAGAACCCGTGGTGGTACCCGCCGACGCAGGACGCGTGGGCGAAGGGGCTGCAGCCGGTCCCGCCGGGACCGAACAACCCGCTCGGAACGCGCTGGATGGGGCTGAGCGCTCCAGGCGTCGGCATCCACGGCACCGACGAGCCGTCCTCGATCGGCTACAGCGCGTCGCACGGCTGCATCCGCATGCAGGTCCCGGACGCGGAGTGGCTGTTCGACCGCGTCGTCGTCGGGACGCCCGTCGACATCGTCTGATGCGACCGCTCCGCGTCGCGGCCGTCGCCGTGGTGCTCGGGCTGCTCGGGCTCCTCGTGTGGGACGTCGCGCACCAGGCCCGCAGCACCGTCGCGAAGGAGGTCGACGCCGGCAAGGTCGTGCCCGCGCCGCCGACGCGGCTGCAGTGGTTCGGGGGCGGGACGTTCGACCTCGCGGCCTACCACGGCAAGGTCGTCGTCCTCAACTTCTGGGCGTCGTGGTGCCCCGACTGCAAGCTGGAGGCGAAGGCGCTCCACGACGCCGCCGCAGCCTGGCGCTCGAATCCGCGCGTCGTGTTCGTCGGCGTCGACGGCCAGGACCTCAAGTCGTCCGCCGAGGCGTATATGCGCCGCTACGCCGTCGACTACCCCGTCGTGCAGGACGCGAGCGGCGCGGCGTACGATCGGTGGGGCGTGACGGGCTTCCCCGAAACGTTCTTCGTGCGCCCGGACGGACGCGTCGAGCCGCCGCACGTGACGGGACCGATCACGCGGGCGAGGATCGACGCCGCGATCAGGGAGGCGCTCGCATCGTGACGCGCGTCCTCCGCGCGATCGCGGCCGCCGGCGTGCTCGCGCTCGGCGGCATTCTCGCGTGGCACCTCACCCACCAGCCGAAGTCGGTGCTGCACGCGGTCGCGAGCCATCGCATAGTCGCCGCCCCGAACTTCCGCCTCCCGTTGCTCATGCAGCCCGGCACGCTCAGCCTCCGCTCGCTGCGCGGCAAGGCCGTCGTCGTGAACTTCTGGCAGTCGGACTGCGAGCCGTGCAAGCAGGAGACGCGCCGGCTGGTCGCGTTCTCGAAGCGCGAGGCGGCGCGCGACGTCGTCGTCGTGGGGATCGACGTCGAGGAGTTCACGAAAGGGCCGCCGCGCGCGTTCGCGCGCCGCTACGGCATCCCGTACCCGCTCGTCTACGACCAGACGGGGACGACGGTCGACCCGTGGGGCGTCGGCGAGGGCACGCCGCAGACGTTCTTCGTCGACCGGCGCGGGCGGATCGTCGGGCATGTGCTCGGGCCGGTGTCGGATGCGGCGCTCACGGCGGGCGCCCGCCGCGCGCTGTCGACGTGAGGCTCGTCGCCGGCTGCTTGCTCGCGCTGGTGCTCGCCGTGCCGGCCGCCGCAGCGTGCAGCCATCCCGCGAGCGAAGGCGCCGTCGAGAGCCAGCTGATCTGCCCGACGTGCCACGAGCCGCTCGACGAGTCCGACTCGCCGGCCGCGCAGCTGATGAAGGAGCAGATTCAGCGCGACATAGCGCGGTGCATGACCGAGAAGCAGATCATCGACTCGTTCGTCGGGCCGCCGAACAACTTCGGCGACGGCATCCTCGCGACGCCGGCGAAGCACGGGTTCGACCTGCTCGCGTGGGTGCTCCCGCTCGGCGGCGTCGCCGGCGGTGCCGCCGCGCTCGCCGTCGGCGCGCGCCGCTGGACGCGCGCGCGCGACGGCGACCCGGCGTCCGACGAGCCGCCGCTCGACCCCGACCTCGAGCGGCTCGTCGACGAGGAGCTCGCGCGCTTCGATGGCTGAGAAGCTTCCCGTCGCGTTCCTGGCCGGACTGTTCTCGGTCGTGACGCCGTGCGTGCTGCCGCTCGTCCCCGGCTACCTGTCGGCGGTCTCCGCGGTCGAGGTCGACCGGCTCGGCGAGCGCGGCGTCGGCCGGCGCATCGTCGCTGCGAGCCTCCCGTTCGTGGCGGGCTTCACCGTCGTCTTCGTGCTGCTCGGCGCGGCCGCCGCCGCGGTCGGCAGCGCGGTCGACAAGCGCTCGCAGCTCGAGATCGCCGGCTTCGTGCTCGTCGTGCTCGGGCTCGCGTTCGTGGGCGTGCTGCCGTGGCCGGAACGGGCCGTCGCGCCCGGTCTGCTGCAGCGCGCACGGGGGACGGGCTCGCGTGCGCTGCTCGGCGGCGCGTTCGCCGTATGCGCCGCGCCGTGCATCGGAACCGTGCTCGCTTCCATCCTGGTCCTCGCATCGTCGAGCGGCACCGTGGCACGCGGGGTCGTGCTGCTCGTCGCGTACTCGCTGGGACTCGCCGCCGCGTTCGTCGCGGCCGGCGTGGCCTTCGCACACGCGATGCGTGCGTTCCGGTGGGTGCGCGACCACTACGGCGTCGTGCGCGGAGTGTCAGGGAGCGTGCTCGTCGCGCTCGGCCTGCTGCTCTTCTTCAACCGCGACTGGTGGCTGCGCGTTGCGCTCGACCAGGTGTTCACGCGGATCGGCCTCGGGTCGCTCTAGCAGCTCGCGGCGCAGCAGCGCCACGTCGAGCCCACGGTGCGCCGGCTCGAACGGCGCGAGCCGACGCAGCGCCTTCACGCGCTGGCGCTCGGCAGCGACGGGACGGCCGCGGCCGCGCTGGTAGGCCGCCACGACGACGTGGACGAGGCCCTGGAAGAAGTCGCGCTCCGCAGGGTCGCAGGCGCGCCAGGCCGCCTCGAACGCCTCGTGCGCCTCGAAGAACGCGCCGGCTTTTGCGAGCCGGAGGCCGTCTTTGTAGGCGAGCTCGACGGTGCTACGGTCAGCTGAGGCGATGGCGACGATCCTGCTGTGTGGGGTCGACCTTTTCATCCGGAGCAAGCTCGAGGCGCTCCTGCCCGAGCACCGGTTCCAGACGTCCGACGGCGTCGACCGGCCCGACCTCGTCGTCGCCGACATCGCGCGCGTCGACGCGGCGGACGTCGCCGACACCTATCCCGACGTCCCGATCCTCGGGTTCACGAACCACACCGACACCGCTGGACTGCGTCGCGCGCACGCCGCCGGATTCGATCAGGTCGTCGCCAAGTCTGCGCTGTTCGAGCGCGGGCGGGAACTGATCGACCGGCTGCTTGCGTCGGTAGAGTAGGCCGCCGTGACGTACGTCATCGCCGAGCCGTGCATCGACATCAAGGACCGTTCCTGCGTCGATGTCTGTCCCGTCGACTGCATCCACGAGGCCGGCCGCATCCTCGTGATCGACCCCGAGGAGTGCATCGACTGCGGCGCGTGCGAGCCGGAGTGCCCGGTCGAGGCGATCTTCCCCGAAGATGCGCTGCCCGAGAAGTGGGAGCCGTTCGTCCGCATCAACGCCGCGTACGGCGAAGGCATCTCCGTCGTCGACCAGCTCGTCGACGAGTACGCCACCGAGCACGACGTGCAGAACGCGCCGCTCGAATAGCTCGCGCATCGCGCGCTGCGCGCATAAAGCGCGCACGTTGCGGGAATGTGTTTGCCGGCCAGGAAACCGAAACCAGGAGGCTTGCATTCCCGTGCCCAGCTCATGGAGCGCGAAGCGCGAACGGCAATACGAGCACATCAAGGACTCCGAGAAGAAGCAAGGACGGTCGACGAAGCGCGCGAAGGAGATCGCGGCACGCACCGTCAACAAGCAGCGCGCCCAGTCGGGCGAGACGAAGTCGAAGTCGTCGTCCCGCTCGTCCTCGGGCACGTCGTCCGGCTCGAGCGGGTCGCGCTCGCGCAGCGGCTCGACGTCGCGCGCGGGCACGTCGCGCGCGACGTCCGGGCGGTCGACCTCGTCCCGCTCGCGCACCAGCAGCGGCTCGTCTGCGCGCGGCGGCACGTCTGCCCGCAAGAGCGCGACCTCGCGCTCCCGCGGCGGCTCGGCCGGCCGCTCGACCACGTCGCGCAAGACGAGCAGCGCCCGCAAGACGACGGCCCGCGGCTCGACCGCGTCGCGCAAGACGAGCGCCCGCAAGACGAGCGCCCGCAAGACGAGTGGCCGCGGCACGATGACGGTGAAGGCGGCCGGTGCACGCGGCGGCCGCGCCGGGACGACCGCGCAGAAGCGCAAGGCCGGCGCGAAGGGTGGGCGTGCGACGGCGCGCAAGTCGTCGTCGACCGCCCGCGGCTCTTCGACGTCGCGCTCGGGCACCGGACGCATGACCGTCCGCGGCGCCGGCGCACGCGGCGGTCGCGCGGCCGCGCGGAAGACGTCGGGCTCGCGCGGCTCGTCACGCTCGCGCAGCAGCCGCTGACGCATCGCGCAGGCGCGTGCGAGTCGAGTTGACACGGCTCGCACGCGCCGTTTTCCTTTTCAGCAACGTGCGCAGGACTTCTGCCGTCCGCGTTGCACGTTAGAAAGGTACGTGGTAGGGAATCGTGCACGCGCAATCCGACTCAGGAGGTCGTTGATGACCCAAGAGGATTGGAGCGGGACCGGCGAGACGGATGAACCGTCGGCCGGCTCGTTGAGCGACTCGTTCGGCGACGCCGACGAGACGTGGGGAGACGCCACCATCGGTGAGGTCGACGAGGACAGCGCGGAGCTCTCTCGTGCGGTCCCGGCGACGACGCGCTCCTCTTCCCGCTCCGGCACGCGGTCCGGGAGCTCCTCCCGTTCGAGCTCCCGCTCGTCCACTCGCAGCTCGAGCACACGGAAGAAGAGCTCCAGCAAGAAGAGCTCGAGCAAGAAGAGCTCGAGCAAGAAGAGCTCCTCGAGCCGCAAGTCGTCGAGCTCTCGCGCGAAGAGCGGTTCGTCCTCGCGCAAGACGTCGTCGCGCAAGAGCGGCTCGCGCAAGACGGGCCGCGGGACGATGACGGTGAAGAAGGCGGGTGCGAAGGGCGGTCGCACCACCGCGCGCAAGAAGACGAGCTCGCGGAAGACCAGCTCCCGCAAGACCGGCGCCCGCAAGACCGGCACCCGCAAGACGAGCAGCCGCAAGACGAGCACCCGCAAGACGGGCGGGCGCAAGAAGACGGGCACGAGCCGTTCGTCCGGCCGCAAGACGTCGTCGCGCAAGACGTCGTCGCGCAAGACCAGCTCGCGCAAGACGAGCAGCCGCTCGACCGGCGGGCGCAAGAAGACGGGCACGAGCCGTTCGTCGGGCCGCAAGACGTCGTCGCGCAAGACGTCGTCGCGCTCGTCGAGCGGTTCCCGCTCGCGCAGCAGCTCGCGGTGACGCGCCGCGGCGGGCCCCGGTCATCCGGGCCCGCCGCGTCGCCACCCCCTCGCTCGCTATCGTCCCGGGCTCGTGCAGCCGAAGACGCTCGACCACGTCGCCTTCTGGGTGTCCGACCGCGAGCCGATCGTGCGGTTCCTCGAGGAGCACCTTTCGATGCACGTCATCGCGCGCGAGGACAACTTCACGCTCGTGGGAACGAATGCGCGCCGCGGCAAGCTGACGCTGTTCGACGCGGACGGACCGCGCGAGCAGGGCGCGCTCAAGCACGTCGGCCTGCGCGTCTCCGACCTGGCTGCGGCTCGTGCGGCGCTGCCGGAGGGGACGCCCGAGGTCTTCGACGCCGGCGAGGGGATCAGCCTCACGCTCGTGGAGGCGCCGACCGACGTGGAGTACGACCTCGACCACGTCGCGCTCTGGTCCGCCGACCCGCACGCGACGGCGCTGGAGTACGAGCGGTACGGGTTCGAGCCCGCCGGAGGCGCGCGCGTGACCGTGGGCGGCGCGTTCGTCGAGTTCCACGACGGACGCCCCGGCGATCCCGACCGGCCGCTGCTCAACCATCTCGCGCTGCTCGTCGACTCGGCCGACGAGGTGATCGCGGACGCGAACGAGCTCGGGATCGAGGTCGAGTCGGTGGTCGACGCCGCGAACACGTACGCCGCGTTCCTGTGGGGGCCCGAGCGCGTGCGGATCGAGTACGTCGAGCACAAGCCGACGTTCTCGTTGACTTGATCTCGGTCGCGGGCGCCGGCATGGCCGGGCTCGTCGCGGCCGCCCGCCTCCGCCAGCTCGGCGCCGCCGCGCGCATGTGCGAGAAGGGGAGGCGCGCCGGCGGCTCGATGCTGCTCTCGTCGTGCGTGATCTGGCGGCACCGGAGCTGGGACGACTTCCGCCGTGAGTGCCCCGCGGGCGACGAGCGGCTGCAGCGGCTCGTCTTCGAGCGCCTGGACGACGGGATCGCGTGGCTCGAGTCGCTCGGCGCCGAGCCGGTGTGGGCGGAGACCGGCAACCCGCGCACCACGGGGAAGCGCTTCGACCCGCGCGAGCTGACGCGGCTGCTCTGCGCGCACACGGGCGAGCCCGAGCTGGGCGTCGACGGCGTCGGGGGACGGCGGCCGACCATCCTCTGCACGGGCGGCTTCGCCGCGTCGAGCGAGCTCGTCACCCGCCACGTCGCGCCGGCCGCGCCGCTGCGGCTGCGCGCGAACCCGTGGTCGACCGGCGACGCGCTCGAGTGGTGCCTCGCGCACGGAGCCGCGACGACGGCCGGGCTGGACGAGTTCTACGGTCGCAACATGCCGGACTCGGAGTGGGGGGAAGCCGATTTCGTCGCGCTCGCGCAGCTCTACGCGCGCTTCGCCCGCATCTTCGACGAGGACGGCGTCGAGTTCTTCGACCGCGGCGAGGTCTCCTGGTCGGAGACGAACGTCGTGCAGGCGACGGCGCGGCGGCCCGCCGCCAGGGCCTACTACCTCCTCGACGAGGCGGCGCTCGCGCAGCGCGTGCGCGGCCGCAGCGTCGCCGACATCGTCGAGGCGGCGCCGGCGGAGGCTCGCGTGCCGCTCGACGACCTCCCGTTCGCGCCTCCGCGGGGCGCGGTGGCCGCCGTGCGGGTGGTCGCGTCGATCACGCACACGATCGGCGGCGTGCGCGTGGACGAGCGCGCACGCGTGCTGCGCCCCGACGGCAGCGCGCTCGACGGCGTGTGGGCGGCCGGTGTCGACGCGGGCGGCGTCGCCACCGGGGGCTACGCGTCCGGGCTCGCGCAGGCGCTCGTGCTCGGGCTGGCCGCCGCCGAGGACGCCGCGCGCGCCTGACGCGAGCGCGGCGCGGGCCTCACTGCTTGCCGACCGAGTACGCGCAGGGGCGGCCGTCGCCGGGATACGGCGAGGCGCCGATCTTGTTGACGACGATCGTGTGCCCGTTCTCCTCCAGCTCGGCGCCGATCGCCGGCGGGTCGCCGTCTCGTTCGACGAGCGTGTAGCCCGTCGGCGACCACACGAACAAGAGGTGTCCCTCCGCCATCGGCGCGGAATCTACCGGCGCATCGCGTACGGCGGCAGCGTTACGGTGATGCTCGTCCGGCCGTCGCCGGTGTCGACGTCGATCGTCCCGTGCAGCTGCTTGACGCGCTCCTCGACGGCCTCGAACGAGCGCCGGCGGCGCTCGGGCTCGGCGTCGTCGGAGACGCACGTCTCGA
This sequence comes from Gaiellaceae bacterium, assembly GCA_035653275.1. GTDB lineage: Bacteria > Actinomycetota > Thermoleophilia > Gaiellales > Gaiellaceae > PALSA-600. Next base: position 28,682 of record DASRCE010000006.1, on the reverse strand, counting down.
CGCGCCCGTCGCGCAGCTCGCGGATGCGGACGCCGAGGCGCGACGGCGGCCCGCGGCGAACCGCCTGCTCGAGCAGCTCGCGGATGATCGTGTAGAGCGCGACCTGCGCCGTCTGGCCGAGCCGCTCGGCCGCGTCCACGTCGAGGTCGATCCGCATGCGGTGCGTCGTGCCGAGCTGCTCCGCGAGCGCGCTCAGCGCCGGCGCGAACCCCTGGTCGCGCAGAACGACGGGCTCGAGCGCGAAGGAGAGGTCGCGCAGCTCGCGGATCGTCGTGCGCTGGCGTTCCAGCGCGCTGCCGAGCACCTGTTGCGCGTCGTCGAGCTTCCCGGTCGTGATCGCGTGCAGCGCGGCGTCGAGCATGAGCGCGATCCCGGACAGGTTCTGGACGGGCCCGTCGTGCAGGAAGAGCGCGATCCGGCGGCGCTCATCCTGCTCGGCCGCGATCAGGCGGTCGAGCCGCTCGTCGTCGGCCACGTCAGTCGATGATCGCTTCGCGGAGGGCGATCGCGACCGCGTGGGTGCGCGTGTCGGCCTCGAGCTTGGTGAGAATGTGCCGCACGTGGCTCTTGACGGTCTCCTGCGAGATGAACAGGCGGCCGGCCACGTCGGCGTTCGACATCCCGTCGGCGAGCAGCTGCAGGATCTCGCGCTCGCGCGTCGTCAGCATGTCCGCCTGGTCCTTGCCGGCGAGGAAGGCCGGCATCAGCGCCGGGTCGACGTAGCCCTCGCCCTGCGCCACCTTCTCGATCGCGCGCACGAGCGTCTGGTGCGGCGCCTCCTTCAGGATGTAGCCCTTCGCGCCCGACTCGAGCCCCCGGCCGAGCAGCGAGCGCTCCGAATACGCGGTGAAGATCAGCACCTTCGAGTCGGGAACCTTCTGCGTCAGGAGCTTCGTCGCCTCGAGCCCGTCCATCCCGGGCATCCGCACGTCCATGATCACGACGTCAGGCTTGCGCCGCTCCGCGAGCTCGACGGCGGAGGCGCCGTCGGCGGCCTCGCCGACCACGCGGATGTGGGGCGCCCTCGAGAGGGAGAGGCGCAGGCCCTCGCGGACGACCTCGTGGTCGTCGACGATCAGCGTGGTGATCTCGTCTGGCATGTCACTTTGAATCCTATGCCGAAAGAAGCGAAAGTTGCTCGTCGCGGCCCGGCGGGCGGAGCTTCACCGGCCTGCGGTCGCGCACGTCGCGCAGCTTCGCCAGGCGCCGCACCTCCTCCTTCGCGCGGCGCGCCTCCGCGTGCGCGACGTAGGCGCCGCGCGCGTAGAGCCGCTCGTATTCCGGCAGCAGCTCGGGCCAGTCGCGCTCGAGGCAGGCGAGGAAGTGCTCGCGCGTCCCCGGCTTCAGGTAGAGCAGGTTCGCCCAGATCCCGCACGCGCCCGCCTCGCGTGCGGCGGCGACCACGCGCTCGAGCTGGTGCGGCTGGTCGGAGAGGCCGGGGAGGAGCGGCGCCATCCCGACGGAGGCGCGCACGCCTGCCTCGACGAGCGTCGCGAGCGCGCGCAGCCGCTGCCGTGGCGGCGCCGTTCCCGGCTCCGTCGTGCGCCAGACGTCGACGTCGAGCGTCGGCACCGAGAACGTGACGGAGACGTCGGCGCGCCGCGCCGCCTCGACGAGCACGTCCACGTCCCGCACGATCAGCGGCCCGCGCGTGATGATCGAGAACGGCTGCCGCGCCTGCGCCAGCACCTCCAGGCACGCGCGCGTGAGCCGGTAGCGCCCTTCCGCCGGCTGGTAGGGGTCGGTCGCCGCGCCGATCGCGATCGGCGCACCGGCGAGCGACGGCCGCCGCAGCTCGGCGCGCACCTCCGCGATGTTGACCTTGACGCGGATCGAGCGGCCGTAGCGGTCGTCGCTCGGCCGGTCCGCACGGCGCTCGAACGCGCGCACGTAGCAGAACGTGCAGCGGTGGACGCAGCCCATGTAAGGGTTCAGCGACCAGTCGAAGGGCATCCCCTTGACGTGGTTGAGGGCGCTCCTGCACGGCTCCTCGCGGTACTCGACCCGCACCCGCGCAGTATAGAACGTACGTTCGCCCCGGCCGCCGGCGACGCTATACACTGAGGGAGAACCCGAGTGGACGACGACCAGCCGCCCACAGACCTACCGGCAGGCCCCCTGGAGCTCCCGGCCGTCGCGGCGCCTGCGACGGACGACGCGTGACCTTCGCGCTCGAGCTCCTGGCCCTGTTCGGGCTGATCCTGCTGAACGCGTTCTTCGTCGCGGCCGAGTACGGCCTCGTCACCTCTCGGCGCACGCGGATCATGGAGCTCGAGCACCAGGGCAACAGGCGGGCGCGGCTCGTCTTGCGCATCACGGGGGACCCGCCGCGGTTCATCTCCGCGATGCAGCTCGGCGTCACGATCTCTTCCCTCGCCATCGGCGCCCTCGGCGAGAACGTGCTCGCGCATCGCTTCGACGCCGTGATGGCGTCGGTGCTCGCGGTCGTGCTCGCGCTGCTCATCGTCACCTACCTGCACGTGGTGATCGGCGAGCTGGTGCCGAAGGGGATCGCGCTCGGGCACCCGGAGCGGACGGCGCTCGCCGTCTCCGGTCCGGTGCGCGCGTTCTTCTTCGTCTTCCGGCCGTTCGTCTGGCTGCTGCAGAAGTCGACGGAGATGCTGCTGCGCGCGCTCGGGCTCGACCCGCCCGGCGCCGAGCACGAGGCGCACTCGGAGGCCGAGCTGCGGATGCTGCTGACGTCGTCCGCCGAGCAGGGGGAGATCGAGCACGAGGAGCAGGAGATGGTCTCCAACGTCTTCGACTTCGCGGACAAGGAGGCCGCCGACGTGATGGTCCCGCGCCCGGAGGTCGTCGCGATCTCGATCGACCTGCCGGCGGCGGAGGCGCTCAAGGCGGTGCTCGAGTCGCCGTACACGCGCTACCCGGTGTACCGGGAGTCGCTCGACGACATCGTCGGCGTGCTGCACATCCGCGACCTGGTCGAGGCGATGCAGCAGGGCGGGGGGCTCGCGGAGGTCGACCTCGAGTCGATCGTCCGTCCCGCCTACATGGTTCCGGAGACGAAGGACCTCGGCGCGCTGCTGACCGAGTTCCGCCGGACGAACCAGCATCTCGCCGTGGTGATCGACGAGTACGGGTCGATGGAGGGCATCGTCACGCTGGAGGACCTGCTGGAGGAGATCGTCGGCGAGATCGAGGACGAGTTCGACCTGCCGGACGACACGGTCGAGCAGGTCGACGACGACACGATCCGCATCGACGGGACGTTCCCGATCGACGAGTTCAACGAGCGCTTCCGCACCGACCTGCCGGCCGAGGACTACCACACGATCGCGGGTTTCGTGTTCGGGCAGCTCGGGCGCGGCGCCCACCCGGGCGACGAGGTCGCGCACGACGGCTTGCGCTTCCACGTCGACTCGGTGGAGGGGCAGCGGATCGACCGCCTGACCGTCACCTTCCAGCCGTGGCACGAGCGCGAGCAGCCGGGGGACGCGCTGGACGACGTCGCCGAGGGCCGCTGAGGTGGACGACGCCTTAGACGAGCTGCGCGCGGTCGCCGCGGCGACGCGGCCGGAGCCCGGCATGGAGGACTACCTGCGCAAGGTGCGCGAGCGCGCGTACACGATCGCGGACGGCGACGTCGAGGCGCTGCGGGCAGCGGGCTTCGAGGAGGACGAGATCTTCCGGCAGACGGTCGCCGCGGCGATCGCCGAGGGGCTGCGGCGCCTCGACGCGGCGCGGCGCGTGATCGGATGAGGCTGGCCGTCCTCGAGCGCGGGCACTCGCCGGACGCAGCCCGGGTCCTCGACGAGATCCGCGCCCGCACCGGCAACGAGCCGCTCGGCGTGGTGAAGACGCTGCTCTACCGGCCGGACCTCTTCGGCGACGCCTTCTCGCGCGCGCTCGACGACGCGATGCGCGGGCCGTCCGAATGGAGCGCCGGCGAGCGTGAGCTCTTTGCGGCGTTCGTGTCGCTCCTCCAGCAGTGTCCGTTCTGAAGCGGGTCGCACGGCGCGGTCGCGTCGTACGCGCTCGGCGAGGAGGTCTGGCAGGCGGTCGCCGCCGACTGGCGCACCGCGCCGCTGCGTCCGGAGCTGCGCGCGACGCTCGGCTTCCTCGAGAAGCTCACGCTCCGCCCGGACACGCTGGTGCCGGGCGACGCCGAGGCCGTGTACGGAGCGGGCGCCTCGCGCGACGCGCTCCTCGACGCGGTGCGCGTCGCCGCGCTGTTCAGCATGATCGCGCGCCTCGCCGACGCGTTCGGCTGGGAGGTCCCGGACGCCGAGCGGCTGGCGGCCCGCGCGCCGGCGATGCTCGAAGGGGGCTACCGGATCGACGCCGTCGGGCGGCGGTAGAAGCGAGACGGCGGCGCGTACTACCATCGGGCCGTGATCCAGTTCCACCTCGACCCGCGCTCGGGCGTCGCGACCTATCTGCAGATCGTGCAGCAGGTGAAGGAGGCGCTCCGGCTGGGCGTGCTCGACGTCGGCGACCAGCTGCCGACGGTGCGCGAGGTCGTGGCGGAGCTCGCGATCAACCCGAACACGGTCGCGAAGGCGTACCGCGACCTCGAGCGGGAAGGGCTCGTCGTCGCCCGCCAGGGGCGCGGCACGTTCGTCGCGAGCACGCTCGCGGCGCCGTCGCTGCGCCACCACGACGAGCTGCGCGCGCGGCTCGAGCGCTGGCTCGCGGCTGCCGAGGCGGCCGGCCTCGACGAGGAGAGCATCCGCGCGCTCGTCTCGACGACGCTTCGCGAGGCCCGCGCCCGCCGCGTCGCATGACGGCGCCGCTCGAGGCGCGCGCGCTCGGGAAGCGCCTCCGCCGCGGCTGGGCGCTCAGGGACTGCACGCTGACGCTGCCGGAGCGCGCCGTCGTCGGCCTCGCCGGCCGCAACGCGGCGGGGAAGTCGACGCTGCTCGAGCTGGCGACGGGCCTGCTCGCGCCGACCGAGGGAACGATCTCGGTGCTCGGGCGCGACCCGCGCCGCGACGCCGGCGCGCTCGCGGAGGTCGGGTACGTCGCGCAGGGCGCGCCGCTCTACCTGCAGCTCACGGTCGAGGAGACGGTGCGGTTCGCGCGCGCGACGAACACGCGCTGGGACGCCGGCATCGCCGCCGGCTTCCTCGAGGGACTCGATCCGCACACGCGCGTCGCGGCGCTCTCGGCCGGCGACCGGGCGCGGCTCGCGCTCGCCCTCGCGCTCGGCAAGCGGCCGGCGCTGCTGCTCCTCGACGAGCCGTTCGCGCGCCTCGACCCGCTCGCCGCCCGCGAGTTCCTGCAGCTGCTGATGGAGGGCGTGGCGGCGATCGGAGCGACCGTGGTGATCGCGTCGCACGTCACCGCCGACCTCGAGCGCGTGTGCGACCACATCGTCCTGCTCGCCGCCGGCCGCGTCCGCCTGCAGGGCAACGTCGAGGAGCTGCTCGAGTCGCACCGCCTGCTCGTCGGCGCGCGGCGGCCGATGGGGCGCATCCGCGGGGTGAGCGAGATCGTCCGCGCGCGCCACAGCGGCCGCCAGTCGACGCTGCTCGTGCGGACGGACGGCGCGATCGCCGACGCGTCGTGGACTGTCAACCGCGTCGCGCTCGAGGAGCTGCTGCTCGCCTACATGGCGCCGGACCGGCTGCCGGCGCCGCGGCCGCCGGAGAGGGTGCCGCTGCGATGGCATGGGTGACCTGGCGCCAGCATCGCCCGCAGGCGCTGACGGCGCTGGGGACGCTCCTCGTCCTCGCGGCGGCCGCCGTCGCGACGGCCGTGCCGGTGCGTGCGGCGTTCAACCGCCACCCGCTCGCCGCGTGCCTGCCGCCGTCGGCGCGGGCGGGCTGCGACATCATCGTGCGGCACTTCCAGGGCGAGTTCGCGACGGGCGTCGACTCGCTGCGCGCGCTCGTGATCGTGCCGGCGCTCGTCGGCGTGTTCGTCGGCGCGCCGCTGCTCGCGCGCGAGTTCGAGCACGGGACCTACCGCTTCGCCTGGACGCAGGCGATCACGCGGCCGCGCTGGCTCCTCTGGAAGACGCTCCTGCTCACGGCCGGGACCGTCGCGGCCGCCGGCGCACTCAGCGCCGTCACGACATGGTGGCGCGCGCCGTTCGACCAGTTCGACGCGCGCATCGCGCCGGCGGCGTTCGACGTCGAGGGCCTCGTCGTCCCGGCGTACGCCGTGTTCGCGCTCGCGGTGGGAGTCCTCGCCGGCCTGTTGCTGCGCAGGACGGTCGCCGCGATGACGGCCACACTGGCCGTGTTCGTCGCGACGCGCTTCGCCGTCGCGCACTTCCTGCGGCCGCGCTACCTGCCGCCGCTGCGCGACGTCGGGATCGGCGACGACTCGGTCGCGCACACGCGCGACTGGGTCCTGAGCGCGCCGCTCGTCGACCAGTCCGGGCAGCAGATTACGACGGCGCGCGAGGACCTCGCGATCCTGCACGCCCAGCACGCCGGGCTCGACCCGCACGAGTACCTCGCTCAACTCGGCTGGCAGCGGCTCGTGACCTACCAGCCCGCGGGCCGGTTCTGGAGCTTCCAGCTGATCGAGGCCGGGATCTTCGTCGCGCTCGCGGCGGCCGTCGTCGGCGCCGCAGTGTGGACGATCAGGCGCGTCCCGGCGTGACGCGCAGTGTCGACCGCGCCACGGCGCTCAAGATCGCCGCGGCCGCGGCGGCCGCAGGCGCGCTGCCCGACCTGGCCGCGGCATCGGCGGCGTTCCCGCACGCGCACCCGCGCTGGCGCTTCGTGTTCGTCAACCACGCGACCACGAACCCCTTCTTCGTGCCGACGCGCGCGGGCATCGCGGACGCGTGCGCGCTGTACGGCGTGCGCTCCGACTGGCTCGGCTCGAAGCGGAGCAACGTCACCGAGATGGTGCGCGCGATGAACGCCGCGATCGACGGCGGCGCCGACGGAATCGCGGTCTCGCTGATCCATCCGACCGCGTTCAACGAGCCGACGAACCGTGCGCTCCGCAAGGGCATCCCGGTGATCGCCTACAACGCCGACGGCGGTCAGGGGAACCGGCGGCTCGCGTACGTCGGCCAGGCGCTCTACGAGTCCGGCCTCGAGTTCGGCGCGCGCATCGTCGACCTCGTGCGCGCAGGCGACGTCTTCCTCTTCACCGCGACGCCGGGGCAGCAGAACATCCAGCCGCGCGTCGACGGCGCGCTCGACGCGATCCGCGACTCGGGCGCTCCCGTGACGGCACACGTGGTCGCGACGGGCGCCGCCGTCGGCGGCGAGCGCAGGCGGATCGAGGCGACGGTCGCGAAGAACCCGCACCTCGTCGGGCTGTTCGCGGCGGACGGCGGGTCGACGCAGGGAGTGGCGCAGGTGATGCGCGCGCACCGGCTCGCGCGCCGCGGCGTGCGCGCCGGCGGCTACGACCTGCTGCCCGCGACGGTGCGTGCCATCCGCGACGGCGACGTGGACTTCGCGATCGACCAGCAGCCGTACCTGCAGGGCTTCGTCCCGATCCAGCAGCTGTTCCTCGACCGCTACAGCCGCGGGCTCGTCGGCCCGGCGGACACGAACACCGGCCTCAAGTTCGTCACCCGCGCCACCGTCGGGCCGTACCTCGAGCGCCGGAGCCGGTTCGAGGGAGCGCCGTAGACAGCGCGCCGCCCGGCGACTTGAACTATTGAACTAGGAGAGTAGTATTGGCCCGCTTCGCGGGGCCCGCCGCTCCGCGCCCCCGCAGTCGTCCCCACAGGAGGTCGATCTTGACCAAGCTCTTCAACCGCAGGACGGTGCTCGCCCTCGTCCTGCCCGCGGTCGTCGCGCTCGCGTTCGCGGGCGTCACCGCCGCGAAGTCGACGCGGGCGCACGCGTCGGTGCAGGCGTGCGCGCTGCTTCCGGACACGAAGTCGTCGACGCGGTACACGCTGTTCGACGCGCCGTACCTGAAGGCCGCGTTCAAGGCCGCGGGCGTCTCCGCGCAGGTGCTGAACGCGCAGGGCAGCGCGCAGACGCAGAAGTCGCAGGCCGACCAGTGCCTCACCGAGGGCGCGAAGGTGATCCTGCTCGACCAGCTCGACCCGGCCTCGGGCGCGGCGATCACGAACGACGCCGTCAACCAGGGCGCGAAGGTGATCGACTACGACCGCCTCGTCGTCCACTCGAAGGCCGCGTACTACGTGTCGTTCAACAACGTGCTCGTCGGCCAGCTGCAGGGCAAGGGGCTCGTCGCCGCGCTCAAGGCCGACGGCAAGTACTCGAAGCACCCGGTGATCGCTCAGCTGAACGGCGCGCTCACGGACAACAACGCGCACCTGTTCAAGCAGGGCTACGACTCGATCCTCAACCCGCTGTTCGCGAAGGGCGTGTTCAAGCGCGCGAAGTCGGGCGACCAGTGGACGGACTGGGATCCGGTCAAGGCCGCGACGATCTTCCAGCAGATGCTGACGGCGAACGGCAACCACATCGACGGCGTCCTGTCGGCGAACGACGGAATCGCGGGCGCGGTGGTGGCGACGCTCCAGCACCAGGGTCTCGGCCCGGTTCCGCTCACCGGCCAGGACGCGACGCCGACGGGGCTGCAGTACATCCTCTCCGGCTGGCAGTCCGGCACCGTCTACAAGTCGGTCAAGAAGGAGGCGGCCGCGGCCGCGCAGGCGGCGATCTCGATCGTCAAGGGCAAGCCCGTGAAGACGAACGGCGCCGTCAGCGGAACGAAGTCGATCCTGCTGACGCCGGTCTGGGTCACGAAGAAGAACTACAAGCTCCTGTTCGCGGACGGGTTCCTGAAGAAGAGCCAGGTCTGCGTCGGGAAGTACGCGAAGTACTGCAAGTAGGTCGCCCGTCGTAGGAGAATCGCCGGCGGGGCGTCGCGAGACGCCCCGCCCACCCTTCTCATGGCCGCCACGACACCACTTCTCGAGCTCCGCGGCGTCACGAAGTCGTTCGGCTCCGTGCAGGCCCTGCGCGGCGCCGACTTCGAGGTGCGCGCGGGTGAGGTGATGGCGCTCGTCGGCGACAACGGCGCCGGCAAGTCGACGCTGATCAAGTCGATCGCCGGCATCCACCAGATCGACGACGGCGAGATCTGGTTCGAGGGGCGCAAGGTGACGATCCACGGTCCGAAGGACTCGGCGCGCCTCGGGATCGAGGTCGTCTACCAGGACCTCGCCCTCTGCGACAACCTCGACGTCGTCCAGAACATGTACCTCGGGCGCGAGGCGAACGTGATGCGCTGGCTGCGCGAGCCCGAGATGGAGCAGCGGACCGCCGAGACGCTGAAGAGCCTGTCCGTCACGACGATCAAGTCGATCCGGCAGCCCGTCGCGACGCTGTCCGGCGGGCAACGGCAGTCCGTCGCGGTCGCGCGCGCCGTGATGTGGAACTCGAAGCTGGTGATCCTCGACGAGCCGACCGCCGCGCTCGGCGTCGCACAGACGCGCCAGGTGCTCGACCTCGTCAAGCGGCTCGGCGAGCAGGGGCTGGCGGTCGTCCTGATCTCGCACAACCTGCACGACGTGTTCGAGGTCGCCGACCGGATCACCGTGCTCCGCCTCGGGCAGAGCGTCGGCGTCTACGAGCGTTCGTCGACGACGCAGAACGAGATCGTCTCGGCGATCACGGCCGGCGTGCCGACGAAGGTCGCCGGCATCCCGCAGGAGGACGAGGTGTGAGCGACGCCGCCCCCGCCGAAGCGCAGCACGCGGTCGAGGCGGAGTCGATCGCCGCCGTCGTCCGCCGCCGCTGGGACGCGTTCCGCGCCGGCGAGGTCGGCAGCGTCCCGGTGATCGTCGCGCTCGCGCTCCTGACGATCTACTTCACCTCCAAGAACAGCGTCTTCTTCACCTCGCGCAACTTCGACAACCTGATCCAGCAGATGGCGGGCACGACCGCGATCGCCATGGGCGTCGTGTTCGTCCTGCTGATCGGCGAGATCGACCTCTCGATCGGCTACGCGAGCGGCGTCGTCGGCGTCGCGATCGCAGAGTTCCAGCAGGCGGGCACGAGCCACAACTACGGCGGGCTCGCGGCGATCGTGCTGGGGCTGCTGATCGGCGTCGCGATCGGGCTGATCCAGGGCTCGTGGTTCGCGATCCTCGGCGTGCCGGCGTTCGTGGTCACGCTTGCCGGGCTGCTCGCGTGGAACGGCGTGATCCTGAAGGCGCTCGGGACGGAAGGGGTCATCGGCATCCAGAGCAACCTCGTCAACAACGTCGCGAACTACATCATCCCGAAGCCGATCGGGTGGGTGATCGGCGGCGTGATCGTCGGCGGCTACGCGCTCGGCGTCGCCGCAGGCTGGATCGGGCGCATGCGCGCCGGCCTGCCGACGGGGAACACGATGCTCGCGGTGGCGCGCGTGCTCGCGGTCGCCGTCGTGACGCTCGGCGTCGTCCGCATCTGCAACCACGCTCGCGGCGTGCCGTTCGTGGGTGTGCTGATCGTCGCGCTGACGATCGGGCTGTCTCTGCTCGCGACGCGCACGACGTTCGGGCGGCACGTGTACGCGGTCGGGGGCAACGCCGAGGCCGCGCGGCGCGCCGGCATCAACGTCCGCTTCATCCGCATCGTCGTGTTCGTGATCTCGGCCGTGATGGCGGGGGTCGGCGGGCTCATCTTCGCGTCGCGCCTGAGCGCCGTCGACCTGACCGCCGGGAGCGGCAACGAGACGCTGCTCGACGCGATCGCCGCCGCCGTGATCGGGGGCACGAGCCTGTTCGGCGGCCGCGGGTACGTCCGCTCGGCGCTGCTCGGCGGCGCGGTGATCGCGACGATCCAGAACGGGATCGACCTCGTCGGCTACACCGACGCCGTCAAGGACATCGCGACCGGCGTGATCCTGCTCGCGGCGGTGACGCTCGACACGGTCTCGCGCCGCCGCCTCGCCGCCGCCGGCCGGTGATCCGGCTCGGCCTGCTGACGACGGCGCGCATCGACGGCGCCGTGCTCGACGCGCGCGGCGACGACGCGCCGTTCCGCGTCGACGCGGTGGGATCGCGCTCGCGCGAGCGCGCCGAGACCTTCGCACGTGCGTATGGCATCCCGCGCGCCCACGGCTCGTACGAGGAGCTCCTCGCCGACCCGGAGCTCGACGCCGTGTACGTCGCGCTGCCGGCGGCGCTTCACCACGAGTGGACGATGCGCGCACTCGTCGCCGGCAAGCACGTGCTCGTCGAGAAGCCGTACACCGCCCGGCCCGACGAGGTCGACGAGGCGTGGGACGAGGCCGAGCGGCGCCGCCTCGTCCTCACCGAGGGCTACATGTGGCGCCACTCGGCGCAGACGCGGCTGCTGCGCGAGCTGCTGCCGCGCGTCGGGGAGGTGCAGGGCCTGCACGCGTCGTTCTACGGCATCCTCGAGCGCACCGACGACGTGCGGTACGTGCCGGAGCTCGGCGGCGGCGCACTGCTCGACCTCGGCTGCTACTGCGCAAGCGCCGCGCGTCTTGTCCTCGGCGAGCCCGACCGGGTGTACGGCGAGGCGACGACGGGCCGCGGCGGCGTCGACGTGCGCTTCGCCGCGACGCTTCGCTTCGGCGACGTCGCCGCGACGTTCGCCTGCGGCTTCACCGCTCGCTCGCAGGCGCTCGAGGTGGTGGGGGCGGATGGGACGATCGTGTCGCGCCAGCCGTTCTGGGGCGGCACCGGCGTGGTGGTGCTGGACGGCGAGGAGCAGCGCGCCGCTCCGGGCGACCACTATCGCGCCGAGCTCGACGACTTCTGCGCCGCGATCCGCGGCGAGCGGGGCGTGCTCGTCGACCGAGCCGAGATGAAGGGGCAAGCGCGCGTCCTGGAAGCGCTGGCGCGCTCGGCGCGCGCGAACGAGCCTGTTCGGCTCTGATCTCTTGGCTGTCTTTACGCGCATGCCCGGAACCGGTCGTGCGCGACACGGGTAGCCGGAAGACGCGAGCCAGCCTCGAGGTTATCGCTTCTTTCCGGGATTGAGCAGGTTCTTGGGGTCGAATGCGTACTTGAGACGCATGTGGAGGTCGTAGCCGGAAGGGCCGAGCTGCTGCTCGAGCCGGCCGCGCTTCAGCCAGCCGACGCCGTGCTCGCCGCTGATCGAGCCGCCGAGGCGCAGCGCGAGGTCGAACAGCTCTGCGCACGCCTCGTCCGCCCGGCGCTCCTCGTCGAGGTCCTCCGGCGCGAACAGGAACGTCGAGTGGATGTTGCCGTCGCCGGCGTGTCCGAACGACAACGCCGGAACGCCGTGGCGCTCGCCGATCGCCACCGTCTCGATCGCAACCTCGCGCAGCCGGTCGAGCGGCACGACGACGTCCTCGCTGTACGCGCCGCCGCGCTGCGCGAGGATCGCGAACGCGGCGCCGGCGCGCCAGCGCCACAGCTCGGCGACGTCCGTCTGCTCCGTCGGCGTGTGCACGGCGACGGCGTCCTGCGCGAGCGCGTCACGCAGCTCCGCCGCGACCCGCCGCGCCTCGGCCGCGGCGCCGTCGGCCTCCGTGACGACCATGAACCGTGCCCCTGCCGGCAGCCCGAACGGGTACGCGTCGCCCGCGTAGTCGAGCAGCGTCGCGTCGAGGTACTCGACGGCCGCGGGTACGACCCCCGACGCGAGCACCCGCTCGATCGCCGAGACGCCCTCGTCGACACCGCCGTACAGCCCGATCACCGGCAGCTCGAGCTCGGGCGCGGGGACGAGGCGCAGCCACGCGGCGGTGATCAACCCGAGCGTCCCCTCCGACCCGACGAGCAGGCTCCTCAGGTCGTACGGCGCCACGTCCTTGCGCAGCGGCCCGCCCACAGCCACGACCTCGCCCGGCGGTACGACCGCCTCGATCCCCGTGACCCAGTGGCCGGTGACGCCGTACTTGAACGCGTGCGGCCCGCCCGCGTTGCAGGCGATGTTGCCGCCGATCTGCGAGAGCTCCGCGGCGCCGGGGTCGGGCGGAAAGCGCAGGCCGTTCTCACGCGCGAGCTGCTGGACGTGCGCGGTGGTCACGCCTGCTTCGACGTGGATGCGCCAGAGCAGCGGATCGAACTGCCGGACGCGGTTCATGCGCTCGAAGCCGACGACGACGCCGCCGCCGATCGGGATCGCGCCGCCTGCGAGGCCGGTGCCGCCGCCCCGCGCGGTCAGCGGCACGTCGTTCGCGTAGCACCAGCGCATCACCGCGACGACCTCCTCCGTGGTCGCCGGCAGGACGACGGCGTCCGCCGTGCCCTGCACGCCGCGGCCCATCAGGTCGGCCAGGTAGCGCGCCTGCGGCTCGACGAGCGCCTCGGCCGGAACGACGTCGGCGAGCGATCTCACGTGTCCAACCTAACGGCGCCCGAGCAGCGCGTAGCCGGCTACGGGCGGCACGACCGCGATCGCGGGCAGGGCGATCCCGAGCAGCAGGGCGAGCCGGTCGACGCTGCGGCGGCCGCGCCGCGCGCTCGCCTGCGCGCTGAGCGCGGTCCGCGTCGCGTCGTCGGCGACGCGGCGGAGGCTGCCTCCGACCAGCGGCACCGACGCGACGCCGCGCAGCACGTCGGCGGTGTCGCCGAGCGTGACGCCCGCGACTCCGAGCGTGTCCACCATCGGCCGCAGCCCGCGCACCTCGTGCCAGACCGCGACGCCGGCGAGGATCCAGAGTGCCGTCCAGGCGAGGACGATCGCGTCGAGCAGGCGGCGCCGCGCTCCCATCGGCGGCGAGGTACCCGCACGGAGCCGATCTGCACCCTGCGCCGCGGGGAACGCGTGCGAGACTCCTGCACATGCACCCGCTTCTCTCGGCGCTTGGAAGAGCTGCGCCGCTCGCGGCGGCGGCGGCGCTCGGCCCGCCGGTGATCCACGAGCCGTGGACGCCGCTGCCGTGCCCCGCGCGCCCCGTGACGACGGCGCAGATCGAGGGGTGTTTCGAGCGCGACGTCTCGCGGGCCGACCGCGTCGTGGATGCGAAGGCGGCGGCGGTCTTCCGCGCGCTCCCGACGAGCACCGCGCGCGCGGCCTTCGTCGGCGGCGAGCGCGCCTGGCTCGTCTACCGGCGCCGCTCCTGCGCGGCGGCCGCGGCCGCGTACGCCGGTGGGAGCGAGCAGCCGGTCGCGTTCCTCACCTGCGAGCGCCGCCTCGACCGGACGCACGCCGCCGACCTCGCGGCGGACGCGCAGGCGCTGCGGCACCCGTAGCGCCGCCACGGGGCTCGCGTTGCGCGGCGCGACCGCCCGGGTAGACGGCGCGTGTGGGACGCCGCGCTCGCCGCCTGGCAGGCGTGCTCGCCGCCGCCGCGGTCGCCGTCGCGGGGATCGCCGCCGCGTCCGGGCGCGGCGGGGCGCCGATGCTGCGCTTCCGTGTCTTCGCGTGGAACGTCCCGCGCGCCGACGGGATCGTCTGGACGGGCAGGCGGTTCCTGTTCGTGCAGAACACCGCCAACGTCGTGTGGGCCGCGCCGGCCGCCGGGGCGCCGCTGACGCGGTTCGCGCAGCTGCCGCGGCTCGTCGAGGAGGCGCGCTGCGTCCTCTCGCCCGGCGCCGGCGGGTTCGCGCCCGGCGCCGTCTTCTGCCACGCGCCGAATCACGCGATCTACGAGCTGACGCCCGGCGGCGGCCGGCGGCTGTTCGCGACGCTTCCGGGGCCTGCCACGCCGGCGAGCGACGGCGCTCTCGCCTATGACGACGTCGGGCGCTTCGGTCACACGCTCGTCGCCGCGACCGGCCGCTCCGGCGCGCGCCGGCCGGCCGGCGGATCCGTCTACACGATCTCGCCCCGCGGCCGCGTGCACCTCGTCGGGACGTACATGGGTTCCGGAGGCGCGGACGAGGTCGCGATCGCGCCCTCGTCGTTGGGCGCTGCTTCAGGGGACGCGCTGCTCACCGTCGACGCAGGCGCGGCGGGCGGCAGCCTCGTGGCGATGACGCCCGCCGGAGCGACGCGGACGCTGGCGACGTTCGCCGACGGCCCGAACCCGGTGCTGACGCTCCCGCGCACGCTGCCGCGTGTGCGTCGAGAGCCGTCACCCGGGCTGTACCTGACGGACGACGAGACGCCGTACGTCTACCACGCGCCGCTCGCGCCGCTCGCGCGGTACGCGGGCGACCTGCTCGTCGGGACGGAAAGCCGCGCGACGTTCTGGATCGTCCGCCCGAGCGGGTCGGGGTTCGCGAAGGTGCCGGTCGCGACGAACTTCGCGCAGCGCAGGCACAGCGTCGAGGCGGCGCTCGTCGTTCCGTAGCGCTCGGTCACACGCCCGGCTTCCCGTCTTCGAGCGGAATCTCCTCGACGCCGTCGCGGGCGATGCGCCAGGCGCGCAGCTGCCCGCGCGCGAGCCCGTAGATGACGAACGGCCGGCCCGACCAGAGGCCGGCGAGCTCGCGGTCGGTGCGCGAGGGCACCGCTTCCGTCTCCGGATGCGAGTGGAACACGACGAGTTCGTAGCCGTCGTCCTCGAGGAACCACACCTCGGGGTCGATCTCGAGCTGGTAGCGGTACGGCGACGCGAGCGCGTTCCGGCCCCGGACATAGCGCTCCGCCACTCCGTCGCGCGTGACGATGATGCCGCAGCATTCGTTCGGCGCCTCCTCCGCCGCGTGCGCGTGCAGCTGCTCCCGCACCGCCCGTGTGATCACCACCACAGCACCGCCTCGTCGATGTCCTCGCCGCTCCAGAAGTCGGCGGACAGGTACTTCCAGCCGCCGTCGGCGAGGACGCAGGCGACGACGGCGCCGTCGGGCAGCTCCTCCGCGACGCGCCGTGCGACGTGCACCACGGCACCCGACGAGACGCCCGCGAAGATCCCCTCGCGCTCGAGCAGCGCACGCGCCGCGGCCGCCGCCTCCTCGTTCGAGACGAGGAGCTTCCGGTCGAGCTTCGACACGTCGAGGATCGGCGGCACGTACCCGTCGTCGAGCGAGCGCAGCCCCATCACCGGATCGCCGGGCAGCGGCTCCGCCGCGACCACCTGCACGTCGGGGAACGCCTCCCGCAGCCGCGCACCGGTGCCCATCAGCGTGCCGCCGGTGCCGAGCCCGGCGACGAACGCGTCGACGCGCTCGAGGTCGCGGACGAGCTCGGCGCCCGTTCCCTCGTAATGCGCGCGCGGGTTCGCCTCGTTCGCGTACTGGAACAGCATCGCGTAGCGTGGGTCGCGCTCGGCGATCTGCTGCGCCAGCCGGACGGCGCCGTTCGAACCCTGGTCTGCCGGCGACTCGACGATCTCGGCGCCGTACAGCCGCAGCAGCTCGCGGCGCTCGGGGGTAGCGTTCGCGGGCAGCACGCACGTGAGCCGCAGCCCCTTCAGCTTCGCGACCAGCGCGAGCGAGATGCCGGTGTTGCCGCTCGTCGGCTCGAGCAGCTCCTGGCCGGGGCGGAGGTCGGCCGCCTCGACCATCGCGAGCGCGACGCGGTCCTTCACGGAGCCCGTCGGGTTCTGACCCTCGAGCTTCGCGAAGATGCGGCGACCGGCCGGCTGGAGCCGCCGCAGCTCGACGAGCGGGGTGTTCCCGATCAGGTCGAGCAGCGACCGCGCGACGCCCCCCTCGCGTTCCTGCCGCGCCGCCCGGCGTGCGGGGCCGGAGGGGACGGCGTTACGCGCCACGGCCCCGGAAGGCCGCGTGCGGCCGGCGGGGCGAGGCGGGCGCGGAGGGCGGCACCGCCGCCCGGGAGCGTCCGCCGGACGGGGGCGTGGGCGAGCCGCCGGCCATCGCCGGTAAGAGGATGACCGTCGAGCTCTCGCGCACCGGCGTGTCGAGGCCGTCGCGCGTCCGCACGTCCTCGCCGTCGACGTACACGTTCACGAACGGCTGGATCTCGGCTCCGTCGTAGACGCGCGAGCCGAGCGCCGGCAGGCGCGACGCCAGGTCCTCGAGCAGTTCGCGCACGTTCGCTCCCGACGCCTCGACCTCGCGTGCGCCGCCCGCCTCCGCGCGCAGCACCGGCGGAACGCGCACCACGCTCAATGCCCGGCCCCCGCGCCTGTGCAGAACTCGACGTAGTCGACGTACTCGGTGATCGTGGGCCGGTCGCCGCAGACGGGGCACTGCGGATTGCGGTCGATGCGCACTTCGCTGAACTCGGTGGAGAGCGCGTCGAACAGGAGCAGCCGGCCGACGAGCGGCTCGCCGAACCCGCCGGCGAGCTTGAGCGCCTCGTTCGTCTGCAGCGAGCCGACGATGCCGGGGAGGACGCCGAGTACGCCGCCCTCCGAGCACGACGGCGCGAGCTCCGGCGGCGGCGGCTCCGGGAACAGGCAGCGGTAGCACGGCCCTTCGTGCGGCTTGAACACCGTCACCTGCCCCTCGAAGCGATAGATCGAGCCGTGCACGACGGGCAGGCCGCGCCAGACGGATGCGTCGTTGACGAGGTAGCGCGTGGGGAAGTTGTCGGCGCCGTCGACGACGATCTCCCACCCGTCGTCGAGGATGCGGTCGATGTTCTCGGACGTCAGGCGCTCGCGGTAGGTGATCACGTTCACGTCCGGGTTCAGCGCCTCGATCGCGCGCTTCGCCGAGTCGACCTTCGGGGTACCGAGCGTCTCCAGCGAGTGCGCGACCTGTCGCTGCAGATTGGTCTCGTCGACGATGTCGGCGTCGACGATGCCGAGCGTTCCAACCCCGGCGGCGGCGAGGTACAGCGACGCCGGCGAGCCGAGCCCGCCCGCGCCGATCAGCAGCACGCGCGCGTCGAGCAGCCTGAGCTGCCCGGCCTCGCCGACTTCCGGGATGAGCAGGTGGCGTGAGTACCGCGTGCGCTGCGCCGGGGCGAGCGAGCGCGGGAGCGTCACCTCGCCGCCGTTCCGCTTCCAGTCCGTGATGCCGCCGACCAGCGAGTGGGCGTTCGTGTACCCGAGCTCCTGCAGGCTCTTCGCCGCGAACGCGGAGCGGTTGCCGCCGGCGCAGTAGACGACGAGCGGCGCGTCCTTGTCCGGCGCCACGTTCTCGATCCGCGACTCGAGGAAGCCGCGCGGCACGTGCACCGCCCCGGGAATGTGCCCTTCCTGCCACTCGTCCTGCTCGCGGACGTCGAGCCACGTCGCGCCGTCGAGCGCGCGCGCGGCGGTCGCGTCGACCTCGGAGATCTCGTTCCTGGTGCGGTCCAGGAGTTCCCTGTACGTCGCCATGCCTTTCAAAACGGTAGCGGCTTCCCTTCGCATTCCCGCTACCGTCCGAACTGCATGAGCCCTGCGACGCGCGTCCGCCTGATCGTCGCGGCGGCGGCGGTCGCGGCGGCCGGCCTCGTGACGGGCGTCGTGTTCGCGACCCGGCAGTCGCCGCCCACCCTGCGGGCGTTCTGCCCGAACCGGCGGATCGCGCCGCTGGTCGTCGCGGGCGTGCGCTCGCAGAACGCGGCGGCCGTCCGCGCCGCGATGGCGAAGCCCGCGCGGCAGGCCGTGCAGGCGCTCGAGCAGCTCGAGCTCGACGCGCCGAACGACCCGGTCGTGCAGTTCAACTACGGCCTCGCGCTGCTTTGCACCGGCTATCTCGCCGACGCGACGCAGGCGCTGCGCACCGCGAAGGCGCGCGGCCGGAACACCTACTACGAAATGGCGGCCGACCACCTGCTGCACCCGCAGTACTTCGCGTTCCCGAACCAGCCGTACCCGATCTTCGAGCCGCTCGGCGACGAGCCGCTGCTCGCCCAGGGAGCCCGGTTGCAGGCGGAGGGGCACCAGCACTCGGCGGAGCGCGTCTACCTGCGCGCGGCGCGCCTGCATCCCGGCGACCCGCAGGCGCAGGTCGCGGCGGCCGTCGGGCGCTTCGACGAGGACGACCTGGCCGCGTCGTTCGGCCGGCTCGGGCCGCTGGCCGCGCGCTTCCCGCACAGCCAGAGCGTCCACTTCCACCTGGCCCTCCTCCTCATCTGGGTAGGGAAGGGGCGGCAGGCGCTTCCCGAGCTCCGCAAGGCGTACGCGGACGGCCCGCAAACCAGGCTCGGACGGGAAGCAAAGGCCCTGCTCATGCGTCTCGTGACAGGTGGGACTAGCTCGAAACCGAAATGAGCCGGTCGGCCTATGGCGCCCGTCCGACGGCGATGCGAAAGTTGCGCATCCAACGAATGCACGCTCCGGCGACGAGGGGGGCCGATGAGCCAGACGGAAACGCAGGCATCGGGGCACGACGCGGCAGACGACGACGATGCCCCGCAGGTCGCCGCAGCAGAGGACGAGGTCACGCCGCTCGACGAGCTGGCCCACGTCGACTACTACGCCGCACTGGAGGCTCCGCTCGAAGCCGAGGAACCGACCGAGCTCGAGTTCTCGAGCGACTCGCTCCAGCTCTTCCTCAAGGACGTCGGCCGCGTCAACCTGCTGACCGCGGCGCAGGAGGTCGAGCTCGCGAAGCGCATCGAGCGCGGCGACCACCGCGCCAAGCAGGAGATGGTCGAGGCGAACCTGCGCCTCGTCGTCTCGATCGCGAAGCGCTACCGCAACCAGGGGCTGCCGTTCCTCGACCTGATCCAGGAGGGGACGATCGGTCTCGTCCGCGCCGCCGAGAAGTTCGACTGGCGCAAGGGCTACAAGTTCTCGACCTACGCGACCTGGTGGATCCGCCAGGCGGTCGCGCGCGCGCTCGCCGACAAGGCGCGGACGATCCGCATGCCGGTCCACGTCGTCGAGAAGCTGAACAAGATCATGCGCACCGAGCGCAAGCTGCGTGCGGAGCGCGGGCGCGAGCCGACGAACGAGGAGATCGCCGTCGAGCTCGAGATGACGGTCGAGGAGGTCGACACGATCCGTCGCACGTCGCAGACGCCGGTGTCGCTCGAGAAGCCGGTCGGCGACGAGGAGGAGTCGGAGTTCGGCCAGTTCATCGAGGACGAGAGCACGCCGCCGCCCGACGAGGCCGCGGACACGGCGTTCCGCTCCGAGGCGCTGACGAAGTGCCTCAACTCGCTGAGCTACCGCGAGCGCCGCGTGCTCGAGCTTCGGTACGGCCTGAACGGCGAGCAGCCGCGCACGCTCGACGAGGTCGGCCGCGCGTTCCAGGTGACGCGGGAGCGCATCCGCCAGATCGAGAACCAGGGCCTGAAGAAGCTGCGCGCGCTCGCCGAGGCGAACAAGCTCCGCGACGTCGCCTGACCGCCTCCGCATGACCGGTTCCGGTCATGCGGCACAGCATCCGGCCGTGGACGCAGCGGTTGCCGTTGCACGCCGGCTCGGCTTGCGCGTCGACGAGCCGGTCGTGCTGCGTGCGGCATGGAACGTGCTCGTGCACCTGCGACCGTCGCCGGTCGTCGCGCGCGTCACCAGCGGTGCGGCCGGGGTCGACCCCGGCGACGTGATCCGCGAGCTGGACGTCGCGCGCCATGCCGCGCGACGCGGCGCGCGGGTGATCGAGCCCGCCGACCTCGCCGACCCCGGGCCGCACGAGCACGACGGTCATCTGCTCGTCCTCTGGCGCTACGTCGAGCACGGCGGCCCCCTCGACGCGCAGGCGGCGGGCCGCGGCCTGCGCGCGTTGCACCATTCGCTCGACGACTACGACGGCGACCTGCCGCGCGCCGGCCGCGGGCACGACGTCGCGACCATGCTCGACGGCATCGACTCCGCGGATGCGGATCTGCTGCGCGAGCTGTCCGCACGCGCGCTTCCAGAAGGGCAAGCGTTGCACGGTGACGCGCACCTCTTCAACTGCATGCATACGGCGGCCGGCCCCATCTGGCACGACCTGGAGACCGCCTGCCGCGGCCCGCGCGAGTACGACCTCGCGGCGCTCGTCCACCGGGAGCGCATGCTCGGCGACAACCCGAAGAGCATCGACGCGCTCGAGGCATACGGTGCATTCGACAGCGACATCCTCGAAGAAGCGTTCCTCGCGTACACGGCGTGGATCACGGCGAGCTGGCTCGTCGCGCTGCCGCGCCGGCCGGAGCTCGCGTTCGGCGTCGAGCGGCAGCTCGAATACCTGCGCACGCACCATCGCTAGGCTCCGGCGCGTGGCGTGGTTCGACGAGCTGGCGGAGCTCCTCCGCATTCCGTCGATCAGCGCGGACGACGCGCACAAAGCCGACGTCGTGCGCGCGGCCGAATGGGTTCGCGACTTCGTGCGCGAAGCGGGTGGCGAGTGCGAGGTCGTCGACTGGCACGGACAGCCGCTCGTGATCGGCGAGCTGCGCGCGTCGTCGAACGCGGCATCCGCGCGGACCGTCCTCTGCTACGGCCATTTCGACGTGCAGCCGCCCGACCCGCTCGAGCTGTGGGAGTCCGACCCGTTCCAGCCCGAGATCCGCGGCGAATACCTGTACGGGCGCGGCGCGGTCGACGACAAGGGCCAGCTCTACATGCTGCTCGCCGCCGCCCGCGAGCTCGCGCGTGCCGGCGAGCTGCCCGTCAACGTCCGGTTCTGCTGCGACGGCGAGGAGGAGACCGGCGGCCACTCGATCGTCGACTTCGTCGAGCAGGACGAGCGCGGCGCCGACGCGGCGATCGTCTTCGACAGCGGGATGATCCGGCGCGACGTGCCTGCGTTCAACGTCGCGATGCGCGGGATGGCGTACTTCCACGTCACGCTGCGCACCGGCGAACGGGACCTGCACTCGGGCATGTACGGCGGCGCGGCGCTCAACGCGGCGCACGCGATGATCCGGACGCTGGAGGCGCTGGTCGCGCACGACGGCACCCTCGCCGAGCCGCTGCGGAAGGGGATCGTGCCGCCGACGGAGGAGGAGCTGTCCGGCTGGAGCGAGCTGCCGAGCGGCGCCGACGAGCTCGCCGAGCAGGGAGCGCGGCCGAAGGACCCCGCGGCCGCGCGCGACTTCTACCTGCGCACGTTCGCGGAGCCCGCGCTCGACGTCAACGGCATCCACACCGGCTCGCCGGTGCTGCAGAAGACGGTGCTGCCGGTGGAGGCGATCGCCAACGTGTCGATCCGGCTCGCGCCGGGGCAGAAGGTGGAGGAGATCGTGCCGGAGGTCGAGCGCCGGCTTCGCCAGGCGGCGCCGGAGGGAACGGACGTCGACGTCGAGCTGTGGTCGTCGTCGCCGCCCGGGCTCGTCCCGCCGGACTCGAAAGCGGTGCAGCTCGGCCTCGACGCGTTCGAGCGCGTGCTCGGCCGGCGGCCGGCGCTGATCCGCTCCGGCGGCACGATCCCGCTCGTCGCCGCGCTCGCCGACAAGCGGATCGCCGCCGTCATCACCGGGTTCGGCCTGCCGGACTCGCAGGTGCACTCCCCGAACGAGCGCCTGCTCGCGGACTACGTCCCGCTCGGCATCCGCGCGGCGCGCGAGCTGCTGCTCGCCTACCGCGACCTGTGAACGACGACGGGCCGCGCGCGGCGGCCCGTCGTCCGGGGATCGGATGATGCGGAATCCCGCTAGTCGTTCTCGTTGGCGGGGTTGCCCGGCTCGTGGTCGCCGACGTGCTTCGCAGGCGTCGACTCGACCTGGGCGAGCGTCGAGCGGCGCGGCGCGCGGATCCGGACGGTGATCCGGTCGCCGGCCTTCAGCTGCGACGGGTCGATCACCGTCGGCACCTTCCCCTGCCAGAGCAGGAAGATGGTGTTCGAGTCGTAGGTGAACGTCTGCGTCGTCGGCTGCCCGAGCAGCGTGCGCAGCGCGAGCCGGTTGCCGCCCGTCACGTTGAGGACGATGTGGCCGCCCGACTGCGGGCCCGACACGGTTCCGACGTACAGGAACAGCGGGTAGCGCGCCTTGCCGGGCTCCGTGACGTGGTCGCCGATGATGCCGGCGGGCGTCGCGTCGATGTCGCCGATCGAGCTGCCCGCCTTCGCGCGGACGTTGACGACGACCCAGTCACCCTGCTTCAGGTCGGCCGGCGTCCCGACGTGGGGGATGCCCGCGTGCCAGAGCAGGATCTCCGTCGACGTGCCGATCGTGAACGTCTGGTCCTGCGACTGGCCGAGGAGCGCGCGCAGCGCTGCGCGGTTTCCGCCCTCGACGGCGACGGACACGGACGTCGACGTCGCCGACTGCACCGCGCCGCGGAACTGGTAGAGCTGGCCGTGGCCGCCGCGCGCCGCGGTGGCCGTCGCTGCGAGCACGCATGCCGCGAGCGCGAGCGCAGCGGTGATGACGAAACGATGCTTCATGTTCGTGCCTCCTGCCGTTCGATTCCGATTGCAATGGACGTTCGGAACATCTCCAGCGACGGGCAAGTCACCGTTCCGTGCTCGTAAACGCTCTGCAAAACGCATCCGGGGTCTGACCCGGGTCTGACCCCGCGCAGAGCGCGACGCACAGCGGCGGGGTCAAACCGCGACCGTGACGGCTTGGTGACGCGTGTGTTACATCGCCTGCATAACGGCACGCCGCTTCGGCCATGCCCGTCGCGGCGCGCGAACCCCCGGGGTCTGACCCGGGTCTGACCCCTTACCGCGGACCCCTTACCGCGGACCCCTCACCACGGCGGCGGGTTGTGCACCCAGCGGCCGGCGACCATCGTGGCCACGACCTCCGCGTCGAGGTCGTCCCACGGGTCGCGGTCGAGCACCACCAGGTCGGCCTGCTTGCCCGGGAGCAGCGTGCCGCGGCGGCGATCCGCCTGCGCGAGCCACGCCGGCTCGACGCAGGTGGCGCGGAACGCCTGCTCGACGGTCAGGCGCTGTTCGGGCTGCCACGCCGGCCGCTCGTCGATCGTCCGCCGCACGCCCGCGCGCACGCCGGCGAGCGGGTCGAGCTCCTCGATCGGCGCGTCGCTGCCGTTCATCAGCCGCGCGCCGGACTCGAGCAGCGAGCGGTACGCGTACGCGCCGTCCGTCTTGCCCGCCCAGAACTCGTCGGCCAGGTCGCGGTCCGACGGTGCGTGCGAGAACTGCACCGACGCAGCCACGCCGATCTGCGCGAAGCGAGGCAGGTCCTCCGGCGCGAGCAGCTGCGCGTGCTCGATCCGCTGGCGGAGGCCTTTCGGATGCCAATCGTCGCGCGTCCGCTCGAACGCGTCGAGCGCCTCGCGGTTCGCGCGGTCGCCGATCGCGTGCACCGCGACCGGGAACCCGGCCTCCGCGCCGCGGCGGACGATCTCCGCCAGCTCGTCGCCGCTCGTGATCATCACTCCCGAGCCGTCGAGCATCCACGCCGTGCGCGAGCCGAGCGTCCCGTCCATGAACACCTTCAGGTAGCCGAGCTGCAGCAGCTCCGATCCCAGGCCGCTGCGCGCGCCGATCTCGAGCGCGTGGTCGAGCTTGTCGGCCGGGATCGACTGCCACACGCGCACCGTCAGCGCTCCGCGCTCCTCGAGCTGCCGCCACAGCCGCAGCGCGCCGAGCCACCCGTCCTTGTCGTGGACGGCGGTGACGCCGCGCGCGTTCGCGACCCGCAGCCCTGCGCGCATCGCGTCGAGGTGCTCCTCGTCCGGCCACACCATGTAGCGCTCCTTGAACCGCCACGCCGCCTCCTCGCGCAGCACGCCCGTCGGCTCGCCGCGCTCGTCGCGCTCGACGACGCCGCCTTCGACCTCGAGGTCGCCGCCGGCGAGCGCCAGCGCGGCGGAGTTCAGCCAGAGCGAGTGGTAGTCCTTCGCGATCATCGCGGCCGGCCGCTCGCCCGTCAGCTCGTCGAGGTCGTGCCGCGTCGGCTCGCGCTGCGGGCGCCAGTCGCCGCTGCGCCAGCCGTACCCGCGCAGCCACCGGCTGCCCGTCGGCGCCGGCGCCGAGCGCACGCGCGCGAGTGCCTCCGCGAGCGAGCGGCAGCCGTCGAGGTTCACCTCGTTCTGGGCCATCGCCCACGTCGGAAAGTGGACGTGCGAGTCGACGAAGCCCGGGAGCACGACGCGGCCGTCCAGGTCGACGACCTCGGGCGAAGCGAGCGCCGTCTCGTGCACCCCGACGCCGCCGGCGATCCACTCGCCGGCGATCGCAAGCGCGCGCTGTGTCGGCACCTGCGGGTCGAGCGTGCGGATGAGGCCGTTCTCGAGGATCACGCTGGGCGAGAATCTATGCGTGTTCGACCACGTGACGATCCGGGTCGGCGACCTCGCGGCGAGCCGGAGCTTCTACCACGAGGCGCTCGGCCTTCCGTCCGTGGACGGCGAGTACGTCGAGTGGGGCGATTTCTCGATCGCCGCCGACGGCCCGCCGACGGAGCGGCTGCACATCGGCTTCGGCGTCGCCGACCGCGACAGCGTCGACGGCTGGTGGTACCGGATGACCGCCGCCGGCTACGAAAGCGACGGCGAGCCCGGACCGCGGCCGCAGTACTCACCCAGCTACTACGGCGCGTTCGTGCTCGACCCGGACGGAAACTCGGTCGAAGCCGTGCAGCACGAAGGCGCGAACGCCGGCGGGATCGACCACCTCTGGCTCCGCACGCGCGACGTGGAGGCGGCCAGGCGCTTCTACGGGCTCGCGGCGACGGTCGTGGGCTGGCGGCTCGTGCACGACGAGCCGAACCGCGTGCGTTTCACGGACGGCCGCGGCTCGTTCTCGTTCGTCGCCGGCGCCGAGCCGACGCGGAACGTGCACCTCGCCTTCGGCGCGGGCGACCGCGCCACGGTCGAGGAGTTCCACCGCGCGCTCGTGGGCGCCGGCTACCGCGACAACGGCGCGCCCGGCGAGCGAGAGCGCTACCACCCTGGCTACTACGGGTCCTACGTCCTCGACCCGGACGGGCACAACGTCGAGGCCGTGTACCACGACCGTTGACTCGGCCGCCGGACGCTGCGAGAGTCGCAGCGTGAAGTTCGACGTGCAGGGCGGCACGACGCCGATCCTCGAGGTCGAGCTGGCGCCGGGCGACGAGCTGATCGCCGAATCCGGCGAGCTCGCCTGGATGCGCGGGCCCGTCCAGCTGCAGACGGGCCGCAGCGTCGGCCAGAGCAAGGGCGGCTTCCTCGGCGCGGCGAAGCGCGCGCTCAGCGGCGGCACGTTCTTCATGACGAGCTACACGGTCCCGGCCGGGTCGACGGGCTCCGTGGTGTTCGCGGCGAAGGCTCCGGGCGAGCTGCGCGAGGTCCAGCTCGCCGACGGGCGCGAGTACGTCGTCCACCGCCACGGATTCGTCTGCTGCGAGCCCGGCGTCGAGCTGAACGTGCACATGCAGCAGCGCCTCGGCGCGGGGATCTTCGGCGGCGCGGGGTTCATCCTGCAGCGCCTGTCCGGCAGCGGCCGCGCGTACGTCGAGATGCACGGCGACGTCGTCGAGGTCGACCTGCCTCCGGGCGAATACCTGCGGGTGCACCCGGGCCACGTGGCGATGTTCGAGTCGCACGTCGACCTGCAGCTGACGACGGTGCCGGGAATCCGCAACAAGCTGTTCGGCGGGGACGGCCTGTTCCTCGCACAGTTGAACGGCCCGGGGCGCGTCTGGCTGCAGTCGATCACGCTGCCGGCGCTCGCGCACGCGCTGCAGCCGTACATCGTGACCGAGACCGCCGGCGAGGCCGGAGCGCTCGGCGGCGCCGCCGGGCTGCTCGGCGCGCTGACGAAGTCGACGTAGCCGTCGCACCGCGCCAGGCACACTGGCGCCGTGGCGACGCCCGTCGACCAGCGCAAGCCGCCCGCCGACCGGGCGCAATCGGGCTTTCCCCCGCACGTCTTCGACGCGATTCTGCTCGTGTCGTTCGGGGGGCCGGAGGGACGCGGCGACGTGATGCCGTTCCTCGAGAACGTGACGCGGGGGCGAGACGTCCCGCGCGAGCGGCTGCTCGAGGTCGCGGAGCACTACGACCACTTCGGCGGCGTGAGCCCGATCAACGCGCAGAACCGCTCCCTGATCGCGGCGCTCAAGCCGGAGCTGCGTGCGCGCGGGATCGAGCTGCCGGTCTACTTCGGCAACCGCAACTGGCACCCCTTCCTCGCGGACACGCTGCGCGAGATGCGAGACGACGGCGTGCGGCGCGCGCTCGCCGTCTTCACGTCGGCGTTCTCGTCGTACTCGGGCTGCCGCCAGTACCGCGAGGACATCTTCCGTGCGCAGCAGGCGGTGGGGCCGGACGCGCCGGAGGTGCCGCGCGCGCGCATGTACTTCAACCACCCCGGCTTCGTCGAGGCGAACGCGGACCGCGTGCGCGCCGCCGTCCACGAGCTCGGAGGCGTCGAGCACGTCGCGTTCACCGCGCATTCGATCCCCGTCGCGATGGCGAGGAGCTGCGCGTACGAGGCGCAGCTCGCGGAGTCGGCGCGGCTCGTCGCCGAGGCCGTCGGCGTGGACGACTGGTCGGTCGTCTACCAGAGCCGCAGCGGGCCGCCGCAGGTTCCCTGGCTCGAGCCGGACGTCAACGACCACCTCGCCGCGCTTGCGGCACGTGGCGTCCGCCGCGTCGTGTTGTCGCCGCTCGGGTTCGTCTCCGACCATCTCGAGGTGCTGTACGACCTGGACGTGGAGGCGCGCGCGACGGCGGAGCAGCTCGGCCTCGAGGTGGCGCGGGCCGGCTCGGCCGGCACGCATCCCTCGTTCGTTGCCGCGCTCGCCGAGCTCATAGCGGAGCGGCTCGACCCGACGGTCGAGAAGCGCGCGCTCGGGCGCTTCGGCCCGAGCCACGACACGTGCGCGCCCGACTGCTGCCTGCCCGGCAACGGCCGCCCGTCGCCGTGGGACGAGCCCGCGCTGCTCGTACAATCGCCGCGATGAGCGCACTGGACCCGCTCACGGAGGAGCAGCGCGAGATCCGCGAGCTCGTGCGGACGCTCGCGCGCGAGCGGATCGCGCCGCGCGCGGCCGAGATCGACAAGAGCGCCGAGTTCCCGTGGGATGTCGTCGAGCTCTTCCGAGAGAACGACCTCTTCGGCGTGATGTACGACGAGGGATACGGCGGGATCGGTGCGAGCGCGTTGATGACGCTCGTGACGATCGAGGAGCTGTCGAAGGTCTGTGCGACGAGCGGATTGATCATCGCCGTGCAGGAGCTCGGGTCGCTCGGGATCAAGCTCGCGGGGACCGACGGGCAGAAGCAGCGGTATTTGCCGAAGCTCGCGTCCGGCGAGTGGCTCGCGGCGTACGCGCTGACCGAGCCCGGCTCCGGCTCCGACAGCGCGGCGATGCGCACGACGGCGCAGCGCGACGGCGACTCGTATGTGCTGAACGGCGGGAAGCGGTTCATCACGAACGCCGGCGTCGCATCGGTCTACGTCGTCTTCGCCAAGACGGATCCGGACGCGGGTCACGCCGGGATCAGCGCGTTCGTGGTCGAGGCCGACGCGCCGGGATTCGAGGTCGGTCGGATCGAGCCGAAGATGGGGATCAAGGGCTCGACGACGGGCGAGGTGTTCTTCGACGGCTGCCGTGTCCCCGCGGGGAACCTGCTCGGGCGCGAGGGGGAGGGATTCAAGCTCGCGATGCGCATCCTCGACCGTTCGCGTCCGGGGATCGGCGCTCAGGGGCTCGGCCTCGCGCAGGGCGCGACCGACTACGCGCTCGAGTACGCGCGCCACCGCGAGACGATGGGCAAGCCGATCGCGCAGCACCAGCTCGTGGCGGGCATGCTCGCCGACATGGAGACGAAGTGCGAAGCCGCGCGCGGGCTGCTCTACAAGGTCGGGCGCATGATCGACGAGGGCGACACCGGGCCCGAGCTGACCAAGCTGTCGGCGATGGCGAAGCTCTTCTGCACCGACGTCGCGATGGAGGTGACGACGGACGCCGTGCAGGTGCTAGGCGGGTACGGCTACATCCAGGAGTACCCGGTGGAGCGCATGATGCGCGACGCGAAGATCACGCAGATCTACGAGGGCACGAACCAGATCCAGCGGCTGGTGATCGCCCGCGAGATGCTGCGCGAGAACCGCGCCTTCCTGCTCGCCGGTGTCGGCTGAGCCGGGGCTGTCGTTCGGCCGCGAGGCCGGCGCGTACGACCGGGTGCGCCCGCCCTACCCGGACGAGGCGGTCGACTGGCTCGTCGCGGCGCTCGGCCTCGAGCCGTCGGCGCGGGTGCTCGACCTCGGCGCC
>DASRCE010000005.1:0-85720 GCA_035653275.1 Gaiellaceae bacterium | reverse complement strand
GATCTCGCGGGCGATCGTGACGCCGTCGTTGGTGATCGTCGGCGCGCCGAACTTCTTGTCGAGCACGACGTACCGACCCTTCGGGCCGAGGGTCACCTTGACCGCGTCGGCCAGGATGTCGACGCCGCGCTGGAGCGAGCGCCGCGCATCCTCGTTGAACTTGAGCTCCTTATGAGCCATCTTGTCTTCTCCTCTTTCCTTCCTAGGCGACCGCGGCGCGATCGCCGACGACCTTGGCCAGGACGTCCGACTCGCGCAGGATCAGGACCTCGTCGGTGCCGAGCTTGATCTCGGTCCCGCCGTACTTGCTGAAGATGATCTCGTCGCCCTCGTCGAGATCCATGGCGATGTGCTCGCCGTTCTCGTCTCGGGCGCCGGGGCCGACGGCGAGGACGCGGCCGCGCTGCGGCTTCTCCTTCGCGGTGTCCGGCAGGACGATCCCGCTGACCGTCGTCTCCTCCTCCTCGAGGACCTCGACGATCAGGCGGTCGCCAAGCGGCTGCAGGTTCATCTGGTTGACCTCCACGTGTGACACGGATGTGCGTGCGGCTGGCACTCTAGCGCGTCGAGTGCCAACCATGCAAGAATCTAAGCCTCCGAGACTAAGATTCAAGGCGTGAAGCGCGAGTTCTCGGCGGGCGGGGTCCTCGTGCGGCGCCTGAACGGGCGCTGGATGCTGGCGGCGATCCGGCCGGCGGGCAAGGAGCCGGGCGTGTGGGCGCTTCCCAAGGGCCGGATCGACGGCGACGAGCGCGGCGAGGCGACGGCCCTGCGGGAGGTCGCCGAGGAGACGGGCGCCCACGGCCGCTCGCTCGGCAAGCTCGGCGACGTCCGCTACTGGTTCAACTGGCGCGGTGAGCGCATCTTCAAGGTCGTCTCGTTCTTCCTCGTCCGCTACGAGGGCGGCCGCCTCGGCGACGTCCCCGAGGCGTTCCGCCACGAGGTGGCGGAGGCGCAGTGGCTTCCCCTCGAGGAGGCGCCCCGTCTGCTCGCCTATAGCGGCGAGCGGGAGATGGCGAGAAAGGCGTGGGAGCGCCTTCGCGACGAGGACGTATGATCGTCGCGCGGTGCCCGCCTACGCCCTGAACTTCTACTCGCCGATCGTCGAGGCGCAGCTGAAGTCGCACCGCAAGACCGCCACCATCCGGCTCGGCGACAAGTCGCGGAAGTACCAGAAGGGGATGATCGTGTCGGTGCTGGCGGGCGCGCGGTTCAGCCCGCGCCAGCACATCTTCGACGCGGTCATCGACAAGGTCGAGGTGAAGACGATCGGCGAGCTGTCGCCGAACGAGATCGAGCACGACAACCCGGAGATCCGGCACACCGACGAGCTCTGCCGGTGGCTCGGGCAGCTCTACAACCGCGAGGTCGACGAGAGCGACACCGTGACGGTGATCCGCTTCTCGGCGATCAAGTCGAGCCTGGGGCTTCTCTAGCTCCGGTCGCGGCGGATCCGCATCCCGAGCAGCTCGGGGCTGCGCAGGGCCGCGCCGCACTCCTCGCAGTCGACCGCGAAGGTCGACGAGAACGGGGCGTCGCACGCTGGGCAACGGCGGAGGATCCGTCCGCCGCAGGCGCACGTCTCCGGCACGTCCGACTCGAGCTCGAGGAACCAGCGGCGCGCGGCACCGCAGTCGAGGCAGAACGCCGTCCAGTGGCCGAGCACGTTCCGGCGCTCCTCGCGCAGCCAGTCTGCCGCCTTGCCCATCGACGTCATCGTACGGAACCGCCCGAGTCGTAAGGCGGCGTCGTTAGCATGCGCGTAGTGGCGATCGCGCGCGTGGCGGAGCCGAGCGGCTCGCTCCAGGAGGTGAAGGAGTGGGGCCTCGACCGCGAGGACCTGCTTCAGATCTACCGCAACATGCTGATCACCCGCGGCGTCGAGGAGCGCGGCCACATCCTCTACCGCCAGGGCAAGATCCCCGGTTCGTTCTACACCGGGCGCGGGAACGAAGCGGCCTCGGTGGGAGTCGCGACGGCGATGGCGCCCGACGACGTCGGGACGCCGCTGCACCGCGACATGGGCGTGCACATCACCCGCGGCGTCGAGCCGTGGCGGATCTTCGCGCAGTACATGGGTCGCGCGGACGGCCCGACGCGCGGCAAGGACGGCAACGTCCACATGGCCGACGCGCGCCTCGGCCTGCTCGCGATGGTGAGCCACCTGCCCGCGATGCTGCCCGTCGCCGTCGGGTGCGCGCTGGCGTTCCGGATCCGCGAGGAGAAGCGCGTCGCGGTCGCGTGGTTCGGCGAGGGCGCGTCGGCCCGCGGCGACACTCACGAGGGCATGAACTTCGCAGGCGTCCGCAGGCTGCCGGTGGTGTTCGTGTGCGACAACAACCAGTGGGCGTACTCGACGCCCACGCACCTCGAGTACGCGGTCGAGCACCTCGCCGACCGCGCCGCCGCCTACGGGTTCGAGGGCGTCGTCGTCGACGGCACGGACGTGCTTGCGGTGTACCGCGAGGCGAAGCGCGCGATCGAGAAGGCGCGCGAAGGCGGCGGGCCGTCGCTGATCGAGTGCCAGACGCTCCGCATGGAGGGCCACGCAGTGCACGACGACGCGTTCTACGTCCCCAAGGAGCTCTTCGAGCGTTGGGCGGAGCGCGACCCCGTCGAGCGGTTCCGCGCGTGGCTGCGCGGGAACGCCGACCTCACGGACGAGGAGGAGGAGCAGATCGGCTCGCAGGTCAAGAAGCTCCTGAACGACGCGCTCCAGCGCGCGGAGGAGTCGCCGCAGCCCGACCCGGTGACGCTGCTGGACGGCGTCTACGCGACGCCGGAGGACCTCGACACGCCGCACCACAAGTAATGCCGGAGAAGACGTACCTCCAGGCGATCAGCGACGGCCTCCGGCAGGAGATGCGCCGCGACAAGCGCGTGTTCGTGATCGGCGAGGACGTCGGCGTGTACGGCGGCGCGTTCAAGGTCACCCTCGGGTTCCAGGAGGAGTTCGGCTCGTGGCGCGTCATCGACGCGCCGCTGTCGGAGACGGCGATCATCGGCGGCGCGACCGGCGCCGCGATCATGGGGATGCGGCCGGTCGCCGAGATGCAGTTCGCCGACTTCGTCTCGTGCGGCTGGGACCAGCTCGTCACCGTCGCCGCGAAGCAGCGCTGGCGCGCCGGAACGCCGGTGCCGATCGTCCTCCGCCTGCCGTCGGGCGGCGGCTTCTCCGGCGGCCCGTTCCACTCGCAGAACCCGGAGTCGTCGTTCGCGCACATCCCCGGCCTGAAGTGCGTCTGCCCGGCGACGCCGGAAGACGCGAAGGGCCTGATCGTCAGCGCGATCGAGGACCCGAACCCCGTCCTCTTCTTCGAGCACAAGCACCTGTACCGCCGCATCAAGGGCGAGGTCCCCGACGAGCGCTACACGACCCCGATCGGTAAGGCGCGCATGCACCGCGAGGGCGACGACGCCACCGTCGTCACGTGGGGCGCGATGGTCTACACCGCCGACGAGGCGGCGAAGGCGGTCGACGCGTCGATCGAGATCGTCGACCTGCGCACGGTCCTCCCGTGGGACAAGCAGGCGGTCCTCGGCTCGGTGCGAAAGACGTCGAAGGTGCTCGTGCTGCACGAGGACACGCGAACCGGCGGGTTCGGCGCCGAGATCGCGGCGACGATCGCCGAGGAGGCATTCGAGCATCTCGACGCCCCCGTGAAGCGGCTGGCCGCGCCCGACACGCCCGTGCCGTTCTCGCCCGCCCTCGAGAAGGCGTTCATTCCGCAGGTCGACGACGTCGCCCGCGCACTGAAGGAGTTGATCGCGTACTGATGGCAAGCACCACCGCAGTAGACGTCGTCATGCCGCAGATGGGCGTCTCCGTCTCGGAGGGCACGATCACGAAGTGGCTCAAGCAGGTCGGCGAGACGGTCGAGGCCGACGAGTCGCTGCTCGAGATCTCGACGGACAAGGTCGACACGGAGGTTCCCGCGCCCGCGACCGGCGTCGTCTCGGAAATCCTCGTCCAGGAGGGGGAGACGGTCGCGGTCGGGACGCTGCTCGCGCGCATCGGCGGCGACGGCGCGGGTGGGTCGGCTCCGCCGGACGAGGCGCCCGCCGAGCCTGCGACGCAGTCTGCGGCCGACGCCTCCGCTGCTGCCGCCACCGAGGGTGAGGCGGCGCCGGAGAGCGCGGAGCCGCCGGCGGAACGGGCGGAGCCGGCTCCGGCCGGAAACGGCAGGGCGTTCGTCTCGCCGGTCGTCGCGCGCATCGCGGCCGAGCACGGCATCGACCCCTCGCAGGTGCCCGGCAGCGGGTCGGGCGGCCGCGTCACCAAGAAGGACATCCTCGCGTTCGTCGAGCAGGGGCCGCCGGAGGCGCCGCAACCGGCTGCGCCGGAGCCGGAGCCCGTCGCGCAACCCGAGCCCGCACCGGCGGAGCCGGTCGCTCGTCCACAGCCCGCACCGGCAGCACAACCGGTCGCCGCACCCGCGGCAGCTCAGGTGGGCGAGACGCTCGAGCCGATGTCGGCGATGCGGCGGGGGATCGCCGAGCACATGCGGCGGTCGCTCGACACCTCGGCCCACGTGACGTCCGCGATCGAGGTCGACATGTCGAAGGTCGTGCAGATCCGCGAGAAGCTGAAGAAGGAGTACCAGGCTGCGTACGGCGTCAACCCGACCTTCCTCGCGTTCATCGCGCGTGCGACGGTGGAGACGCTGCGCGACTTCCCGTGGGTGAACGGCGAGATCCGCGGCGACCAGATCGTCACGAAGAGCTTCGTCAACCTCGGGTTCGCGGTCGAGCTCGCAGACGGCAAGGGGCTGATCGTCCCCGTCGTGAAGAACGCGGAGACGCTGAACCTGCTCGGGATGGCGAAGGCGATCGCCGACGTCGCGAGGCGCGCGCGCGAGAAGCAGCTGACGCCCGACGACGTCGCCGGCGGGTCGTTCACCATCACCAACCCCGGCGGCTACGGGACCTTCCACGGCACGCCGATCATCAGCCAGCCGCAGGCTGCGATCCTCGGCACGTACGCCGTCGTGAAGCGGCCGTGGGTGATCACCGACGAGAACGGCGCCGACGCGATCGCGATCCGGTCGATCATGAACCTGACGCTCACCTACGACCACCGCCTCGTCGACGGCGCGTACGCGGGGCGATTCCTGCGCGACCTGCGCGAGCGCTTGCAGAGCTGGGGCGAGAGCGATTACTGAGCGCCGGCTCGACGTCCTCCACCTCGGCCCCGTCGACTACCGCGAGGCGTGGGACCTCCAGCGGCGCGTGGCCGCCGAGGTGGCGGAGGGCGCGCGGCCGGACACGGCGCTGTTCCTCGAGCACCCGCCTACGATCACGCTCGGCCGCCGGTCGGAGCCCGGGGAGCTGCACGTCCCGCAGGGCGTCGACGTCGACGTCGTCTCGGTCGACCGCGGCGGCAAGTCCACGTACCACGGCCCCGGGCAGCTCGTCTGCTACCCGATCCTCGACCTGACCCGGCACGGCCAGGACGTGAAGGCGTACTGCCGCGCGCTGGAGTCGGCGATCGCCGACACCGTGGCCGCGTTCTCGCTCGAGGCGAAGACGTTCGACGGGCTCACCGGCGTCTGGCTCGACGCGCCGCCGCGCAAGATCGCGTCGATCGGCATCCACATCCACAAGTGGGTGACGACGCACGGGTACGCGCTCAACGTCGACCTCGACCCGGCACCCTTCACGCAGTGGATCACGGCGTGCGGGCTGGACGGCTACGCGTTCACGACGATGGCGCGCGAGCTCGGGCGGCCGGTGGGCGTGGACGAGGTGCGGCTGGCGGCCGTGGACGCGCTCGCCGCCGTCCTCAGCGTGACGGCGGTCGAGCGCTCGCTCGCCGCCGCGTAGCCGCCCCTCCGGCCGCGTCCGCCCGAGGGACCTCACCCATGCGCACAGGAGTGCGCCGAACGCTCCACACCCATCCCGAAGTCCCCGCTCAGCGGGTGGTTTTGCGAGGGCCGTGTCCGGTGGCAGCCACTGTCACGGAAGCGTCACGTGCCGTCCGGGGGTCGGGCGACGCTTTCGGGATGGAGACCGCGCTCTGGGTGCTCGCGTGGGGTGGGCTGATCGCGGCGGCGGCGGTGTGCACCGCGCTCGTCGTCGGCGTCCTGTTCGGGAGCTGACGCGCGTCACGGCGCCGGCGGACGCGACCACTTCGGGCGCGGCCGCGCCTCGTGCTCGAGCGCCTCGAGCCGGTCGAGCAAGGCCGCCGCGTCCGATGCGACCGCGATCGCCGCCAGGTCGGCCTCGCGCACGAATCCCTCGTCCGTCGCGTGCTGCGCGAGCGCGATCAGCGGCAACCAGTACTCCTCGACGTCGAGCAGCCCCACCGGCTTCGCGTGCAGCCCGAGCTGCGACCACGTCAGCTGCTCCATCAGCTCGTCGAGGGTCCCGAAGCCGCCGGGCAGCGCGACGAACGCGTCGGCGAGCTCCGCCATCAGCGCCTTGCGCTCGTGCAGCGACCCGACGACGTGCAGCGCGTCGAGGCCCTCGTGCGCGAGCTCGCGGTCGACGAGCTCCTGCGGGATGACTCCGACCACCTCGCCGCCGACGGCGAGCGCGCCCTCCGCGAGCGCGCCCATCAGCCCGACCCTGCCGCCGCCGTAGACGACACCGAGCCCGCGCGCCGCCGCGACCGCGCCGAACGACCGCGCGGCAGCCGCGTACGCCGCGCGACGCCCGCTCGACGCGCCGCAGAAGACGCACACCCGCTCCACGCGGCTAGATTGCCAGTCGATGGAGACCTCGCTGCCCGTCGGCGAGCGCCCGCGGCGCCCGGAGTGGATGAAGGTCCGCGCGCCGTCGCAGAACGGCAGCTACTTCGACGTCAAGAAGCTGATCCACGGCGCGCACCTGCACACCATCTGCGAGGAGGCGCGCTGCCCGAACATCGCCGAGTGCTGGGGCCGCGGGACGGCGACGTTCCAGATCCTCGGCGACACCTGCACGCGCGCGTGCCGCTACTGCTACGTCCACTCCGGCACGCCTACCGAGCCTGTCGACCCGCTCGAGCCGCTCCGCCTCGCGCAGACCGCGAAGCAGATGCAGCTCAGGCATGTCGTCGTCACGTCGGTCGACCGCGACGACGTCCCCGACAAGGGCGCCGGTCACTATGCGGCGACGATCCGCGCGATCAAGACGAAGCTGCCGCAGGCTTCGGTCGAGGTGCTGACGCCAGACTTCCTCGGCGTCGAGGAGGAGGCGCTCCGGACCGTGATCGGAGCGCGGCCGGACGTCTTCAACCACAACATCGAGACCGTCCGCCGCCTGCACCGGAGGATGCGCGGCGGGAAGGCGAGCTACGACGGCGCGCTCGCGCTCCTGCGCCGCGCGAAGGAGATCGCCGACGACGACGTGCTGACGAAGAGCGGGATCATCGTCGGTCTCGGCGAGACGAACGACGAGGTGGTCGAGACGATGCGCGACCTGCGGGCGCACGGCGTCGACGTCGTCACGATCGGCCAGTACCTGCAGCCGAGCCCGAAGCACGCTGCGATCGACCGGTGGGTCCACCCGGAGGAGTTCCGCTGGTTCCGCGAGCAGGGCGAGGCGCTCGGGTTCGGCTCCGTGTTCTCCGGCCCGCTCGTGCGGTCGAGCTACCGGGCGGACGAGCAGCGCCACGCAGCCGCGTCGGGCCGTGGCGCGATGGCGTACTGAGCGCCGCTACCCGTGCGGCCGCGCCATCTTGCGGTAGTCGAGCGCCTCGTCGAGCACCTCGTCGGAGACGCCCGCCTCACGCGCGACCTCGCGCAGTGACCGCCCCGACACGCTCGCCTGCTTGACGATCTCGGTCGCCTTGTCATAGCCGATGTACGGATTCAGCGCAGTCGCGGCCGACAGCGTCAGCTCCGCATAGCGCTCGCACTGCTCCCGGTTCGCCTCGATTCCCGCCACGCATTTCTCGTCGAGCAGCCGGCACGCGGCGGCGAGGAGCTTGATCGACTGGAGCAGGTTCCGCGCGATCAGCGGCACGAACACGTTGAGCTCGAAGTGCCCCTGCATCCCCCCGATCGCGATCGCCTGGTCGTTCCCGATCACCTGCGCCGCGACCTGCGTCACGACCTCCGGGATGACGGGGTTGACCTTGCCCGGCATGATCGACGACCCCTTCTGGAGCTCGGGCAGGAAGATCTCCGCCAGGCCGGCGCGCGGCCCCGAGCCCAGGAAGCGAAGGTCGTTCGCGATCTTCGTCAGGCTCACCGCCACGGTCTTCAGCGCGCCGGACGCCTCGACGAGACCGTCACGCGCAGCCTGCGACTCGAACGCGTCTGCGGGCGGCGAGACCGCCAGGCCGGTGTCGGCCGCGAGCTTCTCGCGCACGCGCGCCGCGAACTCGGGATGCGTGTTGAGCCCGGTGCCGACGGCCGTTCCGCCGAGCGGGATCTTCCCGAGCCGCTCGAGCGCCGCCTCGACGCGCGCACGACCCTCGCGCACCTGCGCCGCGTACCCGCCGAACTCCTGGCCGAGCGTCACCGGCACCGCGTCCATCCAGTGCGTGCGCCCGGACTTGACGACGTCGGCCAGCTCGCGCGCCTTGGCGTCGAGCGCCGCCGCGAGCTGGTCGAGCGCGGGCAGCAGGTCGTGCACGATCTCGTCGAGCGCCGCGAGGTGCACCGCCGAAGGGAAGACGTCGTTCGAGCTCTGGCCCATGTTGACGTCGTCGTTCGGGTGGACGTCGTCGCCGGCGAGCGCGGCGATCACCTCGTTCGCGTTCATGTTCGAGGAGGTCCCGGAGCCGGTCTGGAAGACGTCGATCGGGAACTGGTCGTCGAGCTCGCCGCCTGCGACACGGTCGGCGGCGGCCGCGATCCGCTCCGCCTTGTCCGCGTCGAGGAGCCCGAGCTCGCCGTTCACGCGCGCTGCGGCGGCCTTGATCCGGCCGAGCCAGCGCGCGACCGGGGGCGGGATCGGCTCACCCGAGACGGGGAAGTTGGCGATCGCCTTGCGCGTCTCGCCGCCCCACAGCTCCGTCGACGTCGATGCCGTGTCGGTCACCGCCGGCAGGCTAGCGCGAGCGAGCGGTCTCCAGGAGCGTCTCCCACGACGTCACCTTCACGCGCGGACGGCTCAGAGGCTCGCCCGCAGCGCGCTCGGCAGCGTCGATCGCCTGCCAGCCGGCGTGGTCGACGAACTCGGCTCCCTTCGCGCGCAGGAGGTCGGCCAGGTCGCGCGGCTCGGGCGCCTCGAGCCGGCCCGCGCGCGCGTCCTCGAGCAGAAGCTCGACGGTCTCGGCCGCGTCCTTCTTGTTCGTGCCGATCACGCCGCTCGGGCCTCGCTTGATCCACCCCGCGACGTACGTGCGCTCGCAACGGTCGGCGCGGCCGCGGTCGTTGGGGATCGTGCACGTCCGCTCGTCGAACGGGACGCCGGGGAGTGCGACGCCCTGGTAGCCGACGCTGCGCAGAACGAGGCCGCACGGGATCCGCTCCCGCTCGCCCGTCGGCCGCGCGACGAGTCGCCCGCCCTCGTCGACGAGCTCGTTCCGCACCACCTCGACCGCCTCGACCTTCTCCTCGCCGACGATCGCGACCGGCGAGACGAGGAAGCGCAGCACGATCCGCCGCGGCTTCCCGCCCGGCGCGCGCGCGGCGAACTCCTGGAGCAGCTCGTAGTTGCGCCTCGCGCGCTCGCGGTCGAGCTCGAGCGCGTGCGCGCTCGCCGGATCGAGCTCGAGCTCGCGTGCGTCGACGACCGGCTCGGCCCCGGCCAGCTCGCCGAGCTCCTTCAGCTCCGGCGGCGTGAACGCCGCCTGCACGGGGCCGCGGCGGCCCAGCATCAGGATCTCGCGGATCGGCGACGCGGCGATCGCCTCGGCTGCTGCGTCGACGGTGTCGGTCGGCGAGAGCTCCTCCGAGGTCAGCGACAGCATGCGCGCGCAGTCGATCGCGACGTTCC
Organism: Gaiellaceae bacterium; assembly: GCA_035653275.1. Taxonomy (GTDB): domain Bacteria; phylum Actinomycetota; class Thermoleophilia; order Gaiellales; family Gaiellaceae; genus PALSA-600. The sequence goes on along the minus strand of DASRCE010000005.1, from coordinate 75,850 downwards.
CGTTCCCGATCACGACCGCGCGCTCCGTGCTCAGGTCGAAGCGCAGGTCCTGGAACTCGGGGTGACCGTTGTACCAGGCGACGAACGCCGTCGCGGGCCACGAGCCCGGTAGGTCCTCCCCCGGGATCCCGAGCCGTCGGTCGGTCTGCGCGCCGACCGTGTAGACGACCGCGTCGTAGATCGCGGCGAGCTCGTCGTGCGCGACCGTCGACCCGACCTCGACGTTGCCGAAGAAGCGGAAGCCGGGCCTCGACGCCGTGCGCTCGAACGCGCGCGAGACGGCCTTGATGTTCTCGTGGTCGGGCGCGACGCCGAGACGGACGAGGCCCCACGGGGTCGGCAGCCGGTCGAGCACGTCGACCTCCACCTGCGGGTCCTCGCTCTTCAGGAGCGCCTCGGCCGCGTAGAACCCGGCGGGGCCGGACCCGACGACGGCGACCCTGAGCGGCCGCGAGCTCAGTGCGCGTGGCCGCAGCCGGAGCCGCAGCCGGGGGCCGCGCCGGGGTCTTCACCCTCCGCGACCTGGAAGCTGTGCCCGCAACCGCAGGCCGAGACCACGTTCGGGTTGTCGATCTTGAACCCGGACTCCTGAATCGTCTCGAGGAAGTCGATCGTCGACCCTTGCAGGTACGGCGCGCTGAACGGGTCGACGACGACTTTGACGCCGTGGAACTCGAGCTCGTGGTCGCCGGCGTGTGCGCCGCGGTCGAAGCCGAGCGCATACTCGAAGCCGCTGCAGCCGCCGCCCTGGATCGCGACGCGCAGCACCTCGGCCTCGCCCGGCGGCTCCTGCGCCATCAGCGCGCTGACCTTCGTCGCCGCGCGCTCGGTGAGCGTGACGACGGTGGTCTCGGAGCGTTCGACGGTTGCCATGGACCCAGTGTACCCACCGGGATCGGCGGTGGAACTCCGCCGTGTTTGTGACAGCTGCAACGCCGATGGTTGTGCCATCCGCGGCGACGTTCGTGCTGCTAGCGTCCGACGCCGGAATCGGAGGAGGCTCGGGTGTTCAACGACTGGTTGCCGTTCGCGATCTACGGGCTGTTCGCCCTCCTGATCCCGGCAACGATGATGATCGGGAGCTTCGTCTTCGCCCAGCGGCCGCACCGGCGCGTCCGCGCCCGCACGATCCCGTTCGAGTCGGGCGTGTCGAAGGGGCCGCCGAAGCGGCAGCGCTTCACCGTCAGCTTCTACCTGACGGCGATGCTCTTCATCCTGTTCGACATCGAGATCGTGTTCCTGTACCCGCTGGCGGTGATCCTTCACCAGCTCGCGTGGTTCGGGTTCTTCGAGTTCCTCGTCTTCCTGGTCATCCTGCTCGTCGCATACGTCTACATCTGGCGCAAGGGAGCGCTCGAGTGGCGCTAGACAAGCCGCTCCGCGCCTACGGGCTGAAGAGCGAGCGGCTCCTGATGCCGACGAAGGCGTCGGCCTTCGAGCAGGAGGTCGCCGACCTCGAGCAGAAGGTCGGGCTGACGACGCTCGCGAAGGCCGTCGCGTGGGCGCAGACGAACTCGATGTGGCCGGACACCTTCGGCCTCGCCTGCTGCGCGATCGAGATGATGTCGATCGTCGGCGCGCGCTACGACATCGCGCGCTTCGGCATGGAGCCGTTCCGGGGCTCGCCCCGCCAGGCCGACCTCCTGATCGTGTCGGGCCGCGTCGCGCACAAGATGGCGGCGCCGCTGCGCCAGATCTACGACCAGATGCTCGAGCCGAAGTGGGTGATCGCGATGGGCGCCTGCGCGAGCTCCGGCGGCATGTTCAACAACTACGCCGTCGTCCAGTCGGTCGACAAGATCGTCCCGGTCGACATCTACGTCCCCGGCTGCCCGCCGCGGCCCGACCAGCTGATGGAGGGCATCATCCGGCTGCACGAGGCGGTCAAGGCCGGCGTGCCCCCGGCGTACGAGATCCGGAGCGTCGCGTCATGAGCGAGCTGGAGGCGGTTCCCGGGTACGTCGAGGAGCGTGTCCACGTCGGCGAGACGACCCTGGTCGTCGAGCCGGGGGAGCTGCTCGACGCCGCGCGGTACCTGCGCGACGAGCTCGGGTTCAACTTCCTCTCGGACGTCACCGCGGTCGACTACCTCGGCTGGGGGAGCGCCGGCGTCTCGGGCTACATCGGCACCGCGTCGGGCCGCGACCTCAACAGCCCGATGACCCAGGGCTACCAGGTCGTCCCGCTCGCGAAGCCGAAGCGGTTCGCGCTGAACTATCACCTCCTCTCCATCTCCGAGGAGCCGCGCCGCCTGCGCCTGCAGGCCTGGCTCGACGAGGGGGAGCCGGTGCCGTCCGTGATCCCGGTCTGGCCGACGGCGGACTTCCACGAGCGAGAGGCGTTCGACCTGATGGGAATCGCGATCGAGGGGCACCCGAACCTGAGGCGGATCCTCCTCGACGACGACTGGGAGGGCCATCCGCTCCGGAAGGACTACCCGCTCGGCGGCGAGCCGGTGCGGTTCTCGGGCGAGGAATGACGGCCATCGCTCCCCGGAGCCTCACGTCGCGGCGGCCGATCTACGAGGGCACCCGGATCCCGAGCCCGATCCCGACGGTCCTGCAGACCCCGCCGGACATCCAGGCGACCGGCGACGTCCTCACCGTCAACTTCGGCCCGAACCACCCGTCCACGCACGGCGTGCTGCGCCTGATCGTCGACCTCTACGGCGAGGACGTCACGGGCGTCGAGGCCGTGATCGGCTACCTCCACACCGGCTTCGAGAAGAACATGGAGGCGAAGACGTGGTGGAAGTGCGTCACGTATCCGGAGCGCATCGACTACGTCTCGTTCCAGAACAACGAGTACGTCTTCGTCGCGGCTGTCGAGAAGCTCCTCCAGCTCGAGATCCCGCCGAAGGCGACGTGGATGCGGACGCTCCTCTGCGAGCTGAACCGGATCCACTCGCACCTCGTGTGGCTCGGCACGTCGGCGCTCGAGCTCGGCGCGATCTCGATGTTCTGGTACGCGTTCCGCGAGCGCGAGCAGATCCTCGACCTGTTCGAGCTCGTCACGGGGTACCGGATGCACACGCGGTACTTCCAGGTCGGCGGGCTCGCCGAGGACATCCCGCGCGGCTTCTACCCGGAGTGCCGCAGGTTCTGCGACTGGATGCCGCGCGCGATCGACGACTACGAGACGCTCCTCTCGCGCAACAAGATCTGGCTGGAGCGCACGGGAGGCCTCGGCCTCCTGTCGGCCGAGGACGCGATCGCGCTCGGGCAGTCGGGCCCGGTGCTGCGCGGCTCCGGCGTCGACTGGGACCTGCGGAAGACGCAGCCGTACCTCGCCTACCACCAGGTCGACTTCCGGGTCCCCGTCTATCACGCCGGCGACGTCTACTCCCGCTATCGCGTCCACATGGACGAGATGCGCGAGTCGGTGCGCATCGTCGAGCAGTGCCTCGACCGCCTCGAGCACATGGACGGCGAGCCTTGGATCGCGGACGACCGCAAGGTCGTCCTGCCGCCGCGGCACGAGCTGCACACGTCGATGGAGTCGCTCATCCACCACTTCAAGATCGTCACCGAGGGGTTCCGCGTGCCCGAAGGAGAGGCGTACGTGGCGATCGAGTCGCCGCGCGGCGAGCTCGGCTGCTACGTCTGCTCCGACGGCGGGCCGAAGCCGTGGCGCGTCAAGTTCCGCGCACCGTCGTTCGTCGCGCTCGAGGCCGCCGCGACGCTGATGAAGGACGCGCTGATCGCCGACATGATCGCGATCGTCGGCTCGCTCGACACCGTCATGGGCGAGGTCGACCGGTGAGCTCCGTCACGCTCTACGACCGGATCCAGGAAGAGCGCGCGAAGTACCCCGCGGGGTCGCGCAGCGCCGTCATGCCCGCGCTGCGGCTCGCGCAGGAGGAGTACGGCTGGCTCTCGCCGGACGCGCTGCGCGAGGTCGCGGACGCGCTGGAGGTGACGCCGGCGTACTGCAAGTCGATCGCGTCCTTCTACGACCAGTTCCACCTGGCGCCGGTGGGCGAGCACCTGGTCGAGGTGTGCACGAACGTCTCGTGCGCCGTCGTCGGCGCGCAGCAGGTGCTGGAGGCGTTCGAGCGGGAGCTCGGCTGCCACGCAGGCGAGACGTCCCCCGACGGCACCGCGACCCTGCGCGCCATCGAGTGCCTCGGCGGGTGCGGCTGGGCCACCATCGTCTCGATCGACAACCACTACCGCACGCACGTGCGCCCCGACGACGTGCCGCGGATCGTGGAGGAGCTGCGTGGCGGCGCCTGAGATCGTCTTCGCGGACGCGACGACGTCGTACGACGAGTACGGCGGCTACACGGCGCTCGAGAAGACGCGCTCCATGTCCCCGCAGCAGGTGACGGAGGAGTTGCTCGCGTCCGAGCTCCGCGGGCGCGGCGGCGCGTTCTTCGCCACAGGCCGCAAGTGGTCGTTCGTCCCGCCGAAGGAGCAGCTCCCGAAGCCGCACTACCTCGTCGTCAACGCCGACGAGTCCGAGCCCGGCAGCTTCAAGGACAACGAGATCCTCTCGCGCGTCCCGCACCGCTTCATCGAGGGCTGCCTCATCACCGCGTATGCCGTCGACTGCACGCACGTGTTCGTGTACATCCGCGGCGAGTACTCCGGCCCGTACGAGATCCTCGTGCGGGCGCTCGAGGAAGTGCCGGCGGAGGTGCGCCGCGACGTCACCATCGTCGTCCACCGCGGCGCGGGCGCGTACATCTGCGGCGAGGAGACGGCGCTCCTCGAGTCGCTCGAGGGGAAGCGCGGGCAGCCGCGGTCGAAGCCGCCGTTCCCGGCCATCTCGGGCCTTTACGCCGCCCCGACGGTCGTGAACAACGTCGAGACGATCGCCACCGTGCCGCCGATCATCGAGATGGGCGGCGCCGAGTACGCCAAGCTCGGCGTCCCGGACACGCGCGGGACCCGCGTCGTCTCGATCTCCGGCAACGTCGTCAACGGCGGCAACTACGAGATCGAAGCGGGAATGTCGGTACGCGACATCGTCTACGGGCTCGGCGGCGGCATCGCCGACGGGCGCGAGCTGAAAGCGGTCGTGCCGGGCGGCTCGTCGACGGTGATCCTGACGAAGGACGAGATCGACGTCGGCTACGACTTCGACTCGCTCGCGAAGCTACGGACGGCGATGGGCTCGGCGGGGATCGTCGTCCTGGACGACCGCTGCTGCATCGTGCAGCTCGGCATCCGCTTCTCCGAGTTCTACGAGCACGAGTCGTGCGGCAAGTGCACGCCCTGCCGCGAGGGCACGCGCTGGCTGACGGCGATCCTGCGCAAGCTCGAGGACGGGCGCGCCGTGCAGTCGGACCTCGACCTGCTGCTCGACGTCTGCGACCGGATCAACGGCAAGTGCCTCTGCCCGCTCGGCGACTCGGACGCGATCATCGTCGCGAGCTACGTCGCGAAGTTCCGGTCCGAGTTCCAGGCGCACATCGACCAGGGCGGCTGCCCGTTCGGCGGCGCGTCGTCGCTCGACCACGTCCTCGCTCCGGTCGCGATGCACACGCACTCGCCCGTCGCGGAGGTCCCGGCGTGACGTATTCGGTCGCGCTCCCCCGTCGCCAAACGAGGGTGACGGAACTCCTGCGGATGCTCCACATCGGAGCGCGGCGGCCTGTCGCGGCCTCGCCCGCGCGTCGCCAAACGAGGGTGACGGAAGCGTCACAAGCAATCCAGAGGGAGGCGCGGTGACGGCGACGGCGGCACAGCTCGTCACCGTCACGATCGACGAGCGGCAGGTGCAGGTGCCGAAGGGGACCGGGCTGGTCGAGACCGCGGCCGCCGCCGGGATCGAGATCCCCGTCTTCTGTTACGAGCCGCGGCTCGGGGCTCCCTACGGCGCCTGCCGCATGTGCCTCGTCGAGGTGGAGGGGATGCCGAAGCTGCAGGCAGGCTGCACGCTCGCCGCCCAGGACGGCATGGTCGTACGCACCGCTCGGACGTCGGCCAACGCGGCGGAGGGGCAGAACGCCACGCTCGAGTTCATCCTCGTCAACCACCCACTCGACTGCCCCGTGTGCGACAAGGGCGGCGAGTGCCCGCTGCAGGACCTGACCTTCCGCTACGGGCCGGGGAACACGCGGATGACGTTCCCGAAGCGGACGTTCGAGAAGCCGATCCCGATCTCGCCGCTGATCGCGCTCGACCGCGAGCGCTGCATCCTCTGCTACCGCTGCACGCGCTTCTCCGAAGGCGTTGCGGAAGACGGGCAGCTCGTCGCGATCGAGCGCGGCGCGCAGTCGGTCATCGCGACGTTCGAGGACGAGCCGTACCGCGCGCCGTTCTCCGGCAACGTGACCGAGCTGTGCCCCGTCGGGGCGCTCACGTCGACGCAGTACCGGTTCGAGGCGCGGCCGTGGGAGATCCAGAACGTTCCGACGGTCTGCGGCCTCTGCCCCGTCGGCTGCAACGTCTCGGCGACGACGCGCGAGGGGAAGGTGAAGCGGATCCTCTCGCGCAACCACCCCGAGGTCGACGAAGGCTGGCTGTGCGACAAGGGCCGGTTCGCGTTCGAGCACCTCCGCGCGCGCGACCGGATCACGGCGCCGCTGCGCAAGGCGGGACACCGGCGGTTCGAGCGGCTGTCGTGGGACGACGCGCTCGACGCGGCGGAGGCCGCGCTCCGCCTCGGCGGCACCTCGACCGTCACGGCGCTCTCGGGCGGCGAGTCGGTGGAGGAGACCTACGCGCTCGCCAAGCTGCTGCGCCAGGGGCTCGGAGCCAACGGCGCCGTGCTCCCGGAGGACGTCCCGGACGACCTCGACGCGTACCGGGCGCCGCTCTCGGCGCTGCGCGGCGCGAAGAAGATCGCCGTTCTCTGCGACGAGCCCGTCGTCGAGCGCGCGCCCGTCGTCGACCTGTGGCTGCGCGCGGCGCGCAGGAACGGCGCGGAGATCACGTACGGCGCGCCGGAGGCACCGGTCGACGCGCTCGTCACGGACCAGGACGCGAGCTTCGGCGCGACCAACGTCTACTACCTCCCGCGCACGCCGAACGGCCGCGGGATCGTGGACGCGTGGAGCGCGGCCGGCGACCGCGATTCGCCTGACGAGACGCCGCGCGTCGTCCTCATCTCCGGCGACGAGGCCGCGTCCGACCCCTCGGTGCGCGCGCTGGCCGCGGAGGCGGAGATGGTCGTCGGGATCGGGCTTTTCGAGGAGAGCTTCCGCGGCCTCGCCGACCTCGTCCTCCCGGGCACGAGCTACCTCGAGCGCGACGGCACGACGGTGAACCTCGAGGGCAGGCTCCAGCGCCAGCGGCGGGCCGTCGTCGCACCCGTGCCGGACGTGCTCGCGTGGATCTCGAAGCTCGCCGAGCGGTTCGGCGTCGACGTCTCGCCGTACACGTCCGTCGTCTTCGACGAGGTGGCCGCGAAGTGCTTCGGCGGCATCACGTTCGGCATGGTGGGGGAGCGGGCCGAATTGCCTCCGCGCGCCGACAAGGTGTCAGACACCTCGAAGGTGTCTGACACCGTTGCGCCCGGCGGCGCGTTGCGGCTCGTCGCGTACAAGCCGCTCTTCTCGGGCGCGGCCGTCGACCGGACGCCGGCGCTGCACTTCCAGAAGCCGCGCCCGGAGGTCCAGCTCGCGCCGGAGGACGCGAAGGCACGCGGCATCCGCAACGGCGCGACCGTCACCGTGTCGTCGAACGGGACGAGCGTCGAGCTGCGCGCGCGAGTCGCGCGCGACCTGCGGGCCGGCGTCGTCCGGATCCCGCGCGAGCACGCGGGCGATCTCCACGCGACGGTGGAGGTCGGAGCGTGACGCACGAGGCGTGGTGGATCACGATCCCGAAGGCGTTCGTCGTCATCAACGTCGTGATGGTGTTCTTCGCCTTCACGACCTGGCTCGAGCGGAAGCTGCTCGGGCGGATGCAGCTGCGGTTCGGGCCGAACCGTGCCGGGCCGAAGGGGCTGCTCGTGCCGATCGCCGACCTGCTGAAGCTGATCCGCAAGGAGGCCTTCGCGCCGATGGCGGCCAAGGAGCCGCTCTACATCATCGCGCCCGTGGTCTCGATGTTCACGGCGCTCGCCGCGTTCAGCGTCATGCCGTTCGGCAAGGGCTGGACCGTCGGCGGCCACCACATCGAGGGGCAGGTGGTGAACGTCCCGATCTCGCTGATCCTGATCTTCGCGCTCGGGTCGATCGGCATCTACGGCTTCATCGTCGGCGGCTGGGCATCGGAGTCGAAGTACTCGCTTCTCGGCTCGATGCGGACGTGCGCACAGCTCGTCTCGTACGAGGTCTCGCTCGCGCTGTCGGTGCTGGGCGTCGTGCTGATGGCGCAGTCAATCAACCTCGTGGACGTCGTCCAGAAGCAGCAGGCGACGTTGTGGTTCTTCATCCCGCAGTTCGTGGGGCTGCTCGTGTTCCTCGTCGGCGGCACCGCCGAGACGTCGCGGCCGCCGTTCGACCTGCCGGAGGCCGACACCGAGCTCGTGGCGGGCTACCACACGGAGTACTCCGGCATGCGCTGGGGCCTCTTCCAGGCGGCGGAGTACATCAACATGATCACGCTCTCGGGCCTCTGCGTGACGCTGTTCTTCGACGGCTACCACTTCCCGTGGGTGCCCTGGCTCGACCGGTTCGGGCCGATCTGGTTCGTGCTCAAGCTGTTCACGCTCGTCGCCACGTTCATCTGGCTGCGCGCGACGCAGCCCCGGCTGCGGTACGACCAGCTGATGCGGTTCGGGTGGAAGGTGCTGCTGCCCGTCGCGACCGTCAACGCCCTCGTGACCGCCTTCCTCGTCGTCCTCGTGAAATGAGATCCCGCTGATGGCAGTCGTCCCGAACACGCTGAAGGGCTTCGGCGTCACGCTGAAGCAAGTCTTTCGGAAGCCGATCACGCAGCAGTACCCGGAGTACAAGCGGCCGGTCTACCCGCGCTACCGCGGACGCCACCGGCTGCACCGCCACGCGAACGGGCTCGAGAAGTGCGTCGGCTGCTCCCTCTGCGCGGCGGCGTGTCCCGCCGACTGCATCCGCGTGGTGCCTGCGGAGAACACGCCGACGAACCGCGTCTCGGCCGGCGAGCGCTACGCGCGCATCTACGAGATCAACATGTCGCGCTGCATCTTCTGCGGCTACTGCGAGCTCGCGTGCCCGTTCGACGCGATCACGCTTGGCAACGAGTTCGAGATCTCCGAGTACAACCGCGACGACCTGATCTACACGAAGGACATGCTGCTCGCCGAGCCGGTGAAGCGCGTGCCGGTTGCCGACCCCGACCTCTACGACACCCCGCAGCCGTACTACAAGGAGCACTCGTGAACCCGAGGAGCCGCCGCTGATGGCGAACTTCCTCGTCTGGGTGGTGTGGGTGGTGGCGGCGTTCGCCTGCCTCGCGAGCGCGCTCGCCGTCGTCAGCTTCTCGAACCCGTTCTACTCGGCGCTCGCGCTGATCGGGAACCTCGCGTTGCTCGCCGTGCTCTACCTGCTCCTCGCCGGCGAGTTCGTCGCGGCGGGTCAGGTCCTCGTCTACGGCGGCGCGGTGATGGTGATGTTCCTCTTCGTGATCGCGTACCTCGGCGACCGCACCGACGAGTCGCCGTGGTCGGGGGGGCCGTCGTGGCAGGTGGTCGGGGCGGTCCTCGCGGGCGGCGCGATCCTGGCCGAGGTCTGCGTCGTCGTCGGGCTGAAGGCCGGCGGCCTGCTCTCGAAGCCGCAGCACGTCGGCCGGGAGTTCGGGACGCCGGCGGCGCTCGGCCGTGCGTTCCTGACCGACCACCTGCTGGCGTTCGAGATCACGTCGATCGTGCTGCTCGTCGCAGCGGTCGGCGGCGTCGTCCTCGGCTCGCACGCGCGGATGGAGGGCGATGCACGGGCCTGACATCCAGTGGTACGTGGTGTTGAGCGCGCTCCTCTTCGCGACCGGGGCACTCGGCGTGATGCTCCGGCGGAACCCGCTGATCATCCTGCTCTCCGTCGAGATCATGCTGAACGCGGGGAACCTGCTCCTGATCGCGATGTCGCGCCTGCACGCGGACGAGGGCGGCCAGGTGTTCGCGATCTCGGTGATGGCGATCGCCGCGTCCGAGGTCGTCGTCGGCCTCGGCTTGATCGTCGCGATGGGCAGGCGCAACGTCGAGCTCGACGTCGACAAGCTCAGGACCCTGAGAGGCTAGAACGTGGCCGCCGCCGCCTGGGTCACGCTCGCGCTCCCGCTCGCCGCCGCGCTCGCGATCAGCTTCGCAGGCACCGCGATCTCGCGCCGCGTCGCGGGCTACGTCTCGACCGCGACGACGATGGGCGCGTTCGCCGCGGCGGTGGTCGCCTTCGCCGAGATGTGGGGCAAGAGCGCCGCCCACCGAGGCGCGGCGACGACGTCGTGGACCTGGCTCAGCGCCGGCCCGTACCACTTCGGCCTCACGCTGCTCGCCGACCAGCTCTCGGTCGTGATGATGCTGATCGTCACCGGCGTCGGGTCGCTGATCATCGCGTACTCCGTCGGTTACATGGACGGCGAGGACGAGGAGCGGCGGTTCTTCGCCTACATGTCGCTGTTCGTCTTCTCGATGCTCCTGCTCGTCGAAGGGGGCAACCTGCTGCTCCTGCTCGCCGGCTGGGGGATGGTCGGCCTGTCGAGCTACCTCCTGATCGGCTACTACCAGGAGCGCCCCTCCGCGATCCAGGCCGCGAAGAAAGCGTTCGTGATGAACGCGTTCGGCGACGCGACGATGGCGCTCACGCTCTTCCTGCTGATCCAGCACACGGGGCGGCTCGACTACGGCGGGGTCTTCGCCGCGTCGCCGCACGGCGGCGCGGTCGCGAACCTGATCGCGCTCGGCCTCCTCGGCGGCGCGGTCGCGAAGTCGGCGCAGATCCCGCTGCACACATGGCTTCCGGACGCGATGGAGGGACCGACGCCGGTCAGCGCGCTCATCCACGCGGCGACGATGGTTACCGCGGGCGTCTACCTGATCGTCCGCTGCCACCCGCTGTTCGAGAAGGCGTACGTGGTCGAGGACCTCGCCGCCGGCCTCGGCGCCGCCACGCTGCTGATGGCCGGGCTGATCGCGCTCGTCCAGACGGACATCAAGCGTGTGATCGCATACTCGACGATGTCGCAGATCGGCTACATGTTCGTCGGAGCGGGGCTCGGCGCGTACCCGAACGCGATGTTCCACCTGATGACCCACGCGTTCTTCAAGGCGCTGCTCTTCCTCGCCGCCGGCATCGCGATCCACGCGCTCGCCGGCGAGCAGGACATCCGCAGGCTCGCCGGCGTCGGGCGGCTGATGCCGTTCACGAAGTGGGTATTCCTCGCCGGCTCGCTGGCGCTCGTCGGCATCTTCCCGTTCGCCGGGTTCTTCTCGAAGGACTCCATCATCACGTCGGCGCTCGACCACGGCTGGTACGGCGACGTCATCTACGCGGCGTGTCTCGCCGGCGCGTTCCTCACGGGCGTCTACGCGTTCCGCCTCTACTTCATCGTCTTCACCGGCGAGCCGACCCCGTTCGCGCGCGAGCACTTCCACCGCCACCACGGTCAGGAGGGCCCCGCCTCGATGCTGTGGACCGTCGGGGTGCTCGGCGTGCTGTCGGTGATCGGCGGCCTCCTGCAGTTCGCGCCGATCTGGCATCCGCTCTCGACGTGGCTCGACCCCGTCGACCGGCCGCTCGTCGCGCCGACGAACGCGCAGGAGTGGGTGACGTCCGCGATCGCGATCGCCGTCGGCCTCGCCGGCATCGCGGTCGCCTGGGTGCTCTACGCTGCGCGCCGCGTTCCGGTGCCGCGCGCGCTGCCGGCGCTCGAGAAGAAGCTCTACTGGGACGAGCTGTACGACGCAGTCTGGTACCGGACGAGCGACCTCGCCGGGCGCGCGCTGTACGCCCTCGTCGAGAAGCCGCTCATCGGCGGCTCGATCGCCGCCGTCACCGGCGCCGTCGGCCTCGGCTCCCGCGAGCTGTCGGTGGCGCAGAACGGCCTCGTGCGGTCGTACGCGCTCGCGCTCGCGGGCGGGCTCGCGGTCCTCGCCGTCGTCTTCCTGGCGGTCCGTTAGCAGTGCACTGGCTCACGACGATCCTGATCGTGCTGCCGGCGGCCGGCGCGCTGATCGTCGCCGTCGCGCCGTTCAGCTCCTACTGGCTCGGCTCCTTCGCGGCGCTCGCCTCGCTGATCGAGGTCGCCGTCTGGATCACCGCCGTATCGCGCTTCCACTTCGGGTCGGCGGCGCTGCAGCTCGACCAGCACGCCTCGTGGTTCTCGGACCTCGGCGTGAGCTGGCACGTCGGGCAGTACCGCTTCTCGGTCTGGTTCGTCGGGATGACGGTCGTCGCGATGGCGGCCTGCACGATCTACGGCTGGTGGGTCGGCCGCACCCGCGGCCGCGCGTACTTCGCGCTGATGCTCCTGCTCACCGGCGCGATCGTCGGCGTCTTCACCGCGCAGGACCTCCTTCTCTTCTACGCGTTCTTCGAGGCGATGCTGATCCCGCTCTACGTGCTGATCGGCGTGTGGGGCGGCAGCGAGCGCCTGCGCGCGACGATCACGTTCGTCGTGTACACGGTCGTCGGCTCGCTGCTGATGCTCGCTGCGATCGTCGTGTTCGGCCTGCAGCAGGGGACGTTCGACATGACGCGGATGAGCCCGTCGACGTCGACGTGGCTCTTCCTCGGGTTCGTGGCGGCGTTCGCGATCAAGTCGCCGCTCTTCCCGCTGCACGGCTGGTTGCCGATCACGTACCGCGAGTCGCCGGCCGAGGTGTCGGCGGTGCTGTCGGGGATCGTCGGCAAGGCGGGCCTCTACGGGTTGCTGCGGATCGCGATCCCGTTCTTCCCGCAGCCGGTCCACGACCTGCGCGTGCTGATGCTCGCGCTCGGGTCGGTCTCGCTCGTCTACGGCTCGCTGCTCGCCTTTCGCGCGCCCGACTTCCGCGGCGTCGTCATGTACTCGTCGCTCGCGCAGGCCGGCCTGATCGTGCTCGGGCTGTTCGCGAACAACAGCCTGGGCACCGACGGCGCGGTGCTGCAGATCGTGAACCACGCGCTCGTCTCGACGGCGTTGTTCCTGCTGGCCGGCATGATCGAGCGCCGCACCGGGACGCGCGGCGAGTTCGCCCTCCTCGGCGGGATGGCGCGCGGGCGGCCCGCGCTCGCGACCCTCGTCATGACGGTCGGGATCGTCTCGCTCGCGGTGCCGCTCTCGACGACGTTCGCCGGGGAGTTCCTCATCCTCGCCGGGGTCTTCCAGCAGGGCTGGGGCTGGGCCGTCGTCGGCGCCGTGGCGATCGTGCTGGCGGCGATGTACATGCTGCGTGCGATCTCGGGCGTCCTGCACCAGGACGTCGGGCCGGCGGTCAGCGACAGCGCGCTCGACCTGCGCCTGGGCGAGCTGGCGATCGTCGTGCCGCTCGTGCTCTGCCTGCTCGGGCTGTCGGCGTGGCCGAACCTCGTCGCGGGACGCGCGACGTCGTCCGCACCCGTCGGGTGGACGAAGTACGCGCCATGATCCACAAGCCCCACGTCGACTGGTTCGCGCTCGCACCGTCGTTGTCGCTGCTCGGCGCGGCGGGGCTGCTCCTGATGGTCGCGGTGCTCGTCCCGCGCGGCGCGCGCAAGCCCGTCGGCGCGTCGCTCGCGTTCGCCGGGTTCGTCGCGTCGGGGATCTGGGCTGCGTTCCTCGACGACCGCTCGCCGCACGCGGCCGCGCTCGTCCACGACGCGATGTGGCGCGACCGCTGGGGCGCGCTCGCGCAGGTGATCCTCGCGGGCTCGGGCGCGGTCGCCGTGCTCGTCTCCTACCGCGAGCGCATGCGCGACGAGCACGTCGCCGAGTACTACGCGCTGCTGTCGGCAGCCGGCGCCGGGATGGCGTTCTTCGTCCAGGCCTCGAACCTGATGACGCTCTTCCTCGGGCTCGAATGGTTCTCGATCTCGCTCTACGTCCTGACGGCGATCGACATCGACCTGATCGGGTCGCTGGAGGCGGGCCTCAAGTACCTGGTCGTGGGCGCCGTCGGCTCGGCCACGCTTCTCTTCGGGTCGGGCCTGGTCTACGGGATCACGGGGCAGCTCTCCTTCGACCGCATCGCGACGGCGGGGCATGCGCACGACGCGATGCTCGTCGTCGGGCTTGCGATGGTGATCGCGGGGCTCGCGTTCAAGTCGTCCGCAGCGCCCTTCCACATGTGGACGCCCGACGCCTACCAGGGCGCGCCGACACCGGTGACGGCGTTCATGGCCTCGGGCACGAAGATCGCGGCGCTCGTCGTCACCTACCGCGTGCTGGCGACGGCGTTCCCGCACGACGAGCACCTGTGGCGGTGGGCGGTGGCCGCGATCGCGTGCCTGTCGCTCGCGTGGGGCAACATCGGCGCGCTCGTCCAGCGCAACGTGAAGCGGATCCTGGCGTACTCGTCGGTCTCGCACGCCGGGTTCATGCTGATCGCCGTCGCGGCCGCGAACCAGCTCGGAGCGCGCGCGCTCCTCTACTACCTGATCCCGTATTCGGCGATGTCGCTCGGCGCGTTCGCCGTCGTCGCCGCGCGCGAGCGCGAGCTCCAGGCGCCTGTGACGCTGCGCAACCTCGCCGGCTTCGGCTGGGAGCGGCCGTTCCTCGGCGTCTCGATGTGGGTGTTCATGCTCGGCATGCTGGGCTTCCCGCTGACCGGCGGGTTCATCGGGAAGTTCTACGTCTTCGCCGCCGCGTACCGGCACGGCTGGTGGTGGCTGATCGTCGTCGGCGTCGTGGCGACGATGATTTCCGCGTACTACTACCTCGGCATCGTCCGCGCGATGTACTTCCGCGACACGGCCGAGCTGCAGCTTGCGCCGGCCGGGGGATCGCCGCCGTACGACCCGCTCCTGACCGCCGGCGTCGCCGTCGCGCTCGCCGTCACGGTGGGGTCGTTCTTCGCGGTGCAGCCGCTGATCGACGTCGCGCGCTCGGCGGCAAACGCCCTGCCGCTGTAGGCCGCGGCTACGCCGCGCGCCGAAGCCGCGACTCGCGCGGCGGCTCGACGGCCACCCGCGGCACCGGCCGCGCCGCGCGCACCCGGCGTGCCAGCGGCACCACGGCGACGCAGCTCTTCACGGCGAACACGACGAGCGCCGCCGCGAGCGCGGACGCTCCGAGCCTCGGCAGGCTCGCCGTCTGCGTCGCGGGCGACCGGGCCGCGCAGGAGAGGACGAGAAGCCCGAGCGCGACCGCCCACAGCACCGTCTGCACGCCGCGCACCGCGTCGTCGCGCTGCTCGAGGAACGCGCCGAACGAATCGAGCGCCGACACCGCGGTGAACGGGATCGCGCAGAGGAGCGCGTAGAACGCCGTGCCGTGAGAGCCCCGTCCGTCCGCGTAGGCTGCGACGACGGCGAGCAGCCCTGGGAGCACGCGACGCATCGACCCGAAGCTTCGCTCCCGCCTCGGACGGTCCTGCAAGACTGCCCGCCATGGCGACCCTGACCTGGCTCGGACACGCATCGTTCCGCCTCGATACCGACGGCGGCCAGCGCATCTACGTCGACCCGTTCCCCGACGGCCCCACGTTCCCGGAGAGCGAGAAGGAGCCCGAGCGGGCCGACGCGATCTACGTCACGCACGGCCACGGCGACCACATCGGAGGCGTGGTCGCGTTCCAGCAGAAGACCGGAGCGAAGGTGCTCGGGATCATCGAGCTGTGCGGATGGCTCTCGAAGAACGGCGTCGGCGAGGACGACCTCGTCGCGTTCAACAAGGGAGGCACCGTCGAGGTGGCGGGCGTCCGCTTCACGATGACGCACGCGTTCCACTCGAGCTCCGCGCCCGACGGGACGTACACCGGCGAGCCGACGGGCGTCGTCGTCCGCGCCGACGGCAAGTCCGTGTACTTCGCCGGCGACACCACCGTCTTCGGCGACATGCAGCTGATCGCGCGTCTCTACCGCCCCGACGTCGCCGTGCTCCCGATCGGAGACTGGTTCACGATGGGCCCCGACGAGGCCGCGCTCGCGCTCGAGCTCCTGGGGAGTCCCCGCTGCGTCCCGTGCCACTGGGAGACGTTCCCGGTCTTCACGGGGACACCGGACGCGCTCGCGCGGCTGACGAGCGCGACGGTGGAGCGCCTCGATCCGGGAGACACCATCGACCTGTGAGGGAGCGCTGGTTCGGAGCGACGGGCAGGCGCGTTCCGGAGATCTCGCTCGCGGGCGCGCTCGACCTCACCGACGCGCTCGTCCTCGACGCGCCCGACGACGAGGCGCTCCGCGCGGCGCACGCCGAGGGGCGGCCCGCCGTCGTCCGCGCTCGCACCGCCGACGAGGTGAAGGCGGCGCTCGCACGCCCCGAGGTCGCGTCGGCCGTCGTCGACGACCCGGCTCTCCTCGAGCTCGACCTGACGGAGCTCACCTATGGCCCCTGAGGGACCGCTCGTCGCGACGTACTCGATCGTCGCGTGCGACCTCGAGGCGGGCCAGTGGGGCGTCACGACGCAGTCGAAGTTCCTCGCCGTCGGGTCGCTCGTACCTTGGGCCGAGCCGCTCGTCGGCGCGGTCGCGACGCAGTCCTACGTCAATCCGCGCTACGGCCCCGACGGGCTCACGCTGCTCCGCCAGGGGCTGCGCGCGCAGGAGGTGGTCGAGCGGCTGACGGCGTCCGACGCGTTCCGCGACCACCGGCAGCTCGGCGTCGTCGACCGCGACGGAGGGAGCGCGACCTACACGGGGTCGAAGTGCATGGAGTGGGCCGGCGGCGTCGCGGGGCCGTCCTTCGCGGCGCAGGGAAACATCCTCGTGGGGGAGGAGACGGTGGCGGCGCTCGCGACCACGTTCGAGGCGACGGCGGGACGGCCGCTGGCGGAGCGTCTGCTCGAGGCGCTCGCGGCCGCCCAGGCTGCGGGCGGCGACCGGCGCGGCCAGCAGTCGGCGGCGCTGCTGGTGGTGGAGAAGGACGCGGGCTACGCCGGGCTCTGCGACACGCTCGTCGACCTCCGCGTCGACGACCACGAGGCACCGGTCGCGGAGCTGGTACGGCTCTACGAGCTCCACTCGCTCCTCTTCGGCAAGACGCCGCGAAGCGACTGGCTCCCGCTCGACGGCGACCTCCGTGTCGAGGTGGAGGAACGCCTGCGGCGGCTGGGCTACGGCGGCGGCCTCGAGGAGGCGCTCCCGGCGTGGGCCGGCACCGAGAACCTCGAGGAGCGGATCGACGGCGCGGAGCGCATCGATCCCGTCGTCCTCGCCGAGCTGCGCGCGCGATGAGGCCACGCTACGAGATCCTTTCGCTCGACGACCTCGAGCGGCTGCCTGCCACGAAGGGGTCGCCGGTGCTGCTGCCGCTGCGCCGGACCGCCGGGTTCCGGCCGTTCGGCGTCAACGCGTGGCTCGGCGAGAAGGCGGGCGACCAGGTGATCGAGCGGCACGCGGAGCGCGGCGGGGACGAGGAGCTGTACGTCGTCGTGCGCGGCAGCGCGCGGTTCACCGTCGGCGACGAGACCGTCGACGCGCCGCCTGGCACGCTCGTGCACGTCCCGCCCGGGACGGTACGCGAGGCGGTTGCGGCGGAAGACGACACCGTCGTCCTGGCGGCCGGCGCGAAGGCGGGCGAGGCGTGGGAGCCGAAACCGTGGGAGGACTTCCACGTGGCGTTCGCGTACCGGGCCGCCGGCCGCGTCGACGAGGCGCGCGCGCTCGTGCGCGACACGCTGGCGCGGCATCCCGGCAGCTGGGAAGGCGAGTTCAACGCCGCATGCTTCGAAGCGTTGGCCGGCGACGCCGCCGCCGCGTTCGCGCACCTCCGCCGCGCCCACGAGCGCGCCCCGGGCGAGGTCGCGCGGTTCGCCGAGGAGGACCCGGACCTCGCACCGCTGCGCGGCGACGCACGCTGGCGGGAGGTCTTCGAATGAGCCGTAGGCTCGACGGAGACTCACAAGGAGCGCAGGCGCCGGCTTTGCCGGCGGTGGTGCAGGAGTGAGCGTCGTGCACGTCGACGCCCTCGACAGGATCGAGCTCGACGACGGCTTCGTCTGGCGTCCAGTCAGGCGCCGGTTCGGCATCCGCGCCTTCGGCGTCAACGCGTACTCGCCGGGCGAGACGGGGCAGGTCATCGAGGAGCACACCGAGGAGACGTTCGGCCACGAGGAGATGTACGTCGTGCTGCGGGGCCGGGTGCGCTTCATGATCGACGGCGACGAGCACGAGCTCGGGCCCGGCCAGCTCGTCGTCCTCCACGACCCGTCGCTGCGGCGGAGCGCGGTCGCGGTCGGCGGCGACGCGCTCGTGCTCGCGCTCGGCGGCAAGCCGGGCGCTCCGCACGAGGTGTCTGCCTGGGAAGCGACCTTTGCCGCGATTCCGGCCGCCCGCGCGGAACGGTGGGAGGACGCGATCCGGATCCACGAGGAGGCGCTGGCGGAGAGGCCAGACGACCCGCGGCTCCTCTACAACCTCTCCTGCATGGAGGCGCGCGCGGGGCGGCGGGTCGACGCGCTCCTGCACCTGCGGCGCGCGATCGAGCTCGAGCCGAAGTGGGCCGACTACGCGGCGGCCGACAGCGACTTCGCCTCGATCCGCGACGAGCCCGGCTTCCCGGCGTAGCCGACGTGCCAGCGGTGCGCGAGGGGGAGCGCCGCGATCGCGGCGACCACGCCGGCAACGACGGCGCCCGCGACCAGGAGCTGCCGTAGCCGGCGCCCGCCGAGCCCGTCCGGCCGCCACCAGTCGAGCTCGACGAGCCTCGGCACCCTGAGCACGTACGCCAGGAAGTGGACGGCGAAGGCGGCGCCCCAGACGACGAAGCTCACCTTGTGCAGCCCGAGCAGGATCCCGCCGTGGCCGACCCACGCGGCTGCGATGCCGGTTGCGAGCATCACGACGGTGGCGGCGACGAGCACCGGCGCGACCAGGATCCGCAGGAGCAGCTGCGGCGGACCGCGCCGGACGTACTCGTCGAGGCGGCGGTAGTAGCACGCAGCACGCCAGCCGGCACTCCCCAGCTTCAACAGGACCGGCGGGACGAGCAGGAGGCCGATGAAGATGTGCGGCACGAGCAGCCGCCCGACGCCGCCGAGCAGCGTCACGCCCTCGGCGAGCAGGAGCACCGTGAGGACGGCGCCCGCGGCGGCGGTCAGTCGCGCGTTTCCCCGGCTCCCGCCCACGGGCGGCAGGGTGGCAGCCGGCTATGAAGGTTCTCTGACGAGCCCGTCGCCCGGCAGCCGGATCCCGGCCGCGAGCTCGCGCAGCGCCGGCACCGGGTCCGCCTCCGGCCGCGCGACGACCAGCACGGCGCCGAACCCTTGGGAGGGCGTCAGCGCGTCGACGAGGAGCTGCAGGCCGACCGCCAGCGCGAACGCCTTGTGGGCGCGCTCGCCCCCGAAGGGCACGAGCTCCTCGGGGCGGGCGAGCCCGGCGAGCACGTCGCCGTGCGTGACGGCGCCCATCGAGACGTCGGCGACGACCGGCCGCCCGTCCGAGGAGGGAACGGCGATCGCGAGCGGGTTCGTGCCGGCGAGCGGCGGGCCGCCGGCCGGAGACGCGAGCCGGCGCGGCGAGGTGGCGGTGAGGACGCCGACGAGGCCGCCGTCTGCGAGCTTCCGGACCCAGTAGCCGAGGGCGCCGGTCGGGAACGTCCGCTCGCAGACGACGACGCGCGCGTGCGCGGGCGGGTCGGCGAGCTGCGCCTCGACGGCGGCGGCCAGCGTCAGGTAGCCGAGCCCGCCGCGGCCGTCCCAGCGCTCGTACGCCGGCTCGCACACGACCCGCTCGGGCCGTACGTCGACAGGAAGGTCCTCCCACGTCTCGAGCCACTCGATCCGCGACAGGCCGTGGCCGGCCGACCCCCGCCGTTCGGCGTCGAGGAAGTGCTCGGCGAGCGTGTCGACGTCCTCCGGGCGGAACCCGAGCGCGCGCAGCCGGTCGCGTGCGTCCTCGGGCCGCAACGCCCGTCAGGAGACGAGCGGCAGCGTCCGCGTGAACCCGCCGGCTCGACTCCGGTCGATCGCGTCCGCGATCGCGGCGATCTCCGGCGTCACGTGCGGGCGCCCCTCGTCGCAGGCGCGACGCAGCTCGGGGTCGAGCGGGACGCTGCCGAGCAGCGGCACACCGAGCTCGGTGGCGAGGCGCTCGCCTCCCCCGGACCCGAAGATGTCCGAGGTCATGTTCTCGACGACTCCGACGACGCGCATCCCGGTCTTCTGCGCCATCGTCGCCGCCCGCGCGGCGACCTCCTGCGCGAGCGGCTGCGGCGTCGTCACGACGACCGCCTCCGCGCGCGGAAGCAGCTGCCCGAGCGAGATCGAGACGTCGCCCGTGCCGGGCGGCATGTCGACGACGAGCACGTCGAGTTCGCCCCAGTGCACGTCCTGCAGGAACTGCTCGAGCGCGCGGTGCAGCATCGGCCCGCGCCACATGACCGGCTGGTTGTCGTCGAGGAAGAACCCGATCGACATCAGCCGCAAGTCGTGCGCGACGGGCGGCACGATCAGCTTGTCGACCACGACGGGGCGCTGCGAGATCCCGAGCATGTGCGGGACCGAGTGGCCGTAGATGTCCGCGTCGAGGATGCCGACCTCCTTGCCCGAGGCTGCGAGCGCAGCCGCGAGGTTGACCGTCAGCGAGGACTTGCCCACGCCGCCCTTCCCCGACGCGACCGCGACCACCCGCGTCGTCGGCTCGAGCTGGATGCCGCGCTGCTCGACGCCGCCGCGCAGACGCGTCGTCAGCGCCGCGCGCTCGTCCGGGCTCATGACGTCGAAGCGGAGCTCGACGCTCTCCACGCCCGGCAGCGAGCCGACGTGGCGGCTCACCTGGTCCTCGAAGCTCGACCGCAGCGGGCAGCCCACGACCGTCAGCGCGATCGTCACCGCGACGCGCCCTCCGTCGACGTCGACCCCGCGCACCATCCCGAGCTCGGTCACCGGGCGACGCAGCTCGGGGTCGATCACGTTCGCGAGCGCGCTCAGGACCTGATCAGGCGTGGCCATGGGCCGAGGGTAGCGGAGCCAGGGCGGCCTGCAGGTAGCGCGCGTTCTCGACGGCGAACCCCTCCCAGTCGTTGTTGAAGTAGGCGTAGACGTCGACCTCCGCCGACCAGCGGCGGAGGCGGTCGGCCCACTCGTCGAGCTCGCCGTGCGAGTAGTTCCCGTTGCGGCCACGTGTGCCGCCGTGGAACCGCACGTAGGTGAAGTCCGCCGTCAGCTCGTGCGACTGGAAGTCGTTGACCTGCGGCCGGTCGCCGATCACGAGGGCGACGCCGTGCTCGCGCAGGAGCGCGTACACCTCCTCGCAGAACCACGACGGGTGCCGGAACTCGAACGCGTGGCGGTGCCCGTCGTGCGTGTGCTCGAGCGCGCCGGCCAGACGGTCGACGTCGCGGCGGAACGTCGGCGGGAGCTGCCACAGCAGCGGCCCCAGCTTCGGCGAGCCGAGCAGCGGCCGGATCCGGTCGTAGAGGAGCGGCAGGTGCTCGCCGACCTCCAGCAGCCGCTTCACGTGGGTCACGTAGCGGCTTACCTTGACCGCGAACAGGAAGCCTGCCGGCGACTCCTCCACCCAGCGCGCGACGGCCGGCTCCTTCGGGAGCCGGTAGAACGTCGTGTTCACCTCCACGGTGTCGAAGTGGCGCGCGTAGTAGCGAAGCCAGCTCCGCGCCGGGCACCGAGGCGGATAGAAGACCCCGTTCCGCCAGTGAGCGTAGTTCCAGCCCGAGCAGCCGATTCTCAGACGAGCGCCTGCGCGATCAGAGAGCACAGCTCCTCGTTCCCGGCGGCGGCGACGCGCGAACGCGCGCCGAGGTCGAGCGTCGCCGCGCCGAACGGCGGGTCGTCGGGCAGGTCGATCGCGAGCCCCCGCTCGCGGACGAGCAGCTGCGCGGCCGCGATGTCGACGGACCGCGCCGGTTTGAGCGAGACGACGCCGTCGAGCCGCCCCGCCGCGAGGTGGCACAGGCTGATCGCCAGCGAGCCCATGATCCGCAGGCGGTACGCGACTCCGTCGAAGCGGGCCGCGTTCTCGGTCACGTAGGCGAGCGTCGTCGCCTCGAAGGCGAGGATCTCGATGCGGTCCTTCGGGCGTTCGTGGAGCTCGCCGCCGTTCAGCCTCGCGCCCTCGCCGCGGACGGCCGTCCACTCCTCGTGCGTGCCGAAGTCGAAGACGTACCCGAAGAGGACGTCGTCCATCGTCTCGCCGTCCGCGACTGCGATCGAGATCGCGAAGAACGGGATGCCGCGCTTCGCGTTCAGCGACCCGTCGATCGGGTCCACGACGACCGTGAATGGGCCGTCGCCGCCGATTCCCGCCTCCTCGCTCACGACACGGTGCCCGTGGAAGTGCTTCAGGATCGCGGCCTCGGCGGCGGCGTCGACCGCGGTCGTGTCGTCGCCTCCTTCGCCGACGCGCAGCACCGGCTCCCGCTCGCCGCGCCCCGGCAGCCCTACCAGCACGCGCGCGACGTCGTCGCGCGCGGCGCGACAGAGCTTCAGCCAGTTGTCCGCTCCGGCGCCGTCAGTGCCGGCGCCTCCGCTCCTTGCCGGCTCCGTCAAGCCGACGCCAGTGGGTGGAACACGAGCCCCGATGTGAGCTTGGGGTAGAAGAAGGTCGACTTCTGCGGCATCGTCTCGCCCGCGTGCGCGAACCGCGCGACCTGCTCGACGGAGACCGGCTCGAGCAGGAACGCGGCCGCGGCCTCGCCGCGGTCGACGGCGGCGACCGCTTCGTCGGCGTACGGCGTGTAGGTGACGCCTTCGGGGCGAAGCGACTCGACGACGCGCGGACCGAACTCGTCGGTGGCGGCGACGCGGAGGTAGCGGCCGTCGCGGTAGACCGTGACGCCGCCGCCCGGACCGTCGACGGTCTCGCCGTCCACGTCGCCGAGCGACTGCACGACCCGGTGCGTCGGGAAGATCTCCAGCCCGGGCGCACGGGCCGAGACGAGGACGGCGAGCGTATGCGTCGCCGCCGGGTTCTCGCCGCGGTACGCGACCGCCGTCTCGTAGCGGTGGTGGCCGTCCGCGATCAGGAGCGGCGTGTCGATCTCGATCTCGGGTCCGCCGACCGGCCACACGCGCGTACGGACGCCGCCCTCCTCGACGTCCATCGCCGGGTCGCCTTCCGGGCGGTCGAGCACCGGCTCGGCGTCGTAGAGCAGGAAGATCGGCTCGAGCTGCGTGCGGGTCGCGCGCACGAGACGCAGGCGGCCCTCCTTCGGCCCCGCGTGCGTCCGCTCGTGGGGCAGCACCTCGCCCTCCTCGTACGGCGTCACGGGCACGGACGCGGCGAATCCTTCGCGCGTGCGCGCGACGCCGTCGGGGCCGGTGTAGCCCTGCGCGATCCACCAGTAGCGGGGCTCCTCCTCGCGGAGCACGCCGTCGCGGCGCCAGGCCCCGAGGGCGGACGCCGCCTGCTCCGGCGAGTCGGGCAGCGTCAGGTGGACGACGTTGTACGGGCTGCGGGCGAGGTAGTCGAGGCGCTGCTCCGGCGAGATCACGTCGAACGGCGGCGCGACGAGCGTCGCGAGATCCCCGGCGACGTCGGTGTCGTACCGCAACGCGCGGAAGGGGCGGACGCGGGGCACTCCTGCAGACTAGAGATGTGATCCGCAGCCTCGACGCGGCAGCGGCGTGGGTGGACGACGTCGGCCTGGCGCTCCTCTTCCCGAAGGCGGACGTCGTGCTGCCGTCGCTCTGGGAGCAGGTCGCGGGCGCGGCGGAGGTGGAGTGGCCGTCGCCCGAGATGGACTTCCTGTGGCCGGCGAAGGACGAGCTGCCCGCCCGCGGGCTGGTGTGCGTCGGGAAGCACCTCGCGCGCGTCGTCTCGTGCGTCGCGCCGCGGCTCCTCCCGGCGCTCGTCGCGGCGAACGGCGACGACGCCGACCCGGGGCCCGTCGCCGAGGCTGTCCGCGCCCTCGGTCCGCTGACGGCGCCGCAGCTCCGCGAGGAGACGGGGCTGCCGAAGAAGGAGGTCGACCGCGCGCTCGTGTCGCTGCACCACCGCCTCGTCCTGACGACCTCGCACCTCGTCGAGCAAGACGCGGGGTGGGGAGCGCTCGCACACGACCTGCTCGCGCGGAAGTGGAGGCTGCCCCCGCGCCTTCCGGCCCGCGACGAGGCGAGGCGGGAGCTGGCGACGCTGGTCCTCGACGCTGCGCGCGAGCTGACGGCGGCCGACCTCGCCGGCGTCTTCGGCTGGCGCCGGAAGGAGGCGGCGGAGATCCTCGACCAGGTCGCCGACGGTCGCGACGACGAGGCCGGCTTCCGCATCTGGACGCGGCGGTAGTGTCCGTCCGTGAGCATCGCGGAGCTCCAGGAGGACCGCGTGGTCGAGGGGATCTACGCGGTTCGGATGAAGCGGCGGCTGCGGACGAAGACGGGGGCGCCGTACCTCGCGCTCGAGCTCGTCGATCCGACGGGCCGGATCGAGGCCCGCGTGTGGAACGACGTCGAGCTGCTCGACGGACGGTTCGCCGAGGGCGACGCGGTGCGGGTGCTCGCCCGCGTCGAGAAGTTCCGCGACCGGCTCCAGCTCGACGTGCGGTCGCTCGAGGCGGCCGACGTCGACCCGCAGACGCTGACGCCGGCGATCCGGCGTGACCGGGACGAGCTCGCCGGCTTCCTCGAGTTCCTCGTCTCCGAGATCGTCCATCCCGGGCTGCGCGCGACGGCGGAAGGCGTGCTCGGCGAGCGTGACCTGGCGGCATTCCCGGCGACGCCGGACGACCACCACTCGTACGCCGGCGGGCTGCTCGAGCACACGGTCGGCGTCGCCACGCTCGCGCGCGAGACGTCACAGCTCCACCCGCGCCTCCGCGGCGACCTGCTGCTCGCGGGCGCGCTGCTGCACGACGTCGGGCGGACGGTGGAGCTCG
Source organism: Gaiellaceae bacterium (assembly GCA_035653275.1). Lineage (GTDB taxonomy): Bacteria > Actinomycetota > Thermoleophilia > Gaiellales > Gaiellaceae > PALSA-600. Next base: position 51,098 of record DASRCE010000005.1, on the reverse strand, counting down.
GCGCCGGCCCCGCGTTCGCGCCGACCGGCGAAGGGCGGCTGCTCGGGCATGTGCACCTCGGGCTGCGGCTGATCGAAGAGCACGCGGAGGGGCTCGGGCCCGCGCAGCTCGCCGAGCTCCTGCACTGCGTCGCCGTGCACCACGACGCGCGCGGCGCGCGCACGGCCGAGGCGGCGGTTCTCTACCACGCGAACCAGCTCGACGCGGTCGCCGCGACTCGCAGGGTCGATTGACCCCGCTCCTGCTCGCACTCGGTGCGAGCCTCGCGTGGGGCGTAGGCGATTTCGTCGGGCCGCTCGTGAGCCGCGCCGTCGGGTCGCTCCCCGTCCTGCTCTGGGCGCAGGCGGGCGGGGTCGCGGCGATCGCGATCGCGGTGGCGGCTCGCGGCGAAGGCCCGAGGGGCTGGGCGGTGCTGTACGCCGCCGCGGCGGCGGCCGGCGGAATGGTCGGGCTGTTCGCGTACTACCGCGGGATGGTGGCGGGCGCGATGAGCGTCGTCGCGCCGATCGCCGGCGCGTCCGCCGTCATCCCGGTGATCTTCGGCGTGGCCACGGGCGACAATCCGTCGCCGGCGCAGATCGCGGGCGTGGGTTGCGCCCTCGTCGGCGTCGCGCTCGCGTCGGTGGAGCACGACGAGGGACGCAGGAAGGTGGCGGCGGGCGCCGGGGTCGCCCTGCTCGCGGCGTGCGGGTTCGGCTTCTACTTCCCGTGGATGCATGCAGCGGGAAAGGTCGACTTCTGGTGGGCGTCGCTCGTCTTCCGGGCAACGGCGCTCGGGCTGGTCGGCACCGTCGCGGCGGCGCGCCGCCCGCGGCTCCGGCTCGGGCGTACGTTCGTGGCCGTCGCGTGCGCCGCGGGCATCGCCGACACCGTCGGCAACGTGCTGTTCGCCGCCTCGTCGAGGAGCGGGCTCGTCAGCCTCACGGCGGTGCTGGCATCGCTCTACCCGGTCGTGACCGTGCTCCTGGCCGCGAGCTTCCTGCGGGAGCGCGTCGGCCGGTCGCAGCGGGCGGGCATCGTGCTGACGCTCGCGGGCGTCGTCCTCATCAGCGCCTGAGCAGGGCTAGACGTTGAAGCGGATGTTGAGGACGTCGCCGTCCTCGACGACATAGGTCTTCCCCTCGAGCCGCTGCTTCCCCGCCTTCGCGACCTCCGCGTGCGAGCCGAGGCGGACCAGGTCCTCCCAGCTCACGACCTCGCAGCGGATGAAGCCCCGTGCGATGTCGGTGTGGATCGCGGCGGCTGCCTCGATCGCCGTCTGCCCGCTGCGAAGCGTCCAGGCGCGCGTCTCCTGCTCTCCGGCGGTGAAGAACGTGACGAGGTCGAGCGCCTGCGCGAGCCTGCCCGCGACGTCCTCGAGCGCCGACGCCCCGCCGTCCCGGAACGCGGCCGCTTCCTCGTCCGGCAGCTCCGCGAGCTCGGCCTCGAGCGCGAGGTCGATGCCGGCCGGTCCGTTGACGATCGCGATCAGCGGCTTCGTCGTCAGCGGCTCGAGCTCGCCCGGCAGCTCGCCGGGATAGTCCGCGAGCGACCCGCCGGCATCGACGTGCGCCAGGATCCGCCGCAGCTCGTCCACCGCTGCACGCAGACGCGCGTCGCCCGACTTCGCCTGTTTCTGGACGCGCTCGAGCCGCCGCTCGACGTGGTCGCGGTCGGCGACGAGCAGCTCCAGCCTGAAGCCCTCCAAGTCGTCGTCGGGCGCCGCGTCGACGCCGAACCCGCGCAGGACGACGAGCAGCGCGTCGACCTGGCGCAGGTTCCCGAGCTGCGCCGCGCCAGAGCCCGGAACGTCCTGCACGCGGATCGCGGCCGGGGTGACCTTCCGCGCCCTCACCACCTCCGCGAGCTGCTGCAGGCGGTCGTCGGCGATCGGCGCCATCCCGACGTTCGTCCTGCCGTACTCGCCCCCGCCGGCCTTCGTGAGCGCAGTGAAGAGCGAGGTCTTCCCGCTGCCGGCCGGGCCGACGATACCGACCTCGAGTGCCATCGGCGGCCCAGCCTAGCGAGCCGCCTGATCGCCCCTCTCGAGCTGTTTCTGGAGCGAGACGAGAGCGCGGTGCTGCAGCGACTTGATCGCGCCTTCGGTCTTGCCGAGGATCGTCGCCGCCTCGTTGTTCGAGAAGTTGAAGACGAACTTCAGCGTCAGCACCTGCTGCTGCTCGGGCGAGAGCTCTTCGATCAGCTCCAGCATCGACTTCCGGCCGATCGACTCGAGCGCGCCCGTCTCCGCCGACGTCGACTCGTCTGCATCCGGCTCCGGCACGTCCTCCTCCGGCTGCCACCGCTTCGTCGCGCGGAAGTGGTCCATGGCGAGGTTGTGCGCGATGCGGAAGAGCCACGCCGAGAACGGCGCCGACCGCCACCGGAACTTCCCGATCGACTCGAGCATCTTCAGGAACGTCTGCGTCGTCAGGTCCTCGGCGTCGTGCCGGTTCCCGACGCTGACGTGGAGGTAGCTGTAGATCCGGTCGAAGTGGATCAGGTACAGCTCCTCGAGCGCCTCCCGGTCGCCCTTCTGCGCCCGGTCGACCAGCCCGCGGACGCGCTTGGCCTCGCTCTCCTTCCGCTGGGCGGGCGTCTCGGTCGTCACGCGCTCTCCGTGCCCCGGCTCCCGGGGCCGCTAACCCGGCTAGGCGGCGGCGCCGAAACCGACCCGGCTCTCGCGGGCGAACCGCTTCACGTAGACGACGCGCCGGAGCATGATCGTGTACCGCCCGTCGTCCGCCTGGAACGAGTACGAGGAGTCGTGGTCGCCGGCGAGAGCGCGCTCGAGGTCGTCGGCCGTCTGCTGCGGGACGAGGACGGACAGCACTTGCTGCCCCTCGAAGGCGACCTCGATCCGGATCCGCTCACGCTCGGGCTCGGTCATCTCCGACGAACTCTGCCAGAACTCCGCCGGCCGAATCCGGGTGCACGAACCCGACCTGGAGGCCGAGCAGCCCGCGCCGCGGCGTCTCGTCGATCAGCTCGGCGCCTGCGGCGCGCGCGCGCGCCAGCTCCGCCCCGACGTCCTCCGTCTCGAACGCCACGTGGTGCATCCCGGGGCCGCGCTTCGCGAGGAACCTGCCGACCGCCGTGTCGTCGCCGAGCGGCGCCAGCAGCTCGATCCGGGAGCCGCCGACGCCGAGCGACGCCGCCTCCACGCCCTGGTCCTCGAGGCGCTCGCGGTGCTCGACCGTCGCCCCGAACAGCCGCGCGTAGCGCTCGATCGCCTCGTCGAGGTCGGCGACCGCGATGCCGACGTGGTGGATGCCGGTGAGCGCCATCAGGCGAGCTCGTCCGAGCGCACGAACCGCACGCCGCCTTCCCGCCACGCTGCGGTGCACGAGGCCGTCCGCGCCTCGTCGAGCCCACGCGAGGCGTCCTCGACGAACGCCACCCGGCGCCCGCGGGCGAGCAGCCCGCGGATCGCCGCGTCGTCGCAGACGTCGGTGGCGACGCCGAAGAGGACGACCTCCTCCGGGTCGAGCAGCGCCAGGAGCCGCTCGGCGTTCGGGTTCGTGAAGACGTCGAAGTGCTTCTTCAGGAGCAGGAACTCGCGGCCGCGCAGCCAGCGCTCCGGTACGTTCGTCAGCCCGAGCGGAACGGGGTCGAGCTGCGCCGTCTCCTCGATCCTCTCGGCACCACGCGTGCCGCGCAGGCAGTGCGGCGGGTAGGTGGTCTCGAAGTCGGGGGACTCGGAGATCTCGCCGTCGGTCAGCTCGTGGTCGTCGGCCGACGCGACGTGGGGGATCCCGTCGGCGCGCGCCCACTCGACGACCCGCGCCATCGCCGGCACCGCGTCCTCAGCCCCAGGCACCGCAAGCTTGCCGTCGGCGCGGACGAAGTCGACCTGCGTGTCGACGTCCCAGAGAACGCGCTTCACGTGACCAGGTCGAGCCGCGGATTCGGGCGCAGCCACCGGCCGACCTTCGCCGACGGGACGCCGTCGGTCGTCACGATGTCGGCGGTGAAGTCGTTCGAGCCGCGAATCAGAGACGACCCGATGCCGTAGGCGTCCACCGGGACCCCGTTCTGCTCGAACTCGCGGATCTTCTCGAGGGTGAAGCCGCCCGAGACGACGATGCGGACCCCGTCGTAGCCGGCGGCGTCGAGCGCGCTGCGCAGCTTCCAGACGAGCCGCGGGTTGACGCCGGTCGGCCTGAAGTCTCCGAGCTCGCCCCAGAGCGAGCGGTCGACGAGCGACTCGGACGTGTCGAGCCGCACGCCCCAGAGGCGCGGGCCGAGCGCCTCCGCGACCTCCAGCGCCGTCCGAACCGAGTCGTTCTCGAAGTCGACGAGCACGGTCAGGTGCATGTCGGGCGGCGCCCACTCGGCGAACTTCCGCGCGGCCAGGACGGTGTCTCCGCCGTAGGCGGCGATCAGCGCGTGCGGCACCGTCCCCAGCCCGCGCCCGCCCCACCACGAGGCCTGCTCGTCGGTGGTGACGCCGACCTCGGCGCCGACGATCTGGCCGGCGACGTACGCGGCGTAGCCGTCGCCCGTCTGCACGCGATGGTGGTCGTGCCGCGCCGGCATGAAGATGACGGGCTTCCCGTTCGCTGCGCGCAGCACGTTGACGGTGTTGGTGGTGATCAGCGTGCGCCGGGCGAGCACGCCGAGGTACACGGTCTCCAGGTGCGCGAACGTGGTGTAGTCGCCCTCGATCGACAGCACCGTCTCGTACGGCTCGATCGCGTCCCCGTCGTGGAGGGCGCGCACGGTCAGCGCGTCGAACTCGTCGGCGCACAGCTTGAGCACGGCGATCGCCTCGTCCATCCCGCCGAGGTACGCGTGCTTCTTCTGGAAGACCTGCATGACCACGTCGGGATGGCGGCCGTCCTCGAGGAGGGCCGAGCGGGTGTGGTTGAAGTACGCGTCGGTGTACCAGCCGGCGCGCATCTTCTCCACCGGCAGGTCGAAGATGGCGGGGTCGAGTCGAGCTCGCGTGACCGTCACCGCTCGAGCTCCAGGCACGCGGCGAGCGCGGCCTCCGCGACCTCGAGCTGCTCCGGCGTCGGCTCGCGCGTGCCCACGCGATGTTGCAGCTCGTGTCCCGGGCGCGCGAGCGCGCGGGCGAGCGGGTGCTTCGGGTTGCGCGTCATCCAGCCGAACGTCTCGACCGAGGCGGCGACCGCGCCGAGCGCCGCGAGCGCGCGCGCCGCCGGCCGGTACCGCTCCGGCGCACGCTCGGCGACGAGGTTGCCAGCGGCGGTGGTGACGAGCATCGGCCCGACGAGATGCGACCCGCAGCGCTCGTGCTCCTTCGGGCGCGCCCTGCCGTGCTCGTACGCGCCGATCGACATGTGCTCGGCGCCGTGGTAGGCGGCGAGCTCGCCGCCGCGCAGCGCGAAGGCGGCCGGGGCGACGGACAACGCCGCCGTCAGGAGCTCGCGCGCCGCCGGGCCGAGGGCGCTGCGACGGGCGAGCTGCAGCGCGGCCGCCGAGACCACCATCGACGCGGCCACCTGCGGGCGCTGCATCGGCAGCTCCGCCTCGGGGAGCTCGCGCTTCACCTGCGGCAGCAGGGCGAACGCCTCGGCGAGCTTCGCCGGCCCGCGCAGGAGCGGGTTCCGCACCTGGGCCGCGCGGAACCGCTTGCGTCTCGCGGCGACCTTCAGCTCGCCGTCGCCCGTCCGGATCGCGCACGCCCACGCCGTCGGGCCGTGCACGAGCACGCCGTTCCCGAGCGCCATCCCACCCAGCCGGACGGTGTCCGTCACGGGGCGGAGCGTAGCCGGAGCGCTGCCTGCAGCCGCGCCGCGGCAGGGCCCGGCCGCCCGTCCCCGATCGGCCGTCCGTCGACGGCGACGACCGGCATGACCTCGCGGACCGACGACGTCGTGAACGCCTCGTCGGCTGCGAGCAGGTCGTCGAGCGGGAACGCGCCCTCCTGCACGGGCTCGAGCGACGCGAGGAACGCGCGCGTGACACCGGGCAGAACGCCGGCGCGGCTCGCCGGCGTGTAGAGGCGGCCGCCGCGGCGCCACCAGACGTTCGCCGTGGCCGCCTCCAGCACGAGACCCTCGCCGACGAGCAGCGCGTCGTCGGCGCCGAGCCGCTCCGCCTCGCGCCGCGCCGCGAACGAGACGCCGTAGCTCGTCGTCTTCGCCCCGCCGAGGAGCGGCGGCGGCGCGCCGACCTCGAAGCTGCGGAGGGCGATCCCCTCTGCGCGGGCCTCGTCGAGCCCCGGGGGAAGCTCCGCGGCCGTCGCCACCAGCAGGCGAGAGGTGCGGTAGAGCCGGAGAACGTGGTCCGGCGGCGCGGCGCAGCCGACCAGCTCGACGAGCTTCTCGGCTCCGTCGGGCGGCGCCAGCGCGAGGGCGGCTGCGGAGAAGCTCAGGCGCTCGAGGTGCTCGGCGAGCAGGAACGGCCGCCCGCCGTACACCCGGATCGTCTCGAAGGCGGCGGCGCCGCGAAGAAGCGCCTCGTCGTCGGCGCCGAACACCGGCTCGGCGGGATCGACGAGCCCCCGCCCGGCGACGGCGACGGCGACCAGGCTCAAGCCGGGACGAGGCCGCCGACCGCCGCGAGCAGCGGCCGCGCCTTCACCCAGGACTCCTCGACCTCCGCCTCCGGGTCGGAGTCCCAGACGACGCCGCCGCCGACCCACAGGTGGACGCGTCCGTCCGCGACCGCGAACGTCCGGATCGTCAGCGCGAGCTCGAAGTCGCCGCTCGGCCAGACGGTGCCGAGCGCGCCCATCGAGGCACCGCGCCCGACCGGCTCGAGCCTCGCGACGTGATCGATCGCCGCAGCCTTCGGGGCGCCGGTGACGGAGCCGCCGGGGAACGTCGCGTGCAGGATCTCGGCGAGGCCGACACCCGGCCGCAGGCGGCCCTCGACCGTCGAGACGAGGTGCGTGACGCCGGCGAGCTCGTGCTGCGCCATCAGCTCGGGCCAGCGGATCGTCCCCGGCTCGCAGACGCGCGACAGGTCGTTGCGCTCGAGGTCGACGATCATCACGTGCTCGGCCGCGTCCTTCGGGTCGTCGACGTCCTCCCCGAGCGGGCGCGTGCCCTTGATCGGCATCGTCCAGAGCCGGTCGGCACGCCGCGCGAGGAAGAGCTCGGGCGAGGCCGAGACGATCGAGAAGCCGTCGCCATGGAAGGAGCGCGTATGGAGCGGGCCGAGCGCGTCCTCGAGCGCGCACGGCTCGCCGCTGAACGCGGCCGACATGTGCTGCACGAGGTTCACCTGGTAGACGTCGCCGCGCGCGATCGCCGTGCGCACCTCCTCGACCGCGGCGGCGTAGTCGTCGGCGCTCCACGTCGCCTCCCATTCGCCGATGCGCAGGGGCTCACCGCCGCCCGCCCGCGCGTGACGCCGGCCGACGGCGATGCGCGGCAGCGGACACGGCTCCGGCTTCGGCGGCGTCGCGGCGGCGTAGGCGATGAAGACGTCGGCGGGGCCCGAGAGCTCCGCGACGTGCGCCTCCAGCTCGTCGAACGTCTCGAGCTCAACCACAGACGGACTCCGCCGCATGCCGGAGGAACCGGACGCCGAGCTCGAGGTCGTCGACGGGCACGCGCTCGTTCGCCGAGTGGATCAGGCGCGCCGCCACCTGCGGGTCGAGCGCGCGCGACGGGAAGAACCCGTAGGCGACGGTGCCGAACGCCTCGCGGACCCAGTGCGAGTCCGTGAAGCCCGCGACGCACGTGGGGGCGGCGACGGCGCCGGGCTCCTCGCGCTCGACGAACGAGGTGACCGCGTCCCAGAGAGGACCGCCGATTGGCGAGCGCGTCCCGCCCTGCCGCTCGGTGTTCACGAGCTCGTACTCGCCCGGGCCGAGCCACGCGCGCAGCGCCGCCTCCGCCTGCTCGGGTGTCTGCCCCGGGAGGAGCCTGACGTCGACCGTCACCTCGCACAGCGCCGGGATCACGTTCCGCTTGTCCGACGCATGCGCCTTCGTGGGCGAGACGGTCATGCCGAGCAGAGGCTCGACGACCTCCGCGGCGAGCGGCGAGAGCCCGCGCGCGGCTGCGAGCGCGTCCTGTGCAGAGGGCGCGGCGCCGTCGACGGCCGCGAAGAACGCCTCCACCTCGGGGATGAGCTGCGGCTCGACCGCGAACTCGCCGAGCCGCGCGACGAGCGGCGCCGCCTTGACGAGCGCGTTGTCTGCGATCGACGGCATCGAGGCGTGCCCGCTCCGACCGTGCACGCGCAGCACGAACGGGGAGCTCATCTTCTCGGCGGTGGAGCAGAGGTAGGCCGCGCGCCCGCCGACCTCGATCCGCTCGCCGCCCCCCTCGTTGACGGAGAAGTCGGTGCGGACGGCGTCCGGATGCGCGTCGACGAGCCACTGGAGGCCGAAGCCGGCCCCCACCTCCTCGTCGGCGGCCGCGACGAACACGAGGTCGCCCGAGCCGCGCCAGCCGTCGCGCGCGAGCGACGCCATCGCGACCGCCGAGGCGGCCACCTCGCCCTTCATGTCGAGGGCGCCGCGGCCCCACACCTCGCCTTCCACGAGCTCGCCGCCGAACGGGTCGCGCTCCCACTCCGCCGCGACGGCGAGGACGACGTCGGTGTGCGAGAGGAGCGCGAGCGAGGGGCCGTCGCCGCGGCCGCGGATCCGCGCGACGAGGTTCGCCCGCTCCGGCACGCGGGCGTACAGGGCGCACTCGACGCCGGCAGCCTCCAGGTAGCCGCGCAGGAGCTCGGCTGCCGCGGTCTCGTTGCCGGGCGGGTTGGTGGAGTCGATTCGGATGAGCCGCTGGAGCAGCTCGGCGACTTCCGAGCTCACTTGCGCGTGCCGAGCACGAGCAGGTACCGCCGAGGCGCGCGCACGCCGCCGTCCGGCGTCCGGTAGCTCTCGTAGAGCTCGACGAACGCCCGGTGGAACTCCTCGCCGCGGTGGTCGTCGAGGCGCCTGAGGAGCGCGATCACGGGCGGCGCCGACTCCGAGAAGAGCTTCCAGATCTCCTCGCCCGACGCAGCCTCGAGCCACAGCGTTCCGTCCTCGAACTCCAGCTCGAAGTCGTCCGCGAGCATGTCCTCGACGTGGTCCTCGCGGCCCCACTCGTACGCCTCGCGCCCTTCGATCGGCTCCTCGGTGAACCGCCGGTAGAGCTCGCCGAGCCTCGGGTTGGGCTTCCACGCCGTGAAGCCGAGCCGCGCGCCCGGGCACGAGACGCGTGCGAGCTCGGCCGCCACGTTCGCGTGGTCCGGCGCGAAGATGAGGCCGAAGTTCGACACGACGACGTCGAAGCACCCGTCGTCGTACGGCAGGTACTCGACGTCACCGAGGTCCAAGGTGACCTCGACTCCCTCCGCGTCGGCGCGCTCGCGCGCCTTCACGAGCATCGGCTCCGCGATGTCGATCCCCGTCACATGCGCGCCGCGCGCGGCGGCGCGCACGGCGACCTCGCCGGTGCCCGTGGCGAGGTCGAGGACGCGGTCGCCGGGGCCGATGCGCAGCGCCTCGACGAGCTGGTCCTGGACGGGGGCGAAGCGGGCGGCAAGGCGTTCGTAGGTACCCGCGCTCCAGACCTCCGACATGAGCCAGAGCATACTTTCGGTCGTGGGTGACCTCTTCAGCGAGGCCGCGGGGCGGCGCCTCGACACCGCGGCCCCGCTCGCGCAGCGACTCCGGCCGCGCACGCTCGACGAGTTCGCAGGGCAGGAGCACGTCGTCGGCCCCGGTCGCGCGCTGCGGCTCGCGATCGAGCAGGACCGCGTGCCGTCGATGATCCTCTACGGGCCGCCCGGGTCGGGCAAGACGACGCTCGCGCGCATCGTCGCGCAGACGACGGGCGCGGAGTTCGAAGAGCTCTCCGCCGTTCAGGCGACGGTCGCGAACGTGCGCGACGTGCTGGCGCGCGCCCGCGAGCGGCTCGGCGCGAGCGGGAGGCGCACGATCCTGTTCCTCGACGAGATCCACCGGTTCAACAAGGCGCAGCAGGACGCGCTGCTTCCCGGCGTCGAAGAGGGTCTCGTGACGCTCATCGGGGCGACGACGGAGAACCCTTACTTCGAGGTCAACTCGGCGCTGCTCTCCCGCACGCAGGTCTACGAGCTCGAGCCGCACGACGTCGAGACCCTGCGCGGTGTCGTCCGGCGCGGCGCCGAGGCGCTCGCCGTCGAGGTGCCGCCGGAGGTCGAGGAGCTGATCGCCGTGCGGGCAGGCGGCGACGCACGCAACGCGCTCACGATCGTCGAGCTGTCGGTCGAGACGGCGCGCGCGGAGGGGACGGAGCTCGCGGAGCGGCACGTCGACGACGCGGCGCGCAAGCGCCCGCTCGTCTACGACAAGGGCGGGGACCGCCACTACGACTTCATCTCGGCGTGGATCAAGTCGACCCGCGCCGGCGACGTGCAGGCGTCGGTCTACTACCTCGCCGCGATGATCGAGGGCGGCGAGGACCCGCGCTTCATCGCGCGCCGGATGATCGTGCTCGCCTCCGAGGACATCGGCAACGCCGACCCGCAGGCGCTCCTGGTCGCCGTCGCGGCCGCGCAGGCAGTCGAGCACGTCGGGCTTCCGGAGGCGCGGCTGAACCTCGCGCAGGCGGCGGTGTACCTGGCGAAGGCGCCGAAGGCGAACCGCGAGTACACGGCGCTGGCCCGCGCGACGGAGGTGGTGCGCGAGCGCGGGCACCTCCTGCCGCCGGCCGCCCTCCGCTCGGCGGCGTACCCCGGCGCGCGCAAGCTCGGGCGCGGACGCGGGTACGTCTACCCGCACGACGACCCGCGAGGGTTCGAGGTCGACTGCCTCCCCGACGAGCTGAAGGGGACGGTCTTCTACGACGAGCCCGACGACTGAGCGCCGACCGGTCGGACGCGGCGGCTAGAGAATCCGCTGGCCGAGCGCGCTCGCGACGAGCTCGACGGCGAGCCGACCCGTCTCGTTCGCGCGGTCGAGGATCGGGTTCACCTCGACGACGTCGAGCGAGTCGAAGACGCCCGCCTCGGCGACGAGCTCGAGCGCGAGGTGCGCCTCGCGGTAGGAGAGCCCGCCGGGCACGGGCGTGCCGACGCCGGGCGCGAACATCGGGTCGACCGCGTCGAGGTCGAAGCTCACGTGGAGGAACGGCTCGCCGGCGAGCGCGTCGAGCGCCTCCTCGAGCACGGCCTCGAGACCGCGGCGGTCGATCTCCGCCATCGTGAAGACCCGCAGGCCGAGGTCGGCGATCAGGGCCCGCTCGCCCGCGTCGAGCGACCGGATCCCGACGAGCGCGGCCTTGCGCACGGAGGGCGTCGGGAAGACGTCGGACAGGAACGCGTCGCCGGCGACGCCGAGCGCCGCGGCGAGCGGCATGCCGTGGACGTTTCCCGTCGGCGACGTGGAAGGACGGTTGAGGTCCCCGTGCGCGTCGATCCAGAGGACGGCGCCGGGACCGTGGCGCTTGGCCATGCCGCCCAGCGACCCCATCGCGATAGAGTGGTCCCCGCCGAGGACGACCGGCAGGTGCCCCTGCGCCGACGCGGTGTCGACGAGCGACGCGAGCCGCTCGCAGACCTGCATGATCGGCCCGAGGTAGCGGTGGGTCTCGTCGCCCTCGTCCGTGGCCTCGGGCACCGGCGCGCGCACGTCGCCCCAGTCGGCGACGTCCCGGCCGAGCCGCCGGATCCGAAGCTCGAGCTCGGCGTACCTGATCGCCGACGGTCCCATGTCCACGCCGCGCCGCCCCGCGCCGAGGTCGAGCCCCGCCCCGATGATCGCGACCGGGCGGAGAGTTTCCGCGGCGTCCACTTTGGCAGACTGTATGCGAGTCCCGATGGCGGCCGGAGCGATCAAGGTCCTGCTCGCAGACGACGACGCGCGGTTCCTCGAGTCGCTCCAGGAGCTGATCGACCGCCAGCCGGAGCTGACCGTCGTGGCCACGGCGCGCGACGGGGTCGAGGCGCTCGAGCTCGCCGACGCCCTCGACCCGGACGCCGCGGTGGTCGACCTGCACATGCCGCTCCTGGACGGCGTCAGCACGCTGACGAGGCTGCGCCACGACCACCCGCACCTGTGCCTGATCGTGCTGACCGGCGACTCCGACCCCGCCCTCCACGCGGCGGCGACCGAAGCCGGCGCCGACGCCGTCCTCGAGAAGCACGAGATGGCGCGGGCCCTGGTCGACCGTCTGTCGGCGAGTCGCGGTCAGGTCGGCTAGCGCACTGCCGCCGAGCGAGTGGCGAGGGCCGGACTTGAACCGGCGACACCACGGTTTTCAGCCGTGTGCTCTACCAACTGAGCTACCTCGCCGCGCGGCCGCAGTGTAGCCGCGGGCAGCGCGCAAAAAAGAGACGTCCGGACCGGTGCTACCGCGTCGCGAACGTCCCTGTGCACCGGAGGTTACGACCGGTCGCCCTTGCGCGCAAGCAGGGCCAGCCCCCCCCTCCTCGAATTCCGCAACGTGCAGGAACCCGCGGCGCCCCAGCTCGCTCCGGATACGGTCGGGAGGCACATAGATCGGCGTCTTGTCGCCCATCGTGAACGCGACGACGACGTGGCCGCCGGGTGCGGTCACGCGGGCGAGCTCGTCGAAGAACGGGATCATGTTGTTGAGGGCGAGGAGGTCGAACGATGCGTCGCCGTACGGCAGCGTGGCCGCGTCGGCGACGTCGTACTGCACGCGGCCGCCGAGCCGGCGCGCCTCCTCGATCATCCCCGGCGAAACGTCGGCGCCGACGACCTCCGCCTCCGGCCATCGCTCGGCCGCGACGCGGGCGACGCGTCCGGTGCCTGTGCCGACGTCCAGCACGCGCCGCGGCGGCTCCGGCAGCGCGTCGAGAGCGGCCAGGATCGGGCGGAGCCGCTCGTCGCTGATCCGCGTCTCCCACGTGGGCGCGAGCCGGTCGAAGGCACGGGTCAGCGGCCTGCGGAAGAGCCGCCACGCTGCCGGGGCGCGAACGACCACCGTCGTCGCGAGTCGCGCGAAGCGCTGCCCGATGGTCACTCGACCGCGATCCGGACTTCGTCGCCCGGCGCGACGCCGGTGAGCCCGGCGGCGTCGCCGTTGCTGATGGCGAGCGTCATCGAGCCGTACGAGTCCTCGTAGAGGATCAGCTCGCCGGGCGGCGCGTCTGCGAACGTCTCGGCGAGCTCCGCGTAGTAGCGGTCGAGCGCGAGCCGGATCTCGACCCTGTCTCCGGTCGAGGCGCCGAGCGCCGCGACATGATCTCGCCGCGCGTTCGTCGCGACGTTCCCGAAGCGGTCGACCGCGAGCACCGTCGTCGAGAGCTGCGTTCGCCCGACCTCGGGCTCCGGCACCTCGAGCCGAACGAGCGTCGACGGGTCGAGCCGCGGCCCGAGCTCCTCGACCGGGACGCCGGCGGCGACGTGCGCCGCGGCGGGGGCGAAGACGTCGCGGGCGTGGAAGGTCCGCGAGACGTCCGGGAGACGGTACCGCGGGTCGGAGAGCTCGTGCGCGGCCTCGATCCCGAGCTCGTCGGCGGCGAGCAGGAGCAGCCCGTTGTCGGGCCCGACGAACGTCCGGCCGTCGGCGGTGCGAAGGGCGACGGCGCGCCGGTCGCCGCCGACGCCGGGGTCGACCACCGCGAGATGCACGCCCACGGGCATGTACGGGATCGTCTGGCGAAGGACCAGCGCCCCCTGCAGCACCGCCTGGGGCGGGATGCCGTGCGTGATGTCGATCACGCGCGCCTCCGGCGCGATCCGCGCGATCACGCCGTGGCAGGTGCCGACGAAGTCGTCCTGCAGGCCGAAGTCCGTAAGGAACGTGACGAAAACCATGTTGTGTAGCTGTACAGCTACATCACTTCGACCCCAACGCGTCACGGACAGCTGCGACGAGACCGGAAAGGTCGTGTGTGCGCGCCTCGGCGACCACCTCCAGGCCGACCGCCCGCGCGACGCGCGAGGTCTCCGGCCCGATCGACACGGCCGGCGCGGCGCCGCCCACGGCGGCGTAGGCTCGCGCGGCGGACCCCGACGCGAGCACGACGACGTCGCCGTCGGGCGGCCGGGGGCGGAGAAGCCGCGTGCGGTAGAGCGGGACGAAGTCGGCGCCGAGCGCCTCGATCGGCCGGCGCCGCGCGCCCTCCGCGGCCGCGAACAGCACCCGCCCCGCGGGCCGCGGGAACTCGCGCAGCAGCCCCTCCTGCGACGACTCGGCGGGCACGAACGCCGGCTCGATGCCGTGGGCGCGAAGCGCTTCCGCCGTGCCCGGGCCGACGGCCGCGACACGCGGCAGGTTGCGGCCGCGCCGCGCGAGCTCGTCGGCACCGTTCGCGCTGGTCACGATCACCCAGTCGTAGCCGGCGGCGTCGACCGGCTCGTCCGACGTCCGCTCGATCTCGATCAGCGGGCACTCCACGACCTCGATGCCCGCCCGCTCGAGCGCCTCCACGAGCGGTCGCGCCTGCCCCCGCGGCCGCGTCACGATCGCCTTCACCGCGCGAACGCGAGGAGCTCGCGCGCGAGCGCGAGCGGGTCGCCGCCGCTGCGGCGCTCGAGCCACGCTCCGTCCTCATCCGCGATCAGCGCGTGCAGCGTCGCGCCGTCGTGGTACGCGGCGACCGGGGCGAGGCAGCCCGCACCGATCGCAGCGACGCAGGCCCGCTCCGCCTCGACGCGCACACGGGTCGGCGGATGGTCGGCAGCGGCGACAAGCTCCTCCTCCCCCTCCCGCACCTGGAGCGCGAGCGCGCCCTGCGCCGCCTCGGGCAGCACCTCGGCCGGGTCGAGCCTCGCGCCGATCGCGTCGTCCAGTCCGAGGCGGTCGAGCCCGCACGCGGCGAGGACGATCGCGTCGAGGCCGCGCTCGTGCATCTTCCGAAGCCGCGTGTCGACGTTGCCGCGGAGCGGCTCGACGGACAGCGTCGGCTCGATCGCGAGGAGCTGTGCGCGCCTGCGCGCGGAGGCGGTGCCGATCCGCATCTCCGGCTGGATCCTCCGCGCTCCGACGAGCGCGTCGCGCGGGTCGTCGCGCTCGAGGTAGGCGCCGACGGCGAGCCCGTCCGTATCCGTCGACGTCATGTCCTTGGCCGAGTGGACCGCGACGTCGATCCGTCCAGCGAGCAGCGCCTCCTCGATCTCCTTCACGAAGACTCCGCGGTCGCCGATCTCGCCGAAGGGCCGCTTCCGGTCTCGGTCGCCCGCCGTGGTGATCGGCAGGAACGCGATCTCGACGCCCGGCCGGCGCAGGGCGGCCGCCGCCTGCTCGGCCTGCGTCAGCGCGAGCCTAGAGCCGCGCGACCCGATGCGGACGAGCACAGCGTGACCTCCCCGCGCGCCGCGCGCGGCCGCACGACGGGAACGCGAGCCGAACGCGCAGGAACGCCGACGGCGCGACCGCCGGCAGCGGGCGCTCGATGCGTCTCGGCTCGCTCACCGCGGCTCTTCCTCGAGGCCGAACAGGTGACGGACCGCGTCCGCGTAGACGGCGCCGTCCGCACTGACCGCGGCCTCCTTCATCCGCACCGTCGGCAGGTGCAGCAGCTTGTTGAGGATCTGCGACGTCACCGACTCGAGCGTACGCCGCTCGTCGTCGCTCACGCGGACCTTGGCGAGCTCCGCGGTGCGGATCTCCTCGGCGCGCGCGCGCAGCGACGCGATCGCCGGCACGACGTCGAGCGCTGCCCGCCACCTGCGGAAGCGCTCGACCTCCTCGGCCACGAGCTGCTCGGCCCGGTCCGCCTCCGCGCGCCGACCCGCGAGCGTCTCGGCCACGACCGCCTCCAGGTCGTCGATGTCGTAGAGGAAGCACCCGGAGAGGCCGCCGAGCGCAGGATCCACGTCGCGCGGGACGGCGATGTCGATGAAGAAGAGCGGCGACCTGCGCCGCGCCGGAACGTCGCGCGCGTGCACGACGGGCTCGGGCGACGAGGTCGAGGAGACGACGACGTCCACCTCGCCGAGCCTGGCGGGGATCTCGTCGAGCGGGATCGCGACGCCGCCGAAGCGGTGCGCGAGCTCGGCCGCGGTCTCGACGGTGCGATTGGCGACGAACGCGACCTCGGCGCCGCGCGCGGCGAGGCTCGACGCGGCCAGCTCGCCGATCCGGCCGGCGCCGACCAGCAGCACCCGCCGGCTCGTCAGGTCGCCGAAGACCTGCGCGGCGAGCGCGGCGGCGGCCGACGACACCGACGCCGGGCTCTCGCCGATCGCGGTCTCCGTCCGGACGCGCTTCCCCACGGCGAGCGCCTGCCTGAAGACGCGGTCGAGCACGGGACCGGGGAGAGCCGCCTCGTACGCGTCCCGTACCTGCCCCAGGATCTCCCCTTCTCCGGGCACGAGCGAGTCGAGGCCCGCGGCGACCCGAAAGAGGTGCAATGCCGCAGCGTCCTCGTGGAGCCGGTAGAGGACGCCGTCGAGCGGCTCGCGCGCGAGCGCCTCGAGCGCGGCGGCTGCCTCGTCGTCGTCGACTCCCGCGATGTACAGCTCGGTGCGGTTGCAGGTCGAGAGGCAGACCGCGTCGCCGAGCGACCGCGCGAGCTCCGCCGCCGCCGGGAGGTCGAGGGTCACGCGCTCGCGCAGCTCGACGGGCGCGACGTGGTGCGACAGTCCGACCAGCGCGATCCCCGTCATGCGAAGTGGCTCCCTGCGAGAGCGAGACGCGTCACGATCACGAGCGCGAAGCCGCCGAGGGCGAGGTACGACGCGCGCCGCCCCGACGGCCGGAGCACGAGGAACCCGCCGTAGACGAGCCACGTCAGCAGCGTCACCGCCTCCAGCGCGTCGAACCCGGCCCGCTGCTCGCGCATCCGCACGACGCCCGCCGCGAGCCCGAGCGTGAGGAGCGGCAGCGAGACGGCGACGGTCCGCCACGTGAGGCGCTCGAGCGACTGCAGCGGCGGTAGTCGCAGCCGCAGGATGTCCGGCGCGCGCGACTTCAGGCGCCGCTCCTGCCAGAGGTACAGCGCCGCGAGCGCGGCGGCGAGCGTGAACCCGGCGAAGGCAGCGAGCACGAGGCCGACGTGGAGGACGAGGAACAGGCTGCCGTACCCGCCGACGGAGCCGCCGCGCGTGCCGCCGCCCAACCGCGCGACGACGAACAGCGCGGCCGCGAGCGGCATGACCGCGAGCCCGAGCAGGCGGAAGCGCGGCCGGCAGCCCCAGATCAGGTACGTGCCGACGACGAGCCAGACGAAGAGGTTCAGTGACGCCGCCCACGTGGACCACGGAAAGCCGTCGGCGCGCACGGCCTGCGCGGCGAGCAGCGCCGTCTGTGCGAGCCACCCGAGGCGAACGCCCCAGGTGGCGGCGCGCGCGGTACGCGCAGACGCATACGCGACCGCCGCCTCGCCGTACCCGAGCAGCGCCGGCCAGAAGAGCGCCTCAACCATCGCCGAGCTTCTCCTTCGCCAGCTCGACGAGCCGCGCGACGTCGCGCTGCAGCCGCTGCAGCTTCGACGCGATGATCACGACGTACGCGAGCACCGCCACGAAGACGACGAGGTACGCCGCCGCGGTGTACTGCTCCGACGCGGTCACGCCAGCAGCTCCCGCAGCTCGCGGAGCGAGCGGTCGAGCCGCTTCCCCGCGAGCTCGACCGAGTACAGCGTCGCGAACAACGCGATCATCGCCGCGAGGCAGACGCAGAAGGTGAGGAACTGCGCGTGCGTCATCTGCGGTCCGTGCGACGTGAAGACGACCGGGTGGATGAACCGCTTCGAGAGGCGGATCGCGAGGAACGACACGGGGATCAGCACGACCCCGAACAGCGCGTAGACGGCGCACATGTTCGCGCGCGCCGGGCCCGGCTCCACCGAGTAGCGCAGCATGAAGTACGCGCAGTAGAAGAGGAACAGCACGAGGAAGAGGACGAGCTGGTCCTCGTTCCACGACCACCACACGCCCCACGAGATCTTCGCCCAGATCGAGCCGGTCAGCAGCGTGAGGGCGCCGAAGATCACGCCCTGGTGGACCGCGACATAGCCCTCGAGGTCGGCGCGCTCGTCCCGCGTGCGCAGGTAGCGGAGCGCCTTCCACGCGCCCCAGCCGAAGCACACGTACGACGTCAGCGCGAGCGGGACGTGGAAGTAGAAGATGCGCTGCGACAGGCCCTGGTCGGAATCGGTCGGCGCGTAGAAGAACGCGAGCGCGGTGCCGAGCCCGAGCAGTCCGGTGGTGAGCACCGCGAGCGCAGGCAGCGAGGGCGATCTCACGGCGGCATCGTAGTCCTGCGGCGTCAGGCTTCCGCCACGACGTACTCGAACGCCGCCCACGAGAGGAGCGCGAAGATCGCGTCGTAGAGCGCGAGGAACCACAGGTACCGCCCGACGCCGCCGACGACGATCGGGATCGCCATCGGCAGGAAGAGAAGCGGGAGGAGGAGCTCGCGCGCGCGACCGGCGACCGCCATCGCGCCGAACAGCGTCCCGACCGCGGCGATCCCGACATCCGCGAGCGCGACCGCGGCAACCGTGCGCGCGTCGAGGCCGTGGAAGAACACGGCGAACGCCGGCAGCGCGACGACCTCCGCCGCGGCGAGGAACGCGAGCACGGCGACCGCCTTCCCGAGCCAGATCGCGCTGCGGTCGCACGGCGCGAGGACGAGCGCGTCGAACATCCGCTGCTCGCGCTCCGGGACGAACGCGCGCGTCAGGCCGAGCAGCGCCGTGAAGACGAGCGCGGACCAGAGAAGGCCGCGCGCGGCGACGTCGCTCGTCCCGCGCGGCAGCGCGAAGTGGAAGATCGCGAGCGCCGCGACGACGAACAGCAGCATCGCCGGCAGCGCCTCCTTCGCGCGCAGCTCGAGCAGGAGGTCCTTGCGGACGAGCGCGGCGGTGTCGCGGAGGTAGCTCATGCGAGCGCCAGCCGTGTCGTCGCCCGCGGCGCGAACCGTTGCGGGTCGTGCGTCGCGACGACGTGCGTCCGCCGCTCGTCGAGCAGTCCGTCGAGCTGCGCGAGCCCGTCCGCGTCCAGCGCGTTCGTGGGCTCGTCGAGCACGAGGAGCGCGGGCTCGGGCAGCAGCACCCGCGCGAGGCCGAGCCGCTGCTGCATCCCTCGCGAGAGCGTCGACACGCGCTCGTGCCGCACGTCCCAGAGCCCGAAGCGCTCGAGCAGCATGCCGATCCGCTCGCCGCGCTCCCGCACGCGGTACAGCCGGCCGAAGAGCGTCAGGTTCTCGAGCGCCGTCAACTCCCGGTAGACGAGCGGGTCGTGTCCGATGTACCCGATCGCCTCGCGCGCCGGAAGCCGGAGCGTTCCCGCGCTCGGCGCCGCCAGCCGCGCGAGGATCCGTAGCAGCGTCGTCTTGCCCGACCCGTTCGGACCGGTGACGAGCAGGAACCCGAAGTCCGGGACGTCGAGGTCGAGGCCGCGGAAGACGCTCCTGTCGCCGAAGCGCTTCGCGAGCCCGCGGGCGACGATCACCGCCGGAACACCTCGGCGGCGGCGCGATGAAACCCGTCGGGCTGCCCTGCGGCGGCGAACGTGTCGCCGATCTCCTCGAGCTCGCCGGCGAACCGCCACCCTTTCGCCGCCGCCGTGGCCTCCGCGCGCTGCAGCCGGTCCGCCTCGCTGCGTCCGGCCGAAGCCCAGACGACCGTGCTCCGGCTCACAGGACGTCCGCGAGCACGAACACGAAGAACGCGACCGAGATGATCCCGTTCATCGTGAAGAAGGCAGCATCGAGCCGCCCGAGGTCGCCGGGACGCACGAGCGAGTGCTCGTAGAGGAGGAGCCCCCCGACGACGATCACGCCGAGCCAGTACGGCGCGCCGACGTGGAGCCCGACGCCGACGGCGCCGAGGAGCACGAGCGTCGCGAGATGCAGCGCGCGCGCGCCTGCGAACGCCCCACGCTCGCCGAAGCGCGTCGCCCACGAGTGCAAGCCCTGGTGGCGGTCGATCTCGACGTCGAACAGCGAGTAGAACAGGTCGAACCCGGCGACCCATGCGGCGACCGCCGCCCCGAGCGCCCATGCCTGCCACGGGAGCGTCCCCTTGATCGCAACCCATGCGCCGACGGGCGCGAGGCCGTCGACGGCGCCGAGCCAGAGGTGGCACAGCCACGTGAACCGCTTCAGGTACGGGTAGACGACGAACGCCGCCACGGGGATCGGAGCGAGCCAGCGGACGAGCGGGTCGAGCTCGATCACGGCCAGGATGTAGAGCGCGAGCGAGCCTGCGCAGAACGCGACGACGTCGGGGACGCCGAGCGCGCCCGACGGCAGCTCACGCGCGGCGGTGCGCGGGTTGGCGGCGTCGATCTGCGCGTC
Organism: Gaiellaceae bacterium; assembly: GCA_035653275.1. Lineage (GTDB taxonomy): Bacteria > Actinomycetota > Thermoleophilia > Gaiellales > Gaiellaceae > PALSA-600. Next base: position 31,002 of record DASRCE010000005.1, on the reverse strand, counting down.
GATCAGCCGGTTGAGCGCCATCGCGAGCGAGCGTGCTCCGACCATCGCGAGCGTGATCCAGAGGAGGTCGTGCGCCGAGGGGACGCCGTAGACGGCGAGGAACGCCCCGACGTACGCGAACGGCAGGGCGAAGATCGTGTGCTCGAACTTGACGAGCCGGTAGTAGAGGCGCGCGAGCCGCATCAGTCCCGACCGGAAGTCTGCTGATGCCGCGTCGGCTCGTCGCGGAGAAGCGACAGGGCATGGCCGAGCGCCGGGCGGAGGACGGCGTAGCCGTCGCGGCAGCCTCCGGTCGAGCCGGGCAGGTTCACCACGAGCGTGCGCCCGGTTATGCCCGCCACCCCGCGCGACAGCAGGCCGTGCGGCGTCTTCGCGATTGCGTCCGCACGGATCGCCTCGGCGATCCCGGGCGCCTCCCGCTGCAGCACGGCCCGCGTCGCCTCGGGCGTGACGTCGCGCGGCGCGACCCCCGTGCCGCCGGTCGTCAGGACGAGCTCCGCCTCGGCCGCCAGCTCCTCGATCGCCGATGCGATCGCGTCCGCCTCGTCGGCGACGACCCGGCGCGCCACCTCGTATCCGTCCGCCCGCAGGAGCTCGGCGAGCGCGTCGCCGCTCGAGTCGGCGGCGGCGCCGCGGGAGACGCGGTCGGACACGGTCAGGACGCCCGCCCTCATCCCTTCGTCTTCTCGATCAGCTCGACGGTAAACGTCATCGCCCCGTCGATCGCCTTCGCCATGTCGTAGACGGTGAGCGCCGCGACCGAGGCGGCCGTGAGCGCCTCCATCTCGACGCCGGTCTGCGCCGTCGTCTCCGCCGACGCCGTGATCTCCACGCCGTCGTCTGCGACGCGCAGCTCGACGCCCACGTGCGAGAGCGGGAGCGGATGGCAGAGGGGGATGAGCTCGGCCGCGCGCTTCGCAGCGAGGATCCCCGCGACCTGGGCCGTCGTCAGCGCGTCGCCCTTCGGGAGCTCGCCGAGCCGCGCGACCGTCTCCGGCGCCATCCGAACGCGTGCCCGCGCGACCGCCCGCCGGCGCTGCGACGGCTTCTCCCCGACGTCGACCATCCGGACCGACCCCGACTCGTCGACGTGCGAGAGCTCGCTCACGGCACGTACCGCCGGGCGAGGTCGAGGAGCGCGCGACGCTCGGCCCATGCCGTCGCGACACGCCGCCGTCCGTAGAGGACTCGCAGCGCGCCGCGAAAGGCGTCGGCGCCGCGGTCGTCGTACGGGAACCACCACGGGACGGAGACGCGTCCCCGGTCGCGGTCGACGAGCTTCGGCGCCGTGAGGTCGTGCAGCCCGGCCTCGCCGTGGGTTCGCCCGAAGCCGCTCTCGCCCCGGCCGCCCCACGGCGCCTGCGCGGCGGCGTACGAGTACGCATGGTCGTTGTGCCAGACGCAGCCCGCGCGGAGCAGGCGCGCGACGCGACGGGCGCGCGCGGCGTCGCGTGTCCAGACGGACGCGCCGAGCGCGAACGACGAGTCGTTCGCGCGCCGGACGGCCTCGCGCTCGTCGGCGACTGCGGCCACGGTCACCACCGGCCCGAACACCTCCTCCCGCTCGAGGCGGGCAGATGGCGGGACGTCGACGAGCACCGTCGGCTCGTAGAACCAGCCCGTGCGCTCCGGCATGCGCCCGCCGGCGACAGCGCGCGCACCCTGCGCGAGCGCGTCGTCCACCACCTCGGCGACCCGCGCGCGCTGCTCCTCCGAGATCAGCGGCCCGACGTCGAGCGCGGCCGCGCGCCTCGCGAGCTCCTCGACGAACGGGGCGTAGAGCGGACGCTCCACGTAGAGCCGCCGGACGCCGGCGCAGACCTGCCCGCAGTTCGTGAACGCCCCCCAGAGCACGCCGTCGACGGCACGATCGAGCTCGGCGTCGTCGAGCACGAGCATCGGGTCCTTGCCGCCGAGCTCCAGCGTGACCGGGACCAGCCGCCCGGCGGCCTCGGCGGCGACCTGCCGCCCGACCTCCGCGGACCCGGTGAAGACGACCTTCGCGACGCCGTGCGCGCGAACGAGCGCCTCGCCGACGCTGCCGTCGCCCGGTGCCGCGCGGACCAACCCGCTCGGCGCGCCCGCGTCCGCGAACAACCGCTCGACGAGCGAGCCGGAAAGCGGAGTCAGCTCCGACGGCTTCACGACCACCGCGTTTCCGGCGGCGACGGTGAAGGCCGCCTGGGTGAACGGGATCGCGAACGGGAAGTTCCACGGCGCGATCACGCCGACCACCCCGAGCGGATCGTGCACCAGCCACGCGCGCTTGTGACGCAGGTGGAGCTGCCGCAGCGCGAGGCGCTGCGGCGCGAGCAGCTTCGGCACTGCGCGGCGCAGCCACGCGAGCGCGTCGAGCGCCGGAAAGAGCTCGGAGGTATAGGCCTCCGTTCGCGGTTTCGCAGTCTCCGAGACCACCGTCCCCGCGATCTCGTCCAGCCGTTCGAGGATGAGGTCCGCCACGCGCCCCAGCAGGTCGGCGCGGTCCGCGAGCGGCGCCTCCGCCCACCGCTCCTGCGCGATCCGCGCCTCGGCGACGAGCTCCTGCACGTGCGCCGGCTCGGTCGCCGGCACGGCCGCGACGAGCTCGAGCGTCGCCGGATTCACCACGCGCAGCGACCCGGAGGAGGCAACCGCCACGCGCGGAAGGTTAGAGGCTCGCGCTCCTACACGTCCGCGAGCAGGCCGGCGATCCAGGCGCCGACGTCGTTGGCGCGGACGTGGGCGCGGATCGCCTCGAGCCGCTTCCGACGCTCCGCGGCCTCCATCGTCAGCGCGTCTTGCAGCGCCTGCGCCTGCCCCCAGACGTCGAAGGGGTTCACCGTCACGCACCACTCGCCGAGCTCCTCGTGCGCACCCGCGTTCTCCGACAGCACGACAACCCCGTCGCGCGTGTTGACGAGCGGCGCTTCCTTCGCGACGAGGTTCATGCCGTCGTAGACGGCGTTCACGAGCAGCACGTCGAACTGCTTGTAGGCGGCGACGGACTGCGGGAAGTCGTCCGCCACCCGCAGGTCGATCGCGCCGCGGTGCCGCCCGTTCACCCGCTCGACCGCCTGCTCGACGGCCGCCAGGTACTCCACGTACTCCGGGATCGCCTGTCGCGAGGGGTCGAGCAGCGCGAGCATGCCCACGCGGCCGCGCCATTCCGGGTGCGAATCGAGCAGGCACCCGAACGCCTCGAACCCCCGCACGATGTTCTTCGAGGGGTCCGTGCGGTCGACCCGCACGACGAGCTTCTCGGGTCGGTGCGCGACGAGCCGCTCCTCCTCGCGGAGGACCGCCGGCGACTGCGCGAGGTCATCGAACTCGGCGGTGTCGATCGAGATCGCGTGGTGCGTGACCCTGGTTCGACCGCAGCCGCCGGCGATCTCGGCGCAGCTCACCTCGAAGTTGCGCGCCCACCGCTCCGTGTGGAACGCGACGACGTCGTTCGCGAGCAGCCCGTCGTGCACGGCACGGCGCATCGGCTCCGGGAGGATCGTCCAGTCGACCGGCCACGGGATGTGCACGAAGTGCGCGAGGGTCGCGCCCGGCCTCGCCTCGCGCACATAACGCGGCGCGAGGTACAGGTGGTAGTCGTGGAAGAAGACCGTCGCGTCCGGGTTGTTGTCAAGAGCGGCAACAACTCGCTGCGCGAAGAGCCGGTTGACCTCCTCGTAGTCGTGCCACGCCTCGTGGAAGGCGCGGTCGAGGTCCGGCCGCAGCGCCCTTCCCCAGAGGCCGTGGTGGATGAACCAGAGCATCGGGTTCGCGACGACGTTGTAGTAGCCGTGGTACGCGTCGGCGTCGGGCGTGACGAAGACGACCTCTGCCGATCCCTCCGCCGCGACGGCGCGGTCCTCGACGGTCATCGCGGCCGCGATCCACGTCACGTCGTGGTGCTCGAGGAGCCCGCGCAGGGCGGTGACGAGGCCGCCGCCGCCCCGCTTCTCGACCCGCTCGCCGCCGGGACCGCGGTCGTAGGTCACCGGACCGCGGTTGGAGACGACGATCAGCGGGCGCCGGGGGGCCAAGCGCCTAGCGCAGCCGCTTGACGAAGCGGAGCCGCGAGCCGCCGTCGGCCCGCTCGCCGATCTCGAACTCGTCCGACAACGCCTCGATGATCGGGATCCCGAGCCCGCCCTCCGCGAGCTCGTCCGCGTCGAGGGGCGGAGGCTGCGCCGGCGGCGCGAACCCCTCGCCGCGGTCGCTGACCTCCACGACGAGCCGGTCCGGGTGCAGCTCGTAGAGGATCTCGACGAGCCCCTCGCGGTCGGCGTACGCGTGCCGGACCGAGTTCGTGCACGCCTCCGTCAGCGCCAGCTTGAGGTCGCCGAGCACCTCCTGCGAGAGCGGCTCCTGCCTGATCCGCGCGATTCCCGTCAGGGCCAGCCGGCCAAGGGTGATGTACTCCGGCTTCGCAGGGATGGTCAGCCGGATCGCCGGAGCGTCCCCGTTGGCGTCTCGAGCCGAGTGCATCGTCCGGTGCTTCCCAGCGGTTTCGGAAGGCAAACCTCGGAGATCCTGCCGATATCTTCGGCTGGCGCGTCTCCTGCCTCGGCGCCTACCCGCGACCGCGTTTCTCCTAACCCGCGGGCGGCCGCTCGCCGAGCGTGACCGAGACCACCCGACGGGCGTGGCCGCGGACGAGCGTGAACTGCGCCTGCTCGCCCGGGAAGAGCCGGGTCGCGACGATGCGCACGACGTCCTCCGCGCTCGTGACGGGAATGCCGTCGATCGCCACGATCGCGTCCCCGCCGACGTGCACGCCCAGGCCGTCGAAGGCCTCGACCCGCGTTCCCGCCTTCAGGCCGGCCTTCGCCGCGCCGGTCCCGGGCACGACCGTGTCGATCAGCGCGCCGCGGCGGGCGGCGTACCCGAAGCGGCGGGCGATCGCGGGCGTCAGGTCTTCCGTCTCGATGCCGACGTACGCGTAGCGCACCCTCCCCGTCCGCAGGAGCTGCTCCATCGAGCGCCGCGCCGAGTCGATCGGAACCGCGAACCCGACGCCGTCGAACGCCGACCCGCTCCCGCCCGTGCGGATCTGGGCGTTGATGCCGATCACGCGGCCGCGCGCGTCGAAGAGCGGCCCGCCCGAGTTGCCGTGGTTGATCGGCGCGTCCGTCTGGATCGCGTCGACGAGGTCGTACTGCGTCGTCAGCGAGGGGATCGAGCGCCGGACGGCCGAGACGACGCCAACGGTGAGCGAGTCGGTGTTCCCGAACGGGCTGCCGATGGCCGCCACCGGCTCGCCGACCACGACCCGGGCCGAGTCCCCGAGGGGCACGGGGTGAAGCGCGTGGCTGCCCGGCGGCACCCGGAGGACCGCCACGTCGTCGAACAGGTCGTAACCGACGATCCGCGCGGCGACGCGGTCGCCGTCGGCGAACTGGACGTAGACGGTCCGCGCCCGCTCCGTGCGGCCGCCCTGGCCGGCGGTCGTGACCACGTGCGCGTTGGTGAGGATCGTGCCGTTCGAGGAGACGACGAACCCCGAGCCCTGGCCGGCACGGGCGTCGGGCAGGCTCGCCGCGTCGAAGTACGAGATCACCGTCACGACGCCCGCAGCGCGCGAGCGGAAGATCTGGGCGGGCTGGAAGCCGTTGCCGACGAGCGGCTTGGCGACGACGACCGGCTTCGCGACGTCGCCGAGCGGCGCCTGCTCGCGCAGGACGACCGTCGTGTGCGTCGTCCGGAGCCAGCCCGTCGCCCGCGCGGCCACGAGCGCGGCGGCCCCGCCGGCGACTGAGGCCGCGAGCAGGAGGGCCGCGATCGAGCGCGCGCGCACGACGCGCCACTATACGCCGCCCCTACGCCGACCGGTTTTCGGCTTCAGGAGGCCGTTTGCGCCGTTTTCACGTTTTTCGCGGCGGGCGCGTCGGCCGGGAGCGCGAGCGTGAACGTCGTCCAGCCGTCCCGCTCGTCCAGCTCGATCCGGCCGCCCATCACGTCGGCCAGCTCGCGTGCGATCGCCAGCCCGAGGCCGCTCCCCGACGCCCGCGTGCCGTCGAGGCGGAAGAACCGCTCGAACACCTGCGCGCGGGCCTCGGGGGGGATCCCCGGCCCGTCGTCCGCGACCGCGAGCGTCGCGCGGCCGCCGTCGACCCCGGCGTCGATCCGGACGCGCGTGCCGGGCGGCGTGTGGACGACCGCGTTCTCGATCAGAACACGGCCGATCTGGAGGATCCGCTCCGGGTCGCCGCGCGCCTCCGCCGGTCCGTGGTCGTCGACGTCGAGCAAGTGGCCGCTGACCGCGGCCCGGGGCGCGAACTCCGCCGCGAGCTCGGTCGCGAGCGCGCCCAGGTCGACGGCCTCCGCAGCCGTCGCGAGCCTGCCCGCGTCCAGGCGCGACAGGTCGAGCAGGTCCGTGGCGAGCTTCGTCAGCCGCTCGACCTGCTCGCGCATCTGCACCACGAACTCGTCCCGCGTGGCGGCGTCGAGCCCGGGCTCGTCGAGGAGCTCGAGGAAGCCCGCGAGCGAGAAGAGCGGGGTGCGCAGCTCGTGCGAGGCGTTGGCGATGAACTCGCCGCGCGCGCGGTCGAGGCGCGCGAGCCTGAGGCGCATCCGCTCGAAGGCGCGCGCGAGCTGCCCCACCTCGTCCTCGCTCGCGTCGACCACCGGCTCGTCGAAGTCTCCGGCGGCGATCCGCTCGGCCGCAGCCTCGAGGCGGCGCAGCCGCCGGGCGAAGAGGCTGGCGCCGGCATAGCCGACGAGGATGGCGAACACCGCCGACACCGCGCCGGCGATCAGCACCCGCCGGCGCACGACGGTGACCGTCTCGAGCTGCGCGTGCAGGGACGACGAGAGCAGGAGCACCGACGGGCCTCCGGACGTCGCGACGAGCGATGCGACCTCCGCGAACTGCTCGCCGTCTCGCGTCACGACGCCGCGGGCGAGCCGGCCGGACCGGTAGGCGGCGGCCGCGACGGCGTCGTTGTCGAAGTCCGAGCGCTGGTCGAGGCTCGAGTCCTCGACCGGCTCGAGCGGCCCCTCCGTCGAGACCGGGTCGAGGATGACGACGCGCGCGTCCACCCGCGGCGCCATCTCGCTCACGTAGAGCGGCCGCTCGTCGGTGTTCGTGCGCGGGAACGCGGGCAGCGCGACGTGCTCGAGCGACGACGCCAGGCTGCGCAGCTCCTCGTTCTCGAGCGACCGCTGGTACGACGGGACCGCGATCAGGTAGACGATCCCGAGGGCGCCCGCGACGACGATCAGCAGCGCGAGCGCGAGGCGCGCACCGACGCTCCGAAACGGGCTCATCCGTCCCTGAACCGGTAGCCCACGCCGCGCACGGTGAGGATCAGCTCCGGCGTCCGCGGCTCGCGCTCCAGCTTCTCGCGCAGGTGCCGCACGTGGACGTCGATGGTGCGCGGGTCGCGGTAGTCGGCGCTCTTCCAGAGCGCCTCGAGCAGCATGCGCCGGCTGAAGACGCGGCCCGGGCTCGCCGCGAGCGTCCGCAGCAGCTCGAACTCGACGTACGTGAGCTGCACCGACTCGCCGCGGACCTCGACGGTGCGCCGCGGCACGTCGATCACGAGCCCCTCCGTCTCGATCCGCTCGTCGCCGTCGAGCGGCACGTGCGGCTGGCGGGCGCGGCGCAGGAGCGCGCGCACGCGCGAGCGGAACTCGCGGATGGAGAAGGGCTTCGTGATGTAGTCGTCGGCGCCGAGCTCGAGCCCGAGCACCTTGTCGAGCTCGTCGTCGCGGGCGGTCAGCATGATGATCGGCACCGTGCTCGTCGCCCGCAGCCGCTTGCAGACCTCGAGGCCGTCGAGGCGCGGGAGCATGATGTCGAGCACGACGAGGTCGGCCGGCTGCTCGCCGAAGAGCCGCAGCGCCTCCTCCCCGTCGCCAGCCTGGACAACAGTGTACCCGTCCTTCTCGAGCGGGAACGCGAGGACCCTGCGGACGGCGTCCTCGTCGTCGACGAGCAGGATCGTTGGAGAATCGTCGGGCATCGTCGTGCCGGCGCTGCCAGGATAGCCCTGCAGATGGCGGCGACCCGTACGGCCTCGGCGCACCGCCGCCGCGCGCGCCGCGGGTCGCTGGAGCGGCCGCTGAACGCACGCCTCTACCGCGCCTCGTTCGGCGCCGCGATCCTGCCGCTCGTCGTGCTCGCGTTCTCGATCGTACGGCCGGCGCCTCTGCCGGCGCCGATCCTGCCCGCGAACTTCGACGGCAACGCCACGCGCGCACTCGCGGCGGATCTCGCCGACCACTACCCGGACCGGTCGCCGGGCACGGCCGGGTCGCTCCAGGCCGCGGGCTGGTTCCGCGACCAGATGCGGCAGTACGACCTGCCCGTCTTCTCCGACGTCTGGGAGGAGGACGTGCCCGGGCTCGGCCGCGTCCGCCTCGAGAACATCTGGGCGGTCGCGCCCGGACAGTCGCGGGAGGCGATCGTCGTGATGGCGCACCGCGACGACACTGGCGCAGGGCCCGGCGCCAACGACGACGCGAGCGGCACCGCGGCGCTCGTCGAGCTGGCGCGCGGGTACGCGCAGACGACCGGGCCGGGCGCGGTCCGCTCGGGCCACACGCTGGTCTTCCTCTCGACGGACGCCGGCGCGTTCGGCGGGCTCGGCGCCCTGCGGTTCGCGCAGCGGCCGCCGTTCCGCGTCGTCGCGACGATCAACCTGGACGCGATCGCGGGCGGCGGCCGCGCGCGCGTCGAGGTCGCCGGCGACGCGCCGCGCTCTCCCGCCGCGACGCTCGTGGCGACGGCAGCGCGGCGGATCGAGGAGCAGACGGGGCGACCGCCGGCGCGGGAGAGCATCGGGGAGCAGCTCGTCGACCTCGGCTTCCCGTTCACGCTCTACGAGCAGGGCCCGTTCGTCGCCCGCGGCATCCCGGCCGTGACCCTGACGAGCGCCGGCGCCCGGCCGCCGGAGGCCTTCACCGACCGCAGCACCGCCCTCTCGACGGCTACGCTCGGCGCGCTCGGCCGCGCGGCGCAGCAGCTCGTCGGGTCGCTCGACCAGGGCCTCGAGCTGGCGCAGGGGACGACGACGTACGTGTGGGCGGGCAGCCGGTTCGTGCGCGGGTGGGCGATCGAGCTGCTGCTCTTCTCGCTGCTCGTCCCGTACCTCGTCGCCGTTGTCGACCTGTTCGCCCGCCTGCGACGGCGGCGGATCCCGCTCCTCCCCGCCGTGCGCAGCCTGCGCAGCCGCGTCGCCTTCTGGCTCTTCGCGGCGCTCGCCTTCTACGTCTTCCGCTGGCTCGGCGCCTGGCCGACCGGTGCCGCGCGGCCGCCGGACCCGTCGACCCCCGTGGCCGGCGACTGGCCGGTGCTCGGGCTGTTCCTGCTGGGGAGCGTGCTCTTCCTCGCCTGGCTCGTCCCGCGGCAGCGCCTCGTTCCGCGGCGCGACATCGCGGACGAGGAGCGGCTGGCGGGCGAGGCGGCCGCGCTGATCGGGCTGGCCATCGTTGCGTTGCTCGTCTTGGCAACAAACCCGTATGCCCTCGTGTTCTTCGTCCCGGCGCTGCACGCCTGGCTCTGGCTCCCCCAGGCACGTCCGCGCAGCCGCGCGTGGGCGTTCGCCCTGCTCGCGCTGGGCCTGGTCGGGCCCGCCCTGATCCTCGTCTCGCTCGCCACCCGCTTCGGCCTCGGGCTCGACGCGCCGTGGTACCTGCTCGAGCTCGTCTCGCTACGCTACGTGCACGTGCCCGCTGTCGCGATCACGCTCGCCGGCGCAGCGTGCGCCGCACAGCTCGCCGCGGTAGCGGCGCATCGGTACGCGCCGTATCCCGGCCGGCACGAGCGGCCGCCGCGCGGCCCGCTGCGGGAGCTCGTGCGCACGATCGTCCTCACCTTCCGCGCACGGCGCAGGTAACGGCGCCGCCGCGTCGCATTCAGGACCGATGCGAAGGCTCGCCAGGATCCTCGGCACCGTCCTGATCGTCGGGGGCGCGCTGACGCTCGCGTGGGCGGTCGTCGTGTGGCGGTGGCAGGACCCGTTCACGGCGCTCTACACGCACTTCCAGCAGATCAAGCTCGCGCACCGCTACGAACGGAAAGTCGCGGAGTTCCACGCGCCCGTCGTCGCGCACGCCAGCCTCGCGGCGGAGGAGCAGGCGGTGGCGAGCGTCGCGCGCGCGTACCGGCGGTCGCTGCACGAGGGGGATCCGGTCGGCCGCCTGCGCATCGGCCGCATCGGCCTCAACATGGTCGTCGTCCAGGGGACCGAAGACTCGACGCTCGAGAAGGGGCCGGGCCACTACACGCGGAGCTGGCTCCCGGGCCAGGGCCACCTGATCTACATCGCTGGGCACCGCACGACGTTCCTCGCGCCGTTCGCGTACATCAACAACATCCGCGTGGGCGACTACGTCACGTTCTCCGTCCCGTACGGGACGTTCACGTACCGCGTCACGCGCCACTACATCGTCCCGTCGAACGCGCTCTCGGTGCTCCGCGACCACGGGCACGAGGTACTGCGGCTGCAGGCGTGCCACCCGCGCTTCTTCGCGACGCACCGCTACATCGTCGACGCGACGCTGGTGTCGGTCGCGCCGCGCGGCGGGCACCCGTACACGCCGAGCGCGGCGTCGCACCTGGCGGCGCCCGCTAGAGCGGCAACCAGCTGACGTCGGCGCCCGCGGCGAGCTCCCCGTCACCGCGCGGGACGAGCACCAGCGCGGCCGCGGAGGCGGCGCGCGCGATCATGTGGGACTCCTGGCCGGTCACCGGCTCGAGCACAGCGCCGGGACCGAGCCGCGCCCGCACGAGCTCGTCGCGAGCGGGGTTTCTGCGCAGCGCCGCCGCGAGCCGGCCGGGGAGGAACGCCGGCCGCGGCTCGCGCGCGCCCTGCAGCGCCATCACGGCCGGGCGGACGAACAGCTCGAAGCCGACGAGCGACGAGACCGGGTTGCCAGGGAGCCCGAACACGAGCGTGCCGTTGCGGGTCCCGAACGACAGGGGCTTCCCGGGCTTGACCGCCACGCCCCAGAACACCTCTGCGACGTCGAGCTCGGCGAGCAGCGGACGGACGAGGTCGTGCGGTCCGACCGAGACGCCGCCCGAGGTCAGGAGGACGTCCGCCTCGAGGCCGCGGGCGAGCGCGGCGCGCGTCTCGTCCTCGTCGTCGGCGACCGCCCCCAGGAGCCGCGCGTCGGCGCCGGCCCTGCGGAGCTGCGCCGCGAGCATGACCGTGTTCGACTCGTAGATCTGTCCCGGTCCGAGCGGCTCGCCCGGGCGCCGCAGCTCGGAGCCGGTCGCGAGGAGCGCGACACGCGGCGTCCTCGCGCAGGGGACGCTCTCGACGCCCGCGCTCACGAGCGCGCCCACCTGCGTCGGGCCGACGAGCGTCCCCGCCGCGACGACGACCTCCCCCGCACGGGTGTCCCCGCCGCGCGGCCGGACGTTGGCGCCCGGCGCCACCGCCTCGACCCGCACGGCGTCGCCGTCGCCTTCGGTGCGCTCGACGGGGACGACGGCGTCCGCTCCCTCCGGAACGACGGCGCCCGTCGAGATGCCGACGGCGGTGCCTGCGCGGACCGCCTCGGTCGCCGGCCGCCCGGCCGCGGACTGCCCGACCACCCGCAACGTCCCCGGCGTGTCCGCCGCACGCACGGCGTAGCCGTCCATCGCCGAGCTGTCGAACGGCGGCAGGTCGACACGCGCAGTCGCATCGGCGGCGAGAACGCGGCCGGCGGCCTCCACGACCGGGACGTCCTCGGCCGGCAGCGGACGCGTGTGCGCGAGGACGCGCTCGAGCGCCTCGTCGATCGTGAGCAGGGCCGCCACCGACACGATAATCGCAGGATGGCGGACGACCTCGTCGCGCGGCGGTATCGGCTGCTCGAGCCGCTCGGCCGCGGCTCGATGAGCTCCGTCTGGGCCGCCGAGGACGAGGAGCTGGGGCGCCGCGTCGCCGTCAAGATGCTCGCGCCGACCGCCGACCGGCAGCGGTTCGAGCGTGAGGCGCGCGCGGCCGCGGCGCTGTCGCACCCGAACATCGTCTCGCTCTACGACTACGGGCAGGCCGACGGGAGGCCGTTCATGGTGCTCGAGCACCTCGCCGGCGGCTCGCTGGAGGACCGGCTCCGCGACGGTCGACCGCTACCGGATGCCGACACGCGCCGCATCGCGACCGACGTCGCCTCCGGGCTCGCGCACGCGCACGCGCGTGGCCTCGTCCACCGCGACCTGAAGCCGGCGAACATCCTGTTCGACGCCGAGGGCCGCGCCAAGATCGCCGACTTCGGCATCGCGCGCATGCGCGGCTCGGGCACGCTCACCGAGGCGGGTACCGTACTGGGCACGGCCGCCTACCTCTCGCCGGAGCAGGCGGGCGGCGGGCCGGCCGGGCCGGCCAGCGACGTCTACTCCTTCGGCGTGATCCTCTTCCGCCTGCTGACCGGCCGGCTTCCGTTCGTCTCCCGGAACGCCATGGAGCTCGTCCGGATGCACCGCGAGGCCGCGCCCCCCGCGGTCACCGACGTGCGCCGCGACGCGCCTCCGGCACTCGCGGCGGTGGCGACCGCCGCGCTCGCGAAGGACCCGTCTGCCCGCCCGCCGGACGGCGACGCGCTCCTCTCGGCGCTCCGCGGTGATCGCGCGCCTGCACCGGTTCTCGCACCGGCGGGCGACGAGACCGCCGCGACGCAGGTGCTCCGGCCCGTACGGCGGCGGCGATCGCGAGCCCTTCCCGCGGCGCTCGCGGCAGCCGCGCTCCTGGCGGGGGGTGCCGTCGCCGCGATCGCGGTCACGCGCGGGGGTGGGTCGAGCGGCGGCGCTGCCAGCGTCCCCGGGCTCAGCCTCCCGACCGTCCCCACCACGCCTTCGACGTCGACACAGGCCCGAACGAGCACCGCCCGAACGACGACGGCGGCCACCACGACGGCGCCGGCGACGACGGCGGCCACCACCGCGCCTGCCACGACCGCTACCGCCCCGACGACCTCGACGGTGCCGACGACCACTGCGGCCACCACGACCGCCGCCACGACAACGGCGCCTGTGACGACGGCGACCCTGCCGGCCACGTCGACCGCCGGGACGACCACCACCGTCCCCACGACGACCGCCGGGACGACCACGATCGCAACGGCAACCGGGCCGTAGGGATTACGGCGTCGGGATGGCGTGCGGCGGCGGTGCGGTCGGCGTCGGCGTCCGAGCGGCCGGCGGCGGTGCGGGCGCGGCCGCCCGCGGCTTCCGAGCCGGCGTCGTCGTCTGCGCCGGGGCGGGTGTGCGCGATGTCGTGGTGGCGGGCGACGTCGTGGTCGCCGGAGCGGTGTAGTAGGAGCCGAGATAGCCGTACGTGCCGTGGGTGATCGGCCGCCAGGTCGGGTACCTGTCGGGAAGCGGGAAGTCGAGCACCTTCCGGTGCCAGAGCGCCGCGGCCATGTACTCGTGCCAGATCGGCACGGCGAAGGTCGCGCCGGCGACGGCGTATCCGTGGACGTCCAGCATCGGGATCTCGCCCTTCGGGTAGCCCATCCAGACGACCGTCATGAGCTGACGCGTGTAGCCGTCGAACCACGCGTCGGCGTGGTTGTCGGTCGTGCCGGTCTTGCCCGCGTTCGGGTGGATGCCGTCGCCCGAGCCTGCGCCCGTGCCGTACTCCGCGTTCTGCTGGAGCACGTCGTTCACCTTCCACGCGACGCCCTGCGAGAGCGCGCGCTTCGTCTGCGGCCTCCCCCAGCCGGCGGACGTGTCGACGCGGCCGCCGGGGAGGATCACCTTCGTGATCGCCATCGGCTTCGCGTAGATCCCCATCGCGGGGAACGTCGCGTACGCGGCCGCCATGTCGAGCGGCGACACGGCGAGCGAGCCGAGGCCGATCGACGCGACCGGGATGTCGGGTTGCAGGTGGATTCCGAGGCGGTGCGCCATCTGCCACACGTAGCGCGGCCCGACGTCGAGCGTCAGCTGCGCGTAGACGGTGTTGTCCGACTGCAGCGTCGCGCGCGTGATCGACTCCGAGCCGCTGTACGTGTTGTCGTACGTGTGGACCGTCCACGGCTTCGCCGAGGTGCACCACGCTCCCGTCGAGCAGGTGAACGGCGCCGACGTGTAGTAGGTCGTGTCGGGATCGACGCCCTGCTCGATCGCGGACGCGAGAACGAGCGTCTTGAACGTGGAGCCTGCCTGGCGTCCCGACTGCGCAGCGAGGTTGAACTGGTTGCCGCTCGTCCGCACGACCGCCGTCATCGCGCGGATCGCGCCGGTGCCCGGCTCGACTGAGACGATCGCCGCAGCGGGATCCGTCCGGTACGGCAGCACGTCGAGGATCGCCTTGCGCGCGAGCCGCTGCAGGCGCGGGTCGATCGTCGTGTACACCTTCAGCCCGCCCTCGCGCACGGTCGTGGCGCCGTACTGCCGTTCGAGCTCGTCGATGACGTAGGAGAAGAAGTACGGCTCCTTGATCCGCGTGTAAATGCGGCCGGGCTTCAGCTGGAGCGTCGTCGACCGGACCGCCGCCTCGTAACGAGCCGTCGATATGTCGCCGTTCGCATACAGCGCGCGCAGCACCTCGTTGCGGCGCTGCAGTGCCGCGCGCGGGTTGTGCAGCGGGTCGTACAGCGACGGCGCCTGCGGCAGCCCGGCGAGCAGGGCGGCCTGGAGGAGCGTGAGCCGCCGCGCGCGGCGGGAGAAGTACGTCTGCGCGGCGGCCTCGACGCCGTACGCGTGGTTGCCGTAGTAGACGGTGTTCAGGTACTCGTCGAGGATCCGGCGCTTGGACCACTTGCGCGAAAGCTTGATCGCCAGGCACGCCTCGCGGAGCTTCCGGTCGAAGGTCTTCTCGTTGCCGGTGTACAGGTTGCGAACGAGCTGCTGCGTGATCGTCGACCCGCCCTGGAGGGCGCGGCCCGCGGTGAGGTCCTTCCACGCCGCGCGCACGATCCCGATGTAGTCGACGCCGCCGTGCTCCCAGTACCGGCGGTCCTCGATCGCGACGGTCGCCTTCGAGAGCCACGGCGAGATCCCCGCGAGAGACACCGGCTCGCGGTTTCGCTCCGCCGGGATCGAGCCGAGCAGCGAGCCGTCGCTCGCGTACACGAACGAGTTCTGGCCGATCTCGACCGGCCGCAGCGTGTTCAGGTTGCAGCCGGCGGTGAGCGCGGCGCCTGCGCCGACGCCGAGCGCGACGGCGACGGCCGCGAGCGGCTGCGCCGACGCCGAGCGCGACGGCGACGGCCGCGAGCGTTCCCGGCACGACCGCGGCCAGAACGCCGGCACGCCGGCGCCGCCTGATGCGATCGGCGCGCTTCCGCTTGCGCCCGCGCTGCGCGAGGATGAAGTCGAGGTCGTCGTGTCGGCGACGGCGCCCGCTCACGGAGTCTCCAGGGCCGCGAGACGCTCCGCGAGCGCGATCCGGAGGTCGCTCGCGACGCGGTCGAGGACCGCCCCGCCGGTCGCGCGGCGGCGTACGACCACCGTCGCCGTGTCCGCCGCCAGATTCGTCACGTACACCTCGTCGCCCTCCGAGCCGAGCGCCTCCACCGTCCGGCGTAGGTTCGCAGACGGGACCTCGACGGATGCCTCCGCGAGCTGCGACGAGCTGCGAATCGTCGAGTTGCGGATCGTGCCGGAGGCGAGCTTCTCGTTCGGGACGACGAGCCTGTCGCCCTCGCGGGTCCGGAGCCAGGTGTAGGTGAGGCCGATCTCCTCGACGACGCCGCGCGTGCCCTCGACCTCGACGTCGTCGCCGAGCCGGAGAGGTTGCGTGATGGCGATCAGGATGCCGGCGACCACGTTGCCGATCGTGCGCTGGCTCGCGAACCCGATGACGAGCCCGACCACGGCAGAGGAGGCGAGCACGCCGCCCGCGACCGCACGGACCTGCGGGATGACGAGCAGCGCCGAGACGATCCCGACGAACACGATCGCTGCGAACAGCGACCGCCGCAGGACGCGGTACCGTGTCGCCGCTCCCGGTGCGAGCGTGCGGCGCGCGATCCGCCAGTCGACGACCTTCGCGACGGCCGAGGCGACGGCGATCATCGCCGCCGCGATCAGCAGGCGCTGCCAGAACAGCGACACGAGCGTCTATTCGCCCCAGTCGATCGGTTTCCGGCCGCGAAACCCGATCCCGATCTCGTGCCAGTACTCGACGCGCTCCTCCCCGACGTGCCAGCAGAGCTCCACCTCTTCGCCGTCGCGCAGCGCGGGAAAGTCGAGCAGCCCGGTGTCGAGGTCCTTCACCACGACGCCGAGGGCGTCGAGCTCGCGGACGCAGTCGGCCACCCGTTCGGCCAGCTGCGCGAGCTCGGCATGCGCCGCGTTCAGGTCGCTCGCCGCGTAGCCGCCGCCGTTCCCGCCGATCGCCGTGACGAGGTCGCCCTGCGTCTCGACCAGCCCGCGCATCCGTGCACGTGTCGCGACGAGCCGCTCCGCGACCGGGCGCACCTCGGCGAGGGCGCTGTTAGCCTCGCCTGGAGTGAAGAGGCGTTTGGCCACGACGTCGCCCAATGGTAGGGGTGACACGAAACGCCTCGGCCAGTGGCTCGCGCTCGTCTCGGTGCTCGCGGCGATCGGCTACGCCTCGCGCGCCGCGTCGGGGAAGCCCGACCCGCAGGTGCTCTACCGCTGGTCGACCGCCGTCGGCGGGTTCGTGCAGGACGCGATCGTGCTCGCGCTCGTCCTCGCGATCGCAGGCTTCTCGACACGTCTGCTCGCGCTGCGGCGCCCGCGCTCCTACGCCGTCGCGGCGGCGCTCGTCGGCGCGGCGGTCGTCGCGATCTACCTCTTCGAGGGGATCTACACGCACGTCGTCCACGTCGGCAACGAGCAGGGGCTGACGCCGTCGCGCTGGGAGCCGGCGCACGCGGCCGCGTACGTCGTCAACAGCGTCGTGATCTGCACCTGGGTCCCGTTCGTCGAGGAGCTCACGTACCGCGGGCTCGGCTACTCGCTGCTCCAGCGCTTCGGGCAGTGGCCGGCGATCGGCGCGGTCGGCGTCGCGTTCGGTCTCGCCCACGGGCTCGTGCTCTCCCTGCCGATCGTCGTCGTCTTCGGCTGCGTCCTCGCATGGGTGCGGGCTGCGACGGCAAGCGTCTTCCCTGGGATGGCGCTGCACGCGGCGTTCAATTTGATCGCACTCGTCGCCGCGGTCACCGTCGGTGGATAGATTCGCTGCGTGCCGGACGAGACCGTCGACAAGCTGCGCGCCGAGATCGACGCGATCGACCGCGAGCTCGTCGCGCTCGTGAACCAGCGGCTCGAGGCGGTGGCGCGGTTGAAGCGCCACAAGGACGAGCGCGGCCTCGCGTTCGTCGACCCGCACCGCGAGGAGCAGCTGCTCGCCGCGCGCCTGAGCGAGAACGGCGGCCCGTTGTCGGAGGCGGGGCTGCGCTCGTTCTACGCCGAGCTCCTCGCGCTCACGAAGCGCGAGGTGGCGTAGTCAGCGCTCCTCCTCCTCGTCCTCCTCGCCGAGCTCCTCGGCCTCGGCGAAGTCCTCCGCCGAGACGCGGTCGAGGAACTCCTTGAACTGGTCGACGATCTCCTCCTCGTTGACCTCGTCGCCCTCCATCTCGATCGCGGACTCCTCGATCACGTCGTCGGCCGCGAAGATCGGCACCTGGGCGCGGACCGCGACGGCGATGGCGTCGGACGAGCGGGAGTCGATCTCGAGCTCGTTCCCGTTCTGCGCGACGGTGATCGAGGCGTGGAACGTGTTCTCGCGCAGCTCCGTGACGGTGACCCGGACGATCTCGACCTCGAGCTCGCCGAGCATGTTCACGAGCAGGTCGTGCGTGAGCGGGCGCGGCGCGCTCGCGCCCTGCAGCTTCATCAGGATCGCGGCGGCCTCGGGGTGGCCGATCCAGATCGGCAGGTAGCGGTTCCCCTCCGCCGTCTTCAGGAGGACGATCGGCTGCTTACCGACGAGGTCGAAAGACACCCCGTAAATCGTCATCTCCACCATCGCCTCCTAGATTACCGGCGCCCTTGGAGGCAAACGTCCGGCGCTATCATGCGCCGTCGCGGGCGATTAGCTCAGTCGGTTAGAGCGCCGCTCTGATAAGGCGGAGGTCCCTGGTTCGAATCCAGGATCGCCCATCTCGGCCCGCGGTCAGTGCAGCGCACGCGTACGCAGGACGTAGTCCTCGACCGCGTGCAGGAACGACGAATCCTGCGCGAGCTCCGTCAGCGTCGACTTCGTCTCGGCGTCCAGGTCGCCGTCGTCGGCGAGCTCCCGCAAGAAGGGCTGGAGCCGGCCGCTCTGGGACATGTAGGCCATGCGCAGGAAGAGGCTGCGCGTGTCGGCGTCCTGCGAGATTGCCTCGAGCGACTCGATGTCGCTGAGCCACGACCCGTGCACGTTGGTGCAACGGCGCCACGGCTGCGGCGGTTACGGGAGGAGCCGCTCCAACGCCTCGGCGAGCTCTGCCAGCCCGACGTCGCCGTCCACGGCCACGTGCAGGCCGCCGGCGCCGACCCTGGCGTCGAAGCCGGTGAGCGTCCTGAACGAGTCGCGGACGCGGCGGGCGAGGACCGGGTCGACCGCCGTCGTCCTCCGCTCGCGCGTCGCGGCCCCGGCCGCCTTCGCAGCGCGCTCGGCGGCGCGCACCGACATCCCGTCGCGCACGATCCGGCGGGCGAGCCGGCGCCGCGCGTCGTGGTCGGGAACGGAGAGGAGCGCCCGCGCATGGCCCTCGGAGAGCTCCCCGCGGCCGACCAGCTCCAGCACGTCGCTCGGCAGCTCGAGCAGGCGGACGCGGTTCGACACGGTCGGCTTCGACTTCCCCACCCGCTCCGCGACCTCCGCGAGCGAGAGCCCGAACTCGTCGAGGAGGATCGCGTAGGCCCGGCCTTCCTCCACCGGCGACAGGTCCTCGCGGGCCACGTTCTCCACGAGGCCGAGGAGGAGCGTGTCCCGGTCGTCGGCCTCGCGCACGACGGCCGGCACCGCCGCGATGCCGGCCTCCTGGGCTGCGCGCCACCGTCGCTCGCCGGCGATCAGCTCGTAGCCTCCCTGGACGCGCGACCGGACGACGACCGGCTGGATCAGCCCCTGCGCGCGGATGGAGTCGGCGAGGCCGGAGACGGCGTCGCGGTCGATCTCCTTCCGCGGCTGCTGCGGGTTCGGGTGGATCTGCTCGACCGGGATGTGCGCGAGCTCGGGCTCGCCGCTCCCGATCAGGACCTCGAAGCCGCGGCCGAGGCCGCGGCGGGCGTTACCGACGCTCGACAAGCTCCATCGCCACCTTCCAGTACGCCTCGGCGCCACGAGAGCGGCGGTCGTAGTGCGTCACCGGGAGCCCGTGGCTCGGCGCCTCGGCGACGCGCACCGAGCGCGGGATCACCGCGCTGAAGACCAGGTCGCCGAAGTGCCTGCGCACCTCCGCCTCGACGTCGGCGGAGAGACGGGTGCGGCCGTCCGCCATCGTCAGGAGGACGCCGGCGATCTCGAGCCGCGGATTGAGCCGCGTCTTGATCAGGCCGATCGACTGCACCAGCTGCGCGAGGCCCTCGAGCGCGTAGTACTCGGCCTGCACCGGCACGACGACCCGGTCGGCGGCGGCCAGCGCGTTCACGGTGAGCGGGCCGAGCGACGGCGGGCAGTCGAGGAGAACGAAGTCGAAGCCGCCGGCGTCCTCGAGCGCCTGCGCCAGGTAGCGGTCGCCGTCGTCGCGCTGCGAGAGCTCGACGGCGGCGCCCGCGAGCTCCGGCTTCGAGGGCACGAGGAAGAGGTTGGCGAACTTCGTCGGCTTCGCGAGCTCGGACAGCGGCGCGCCGTCGAGCAGGTCGTAGCTCGACGAGCCGTTGGCGCGCATGCCGAGACCCGAGGTCGCGTTCGCCTGCGGGTCGAGGTCGACGACGAGCGCGCGCTCTCCCGCCTCCGCGAGGCAAGCGCCGAGGTTGATCGCGGTGGTCGTCTTGCCCACGCCGCCCTTCTGGTTCGCGAACGCGTAGACCCTCGCCGGCACGCGGCCAATCTAGCCCCGAAGCCGGACACCGGCGGCGCCCGCTGGGGAGCGTTCTCCTCGGTTCCGTCACCCTCGTTTGGCGACGGGGTCAGGCGAGCGGGCGCTTCTTCGCCACGCCGGGGCGGCGGGGGAAGCCCGGCGGGGTGGGGCCGAGCTTGCGCAGAACGAGGAAGCCGTCGGGGGCGTCCGCGAGCTCTGCGGCGAGGCGCTCCGCCACCCGCGCCACACGGTCGGCGTCGGCCGACGGTCCGACCCAGAGCACGACGCCGCCGCCGGGACGCACGAGCGGCAGGCACCACTCCGCCGCCGTCGGCGGCTGTGCGAGCGCCTTGGCCACCGCGACGCCTGCCCAGTCCGTCGGCTGCTCCTCGGCCCGCCCCCATGCGACGCGTGCGTTCGGTGGCGCCACGCGCTCGAGGAACGCGCATTTCCGCCGCTCCGCCTCGAGGAGGACGACCTCGCGGGACGGGAACGCATGGGCGAGCGGGATGCCCGGCGCGCCGCCGCCGCTTCCGACATCGACGAGCGGGCCCTCGAACGGGGCGACGAGCGGTGCCCCCCGCAGCGAATCCTCGAGCAGCACGCGGCGCGCCTCCTCCGGGTCGCGCAGCGCCGTCAGCCCCGGCGTCGCCAGGAGCGCCGCGAGCCACGCCTCGTCGGGGTCAGTCGGGAAGAACGACGACGTAGCGGTTCGGCTCCGTCCCCTCGCTCGCCGTCCGCACGCCCGCGACCTCCTTGAGCCGCTCGTGCACGACCTTGCGCTCGACCGCCGTCATCGGCTCGAGCGCGACCCGCTCGCCCTGGCCTGCGCGCTCGGCGGCACGCAACGCGATCCCCTCCAGCGTCGCGCGCCGCCGGTCGCGGTAGCCGGCGGCGTCCACCGTGACCGCCTTCGTACCTCCGCGGCGATGCACGGACGCGTTGGCGACGTACTGCAGCGCGTCGATCGTCTGGCCGTGCTTGCCGATCAGGAGACCGACGTCGCCGCCGACGCACGTCACGGTGATCTCGTCGTCCGACTCGTGGACGTCGACACGAGACCCGATGCCCATCGCGCCGACCACGCGCTCGACGAGCGCGCGCACGTGCGTGGCGAGCTCGGAGCCGGCGGGCGAGGCCGGCTCCTGCATCGGCACGTCGGGCGCCGCCGCCGACGCGACCACGCGGGCCGGCGTGTAGCCGACGCCGAGCAGGCCGCGCTGGCCCTCCGTCACGATCTGGAACCGGACCGTCGACTTGTCGACACCCGGCGCGGAGCGCTCGAGCTCACGCAGCGCCTTCCACTTCGCCTCGCCGACGGTCTCGCCGGTCGCCTCCACCGAGACCTCGCGCGTCACCGCCGCGCTCCGCCCTTCTTCTTCTTGACGCGCCGGGCCTGCGTGGTGGACGGCGCCTTCGGCTTCGGGCCCGCGGGCTTGTCGCCGTTCGGCGCAGGCGGGGGCGGCCGCTTCGGGCGCGGAGGGGCCGCGCCGGGCTTCGGCATCAGCCGCCGCGTGATCAGGCCCTGGCCGACCGTCCACAGGTTCGTCGTCATCCAGTAGAGGACGAGGCCGGTGGGGAAGCGCGACACGACCGTCAGGAAGACGAGCGGCAGCACCATCATGATCCGCCGCTGCGTCTTGTCCATCGTCGTGCCCATGAAGTACGTCGACGCGACCTGCGAGCCAGCGTAGATCACGAGCAGCACCCAGCCCGACCAGTGCGAGATCGAGTGCTGGTCGGACACGTGGACGACGTGCAGCCACGTGCCCGTGATGTGGTGCGCCTGGTGGCGAAGCGTGAAGTAGAGGGCGATGAAGACCGGGAACTGCGCGACCGTCGGCAGGCACGACGCAGCCGGGTTGATGTTGTTCTCCTTGTAGAACTTCTGCAGCTCCTCCGACTGCTTCTGGCGATCGCCCTTGTACTTCTGCTGGATCGACTTCATCTCGGGCGCGTGCGCCTGCAGCGCCTGCATCGAGTGGATCGAGCGGACGGCCAGCGGGACGAGGCAGAGCCGCACGACGATCGTCACCGCCACGATCGACCACCCCCACGGCAACCCGACGGTGCTGTGGAAGAAGTCGAGGATCGACTTCATCACGTTCTCGAGCGGCGTCAGCACGCCGGCGAGCACGAACGCGTGCGACATCACGGGTAGTCGATCCCCCCGGCCGACCACGGATGGCAGCGAAGGAGGCGCCACACCGCCATCGGGATCCCCCTCAACACGCCGTGCTTGCGGATCGCGAGCACCGCGTACTCCGAGCAGCTCGGGTGGAACTTGCACGTGTTCGCCGGCAGGAGCGGCGAGACGAGGAGCTGGTAGAGCCGGATCGGGAGGATCGCGGCTCCGCGGATCGCGGGCGTCATGCTGCCGCCTTGCCGAGCACCTCGTCCACCCGCTCCTCGAGCCAGCGGTGGCCGTTCGCCTCGGCGGCCTCCGGCAGCCCCTGCCGCACGACGAGCACGTAGTCGTTCGTCGCCGGCACGCTCGCGAGCCGTGCCCGGACGATCTCGCGCAGTTGGCGCTTGATCCGGTTTCGCACGACGGCGTTGCCGACGGTCTTCGGCACTGCGAACCCGAGTCGCGGCTCTCCGACCGGCTCGTCGCGGGCGTACCACCACAGCGTCAGGAACCGCGTCGACACCGACCGGCCCTGTCGGTAGACGGCATCGAAGTCGCGGGAGCGGGAGAGGCGATTCCGCCGTTGCACCGGCGTCAGGCCGAGAGGCGCTTGCGCCCCTTCGCCCGGCGGCGCTTCAGGATCAGGCGGCCGGCCCTCGTCGACATGCGCGCGCGGAACCCGTGCTTGCGCTTCCGCCTGCGTACGTTCGGCTGGTACGTCCGTTTCATCGCGTCCGAAAAGAAGGAAGGAGCCGGCGCTCGGCCGGCCGCGGGCGAGTATAGCCGGACCGCCTCGCCGACCCGGTTGTCCACAGGCTGCACGCCGTGGAAAAGCCGTGGAAAGAGCGGGCGACGACACGGGCGGGGCGGCGCAATCCACAGCTGTGGAGACAGGTGTGGAGCCTCCAAAAATGCCTGCAAATCTGGGTATATAACGGGCTGGGACACGGCGAGAAATCCTCATTGAGAGGCCTTCCACACGCTGGTATGCTCGCGGCCCCTCGAGCGGCGGAAGGAGCGGGCACTGAGCGTGGAGCGGGAGATCGAGCTGACGGCGGAGGACCTCTGGAACGACGTCTCGGCTCGGCTCCGCGAGGCGCTCAACGACACCACCTACTCGACCTGGTTCGGCGAGGTCGACGGCGCGGACGTCGACGCCGAGCGGCTCGTGCTGGCCGTGCCGAACGACTTCACCCGCGAGTGGATCGAGGGGCACTTCCTGGATCTGCTCCGCGCAGCCGTCCGTGACGCGGGCGGCGCCGAGCGGGGAGTCGCGTTCCAGGTCGTGGAGGCGGTTCCGCCGTCTCCCCCCGCCGGCGCGCAGGCCGTCCCGACCGCGGTTACCCCGCTGCCGCTCGAGGTGGCGCCGCGCAGCGAGATCGCCGGCATCAACCCGAAGTACACGTTCGACTCCTTCGTGATCGGGTCGTCGAACCGCTTCGCGCACGCCGCGGCGCTCGCCGTCGCGGAGGCGCCGGCGCAGGCCTACAACCCGCTCTTCATCTACGGGCACACCGGGCTCGGCAAGACGCACCTCCTGCACGCGATCGCGAACTTCGTCACCGACCACGGCGGCGGCCTCACCTGCCGCTACGTGACCTCGGAGACGTTCATGAACGACTTCATCAACAGCCTCCGCGACAAGCGCATCGAGGGCTTCAAGCAGCGCTACCGCACGTACGACGTGCTCCTGATCGACGACGTGCAGTTCTTCGAGCACAAGGAGCAGATCCAGGAGGAGTTCTTCCACACCTTCAACTCGCTCTACGAGGCCGGGCGGCAGATCGTGATGTCCTCCGACCGGCCGCCGCGCGACATCTCGACGCTGGAAGAGCGGCTGCGCTCGCGCTTCGAGTGGGGGCTGATCACCGACATCCAGCCGCCCGACCTCGAGACGCGCATCGCCATCCTGCGCAAGAAGGTGAAGGGCGACCAAATCGAGATCCGCGACCCCGAGCTGCTCACGTTCATCGCGTCGCGCGTCTCGACCAACATCCGCGAGCTCGAGGGGGCGCTGACGCGCGTCGTCGCGTTCGCCTCGCTCACCGGGCGCGCCCTCTCGGTCGACCTCGCGCAGGACGTCCTCAAGGACGTCTTCCCGCAGGGAGAGAGCGCGCAGATCTCGATCGAGCGGATCCAGGAGCTCGTGTGCGAGCGCTTCGGCGTCACGCGCGAGGAGCTGACCGGCGACCGCCGGTCGCAGAACATCGTGTACCCGCGGCAGGTCGCGATGTACCTCGCGCGCGAGCTGACCGACTCGTCGCTGCCGAAGATCGGCAAGGAGTTCGGCGGGCGCGACCACACGACGGTGATCCACGCGACGTCGAAGATCGCCCGTCTGATCCGCGAGGACAGGTCTGTGTACAACCTCGTGCAGGAGCTCACAGCCCGCGTCCGGCAGGCGCGCTGAGCGCCGGTGCGTGTGGGCAACGGCGAGTTCTCCCCCGTCCGCTCCCACAGCGAGAATGGCTCTACGAACGGCCGCGGAGCTCGTTTCCCCGGACCCACAGGGCTTACGACTACAACGAGGTTTTCAATAGATGATTGACTCAGAAATCATGGTGGGCACCGGTCTGAGGATCACCGTCGCCAGAGACGAGCTCGCGGCGAAGCTCTCCGTGGTCGCACGCGGCGTCTCGACGCGAACGGCCGTGCTCGTGCTTGGCGGGATCCAGCTCCGCGCCGAGGGCGGCCGCCTCCACCTCGCTGCGACCGACATGGAGGTCTCGCTGCGCGCGGCGCTCGACGCCCAGGTGGCCGACGAGGGGACGGTCGTCGTTCCAGGACGGCTGCTGCTCGACATCGCACGCTCGCTGCCCGACAGCGAGGTCACGATCGAGCATCGCCCCGAGGAAGCGGTCGCCGTCGTGACCGCCGGCTCGGCGACGTACCGCCTGCACACGTACGCGGCCGAGGACTTCCCCCGCCTGCCCGATGTCGACGCCGTCGCGCTGCACGCGATCGACCGCGACGCGCTCGCGGAGACGATCGCGCGCGTCGGGCGGAGCGCCTCGCGGGACGAGAGCCGGCCCGTCCTCACGGGGATCCTCGTCCGCTTCGAGCCGGGCAAGGTCGTGATGGCCGCAACGGACTCGTACCGGCTCGCGGTCAAGGAGACGCCGGTGGACGGCTCGCTGCCCGAGCTGGAGGCGATCATCCCGGCGCGCGCGTTGCAGGAGCTGACGCGCATCGCGGCCGGCTCGGACGAGGTGCAGCTCGGGATGCTCGAGAACCACGTCGTGTTCGGCGCCGACGGGACGTGGCTGACGACGCGCCGCATCGACGGCCAGTTCCCGAACTATCGGCAGCTTCTGCCCGAGCAGTTCGAGCACGAGCTGACGCTCCCCCGCGAGGAGCTGCTCGAGGTCGTGCGCCGGGTATCGCTGATGGCGCAGCGGAACTCGCCGCTGCGGCTCCGGTTCGCCGAAGGCGAGCTGACCGTCTCCGCGGTCACGCAGGACATCGGCGAGGCGCGGGAGTCGCTGCCGGCGCCGTTCTCGGCCGACGCGCTCGAGATCGGGTTCAACGCCGAGTTCCTGCGCGACGGCCTGGAGTCCGTCGAGTCGGACACGATCCGCTTCAAGCTGATCAGCCCGCTGCGCCCGGCCGTCCTCGAGGGAGAGTCGGACGACTACGTGTACCTGATCATGCCGATCCGTCTCGCCGGCTGATCGTCGAGCACGTAGCGCTCCGCCAGTACCGGTCGTACCCGTCGCTCGACCTCGACCTCGCACCGGGGCTCGTCCTCGTCGTCGGAGCGAACGGAGCCGGGAAGACGAACCTGCTCGAGTCGCTGCACGTCGCCACGCAGGGCTTCTCGCCCCGGACGCGCCACGACGCGCAGCTGATCCACTTCGGCGAGACCGCCGCGCGGGTCGAGGTGGCCGGGCGCCGCGGCGACGCGCCCGTCGCCGTCTCGCTGACGCTCCGCGAGGGGCAGGCGAAGGAGGCGAGGCTGAACGGCGCGCGGCTCCCGTCGGCAGAGTCGCTGCGGCGCGAGCTCTCGACGCTCGTGTTCACGCCCGACCGGCTCGCGGTGGTGAAGGGCGGCCCTGCAGCGAGGCGGGCGTACTTCGACCGCGTGGTCGGCCGGCTGCTCCCGGCGCGGGCGGGGGCTCCGCAGGACTACCTCGCAGCGCTCGCGCAGCGGAACGCGGCGCTCCGCCGCGTCCAGCTCGGCCTGTCGGAGCGCAGCGCGCTCGAGCCGTGGACGGAACGCGTCGTGGCGCTCGGCGACACCCTCGTGGCGGCGCGGCGCTCCGCGATCGACCGGCTCGCACCTGGCTTCACGGCCCGCGCCGGCGAGCTCGGGCTCGCGGAGGCGCGGCTCGCGTACGACAGCTGCCCGCCGACGATCGCCGGGCTCGAAGCACGGCTCGCGCAGGACGTCGAGCGCGGGGTGACGGGCGCCGGGCCGCACCTCGACGACGTCCTGATCGCCAGCGGCGACCGGGACCTGCGCCGGTTCGGTTCGCAGGGCGAGCAGCGTCTGGCGGTGCTGTCGCTCCTGCTCGCCGAGGCAGAGCTGCTCGAGCCGCCGCCGCTCCTGCTCCTCGACGACGTCCTCTCGGAGCTCGATCCCGTCCGGCGCAGGCTGCTCGCCGAGCGCGTGGCGCGCATGGGACAGGCGATGATCACCGCGACGCACGTCTCGGCGCTCCCCGTCGAGGCGGACCAGGTCGTGGAGGTGGAGCATGGAACGGCTCGGTGACGAGATCAGGTCGGAGCTCGCGCGGTTCGGCCCTCAGGCGGGGATGCCCGAGCTTCTCGAGCGGTGGCCGGCGGCGGTCGGCGCCGCCATCGCCCGCAACGCCTGCCCCGCGCGGATCGCGCGGGACGGCACCGTCCACGTCAACACGGCGGACTCCGTCTGGGCCTTCGAGCTCGGCCAGCGGGCGGGGGAGATCGCCGAGCGGCTCGGCGTCCCGAAGGTCCGCTTCGCCCCGGGGCCCCTGCCCGAGCCGGCAGAGGAGCCCGTTCCGCGCCCGCTCGAGCCGTCGCTCGAGGACGACGTGCGAGCCCGCGCGCTGGCCGCCTCGATCGCCGACGAAAAGCTGCGCGAAACTGTGCAAAAAGCGGTCAGATTCGGGCTTGCGCGGGGGCGGGACGGCCGCCTCGTCTGATACACTTCCCGTGCCTCGCAAAACCTGCGTTTTGCAGGCTTTTCTTCAGTATGGCGAAGACCAAGGCGAAGGCCGGTTACACGGCCAAGGACATCACCGTGCTCGAGGGTCTCGAGCCGGTCCGGCTTCGCCCGGGCATGTACATCGGCTCGACCGGCCCGCGCGGCCTCCACCACCTCGTCGAGGAGATCGTCGCCAACTCGGTCGACGAGGCGCTGGCGGGACACAACGACTCGATCGAGATCACGATCCACCCCGACAACTCGGTCACCGTGCGGGATCGCGGCCGCGGCATCCCGGTCGACGTCATCCCCGACCAGGGCGTGCCGGCTCTCGAGGTGATCATGACCAAGCTGCACGCCGGTGGGAAGTTCGGCGGGGGCGGCTACAAGGTCTCGGGAGGCCTACACGGCGTCGGTGCCTCCGTCGTGAACGCGCTCTCGGAGTGGCTCGTGGTCGAGGTCGAGCGCGACGGGAAGGTGTACCGCCAGGAGTTCGAGCGCGGCGTCCCCCGCGGCGCGATGGAGGTCGTCGGCGAATCGCGCGAGACCGGGACGACGACGACGTTCCTGGCCGACGCCGAGATCTTCGAGGAGGTCGAGTACGACGCGCAGACGCTCCTCTCGCGCTTCCGCGAGGTCGCGTTCCTCACGCGCGGGCTCCGCATCACGTTCGTCGACGAGCGCGCGGAGGGCGGCAAGCCTGTCGAGTTCCACTACGAGGGTGGCATCCGCGACTACGTCGCGTTCATCAACGAGTCAAAGGACACCGTCCATCGCCACATCGTCTACTTCTCGACCACCAACGAGCAGGGCGAGGTCGAGGTGGCGATGCAGTGGAACGCGTCGTACCAGGAGTCCGTCTTCTCGTTCGCCAACAACATCAACACGCACGAGGGCGGCTCGCACATGTCCGGGTTCCGCTCCGCGCTCACGTCGACGATCAACAAGTACGCGCGCGACAAGGGGCTGCTGAAGGAGAAGGACGACAACCTCGAGGGTGAGGACGTGCGCGAAGGCCTCGCGGCGGTCGTGTCGGTGAAGCTCCAGGACCCGCAGTTCGAGGGGCAGACGAAGACCAAGCTCGGGAACCCGTGGGTGAGCGGTCTCGTCTCGACGGCCGTGAACCAGAAGCTCGCCGAGTTCTTCGAGGAGAACCCGACGGACGCCCGGCAGATCGTCAACAAGGCGATCGCCGCGTCGCGGGCACGCCAGGCTGCGCGGAAGGCACGCGAGCTGACGCGGCGCAAGTCGGCGCTCGAGTCGATGTCGCTGCCGGGGAAGCTGGCCGACTGCTCGATCAAGGACCCCGAGGCGGCGGAGCTCTTCATCGTCGAGGGCGACAGCGCCGGCGGCTCGGCGAAGATGGGGCGCGACCGCACCTACCAGGCGATCCTGCCGCTGCGCGGGAAGATCATCAACACCGAGAAGAACCGCATCAACAAGGTTCTCTCGAACAACGAGATCCAGGCGATGATCACCGCGATCGGCACGGGGATCGGCGACGAGTTCGACCTCGAGAAGCTCCGCTACCACCGCGTGATCGTGATGACGGACGCCGACGTCGACGGGTCGCACATCCGCACGCTGATCCTCACGTTCCTCTACCGCCAGATGCCGGAGCTGATCAACGCCGGCCACGTCTACATCGCGGTCCCTCCGCTCTACAAGGTCAAGCTCTCGAACCAGGAGTTCTACTTCGAGAAAGACGCGCAGCTCGAGGAGCTGCTCGCGCGCGAGCGGGTGCCGGCGGTCGAGGTGGCCGACCGCGCCGGCAGCCCGGTGAAGCTGACCGAGGCGAAGTGGACCCGGTTCGCAAAGGACATCCAGCAGTACGAGGGCTACCACGCGCGCCTGCGCTCCGACTTCGGCGCCTCGGCGACCGAGCTGATGATCCGGCACCGGCTCGTCGAGCACGAGATCGAGAGCCCGGGCGACCTCGAGCAGACGATCGCCGCGATCGGCGAGAACGGCTTCGCGCTCTCGCTCCTCGACGGGGGGGACGACGAGTTCCGGATCCGCGTCGTCGAGACCGAGACGTCCGCCGCCCGGAACATCTCGGTGCCGGTCGAGCTGCTCGCGTCGCCGATCTACCACGGCCTGCGCAGCGCGTACGCGAAGCTTGCGGCGCAGCTCGGCGAGCCGCCGTTCACGGTGCTGGTCGGCAAGGAGCACGAGACGGCGGAGTCGTTCGGCGAGCTGCGCGCGCGCGTCCTCGACGCGGCGAAGCAGGGCATGCAGGTGTCGCGCTTCAAGGGCCTCGGCGAGATGAACGCGGACCAGCTGTGGGAGACGACGATGGACCCGTCGAAGCGGCTCCTGATCCGCGTCGAGGTGGAGGACGCCTCGGCCGCCGACCGGCTGTTCTCGATGCTGATGGGTGACGCGGTCGAGCCGCGGCGCGTCTTCATCGAGGAGAACGCGACGAACGTGAAGTTCCTGGATGTCTGAACTGGAAACCGGAGCACTCGGCCCCGGCCGCATCGAGCCGCGCGAGCTCGAGCAGGAGATGCGCTCGAGCTTCCTCGACTACGCGATGTCGGTGATCGTCTCGCGCGCCCTGCCGGATGTGCGCGACGGCCTGAAGCCGGTGCACCGCCGCGTCCTCTATTCGATGTGGACGAACGGCAACCGGCCCGGCCGGCCGTACGTCAAGAGCGCCAACATCGTCGGCTACGTGATGGGGAACTTCCATCCCCACGGCGACTCGGCGATCTACGACACGCTCGTGCGCATGGCGCAGCCGTTCTCGCTGCGCTACCCGCTCGTCGACGGCCAGGGCAACTTCGGTTCGATCGACGACGACCCACCGGCGGCCATGCGCTATTGCATTTCCGCCATGTCCAGAGTGGCCACGCCTCGTGGCACGGTGCGAATCGCCGACATCGTCGCCGCTGACCCCGAGTCGGATAGGGACGTCGATCTGACCGTGCTCGATCGGCTGGGTCGCCCGGTGCACGCCTCGAAGCTGTTCCACTCGGGCGATCACCCGACCCTGCGTGTTACGACGCGCGAAGGCTACGAGCTTGAAGGTACGCACAACCACCCGGTGCTGTGCCTCGCGGACGTGGCGGGCGTGCCGATGCTGCTCTGGAAGCTCCTCGAGGAGATCAGCCCAGGCGATCGTGTTGCGCTCTCGCGCACTCCGCGGCCCGTCGAGCTCGAGGTGCCGGCGGACGAACGCCATGAGGCGCTGCTACTCGGCGCATTCGTCTCGGAGGGCTTCGTCTCCGGCCGACGCGCCGGCTTCAACAACGTCGACTTCGACTTCTTCTCCGCAGTCACTAACGCGTTCGACTTGGTCGTCGGAGGGACGCGCTACGTCTCGCGTCGTCGCATCGTCTCCGGGAGCGTCTGCTGGGAGCTCGACGTACACAATCTCGACGCACTTCGAGCGACGCCACTCGTCGAGCTCGCCGGCGCGAAGAGTGCGGGGAAGCGAGTTCCGGAGCGCGTCTGGCGCGCGTCGCAGGCTTACAAGCGCGTGTTCCTGCAGGCGCTGTTCACCGGCGACGGCTCGTCGTCGCTGCTGCCGCGGAAGACGATCCAGGTCTCGTACTCGACCTACAGCGAGCAGCTCGCGAAGGACGTGCAGCTGCTGCTGCTCGAGTTCGGGGTCGTCACGCGCCTCTGCCGCTACGCGCAGGGCGAGATCAAGGTCGTGGTCACGAACCGGCGAGACGCCCGGCTCTTCGCGCGGAATGTCGGCTTCCTCGGCGCGAAGCAGGCGAAGCTCGACCGCGAGCTTGCACAGGTGCCGAAGGAGAGCAGCGCGCTCTCGAGCGACCACGTGCCGGGCGTCGCCGAGTACATCCGCAGCGACTGCGAGTCGAAGTGGGTCGACAAGGACTGGCTGCGCCGCCACAACGTCGACCGGATCGAACGCTGGGAGCAGGGAGGCACGGCGATCCTGCAG
>DASRCE010000004.1:0-129351 GCA_035653275.1 Gaiellaceae bacterium | reverse complement strand
CCAAGGCCGACTCCTCGGCCTCGAACTGGAACGTCTCGAGCCAGTCGAACAGCCAGAGCCAGAACGCCGACCAGCACCAGAACGCCGGCCAGAACGACGAGCAGGGCGGCCCGTACTGCGGCCCGTCCGGCGACAACGGCGGCGACTACGGCAAGAACGACGGCAAGGGCGGCGGCCAGACGGCCGATCAGGACCAGAAGGCCTCGAACTCGATCGACCAGGACGCTCGGTCGAGCGCGGTCGCGATCAACGTCGCCCCGAACGTGGCGGTGCTGAACGGCGGCCCGTCGTTCTGCTGCTGCGGCCAGTCGTCCGGCGTCGACCAGCGGAGCGGGAGCGCGACCGCCCGCTCCTCGGCGACGAACGGCAACCTCGCCTCGCAGAGCAACGGCCAGAACCAGCAGGCGAGCCAGCTCCAAGGCGTGCCGGTGCTGTAACGGCCCGGGACGGAAAGGCGGTGGGCCCCGGTGCGGCGGGGCCCACCGCCCTCACTTTTCAGTGCCCGGTCAGCGCGGCGACGTAGGCGGGGGCGTTCGGAGTGCCCCACCCCGTCGTCATGTCGTACGGCGTGGACGGGTCGCAGCCGGAGATGCTCGTGTCGGTGCACGGGTTGACCGCCCACCCCGGCACGGGATCCCAGGTGACCGGGAGGCCGTCGCCGTTGTAGTCGAACATCCGGTTGCTCGTCAGGTCGCCGCTGATCACGTTCGGCGCGCCCTGGTGGATCGGCACGACGTCGGTGAACGCCGCCGGGTGCGCGTAGATCGCCGGGTTGACGTTCCCGAGGCCGTGGCCGGCCTTCTGCACGGCGAGCGCCGTCAGCGCGGCCACCTGCGGCGAGGCCGCGCTCGTCCCGCCGTAGATGTAGAAGCCGGGCGGCCCGTTGTAGTTCGGGTATGCCGAGATGTAGACGAGGACGCCGCCGTTCACCGCCGCGTCCCATGCCACGTCGGGGACGAGCCGGTGGTTGCCCTGCTGCGGCAGCACGCCCGTCTGCCAGGACGGCCGCGGGTAGATCGCCGACGGGCCGCCGCCGGTCGCGGCCGGCAGCCACGACTCGTTCCAGACCACGTTCAAGGGCGACGAGGCGGCCGTGCTGTTGAAGTAGCTCGGGTTGAAGCTGCCGTCCGAGAGGAACGGGATGTCGCTCAGCGGATCCCAGCGCCAGTTGCGCTGGAGCTGCGTCCCGCCGACGGCGGTCACGTAGGGGCTCGACGCGGGCCAGCCGACGGTCGGGTAGCTGTAGGTCGCGCTGTCGCGGTGCTGCTTCGCGACGCCGAGCGTGCCGCTGTCGCCGGAGGAGGCGAAGAACGTGTCGCCCTTCGCGATCCCCTTCTGGAAGACGGCGTCGAACCTCGCGGTCTGCGGCTGTGCGGCGCCGCCGAACGTCTGCTCGGTGATGCCGAAGCTCATGGAGAAGACGGTGCCCGGCGGGTTCGCGTCGATCTGCTGACTGATCGCGTTGAACAGGTTCGGCAGCCCCTGCACGCCCTCGGTCTCGGCGGGCGGGACGGCGATCAGGACGATGTGCGCCAGCGGAGCGATCGCGTACGCCCACTCGATGTCGAGCGTCGCCTCGCCGGACCAGCCGGCCGCCGCGGCGGGCCCCGACTGGCCGTTGCCGTTCGAGTTGTTGTAGTTCGGCTTGCCCTGCGGGAAGACCTGCGTGAAGTTCGGGCTCGGCAGCGTCGAGAAGAAGACGTCGTGGAAGTGCTGCAGGTCCTGCGCCGCCGTCGGGCTCCCGTAGGAGTCGACGAGCACGATCGTCTGCCCCTGGCCGAGCAGCCCCTGGTTGCCGAGCGCCGTGACGCCGTAGGCGTCGCGGATGTCCTGCGGGGTGTTGCAATGCAGCGTCGCGGTGGGCGCCTCGCAGGCGAACGCCGCGGCCTTCGCGACGAACGGACCACCCGGCGCCTTCAACGAGAACGCGGTTCCGACGAGCGCCGGCTGCGCCTGCGCGCTCGACGAGACGACCGCGGCGAGCGCCGCCACGGCCACCACCACAGCCCAAAGTCTCCTCAAGACCCCTCCCCTGTCGAGTTACGAGCCCCTGCTCGATGCGACGCCCACGGGCGACGAGAGGAACGGTAACCCGTCGCGGGCGGGCGGGCCAGGGCCCAGCGGGACGTGTCCTGGCTCAGAGCCAGGACACGTCCCGAAACGTCGACGGAATGCCGCCGTAGGCGGCTCCCGGAAGCGTGCCCGGCGTGTCGAGCGCCGACCGCCGCGGCGGCTCGCCGCTACGCCTCGAGCGCGAAGATCAGCTGGCTCGGGCCGCCTGAGCTACTGCGCGACGCGGTCGGCGTCGCGGCGCGAACGGCCGAGCAGCGAGCGCCGACGCCGTGCCACGTTGCGGTCGTGCTCGCGGCCGCGGTGGATGCCGTTGTAGGCGATGTGGGAGACGAGCGCGGCGACGACGAGGACGGCGAGCACGATGGCGATCACGATCAGGACGGTGTGCATCAGTCGAACAACGCAGCCCGCCCGCTCCCGGATACGGGCGCGCCTCCGGCGCCGCCGACGCGCCGTCCCGGCGTCAGAACTCGCGCCGGCGGCGCCTGACGCTCCACGTCCACCACACCAGCACGAGGACGAGCAGCCCGACGGGCAGGAGGAGCGTCTCGAGCGCGCCGGCCAGGAACGAGGCGATCATCAGGTCTCCCTCGGTCGAAGGTCGTCGGCGGCCGCGGCGCCGAGACGGCGGCGGCGCGAGGCGCCGTTGGGGTCGAGCCACCGGTAGGCGGCCACGAAGACGGCCACGGTGAACGGCACCGAGCCAGGCACCCACATGATCCCGGCGGCGAGCTGCTGGTCGCCGAGCGCGGAGAGCCCGAGCGGCCGGTGCGCGAGCGCCGCGTAGGAGCCGTAGACCGCCTCGGGAGCGACCGCGAGGATGATCGCGAGCAGCCAGCCGACGAGGAGGCTCGCGGTCGCGTAGGCGGCGCGCGGCCCCTCGGCGAGCTTCGGACGCCCGGTTGCGCCGGGGACGAGGTGCGTCCAGAGGAGCAGAGCCGTCGTGAAGAACAACGCGTGCTCGAGATCGTGGACGAGCGAGTTCCGGAGGGTCAGGTCGTAGAGCGCCGGCAGGTGCCACATGAGCAGCGTGCCGTTGAAGAGGACGAGCGACGGCAGCGGCGAGGCGATCCACCGCGCGAGCCGGCGCGGCGACGCCAGCGTCGACCCGGCGAGGACCGAGCGCGCAACCGGGCGGCGCGCGCCGAGCGGCAGCGGCCGCGCGATCCGCGGCCAGGGGCGCCCGAGCAGGAGGAGCGGTGGCGCGACCATCATCAGCAGCACGTGCTGGAGCATGTGCACCCAGAACAGCTTGTCGGCGTACGCGTCGACGGGCGAGTCGACGGCGAGGGCGATCGCGGCGAGGCCGGCGTAGAACGACGCGCCGCGCCACCGCTTCGCCGCGGACGGGCGCGACGCCGCGAGCCGTCCGCCGAGCAGGTAGAGGTACGCCGCGACCAGGACGGCGTACAGCGGCCACTCGACCGGCCAGCTCGAGGCGCGAAAGAGGGCCGCCATCTACAGGATGTAGAGCACGAACCAGCTGACGGCCGCGACGGCGGCGATCGTCACCGCGTAGATCGACAGCGCGCCGAGCTCGCCGCGGACCAGCGAGAGCGGATCCTCGATGTCCGGCTGGCGGTGCGGGTCGCCGGCGGCCTCGCCCGGCGCGAACTGGGCCGGCATGACGTTGCGGTAGCGAAGCGAGGTCGCGAGCGTCGTCTCGACCCAGTAGAGCAGCCCGACCAGGAAGACGACCTCGAGCCCGGTCCAGCCGAGGTACACGCTCGCGTAGCCGCCGTCCATCGGGCCGAAGCCCTGCGTCGCCCACTCCGCGATCTGCAGGGCGATCGCGGCGACGAGCAGCGCGACGCACACGCCGCCCTTGATCCGCCACGCCCGGCGGTCGCCGGCGCGGTGGTCGCGCAGCGCGAGCACGAGCAGAGGCGCGACCGCAACGGCGCAGACGGCGACGAGCGTCCCGAGCGTCGTCGACGGGGCGACGTGCTTCGGCCGCCACAGGTGCGACTCGTTCAGCGAGCGCAGATAGAAGAACGCGAACAGGAACGCGAAGAAGAAGAACGCCGTGGCGCTCGCCCACAGCTGCGCCGCCACGCGCAGGTTCCGCTCGAGGAGCTCGGGCGGCTCGCGCTCGACGACCGAGTAGTCGGTCGCGTGGTCGGCGAACTCCGTCACGTTGTCGGCCTCGCCGGGGTGATCGCCGTGCGCGCGGGCGCGACCGCGCCGTCCGGCTCGCCGTACGGGTACGGGTCGGGCCCGAACGTCGGGATGCGGTCGAAGTTGTGCACCGGCACCGGCGACGGCAGCTGCCACTCGATCGACTTCGACCCCCACGGGTTGACGCCGGCGGGCACGCGCGCGAACACCTGCGACCAGACGAGGTTCCCCACGAACAGCAGCATCGACGCGCCGAGGACGAACGCGGAGATCGAGACCCAGTCGTTCGCGCCCTGCAGGTACCCGGCGTACGTGACGACGCGGCGCGGCATGCCGAGGAACCCGATCACGAGCAGCGGCCCGAAGGTCGAGTTGAACGCGACGAACATCGACCAGAAGTGGATCCGCCCGAGGCGCTCGTTCATCTGGAAGCCGGTCATCTTCGGCACCCAGTAGTAGACGCCGGCGAAGAACGCGAAGATCAGGCCGCCCATGATCGTGTAGTGGAAGTGCGCCATCGAGAAGAAGCTGCCGTGCGTGGTCGTGTCGCTCGGGACGTCGGAGAGGAACACGCCCGAGAGGCCGCCGATGAGGAAGTTGAAGATCCAGGCGACGGCGAACAGCATCGGCACCGTCAGCCTGATCCGGCCGCGCCAGAGCGTGCCGAGCGCGCAGACGAAGATGAAGCCGGTCGGCAGCGAGATCAGCTCGGTCGAGAGCATGTAGAACGGCCGCACGTCCGCGTTGATCCCGCTGACGAACAGGTGGTGCTGCCAGACGAGCCACGACAGCAGCGAGATCCCCATCATCCCGGTGACAGCGAGGCGGTAGCCCCACAGCGGCTTGCGCGCGAACACGGGCAGGATCTCGAGCAGGATCCCCATGCCGGGCAGCGCGAGGATGTACACCTCGGGATGGCCGAAGATCCAGAAGAGGTTCTCGTACAGGTACGGGCTGCCGCCCGTCTGCGCGTCGAAGAAGCCGGTCTGCGCGGTGCGGTCCATCGTCACCATCAGCAGCACCGAGATCAGAACGGGCGCCGCGAGCAGCATCAGGATCGCCGTCGAGACCGTGCCCCAGACGAAGATCGGCAGGCGCCCCCAGCTCAGCCCGGGCGCGCGCATCGTGATCACCGTGACCAGCATGTTGAGGCCGAGGAGGCTCATCGACAGGCCGACGAGCGCGAAGAACGCGATGTACGCGTCCATGCCCATGTTCGCCTGGTCGGCGAGCGGCTCGTAGCCGGTCCACCCCGTCGGGAAGCCGCCGAACCCGATCGC
The DNA here is from genome assembly GCA_035653275.1 of Gaiellaceae bacterium. Lineage (GTDB taxonomy): Bacteria > Actinomycetota > Thermoleophilia > Gaiellales > Gaiellaceae > PALSA-600. The sequence goes on along the minus strand of DASRCE010000004.1, from coordinate 123,880 downwards.
CGTCATCAGGATGACGCCGGCCGCCATCAGCAGCCAGAACGTCAGCGCCTCGATCCGCGGAAACGCCATGCGCCTCGCGCCGATCATCAGCGGGACGAAGTAGTTGGCGAACGGGCCGAGGATCCCGCTCGTCATCATCCCCATCATCATCGTCCCGTGGAGGCCGACGATCGTCAGGTAGTTGTTCGCGTTCCACACCTGGTGCGTCGGGCTCAGCAGCTCGGTGCGGATCAGCATCGCGTTCAGGCCGCCGATGAAGATGAAGAAGCCGATGCCGACGAGGTACTGGATGCCGACGACCTTGTGGTCGGTGCAGAGCCCGAAGTAGCGCGGCCAGCCGGCAGTCTCCTTCTCGCGCAGCGACGGCGGCCGCCCCATCAACCGCTGCACCGGATAGTTCGCGAACCCGAGCCCGACGAGGAACGCGACGACGCCGACGAAGTAGGCGACGAAGAGCGCGACGTCGTTCTGGCCCGTGTTGGCGATGTAGTCGAGGCTCTTCGCGTGGATCTGGTGCCCGAGGACCCAGCCGACGTAGAAGCCGACGACGCCCAGGACGATCGCCGTCACGAGGTTGAAGCCGAGCAGCCGCCGGAGCCTCATCCCGCCCTCGCCTGCGGATCGGGTGCGTAGGTCGTGCTGTAGGGCGGCAGGTACTTCATCACGGGAGCCATCGCCGTCTGCTGCTGCTTGATCCACGACGCGAACTGCGGCTGCGTCACGACCCGCCCGGTGTCGAACATGTAGCCGTGCCAGAGGCCGCAGAGCTCGGCGCAGCGGATCTGGAACGTCCCCAGCCGGTGCGGCTTGACGAACGCGATGTTGTCGACGCCGGGGTTGGCGTCCGCCTTCACGCCGAGCTCGTACGCCCAGAACGAGTGGATCGCGTCGATCGACGTCACGTGGAACTCGATCTGGCGGTCGGCCGGCAGCACGAGCTGAGCCGTCTCGACGCCGCCGTACGTCGGGTAGCGGTAGGTGAACTGCCACTGCTGCCCGATCACCTGGATCGGGAGCGCGTCCTTGTGCGTGACGAGCGGGTGCGGCCCCTGGCCGCCGCCGGAGCCGCTCGTGAGCAGCTCGGCGGAGCCGAAGATCGCGAGGAAGAGGACGGAGACCGTCGTCGTCGCGAGCCACGCGACCTGCGACGGGACGTGCCCGCGGATCGGGGCGCCCTCGAGGTGCTCCTCGCCCGGCCGCACGCGGAACGCGACGAGCGAGTAGCCGAGGTAGACGAGGATGAACACCGTGAACGGCGTCATGACGGCGAGCAGCACCGTGTTGTCGAACACCTGCGACCGCCCGACGTCCGTCCCCTTGCCCGGCGGCATGTTCGGGCCGAGCACGAACAGCATCAGCGGCAGGACGATGATCGTCCCGACGATCGTGAGCAGCGCCACCCGCCAGGCGCGGCTGCGCTCAGACCACATTGACGAAGCCGTCCATGTAGCCGATGGTCTGCATCGGGCCGCCGAAGCCGTAGTAGAAGCCGGCCGCGCAGGGCACGAAGCACTGCCAGCGGTAGTGGCCCGGCTTGCCCGTGCGGAAGGTGAACTTCACCGTGTGGTGCGCCATCGACAGGTCGCACGGCGCCACGCCGCAGGGGTTCTTCGCGTTGTCCGCGATCCCCGGCAGCGGGACGATCAGCCCGAGCTGCGGGATCGCGAAGGTGTGTGAGGCGTCGTCGGGGTTGATCGCCCGTGTCGGCTTGCCGTCGACGGTGAACGTGCCTCCGACGAGGCCGCGGCCGAGCGCGAGGAACGGGTTCCGCAGGCCGCTGTTGCCGTCGTAGTTGTAGATCGTGACGTGGATCAGGCTGTGCGCGGGCAGCGTCCAGACGGTGCTGCGCACCCACTTGCCGCCCTCGCGGACGAGGTAGCTGACCCAGGTCTGGTTCGGCGCCTCCTTCGGCCCGATCGTCGCCACGGTCTGCAGGGTCAGGTTCGCGGTCTTGCCGGAGGCGGCCTGCGCCACTGGGACGTGATACGGGGTCGGGCCGTTCGTCAGAAAGAGCACGTACAGGCCGATCAGCACCGCCGCAACGGCGACCGCGCCTGCCACGACCGCGCCTTTGACCGCGTTCGGGCTCACCCCGGCGCGTGTCTAACGCGTCGCGGCCGGGCGTGTCCATGTTCTGACGGAACTGTCATCTTCGCGTCATCTGCAACGGCCCGCCGGCCTCCGACGCCATTCCAACGGCGCTCTCAGGGGTTTCACACGTCCCGCGGGCACGGTGGGGGCATGACTCTCACGACACTCATCACGCTGAACGTGATCCTCGCGGCGGCCGTCGTCCTGGCGCTCGTCTCGTTACCTCGGGCACGCGATCCACGCCGACCGGCTGCAGCTCCGCCGGCCGCAGCGCCGCCCGCTCGCCCACGAGGCGGTCGAGGACCGGCGTCTCGCCGCCTGACCGAGACCTGAAAAACAGACTTTGAAACCTCGTCCAGGAGGAGTAGCGTCGCGCCGAGCGGCGTGAAACTCCTGGTCATCGAGGACGAGCGGCGGATCCTCGAGTTCCTGCGGCTGGGACTCGAGGCCGAAGGCTACGTGGTGGAGAGCGCCGCGGACGGCGTCGCCGCGCTCGAGCTGGCCGCCGCGTCCGAGTACGAGCTGGTCGTGCTCGACCTGCTCCTGCCGAGGGTCGACGGGCTGAAGGTGCTCGGGGCGCTGCGGGCGGGCGGCTCTTCCGTTCCCGTGCTGATCCTGTCGGCGCGCTCAGACCTGCCGACGAAGCTGCGCGCGTTCGAGCTCGGCGCGAACGACTTCCTGGCGAAGCCCTTCTCCTTCGACGAGCTGGTCGCCCGCGTCCGGGTGCACCTGCGCCGCGGCCGCGAGCAGCCCGAGCCGTCGATCGTCCGCGTCGGCGAGTTCGAGCTCGACGTCGCCCGCCGCCGCGCCCGCTGCGGCGCCCGGGCGGCCGACCTGTCCGACCGCGAGTTCCGCCTGCTCTACCACCTCGTCTCGCACGCGGGCGAGGTGATCAGCCGCGAGCGCCTGCTCTCCGACGTCTGGGGCTACGGCTTCGACCCGGGCTCGAACGTCGTCGACGTCTGCGTGCGGCGCCTGCGCAAGAAGCTCGGCCCGGCGTGGCCGATCGAGACGATCCGCAACGCCGGCTACCGCCTTGCGGCTGCCTGACCGGCTCGAGCTCGCCTGGGGCGCGCTCGCCTGCGCCTGCGTGACGGCGATGGTCGCCTACCCGTCGTGGGAGACGATCCCCTTCCACGTCATCTGGATCAGCCTGACGCTCCTGTACGGGTTCCGCGTCTGGCCGGTGCTGCAGACGGCGGCGGTGCTCGGCGCGGTCGCGCTTTCGACCGGCATCTCGATCATGGTCGACGCGTTCGAGGGGATCCAGCTCTGGGGCGAGCTGTTCGAGGTGCCGCTCATGTCGGCGATGTTCCTCGCGATGGTGTGGCACGCCCGGCGGCGTCAGGCCGCGCTCGCGGCGACGCACGCGCTCGCGGAGGAGCGGGCGACTTTGCTCGAGCAGGAGGAGCGGCTCGTGCACAACGTCGGCCACGAGCTGCGCACGCCGGTGACGATTGCCCGCGGCCACCTCGAGCTGCTCGACCGGCGCCTCGGCAGCCGGCGCGAGGTCGCCGTCGCGCTGGACGAGCTCGCGCGCATCGAGCACGTCGTCGAGCGCGTGCTGCTCTTGGCGCGGCTCGAGCGCCCCGACCTGCTTTCGGCGACGCAGGTCGCGCTCGTGCCGTTCCTCGAGGACATCTTCATCCGCTGGTCCGAGGTCGCGCCGCGCGCGTGGCGGCTCGGCGCGATCGTCGACGCGAGCGTCACCGCCGACGAGACGTGGCTGCGCGCGGCGCTCGACGCGCTGCTCGAGAACGCCGTGCAGTACACGAAGGACTGGGACGGGATCGAGCTGGCGGCGCGCGGCGAGAGCGACAGCGTCGTGATTACGGTCTCGGACGAGGGCATCGGCATCGCCCCGGACGTCTCCGACGGCATCTTCGAGCGGTTCGCGCGCGGCGAGTCGGCCCGGAGCGTCAACCCGCGCGGCTCGGGGCTCGGGCTCGCGATCGTCGCGGCGACCGCGCGCGCACATGGAGGCGCGTGCACGGTCGCGAGCGTCGAGGGCGTCGGGTCGACGTTCGAGCTCTCGCTGCCGCTGCCGCAGGCGTTGCATGCCGACCTGGAGCAGGCGGCGGGGCCGCGTTACGAGATGCGGCGCAGCGAGGCGGCGACGTCGGCGGCGTCGAACGGATAGAGGAACAGCGCGCGCTCGTGCCCCGTCGCGTCGACGAGGTACGAGCCCTCCGTGTGCACCACCTCGTGCACCTTCACGCCGCCGATCGTGCGCGTCACGAACTGCACCCCGATCTCGTACGCCCGCCACACGCGCGCGAGCTCGCGGTGGCCGGCGACGCCCCAGCGCCAGCTCAAGTCGAGCCGCCAGTGCGCCGCATCCTCGGCGAACGCGGACTTCGCGTTTCCCCACGGGTTCACGCTCACCGCCACGATCTGCGGACGCTGCGCAGGCGGCAGCCGGCGCACCGCGCGCATCAGGACCTCCGCCTCGAGCGGGCAGAGGTTCCGGCACAGCGGGTCGATGAACGTGACCACGACCGGGCGCCCGCGCAAGCTGCGCAGGGTGAACGGCACGCCGTGCTGGTCGACGAGCCGGAACCCCGGCGCGGGCCGCGCTCCCGCCGGCCACGTCGCGACCGCCGTCGCCGGCTGCGGCGCCGACACCGGGGCGACCGCGCCGGAGGTGCCAGAGGTGCGCGTGGCGAGGAGCCCGACGAAGACCGCGGCGACTGCGGCAAGCAGGAGCGCGCTCGCTGCGACGGCGACGCGGAGGGGCGTCAGGAACGGCCGGCGCGGCTCGGCGGCGACAGGTGGCTGGTTCGCTGGTAGGACGATGAACCTCCCGGTCCGCCGAGGATACCCCCTGGCCGCCGCCCTGTTCGTTCGCCCGGCGCACGAGCCGGGCATACGCGTCAGGATGCACACGATGCGGCCGCTGCTCACGCTGGGCTTCTTCCTCGCGACCGCGGCCGTCGCCGCGGCTGCGCCGTCGCCGCGGCCGGCGCGGGCGCCCGCGACGCTGCACGCCGACGTCGCCGAGTGGAGCGTCGTCCCGTCGGCCGGCGTCGTCGCGCACGGCTCGCTCCGCATCGTCGTGCGGAACCTCGGCGAGGTCGCGCACCAGCTGTCGCTCGTCCGCACGTCCAGCTTCGACCCGCTGTTCGCGCTGAGCGGCAGCCGCGCCGCGATCAGACCGCTCGCGACGACCCGCATGCTCGAGCCGGGCGAGACGACGTCGCTGACGGTCTCGGTCCGTCCCGGCTCGTACGAACTCGTGGACAACCTGCCGTGGCACTACTGGCTCGGCACGTCCGCCGCGTTCAGCGTGCGTTAGCAGCACCAGCCGGCGAGCGCACACGCCAGCCGCGGTCGAACAGCCGGATCGCGTCGGCGTACGTCTCCGGGTCGTGCAGCAGGACGACGATCAGCGTGCGTCCGTGCCGCGTCGCGGCGGCGACGAGGCAGTCGCCGGCGACGGTCGTGAAGCCCGTCTTCACGCCGATCGTGCCCGGGTAGCTCCACAGCAGCAGGTTCCGGTTCACGTACACCTTCGCGTAGGTCGGCGGCGCCCACCGCACGCGCTCGACACGGGTGGCGACGATGCGGCGGAAGGTGGCGTTCCTCAGCGCGACGCGCGTGAGCGCCGCGAGGTCCCACGCACTCGAGTAGTTGCGCTCGTCGAGGACGCCGCTCGGGCTGTTGAAGTGCGTGTCGTCCAGACGCAGGCGGCGCGCCTCGGCGTTCATCAGCCGCAGGAACGCCGGCCGGCTCCCGCTCGTCGCGAGCGCGAGCGCCAGCGCGTCGTCGTTGCCCGAATAGAGCAGCAGCCCGTACAGCAGCTTCCACACCGGCACGTGCTCGCCCGCGCGCAGGCCCTCCTTCACGAGCGGCACCAGCGGCACCGACGGCGCGATCCGGACCACCGCCCCGAGCCGGTCGTGGCGCAGAACGAGCAGCGCCGTCATGATCTTCGTCGTCGACGCGATCGGCAGCTTGCGGTGCACGTCGCGGCGGTAGAGGACCGCCCCGGTCGCGTCGTCGACCACGATCGCCGCGCGGGCCTGGATGCGCGGCAGCGGCGCGCCGAAGCGGGCGCGGCCGAGCCGCAGGAGCGGCACGCTGTGCGGCCGAGGCGGGCGGCGGACATGCAGCAGCACCCGAGCGTGGCGCGCGGGCGGCGGCGGCGGCGTCACGCTGCGGCGGGCGGTCCCGCCGCCGAGCAGGAGCACGACCGCCGCTGCGCCGACGGCCACAGCCGCCGACGCGAGCGCGGCGACGATCCACGGCGCGACGCGACGGCGGCGGCGCCTGCGGCGGTTGACCGGCTGGAGGACGTCCACGCACCGAAAGGATGGCGCAGCGGCCGGAGCCGTGCTCGAGCCGGCAGGTCGCTCGCGCGTCTGTACGGTGTTCTGGATGTCCAGCTGGGGTCGCCTGGGCTCGCGGCGGGTCGCGGTCGACCTCGGCACTGCCAACACCGTCGTCTACGAGCAGGGCGAGGGCGTCGTCACGTTCGAGCCGTCCGTGGTCGCGGTCGACGAACGCACGGGCCACGTGTACGCGGTCGGCGAGGACGCTCGGCGCATGATCGGCCGCACCCCGTCGTACATCCGCGCCACCCGGCCGCTGCGGCACGGCGTGATCGCGGACTTCGAGATGACGGAGCAGATGCTCCGCTACTTCATCGGACGCGCCGTGCGCGGCATGCGCCGCCGCACCGAGGTGATGGTCTGCGTCCCGAGCGGCGTCACGCAGGTCGAGCGGTCCGCGGTCGAGGAGGCGACGCTGGCAGCAGGCGCGTCGCGCGCGTATCTGATCGACGAGCCGATGTCGGCCGCGATCGGCGCCGGGCTGCCGGTCGCCGAGTCCACCGGCTCCTTCGTCGTCGACGTCGGCGGCGGCACGACCGAGCTGGCGGTCACCGCGCTCGGCGGGATGGTCGTCTCGCACTCGGTGCGGATCGGCGGCTACGACCTCGACGACGCGATCGTCAAGCTGCTGCAGACGACGCAGCGGCTGCTCGTCGGCCAGGAGCAGGCGGAGGCCGTGAAGATCGCGATCGGCAACGCCGTCGCGGGAACGGCCGACGTCGCCGACGTGGCGGGACGCGACCTGACGACCGGCCTGCTGCGGCGGAGCGCGGTCGACGCGGCGGCGGTGCACGCCGCGCTCGAGCAGCCGCTCGCGCGCATCGTCGAAGCCGTCGACCACGTCCTCGAGCGCACGCCGCCGGAGCTGTCGTCCGACATCGCGGACCGCGGCGTGATGCTCGTCGGCGGCGGCGCGCTGCTCGCACGCATCGACGAGCTCCTCCGGCGGCACACGGGGCTGGCGGTGACGATCGCGGACGATCCGCTGACGGCCGTCGCGCGGGGCGCGGGCGCGGCGCTCGAGGAGCTCCACCACCTCACGCCGGCGCGGCCGCGCCGCCGCCGGCGGCGGCGCTGACCGGAGCCGAGCCGGGCGACGCTCGAGACCCTTCCGAGGCCAAGGCGGTGGTCGAGAACCGGCCTCGGCTCGAGCGGCTCTACCACCGGAGCATCGCCCGGCTCGCCCGGACTCTGTCGGCCGCGCGCGTGGGCGGCGCCCGACGGAAGCTCAGCGCCGCCGAGACGATCGTCTCGTCGTGCCCGCGATCAGGCGAGCAGGACGGGGTCGCGCGGCGGGTTCTCGAGCATCGAGCTCGCGACGAGGCCGCGCTGGTACGCGAACCGGATCGCCTCCGCGCGGCTCCCCACACCGAGCTTGCGGTAGATGTTGGTCAGGTGGAACTTCACCGTCTGCTCGGCGAGCCAGAGCTCCTTGCCGATCTGCTTGTTCGAAAGGCCGGCCGCGAGCTGCTCGATGATCGAGACCTCTCGCTCGGTCAGCCCCATCTGCCGCGCGGTGTCGTCCGGCTCGTGCGAGAGTCCGCCGATCGTCTGCACGACCGTTCCCTCCAGCGCCTGGCGGATCGCCGACGCGAGGTCGCGCGGGTCGACGTGCTTGAGGATGAAGGCGGCCGCGCCCCGCTGAAGCGCGCTCCGCACGATCTCGGGCTCGTCGACCGCGGAGAGGACGATCGTCTTCACCTCCGGGTGACGCTGGCCGAGGAGCTCGAGGCACCTGAGCCCGTCGACGCCGGGCAGACGGATGTCGAGCAGGACGACGTCCGGGTCGGTCTGGCGGACCATCGGCAGCACCTGCGCGCCCGATTCGGCCTCGCCGACGACCACGAACTGATCATCTTCTTCCAACGCCAGCTTGGTCGCAGACCGCATCAGCGCGTGGTCGTCCACGACCAGGACCTTGAGCCGCCGCATAGCCTTTATCCCTTCCCGGCGCCGCCGCAGGCGCCTAGAACGTGTGCCCGCGCAGTGTGCACGAGGGTCGTCGCCCGCACCACGTCCGCACCGGGGGTTTCGCCCCGCCCGTGGGTCCAGATGTGGCGGCCCGCACGAGCACCCGCTGCACGCGACGCGCACTCGACGTTCGGCCAGTTGCCAGACGTGGCTACAGGTAGCGCTGCAGCTGGATGAGCCCCGGCCCCAGGACGACGACGAACATGACCGGCAGGATGAACAGGACGACCGGGAACAGGATCTTCACCGGCGTCTTCTGCGCCTGCTCCTCGGCGCGCATCTGGTGCCGGTTCCGCGCGTCCGCCGCCTGCGCCTTCAGGATCTCCGCGATCGGCGTCCCGAGTTGGTCGGACGCGATCAGCGCGTGCACGAAGTAGGAGACGTCGTCGCTGTCGAGCCGCTCGGCGAGCGCGACAAGCGCCTCGCGCCGCGGCGCCCCGACGCGCATCTCGTTCGCGACGCGCCGCAGCTCGTCCGGCAGCGGGCCGTTCGTCGCGCGCAGCAGGTAGAGCAGCGCACTGTCGAAGCTCATCCCCGCCTCGACCGCGATCGCGAGCTGGTCGAGGAACGCGGGCAGCGCCTTCTCGATGCGTCGGATCCGCGTCTGCGCCGCCCGGCTGAGCAGGAGGTGCGGAAGGTACGCGGCGATGCCGCCGAAGAGCAGCGCGACGATCACCGCCTTCGCGCCTCGCCCGACCACGAGCCCGAACGCGAGGCCGATCGACGCCAGCGCGACCTGGCCGGCGACGAACGCCTCCGGTGAGAGCTTCTGCGCGGCGCCGGCGCGGTCGAGGCGGCGGCGGACGCGGTCGAGCGAGCCGCCCGGCGCGACTCGCGCGTAGACCCGCGCGACGGCCGCCACCGCGCGCGGGAGCAGGACCGGGCGGCGCGTCTCTGTCACACCCCGGAGACGCAGCAGCGCGCGGCGGCGCTGCATGCGCGCGGCGCTCGCCGCACCGAGTCCGACGAACGCTGCCGCCGCGAGCAGGCCTAGGCCGATGACGAGCAGGGCCAGCATCAGTCGACCGAGGTGATCCGCGACAGCACGAGCGCGCCGAGCCCCATCGAGACGAACGAGAGGACGATGAGGATGTGACCGGCGCTCGTCGTGTAGAGGGGCTTGATGTAGTCGTAGCTCACGAGCGTCATCAGCGCGGCGAGCGCGATCGGCAGAGCGATCAGAACCGCGGCGGACGTCCTGCCGAGCGCCGTCAGCGCGCGCACCTTGCGCGCGTGGCGCTGGCGCTCGCGAACGGTCTCGGCGACCGACACGAACAGGCTCGCCATCGAGCCGCCGATCTGGCTCTGCACGGTCACGGCGGTGGCGACGTACTCGAGCTCCGGCGACCCGAGCCGCTCGCACATCGCGACGAACGCCTCGTCGAGCGGCCGGCCGAGGCGCTCCTCCGTCAGCACGCGCCGGAACTCGGTGGAGATCGGCGGATGCCCGTCCTCGGCGACGGCGACGAGCGCTTGCCGGAGGCCGTGGCCGACGCGGAGCGCGGCGGCGACGGTCGCGAGGGTGTCCGGCAGCTGCGCGTCGAACGCGCGCAGCCGGCGCCTCGCCAGCAGCGCGAGCAGCGCGAACGGCGCTGCGAACCCGGCCGCGACGAGGCAGACGCCGAAGAACGGCGAGATGCCCGCGACTGCGGCGAGCAGCGCGGCCGCGACGGCGGCGACGAGCGCCGCTCCCACGACCTGCGCGGGGACGAAGGCCTTGCCGGCGCGGTCGGTCGTCCGCGCGACCCAGGCCCACGCCGCCCGTCCCCCGAACAGGCGCTCGGCACGCGCGACGAGCGGGTCGAGCCGGCGCCACGGCCGAACGTCGACGCTCGGCCGCGCGCCGCCCGCGTACGCCGACACGGTCCGGCGCACGCGCTCGGGCCGCGGCCGGCGCACCGCGAGCAGGAGCGCCGCCGCGAATGCGGCGCCCGCGAGGAGTGCGACGGCGACGCTCCCGACGCCGCTGCGCGCGGCGCCCGCGGGGATGACGGGCGCCGCCGGCGCCGACGCGCCCGGGATCCGCTCGACCATCGTGGAGCGCTGCCGCGCCGCCCGCACCGCGAGCCGCACGGAATCTCCAGGCCGCGCCGACGTCGCGTACGTGATCTGCCATACGCGCCCGAGGTCGGCCGCGACCCGCGCGTACGCGGCCGGAAGGGCCGCCGCGCGCGCGGCGTCGAACACCGTGCCGCCGGTCGCCTGCGCCAGGTCGGCCAGCGGCGAGCGATCGGCGCGGCCGAGCGCGATCGCGTAGATCACGACGCCGGCGCGCTCCGCCCGTGCGATGACCTGGCGCAGCGACCAGCGCGAGCCGAGGTCACGTCCGTCGCTCATCACGACCACCACGCGCGCGCCCGCGATCGGCGCGAGCCGCCGGACGGCGGCCGAGACCGCGTCGAAGAGCGCCGTTCCCGTGCCGGGGTCGGGGCGCAGCGCGGTCAGCCGCTGGACGAGCGCTGCGGTATTCCCGGTGGGCGCGGCCAACGTGATCGCGGCGCTGCCGAACGCGATCGCGCCCACGCGCCCCGGCGCATGCGCGGCGAACGTGGCCGCGGCACGCGTCGCGAGCGCCAGCGGCCGGCCCGCCATCGACTGCGAGTTGTCGATCGCGAGGACGACGGCGTTGTCGGCGCCGAGGTTCTCGACATCAGTCTCGCTCACGGGCCGCCCGTCCTCGAGCAGCTCGGGCCGCACGCCCGCCGGTGCGAGCGCCGTCACCGTCACGAGCGGGTACCGGCCTACGTCGGCGCGCCTGATCACGGGTCCCTGCGCCGAAGCGGCCGACGCGGCGACCAGGGCGGCGACGGCGAGGATCGCCGCGGTCGCCCTCATGCCAGCTCGGGGTAGATCAGCTGCAACGGCAGCGCGACTCCGGCCTTCGCGAGCTTCGTCGCGAAGTGCGGACGGACGCCCGTCGGCTCGAGCGGCGCGAGCGTGTCGGCGTCCTCGCCCGACGGGCCGCCGACGGCCGCCTGGAAGAGATCCTGCGTCGTCACGACGTCGGTCTCCATGCCGAGGATCTCGGTGACGTGGGTGACGCGGCGCGCGCCGTTCACGAGGCGCGTGAGGTGCACGACGAGGTCGATGCCGCCGGTGATCTGCTCGCGCACCGCCTTCAACGGGAGCTCGACACCAGCCATCAGCACGAGCATCTCGAGTCGCTGCAGCGCGTCGCGCGGCGAATTCGCGTGGATCGTCGTCAGCGATCCCTCGTGGCCCGTGTTCATCGCCTGGAGCATGTCGAGCGTCTCGCCGCCGCGGACCTCGCCGACGATGATCCGGTCCGGCCGCATGCGCAGCGCGTTCCGCACGAGGTCGCGGATGCGCACTTCGCCCTCGCCCTCGACGTTCGGCGGCCGGGCCTCGAGCGCGACGACGTGGCGCTGCTGGAGCTGCAGCTCCGCCGCGTCCTCGATCGTCACGATCCGCTCCTGCGCGGGCACGAAGGCCGATAGCGCGTTCAGGAGCGTCGTCTTCCCGGTACCGGTCCCACCCGAGATGAGGATGTTCAGCTTGCCGCGCACGCACAGCGTGAGGAACTCGGCGGCCTCGGGCGAGAGCGTGCCGAGGTCGACGAGCCGCTCGAGCGTGAGCGTTTCGCGGCTGAACTTCCTGATCGTGAGCGCCGGCCCGCGCAAGGCGAGCGGCGGGATGATCGCGTTGACGCGGCTCCCGTCCGGCAGGCGCGCGTCGACCATCGGCGACGCCTCGTCGACGCGGCGCCCGACCTGGCTGACGATCCGGTCGATGATCCGCAGCACGTGGTCGTCGTCCACGAAGCTCTGCCCCGTGTCCTCGATCAGCCCCGCCCGCTCGACGAAGATCTGGTCGCGTCCGTTGACCATCACCTCGCTCACCGTGGGGTCGCGCAGGTACGGCTCGAGCGGCCCGTACCCGACGATGTCGTCCGTGATCTCGCGCTCGAGGCGTTCGCGCTCCGACTTCGTCAGCGGGGTGTCGTCGGCGAGCAGCTCCTCCGCGACGAGCGCGCGAACGCGCCGCTCGAGATCCGACGTCGCGTCCGTGCCGCGCAACGAGACGCCGAGCCGCGAGATGCACGCGCGGTGGACGCGCCGCTTGAGCTCGGCGTGAGGATCGCGCGCCTGCGCCTCCTGCGTCGCCCCGAACGCCGCCGCCGGCTGGTCGCCCTTGAGCCGCGCAGCGAGCTGGTCGGACGACTGCGAGGCGAGCAGGTGGTCGATCGGCGGAACCATCACGCACCACCGATCCGGAGCCGCCGCCGCGTCGGCGCAGCGGCGGGAGCCTCGTCGCCGACGAGCTCCGCCGCGACGCGCGCCGCCGCCCGGGCGAACGGCGCCGCGGGGTTCGCCGACACGGCGGACGACGACCGGTTGATCGCCTCCGGGACTGCCGGGTCCTCGGGCAGCAGGAACCGCACCGGCTGGTCGAGCGTGTGCTCCACGTCGTCCTTCCCGAAGGCTGCGGGCCCGCCGACGCGGTTCAGCACGAGGCTGACGCGGTCGGCGTCGACGCCGAGCCGTTTCAGCGTCTCGAGCCCGATCTTCGCGTTCTTCAGCGACGGGATGTCCGGCGTGCAGACGACGAGCACCTCGTCCGCCGCGTCGACGGCGAGCATCATCGCGCGGTCGAACAGCGGCGCCGTGTCGACGACGACGGCGTCGTAGGCCTGCTTCGCGACGGCGAGCAGCCGTACGAGCTCGGAGTCGCGCACCGCCTCGGCCTCCTCGGGCCGGTGCGGCGCCGGCACCACTGCCGCGCCGGACCGCTCGTCCGCGACGGCGAACGCGAGCAGCTTGTCGCTGTCCAGCTGCGCGTCCCCGCTCGCGAGGTCGACGACGCTGCGGTCGTGCGGCACGCCGAGCATCACGGCGGCGTCGCCGAACTGGAGATCGAGGTCAACGAGCAGCGTCCGCCTGCCGCTGCGGGCGAGCGCAGCGGCGAGGTTCGTCGCCAGCGCGGTCTTGCCGGATCCGCCCTTCTGCGAGGTGATCGCGACGATGCGCCCGCGCCCCTGCGACTCCGCTGCAACCGACACCGCCTTGCGGACCGAGAACATGAAGGTCTCGGGAGCCTGCGGCAGCATCAGCACGTCGTGCACGCCTTCGCGCAGCGCCTCGTCCAGCAGACCGTTGACCGCTCCGGCAACGGCGACGATCACCGGGGCGGTCGTGAAGCTGCGCAGCGCGAGCAGGTCGTCGTGGAGCGCCGTCTCGGGTTCGACCGCGTGGATGACCGCGTCGGCGCGCCGCGCGGCGCCGCCGCGGCGGCCGTCGACGACGGCGATGTCCGCGCGATTGCCGAGCAGGTGGAGCACGTCGTCGGCTCGCGGTCCCGTCACGAGCACGTGCGGCCGGACCGTTGCGTCCAGCTGCACGCTCACTGCCCGATCGCTCCTGGCGCGGCGCCGCCGGTCAGCTGGAGCAGCGCGCGCGGGCCGAATCCAGACGAGAGGAAGTCGGGGAGCGTCTCGATCGTCGGCTGCGAGTCCCGCGGCGCCGACGTCGGCCGCAGCACGAACCACCAGTCCGTGTTCTTGAGCGCGAACAGCATCTTCTGCGCCTGGGCCGTCGTCAGCGCGAGGATCGCCGACGTCGTGTTGGACGCGCTTCCGAGGGTGCTGCTCTTCTGTGCGCCGGGCGCCTGCAACACGAGCACGTGCGTGAGGATCGTGCGCACCGCGACGTCCTCGTTGCCGGCGACCCTGTAGTGCACGTTCGCCATCACGTCCACGTAGTCGCCCGTCGCGAGCGTCCCTGCGAGCAGCTGATTCGGGTCGCCCGGCACGACCATCGCACGCTCGGTGCCGGAGAACTGCGAGAAGATCCCGCCCTCCGAGGCGGGCTTGAACGCGCGCAGCGTCACCTGCTCGCCCTCGTAGATCGGCTCGGCCGCGATCAGCGCGCCGAGGTCGGCGCCCTGCGCGATCGCGCCGGGCACGACGTTGCGGCGCAGCACCTGCGCCGTCTTCAGGTAGCCGCCGGTCGCGACGGTGGTGCCGGCGGTGCCCGCCGGGATGTCGCGGGCCGCGACGAGCACCTGCGTCATGCCTGCGCCGCGGTCGACGCTCCGGCGATAGCTGACGACGTACAGCCCGACGAGGAGCGCGCCGACGACGGCGAGCGCCACGGCAGCCGTCAGGTTGCGCAGCCGGTATTTGGTCATCGGTCGTCCTTTCCGCGCATCGTCGTTCTCCTTCCGCCGCGGCGGGCGCCGCGACGTCGAGCGTTCCGTCGGCGGCTCTCGAGGCGGGCCCGTCGCGCGAGCCCCGCCTCGACAGCCGGGGGTCGTTAGAGGTGGCTCACGACCGTGTTCATCGCCGAGGTGATCCCGTTGCCCAGGTTCGTCCACGCGGCGAGCACCGCGATCGCGATCGAGACGAGCGTCAGGATCAGGGCGTACTCGACGAACGTCTGTCCCTCGTCTTCCGCCGTGCGTGCGGCGGCCGCGACGAAGAGTCTCTTCATGCTTCCTCCTCCCAACCGTTCGCGGCCGCGTCTCGGCCGGTCGAGAGTTGTTGTACGGCGCGAGCCGAGGCGCCTCTACAGCCGGACGGCTGGATCGAGCCACCCATCGGCTCAGAGACCGCCGGTGCGAGCCGTCGGTACGGGCAAGACCACCGCAACGTCCGGTGCGCGTGCGACGCGACGCCGTGACGATTGCGTGTGGTGAGCGCGTACCCCGCACTCCCGCGCGCGCGCAAGCGGCGATACGCGTTGGAGGCGGCGGGTCTCGGCCGCGCCGCCGACACGGTCGTGCGCACGGCGGCCACGTGGTCGCTGCCCGCACTGCTCACGGTGGCGCTGTCCGGCATCTTCGTCGGACGCTGGGGCTGGGACCTGCGCGCGATGGTCGATGCCGGACGCGCCTACATGCACGGATCGCCGCCGTATCCGCCGGCAGGACTCGCGCCGCTCACCGGACAGGAGGCGTTCGTCTACCCGCTGCCGGTCGCGGCGTTCTTCGCTCCGCTCGCCCTCGCCGGCTGGCACGCGGCGGTTGCGATCTTCGCCCTGTTCAGCGTCGCGTGCGTCGTCGCCGCGCTGCGGCTCCTCGGCGTGCGCGACCGGCGTTGCTACGTCGCCGCGTTTCTCCTGTACCCCATGCAGGACTCGATCGCGCTCGGCACGCTCACGCCGGCGCTGCTGCTCGGTGTTGCGGCCGCCTGGCGGTTCCGCCGGCACGCGCTCGCCGCAGGTGCGTGCGTCGCGCTGGTCGTCGTCTCGAAGCTCTTCCTCTGGCCGCTCCTCGTCTGGCTGGTGGCCACGCGCCGGCTGCGCGCGGCCGCGTTCGCGGCGGCCGCGGGAGCATACCTCGTGGTCGCGCTCACGCTGCCGCTCGGCGTCGGCGCGATCACCCACTACGGTGCGGTGCTCGGCGACCTGTCGAGCTTCGAGGCGCCGCTCGGCTTCTCGCCTGCCGGCCTGCTCGCGGACGCGGGTGTCCGCCTGCCGCTTGCGTCGCTGCTCGCGCTGGCGGCGTCACTCCCGCTGTTCGCCGCGACGGTGCGCTCCGGCCGCCGCGGCGACGACTTCCTCGCGTTTCGCCTCGCGATCGCGACCGCGTTGCTGTGCTCGCCGATCGTCTGGGGCCACTACCTGATCGTCCTCCTCGCACCCGTCGCGCTGCTCTCGCCTCGCCTGTCGCCGCGATGGTTCCTGCTCGGCTGGGTGACCGCGGATCTGCCGCTCCACCTGCACCATCCGTGGCCGGCGACGGGCCTCGTCCTGCTGCTCGTCCTGGTGCAGCTCGACCTCGTCCCCCGCGTGCGCGAGCTCGGAGAACGCGCCCGGTCGTGGCTGATCCCGCTCGGCAGCGTGGCCGGGACCGCGCTCCTGCTGTGGGTCGCGCTTGCGATGGCCTCGCACCGACTGCTCGTGGCGGCGCTGACGCGCCACGGCGGCGACACCCGGCACAGCGGCACCGCGTTCGTCGAGCTCGCGCCGCACGGAACGAGCGTCTGCGTCCGCGCGTGGATCGACGGGCTACCGCGAGGGGCGCAGGCCGCGCTGTCCGGCCCGGGACTTCGCGTGCTCGCCCTCGCCGTGGCGGGCGACGGCACCCGCTGGGCGTGCGGCACCGTCGCGCGGAGCGCGATGAGCGCGCTGGACGCGCAGCCCCACCGCTACCGGCTGGTCGTGCGAGGCGGCGGATTCGCGGTCAGCGGGCGGCTCGAGAACCGGCTGGACGCCGGCCGGCCGCCGGGCGCCGGCGCGAACTAGCGTAGGCGCGGAACGCCGCCTCGAACTGCGGCCACCACGGCGGCTCGCCGGGCACGTCCGAGCGGCTCGGCGGCTCGCCGTCGTCGGCGTCGGTGCAGAGGACGAACGCGCCGACGGCAAATGCCGCGAGCGCGACGAAGAACGCGAGCAGGTCGCCCGTGCCCGGCTGCGCGGCGAGGAGGTGGACGGCGACGACCAGCGGAAGCGGGACGAGCAGCGCGACGCCGGCGGCGCTGCGACGCCGCAGGCCGCACGCGACTCCCGCGATCGCCGTGACGACGGCGACGGCGAGGATCAAAATCGGTGTCGCGGTACTCAGGTCCACCCCCGTCGAGCCGATATTCCCACAGGTTTTCGTCCGCAAGCGCACGGAGAGACAGGAGGCGCAGATGACCGCTCAGAGCTTCGCCCTCGCGCTTGCGCTCGGAGCCGCGCTGCTCGCCATCTGGACCGTCGTGCGGTTCCCGCGCCTCGGCCCGCGCTCCTTCGCGCGCGCGTTCGCGCAGACGCTCGTCGCGTCGGTCGTCCTGCGTCTGATGGGCCCGGGAATGGATCTCGTGCAGGCGGCGCACCTTCCGCTCGACAGGTTCGTGATGCTGTTCGGCGTCGCGCTTCCCGCGCTCTACTACGCGTTCCTCTCCGGCGCGTGGGTCGCCCGTGCGGCTCTCGACCGCATCCACGGCGCGCACGACGTCTAGCGTCGGCGCCGGACGAAGATCGTGTAGGAGCCGGCGCGCGCAGCGCGGCGGAAGGTGCCGCTGCGCGCGAGGGGCGCCGCGAGCGGGCCGAGCGAGGGCGCGACCACCACCGCCGCGTGCACAAGCGCGGCGTCGCCGTCGCGGCGGCCGGCGAGCCAATCCAGGTAGGCGCGCTGTTCTCGTAGCCGGAATGCGTCGATCGGGTCGGAGATCCAGACCCGGCCGCCGCGCTGCACCACCTCCTCGGCGACGTCCGGCGGTGCGAGGATCGGCGCCTGCCCTGCGAGGCGGACGGCTCGGTCGACGGCGGCCGTCGCCGCGGGCGGCGTCCGCCCGGAGCTCGCGGCCGCCGCGGCGAGCCCGGCCGCCGCGGCCGCTGTGAGCGCAAGCCGCGTCGCGCGAGGCCGGACACGCCGCGCCGAGCGATCGCAGGCCGCGCACGCGAGCAGGATCAGGAGCCAGACGCCCGTGCGCTCGGCCTGCAGCGTGCCCGCCGCGAGCAGCAGCGCAGTCACCCGCTCGTACCGGTGCAGCGCCGGCCGTGCAGCGAGCGCGAGAGACACGGCGCCCGCGAGGAGCAGCCACGTGAAGCCGGAGCTCAAGGACGGCCGCGCCCACAAGCCGACGTGCAGCTGCGCGGGGGCGCTGCTCAGCACGCGTGCGTAGTACGAAGGCGTCCACCAGAGCGCCGGCGTCGCACAGACCGCGAGCGCGACCGCGGCGGACGCGGCGACGCGGCTCACGAGGTTGCGCAGCTCGAACGCGGCGAAGACGGCCACGAGCTCCGCGCCGACGAGCACGCCGCCGTGCAGGTTCGCCCACAACGCGAGCAGCGGAATCGCGGCTGCGAGCGCACGCGCCGGCGGTCGCCGCGTCGACCTGAGCAGCCGGCACGTCAGCGCGAACAGCGGCAGCGAGAAGAGGTCGGCGCGCGCGACGAGCAGCACGGGCAGCGCCCCGAGCAGCAGCGCGAGTCCCGCGGGCCACGTCCGCCGCGGTGAAAGACCCGCCGCTGCGGCGAGCGTCGAGCCGACGGCCGCCGCCTGGGCGGCGAGGATCCCGCGGTCGCCGCCGCCGAGCCAGTGCATCAGCAGCTCGGCGAGAACCGGGACGTCGTGCCAGCCGCGCGAGGGCGCGGCCGCGAACGGGACGCCCGCGGGAACGGCGTGATGCCGAGTGACGATCGCGCCGAGAGCGCCGAGCCAGCGCGCGTCCGCGCCGACCGTGCCAAGCGCGAGAACGAGACCGGCGCCCCAGCAGAACAGCGCCGCGGCCGGCAGCAAACCCGCGGCCGTCTCTCGACGCCACGCGGCGGGCCGGCGCGCGTGGACGTCGACGAGCAGCTGCGCCTGCGCCATGGAGCGGTCGCGCTACTCGACGACGCCCGAGCTCGACGTGTTGATCGTCGAGTTGATCGACACGATCAGGAAGTTGATCGTGCTGTCGTAGCTCGAGCTGACGGTGACGGTCGCACCCTCGGTGCAGCTCCCGCTCGAGTACGTGACGTTGAAGTTCGGCGGCGACGACGACGGGGTCGGGTTCGAGATGCTGCTCGCCACGCTCGCGTAGACGTTCGCCGGCGTCGGGCTCGTGTTGAAGCGGCAGAGCGTCGCCTGCCGGGTGGCCGCGCGGACGGCGTCGCGCAGCGTCACGTGCTCCCACATGAAGATGCCGAGCTGGACAAGCAGGAAGATGAGGTAGATGAGGAGCGGCGCGAGCAGCGCGAACTCGACGAACGCCTGACCTTCCTCGGCGCGCGCGCGGCGCAAGATGCGCCTACGCGACAAGCTTCACCTCGCCCGCGCCGAAGAAGCCCCCGATCCCGGTGCAGCCGCCGTGCGCCCCGCTCGACGGGTCGACGAAGCCCTCGAACGTCCCCGTGAGCTGGTTCGTGCTCTTGCTGAACGAGCCGACGAGCAGCGCGACGTAGCCGGTGATCGTGTACGTCGCGTTGTTGCCGGTGCCGCTCTCGCCCGACGGGTAGACGAAGACCGGAACGAGCACGACCTTGCCGGACAGCGAGTTGAACGCGGAGCCGATCTGCTGCGAGTTGAAGGACGAGCCGGTCTCGGCGGGGTAGGTGGCGGTCGCGCAGGTCTGCGGCACCGCGCTGCAACCGCTCGGCAGCGGTTGCGCCTGCAGGCCGGGCCACGAGTACGTCTGCGCGCAGCTGATGCAGGCCGCCTCCGCCGACGTCCCATTCCCGGAGCACAGGTGCAGGAGCCCGAAGCTCCCCGGACTCGGGCTCGTGCCGAAGCCGAGCGTCACCTGCTGCCCCGACGAGAAACCGGCGGCGTCGCGCGAGGTCACCACCATCGGGAGCGCGCCGGCCGCGCCCGAGAGCGGCGCGACCACCGCTGTCGCGGCCGCGTGACGGACGGTGTCGCCGAAGCCGAGGAAACCGGCCATGAAGTAGCTCGTGTTGTGGTCGTCGACCGTGACCTGGTAGGCCGGCAGGCTGTTCCACGTCGTCGACCGGGGATGCGTGTCCGCGTGTGCGACGCCGTTCGCGGAGGCGATCGCGTACGCGCAGTCGTCGGCCGTCGCCGCCGTATTGCAGGCGGCGATGATGCTCTGCGGGGCCTGGTTGGAGGCGCTCAGGCCCTGGTACTCCTCCGCGGCCAGCGCCGCTGCGTCGGCGGCCTTCTGCAGGCCGGCGTCGGTCGCGAACCACAGGCCGATGTTCACGACGAGCGCGAACACGAGCATGAACGTCCCGAGGAGCAGCGCGAACAGGACGAACACCTGCCCGTCGTCGTCGCGCTGCAGCCGCCGGAAGGCGGACCGCACGGAGGCGATTCGTCTCACACGTCAATCGTGGGCGCCGCAAGCGCCCGCCGAGTCGGCCGATCGGGTAGTCGGACCCACCCGAACCGCCAAACCGCGCCGCGGCTCGCCCGAGGCGCCGCGCCGCGCGAACGCGCAGGAGCCGTCAGGTCTACTCCCGCCCACGCGCCGGGCCTTGAGCGACTGACAGAGCTGTCGTATGTTGTCGAAACTCACCGACAACCGGTCGGTACCGTCGGAAGGAGGGGTCGTGAGTCATTCGCGTCTTGGCGGGATCGGCGGGCTGACCTTCGGGATCCTCGGATTCGTCGGCCTCCTGGTCGGCAACGCGCCGGGCGGCAACTACACGGCGGCGGATGTTTCCTCGTTCCTCGCCAAGGGCCACCGCCCGGCGGTGTTCGTCTCGGCGTACCTCGTCCTGCTGTCGGCGGCCGGGCTGCTGCTGTTGTTGTCGCGACTGCGCGGATCGCTCGACGGCGCAGGGCCGCGCAGCTCGCTGTTCTGGGGCTTTTCGGTCGCCGCGGCAACCGCCTGGATGGCCGGCTACGCAATCGTGATCGGGCCGGCGGTCGCGCTGGCGTTCAGCGGCGGCAAGCTCACGTCGTCCGCGCTGAGCGGCCCGACGGTCTACACGTTCGTCGAGTCGGGGTTCGGCGTCATGTACGGAGCAGGCGGGTTCTTCCTCGCCTGTGCGCTGATCGCCTTCACCGTGGGTCGCGTCCGCGTTCCCGCGTGGGTTCGCTGGGCGACGGGTATCGCGGCGGTTACTTCTCTGGCGGGAATCGCCTGGTTCCCGTTCTTCCTCGTCTACCTCTGGGCGGTCGCGCTCGGCGTGTGGGCGCTCGCGAAGGACAGAAGCGCGGCGGCGCAGCCCCTCGGCCAGCCTGTATGAGCGGGGCGGCGGCGACCGCCCGCCGCCCCTTCCACCAAGTGGGCTCTCCGCGCGAACGAGAAGAGAAGAAGAAGCGGATGATGGGACTCGAACCCACGACCTTCTGCATGGCAAGCAGACGCTCTAGCCAACTGAGCTACATCCGCGCGGCCGCCAGTATAGCCGGGCTTCGGCCGCCACTTTTGCTCACGCCAGGGCGTCCAGCGCCTCGTTCACGAGCCGGTCTGCGAGCTCGTTGTGCGCCCGCTTGACGTGTCGGTAGTCGACGACACCGAGCTGACGCGCGAGCCGGCCCGCCTCGTCGGCGAGCTTCCGCAGCGCCTCGTTCTTGACCCGGTACTCGCCGCGCATCTGCTTCACCATCAGCTCCGAGTCGGAGACGACGTCGAGCTCCGTCACTCCGAGCTCGAGCGCCTGCCTCAGGCCTGCGATCAACCCGCGGTACTCGGCGACGTTGTTCGTGGCCGTCCCGATCGGCTCGGCGGCGGCGGCCAGCACGGTCCCGTCCTCCGCCTCGAGCACGAAGCCGTACGCGGCCGGCCCGGGGTTGCCGCGCGCGCCGCCGTCGGTGAACAGGCGCGCGTTCACGCGAGCCGCTCGTAGACGTCGAACGCGGGCTCCTCGTACGGGTGCGCGGCGCGCAGCGCGTGCAGCACCTCGTCCTGCCGCTCCGACGGAAACACCGTCTCCAGCCGCAGCTCGGCGACGCGCTCCTCCACCCCGCGCTGGCCGATTGCCGGATTGCTCGCGTCTCCGCCGAGGAACGTACCCGTGCCCTGCGTGTACCACGAGCAGCGCTCATACTCGCCGATCCGCCCCGCGCCGGCGGCGAACAACGCCTCCCGCACCGTATCGAGGGCCTCGCGTGGGACGAAGACGACGAGCTTGCGGTCCACTTACGCGAGCGCTTCGTCGATCGCGCGCAGCGTCTCGGCATCGAGTCGCACGCCCGACGCGGTCGCGTTGTCGACGACCTGCTCGGGCCGCGACGCGCCGACGATCGCGGCCGCGAGGTTCGGCTCGCGCAGCACCCACGCGATCGCGAGCTGCGCCATCGTGACGCCGAGGCGGTCGGCAATCGGCCGCAGCCGCTGCACGCGCTCGAGCACGTCGTCCGCCAGGTACTGCGACATGAACGTCTGGCCGCGCCCCTCGGCGCGCGTCCCGGTGGCGAACGCCGCACCAGGCCTGTACTTGCCGGTGAGCACGCCCTGCGCCAGCGGCGACCACACGATCTGCGAGATCCCGTTCGCGCGCGAGACCGGGATCACGTCCTCCTCCGGATCGCGGTGCAGCAGCGAGTACTCGGGCTGCGACGACACCGGCTTCGCCCAGCCGTGCTCCCGGCAGAGGTCGACCGCCTGCTGGATCTGCTCGCCCGACCAGTTCGAGACGCCGACGAAGCGCACCTTCCCGGCGCGCACGATCTCGTCGAGCGCTGCGAGCGTCTGCTCGAGCGGCACGTCGGGATCCCAGCTGTGGCACTGGTACAGGTCGACGTAGTCCGTGCGCAGCCGCTCGAGCGACGCGTCGATCTGCTTCAGGATCTGCTCGCGCGACAACCCGCGATCGCCGTTCGGCATCTCCCCGAATACCTTCGTCGCGAGGACGTAAGAGTCGCGCGGCCGCGACGACAGCACCTCGCCGAGGAAGTCCTCCGCCTTGCCGCCGGAGTAGACGTTCGCGGTGTCGATGAAGTCGATGCCGGCGTCGAACGCCGCGTCGACGCATGCCTCCGCCTGCTTGCGTTCGACGGATCCGCCGTACGTCAACCACGACCCGAGGCAGATCTCCGAGACGAAGAGGCCGCTGTCGCCGAGCTCGCGGCGGTTCAAGGAGCCGGACGCTCTTCGAGGTCGCCGGCGTTGTCGATCTGCGCGCGCTGCAGCTTGCCGCTGTAGTCGACGTACACCGACTTCCACTCGGTGAAGACGTCGAGCGCCGCCTGGCCGGCCTCCCGGTGGCCGTTGCCGGTCTGCTTCATCCCGCCGAACGGCAGGTGCACCTCGGCGCCCGTCGTCCCCGCGTTGACGTACGTGATCCCCGTCTGCAGGTCACGCATCGCCGCGAACGCCCGGTTGACGTCGCGCGTGAAGATCGACGAGCTGAGCCCGTACTTGACGCTGTTCGCAGCGCGCACCGCGTCCTCGAACGAGTCGACGGGGATGAGCGCCGTCGTCGGGCCGAAGATCTCCTCCTGCGCGATCCGCATCTGCGGCTCGACGTCGGCGAACACCGTCGGCCGGTAGTAGAACCCGTGACCGTCGACACGTCCGCCGCCGGTCAGCAGCCTGGCACCCTCGTCCTTGCCGATCTCCGTGTACGAGTGGATCTTCTCGACCGCCGCCTCGTTGATCACCGGTCCGATGTCGGTGTCGTCCTCCCACGGCGCGCCGATGCGCATCCGCTCGGCGCGTGCGACGAGCTTCGACTGCAGCTCGCCGTAGACGGCGCGGTGCACGATCACGCGCGACGCAGCGGTGCAGCGCTGGCCCGCCGTGCCGAACGCCGACCAGACGATGCCGTCGACGGCGAGGTCGACGTCGGCGTCGTCCATCACGATGATCGCGTTCTTGCCGCCGAGCTCGAGGTGCACGTGCTTGAGGTTGTCGGCGGCGGCCTTCGTGACGAGGATGCCCGTCTCGCGCGAGCCGGTGAACGAGATCACCGGCACGTCCGGATGGCGGACGAGCGCCTCGCCGGCCTCCTCGCCGAAGCCGTGGACGATCTGGACTGCGCCCTCCGGCAGCCCCGCCTCGTGCAGCAGGTCGACGAACCGCTGCGCGAGCAGCGGCGTGTCCTCGGCCGGCTTGAGGACGACGGTGTTGCCGCACACCAGCGCCGGGCAGAGCTTCCACGCCGGGATCGCGATCGGGAAGTTCCAGGGTGTGATCGCCCCGACGACGCCGACGGGCATCCGCATGCTCATCGCGAACTTGTCGCGCAGCTCCGACGGCGTCGTCTGCCCGAACAGGCGCCGGCCCTCGCCGCCCATGTAGTAGCTCATGTCAATCGCTTCCTGGACGTCGCCGCCGGCCTCGGCCTTGACCTTGCCCATCTCGCGCGTCATCAGGTCGGACAGCTCCGCCTTGTGCTGCACGAGCAGCTGCGCGAAGCGGAAGAGGATGTTGCCGCGCTCGGGAGCAGGCACGAGCCGCCATTCCTCCCAGGCCGCGCGCGCGGCCGCGACCGCGCGGTCGACGTCGTCCGCGTCGGAGCGCGGGAAGCTGTCGATCACCTCGCCGGTGGCGGGGTTGAGAGATTCGAAGGTCGCCGTCGCCATGCCGGCGATGCTAGCGGCGCTTCGAGGCTCTAGCCGTCGGGAGGGTCGACGTCGGGGAACGTCCCCGGCGCGCGGGCGCGGCGCCGGTCGCGCACGACGCGCCGCTCCTTGAACTCCCCGGGGTCCTGCCCGCGGCGCCGGTCGGGCCCCTCGCGGCGGTCGACGATCACCGTCACGTTCGGGTTGTCCTTGTAGTACTCGACCATCTTGTCGTACAGCTGGTCGGCGAGCTCGCGCGGGATGACGCAGTAGATCACGCTCTCACTATAGGAACGGCCGCGCCCGCCGCCACCTCGTCTACACCCGCGCGATGTCGGGGACGAGGCGGCCGTCGGCGTCGAGGTGGGCGTTCCAGTCGGTGAACGGCGCTTCGAGCTCGGCGGGATCGTGGCCGCGGCCCTCGAGCCGGACCGGGTGCTCCGAGTCGAGCGCGACCCGGTACTGGTACCAGCTGATCTCCCACGCGACGGTCACGACGACCTCGGCGTTCACGCCCGAGAGCGGGACGACGGAGACGTCCGGCTCGCCGAGCGACTTCGCGATCCCCGCGACGGTGCGCCGGTACTGCGAGGCGTTGAACGCGTCGGCCGCCTCGACCATCGCGAGCTCCGGCTCCGACAGCCGGCGCAGGATCGGGTCGGGCGCGACGGTGTCGTCGGCGGCCCGCGACCGGCCGCCGACGAGCGAGGCGAGGAAGCCGCGGCCGCGGCGGCGCCGCTCAGGCGCGACGGTCGGGGTCGTCGGCGCGCCCTCGCGCACCCACCCGGACTCGAGCGCCGTCTCGGCGCAGAGCGGGCAGACGTCGACGTAGTCGCCGCCGCCGTTCGGCGAGAAGCGGATCGCCCGCTCGCCCATGAGCAGCGTGCGCTCGCAGATCGCGCAGGTGCGCTCGACCGTTACCCGCGTCACGCGCGTCATGCCGTGCCCACCGTACCGGGTTCGACGGCCGCCCTCGGCGTCCTAGGCGGGGACGGCCTCGCGCTCCTGCTTCGCCGCCTCGATCAGCTTCTGCGCGATGTGCGCCGGCACCTCCTCGTAGCGCAGGAACTGCATGTGGTAGTCGCCCCGGCCGCCGGTCATCGACGTGAGCGCCTGCGAGTACGTCAGCACCTCCGCCATCGGCACCTCGGCCTTGATCGTCGTCATCCCGCCGTTCGGCTCCATCCCGTGCAGCCGGCCGCGGCGCGAGTTGAGGTCGCCGTTGATCGCGCCGACGCAGTCGTCCGGGACGGTCACCTCGAGCTCCATGATCGGCTCGAGCAGCGTCGGCTCGGCCTTCGCGTACGCGTTGCGGAACGCCATCGAGCCGGCGATCTTGAACGCCATCTCCGACGAGTCCACGGTGTGGTAGCTGCCGTCGACGAGCGTGACGCGCACGCCCTGGACCGGGGCGCCGGCGAGGTCGCCGTGCTGCAGCGCCTCCTGGATCCCCTTGTCGACGGCCGGCCTGAACCCCTGCGGGATCACGCCGCCGACGATCTTGTCGACGAACTCGTAGCCGGCGTTCCCGTCGATCGGCTCGATCTCGACCACCGCGTCGCCGAACTGGCCGCGGCCGCCCGTCTGCTTCTTGTAGCGCCCCTGGGCCCGCGCGCGACCCTTGATCGTCTCGACGTACGGCACGCGCGGCTGGTGCAGCTCCATCTCGACGCCGAAGCGGCGGCGCGCGCGCTCGACCGCGACCTCGACGTGCATCTGGCTCATCCCGGAAAGCAGCTCCTCCCCGGTCTGCGGGTCGCGCCGCAGCCGCAGCGTCGGATCCTCCTCGGCGAGTCGCCGCAGCGCCTGCGCGACCTTGTCCTCGTCGCCCTTCGTCTTCGCCGCGACCGCGAAGCTCATCACCGGCTCCGGGAACCCGATCGCGGGCGGCTCGAGATCGTGCTCGGCGTCGACGAGCACGTCGCCGGTCTGCACGTCCTTCAACTTGGCGACGGCGCCGATGTCGCCCGCGCCGAACCCGTCCGCCTTCTCGTGCTCCTTGCCCTGCAGGGTCATCAGGCTGCCGAGCCGCTCCTTCGAGTGGTCGCGGTGGTTGACGAGCGTCGTGTCGGCCTTGACCTCGCCCGCGTAGACCCGGAAAACGTTGATGCGCCCCGCGAACGGGTCGGCGACCGTCTTGAACACGAACGCCGCCACCGCCGCGTCGGTCTCGATCGGCGAGCCCTTCTTCGCCGGGCTCGGCACGCCCTCCACGATCAGGTCGAGCAGCGCGTGGCTGCCGAGGTTCTTCGTCGCGACGCCGCAACCGACGGGGTAGATCTCGTCGCGGGTGACCGCGTTCTTCAGCGCCGCGGCGATGTCGGCGGCGTCGATCTCCTCGCCGCCGAGGTAGCGCTCCATCAACGTCTCGTCCGTCTCGACGACCGCGTCGAGCAGCTTCGTCCGGTACTCCTCCACCTGCGCCGCCATCTCGTCCGGGATCGCGACCGGGTCGCCCTCGCGCGCGCCGCCGGGATCCATGTATGCGCAGTTGTGCAGCAGGTCGACGACGCCCTTCAGCTCGTGCTCGGCGCCGATCGGCAGCTGGATCGCCACACAGCGCTCCGACAGCTGCGACTGCAGCGCTCCCAGCACGCGGAAGAAGTCGGCGCGCTCGCGGTCGAGCATGTTCACGAACACGACGCGCGACAGGCCGAGCTCCTCCGAACGGCTCCAAACGCGCGACGTGTTCACCTCGACGCCCATCACGCCCGAGACCACGACCAGCGCCCCTTCGACCACGCGCAGGCTCGCAACCGTGTCCGCCTGGAAGCCGGAGTCGCCGGGCGTGTCGACGAGGTTGATCTTCCGCCCCTGCCAGTCGAGCGTGACGAGCGAGGCCGACAGCGACATGCGGCGCTTCTGCTCGTCCTCGTCCCAGTCGCTGACGGTCGTGCCGGCCTCGATCGTGCCGAGCCGGTTCGTCCTGCCCGCCTGGAAGAGCAGCGCCTCGACGAGCGAGGTCTTGCCTGTCCCGCGGTGGCCGACGACGGCGACGTTGCGGATCTTCCCGGCTTCGATGGGCATCGAGTCCTCCTGGCGGTCGGTTGCGCCCTGATCCTATTCCAGCGGCGGTGGATAATCGGCCGTGCGCATCGGACGTCGCCTGCTTGCGATCGGCGTGCTCGGCGGGCTGCTGTCGGGGCTGCTCGGCGTCGGCGGCGGAATCGTGATGGTGCCGCTGCTTGTGCTGTGGGCGGGGTTCGCGCAGCGAGACGCGCACGCGACGTCGCTCGCCGCGATCATCCCGATCTCGATCGCCGGCATCGCGACGTTCGGCGCCGCGGGCGAGGTGCGCGTCGGCGCGGCCGTTGCGCTGGCGGCCGGCTCGATGGCCGGCGCGCGCGGCGGGACCGCGCTCCTCACGCGCCTCGACGAGCGCGCGCTCAAGCTCGTCTTCGGCGCGTTTCTCCTTGGGGTTGCGATCCTGATCGAGGTGCGGCGCTGACCGGCGTCGCGCTGTACGCGGCGCTCGTCGGCTTCGGCGTCCTCACCGGCGTCGCGGCGGGGCTGCTCGGTGTCGGCGGCGGCACGCTGATGGTGCCGTTTCTGACGCTCGCCGTCGGCATGTCGCAGCACGCGGCGGAGGCGACGTCGCTGCTCGTGATCCTGCCGACGGCGCTCGTCGGCACGTGGTCGCTGCGACGGCGCGGGATCGGCGACGTCGGCCTCGCGCTGCGCTTCGGCGTCGTCGGCGCCGTCGGCGCGGTCGGCGGCGCGCTGGTCGCGCTCGCGCTTCCCGCCTCGACGCTGCGCGTCGTCTTCGGAGCATTCGTCGCCGTCGTCGGCGTGAAGCTCGTCTACGACGGCCTGAGAGGGCGCGAGTGAAGCTAAACGCGTGCGGCTGCGCCGGATAGCCGCGCCTTCAGGCGGAGGATCGCCTTCGTGTGCAGCTGCGACACGCGCGACTCCGTCACGCCGAGCACCTCGCCGATCTCGCGCAAGGTCAGCTCCTCGTAGTAGTAGAGCGTCACGACGAGCTTCTCGCGCTCCGGCAGCCGCGCGATCGCGTCGGCGAGCGCCTCGCGCATCTCCGTCTCGTCGAGCGCCGCCTCCGGGCGCGGCCCCGTCTCGTCCTCGATCGTGTCCATCAGCGAGACCTGGTCGCCCTCGCCGGAGACGGACCAGAGTTCGTCGAGGGCGGCGATCGACGAACGCGAGATGTCGGTCAGCGAGTCCTCGAGCTCGTCGACGGTGATCCCGATCTTCTGCGCGATCTGCTCGTCGGTCGGCGCGGTGCCGAGCTTCGCCTCGAGCTCGGCGATCGCGCGCTCGATCTCGCGCGCGCGGGAGCGGACCGAACGCGGCACCCAGTCGAGCGCGCGCAGCTCGTCGATTATCGCGCCCTTGATCCGCGAGATCGCATACGTCTCGAACTTGATGTCGCGGGTCGGGTCGTAGCGCTCGATCGCCCCGATCAGCCCGAGCAGGCCGTACGACACGAGGTCGCCCTCGTCCACGTGCGCGGGCAGTCCCGAGCCCAGCCGACCGGCGACGTATTTGACGAGCGGCGCGTACGTGAGGATGAGCCGGTCGCGGATCGCCTTGTCGCGTGTGCGGACGAACTCGCTCCAGAGCGCCTGCGTGTCCTCCCCGGCCACGGGGGCAGAATACGCGCTAGGAACGCGTTTTCCTCAGCGCCGACCAGGCGAAGCTGCCCATCCAGGCGGCGAGGACGCCCGCCGCCGCGGCGATCACCCAGCGGCCCGCGCTCGCGGACGCGACCGCGATTCCGGCGAACGCGAGCGTGATCAGCCCGAAGAGCGCCACCAGCGGCACTCGCGGAACCTACTGCTCGTCGAGCTGCTCGTCGTCGAGCGCCGCGTCGCGCTCGCCCTCGTCCTCGCCGTAGCCTCTGTGCTCCTGCTCGGCGAGCAGGTCTTCTTCGGCTTGGCGGTTCGTGCTCGGATTGTCGTCCGGCGTGGTCACGCCGAGGTGATGCCCGAGGTGCGCGGATACAATCCCGCGGCAACCCAGGGGCGTGGCGCAATTGGTAGCGCACCGGTCTCCAAAACCGGGGGTTGCAGGTTCGAGTCCTGTCGCCCCTGCTGCGCGATAGAGCCGGGAGCCCCGCGGGTGCGAGGCTCCCGGTCGCCGGTGTGGTGCGGCGGTGCGCGGTCAGCCGGTCGTACCGGTGCCGTTGTCGTCGAACGGCGTGGCGACGTCGGCGAGGTTGGTGTTGCCGAGCGGGAGCCGCGTCTCCGGCAGCGTCGTCGCGGTGCCGAAGTAGTAGGTCGAGAACCCGCTGATCGAGTAGAGCCCGGCACCCGGCTTGATGCCGAGCCCGGCCTCGGGTGCGGTGAGGACGAGGGTGCATGCGCCCGTCGGCGCCGGAACCGACACGCACGTTCCGCCGAGCGTCCCCGCCTCCACGGGGTCGAACTCGACGTGGTTGAGACTGGGCGACAGCGCGTCGACGTACCCGGCCTCGACGCGCGGCGCGCCGTCCGGCGGGTTGTCGCGGTAGGCGACGTAATAGTTCCCGTTCGGGTACTGCGACGTCGTCCCGACCGGGTTGCCGCGCGACCGGGGTCAGACCCGGGTCAGACCCCGATCCGCGCCTTTGCAGGCGAATTCACACCGTGGTGACAAATCCCGCGAACGTGCGGGGTCAGACCCGGGTCAGACCCCTCACGCAGCGATCGCGACAGGCGCGTCGAGCACCTCGCGTACGAGCTGGACGAGCGCGGCGCGGTCGAACGGCTTCTGCAGGAACGGCGTCGGCGGCCGGTCGAGCGACCGCGGGTCGTAGCCGCTCATGTAGATCACGCGGCTCGCACCGAGCTCCGCGGCGAGCTCCGGCCCCGTCAGCTCGGGCATCACCACGTCCGTCAGCAGGAGGTCGAACGCGCCGCGGTGGCCGAGTGCGTCGAACGGCGACGCGGCGACGACGACGTCGTATCCGAACTCGCGGAGCACGTGCGCGACCAGGTCACGGACGCCTGCCTCGTCGTCGACGACGAGAACTCGCTCGCTGCCGCCGCGCACGGTCGCCGCACCGTCGGTGGGCGCCTCGGGCGCGGCGTCCGTCGCCGGCAGCCGGATGTCGAAGGCGGCGCCGCGGCCGGGCGCCGAGCGCACGTCGATCGCTCCGCCACTCTGGGTGACGATCCCGTAGACGGTCGCGAGCCCGAGGCCGGTGCCCTGCCCGACGGCCTTCGTCGTGAAGAAAGGCTCGAAGAGCCGCAGGCGCGTCTCGTCGTCCATCCCGGCGCCCGTGTCCGCGACCGTCAGGAGCACGTGCGAGCCGTCGTTCCGCGTGCGGATCGTCAGCGTCCCGCTGCCGTCCATCGCGTCCCGCGCGTTCACGGCGAGGTTGAGGAGCACCTGCGAGATCTGCGTCGGGTCCGCCAGCACGCGCCGAAGGCCGGGCTCGAGGTCGACGACGATGCGGATGCCCTCGCCGATCACGCGCGAGAGCATCGACTCCACCGAGCGAACCTCGTCGTTCAGGTCGAGCACGCGCGGCTGGAGCACCTGCCGCCGGCTGAACGCGAGGAGCTGCTGCGTGAGCTGCGCCGCGCGCTCGCCGGCCGCACGAATCTCGGTCGCGAAGCGACGCTGCTTCTCGTCGACGAGGGTCGCGTCGAGCAGCTCGGCGTAGCCGTTGATCGCCACCAGCATGTTGTTGAAGTCGTGCGCGACGCCGCCCGCGAGCCGCCCGATCGCCTCGAGCTTCTGCGCCTGCCGCAGCTGGTCGACCGTCTCCTCCAGCGCCTGCTCCGCCGTCCGCTGCTGCGCACGGCTGCGCTCGAGCGCGCGCACCATCCGTTCGAGGAGCGGGAACAGCGTCGCCCACAGCGCGAGCACCGCGACCGCGAGCACGACCGCGAACGGCGTCTCGAACGAGCGGACGGCGGCGGCGACAGGCGCGTACGACGCGTACAGCTCGAACATCCCCCGCGCCTTGCGCTCTCCGCGCAGCGTCAACGGGACGTACACCTCGAGCGCCTTGACGTTCTTCCCGCTTCCGCCCTCGTGGTTGAGGTACGCGACGTCGCGGACGACGTGCCCCTGGACGACCGTGCGCACCTCGGCCGCGTCCGCGTCGCGCGTCCCGATCAGCGTATGGTCGTTCGAGTAGGTGACGAGCCCGTCGGGCGCGCGGTAGATCTTGACGCGCAGGCCGCCGTCGGCGAGGACGCGGTCGTCGAACAGCCAGTCGAGCGCCCGCAGCCGCGCACCCGACGCGGGCGCGGCGAGGTCGCGCGGCCGCAGCTCGTCACGCAGGATGCTGCGCTCGATGTACTGGGCGTGCTCGGTGACGTTCTGCTCCGCCTGGCGCACCTCCTCCCTGCGCGCCGCCCAGAGCAGCGCCGCCCCGACCGCGGCGATGACGGCGAGCGTCGCTGCGGCGAAGCGCAGGTGGACGCGACGAGACGTCGTCAGGGTCACGGTTCCAGTGATCGGCGCAAGGAGGTAGGGCGCCCTCCCCACATCGGGGGAGGCACAACCGCTCGGTTGCCGCGGTTTCGGGGCGGCGCGGCGCGGAGATCCGAGCGGCGTGCCCGACCTGCGCGAACAGCTCGTCAAGTACCTGACGGACGCGCACTCGATCGAGGTGCAGGCGCTGCAGCAGCTGCGGCTCGCGCCGCGGATCGCCGGCGAGCCGGGGCTGCGCTCGGCGCTCGCCGCCCACGCCGGCGAGACGGAGCGGCACGAGCGGCTCGTCCGCGCGCGGCTCGCGGCCCACGGCGCGGCGCCGTCTCGGGGGAAGGACGTGGTGATGCGCGTCGGCGGCGTCGGTTTCGTCGTTTTCGCCGCCGTGCAACCGGACACGCCGGGCAAGCTCGCGGCGCACGCGTACTCGTACGAGCACCTCGAGGCGGCGTCGTACGAGCTGCTGGCGCGCGTCGCGGCGCAGGCCGGGGACGACGAGACGGAGCGGACTGCGCGCGAGATCCTCGCCGAGGAGCAGGCGATGGGAGCGCGGATCGAAGAGCTGTTCGACGCCACGGCCGACGCGTCGCTGCGCTCGGGCGGCGACGGCGACCTGCGCAACCGGCTGCGCAAGTACCTCGCCGACGCGCACGCGCTCGAGGCGCAGGCCGAGACGCTCCTTGCCCGCGCACCGAAAATCGCCGGCGACGACGAGCTCGCGCGCGTCTACGAGAAGCACCTGGACGAGACGAGGACGCACATGCAGATCGTCGACGCGCGGCTTGCCGCGCTCGGCGGCGACAACTCGACGCCGAAGGACGCCGCGCTGCGCGCGGGCGCGCTGCACTGGGGGGCGTTCTTCCGGGCGCATCCCGACACGCCCGGCAAGCTCGCCGCGTTCACCTACGCGTTCGAGCACCTGGAGATCGGCGGCTACCTGCAGCTCCGGCGCGTCGCCGGCCGGGCCGGCGAGACGGCCGCCGTCGCCGACGCCGAACGGATCCTCGGGGAGGAGCGGAACGCGGCCGACGCGATCGCCGCCCTCTTCGACCGCGCGGCGCAGGCGTCGTTCGACGCCGTCGGGGCGGCCTGAGCTCAGTCCGGCTCGGTCGCGAGCCGGACGAGGCAGGCGACTGCGAGCAGCGCGGCGACGGCGTCGTTGCCGACGCACCACTGGCAGATCGCGTGGATGCGCGCGAGCTGCGCCCAGAGTAGGTAGCCGCTGAAGGCGACGCCGACGAGCGCGACGAGCGCGCCGACGACGGCAGGGGGCAGCCCGCGCACCGCCGCCGTCAGCAGCACGCACGCGTACGCGACGACGCCGAGCAGCGCCACCGGCACGCCTGCGAACAGCGCGTACTTCGAGTGCTGTACCGTCTCGCAACCGCCGGTCGTGCAGATCGGTGCCGTGTGCGTGTAGTGGATGACGGTGAGGTAGGTCGCGACGCCGAGGCCGACCGCCGCCAGCGCGGCGACCGCCGCGCGCGCCCTCACTGCAACGCCGACGCGAGCGTCGACTCGAACGACTGCGCGTCCAGCCCCGTCACCTGCAGCTCCTGCGGGTTCTGCAGCGGCTTCTGCAGGACGAACGTCGGCGTTCCCTGGAGCTTGATCTGCTGCGCCTCGTTGATCGACTGGCCGACCGCCTGCGTGACGGCCGGGCTGTTCAGCGCCTTCAGGATGCGGCCGGCGTCGGCGTGCGCCGCCTTCGCCGCGGCGCGGATGACGCTCGTCGTGATCCAGCCGCTGTTCTCCGCGCCCTGCCGGTCGTAGAGGGCCTGCGAGAACTGCCACAGCTTGTTCTGCTCGCCGGCGGCGTAGTTCGCGCGCAGTCCGAGCAGCGAGTTCGGCCCGATCACCTCCACGCCGCGGTAGTCGAGCTTGAGCCGGCCCGTGCGCACGTAGTCGGTCAGGACGGCGGGCAGCGCCTGCTCGTTCCACTGGCGGCAGTAGGGGCACTGCGGATCCTCGAACACGAGCAGCGTGTTCGGCGCCGACGACGCCCCGAGCTCGTATCCGCGCTGCGGGATGCCGGCGAAGAGCGACGCCGCCTGCCGCGCAGACGTCGTCGTCGGGCTCGTGCTCGCCGACTTCGTGCCGGCGGCGAGCACCGCGACGAGGACGACGGCGACGGCGACGACGACGGCCGCCGCGACCACGCCGAAGACGAGCGGGAGCCTGCTCCGCCCGCCGGCGGCCGCCGCACGCGGTTTCGGGACGGAGCGCTGCGCCACGACACCAGCATGCCCGAACCGAAACGACGGAGGCCCGGTTTCCCGGGCCTCCGCGTCACTCGGAACTCGATCGACTGCTAGCAGCCCGTCGCCGGCTGGCGGAAGCCCGGGAACGGGTTGAGGTCGCCCATGAACGAGTACCGGCCGACGTTCGCGCTCGGCGACTGCGTCGGCTCGGACACGTAGTTCGGCGCGAGCCGCATGAACCACGGCAGGAACACCTCGTCCTCGGGGTGGTAGTACCCGTCGGCGCTCTGCGTCCCGTTCGGGTTCGGACCCTGCTCGTACGTGTTCGTGCCCTTCGCGAAGCCGATGCCCACGACGGGATCACCGGTCTCGAGGATGTTCGTGCAGCCGTACTGCGGGGCCGTCGGCGTCAGCCACGGCTCGACCCAGTTGTTCACGAACGGGTCGTCCGCCCACTCGCTGATCTCGTGCGACAGCGCGTGGATGTCCTGCAGCGCCCAGTCGGTCCCGCCGTTCGGCCGCGAGTAGAGGCCCGGCGAGACGTACGACGCCCAGGCGAACGTCTGCACGGCGGCGTTGCCGTTCGAGTTGGTGCTGCCGCCGCCGTTACCCGTCGCGCGGGTGCCGTGGTAGCCGATCACGCAGCAGTTCGAGGGGTTGTTGCCCTCGTACAGCATCACGTCCTGCGTCAGGTAGATCGGCAGGTGCGTCGGGTCGGCCGACTGCTCGAGGTTGTTGATGTGCGACGACCACCAGCCGATGTCGATGTCGGCGAAGACGACGCCGCGGCCGCTCATGAGCAGCGTACCCTGGTTCCGCGGCACGTTGATCACGGCAGGCGCCTGCAGGTTCGGGTTGAGCCGCAGGTGGTAGGTGCTGTTCACGCCCGTCTTGTTGAACTGTGCGCGCATCGTCGCGTCCTCGAGCTGCAGAGGGACGCCGGCGTCACCCTGCGACAGAACGCCGCCCGGTCCGCGGCAGAAGGAGCCGTTGACGACCGCCTTCCCGTTGTTGTAGGTGCAGCTCGGGACCGTCGCGGCCGGCGTCGAGCCGTAGTCGTTCGTCGCGAACTGCGGCGAGGCGAGCGTGGCCGCCACGGCGCCCTGCGTGGGGTCGAACGTCAGCCCGTCGATGTTGACGATGATCGGCGTGATGTCCGCCTGCACCGTCACGTCGCAGGCCGAGCCCTTGCAGGTGTTCGGGTTCGCGCCGACCATGTTGTAGCCGTAGGTCACCCCGTTGTGCGGGTCGAGCGTCTGGCCGTACCAGTGGACGACGGTCCGCGTGGTCGGCAGCACCGACGCCCCGCCCATCGTGGTGGTGGTGGGGTGCAGCGACGAGTCGTCGACGACCTGAGGCTCGATCGTCGGCGTCCCGCTGACGCCCGTCTGGGCGGAGGCCGACGCCGCCGCCACCGCGGCCAGCGCGAGCACGCCCAGCAGGACGAGCAAGCGGAGCTTGCGCATAGAGACTTCTCCCCTTTCCCTGACGTTGGTCCCGGGGCCCTCGCCCGGGGCCCGCGAAATATAGAGTCGAATCTCAGGTTTGCCAAGGGCAGTCCGCGTCCGGAATTACGCTTCGCCAATGGCCTTGCTCCAGACGCAGGTCGCCCGGGGCGGCGACTTCGACCGCCGCTCCGAGCGGATGCGGGGGCTGGTGGAGGAGCTCCGCCGGCGGACGGCGCAGGTCGCGGCCGGCGGCGGGGAGCGGGCGATCGAGCGCCACCGCTCGCGCGGAAAGCTGCTCGCCCGCGAGCGCGTCGACCTGCTCCTCGACCCCGGGACATCCTTCCTCGAGCTGAACGCGCTTGCGGCCTGGGACGTCTACGACGGGCAGGCGCCGAGCGCCGGGATCGTCACCGGCATCGGCGTCGTCGAGGGCCGCGAGTGCGTGGTCGTCGCGAACGACGCCACGGTCAAGGGCGGCTCCTACTTTCCGCTGACCGTGAAGAAGCACCTGCGCGCGCAGGAGGTGGCCGAGCAGAACCGGCTGCCGTGCCTCTACCTCGTCGACTCCGGCGGTGCCTTCCTGCCGCTGCAGGCCGACGTGTTCCCCGACCGCGACCACTTCGGGCGGATCTTCTTCAACCAGGCGCGCATGTCGGCGCTCGGCATCCCGCAGATCGCGGTCGTGATGGGTTCGTGCACGGCCGGCGGCGCGTACGTCCCGGCGATGAGCGACGAGACGATCATCGTCCGCGGCACCGGCACGATCTTCATCGGCGGCCCGCCGCTCGTGAAGGCGGCCACGGGCCAGGACGTGAGCGCCGAGGAGCTCGGCGGAGCCGACGTCCACGCGCGCCAGTCCGGCGTCGCCGACCATTACGCGACGAGCGACGAGCACGCGCTCGCGCTCGCCCGCCGCATCGTCGCGAACGCGCACCACGCGAGGCCGGAGCCGCCGTGGACGCGCGCGCGGCCCGAGCCGCCCGCGCTCGACCCGTGCGACCTCTACGGGCTGATCCCGGACGACCACCGCACGCACATGGAGGCGCGCGAGGTGATCGCGCGGATCGTCGACGGCTCGCGCTTCGACGAGTTCAAGCAGCTCTACGGCGAGACGCTCGTCTGCGGCTGGGCGCACATCGAGGGGTATCCCGTCGCCATCCTCGCCAACAACGGCGTCCTGTTCGCAGAGTCGGCGCAGAAGGGGGCGCACTTCGTCGAGCTCGCGTGCAAGCGCCGCGTGCCGCTCGTCTTCCTGCAGAACATCACGGGGTTCATGGTCGGGAAGGAGTACGAGGCCGGCGGGATCGCGCGCGACGGCGCCAAGCTCGTGATGGCGGTGGCGTGCGCCGACGTGCCGAAGTTCACGATCGTCACCGGCGGCTCGTTCGGCGCCGGCAACTACGCGATGGCCGGACGCGCCTACGCGCCGCGCCAGCTCTGGATGTGGCCGAACGCGCGCATCTCCGTCATGGGCGGCGAGCAGGCCGCCACCGTGCTGACGATGGTCGGCGACGCCGATCCGGAGGAGATCCGCGCAAAGTACGAAGCCGAGGGCAACCCGTACTACTCGACCGCGCGGCTGTGGGACGACGGGATCATCGACCCGCTCGACACGCGCCGCGTGCTCGCGCTCGGGATCGCGGCGTCGCTGAACGCGCCGATCCCGGAGTCGACGTTCGGCGTCTTCCGGATGTGATGCCGGTCCTGCGTTTCGTCCTCTGGAGCCTCGCCGACTCCGACACGACGATCGAGGAGCTGCGCGAGTACCTGCGCGACGAGTCGGTCGACCAGTTCGCGCAGGTGCCGGGGCTGCTCTTCAAGGCGTGGGTCGGGGACGAAGCGACGGAGCGCTGGGGTGCGGTCTATGTCTGGGAGTCGCGCGAGGCTGCGGAGCACCCGCTGCCCTCGCGCGCGCGCGAGCTCATCGGCAAGGATCCCGACGTCGCCGAGATCTTCGACGTCGAGGCGACGGTGTCGGTCGCGCAGCAGCTCGCACGGCTCGGGCTCGCCTTCGGCGCATGAGCGCGCTCCGCGTCGTGCGCGACGGGCCGGTGCTGCGCGTGACGATGGCGCGGCCCGACCGTCGCAACGCCTTCGACGCCGCGTTGATCGCGGAGCTCACGGAGGCGTTCGGCGAGGTCGGCGACGCGCGCGCCGTCGTGCTGGCCGGGGACGGCCCCTCCTTCTCAGCGGGCGCCGATGTCGAGTGGATGCGATCGTCCGTCGACCTGAGGTACGACGAGAACGTCGCCGACGCTCTGCGCCTGCGGGGGATGCTGGATGCAATCGACGGCTGTCCGGCGCCCACGGTCGCGCGCGTCCAGGGGCACGCGCTCGGCGGCGGCTGCGGACTGGTCGCGTGCTGCGACATCGCCGTCGCCGAGCCTGCTGCGCAGTTCGCGTTCAGCGAGGTGAAGCTGGGGATCGTGCCGGCGGTCATCTCGCCGTTCGCGCTCGCGAAGATCGGGCCCGGCGCCGCGCGCAGGTACTTCGCCACCGGCGAGCGGTTCGGTGCGGACGTCGCGCTCCGCATCGGGCTCGTCTCGGAGGTGGCGGAGGACCTCGACGCGGCGGTCGAGCGCGTCGTCGGCGAGCTGCTCACCGCGGGGCCGCAGGCGGCGCGGGCCGCGAAGGAGCTCGCACGCGCACCGCTGCCGGGCGACGAGACCGCGCGCCGGATCGCCGCTCACCGCACGAGCGCGGAGGGGCAGGAGGGCTTGCGCGCGTTCCTCGAGAAACGGCCGCCGGCGTGGCGCGGCGACGCCGACCGCCGTTAGCCGCCGCTCCTACGGAGTCCGACCGGCCGCGTCAGCTTGCTCAGGTATCCGGCGCCGCCGAGCACCGCGACGCGGTACGACCCGGGGCGCAGGATGCGCGCGAAGACGCCGTTCGCGCGCGCGACCGGCCGCCAGGCGTTCCGCGTCAGCCGCTGCACGAGGAGCGGCAGGCGCGGCGAGACGCGCACGCGCAGGTTCGTGCCGGCCGCGTCCAGCTCGACGCGCGGCGCGACCTCCAGCGGCACCGCGTCGCCCGCCAGCGCGTTGTAGGCGAGCCGCAGCTGCGTGGAGCGAGCCGCGCGGATCGCCGCGACGAACTTGCCGTCGCTCGACGGGTGCAGGTGCGCGACCGTCGTCCATCCCCGCGAGGTGAGCTCCTGCAGCCGCGCCCTGCCGAGGCCGCGGACCCAGCCGTGCACCGCAACCCGCGCGCCGAAGAGCGCCGGCTGCAGCGGGTCGAGCGCCATCGCACGCAGCTCGAAGTCCGTCGAGTGGAGGCCGAACCGCACCCGGAAGACGTTCGCCGGGACCGTGTGCCAGCGCGCGCCCGCCAGCACGCGCACCGCGGCCGCGCGGCCCGACGAGTTCTCGACGACGACGGCGTCGGACACGTCGCCCAGCCCGAGCACCGCCCCGAGGCGAGCCGCGGTGAGGATCGTCGTCGGCCAGACGTGGCGCGGCGAGATGTAGTCGTACGGGTCCGGCACCGACACGAGGTACGGCACCTGCACCGCCTTCGGCCACGCGTCGTGGATCGAGGACGTGCGCCCGCCCGAGGTCGAGAAGTAGTACGCCGGGATGATCCGGCCCTCGTAGACGAGCACCTGCCCCGCGGTCGCGCCGATCGCGAGGTTCGTCTCCGGCCGCTCCGCGCGCACGCCGCCGTACATCTGCGAACGCTCGTCGGGATAGAGGTCGAACAGCCTCTTCGGCTTGAGCGTCGCCAGCGTGTACGAGCGCGCGGCGACGGCCTGCGCCTCGTACGTCGCGAAGTGCCATCCCTTCGGCGCCTCCCACGGCACGACGCCGCGCAGGTAGCGGTCGAGCGGCAGCTCGTTGACGACCATCAGCCCCCCGTTCGGCGAGCGCTCGACGATCACGTCGCCGCGGTAGGGGTCGAAGTCGACCTGCAGCGGCTGCACGCCGGCGACGAAGCGAAGCGGCGGTCGCAGCCGCTCGTGACGCAGGACGAAGCGCGCGTCGACGACGAGCGAGCGCGCCGGATAGTGCAGCTTCTTCCCCCGCGCGTCCTCGACGAGGAACGGCGCGGTCGAGCCGATCCGCACCGACGTCTGCTGGTCGTGGAGGAGCACGCGCACAGGTCGCGGGTGCGCGAGCGCGATCGACGTGTGCTGGTAGTAGTGCGCGAGGATCCGGCGGTAGTCCCAGCCGTGGCGCGCATAGCCTTCCGCGCCCCACTGGCTCATGCCGACCCCGTGGCCCCAACCCCGGCCGTCGAGCAGGAAGACGGTGCCCGCCGACGCCGCGGCCGGAAGCGCGAGAGCGGCGAGAACGATCGCAGCCAGGCGCCTCATCGCGAGAGTCGCACACGATAGCGTCGCGCGGATGCGCAGGCTGCTGCTCCTCACCGGAGCGATCGTCTTCTTCGACACGCTCTTCTTCGCGGCGCTGACGCCGCTGCTGCCGCACTACGCCCATGCGCTCGGCATCGGCAAGACGGGAGCCGGCGTCCTCGCGGCTGCGTACCCCGCCGGTGCGCTCGTCGGGGCGATCCCGAGCGGCGTCGTCGCCGCCCGCTTCGGCGTTAAGCGCACCGTCCTGGTCGGGCTCTGCTCCGTCGCCGCCTGCACGATCCTGTTCGGGTTCGGCGTGCGGGCGTGGCAGCTCGACGCGGCTCGCTTCGTCCAGGGGCTGGCGAGCGCGTTCTCGTGGACCGGCGCGCTGGCGTGGCTCGTGGCGGCGGCGCCGGTGGGACGGCGCGGCGCGCTGATCGGGCAGGCGTTCGCGGCGGCCGTCGGCGGCGCGCTCTTCGGCCCCGTGCTCGGCGGCATCGCCTCGCTGGCGGGGACGGGCTGGACGTTCGCTGCGACGGGCGGTGCGTCGCTCGCGCTCGCCGTGTGGGCTGCGTCGACGCCCGCGGCGCGACCGGAGGCGCCCCAGCCGCTGCGCGCCCTGCCGGAGGCGCTGCGCGACCGGCGCATGGCAGCTGCGTTCTGGTTCGTCGTCCTGCCGGCGCTGCTCTTCGGGGCGCTGTCGGTGCTCGCGCCGCTCAGGCTCTCGCACCTCGGGTTCGGGTCGGTGGCGATCGGCGCGGTGTTCCTCTGCACGGCGGCCGTCGAGGCGGTCAACAACGTGTTCGTCGGGCATCTCAGCGACCGCCGGGGACCCGCCGTCCCCATCGTCGGCGGGCTCGCGGGCTCGCTCGTCCTGGCGGCGCTCCTGCCCTGGCCGACCTCCCGGTTCGCGCTCGCGGCGCTCGTCGTCCTCGCCGGACTCGCGTTCGGCACCTTCTACACGCCCGCGATGACGCTGCTGACGCAGCTCTCGGAGCGGCGCGGGCTCGACTACGGCTACACGTTCGCGCTCGTCAGCCTCGCGTGGGCGCCCGGACAGACGCTCGGCGCCGCCGGCGGCGGTGCGCTGGCGCACGCCGTCTCGGACGCGGCGACGTACCTCGTCCTCGCGGCCGTCTGCGCGCTTACGCTTCTCGGCTCATGGCGTACGCGCACATCGATCGGCTCGACGACGCCGTCGGCACCGGCATCGAGCGCCTCGTCGTCTCGCACCACCGCCGCCGCCTGAAGCACCGCGGCTGGGCGCACGCGTACGCGCCGCCGGACGACGGCCTCTGGTGCGCCGGGCTGCCGCCGCCGCGCGACGGCAACGCGGTCGAGGTGCTGGTCGACGGCGAGAACGCGCTGCCGCGGCTGCAGGCGGACATCGAGCACGCGGAGCGATCCGTCTGGCTCGCCGGCTGGACGTTCACGCCGTCGTTCCGGCTCTCGCCGGGCGGGCCGACGCTGCGCGAGCTGCTCGCGGCCGCGGCCGAGCGCGCCGACGTGAAGCTGATCGCGTGGGCCGGCGCGCCGCTGCCGCTCTTCAAGCCGTCCCGGTCGCAGGTACGCGAGGCGCGCGAACGGATGGTCAGGGCGACGCGGATCAAGATGGCGCTCGACGCGAAGGAGCGGCCGATGCACTGCCACCACGAGAAGCTCGCCGTGATCGACGGCCGCGTCGCGTACGTGGGCGGGATCGACCTCACCGACCTCGCCGGCAACCGCCTCGACTCGTCTGCGCATCCGGCGCGCGGCGAGGTCGGCTGGCACGACGCGAGTGCACGCATCGAGGGCCCGCTCGTCGCGGACGTCGCCGCGCACATCGCGCTGCGCTGGCGCGAGGTGACGCAGGAGCCGTGCGAGCCCGAGTGCGAGGTCGCGGAGCGCGGGCCGGTGCGCGCGCAGTTCGTGCGCACGATCCCCAACGACGTCTACGACGAGGTGCCGCGCGGCGACTACCGCATCCTCGAGGCGTACGTCCGCGCGCTGCGCGCGGCGCGCACGCTCGTGTACCTCGAGAGCCAGTTCTTCTGGTCGCCCGAGATCGTGCAGATCCTGCGCGAGAAGCTCCAGCGGCCCCCGACGGACGAGTTCCGCGTCGTCCTTCTCCTCCCCGCCCGTCCGAACAACGGCGAGGACGACACGCGCGGACAGCTCGGGCTGCTCGTCGACGCCGACCGCGACGACCGCCTCACCGCCTGCACGCTCTACCAGCCGGGTCGCGCCGGGCAGGTGTACGTGCACGCGAAGATCGGCATCGTCGACGACCGCTGGCTCGCGATCGGCTCCGCGAACCTGAACGAGCACTCGTTCTTCAACGACACCGAGGCCTGCATCGTGACGTGCGACGAGGAGCTCGTGCGCGAGACGCGCTTGCGGCTCTGGCGCGAGCATCTCGGCAGCGACGAGGTCAGCGTCGACCTGTGGCGCGAGCGGGCGAAGGATCACGCGTACGTGCGACTCGACTACCTGCCGCACGTCTCGCGGCGCACGCGCCGGTTCCTCGGACCGCTCAACGGGCTGCTGGTGGACGGTTGATGCGCAGCGTGCTCGTCGCGAATCGCGGCGAGATCGCGCTGCGCGTGTTCCGGGCGGCGCGCGCGCTCGGCCTCCGCACCGTCGCGGTGGCGGCGCCGGACGACCGCGGCTCGCTGCACGCGCGCTCGGCCGACACGCTGGTCGAGATCTCGTCGTACCTCGACCCCGCCGAGCACGTGCGCGCGGCACGCGAGGCGGGCGCCGACGCGGTGCACCCCGGCTATGGCTTCCTCGCCGAGAGCGGCGACTTCGCCGCCGCGGTTCTCGACGCCGGGCTGACCTGGGTCGGCCCGCCGCCGGAGGCGCTGCGCGCGGGCGGCGACAAGATCGAGGCGAAGCGAATCGCCGCGAGCGCAGGCGTCCCGACGGTGCCGGAGGCGACCGAGCCGCCGCTGATCGTGAAGGCGGCGGCGGGCGGCGGCGGACGCGGTATGCGGGTCGTGCGCAGCCGCGAGGAGCTCGACGAGGCGCTCGCCGCGGCGCGGCGGGAGGCGCGCGCCGGCTTCGGCGACGAGCGCGTCTACCTCGAGCGCTACCTCGAGCGGCCGCGGCACGTCGAGATCCAGCTGCTCGCGGACGCGCACGGAACGGTGCTGGCGCTGGGCGAGCGCGACTGCTCGGTGCAGCGCCGCCACCAGAAGGTGCTCGAGGAGTCGCCGTCGCCCGCGGTCGACCCCGACCTGCGCGCCCGCATGAGCGACGCCGCGGTCCGCTTCGCGCGCGCCGTCGGCTATGTCGGCGCGGGCACCGCCGAGTTCGTGCTGGACGGGAGCGAGTTCTTCTTTCTCGAGCTGAACGGCCGCATCCAGGTGGAGCACCCGGTGACGGAAACGGTGACGGGCGTCGACCTCGTCCAGTGGCAGCTGCGCATCGCGGACGGCGAGCGGCTCGACCTTCCGGCTCACCCGGTGCTGCGGGGTCACGCCGTCGAGGCGCGCCTGTACGCGGAGGACCCACGCACGTTC
Source organism: Gaiellaceae bacterium (assembly GCA_035653275.1). GTDB lineage: Bacteria > Actinomycetota > Thermoleophilia > Gaiellales > Gaiellaceae > PALSA-600. The sequence continues at coordinate 80,818 of DASRCE010000004.1, read as the reverse complement.
CTGCCGCAGGCGGGCCGCGTCGAGCGTCTGCGGCTGCCGGCGTCGGTCCGCGTCGAGAGCGGCGTCGCCGAGGGCGACGAGATCGGCACCGCCTACGACCCGATGATCGCGAAGCTGATCGCGGCGGGCGAGACGCGCGCCGAGGCACTCGACCGCCTCGCTGACGCGCTGGCGGAGACCGAAGTCGGAGGCGTGACGACGAACCTGCCGTTCCTGCGCTGGCTCGTCGCGCACCCGGCGCTGCGCACCGGCGAGACGACGACCTCGTTCCTCGTCGAGCACCCGCCGCTGTCCGCGCCGCCCGCCGCGCTGCCGGCCGACGTCTGGCGCGGCGGCTTCCGGCTCAACCTGCCGACGGCGCCGCTGCGGCCGCCGCCCGACGTCGACGCCGCCGCAATCCAGCACGCCGGCGGCGAAAGTTCCGGCATGGTCGTCGCGCCGATGCCGGGCACCGTGATCAAGGTGAATGCCGAGCCGGGCGCGACGGTGGAGGCGCGGGCGCCGCTCGTCGTGCTGGAGGCGATGAAGATGGAGACCCCGCTCCTGTCGCCTTACGAGGCAACAGTACGCGCCGTCCACGTCCGCGAAGGCGACCGGGTCGCCGGCGGCGCGATCCTCGTCGAGCTCGACTAGACCGGCGAGAGCGCGAGGCGCTCCGTCGCGATGTGCTCCGCGGTGTCGCGGGCGCGCGCGTGTCCGGTCACAGCCGCGAGGAACTCGTCGCGCTCGAGCGCGAGCAGGCGGGCGTCGGTGCGGGCGCGCACCGTCGCGGTGCGGGGAACGTCGCGCAGCAGCGCGATCTCGCCGACGAAGCCGCCTGCGCTCTCGACCTTCGTGCCGATCGCGAGCTCGACGGCCAGCTCGCCGGACTCGATCACGTAGAACCGGTCGCCGGCCTCCCCCGCCTCGAACAGCGTCTCGCCCGCCGCGAGCTCCACCGGCACGAGCGCGCGCGCGAGCCCTTCGAGCGTCGGCGCCGGCAGCGGCGCGAACAGGGGGATGCGGCGGAGCAGGTCGACCTGTGCCAGGTCGGCGGCGGTGTCGAGCGTTGCCAGCGCACGCCAGGCAAGGAGCGTCAGGGCCGGCAGGAAGACGCCGGTCGCGACGAGCGTCGTCCGGATGCCGGCGAGGCCGATCAGCGCGGGCGCGGCGACGGCGCCGACCGCGGCGGTGACCGCGAAGAGCGTCTCCAGCACCCCGAAGACGCGCGCGCGCACCGCCTCCGGGGCGTTGCGCTGCAGCAGGGTCATCGCCGAGACGTCGACGAGCGTGTTGCCGATCCCGAGCAGCGCCAGCATCGCGAGCGCGACGACGCTGTGCGCCCACACGCCGACGACGAGGAACGGGATCCCCCAGAGCAGCAGCCCGAGACGCAGGTCGCCGGCGAGCCGGCGGCGTCCGACGAGCGCCATCGAGACGACCGAGCCTGCGATCCCGCCGACGCCGCACGCGGTGTAGAGCCAGCCGACGCCGCTCGAACCCATGTGCAGCAGGCGCTCGGCGGCCACGACGACGAGCACGCCCATCGCACCGGCGACGACCATCTGCGCGGTGTACAGGCCGATCAGCAGCCGCAGCGCAGGCACGCGCGCCACGGCGCCGAAGCCGGCAAACGCCTCGGCGGCGAAGGATGCGCCGCCGGCGTGCGCGCGCTCGGCGGCCGGCGCGCGCGCGGGCGGCGTGATCCGGGCGACGAGCAGCGCAGACCACGCGAACGTGGCGACGGTCACGGCCAGCGCGGGCGCCATTCCCCACACGCCGAGCACGAGCCCCGCGACCGCCGGTCCCGCGAAGAGCGAGACGCTCTCGATCGTCGACGACGCCACGTTCGCCGCGGTGAGCTCGTCCGGCGTCGACGCCACGAACGGGAGCAGCGCCGACTGCGCGGGATGGAACATCGTCGCGAGCACCGGGCCGCCGGCCGCGAGCACGAACACGGGCCAGGCGGGCCCGTGCAGGGCGACGTCGGCGACCATCGCGGCGACGAGCGCGGCGCGGCCCGCGTCGGCCAACAGCATCACGCGCTCCTGCCGGTAGCGGTCGCCGGCGGCGGAGACGAGCGGCCCGATCACGGCGGCGGGGATCGTCCGCACGAGCATCATCGCGCCGACGCCTGCGGCGCCTCCGTGCCGGTACGCGAAGACGGCGATCACGATCACGAACGCGTACTGGCCTGCGACGCTGCCGGCCCACGCCAGCTGGAGCCTGCGCAGCGTCGGGTTGCGGAAGACGCCGCGGAACGCGGCCGCGGACTCCCTCAGCCCCTCGCGCACCGACCCAGTCTGCGCGGGCAGCTTGTGTTTTTCAACACGGGATGGAAGATTTCGGAGGCCGGCCGCGTCTGGTGGTCGACCTTCCGCGAAACACGCGGCTGAACAAGGAGGATCACGTGTCGGAGCAGGATCAGGAGCGCGAGGCACTGCGCAAGGGCAGCGACGAGGAGACGGACGACGTCGAGGCGCACGTCCTGCGCAAGCGCGGCGAGGGCGAGGACGACGGCGGCGACGACGTCGAGGCGCACGTCCTGCGCAAGTAGCTGCGCGCCAAAGCTGGCTGGGAGAAGGCCCGGGTGACCGGGCCTTCGTCTTTTGCGCGGAGTTACGCGAGGACGCGTTCGAGCGCGTCCAGCAGCTGCTCGGCCGCTGCGCGCCGCGGGTCGTCGTCGCGGACGAGCCGTTCCAGCGCGCCCGCGAGCCGTGCGACGGCGGCCGCGTCGCCGGCCCCGTCGAGCGCGGCCCGCGCTCGGCGGGCGGAGCCGAGCAGGTCGAGCGCGATCGCGGCCTGGTTCGCGAACAGCCCGAGCAGCTCCATCTCCTCGAGCGAGAAGCGCGAGTTCTGCGGGCGGTCGAGCACCTGCAGCACGCCGAGCACGCGCTCGTCGAGCAGCAGCGGCACCGCCATCAGCCCCTTCGGCACGTAGCCTGTCCGCTCGGCCACGTCGCGGGCGTGGCGCGGGTCGTTCTGGAGGTCGTCGACGACGAGCGGCGTGCGCGACGACAGCACCCAGCCCGCGATGCCGGAGGAGGACGGAATGCGCATCCCGACGAGCGACTGCTCTTCCTCGCTCGCGACGGCCGCGAAGACGAGCTCGTCGGTCTCCTCGTCGAGCAGGAAGATCGACGAGCCGCGCGCGCAGAAGATCGCGCGGGCGACCTCGACGATCGAGCGCAGGAGCGCGCCGAACCGCTCCTCGGACGGCAGGACGCCGGCGGCGACCGCGGCGGCGAGGTCGTCACTCATCGGCCGCCGCCCACGTTGTCCGCGATCAGGTAGAGCACGCTCTTCAGCTGGAACGGCGTCAGCCGCGGGTGCTTGGACAGCACGAGCGCGGCGATCGCGCTGATGCACGGCGTCGCGAAGCTGTTCCCGGTGGCCGTGATCGTGCCGCCGCCGACCCAGGCGAGCTCGACGTCGACGCCGCGCGCGAAGAACTCGACGGGCGGGTCGGGGTTCGCGTAGAAGGTCAGCGGGTCGGGCTCCTCGTGGCTGCCGACCGAGATGACGGACGAGAAGCGCCACGGGTACGACTCCACCGGCATGTTGTGAGCGGAGGCAACGAGGACCGTGCGCTTGAAGTAGGCGGTGTCCGCGAGCTCGTGCAGCAGCTCGGCGAGCGCGCGCTTCGTCGTCGAAAGGCTCATGTTGATGACGTCGAACTTCTGCTCCACGGCCCAGCGGAGGCCGGCGAGGAGCGCCTTGCCGGAGCCGGTGAAGCCGGCGCCGAGCACGCGCACCGAATGGATCTCCGCCTCCGGCGCGAGCGAGCGGATCACGCCGGCGCAGGCGGTGCCGTGACCGCACAGGTCTCCTTCGTCGTCCGGCTGGGCAACGGGGTCGCCGGCCTCGTCGACGGTGATGGCGACCGCCGAAGCGAGGGGGCCGACGAGCGGGTGGTCGCGCTCGACGCCGCTGTCGAGCACGCACACGTGCACGCCTCTGCCCGTCGCGCCGCCGAGCGCCCAGTCGCGGTCGACGCGCGCGGGGAGCGGGTTCTCGAGGCGCGGCGCGTCGCGCGCGAGCGACCACGCGGGCCGCAGCTCGTCCGGCTCGGCGTGAGCGACGGCGAGGGCGACAGCGTCGGCGGGCACCCGCCGATGCTACTTCGGCGCCGTGCGCCGTTAGAAGAGCTTTTGCAGCTTCATGGCCGCGCCCATGTCGCCCTTGACCTTCAGCTTGCCGGTCATGTACGCGGTCGTCGGGTTGAGCTCGCCGGCGACGATCCGGTCGAAGTGCTCGCCGGAGGTGGTGATGGTCGCGTCCGCGTTCGCGCCTGCGCCTTCCTTGACCGTCAGCTTGCCGTCGCGGACGTCGACGAACCACTGCCCCTCCCCGTCGATGTCGAACAGGTACGAGTTGCTCATCCCCGCGAGCTTCCCGGCGTCCGCTCGCGACTCCAGCGAATCGAAGAACTCCTTGGCTGCCACCGCGCAACCCCTCCTTTTCGGTTGGACCCCTGCGTCGCGCAACCGTACCGGACGGCCCTGTCCTGGCTCAGAGCCAGGACAGGGCCCGCGAGGACCATAGATTCACGACCGAGGCACGCTTGGATGCGGCCACGCCGCGCGCGCCGGGACGTGTCCTGGCTCTGAGCCAGGACACGTCCCGAGCTGACGTGCCCGACGCCGGAGCGGCGGCGGTAGAGTCGCGGGCTCATATGCGAGTCGAGATCAGGCCTGCGGCCGACTCAGACGTGCGCGCTGCGATCGACGGCGCGCTCCCCGCCGGCGAGCTGCGCCTCGGCGACGGCGGCGTCCGCGTCGGCGCCGCGAAGCCGCTCGACGCCGACGCGCTGCGCGCTGCGGCGGCGCTCGCCGCCCGCTCCCTGCGCGGCGCCGGCGGGAGCGTCGCCTGGCGGCTCGACGGCGCGCTTCCGCTCGCGCCCGAGGAGCAGGTGCGCGCGCTCGTCGAGGGCTCCGCGTTCGGCGCGTACGACCTGGGGCTGTTCAAGCGCGGCTACGCGGAGCGGCCGGAGCTGCAGCTCGCACTCGACGCGCCGCCGGAGCTCGAGCCGCTCGCGCGCCGGCAGGAGACGGTCGCGCGGCACGTGGCGGCCGCGCGCGACCTCGCGAACCGACCGCCCAACGACCTCACCCCGACCGCGCTCGCCCGCGCCGCGCGGGCTCACGCCGACGGGCGCGTCGCGGTCGAGAGCTTCGGCCGCGACTGGATCGAGGAGCGCGGCATGGGCGCTTTTGCCGGCGTCGCGCGCTCGAGCGCGGAGGAGCCGCAGCTGATCGTCATGCGCTACGACCCGCCCGACGCGCGCGACGGCCTGACGCTCGGCCTGGTCGGCAAGGCGGTGACGTTCGACTCCGGCGGCATCTCGCTGAAGCAGCCGCTGCGCATGCAGGACATGAAGGGCGACATGGCGGGCGGCGCGGCGGCCGTCGAAGGGCTGGCGGCGATCGCCTCCCTCGGGCTGCCGATACGCGCGGTCGCAGTCGTGGCGGCCACCGAGAACCTGCAGGGCGGCAACGCGTTCAAGCCCGGAGACATCCTCCGCGCTGCGAGCGGCAAGACGATCGAGATCATCAACACCGACGCCGAGGGACGGCTGCTGCTCGCGGACGCGCTGCACCACGCGCGCGAGCTCGGCGCGACGCACGTGATCGACCTCGCCACGCTCACCGGCGCGATGACGCTCGCCCTGGGCGACCTGATCGCCGGCTGGTTCGCGAACGACGAGGACTGGGCGGCACGAGTGGAGGACGCGACCCGCGCGAGCGGCGACCTCGGCTGTCGGTTCCCCCTCCACCGCCGTTACCGTCGCTACATCGACTCGAACTTCGCCGACCTGAAGAACGCCTCCGAGCTGCGCGAGGGTGGGCCGGTGCTCGCGGCGATGTTCCTGCAGGAGTTCGCGGGCGACGGGCCGTGGGCGCACGTCGACATGGCCGGCCCGGGATACGTGCGGCGCCGGCGGCCCGACTACATCCTCGACGAGGGCGGCACGGGGTACGGCGTCCGCCTGATCGTCGAGCTCGCGCAGGGGTTGGCGAGCTGAACTTCGACGAGACACCCGAGCACGCGCTGATCCGCGACACGGTGCGGTCGTTCGCGCTGGAGAAGGTCGCGCCGGTCGCCGAGGAGCTCGACCGCGAGAAGCGCTTCCCGTACGAGCTCGTCGAGCAGATGGCGGAACTCGGGTTGATGGGGATGACGATCCCCGAGGAGTACGGCGGCGGCGGCACCGACACCGTCTCGTACGCGATCGCCGTCGAGGAGCTGACGCGCGTCGACTCGTCGGTCGCGATCACCGTCGCCGCGCACCACTCCCTCGGCACGCTCCCGATCTACTACTTCGGCAGCGAGGAGCAGCGGCGGCAGTGGCTGCCGGAGCTCGCTTCGGGCCGCAAGCTCGCGGCGTTCGGGCTAACCGAGCCCAACGCGGGCTCGGACGCCGGCGCGACCCGCACGACGGCGCGGCTCGAAGGCGGCGAATGGGTGATCGACGGCGCGAAGATCTTCATCACGAATGCGGGTACCGACATCAGCGCGTGCGTCACGATCACCGCGCTCACCGGCGACGGCGAGATCTCGAACATCGTCGTCCCGAACGGCACCGCCGGCTACGTGATCTCGCCGCCGATGCAGAAGCTCGGCTGGCGCGCGTCCGACACGCGCGAGCTCAGCTTCCAGGGCGCGCGCGTCCCCGAGGGAAACCTCCTCGGCCAGCGCGGCGAGGGGTTCCGGCAGTTCCTGAGGATCCTCGACGGCGGCCGCATCTCGGTGGCCGCGATGGGCGTCGGCCTCGCACAGGGCGCGTACGACCTCGCCTTCCGCTACGCGCAGGAGCGCGAGCAGTTCGGGAAGCCGATCGCCAAGTTCCAGGCGGTGCAACAGAAGCTCGTCGACATGGCGACCGAGATCGAAGCGGCCCGCCTGCTCGTCTACCGGGCCGCATGGGAGAAGGACCAGGGCCGCCCGTTCGCGCGGACGGCGGCGATGGCGAAGCTGTATTCCGGCGAGCTTTCCCACCGCGCGGCCAACTGGGCGCTCCAGATCCACGGCGGATACGGCTTCATGGACGAGTACGCGATCTCGCGCTTCTACCGCGACCAGAAGATCCTCGAGATCGGGGAGGGGACGAACGAGGTGCAGCGCATGGTGATTGCGCGCCACCTCGGGCTCTAGTATCCCGTGTGTGCTGCTCCGGCAGTTCGTGAACGAGGACCTCGGCTGCGCCTCGTACCTCGTGGGAGACGCGGACGCCGGCCTCGCCGTCGTCGTCGACCCGGCCTTCGAGATCGAGCAGTACCTCGCCGCCGCCGCCGACGCGGGCGTGCGGATCGAGCGCGTGCTCGAAACGCACACGCACGCCGATCACGTCTCCGGCCACGGCCGCTTCGCGCTCGAGCACGGCATCCCGACCTCGATCCACGCCGCCGCCGGGGCGGAGTACCCGCACGACCCGCTCGCGGACGGCTCCGTTGTCTTGATCGGCAACGTACGCATCGACGTTCTGCACACGCCGGGGCACCGTCCCGAGCACTGCGCATTCGTCGTCGGCGGCGACGCCGTCCTCACCGGCGACTCGCTGTTCGTCGGCGCCGCCGCGCGCCCTGATCTCGCCGTCGCGGCGCGCGAGGGAGCCCAGGACCTCTTCCACTCGCTGCACCGGATCGCCGCGCTCGGTCCCACCGTGCGCGTGTATCCCGGTCACGTGGCCGGATCGTTGTGCGGCGGCACCATGAGCAGCGCGACGTCGAGCTCGATCGGAGCCGAGCTCGAGTCGAACGAGGCGCTGCAGTTCCGCGACGTGCAGGAGTTCGTGCTCGTGTCGGCGTCCGTCTCGACGCCGCGGCCGCCGACGACGGAGCGCGTCGTCGCGCTCAACCGCGGCCCGTGGCTCGCGCGCCCGGGCGACCCGGAGGAGCTGCGCGAGCCCGCAGGCGCGACGGTGCTCGACGTGCGCCCGTTCGCGGCGTACGCGGCCGGCCACGTGCCGGGCGCGATCAGCGTCCCCCTCGACGCGGGGTCGTTCGGCACGAAGGCCGGGTTCGTCCTCGATCCGGACGAGCCCGTCGTACTGCACGCCTCTTCGCGCGACGACGCGCTGCGCGCGGCGCGCGCGCTGTGGGCGGTCGGGCTACTCGAGATCGCGGGGTTCGTGCTCGACCCGCAGGCGACGGAGACGATCGCGACGGTCGACGTGCGTGAGCTGAAGAGGCTGATCGACGAGCGGGGCGTGCAGGTGGTCGACGTGCGCGAGACGGTCGAGCGCGACGCGGGCTACATCCCCGGCTCGCGCAACATCCCCTACCGGCTGATCAGGAAGCTCGGTTGCGGGGCGCTCGAGCGCGACCGCCCCGTGGTCACCGTCTGCGAGAGCGGTGCGCGTGCCGCGATCGCGGCGTCGCTCCTGCAGCGCGAGGGCTTCGACGTCAGCGCGGTCGCCGACGGCGGCATGGCCGACCTGAGCGACACGGTGTCGTTCAGGCGCTGCGGCGCGTGAGTGCGACTCAGCGCAGGCGCTCGATGCGGTAACCGCGCGCCTCGAGCGCGGCGACCAGCGCCTCGCAGTGTCCGACATCGCGGGTGACGACGGTCAGCTCGACCTCCGTCTCCGCGACGTTCACCGCCATCCCCTCGCGGTGGTGCTCCACCGAGACCACGTTGCCGCGCTCCGCCGCGACGAGCTCGAGCAGCTCGACGAGCGCGCCCGGCCGGTCGGGGATCGTGGTGCGCACGACGAGGTAGCGGCCAGCGACGGTGAGGCCGTGGCGCATGACGGAGATGAGCAGCGTCGGGTCGATGTTGCCGCCGGAGAGAAGCGCGCAGACGCCGCCGTCGCCGCCGGCCTTGCCGGCGATCAGCGCCGCAACGGATGCCGCGCCCGCGCCCTCCACGACGAGCTTCGCGCGTTCGAGCAGCAGGATGATCGCCTCGGAGATCTCCTCGTCCTCGACGTGCACGAGGTCGTCGAGCAGCTCGTCGAGGATCGACATCGTGAGCTCCCCGGGATGCTTCACCGCGATTCCGTCGGCAATCGTGCCGCGTCCGCCCTTCCCCGCCTGCACGCCGACGATCCGGGCGCCCGGTCGCAGCTCGCGCAGCGCGATCGCGATGCCGGCGGCGAGGCCGCCGCCGCCGACCGGCAGCAGGTACGTCTGGCAATCCGGCAGCTCGTCGGCGAGCTCGAGGCCGATCGTCCCCTGCCCCGCGACCACCGCCTCGTCGTCGAAGGCGTGCACGAACGTCGCACCCTGTTCCTCGCACCGTTCGAGCGCGGCGACGAGCGCGTCGTCGAAGATGGCGCCGGTGAGCACCGTCGCCGCGCCGTAGTTGCGCGTCGCCTCGACCTTCGCCATCGGCGCGTCCTGCGGCATGAAGACCGTGGCGCTGACGCCGAGCTCGCGCGCGGCCCACGCGACTGCCTGCCCGTGGTTGCCGGCGCTCGCGGCGACGACGCCCGCCGCGCGCTGCTCGCGCGTCAGCGTGGCGAGCTTGTTGACGGCCCCGCGCACCTTGAAGGAGCCCGTGCGCTGGAGGTTCTCCGCCTTGAGCCAGACCTTGCGGCCGGTGCGGCGCGAGAACGTCTCCGAGCCGTAGACGGGGGTGGAGCGCGCGTGGTCCGCGATCCGCTCGCGCGCCGCGCGGATGTCAGCGAGCCTCGGTGCCGTCTTCGTCGCCAATCCTGAAAACCTCGCGAAGGATGCGGTCGACCGCGGTCAGCGGGTCGAGCCGACGGTCTTCTACCTCGTCGAGCAGCCTGCGCAACTCGGGATCCTCGCGCACCGCCTCCTCGAGGTGGCGCCGCGCGCGCGCCGACGCGACGCCGAACACCTCCTGTGCGAGGTGACGCCGGCGCCTCGCCTGCAGCTCACCCTCCTGCTCGAGCCAGGCGCGGTGCGCGAGCACCTTCTCCCACAGCGTCTCGACGCCCTCGCCGCGCAGCGCCTCCGTCAGGACGATCGGCGGCCGCCAGCCCTCTTTCGGCCCGAGCGCAAGCACCTGCCGCACCTCGTTCAGCATCGTCTTCGCCATCGGGTGGTCCATCTTGTTGATCGCGATCACGTCGGGGATCTCCATGATTCCCGCCTTGAGCGCCTGGATCGAGTCGCCGGAGCCGGGCATCAATGCGAGCACCACGGTGTCGGCGATGCCGAGCACGCCGACCTCGCTCTGCCCCGTGCCGACGGTCTCGAGGAAGACGACGTCCTTGTGCGCCGCGTCGAGGACGAGCAGCGCCTGCAGCGTCGACTCGGCGAGGCCGCCGAGGTGGCCGCGCGTCCCCATCGAGCGGATGAACACGTCCGGGTCGAGGAAGTGGTCGGTGAGCCTGATCCGGTCGCCGAGCAGCGCACCCTGCGTGAACGGGCTCGATGGGTCGACGGAGATGACGCCGACCGTCTGTCCCTGCGCGCGCACGAGGCGCACGAGCGCGGAGACGAGGCTCGACTTCCCGACCCCCGGCGGCCCCGTCACGCCGACTGCGTAGGCGTGACCGGTGTCCGGGTAGACGTCGCCGACCAGCCGGTACGCGAGCGGGTCGCCGTCCTCGACGAGCGTGATCGCGCGCGCGAGCGCGCGCCGGTCGCCGCCGCGCACGCCGGCGACCAGCGACTCGCGCGTCCAGTCCCGGCGGCGACTCACGCGCGCTCCCGACGCAGCAGCGCGGCGGCGGCGCCGGCGGCCGCGACGAGGGCGGCCGCGCCGATCGCGAAGGCGACGCGCCCGCCGTAGCGGTTGGTGAGCGGCCCGGCCGCGACGAAGGCGGCGAGCAGCACGAGCGCGTTCGCGCTCATGATCGCCGTGAGCACGCGCCCGCGCAGCTCGTCGGTCGTGCCGCGCTGGACGAGCGTGATGTTGGCGACGACGGCGACCCCGTTGCCGAGCCCGCTGACGAGCATCGCCGCGATCGCGACCCAGATGTCGGGGGCGGAGGCCGCCATCGCGACGCCGAGCGCCGAAAGGAGCAACGCGCGCGGATACACCGCGCGCGAGCCGAACCGCTCGCCGACGCGCTGCGCGTTGAGCCCTCCGATCGTCTGCCCGATCCCGCTCGCCGTCCACATGAGCGCGAAGCCGAGCGCGCCGCCGTGCAGCGTGCGGCGGGCGAGGAAGATCTCCGCGACGTTGACGAGCCCGAGCGCGACCTGGAACACCGACCAGGCGACGAGGACGGTGGCGAGCGGCGGCGAGCGGACGACGGCGCGGAAGCCTGCGCGCAGGTCGGTCCAGTGGCCGTGGCCCTCGGCGCGGCTGCGCTGGAGGCGGCGCGAGGAGATCGCCCCGACGAGCAGCGCGGAGACGGCGAAGGTGGCGGCGTTCAGCCAGTACGCGAGGTGCGGGCCGGAGGCGGCGACGAGCGCTCCACCGACGACGGGGCCGATCGCGGTCGTCGACCACTCGACGAGCTGCAGGAGCGCGTTCGCGTCGGCAAGCTCGTGCTCGTCGACGAGGTTCGGCGTGCCCGCGATCACGGCGGGCCGGAAGACCGCGTTGCCGACGCCGGCCGCGAGCGCGAGGAGGACGATGACGGTCGCGTCGCGCGCGAACGGCAGCGCGCAGAAGACTGCGAGGCGGCCGAGGTCGGCTCCGACCATGAGCGCCTTGCGCGAGAGCCTGTCGACGATCGGGCCGAGGAGCAGCCCGAGCGCGATCGACGGCACGAGGTTCGCGACGAGGAGCGCGCTCACCCACCAGCCGGAGTGCGTACGGTCGTAGACGTCGACCTGCAGCGCCACCAGCGCGAGCCAGTTGCCCGTGCCCGACGTCAGGTTCGCGACGAACAGCAGGCGGAAGTCGCTGCCGCGCAGGACGCCGAGGCGGCGGAGGCCGGGGCGCGCGCCGACCGCGGTCGTCACGCGCGGGCGAGCACGCGGCCGAGCGCCGCCGCGAACGCGTCGATCTCGTTCGGCGTGCCGACGGAGACGCGGACGGCGGTCGGCGAGCCGAACCCGGCGAGCGGTCTGACGATCACGCCCTCGCGCAGGAGACGGTCGAACAGCTCGTTCGCGTCGGCGCCGGTCTCGACGTAGAGGAAGTTGCCGACGGACGGCGCCGGCTCGAGCCCGTGCTCGCGGACTGCGCGCTCGAGCCGCGCGAGCCCGTCCGCGTTGGCGGCGCGTCGGCGTGCGATCTCGGCCTCGTCGTCGAGGCTCGCGAGCGCGGCGACCTGCGCGGGCGTCGTGATGTCGAACGGGCGGCGCACCTTGGCGAGCGCCGCGGCGCAGGCGCGCGGCCCGACGGCGTAGCCGACCCGCAGCCCGGCCAGGCCGTAGATCTTCGAGAAGGTGCGGAGGACGATCGCCTTCCGGCCGGCCTTCAGGTAGCGCTCGACGGCGTCGGGGTAGTCGGGCCGGTCGATGTACTCGAAGTACGCCTGGTCGATGACGGTGATGACGTGGCCGGGGACGCGCGCGAAGTAGTCGTCGAGCTCGGCGGCGGTGTTCATCGTGCCGGTCGGGTTGTTCGGGTGGCAGACGTAGACGAGCTTGGTGCGCGGCGTGATCGCCTCGAGCAGCGCGTCGAGGTCGTGGCGATGGTCGGCGAGCGGGACGAGGCGCGCCGCGGCGCCCTGCTTGCGCGCGTAGATCACGTAGCTCGGGAACGACGGCCAGCCGCAGACGACCTCGTCGCCGGGGTCGAGGATCGCCTGGCTGATCATGTCGATGCACCCGTCCGCACCGGCCCCGGCGGCGACCTGCTCGAAGGCGACGCCGTGCCGCTCGGCGAGCGCCGCGTGCAGCCGGTAGGCGCCGCCGTCGGGGTAGCGGTTCAGGTCGGCGGCCGCGCGCTCGAGCGCCTCACGCGCGGCGGCAAACGGCCCGAACGGCCCTTCATTCGAGGCGAGCTTGATCACGCGGTCGAGGCCGAGCTCGCGCTGCACGTCCTCGACGGGCTTGCCCGGCTGGTACGGCGTCAGCCCGTTGACGGACGGCCGGAAGAACGCGTCGTCGACGTCGGCGAACTCGGCAGGCACGCGCGGGACCCTAGCGAGCCCGCCATGGCCCCGACAGCCATGGCCGAAACGGCGGGGCGAGGTGCCCGTGGCCTCCTCCCCGCTGCGAGTGTATCGCCGTCCGCCTCGCGTGTCAGCAACGCGGGAGCGCCGATTACGTGCCGATCGCGCTCCGTACGCCTGGCGCGTGCGCACGGACTCGCTCGCCGAGGAGGATCCGGCGCGCCGTGCTCTTCTGCCGCGCCCGGAGCCCTCGCCGTCCGCGTCCACTGCTTCCTCGTGGAGGCCCCGGACGGCTGGGAGCCGCGCTCGACGCGGAGCCGACCGCCGTGCTTAGTTCGAGCCCGCAAACGCGCTACGCCGCCTGCGCCGGCCGGCGACGGCCGACGCGCTTCGCCGGCTGCTCGCGACGCCGTAGGCTCCCGCTGTGGCAGAGCTCGGGTTGTTCCCGCTGCCGATCGTGCTCGTGCCGACGGAGCGGATCCCACTGCACATCTTCGAGCCGCGCTACCGCGAGCTGATCGAGGAGTGCCTCGAGACCGGCGGCGAGTTCGGGCTCGTCCTCTCGACGGGGGACGGCGCCGTCCACGAGGTCGGGACGCGCGCCTCGGTCGAGCAGGTGCTCGAGCGGCTGGACGACGGGCGGATGAACATCGTCGTGGAGGGACGCCAGCGGTTCCGGTTGCTCGAGCTCACCTCGGGTCGCGCGTTCGCCACCGGCGTCGTCGAGCCGGTGCGGGACGACGACGAGGCGCCGGCGGACGAGGACGTCGAGCTTGCGCTCGGGCTGTTCGCGCAGCTCGCCGAGGTCGCCGGCAGCGACGTCGAACTGCCCGACCGGACGTCGCCGCTGCTGGACTTCGAGCTGGCCGCGCGCGTCGACTTCGGCGTCGACTCGAAGCAGGAGCTGCTCGCCTCGACCTCGCCGCGGACACGGATGCGGCGACTCGTCGAGCTGCTCGAGACGGCGCTCGAGGCGCTGCGGCTGCAGCACGTGCTCGAGGAGCGCGCGGGCCGCAACGGGAAGGTCGCGCCGCTCGACCCCGAGGGATAGCTCACCCGCGTCGCGGCGTCGCTGCGCGGGGCGCCGCTTCAGCCGACGACGACTCCGGCGCCGCCGCGGCGAGCGTCGCCGGCCGCCGCAGGAGAACCGTCCGGGCGCAGCTCGACGGCGTTCGTGCCGCCGAAGAACAGGTTGCGCCGGCGCCAGCGGACGACCTCGTAGCCCCACTCGGCGAGACGGTCGACCTCGGCGCGGTCGAACCCGCCCTCGCAGTGCACGTGCGGCTCGTCGAGGTGGACGCGCGGCGCGTCGATGGCGGCGGCGACGTCGAGGCCGTGCGCGACGACGTTGACCACGACCTGCATGATCGCGCCGCGCAGCCGCACCGAGCCGGCGCTGCCGACGACGAGGCGCGGGCCGCGACCGTCGAGAACGACCGTGGGGGCCATCATGCTCGTCAACCGCCGCCCGGGCGGAGGCGGCGTGCCGACGACGAGGTCGTACTCGCCCAGCATGTTGTTCAGGTGGATGCCGGTGCCCGGCACGATCACGCCCGACCCGGAGCCGGTCGAGGAGGAGATCGAGGCGGCGTTGCCGTTCGCGTCGACGGCGGAGACGTGCGTCGTGCCGCCGACCGAGGCCAGCTCGAGCACGCCCGGCGCAGCGGACGCGATGCGACGGGCGCCCGCGTCGAGGCTCGCGCCGGAGAGCAGGTGGCGGGCGAGGCCGCCGCGGTGCAGCGCCGCCGCGAACCGGTCGTCGCGCGCCCGCGACTGCTCGCGCATCACCTCGACGAGCGCCGCGAGCGCCGGGGCCGTCCCCGCCGCGCCGGCCGGCAGCCGGTCGAGCAGGCCGAGGCCGTATGCGATCAGCACGCCCCCCGACGACGGGGGTGGGTTCGAGATCACGTCGTGGCCGCGGAAGCGCACGTGCACCGGCCGCCGCCAGATCACCCGGTAGGCCGCGAGATCGGCGCGGTCGAGGATCCCGCCGCCGGCCGTCACCGTCGCGGCTATCTGCGCCGCGACTGCGCCGCGGTAGAAAGCGGGGGCGCCCTCCTCGGCGAGCAGGCCGAGCGTCGAATCGAGCCCGCGCGGCACGAACGTGTCGCCGGGCTGGAGCCGCCCCCCGTCGGGCCGGCTGTAGAGCCGCCGACCCTCCGCGTCGTGGCGGAGGATCAGGTCGAGGATCGCGTGCAGGTGCGCCTGCGGTCGCGTCAGCTCGACGCCGCCGCGCGCCAGCTCGCGCGCCGGCTGCAGGAGCTCCCGCCACGGCAGCGACCCGTAGGCGCGGTGGACGGCCTCGAGCCCCGCGGCGGCGCCCGGCACCGCGCACGACGGCTCGCCGATGCGGAAGACCTGCGTCGCCTCGCTGTCGCCGCCGAAACCGACGTCGACCGCGTGCATCTCGGCCGCTCGGCGCGGCCGTCCGAGGCCGGGCGTCGCCACGAAGAAGTCGGCGACGCGGGGCGGCCGGTTGCCGGCCGGCACGACGAGCGCGAACCCGCCCGCGCCGGGGCCGGTGAGCGGGCTCTCGGCGACCCAGGCCGCGAAGCTCGCCGCGACGCAGGCGTCGACGGCGTTTCCGCCCGCCTCGAGCACGGCCGCGCCGGCGGCGGCCGTCAGCGGATGGCCGGCGGCGACGGCGCCCTTCATGCGATCGCCAGGTATTGCCGATGACACTGCCGCACGCGAGGCACTCGCCGAATCTTCACCGTTTTCCTACTAACCGGCCCGTCCGGAGCGCGTCCTGACAGGAAGGCCCAGCCGATGAGGATGTCCAGAACCACGTTGCTCGTGTCGGCGGCCGCCCTCGCTGCGCTCGCCGCCGCCGCCCTCAGCCCGCACCTGCTCGGCGGGCGCGTCGGCGCCGGCTTCAGGGCGCTCGGCGGCGCCGACTGGCGCTGGCTGGCGCTCGCGGTGCTCGGCTTCCTGGGCGGGTTCGTCTGCACCGTCGGCGCCTGGCGCGCGGCCCTGCACCGTGCCGGCGGGCGCATCTGCCCGCGCCAGGCGGCCGCGCGGCTCGCCGTCGGCGGGATGGTGAACTCCTTCGCGCCCGCGAAGCTGGGCGACGCGGTGAAGGTCGCGCTCTGCTCGCGCGCGATCGACGGGCCCGGCCGCGTCTGGACGACCGGCGGCGTCTACGCCGGGCTCGCGGCGGCCCGGTCGCTCGCGCTCGCCTCCGTCGTCGTCCTCGCCTCCGCGACGGGCGCGATGCCGCTCTGGCCGGTGTTCGCGCTCTGCGGGCTCGTCGGTGCGCTCGCCCTGGTCGCCTCCTTCTCCGGACGGGTGCGCAACCACCCGCGGGTCGCGCAGCTGCTGGAAGGCTTCGCCGCGCTCGAACGGTCGCCGCGGGCGCTCGCGACCGTCCTCGCCTGGTCGTTCGGGATGCAGGCTGCGCGGCTCGGGGCGACGGCGGCCGTCGCCGCCGCGCTCGGGGTGCCGCACGCGCTGCTGGCGGCGCTGCTGATCCTGCCGGCGCTCGACGTCGCCGCCGCCTTCCCAATCACTCCGGGCAGCATCGGCGTCGGCAGCGGCGCCGTCGCGGTGGCGCTCGCGAGCCGCGGCATCGGGGCGCCGCAGGCGCTTGGGGTCGGCCTCGGGCTGCAGGCCGTCGAGACGCTCCTCAGCGTGTCCCTCGGCACGGCTGCGCTGCTCTACCTCGCGCGGCCAAGCCGCGCGCTGCGGATTTGGGCGGTGCGCGGCGCCGCGGTCGCGGTCGGCGCAGCGTTCGCGGCGCTGCTCGGAGCCGCGCTGTTCGACCTCCTCTGACGCAGCTCAGGCGTCGCGCAGGAACGACGGCGGCTCGAAGACCTCGCCGCTGCCGCCCGACGACGCGGTGACGAACGTCCCGCGCCGCCCGAGCGCCTTTCCGATCCCGGTCGCGACGACCGTGATCCAGACCTGCCCCGTGAGCCGGTCGTCGATCGTGGCGCCGAAGATGATGTTGGTGTCGTCCGTCGCGGCCGCGCGGACCGCCTCGGCTGCCTCGTTCACCTCGTACAGCGTGAGGTCGTCGCCGCCCGCGATCGAGAGCAGGATGCCGCGCGCACCCGTGATCTCCGTCTCGATCAGCGGGCTGCGCAGCGCGCGCTCCGCCGCCTCCTTGGCGCGGTTCTCGCCGGTCGCGTACCCGATGCCCATCAGGGCGGTCCCCGACTCCGCCATGATCGTGCGGACGTCGGCGAAGTCGAGGTTGATCAGACCCGGGTTGGTGATCAGCTCGCAGATGCCCTGCACGCCGTGACGCAGCACGTCGTCGGCGATGCGGAAGGCGTCGAGCATCGACGTCGACTTGTCGAGCACGTCGAGCAGGCGGTCGTTCGGGATCACGATCAGCGTGTCGCACGCCTCCCGCATCGCGTGCACGCCGTCCTCGGCCTGCTTGCGCCTCCGCGAGCCCTCGAACTTGAACGGCGTCGTCACGATCCCCACGGTCAGCGCACCGAGCTCGCGCGCGACGCGCGCGACGACGGGCGCCGCTCCCGAGCCGGTGCCGCCGCCCTCGCCGGCCGTCACGAACACCATGTCCGAGCCGCGGAGCGCGCGCTTGATCGCGTCGTACGCCTCCTCGGCGGCGCGCCGCCCCACCTCCGGGTCGGCGCCGGAGCCGAGACCCTCGGTGAGCTCGCTGCCGATGTGGATCTTCGTCGGCGCGTCGCTCATCTGCAGCTGCTGGATGTCGGTGTTCACCGCGATGAAGTCGACCTGCGTGATGCCGGCGTCGATCATGCGGTCGACGGCGTTCAGCCCCGCTCCGCCGACGCCGACGACGCGGATCACGGCGAGGTACGCGGCGCTGTCGCGCGCGCGCTCGAGGCGCGCCGGCTGCTCCGGCAGCGGGTCGAACCAGCGCGCGGCCGCGCGCTCGCGGACCGGCTCGTCGTCGTCGCGGCCGGGCTGCGGCGCGCGCTCGGACGGAACCGCCCGAATCCGCGGCGACTTACGCCGTGCGGGCGCTGCGGGCGGCGCTTTCCGGGCGGGCTCCGACTCCGGCTCGGTCGGCAGCTGCTGCTGCGCGTCCGCACCCGCCGTCGCCTGCTTCTGCGCCGCCTCGGTTGCGCGGAAGAGCTCCGCGAGCGGACCTTCACGCATGCTCGCGCGATTTCTGGCCACGGAGCACCTCCTTCGCCAAGTCGCGGTACAGGTTCGCAGCCTCGCCGGTCGGCTCGTACGCGAGCACGGACGTTCCCTTCACGGGCGCCTCCGCGAAGCGCACGGTCTTTCGGATGCGCGTGTTGTAGACGAGGTCGCCGAAGTTCTCGCGCAGGATCTCGTCCGCCTCGCGGGAGTGCGTGAGCCTGCGGTCGTACATCGTCGGGACGATCCCGATGATCTCGACGGTCGGGTTGAGGTTCTCCCGGACCATCGCGAGCGTGTTCTCGAGCTGCACGAGGCCGCGCAGCGAGAGGTACTCGGTCTGCACCGGAACGATCACGCCGGACGACGCCACGAACGCATTGATCGTCAGCAGCCCCAGCGAGGGCGGCGTGTCGATGAGGATGTAGTCGTAGTCGCCCCGGACCGGCGCGAGCGCCTTCTCGAGCGTGCGCTCGCGGCCGATCTGACTCGACAGCGCCATGTCTGCGCCGGCGAGGTCGATCGACGACACGGCGATGTCCACCTCGCGCTGCTCGATCACCTGCTGGATCGGCAGCCGGTGCACGAGCACGTCGAACATCGACTGCTCGATCAGGTCCGGGTTCAGGCCCTGCGACATCGTCAGGTTGCCCTGCGGGTCGAGGTCGACGAGCAGCACGCGATACCCCTGCTCGGCGAACGCGACGCCGAGGTTCAAGGTCGTCGTCGTCTTCGCGACGCCGCCCTTCTGGTTCGCGAGCGCGATCACCTCCGCCTCGGCGGCCGCCGGCATGCCCGCCGGACGAACGTTGGGACGCGGAAGGAGCCGGGCGAGACCCATGTGCAGCGCCTTTTCGGGTCGCTTCAGCTCATTCCTTCCGCCTCCTCTCGAGTTTTCGGCGCCGCAAACCGCCCCTCCGCCTCCGCGACGAGCGCGCGCAGCTCCCGCAGCAGCTGCGACGACGACCGTTCCCCGGAGCCGTCGTTACGGCGGGCCGCGATCCGCTCCAGCCGTACCAGCACGCGTTCACTCTCGTCCACGTCTCGACCGTACCGCCGCTCGCAGGCCGACCTGTGCCGCGTTCGTGACGCATCCGTGATGAAACCGTGCCGATTGCGCTGCGGCGCCGGAGGCACGTCGCGCGACGGCTCTCGCGCGCACGCTCCGAGCACGCGCGGCTACGCGACGCGCAGCACCGACGTCGGACGCGGCCGGACGCCGAGCAGCGTGTCGTCCAGCGCGGCGACGAGCTCGGCCCGGCTGCCGTGCAGGAGCGTCTCGACGAGCGCGCGGCGGACGGCATCGCGCGCGTCGCGCCCGAACCGCTCGGCGCGCAGCGCCTCGAGCAGCTCGACCCGCTCGCGGCCCTTCTCCGCGAGCAGCACGGAGGCACGCAACGTCGCCGCCCAGACGCCGCCGTCGCCGCCGAGAAGACAGGTCAGCGCCTCGCGCACCTGCGCGGAACGGAACGGCTCGTCGGAGAAGAGCGAGAGCTCCCACCGGTCGACCGCCTCGCCGAGCGCGTGGTCGGCGTCCGCGAGGACGAGCTTCTCGCGCACGTCGGCGGTGAGCTGCGCCCGCACGCGGTCGAGCCGGACCGCCTCCCCGCGCGGTTGCGTCGCAGCGATCGGCAGCAGCGGTGCGATCCGCAGCGGCCGGAAGTCGAGCCGCTCGAAGACGACGGGGCCGGCGGCGATCGCACCGGCGGTGGCGAGTCGGAGCGCGCTGACGGCGTCGGCCAGCTCCGCGGCGGCGTCGGGCGGCTCGACCTCGGCCGCCTCGAGCTCGCGCCTCAGCTCGAGCACGAGCAGCCGGTCGACGTCGCGCCCGAAGTCGGGCGGCAGCAGCCCGCGCGCCTCCGGCCACAGCTGCGAGATCTCCCCGCCGACGGCGGCCCGCAGCCGGATGCCGCCGCCGAGCTCGGCGTCGTTCGACGACGACAGGCCGACGACCGGTGCGAGCGCGACGTACGTGCGCGCGGTTCCGAACAGCGTCCGCTCGAGGTCCGCGTACGCCGCGTCGAACGCGTCGTCGCGCCAGTCGAACCCACCGCAGCGCTCGGCGGTCCACGTCAGCATCGGCAGCAGAATCGAGCGGAACAGCGCGTCGTCGCCGGTGTCGCCGATGCCGGCGTGGGCGCGCGCGAAGATCGCGGCCGCCGGTTCGCGCCTCAGGTCGTCGATCGCGTTGCGCGCATCCGGGAGCCGGCGCAGCGTGGGCGCCTGCTCCTCGACGAACCCGCGCACGAGCGGCCGGTACTCGTACAGCGACGGGCCTTCGCGCGTCGCGTGCTCCTCGAACGCGAACGGGATCTGCGCGCCGCGCTCGGCGGCGAACGCCGCGAGGCAGAACGCGCGCAGGGACTCGTAGAGGTGGGGCGCGCGCAGGCTCACGCGGCGTGATTACGCGCCGGGCGGAGCCTCTCCTACCTGGCAGGCGGGACACCAGTAGGCGGTGCGGTTGTCGTCGCCGAGGCCGCGCGCTGCGATGCGCGCGCCGCAGCGCGGACACGGACGCCCGGCGCGACGGTACACGCGCCGGCGCGGCTCGCGCCCGCCGTCGAGCGCCGACCGCATCAACGCCGCCGCCGTCTCGAGCGCGCGACGCCGCTCGGGCTCCGACACCTCACCCAGGGGACGCCACGGCGACAGCTCCGCGGCCCACAGCGTCTCGGCGAGCCACATGTTCCCGATCCCCGCGACGACGCGCTGGTCGAGCAACGTCTCGCCGAACGGTCGTGTCGGACTGGCGCGCCGCATCCGCGCGAGCATCTCCGGCACGCGCGGCGGCCGCTCGAGGATGTCGGGCCCGAGCCGCTCGAGCGCGCGCGCGTGCAGCTCGAGCACCGGGCCGTTCCAGAGCACCGCCTCGGAGCGGTCGCCGCGTAGCACCAGCCACGGCGTCCCGCGGCGCGGCTCCCCACGCGGGCGCAGCGACCAGCGGCCCGACATGCGCAGGTGCGAGCGGAGCACGACACCGCCCTCGAAGCGGAAGAGCAGGTTCTTCCCGTGCGCCGTCACGGACTCGAGCCGCCGTCCGTCGACACGCTCGGCGACGCCGACGGCACGCGCCCGCGGGTGGGGCGACTCCGCCTCGATCCGCTGGCCGACCAGCACCTGCAGGCGGCGCGCCGCCCGGTGGAGCGTGTCGCCCTCGGGCACGTGCGAACCGTAGCCCGAACGGGCAGACTCACGTCCAGGTGTTGTCGTGACTCCGAGCCTCAACATCGCCGCGTTGACGCGGCGCACCGGCGTTCCCGCCGACACGATCCGCAAGTGGGAGCAGCGCTACGGCGTGCTCCGGCCGCAGCGCACGGCGGGCGGGCAGCGGCGCTACTCGGAGCTCGACGTCGCGCGCGTGGAGTGGCTGAAGGCGCGCCTGGCGGAGGGCTACCGGATCGGGGAGGCGGCGTCGCTGCTCGGCGCGGGCGGCGCCGTCGCGGCCTCACCGGAAGAGCTGCGCGACGGCATCGTGGCGCGCGCGCAGGAGAGCGACGTCGACGGGCTGTCGCGGCTCGTCGACCAGGCGCTCGCTCTGCATCCGCTCGAGGAGGCGTTCGGCGACGTACTCGCGCCCGCGCTGGTCGAGATCGGCGAGCGCTGGCACGCGGGACGGCTTTCGGTCGCGCAGGAGCATCTCGCGAGCGGCGCCGTCCGCGCGGCGCTGCAGCGGCTGCTGGCAGACGCCCGCGCGAGCGTCCGAGGAGTCGCCGTGCTCGCCTGCGCGCCGGACGAGCGACACGAGATCGGGCTGCTGATGCTCGGGGTGCTGCTGCGCGCGGACGGCTGGCAGGTGGCGTACCTCGGCGCCGAGACGCCTGTCGCCGAGGCCGCCTCGCTCGCGGAGCAGCTGCACGCGGCGCTCCTCTGCTTCAGCGCGAGCACGCGCCCGCGCGCGGGCGCCGTCGCGCGCGAGCTGCGCAAGGTCCGCGTCGCGCCGGGGACGCACGTGCTCGTCGGCGGCCGCGGCACCGCCCACACGGACGTGGCGGCGGCGGTCGACGAGCTGCGGTCGGTCGCGGCGTGAGCGCGGGGCGTTCGGCGGCGGCGGGCGCCTGCGCGGCGCTCGCCTGGGCGGCGGCCGAGCCGCTCGACCGCCGCGTGTTCCGACACGACTACTCGGATGTCGCGCTGCTCGGCAAGTTCGTTACGCGTTCGCGCGCGTGGCCGCTCGCCGGGCTCGCGCTGCACGCCGTGAACGGAGCAGGCTTCGGGCTCGCGTTCGAAACGGTGCGGTGTCGCACGCGGCTGCCGGCGCGTCCGCTCGCGCTCGGCCTCGCCCTGCTCGAGCACGCGACGCTGTTCCCGCTCGGCGCGGTCGTCGACCGGCGCCATCCGGCGCGCGGCGAGCCGGGGCTGGCACCGCTCCTCAGCGCGCGCGCATTCGCGCAGGCGACCGTCCGTCACGCGCTCTTCGGTGCGGTGCTAGGACGACTCCCGAAGAACGCGAGTAGCAGGTCCGCCAGCTCGGCGGGCTTCCCCTCTGCGACGTGGTGTCCGCAATCGAGGTTTGCGCCGCGGACGTCGTCGGCCCAAGAGCGCCAGATCGCGACGAGGTCCTCGTGGTCGAGCTCGGGGTCGTCGCGGAGCAGCCGGACGACGAGGAGCGGGCACGCGATCTTCGTCCCTGCGGCGCGCGCCTCCTCGTCGTGCTCGCGATCGGCGCGGAGGCCGGCCCGGTAGTCCTCGAGCATCCCGTGCACGACCGTGGGATCGTGCAGCGCGCGGCGCACGTCGGCGTACGCCTCCGCGCCCATCAGGTCGGGCACCACGCGGTACCAGGCGTCGGGGTCGGCGTCGATGACCCGTTCGGCGGGGTTGTCGCGCTGGCCGAAGAACCACCAGTGCCACCAGCTCGCGGCAAAACGCCAGTCCGTCCGCTCGAGCCGCTCGAGCAACGGCATCGCCTCGAGCACGACCATCCGTTCGACGGCGCCGGCGTGCTCGAGGCCGATCCGCGTCGCGACGTAGGCGCCGCGGTCGTGCCCTACGACGCCGAAGCGTTCGTGGCCGAGCGCGCGCATCGCGCCCACGACGTCGCTTGCCATCGCGCGCTTGGTGTACGGCTCGACCTTGTCCGACTGGCCGTAGCCGCGCAGGTCGGGGCAGACGACGGTGAAGTGCGGCGCGAGGCGCGCCGCGACCATGTGCCACGTCGCGTGCGTGCGCGGGTGGCCGTGCAGGAGCACGAGCGGCGGGCCGCTGCCGCCGTGACGCACGCGCAGCGTCGCGCCCGCGCCGCCGTCGATCCGCTCCAGCGCGAAGCCGTCGAAGAAGCCCACCCGGCGCGCGTGCCCGCGGCGGTACGTTCGCAAGCGTGCAGATTCCGACGATCGTGCTGGCGCCGCTCGCCGGCGGCCCGTCGACCCCGGAGCTGGCCGCGGCGGTCTCGAACGCGGGCGGGCTCGGCTTCGTCGCCGCCGGTTACCTCTCCGTCGACGACCTCGCCCGCCGCCTCGCGCGCACGCGCGCGCTCACCGACCGTCCGATCGGCGTCAACCTGTTCGTGCTCCGCGAGCAGGCGGTCGACGAGCCCGCCGTCCGCGCCTACGCGGAGCGGCTCGTGAGCGAGGGTTACGAGGTCGGCAGGCCGCGGTTCGACGACGACGCCTTCGCGGCGAAGCTCGAGCTCGCGCGCGACGCCGACGTCGTCTCGTTCACCTTCGGCTGCCCGGACGCCGACGCGGTCGAGGTCGCGAAGGAGCGCGGCGCCGACGTGTGGGTGACGGTGACGTCCGTCCGCGAGGCGGTCGCCGCGGCGAGCGCCGGCGCCGACGCGCTCGTCGTGCAGGGAGTCGAGGCGGGCGGGCACCGCGGCAGCTGGGACGACGCAGACGACGACCTCCCGCTGCTCGAGCTCGTGCGCGCGGCGCGCTCGCACGTCGACGTGCCGCTCGTGGCAAGCGGCGGCATCGGGACGCGCGCCGACGTCCGCGCGGCGCTCGACGCGGGCGCCGTCGCCGTGCAGGTCGGGACCGCGTTCCTTCTCTGCCCGGAGGCCGGCACGAGCGAGCCGCACCGCCGCGCGCTCCGCGCCGACGCCGCGACGGCGTTCACCCGCGCGTTCACCGGGCGGCGCGCACGCGGGATCGTGAACCGCTTCATGCGCGAGCACGAGGACGCGCCGCGCGCGTATCCGCACGTCCACCACGTGACGGCGCCCCTGCGCGCGGCGGCGCGCGCCGCCGGCGACGCGGAGCTGATCAACCTGTGGGCGGGAACGCGGTTCGGCGAGGCGCGCGAGGAGCCGGCGGCCGCGGTCGTCGAACGACTGCAGCCGGATGCATGAACGGCCTCCGGCGGGTCAGGCGCGCAGGACGGCGCGGCGCGGGCCGGCGAGGAAACCGGCTTCGACGAGCAGCGGCAGCACGTCGGTGTCGACGACGGGCTTCCCGTCGAAGCGCTCGACCGCCAGCCGTTTCGCTCCGCCCGCTTTCACGTGGGCGACGAGCGCGTCGATCGCAGGCCGGAGCCAGGCCTGGTCGGGGTCGCGCAGCGGAACGAGCGACCGCCCGCCGCGCTCGACGTAGAGCACCGGCTCGCCGCCGAGCAGGACGACGTAGGCGCCGGCGGCGCGCGCTGCGCGCGCGCCCGTGCGCTTCGGCCACGGCAGCGCGGCGCCGAACGGCTGCGCCGGGTCGGCGGCCGCGAGCACGAGCGCGTCGGCCTCCTCCGGCGGGTCGCGCAGCTCGCGCAGGCGTTCGACCGCGCCGCCGAGCGCGAACTGGGCGCCGCCGAGCCCCTCGACGAAGTAACCGCGCCGGCACAGCCCCAGCGTCTCGAGCGCGCGCAGCTCGGCGTACACCGCGCCGTAGCCGCCGGGGATGCCCTCGGCGCGTACACCGTCGCGGGTGACGATCCCCTGCCGCTCGAGCAGCAGCTCGGCGAGCGCGCGCCGGTCGATCGGCGCGGCGAACAGGCGCTCGGTGCGCGACCAGCGGCCCGCCGTGGCGGTCGTGGCCGACGTGCGTCGCCGCGAGAACCGGCGCGGCCGCCGCTCCAGCCTCGGCGCACCGAATCGCCGCTGCGCGCGCAGCGGCGCCCACGCGTCGTTCGTCACCTCGCCCGCCCAGACGAGCTCCCACAGCGCGGGCAGCGCGACGGCCTCGTCGAGTCGCGTCTCGGCGAGCAGCTCGTCCCAGAACAGCGCATGCGCGAGCGCGCTGCGGATCGCGTCGTGAATCTCGCCCTCGGGACGCGGCGCGGCCGGCACCTGCCCGAGCGCGGCCGCGTCCTCGCGGAAGTAGAGGGCGACGCGGTCCTGTGCGGCGCCGAGCCAGACGATCTCGCCCGTCGCCGTCAGCGCGTCGAGGTGCTCGGGGCGGTAGCCCGGGACGCGGCGCGGCAGCACGTCGGATTCCCAGAGCGCCACCGGCAGCGCCAGCGCCTGCAGCGGCACGAGCGCCTCGCGCAGCGTCGAGCGCCGGTCGACGCCGTGCCAGCCCGGCAGGAACCGAGCGAGGGCGTCCTGCCCGACCGGCTCGACCTCGCGGCGCAGCGCCGCCAGCGACGCGCGCCGCAGCCGGCGCAGCACGTCCGGGTCGCACCATTCGCGCTCCGTCCCGCCCGGCCGAAGCTCGCCGCGTACTAGCAGCTCGTCGCGCTCGAGCTCGGCCAGCACCGCGCCGACGTCGCGCCCGAAGCGCTCGCTCGCCTCGCCGGTCGTGAACGGGCCGCGTCCCTTCGCGTAGCGCAGGACGAGCCGGCGCAGCGAGTCCGGGCCGCCCTCGAGGAACGCGTCCGGCAACCCCGACGGCGGCATCGCGCCGAGCGCGTCGCGGTAGCGGCCGGCGTCCTCGGCGGCGATCAGCCGCTCCTCGCCGGCGACCCGCACGCGCACGGCCCTGCGCTCGGCGACGAGCGCCGCGGCCAGATCGGCGCGGTACTCGCCGGCGCGCAGGTCGCCGCGCACGCGCAGCACGTCGTGCAGCTGGTCTGGCGTGCGCGGGTCGCCGCGCAGCTGGCGCTCGACCTCCTCGACGGCGTCGCGGTCGAGCAGGTCGCGCAGCTCCTCCTGGCCGAGCAGCTCGCGCAGCAGGTCGCGGTCGAGCGACAGCGCCTGCGCGCGGCGCTCGGCTGGCGGCGTGTCGTCCTCGTACATGTAGGTCGCGATGTAGTCGAAGAGCAGCGAGGCCGAGTACGGCGACGCGCTCTGCGTCTCCACCTCGACGAGGTCGATCTCCCGCGCCTGCAACGACTGGAGGAGCGACCGCAGCGCGGGTAGGTCGAAGACGTCCTGCAGGCACTCCCGGTACGTCTCGAGGATCACCGGGAAGCTGCCGTACTTCCGCGCGACCTGCAGCAGCGACTGCGCCTTCAACCGCTGCTGCCAGAGCGGCGTGCGCTCACCGGGCCGCCGCCGCGGGATCAGGAGCGCGCGCGCCGCGTTCTCACGGAATCGCGCACCGAAGAGCGCCGACTCCCCCACCTCCGCGACCACGAGATCCTCGAGCTCCGCCGGGTCGATCAGCAGGTCGGCCGTCGGCGGCGGTGCGTCCGCTTCCGGGAAGTGCAGCGCGATGCCGTCGTCCGACCAGATCGACTGCGCCGCGAGGCCGAGCGACTCGCGCAGGCGCGCCGCGATCGCCATCGCCCAGGGCGCGTGCACGCGGCCACCGAAGGGCGAGAGGATGCAGACGCGCCAGTCGCCGATCTCGTCGCGGAAGCGCTCGACGACGATCGTGCGGTCGCTCGGGACGGCGCCGGTCGCGTCCGCCTGCTCGCGCAGGAACGTGAGCAAGTTCCGGGCCGCCCGCTCCTCGAGGTGGAACTCGTCGCGCAGCCGTTCCGTCGCCTTCGGCTCGCGCAGCGCCGTCAGCTCGCGAGTCGCTGCTCCGATCTTGCGGCCGAGCTCGAACGGGCGGCCGACGCCTTCGCCCTTCCAGAACGGCACGGCGCCCGGCAGCCCCGGCGCCGGCGACACGAGCACGCGGTCGCGCGTGATCTCCTCGATCCGCCACGTCGACGCGCCGAGCAGGAACGTCTGCCCGGCGCGCGCCTCGTACACCATCTCCTCGTCGAGCTCGCCGACGCGGCCGCCGCCGTCGACGAGGAAGACGCCGAAGAGGCCGCGGTCGGGGATCGTGCCAGCGTTCGTGACGGCGAGCCGCCGCGCACCGTCCCGCGCGCGGACGACGCCGCCGGTGCGGTCCCAGACGACGCGCGGGCGCAGCTCCGCGAACTCGTCCGACGGGTAGCGGCCGGCGAGCATGTCGAGGACGTTCTCGAGCTGCGCGCGCGACAGGTCGCGGAACGGATAGGCGCGCGTCACGAGCGCGTGCAGGTCGTCGACGCGCCACTCCTCCTCCGCGCAGATCGCGACGATCTGCTGCGCCAGCACGTCGAGCGGATTCCTCGGGATCCGCGTCTCCTCGATGTCGCCCTCGCGCATCGCCTTCGCGACGACCGCGCTCTCCAGCAGGTCGGCGCGGAACTTGGGGAAGATGCGGCCCTTCGAGACGGCGCCGAGCTCGTGGCCGGCGCGCCCGATGCGCTGCAGGCCGCGCGCGACCGACTTCGGCGACTCGACCTGCACGACGAGGTCGACCGCGCCCATGTCGATGCCGAGCTCGAGGCTCGAGGTGGCGACGAGGCAGGGAATGCGTCCCGCCTTCAGGTCCTCCTCGACGAGCAGGCGCTGCTCGCGCGCCAGGGAGCCGTGGTGGGCGCGTGCGACCTCGCGCGGCGGCCCCTCGTCGTTGCCAACGTTCGCGAGCTCGTTCAGCCGCAACGCGAGGCGCTCCGCGAGGCGGCGGTTGTTGACGAACACGATCGTCGAGCGGTGCGCCTGCACGAGACGGAGGACCTCCGGGTAGATCGACGGCCAGATCGACTGCGCACCGTGCTCGGTGCCGGCGTCCATCTCGACGCCGTCCGCGAGAACAGGCTGCGAGAGCGACGCGGTCGACCCCAGCTCGCGCATGTCCTCGACGGGGACGACCACCTCGAGGTCGAGCTCCTTGCGCGTGCCGGCGTCGACCAGCGTGATCCCGCGGCCGCCCGACACGAAGCGGCCGATCTCCTCCAGCGGCCGCTGCGTCGCCGACAGTCCGATCCGCTGCGGTGCTGCGTCGCAGAGCGCCTCGAGGCGCTCGACGCTGAGCGCCATGTGCGCACCGCGCTTCGTCCCTGCGACTGCGTGCACCTCGTCGAGGATGACCGTCTCGACCGAGCGGAGCGTCTCCCGCGCCTGCGACGTGAGCATCAGGTACAGCGATTCGGGCGTCGTGATCAGGATGTCCGGCGGCGTCCGCAGCAGCTCGCGCCGTTCCTGCTGCGGCGTGTCGCCCGTGCGCACGGCGACACGCACCTGCGACTGCAGCCCGGCGAGTGGGCCGCGCAGGTTCCGCTCGATGTCGTAGTTGAGCGCCTTCAGCGGCGAGACGTAGAGCACGCGCAGACCCTCACCCGGCGCCTCGTTCAACCGGTCGATCGCCGACAGGAACGCGGTCAAGGTCTTCCCGGAGCCGGTCGGCGCCTGGATGAGCACGTGCGCGCCGGTCGCGATCGCAGGCCAGCCCTGCGCCTGCGGCGGCGTCGGCGCGTCGAACGTCGCCTCGAACCAGGCCCGCGTCGCGGGCGAGAAGGACGCGAGCGGATCCACCCGGCCAGCGTACTGCCGCGGCGTCAGCTCAGGTAGTACGCGAGGAACGCGGCCACGAGCACGATCACCACGATCGCGCCGACGACCAGCGTGACGCCGCTCAGCGCGAAGAACGGCGTGCTGGGATGCCGCCCGCGCTGCGTCTCCTCGACCGCGTCCTTGACCGGCTCCGTCATGGGCTCTGCGTTCCCGCGTCGCGCTCCGTTCAACCGCGGGCGATTACGATGCAGCGGTGCCCGACGCACTCTGGTTCACGGACGAACCGGCGGCGGCGAAGCTGCTCGCGGACGACCCGTTCGCGCTGCTGGTCGGCTTCGCGATCGACCAGCAGGTGCCGGTGCCGAAGGCGTTCGTCGGGCCGTACGTCCTGAAGCAGCGCGTCGGCACCCTCGACCCGAAGAAGCTCGCGCGGATGGACCTGACGGAGGCGTTCGCGGAGAAGCCGGCGATCCACCGCTTCCCCGGCTCGATGGCGGAGCGCGTGCGGCAGCTTGCGGCCGTG
Organism: Gaiellaceae bacterium; assembly: GCA_035653275.1. GTDB lineage: Bacteria > Actinomycetota > Thermoleophilia > Gaiellales > Gaiellaceae > PALSA-600. The sequence goes on along the minus strand of DASRCE010000004.1, from coordinate 51,724 downwards.
GTCGCAGAGGAATACGGCGGCGACGCGTCGCGGATCTGGCGGGACGCCAAGGACGGTGCGGAGCTGCGCACGCGCATCGCGTCGCTCCCCGGCTTCGGCGACATGAAGATCAAGTCGCTCGGCGCCGTCCTCTCGAAGCAGTACGGCGTCGCCGCGGCGCGCGACCTCGCGCCGGACCACCCCACGCTCGGCGACGTCACCTCGCTGGACGAGCTCGAGCGCTACCAGAGCTGGAAGCGCGCGTACAAGAAGGCGTCGAAGGGCGCGTAGTGGCGAATCCGGCGTAGTCGATCCGAGACCGGAATCCGAGCGGCCGCGCGGCCGCCCGTCGCATCGACAAGGAGAAGCCATGGTCCAGAGAGCACGGCTCGAACGCGTCGCGTCCGGCCTTGCACCGGTGACACCCGGATGGTTCGTCGTGAACGTCCGCGACACCGCGTGGTGCACGAACCCCGAGTTCGCAGGCGTCGCGATCTTCGAATCCGACGACTTCGTCTTGAAGGGGCGCCCCGACCTGACGTCGTACGAGAAGCCGTTCGCCGGCTTCACGATCCGGGTCGTCCAGCCGGGGAAGCCGGCGGGCCTCTACCACGCGGAGTCGGTGCAGGAAGATTTCCTCGTCGTGGCCGGGAGGTGCATCCTGATCGTCGAGGAGGAGGAGCACCAGCTCGAAACGTGGGACTTCGTGCACTGTCCGCCGATGACGGCGCACACGTTCGTAAACAACGGAGCCGCCCCATGCGTGCTGGTGGGAACGGGCAACCGCCGCGACGATCTCGACCGGATCTACCCGCTGTCCGAGGCGGCGCTCCGCTACGGCGCCGCGTCCGCGGAGGACAGCACGACGCCCGAGCGGCGAGGCTCCTGGGAGGTCGCGCGTCCCGAACGCTGGGACGAGTTGCCCTGGGCATGAGAGGTGGCGCCGCTCGCCATCCGCGCCCGGCGCGGGCGAAGCTGAGATTCAGTCTCGCACGCGTCGATATGCTGGCCGCATGTCCGGACGCGGGACGGACGCGGTCGAGGCGCTGCGCGCGGCCGGATTGCGGCCGACGCGGCACCGAGTCGCCGTGCTGGACGAGCTCGCGCTCGAGCCGAACGACGTCACCGCGCAGGAGCTGTGGCAACGCCTGCGCGCCCGCGGAGGGAGCGTGGTCGGACGGGCGACGGTGTACCGCGCGCTCGCGGCGATGCGCGAGCACCGCGTGATCGACGCGTTCGCGCACCACGACGGCGAGCTCTGCTATCGCGTCTGCACGAATCAGCACCACCACCATCTCGTGTGCCGGGAATGCCACCGCGTCGTCGAGCTCGTCGGTTGCGACGTCGGCGACTGGGTCGCGCGGGCCGGACGGCGGCACGGCTTCGCGGCGCTCGAGCACGAGCTCGAGCTCTCGGGCGTCTGCGCCGACTGCCGCGCCGCGTGAGCCGCTCCGTCCATGCGCGCGAGTACCGTGCGGGCATCGCAACGTTCCGGTTCGTGGTGCTGGCGGCAGCCGCCGCCGCGGCGGCCACGGCGGCCCTGGCGGCGACGGGCCACGGCACCCGCACGGCTGCGGGGGCGCCGTACCGTTACGTGCGGCTGCTCCGGCGCGCGACCCGTCCGCCGGCGCGCTGCCTCGCGAGCGCGCGCCGGCCCGGTCGCGTCGACGTCCAGCTCGCACACCTCGTCGCCCCGGTGACCACGGACCGGCTCGCGCGGCCGCTTCGCGCCACGCCGCCGCTCGGCCGTGCGCGGCGCGTCTTCCCGCTCGTCGGGCCGTACCCGTGGGTCGCCGACACGTTCGGCGCCGCGCGGGCGGGCGTGTCCTGGCACCACGGCGACGACCTGTTCGCGCCGCGGGGCACCGCGGTCCTCGCCGTCGCCCGCGGGGTCGTCTTCTCCGTCGGGTGGCAGCGACTCGGCGGACGCCGCCTGTGGCTGATCGACCGGGACGGCAACGAGTACTACTACGCGCATCTCGAGCGTTACGCGCCGGCCGCGGGCGACGGGCGCGAGGTCGCCGCGGGGACGTTGCTCGGCTACGTCGGAACGACGGGCGACGCGGAGGGCACGCCGCCCCACCTCCATTTCGAGATCCACCCCGCGCCGCTGCTGCACGCCGGCTACGACGGCGCCGTCGACCCAACGACGTACCTGCGTGCGTGGCCGCGGCTTGCGCGACCGGTCGCCGCGCCCGCCGCCGGACGCTGCTAGTGCGAGCGGGCGAGGATGTTCGCCGGCAGCGGCTGCGGATGGAGGCGAGCGGCGAGCGCGCGCAGCGCGCGTGCGGCGACCGGCGGCACGGCGTACCAGTGAGCCTTCGCAAACTGGTCGAGGTTGACGCCGTAGCTGAGGAAGCGGTCGAAGCGTGGGCCGGCAACCGCCCCCGTCGCATAGCCGTTGCGGAAGCGCAGCTCCAGGTAGGGCGCCGTCGTCGCCGGCGGCGCAGCGGCCTTCGGCGCGGTCGGGCCGTAGTAGAACGACGAGATCGCGTTCAGCACGCGCTGGTCCCGGATCGCGACGCAGCGGGTCGCGCTGCAGGCGCGGACGTCGCCGGGCCGAAAGTCCTTCGCGGCAGCCGCGGCAGCCGCGGCGGCCGCGACGAGAGCGGCGACGACGGCGACGGCGAGGACGGCCGAGCGCACGGCACCGATTGTAGAACGGGTCGGTCGCGTCCGCAACGTGCGCCCGAAGCGCCGACGCAGGAACGCTAGGGCGTCGCGCCGGCCGCGACGGACGCCGCGTCGACGACCTCCGACGCGGGCGGCGGCGAGACCGAGACGGGCGCGGCGAAGTCGGACAGGTCGGCGGTCATCGTCATCTGCACCACACTCGTGTCGAGTGCGAGCGACTCGCGCCGGACGAGCCCTGCCGCGTCGACCCAGACGTCGACCGGCACCGTCCGGATCCCGAGCGTCCGCAGCGCGGCGCGCGTCGCGGCGCGCTCGGCCACCGGCAGCCCGTCGAGGTTCGAGAGGTCGACCGCCGCGCGGTAGTGCGTCATCTGCTCCCCCTGGACGGTGTCCGTCCCGACGCGCCGGACGGCGGCGACGGTGCGCAGCGCGTCGAGCCACTGACTCGGGTCGGCCTGGCCAAGGGGCGCGCCGAAGCCGGCCCGGCCGAGCCTGGCGGCGTCGACCTTCAGCCACGTCTTCCCCGCGGGAAGGACGCTCTGCAGCGGCGTCACCCTCATGTAGAGCGCACCGCCGGCAAGGATCATCCGCACGTCGGGTTCCGTCTGCCCGGAGGAGGTCGGCAATCCCGTCAGGCGCATGTCGAGCTCGGCGGCGCCGCTCGCCGGATCGGCGACGCCGCTGCCGCTCATCGTCATGTGGGCGCTCGCGGCCGCGACGTCTGCCGTGAACTGCATGCGATAGCTGCCGGCGTGCGCCGTCTTCACCGCCGCGGACGCGACGGGATCGAGCGACACCGCGGAGCGCGACACGTAGAGCGCTCCGGCGGCGACAACGACGGCGAGCGCGACCGATACCGGCAGGAGGTTGGCGAGGCGCATGAAGCCTTCACTCTGACCGCGCGCGTCCTGCGGCGCCAGACCCGAAAGGGTTACCGCGGGTCGGGGCGGTCGACGTTCCAGTGGCGCGCGACCGAGGCGAGCCACCCGTCGCCGTCCTCGCGCGGCGTGAGCCCGAAGCGCGTGATCGAGCGCTGGCCGAGCTCGTGGTCGCCGTAGAGGATCTCGACCGCCATGCGCTGGCGAGCCTCGATCGCCCTGCGGGCCGCCGAGAAGTCGTCGTTCTCGCGGTCGCGGAACGCGCCCTGCCAGAAGCCCACCTCACCGGGAGCGACGTAGATGTCGCGCGTCAGGCGCCGGAACGCGTCAGGATCCGGCCGGTCGCCGGCGCCGATCTGCGGGTCCGGGTGGAACGACCAGCCGTGCAGCACCGCGATCCCGCTGCCGACGTTGCGGAGGGAGATCAGCAGGTAGATCGCCTCGTCGCCGACCTCCGCGATCGCGCTGCCGCCCTCGAGCTTGAACCACCGGTTGTCGGCGAAGCCGACCTTCTGCGGCGGGTCGTCGAAACGCGAGGGCGCGAGCAGTGGACGCAGCCCCGCGAGCAGCGAGCGCTCGGCCGCGCGCGCCGCGCGGTTCGCCGAGCGCACCGACGCGAACGTCGCGACGGCGAGCACCAGCGTCGCCGCCGCCGTCACGATCGACGAGACAGCGACCCAGTCCGTCGCGACGATCATCCGCGGCGCATCTCCTTGAGCGCGGCGCCGAGCGACTGCTTCGCGTGCAGCACCGGCTCGAACAGGTCGCCGAGCGCGCGCACTCGCTCGAGCGCCACCTCCATCGTGAAGTCGCGCGGACGCACGTCCTCGGTCAGCTCTTCCCAGCGCAGCGGCGTCGACACCGGCGCCCCCGGCTTCGGGCGCACCGAGTACACCGATGCGATCGTCTTTCCGTGGCCGTTCTGCCGGTGGTCGACGAGGACGCCCGCCCGCTTGCGCTTCAGCCACTCCGTCGTCACCTCGCCCGGATGCTCGGCCTCGAGCCGGCGCGAGACACGCTCGGCGAACTCGTACGTCTCGTCGTACGACGAGCGCCGCACGATCGGCACGACGACGTGGATTCCGTCGGCGCCGCTCGTCTTCACCCACGAGTCGAGGCCGACGTCTGCGAGCGCCGCGCGGACGAGGTGTGCGACGCGCACGCACAGTGCGAATGCGTCCGGCTCGTCCGGCGGGTCGAGGTCGAACAGCACGAAGTCGGGGCGCTCCGGCTTGTCGACCCGCGAGTACCACGCGTTCATGTCGATGCAGTGGTACTGCACCATCCAGAGCAGCGCGTCGCGCGAGTTCACGAGCGGGAAGTCGACGAGCCGCGTGCCGCCCTCGCGCGGCCAGGTGCGGAACTGCCGCGTCGGGATCCACGACGGGATGTTCCTCGGCGCCTGCTTCTGGAAGAACGCGCCGCCGGCGAGCCCTTCGCGCCACCGCTTCATCGTGAACGGACGGTCCTTCAGGTGCGGGACGATCCAGTCGGCGACCGCGTCGTAGTAGCGGAAGAGGTCGCCCTTCGTGATCCCGTCGTCCGGGAACAGCACGCGGTTCGCAGACGTGAGCTCGACGCGGCTCATGCGACGTCGAGGATCGGGAACCGGGGGTCGCGCGCGTCGCACGCGCGCGCGAGCAGAGCGGCGCCGACGTCGCCGGTGAAGAGGGAGTAGCGGCCGTCGCACTGCGCGAGCGCGGCGTCCGCGAACACGCGAGCGCGGTCGAGCCACCGTCCGTCGCCGGTCACGCTCCACGTCTTCAGGAGCGCGAAGCCGTTACCTGCCGTTCCGTGGCAGAGCCCCTGTCCCTTCGCGAGCGGACCGGTGCGCCAGGTCGTCTCCGCGGCGGCGAGCAGCAGATCCTCCGGCAGCAGGTCGCCGAGCGTCGCGACGATGCCCGGTGCGCCGTGGCACCACTGGACGCGGTCGGCGTCCATGCCCGGGATCGGCGGCCAGTTGACCGCGTCGCCGTGCCAGACGGCGTGCTCGCGCAGCACCGGCTCGATCCGCCGCCGCAGCACGTCGTCGTCGACGAGCCCGCGCAGCGCGTGCACGTTGGCGGCGAAGCCGTGGGCGGCGCCGAGGTACTGCGCCTGCTTTCCGCCGATCGTTTGCGTCCACAGCCCGCCGCTCCGCCCCCACTCGTCCGCCAAGATCTCGGCCGACCGCCGCCACTCGAGGCCGGCGTGCTTCGCGGCGAGGATCGTGCCCGCCGACCCCCACAGCAGCTCCCACGCGGCGTTGCGCTCGTTCGCGTCGACGAGCGCCTGCAGCCGCTCGTCGTCGGCGCGGGTCACGAGCAGGATGCCGCTCTCCCCCACGAGCAGGCTCGGCGTCGGCTGGTCGAGCGGCTCCAGCTCGACCTCAAGCGTCGAGCCGAGCCGCCGCAGCGCCCACAGCATCCCGGCGGCGCCGAGATACAGCGTGCGCGCTTCGTCCGGCGTCACCGCGCCGTCGGCGGGATGCACGGGCCACGCGCCGTCGCGATGCGCTGACTCGGCGTCGGCGACGATCTCCTCGACCGTCACGTGCGCACCGGCGTCATTTCGCGGGGCTCAGGTGTGCGAGCGCGAGCGCGAGCCAGGCCGGGGCCTGCGACGTCCACAGCGACTGCTCGTGGCCGCCCGGGTACATCCGGAACGTGAACGGCACGTGTGCGCGCGAGAGCACGCGGGCGAATCCGACGTTGTCGGCGCGGAAGCGCGCGTCCGCAGCGCCGACGTAGAAGCCGAGGAACGTCGGCGTCCGCGCGAGCTGCGGGACGTACGTGGACGCCCACGACGCCGGTCCGAGCGACAGGTAGTGCAGCCCGGACGGGTCGGTCGGGTGGAAGTAGCCCGACCACGACTCGAGCACGCCGAACTCGTCGAGGTGGCGCAGGCCGATGATCGCCGCTCCGTACCCGCCGGCCGAGACGCCGACGAGCGCACGCGCGGCGCGGGTCGGAATCGTCCTGTAGCGCCTGTCCACGACCCTCGGGAGCTCGACCCCGATCGCGGTCTGCCACTCCCGTCCGAGGCCCCAGTCGAGGTATTCCGCGTCGGCGTCGCCGTCTCGCGCGCCCTGCGGCGCGACGACGATCGCGTTGCCGTGGATCGACTCGAGAGCGGTCACGACGTAGCCGAACGTCGTGAACCCGCGTGGACCCGCAGGCAGGCCGTGCAGGTAGTAGACGACGGGGTAGTGGAGGCCGCTCGAGTCGTACCCGGGCGGCAGGTAGACGTCGAAGGACAGCCTGCCCTCGAGCCCCGGCGACGAGAAGGAGTCCGCGACGAGCCGCCCCTGCCATGCTGCGGCGGCCGGCGGCAGCGCGAGCGCGAGCGCGGCGGCGACGGCGACGGCGAGGCGCACGGCGCGAATCTACCGATGCACCAGAGGGCGCAGGTCAGGCGCGCAGCGCCGCCAGCAGCAGCTCCGGGTCGAGCGCGTGCGCCGTCACGCCGCCGCGGCCGGTCGTCGTGCGCGCGGCGAGCAGCGCGTTCAGGATCGCCTCCTCGGTCGCCTCGATCGCCGCGTAGAAGAGCTCGTCGAGCCCGTTCAGCATCCGCAGCTGCTGCTCGGGCGCCGTGGAGAGGCGGTTGCCGGTCGCCCAGGCGAGGACGAGGTCGCCGCTCGAATTCTCGCCGGCGCCGCCGACGCGTCCGATCCCGAGCGCGGCGCGCTGCGCGATCCGCGCGCACTGGTGCGGAAGGAGCGGCGCGTCGGTCGCGACGAGGACGATGATCGATCCCGTCGGCGCGTCCGCGCCCGGTAAGGGAATCGCGTCGAGGCGGGCGCCGACGTTGACGCCGCCGACGGTGAAGCGGGAGCGCCTGCCGTGGTTCGCCTGCACGAGCACGCCCAGCACGTGCCCGCCCGACGTGCGGCGCGACGCGGTCCCGATCCCGCCCTTGAAGCCGTGCGCGATCATCCCCGTCCCGCCGCCGACGCCGCCCTCCTCCACCGGACCGCCGCGCGCGCCGTCGATCGCGGCGAAGACGTGCTCGGCGCGAACGTGCATCCCCTCGATGTCGTTCAGGCGGCCGTCGTACGTCTCGCCGACGACGGGCAGGTGCCAGTCGCCGCGCCCCCGCGCGTGCTGGTAGCGCACGAGCGCGTCGCGGACGACGCCGACGGAGAAGGTGTTCGTGATCGCCACCGGCGTCGTCAGCAGGCCCGACTCGCGCACCCACTTGAGCCCGGTCAGCTCGCCGTTGCCGTTGAGCCGGTGCGGCGCGGCGAAGACCGGCGAGCCGTCCTCGTTCGGGAGGACGACCGTGACACCCGTGCGGACGGCGTCGCCTTCGACGAGCGTCGTGTGGCCGACGAGTGTGCCGGCGACGTCCGTGATCGCGTCGAGCGGCCCCGGCTCGAGCTCGCCGAGGACGATGCCGAGGTCGCGGCTACGCAACGCCGGCGAGCAGGAACGCGCGGTTCTCCTTCAGCATCTCGCGCGCGATCACGAGCCGCTGGATCTGGTTCGTGCCTTCGTAGATCTGCGTGATCTTGGCGTCGCGCATCATCCGCTCGACCGGGTACTCGGAGATGTAGCCGTAGCCGCCGAGGACCTGAACGGCGTCGGTCGTGACGTCCATCGCGACGTCGGTGCAGTACAGCTTCGCCATCGCCGACAGCTTCGTCAGCTCGCCGCCCTCGCGTCCCTCGTCGATCAGCTGCCCGACCTTGTACAGCAGCCCGCGCGCCGCCTCGCACTTCGTCTCCATGTCGGCCAGCATCCCCGCGATCAGCTGGTGCTGCGCGATCGGCCGGCCCATCGTCTCGCGCGTACGGGCGTACTCCAGCGCGTAGTCGGTGGCGCCCTGCGCGAGCCCGAGCCCCTGCGCGCCGATGCCGGGCCGCGAGCGGTCGAGGATGCGCATCGCGAGACGGAAGCCGCTCCCCTCCTCGCCGAGCAGGTTCTCCGCCGGCACGCGGCAACCGTCGAAGAACACCTCGCCGGTCGTCGAGCCGTTGATTCCCATCTTCGGCTCGATGCGCCCCACCTCGAAGCCGTCGAAGCCCGGCTCGACGACGAACGCGGAGATGCCGGCGTGACCGGCGCCGGGGTCCGTCTTCGCGAAGACGACGTAGACGGAGGCGACCCCTGCGTTGGTGATGAACCGCTTCCCGCCGTCGAGCACGTACGTGTCGCCGTCGCGGCGCGCGGTCGTGCGCATCGCGGCGCTGTCGGAGCCGGAGCCGGGCTCGGTGAGCGCGTACGCGGCGAGCCACTCGCCGCTCGCGAGCTTCGGCAGGTAGCGCCGCTTCTGCTCCTCGCTTCCGGCGAGCTTGATGCCGAGCGAGCCGAGCTCCTGCACCGCGACGATCAGCCCGCTCGTCGCGCACACCTTCGACAGCTGCTCGATCGTCACCAGCGTCAGCAGCGAGCTGGCCCCGACGCCGCCGTACTCCTCGTCGTACATGATCCCGAACAGGTCGTTCTCGCGGAACAGCTCGACGACGTCCCAGGGGAACTCGGCCGTCTTGTCGATCTCCGCCGCGCGCGGCGCGATCCGCTCGCGCGCCAGCGTGCGGACGAGCTCGCGGATCTCGCGCTGCTCGTCGGTCAGCGGGTCGAGGGCAGTCACGGCGAGCAGTCTAGAGAGGCCGGCCGATCAGTTTTAACCGGGCCTCGGAGCTGGACCGAGCTCTTCCAGTCGGAAAACTCGATCCGGCTCGTCCGCGAACCATACGAGCGTGTCCCAGGCCAGCTCTCCCACGGTCCGGCGAAAGACTTGAGCGGCGCGTGATCGATAGACGCTCACGAATCGACAGCGATCGGCGGGAATCTCGTGGCCGCCGGCCCATTGCAAGAGTTCAGACCGACGTCGCTCGTGAATTGCACCACCGGTCGCGACGACCTCGACGAACCAGACCATGCCGTCGGCTACGTCCATCAGCAGAACGTCCGGCAGCACGACCTCCGGCTCGAGCGCGAGGCCGACCCGCCGCAACTCGCGCTCGTCCTCGCTCGCGAGAGGATCTCGCGAGTGGCAGACGGCAAGGACGAACGGCTCCGCGAGAAGCCGTGGTGCGAAGTTCGTGATCGCCGCCACGGTCAACGCACTCGACTCCCCGGGCGGCAACCTTCGGCGTCCGCGGCCCGGCAGGTCGACGACCGGGTTATCTGCTTCGTTCTGCAACCGTCGTCTCGCAGCGAGACGAGCCTGCTCGGCGGGCCCGAGATGGGCCGCTTGCCATTCCGAGACACGGGCGTCTACCGCAGGGCCGCGAACAGCCGGATCGAAGAGAGCGGCGAAGTCTTCCGCAAGGGTCAGGGCCGGCGACGCATCCGACGGCGCGATGCCGCTCCGACGGAGAACGGCGCCGTATCGTTCGGCGAGCGGCCGGATGACCTCGTCCCGTATCGGCTCGCGGCTGTTCTCGGCATACCAGCGGTCGGCGACGACGTCGCTCTCTGCGAGAAATGCGCGAAGAGCGGAGTGCCCACGGGAGGCCGCGCGGTGCCAACCGAGCACGAAGTCGAGGTCGTCGACACGTGAAATGCTGTCGTCGTCCATCCAGACAACCATGGAGGGACGTAGATGCCGCATCGGTTCGCGATCGGGGTCGCCGACAGCACCGATGAACAAGAACGTCGCGATGGTCTTCGCTGCGAGTTCCCGCGTGAGACTGGCGCGATCCGGCGCGCTTTCGGGAAAGATCAGGCCAAGGCGCTCTCGGATCTCATTCAGCCGCAGGAGAGGCACGCCGGAGATCCTCCACGCGCGATCGGACGATCAGGCCGCTTGTTCGACCAGGGTCGGCGGAGAGGAGTCGAAGCCCGGCAACGGCAGTTCACTGAGCTCGAAGGCCGAGACCGCGACTGAGCCCGTCATGCACCGGTACAGGCGATCCGCTTCGTCGCCCATCAGGTAGGCGAGAAGCCGCGGGGGCGTCATCGGTCCCGAACCGTCCCACGTGCAGACATTCAGATGATTCTCGACGACGACCTCTCCCCCCAACGCGCGAAGCGTCTCGAGATCGAGCAGTCCCGCAACGATCCGCCGCGGTTGCTCCGGTGCCGTTGTCCGCTGGACGAGGATCGCAGGAGCATCGAGGACAAGCCACTCCTGTCCAGGGCGCGTCTCGACGTACCGCAACGTCCGCTCAGGCGCGAGCCTGACGCGGCCACGACAAACGTCAGCAGACCAGACGACGGGTAGCCGACCGTGTCCGCCAACGGCGAAGAGCTGATCCCGGTGGCGGTTCCAGACCAGTGGCCCCGTCGAGACGCTCCATCCGTAGTCTCGAAGCCGGTACCGAGAGTTCCCGGCTCGCGCGACCAGAGAGACGTCGCGCTCCTCACGAGGGACAAGCCACGGTCCTCTACCTGTCGAGATCGTCGCGGAAAAAACGCCCGATGTGCGCCCATCGCTCCCTCCGATTGGCTCGATCGCGACGCGTGCCGATGACGCCCCTCGCACGAATGCACCAAGGACGGACTCCTGCAAGACGTCCCCCGTGAAGACGCCGGTGCGGCCCTCGACGAACCCGAGCCAGACAGGCCGTGCATTGTCGACGAGATATTCGCGTAAGCGCTGGTAGTACGCGCCTCCGACGAGGGATGCTGGAAGAACGAACGCAGCAGTTCCCCCCGGTACAAGCCGTCGAACAGCCGAGTGCAGGAAGAGCGTCGGCCAATGGGCGTGTCCGTAGAGAACCGAGGAGTGAGCTGCCCGCAGCTCACTCGAAGGCCGGCAGCGTCCGAAGGGCGGATTCGCGATCACCATGGCGGCGGGTCTGTCGTCGGCGAGACCATCCGCGATGGTTGCGAAGCGGGGCAGCTGCGGCCGTCGAGCGTCGGGCAATCGAGCCCACGAGGGCAACAACGCTGTTCGAACCGCGAGCTCACAGAGGGCGACCGCTGTGGGATCAAGCTCGGTTCCTCGCAGGCGACGGACGACAAACCACACCGCCTCGTCCGGCGGAAGACGCGCAGCGATCTCCTCAGTGGCCGCGCCCAGCAACGAGCCTGCGCCGCAAGCAGGGTCGACAATCAGCCCGTCCGTCGGTAGCGGTCTCTCGAACGCCCGAGCTACGAGCACACGCGCCAGACCGCCCGGGGTGTAGAAGCGACCGGTCGCTCCCCGGACAGATCGTGGCAGTGACGCGAGATAACGGTCGCCGAGCCAGCGAATGCCGTCGACCCCCTCCGGAGCGCCGCCGATCCCAAGCCGATCCACTTCGTCGATCGGGACGTCGAGGCCTGTTACGAGCCGCGGATCCGCAGGGTCGACAGACAAGCGATCGCATGCGCGCTCCCAGAGCGCCGCAGCGAGCGCCCAGAGCTCACCTCCCGAAGCTGCGATCAGCACCCTGCGACGTTACCGGCGGGAACGGACGTTCCCCTCCGGGCGGTCTGCCGATCCACTCGAGGCAACGTGGGCGCTAAAGAATGTCCGCTGGCGAAGCTGCCGCGAAACGAGCGAAAGCTGCTCTCGCGCCTCCTCCAAAGCCTGGACGAGGTGTGCTTCCGCACCGTCGCCGGACAGTGTGATTGCAGCTCGCTCTGCGCGCTCCCGGGCCTCCTCGATGTAGAGCATCGCACTGTCGATCTCGGCGAAGGCACGCTCGTCGGACGATCCGAGATTCACCGCTGAAGAGCGTACGGAGAGGCTCGGATGGGTTCAGTCGTAGTGCCTGAGCCGCGGCCAGAGCGCCGACCAGGAGGCCGTCGGCCGGCAGAGGAGGAGCGGCAGGCCCTGCTCGTCGTTCTGGAGGCCGACGCCGTTGTCGACCCGGCCGAGGCGACGGCAGCCGGCGAAGGACGGCGCGGCGTCGGCGGGGCCGTCGAAGCCGACGATCAGCGCGTGCGTGTCGCGCGCCGGCGGCCCACCCCACTCGCTGAACCCGTTGTGCCCGCTGTAGGCCCGCGGCAGCGTCCCGCGGGGCGCGAGCAGGTCGACGGCGCCCGCCTCGCCGTAGTTCTGCGTGAAGAGCGCGGTGCGTGCTCTCTCGGCCGGCGGGATGCGCCGCCAGGCCGCAGTGACAGCGTCGACGAACCGCGGCCAGCCGACTGTCTCACCCTGGTCGGGGTTCACCGCCATCGTGAAGCTGCCCTGCAGTGACCGCTCCGGCAGCAGTGGCAGCGCGATGAACGCGCTGACGACGGCGGAGACGCCGACCGCGGCCCACAGCAGCCGGCTCCGGCGCGCGCGCACGATCCACGCGGCGACCGGCAGCGCGCCGAGCCCGAGCAGTGCCGGGTAGAGGCTGGCGAGGTAGTACGCCTTGCCGTTGCCGACGATGTAGGCGAGCCCGAGCACGACGTACGCGAGCGGCAGCACGCGCAGCACTCGCAGAGCCTCGCGCCGGAACGGTGCGAGGAGCCCGGCGACCCACACCGGCACGAGCACGGGGCTGACGAGCAGCAGCTGGAACGGGAGGAATCCGATCCGCCCGCCCTCGGCCGAGCCGCCGATGTTGCCGGCCACCGTCACCTGCGGCCAGCCGTGGCGCTGCTGCCAGACGAGGTACGGAGCCGCGATCGCGACCGCGGCGACCGCACCACCCGCCGTCCACCACGACCGGAACGGCCAGCGTGGACCGACGGCGGCGAGCACGCACGCGACGACCACCGCCACGATGCCGACCTGCGGCTTCGCCTCGAAGCCGACACCCACCACGAAGCCGGCCGCAAGCAGCGGCGGTCCGCTGTGCCGAACGAGCGCGCGCACGACCAGCCACAGGAACAGGGTCGTCGACAGCAGGTCGAAGGTCGTCGTCGTGACGAAGTGGCCGACGGCGAGCGCGAAGCCGGAGACGGCCGTGCAGGCGGCGGCGATCACCTGGGCGCGCCGACCGCCGCCCAGCTCGCGCGCCACGAGCGCGGCGACGACGTTCGTCGCGGCCGCGACGAGCGCCGAGGGGAGCCGCAGCAGGAACAGCGAACCGGGCGCGAGCGCGTTCATCGCGTGGCAGAGCAGCGGCACGAGCGGCGGCTGGTCCGGGTAGCCGAACGCGGGATGACCGCCCGCCACGATGAAGTACAGCTCGTCGCGGTGGTAGCCGTAACGAGTGCTGGTCGCGAGCAGCGCCGCGAGCTGCGCGGCCGCGATCGCGACGACCCAGCCGGTCAGACGTATCCGCTCGACGCGCAGCGAACGCACTCAGCGCCGATCGTGGAAGACGGCTTCGACGTTGTGGCCGCCGGGATCGAGCACGTAGGCGCCGTAGTAGCCGGGGTGATAGTGCGGCCGCTCCCCCGGCTCGCCGTTCGAGCGGAAGCCCGCGCCGACGGCTACCTCGTGGAACCTCTCGACCGTTGCGCGGTCGGCCGCGCCGAACGCCAGATGGACGTTCTCGGTCGGCTCGTCGCCGCGGACGAAGCTGAACGATCCGCCGCCGGCACCGAACGACACGCGCTCCGGAGTGTCGTGCCTGAGCTCCAGGCCGACGACCGGAGCGATCGTCTCGTAAAAGCGCTTCGCCGCCGCCACGTCGCGTGTGCGGAACCAGAGGTGGTCGATTCCCTCGCGCGAAGCGGCGTGGTTGACCGCCTCGACGCTGTTCCCGTCGGGGTCGCGCACGAACGCGCCGTAGTACGACGGGTGGTACTGCGGGCGCAGGCCCGGCTCGCCGTCGCTCTCGTAGCCGCCGTCGACGAGCCGCCTCCACCAGGCGTCGACGGCCGCGCGCGTCGGGACGCCGAACGCGACGTGCAGCCTGCGCGTGATCGCGAGGTCGGGCACCAGCGAGAAGTCGTCCCACTCGAGGAAGTTGTCGTCCTCCGCCGTCGGGTCGACGAGCGCGAGCGTGTAGAAGGCGCGGCTCGCCGCGAGATCGGCGACGCGGACGGTGACGTGGTCGATCGGCATCGGGCTCGTCGGGGCTTGATTACGCGGCCGACCCGCGATCGGATGCCTCCTCGCCGGCTTCCGCCATGAACCAGCGGGTCGCGAGCGGCGCGAGCACGAGCGGTAGCGCGAGCGGCGCGACCAGCAGGCTCAACCAGTCGTACAGCGTGTTGCCGTGGAAGCCGGTCCACCGCCAGTCGTACGCGTAGCCGCCGATCGCGGTGACGACGAGCGCGGCGACGACGCAGGCGGCCGCCGCGAGATGGCGCCGCTTCACATTGTCGGCCAGCTCGACCCACACCGGCAGCAGCACCACCGCGAGCGGCAGGACGAGCAGCTCCAGCCAGTCCCAGAGCGTGTTCCCGGGGAAGCCGGTCCAGCGCAGGTGCAGCGCATAGCCGAGCACGACGAGCAGCGAGAACGCGCCGGCGAAGAGCGCCAGCAGCACGTGGCGCGAGCGGCCGAGTCGCTGCCTGTGCGGGAACCAGAGCGGAGTCAGCGCGAACGCGACCGGGAGCACGAGCACGTGCAGCCAGTCCCACACGTCTGCTCGGCCGCGCAGGCCGGTCCAGCGCCAGTGCCGGTCGTAGGCGCCCCAGAAGGCAACGGCGAGCGCCGCAACCGCGACCGCGCCGCCGAGCGTGGCCGCGCGTTGTGCCGGCGTCGCCGCAGGACGCGCCGGCGCGCTACGTGCCAGCCCGGCAGTCGGCGGCATCGGGGCCCGTGAACGTATGGAGCTGCCGCAGCCACAGCGGATTGAGCTCGGGCAGGAGCCCGAAGGAGGCGAGCGCGGCGGGCAGCCGGTCGCGCATCTCCGCGGAGTGCCGCCAGGTGCCGACGAACGCGCTCACCGGTGCCCGCGCGTTGAGCTTCCTGAGGCGGCGGTACAGCGCGTCGGACTGCTGCCGCTGGTCGGCGACGATCCGATCCTTGGTGCTCCACCACAGCTGCAGGGGCACGCACGACGCGGCGATCGTGCGCGCGTAGGTAAACGGGCTGCGCTCGAGGTACGCGAGCGGGCGCGTCTTCGGGCTGCCGCCGATCTCCTGTCTCGCGAGCGACTGCAGCGCGACGCCGATCGAGCCGTGCCAGGTCTTCCGGCAACCTCGGTCGCACGGCATGCGCGGGAAGCGACGGTACTGCAGCGCGAACCTCGTCACCGCGTCGAACGCCGCGGCGCCGGCGAGCAGCCGCGGGTGACGCGCGAGCAGGAGCAGCGTCTCCTGCCCGCCCATGCTGCCGCCGATCGCGAAGATGCGGCTGCGGTCGACGTGCACCCACGGCAGCGCGAGGTGCAGGATCACCGGCATCCGCGCCAGGTCGTCGATCTGACCCGCCGAGCCCCACGAGTAGCGCGAGAGCTTCCGTCCTTCGCCGGCCGGGCTGATCACGGCGAAGTCGCCGCGCGCGGGCAGCGTGCCCCAGAGCCGCGCATTCGCGCGCCCGCTCACGCCGCGCCCGTGCGGCGAGATGACGAGCGGAATCGCGGGATCGTGTGCGCGCGTGTACGACGCCGGCAGCAGCACGTACGCCCTCCGTGCGACGCCGTCGTGCGCGCGGTACCGGATCTCGATCGTGCGCACGGGCCGGTGGGACGGCGCAGCGGACGCCGCGGCAGCGACGAGCGTCGCCGTCGCGAGCACCGCGAGGGTGAGGATGAGCCTGGCGGGGAGCAGGGCGATTCAGCTTACGACGTTCAGCGCGCGCGCTCCACCTGCGCCGCGAGTGTCACCTTTCCCGTCATTCCGGAGAGGTCGATCGTCGCCGTCCTCCGGTCGACGCGGGAGTACGGACGACCGCCGACGCTGACGATCCCGATACGCTCGCCCGGCGGCAGGCGCAGGCGCAGGCTCAGCGTGTGCGGCGGTTGCCGGTCCGGAACGTCGACGGTGGCGGCAACCGAGCCGCTGCGGGCGAGCAGCTCGTACGAGAGCGGACCGAAGCTCGTCGGCAGGTTCGTCAGCGCGATCCGCTTCCCCGGCTGCAGCCACGCGCGCGGCGTCGCGTACGCGAGCTGCAGGCCGCGGGGCGTCTCGTTCAGGAGCAGCACACGCAGCGTCTCCAAGAACGCGGCGTTCGAGGCCGCGTTGGGCGGCAGGTACATCGAGCGGTCGACCGTGCCGCCGAGCGGCGCGACGCTCGCCGCCTCGCCCGAGACGAACGTGCTCGGGGTCATCCCCGCGGCGAGATCGCCGTACAGGCTGAGCACGAGCTGGTCGGGCTCGTCCTCGTTCGCGAGGAAGCGAGCGACGTTGATCCCGTAGACCTCGTCCGTGCCTGACACCGGCGGTTTCGCGTCGCGCCCGTAGAGGGCGTAGGCGCCGGCGCGCACGAGCCCGAGCAGCCGCGAGCCGTGCAGGAGCATGTACCGCAGCACGCCGCGCGCCTGCAGGCTGTCCGGCGCGAAGAGACCGGAAGCGAGCGCGTACGGCATGACGAGGTTCCAGTAGCTGCCAAGGCGTGCATCGGTGAGCGAGCGGTAGGGGCGCTCGCCGTCGAGCAGCATCGCCGGGAGGAACAGCGAGCCGTCCGCGAGCCGCACCTGCGAGCGCGCGAGGGCGCGGCGAAGCGCTCCTCCGAGCCTCGCAGCCAGGGTGCGACAGGTCCTTCCGAGCGCCGGCTGCCCGGTCTGCGCCCACACGTCCGCCATTCCGCGCAGCCCCGCCCAGACGACGGCCTGCGAGTGCGTGCCGAGGACCGCATTCGGGATGTCGGAGGAGTACCGCTCGCGGTCGAGCAGCCCGCCGTTCGCGCGGATCTGCCTCCCGAGAACGGCGACGAAGCCACGGAGCGTCGGCGTCACCGCGCGCACGAACGAAGGGTCGCGGTCGAGGCGAAACTCCTCGGCCGTGGCGAGCAGCCGCTCCCCCTTCTTCCAGTTCGGGTACGGCGTGGGTGCCCGCGTGAGTGACGTACGCAGGATCGAGCGGGCGACGTCGCCGAAGCCCAGCTCCGCCATCACCTGCGCGACGTCGACGCTTTCGGGAAACGAGAACTCCTCGTACGGATTGCCGATGCTGTAGCGCCAGGTGAGCACGAGCTCCTGCACGAGCAGCCCGCGCAACGCGTGCTCGACGCGCGGCTCCGGAACCGAGATCGACGCCCCCTCCGAGACGCGGCCGCGCCAGTAGGCGACGACCGACGCGCGGGCCGCGTCATATGTCGTCGCGCCCACGGGGCGCGGACGCCCACCGGACCACGCTGCGTAGACGGTGCGTGTGCCGCCGCCCGGCACGCGATACGAGAGCGAGCCAGAGCGGGAGACGAGGCGGACGCGCACCGTCCTCCGCCCGGCGACGCTCACCCGCACGAAGCTCGTCAGCGTGCCGCCGACTCGCGTTGCGAACGACTCCTGCCGGTAGCGGGCGCCGGCTGCGTCGACGTAGCCCGTCTCGAGGATCGGCAGCCAGCCGCCGGCGAGCGTCGCAGGCCGCAGGCGGGCGAGGCAGGAGCCGTAGCGTTCGCCGCCGCGCGCGCCGACGAAGACCGTCAACGTGCGCCCGCCGGCGCGCCGCCACACGATCTGGCTCCCGTCGGCGACGTGCAGCGCGATCGCGCTCGTCCCCTGCGGGCCGGCCGGCTGCCCGAACGGCAGGTAGTAGACGCCGGACGCGGTGAGCGGCCTGCCGCGGGGCCCGCGCGCATAGAGGAGCGGCGGCAGGAACCGGCGAGCCGCCGCGTAGGTCGGGCCCCCGCGCGCCGCGAGCAAGCGGTCGCCCCAGACGTCGCGGCCGGAGCGCAGGACGGTCAACGTGCGGCGGACCGCGGCGGGATCCGACTTGCGGACGGGGCAGCCCGCGGCCTGCGCATGAGGCGCACCGGCAAGCGCGGCCGCCGAGACCGCCGCAAGCGCCGCGAACCGGCTCAGGAGGCCGCGGCCTGCGGCTCGCGGAGCCCGGCGAGCAGGTGCTGCGACCGCTCGAGCCACGGCGCCGCTCGCAGCTCCTCGAACGTCCGCGCTGCCTCCGCAACGAGCGGTTCGGCCTCGTTGCTCCGGCCCCGCTCGACCAGCCACTCCGCGTGCTCGAGCCGCGCAACCGCCTCGTGGAAGACGAGCGAGAACTCGTCGCAGACGCGCTCGGCCAGCCGGAACCGGTCGTCCACCCGCTCGTGGTCGCCGCGGGCGGCGTCCAGCCGCGCGCGCAGGCGCGCGGCGTTCGCCTGCAAGAACGGCGTGAGCTGGCCGGGATCGAGCGACTCGGGGATCGCCAGCAGCCGCTCGGCGGCGTCGAGGTCGTGGAGCGCCAGCGCCGCCTCCACGCCCTCGACCAGCGCGACCTTCACGAAGAAGTCGGCGAGCGAAAGCTCGCCCACGAGATTCAGCGCGCGCTCGGCGGACGCGAAGGCCTCGCCGAACCGGCCGTGGCCACGCAGAACACGCGCCTCGATTGCCGCACGTCCGACACGGGATTGCGAGCTTACGTTCGGCTCGTCGCTCGGCAGCCACGCATCGGCGCGCTCGAGGTGGCCGCGTTCGCAGTGCACGAAGGCGACGAACTTCAGCAGGCCCTCGCTGTCGAGGGCGGTGACGGCCGACTGCTCCTCCGCCGCGAGCACTGCCTCGTCCCAGCGGCCGAGCAGCCACAGGGTCGTCAGATTGCCCGCGCGGAGGTAGAACTCCCAGCGCCGGTCGCCGCGGCGCCGCGCAAGTGGCAGCAGGCGGTTGGTGAGCTCGTGCGCCTGTTGATGGAGGTCCGAAGCCTCGAGCAACACGCCGAGGTTGTTGGCGGCACGCAGCTCGCTCGCCGAGAGATCCTCCTCCCTCGCTCGCTGCATCGCGGCCTCGAGCAGGATCCGCGCCTCCGCGAGACGTCCCTCGTTGTAGAGGACGAGCCCCTTCGTGGTCAGCGCTTCCACGAACACCTCCGGCAACCGGAGCCGCTCGGCCAACGTGAGGGCGCGCTCGAGCGGTGCAAACGCCGCATCCGCGCTGCCTGTGAGCACCCGGCTCCGGCCGAGCTCGGCAAGCGCCGCCGCCAGCTCCGCGCTCGGGTGGTCCCGCTCGAGCTGCTCGATCGCGGGCTCGAGCCGGCCCGGCGCGTCACCCATCCGGCCCTCCATGACGTCGGCGTCGACGAGGGCCGCGCTCGCGCGCGCCGCACCACGTCTGTTACCCACCTCGTCGAAGAAGGCGATCGCCCGTTCGAGCCGCTCCCGGCCGTCACCCGGCCGGTTCGCGCGGATCGCCAGCCGCCCCGCCTGCTCGAGCAGCGCGGCCTGCGCAGCTTCGTCGTCGGCGAGCTCCGCCGCCCGGTCGTAGGCGCGCTGCCCTTCCTCGGGCGCGCCGAGCGAGGCGGCGCGCTCGCCCGCCCGCGCGAGCATCGCGCCCGCCTTCGCGCGTATCTCCACGGCGTCGGCGGCGTCGGGCGCCGCCTCGACCGCCGCGAGGTAGTGCGAAGCGAGCACCTCGGCCACCTCGTCGGGATCGGCGAACGCAGCTTCGAGATGCGCGGCGGCCGCGAGGTGGCGAGCCTTGCGGTCGCGCTTCGCCAGCGTCTCGTAGGCGACGTGGCGGACGAGGTCCTGCAGGAAGCCGTACTGGCCGCGCTCGGGCGAGCGGGGATCGGACTGGATGCCGAGCACCTCCTTGCGCACCAGCCCCGCAAGCAGCGGCTCCAGCTCGCCTGCAGCGGTACCGGAGAGCGCGGCGAGCGCCTGCGGCGTGAACGTCTTGCCGAGCACCGCGCCGTCCTGCAGCAGCCGCCGCTCCTCGGCGGAGAGGCCGTCGAGGCGGGCGGCGATGAGCGCGTGCAGCGTCTCGGGGACGTCGAGCGTCTCGATCTCGCCGGCGAGCCGGTAGACGGTCCCCTCCTCGCGCAGCAGGCCGCGGTCGAGCAGCATCCGCACCGTCTCCACCGCGTACAGCGGCACTCCCTGCGCCCGTGCGAGGATCCGGTCCCGCACCGCCTCGGGCAGACCCGGGACGAGGCCTTCGAGCAGCTCCTCCATCGCCTCGCGGGAGAGCGGCTCGAGGTACAGCGAGGTGAAGTTGCGCTGCCCGGCCCCCCACACCGGACGCCGCTCGTGCAGCTCCGGCCGGGCGAGCGTGATCACGTACAGCGGGCTGTCCCGCGACCACTCGAGCAGGTACTCGACGAAGTCGAGCAGGCTCGAGTCCGCCCACTGCAGGTCCTCGAAGGCGAGCACGACGGGGTACGTGTCGGCGAGCCGCTCGAAGAAGAGCCGCCAGGCGGCGAAGAGGTCGGGCCGGTCGCCGGAGCCGCCCTCCTCGAGGCCGAGCAGCTGCGCGAGCCGCGGCTCGACGAAGTTCCGCTCCTCGCGATCGAGGAGGTGCTCGTCGAGCGTCGCCGAGAGCTTCTCGCGCGCCGACGCAGGCTCGTCTTCCTCGACGATCCCGCAGCGCATCCGGACCATGTCGGCGAGCGCCCAGTAGGCGACGCCCTCTCCGTAGGCGAGGCAGCGGCCGCGGTGCCAGTAGACGAAGTCGGCGATGCCGTCGAAGTACTTGTAGAACTCCCACGACAGGCGCGACTTGCCGATGCCGGCGATGCCGGTGACGGACACGAGATGCGCCCGCCGTTCCTGCGCGCAGCCGTGGAAGAGGTCCTTGATCAGCTTCAGCTCGCGCTCTCGTCCGACGAAGGGCGGCTCGAGCCCGGCCGACTTGAGCGCGCCGCCGACACCCGAGACCACGCGCAGGGCGCGCCACAGGGCGACCGGCTCCGACTTGCCCTTCAGCTCGCGCGCGCCTGCGCTCTCGTAGACGATCGCCTGCTCGGTCGCGCGACGGGTCGACTCGCCGACGAGCACCGTGCCGGGCTCGGCCGCAGCCTGGACGCGCGAGGCGGTGTTGACGAGGTCGCCCGCGACCATCCCCTCCCCCTCGGCGCCGAGCGTCACCGCCGCCTCGCCCGTGAGCACGCCCGCGCGCGCCCGCAGGCCCGGGTCGAGCTCGGGCACCGACGCGACGAGATCCAGCGCTGCGCGAACCGCGCGCTCCGCGTCGCTCTCCGTCGCGACAGGCGTCCCCCACACCGCCATCACCGCGTCGCCGATGAACTTCTCGACCGTGCCGCCGTAGCGGCCGATCAGGGTGCGCGCCAGCTCGAAGTAGCGCGACAAGAGCTCGCGCGTCTCCTCCGCGTCGCGCCCCTCGGACGCGGCCGTGAAGCCGACGAGGTCGGCGAAGAGCACCGTGACGAGGCGCCGTTCCGCGACCGGCGCTGCCGCGGTCGGAGCAGCGGCGGCAGCCTGCACCTGGAGCGGCGCGCCGCAGTCGCCGCAGAACCGTTGGCCGGGCGGGTTGGAGCCGCCGCACGCGGTGCAGACTGCGTCCAGCGCCGTGCCGCAGTCGCCGCAGAAGCGCTTCCCCTCGGGGTTCTGGGCTCCGCAGTTCCCGCAGATCGCCACGGCAGGAGCCTAATCCGCCCGGGGCCGCCCGGCCACGTAGATTCCGGGGCGGCGTGATCCTCGAGAACGGCCTCATCCGCACGCTCGACCCGCAGGTGCCGACGCAGCGCGCGCTTGCGGTCGCCGGCGAGCGGGTCGCGGGCGGCGTCGGCGTGCACGAGACGGCGCTCGCCTCGCCGGAGGTGGTCGACCTCGGCGGGCGAACGGTGCTGCCGGGGCTCAACGACGCACACGTCCACTTCCCGACGTGGGCGCTCGCGCAGACCGAGGTGAAGCTCGAGGGGTGCGCATCGCTCGCCGAGGCGCTCGACCGTGTGCGGGGCGCGACCGGACAGGAAGGACGTTGGCTCCGAGGCTACGGCTGGCGCAGCGCGGACTGGAGCGAGGCGCGCGAGCCGACGCGGCTCGACCTCGACCCTCTCACGGGCGACCGGCCGACGGCCCTGATCGCGAAGGACTACCACTCGCTGTGGCTCAACTCGGCCGCGCTCGCGCTCGCGGGCGGCGACCTCGAGGTGGAGGGCGGCGTCGTCGAGCGCGGCGGGGACGGTGAGCCGACCGGCGTGCTGCGCGAGGAGGCGGCGTGGCGGTTCAAGGAGCGCTACATGATCGTCCCGGACGAGGAGTACCTGGAGGCGATGCGGGCGGGAGTCGCGCTCGCGAACGCGCGCGGCGTGACCGCGGTGCACGACAAGGACGGCTGGCTGGGCGCCCTGCGCCTCTGGCAGCAGCTCGAGGAGCGCGGCTCGCTGTCGCTGCGCGTGTGGCAGTCGATCCCGGCCGAGCAGCTCGACGCCGTCGCAGGGGCGGGCATCCGCTCCGGGCTCGGCAGCTCGATGCTGCGGCTCGGCTACCTGAAGGTGTTCATCGACGGCACGCTCGGGTCGCAGACGGCGTGGATGCTCGACGGCAGCGGCGTCTGCATCACGAACGGCGAGGAGCTCGCCGACATCGTCCGGCGCGCGTCGGCGGCCGGCTGGCCCGTCGCGGTGCACGCGATCGGCGACCGCGCAAATCGCGCGGCGCTCGACGCGTTCGAGCAGACGCGCGAGCTGTGGGCGCCGCGCGGTCTGCGGCAGCGCATCGAGCACGCGCAGCTGCTCGCACCGGAGGACCTCCCCCGCTTCGCCGCGCTCGGCGTCGCCTGCTCGGTGCAGTTCTCGCACGCGCCGTCCGACCGCGACCTCGCCGACCGCTTCTGGGCCGGCAAGACAGAGGGCGCCTACGCCTACCGGTCGCTGCTCGATTCCGGCGCCGTGCTCGCGAACGGCAGCGACGCGCCGATCGAGGAGCTCGACCCGCTCGCGGGCGTCCGCGCCGGCGTGCGGCGCACGATCGACGAGCGCGAACCGTGGCACCCGGAGCAGACGGTGACGATCGAGGACGCGTTCCGGGCGACGTGCGTCGCGCCGTGCTGGCTCGCCGGCGACGAGCGGCGGCGCGGGACGCTCGTCCCGGGCCGCCACGCCGACCTCGTCGTGCTCGACCGCGATCCGTGGGACGACCTCGACGCCCAGGTGGTCGCGACGATGGTCGGCGGCCGCTGGGTGCACAACCCGCCGCCCTGGGATTAGCGCCTTAACGGTGTCTGACACCGTTAGGTATCAGACACCGTCACAGAAGACCGAAGCGCTTTCGCTTCGACCGTTCGGGTCTCGGCGGCAGCGGCGAGTCGTCGACGATCGCGGCGGGCACGTCGACCGTCAGCCAGCGCGCGAGCGCCTCGTCCCCGATCGCGTCGGCGGCGGAACGCAAGCCGATAGCGCGCACCTCGGGTCCGTGCGCGTCGCTCGCGACCAGGTGCGCGAGGCCGCGCTCGAGCAAGCTCTTCGCGCACCGTTGCACGCGCGAGCCGAGGCGGCCGTCGACGGAGGCGGCCGTCAGCTGCACGAGCGTGCCGCCGGCGACGAGCGGCGCGAGCAGCTCCGGCCGTTGCGCGACGTCGAGGTTCCGCTCGGGATGCGCGAGGACAGCGGTGATACCGGCCGCGCGCAGGTCGGCGAGCAATGCACCGAGGTCGAGCGGCCAGCCCGCGTACGGCGTCTCGACGAGCAGATAGCGCGGGTTCCCGGCGAGCGCGAAGCCGCGCAGCTCGTCCGGCGACCGGCGCCGAACCTCGCCCAGCGCGATCTCCCCACCCGACACGAGCCGGAGCTCGTCGCCGGCGGCCGCGCGCAGCTCCGCCAAGGCCGCCTCCATCCGCTCCGGAGTCGTCGGGTAGTCGTCGCGCACGTGCGGCGTGCCCGCGAGCACGGTCGTCCCGTCGGCGGCCGCAGCCCGGCAGATGGCAAGCGCCTCCTCCACGTCCTCCGCGCCGTCGTCGAGGCCCGGCAGAACGTGCGAATGGAGGTCGATCACCCGCGCCCCTGACCGCCGTCAGCTCCCGGCCGGCGAAGCCGGCCTCCGCCGACGGCTCGCGCCGCTGAGGCCACGCGGCCTTCCGGGGCCGTATTCCCATACTGTCCCCTCCGGCCGCGTTGCCTCATCGACCCGTCAGGAACGCGGGCCCAGGTCTGCGAAGGCGAGAAAGAGCTCGCGCGCAGCTGCTATCCCGAGCGGGACGTACTCCGCGACGAGCCGCTCGTTCGGCGAGTGGATCTGCGAGTCGGGCAATCCGAAGCCGGTGATGATCGTGGGGATCCCACGGCCGGCGAGCGCCGGCACGATCGGCAACGTCCCGCCGGAGCGGATCAGCGCCGGCCGGACACCGAGGGCCCGCTCGAACGCCTCGAGCCCGAGCTGCACCGCGCGCGAGTCCGGTGGAACCAGCCCCGGCTCGGCCGAGGAGAGGAGCTCCACGTCGAGCTGCGCGCCGTCAGGCGCCGCCTCGCGCAGCAGCCGCTCCACCTCGGGCGCGATCTCGGTCGGGCTCTGGCCGGGCGCCAACCGGATCGAGACGTTCGCGATCGCCTCGACCGGCAACACGGTCTTCTGCAGGACGGGCGATCCGGTGGCGATTCCGTTCACGTCGACGGCCGGCTCCGCAAACGTGCGCAGGTAGAAGTCCTCGGCGGCGCGCGGATCCTTCGGGCGGGCACCCTGCGACGCGAGCTCGTCGGCACCGGGCGGCAGCTCGCGCCAGCCGGCGAGCTCCTCCTCGGTCGGCGCGGCGATTCCCTTCCGCAGCGGCTCGACGAGCGTGCCGTCGTGCGCGATCAGCGCGTCGAGCGTGCGCACGAGCGCGTGCGCCGCGTTCAGCGCCGCACCGCCGTACATCCCCGAATGCAGGTCGCGCTCGCCGGTGCGCAGGACGACGTGGAAGTAGCAGAGTCCGCGTGTCGCGACGTCGAACGCAGGGAGCCCGCGGCGGATCATGCCGCTGTCGAAGATCACCGCCGCGTCGGCGCCACGCTCGTCGGCTTCGAGGAACTCGACGATCGAGTGGCCGCCGGTCTCCTCCTCGCCGTCGCAGCAGAAGCGGACGTTCACCGGCAGCTCGCCGGCCTGCGCAAGCGAGCGCGCGGCGGCGAGCAGCATGTACAGCTGGCCCTTGTCGTCGACCGTGCCACGGCCGTACAGGTAGTCGCCGCGAATCTCGGGCTCGAAGGGGTCGCTCTCCCAGAGGTCGAGCGGATCGGGCGGCTGGACGTCGAAGTGGCCGTAGCAGAGAACCGTCGGCGCGTCGCCGCCGGTCGAGGCCGGTACCTCCCCGATCGCGAGCGGCTGTCCGTGCCAGTCGACGACGTCGCACGAGCCGCCGCCGTCGCGGACGCGGCCGCACACCCACTCCGCCGCCCGGCGCACGTCGCCCGCGTGCGCGGGGTCGGCGCTGATCGAGGGGATTCGCAGCAGCTCGGCGAGCTCGTCGAACCAGTCCACGGGCGCCAGCGTAAAGAAACCGTTTCGTCGCGGAGCGACGAGACAGTTTCCGCGGCTTAGTTATCGCGGTACCGGCGCAGGAACGCGAGCTGCCGGTCGGCAGGGACGGCGAGCTCCGGGCGCCGAGGTAGCGCGACGAGCCAGGCGGCGGTGATCCAGGCGGCGTAGACGGGCAGCGCGGCTTCAAGGAGGTCGGCGTCGTACTCGCCGTACGCCGCGAGTGCTGCCGCCGAGCGGGCGTCGTCGCCGTGGATGCGCTGCCGCTGTACGAGCGCGGCGAGGTCGTACTCGCGCGGCCCGCGGCACGCCGTCTCGAAGTCGTGCCAGAGCTGCCCCGACGTCGTGCTCATGCAGTTGAACAGGTGGGCGTCGCCATGCAGCGCCTGCCCCGCGGGCAGCGGCCGGGCGGCCAGCTCGCACAGCAGCTCCCGGTCGTCGGACGGCGGCAGCTCGGCGAGCAGCAGACCTACGTCGTGCAGCGCCGGCAGCGGGCCGTCGAAGGTGGCGAGCGCCTCGTGGATCGCGAAGAGTCCGGCACCGGCAGTCGCGGCGTCGGGCTCGCCGCACTTCTCGACGTAACGCCAGAAGGCGAGCGTGTGACCGGCGTGCTCGTGCGGCCCGGGATCGATCAGGTCGGAGGGCGGAACGACCGGCGCACCCGCCCGCGCTGCGTGGCCGGCAACCGCGAGCTCGCGCACGACGTCGTTCGGGTCGACTCCGGCCGCACCGCTCGTGACCCGGGCGACGATCGGCGCCGGACGAAGGTGGACGAGGACGTGCCACGCCTGGCGGACCACGACGGGCTCGTCGACTCGCACCCCGTGCGCGCGGGCGACCGCCACTGCCGCGTCGACAGCGCTGGAGCCTACTGACGGAAACTGTTTCGTGGACATGTCCACGAAACAGTTTCGGGGTTACGCCACGTCTCGGAGCTTCTGCGACTCGGCGAGGGCGCGCAGCTTCTTCAGGCCCTGGTTCTCGATCTGCCGGATCCGCTCCCGCGTGACGTTGAAGCTCCGCCCCACCTCGTCGAGCGTGTGCGGCTGCTCGCCGTTCAGCCCGTAGCGCAGCTCCAGCACGCGGCGCTCGCGGTAGCCGAGCGCGCCGAGGCAGCGGGCGAGCGCGGCCGTCCGGAACGCGGTGTCGGCGGCCTCGTCCGGCAGCGGCACGTTCTCGTCCTCGATGAAGTGGCCGAACTCCGACTCCTCCTCGTCGCCCACCGGCTTCTCGAGCGACACCGGCGTCTGCGACGTGCGGCGGATCGACTCGACCTCGTCCACGGTCAGCTCGAGCTCGGTCGCGATCTCGTCGTTGGTCGGCTCGCGGCCGCGCTCGGCGCGGAGCTTCCGCTCGGCGCGCGTGATCTTGTTCAGCTTCTCGACCACGTGCACCGGCATGCGGATCGTGCGCGCCTTGTCGGCGAGCGCCCGCGCGACGGCCTGGCGGATCCACCACGTCGCGTAGGTCGAGAACTTGTAGCCCTTCCGCCAGTCGAACTTCTCGGCGGCGCGGACGAGGCCGATCGTCCCCTCCTGGATCAGGTCGAGGAACGGCAGCCCCTGGTTGCGGTAGCGCTTGGCGATCGAGACGACCAGGCGCAGGTTCGCCTCCACCATCTCCTGCTTCGCGCGGTGGTCGCCGCGCTCGATCCGCTTCGCGAGCTCGACCTCCTGCGCGGCGGTCAGCAGGTCGACCTTGCCGATGTCCTTCAGGAAGAGCTGCAGCGAGTCGGTCGAGAACTCCAGGTCGACCGGCTCCTCCGGCTCCTCGGCCGGGACCGCGTCGAGCGCGGCGTACACGTCGGTCTGCGCTCCCTCCTGGACGCCCTCGTCCTCTCGCTCGTCGGTCTCCGGCTCGTCGTCGTACGCGGACGTGGCTGCGGCGTCCATCGGGCTCATGCGGCTTCCCCTCGCTAACCGGCTCTTAACGGATGCGGAACTGTCGCACCGATGCCGGACGGACGCTATGGGCCGCCCGGCTCATCTTCCCGCGCCGGCGGACCCAAGCCTTTCGATGCGGTCGAGCAACCGTGTCGCCTCGCGCCCCAGCACGGTGTTCGGCCCGAGCCGTCGCGCCTCCTGGAACTCCTTGACGCCCTGCTTCGCGTCGCCGATCCAGAGCAGGAGCAGGCCGAGGTGGTAGCGCACCGTCTGGCTGTGCGGGAAGCGGCGCGCCAGCGGCCCGAGTCGCGAGAACGACGCCGAGAGGTTGTCCTCGTCGAAGCGGCCGACGGCCGCCGCCGTCAGCGCCTCCGGGTCGTTCGGATGCAGCCGCGCCGCCCGCTGGTAGAGGCGCTCCGCCGACTCCTGATGGCCCTCGCGCTGCTGGAGGTTGCCGCGGATCAGCAGCGGGTCGCGGCTGGTCGGCTCGAAGATCGGATAGCCCTGGTCGAAGAACTGCGGGTGGAGCAGGTTGTCGGCCGTGATCCGGTACTGCGTGTCGCGGCCGCTCTGCTTCGCCGCGCGGTATGCCTGCACCGCGTCGTCGGTGAAGCCCTCGCAGAACAGGACCGAGCCGAAGTTGAACTGGACGACCGGGTCGTGCGGGTACCGGTTCGCGAGCACCTCGAGGTCGACGAGCGTGCGGTGCGGCCAGTCGGCGAAGGCACGACGCACGGCCGCAGCCGCCTGCGGGTTGCCGACGCCCGGGACGATCAGCACCTTCGGCGCCTGCGCGCACTGAGCCTTGGGCTGAGCCGGGTCCTGCCGGGTGGCGAGGACGACGCCCGCGACGATCCCGGCGGCGGCGACGGCGGCGGCGCCCACGAGGACGCGGACGCGGAGAGCGGGTGACACCCCGCCAAGCTAGCGGGAATGCGATTGCGTGCCGCTACCGTTTAGGAAGCTATGGCGACGTACCGCGAGCTGCTCGAGCAGACGAAGGCAGGGATCCGCGAGGTCGACGCGCGCGGCGCCCGCGAACTGGGGGACGCGGCCTGGGTCGACGTCCGCGAGGCGGACGAGTGGCAGGAGGGGCACATCCCGGGCGCCGTGCACGTGCCGCGCGGGAACCTCGAGTCGCGAATCGAGACGACGGTGCCTGACAAGTCCGCCCCGGTCGTCCTCTACTGCGCGAGCGGCAACCGCTCCGCGTTCGCCGCGCAGACGCTGCAGCAGCTCGGCTACGACGACGTCTACTCGCTCACAGGCGGGTTCACCGACTGGAAGCGGAACGGCTTCGACGTCACCATGCCGCAGGTCCTGTCGCCGGACAAGCGGACGCGCTACTCGCGGCATCTGCTGATCCCCGAGATCGGCGAGGAGGGGCAGCTGAAGCTGCTCGACTCGCGGATCCTGCTGATCGGCGCCGGCGGGCTCGGTTCGCCCGCGTCGCTCTACCTCGCCGCGGCCGGCGTCGGCAGGCTCGGGATCGTCGACGCGGACATCGTCGACGAGACGAACCTGCAGCGCCAGGTGGTGCACTCGCTGGAGGGGCTCGGCGCGCCGAAGGTCGACTCGGCGAAGAAGGCGATCGCTGCGCTCAATCCCGACGTCGAGGTGTGCACGTACCGCGAGCGGCTGACGTCCGACAACGTCGACCGGATCCTCGACGAGGGCTGGGACGTGATCGTCGACGGCGCGGACAACTTCCCGACGCGCTACCTCGTCAACGACGCGTCGGTCTGGCACGACATCCCGGTCGTGCACGGCTCGATCTACCGCTTCGAGGGCCAGGTGACGGTGTTCAAG
The DNA here is from genome assembly GCA_035653275.1 of Gaiellaceae bacterium. Lineage (GTDB taxonomy): Bacteria > Actinomycetota > Thermoleophilia > Gaiellales > Gaiellaceae > PALSA-600. The sequence goes on along the minus strand of DASRCE010000004.1, from coordinate 22,572 downwards.
CCGCGCGAGGGCCCGTGCTACCGCTGCCTCTTCCCGGAGCCGCCGCCGCCGGAGCTGGCGCCGTCGTGCGCGGAGGGCGGCGTGCTCGGCGTGCTGCCGGGCATCGTCGGCACGCTGCAGACGAACGAGGCGCTCAAGCTCGCGCTCGGGATCGGCGAGCCGCTGGTCGGCCGGCTGCTCCTGTTCGACGCGCTCGCGACGGAGTTCGACGAGGTGCGCATCGAGCGGCGTCCGGACTGCCCCGTGTGCGGCGACCAACCGACGATCACCGAGTACGTCGACTATGTCCAGTTCTGCGCGGCGCGATGACCGTCGTCCGTGTGCCACCGGTGCTCCGCCAGGAGGCGGGCGGCGCGCGCGAGGTCGAGGCCGCGGGCGGGACGCTCCGCGAGCTGCTCGAGGACCTGAACGCGCGGCTGCCGGCGCTCGGCGCGCGCGTCTACGCGCAGGGCGAGATCCAGCCGTTCGTGAACGTGTACGTCGACGGCGAGGACGTCCGGACGCGCGACGGGCTCGAGACGCCCGTGCGCGACGGCTCCACAGTGATTCTCCTACCGGCGATGGCCGGTGGTTCCCTCGCGCCCCTGGACGGCGTCCGCTCCCGGGCGGCGGAGCCGCCCTCCGCGGGCGCCTGCCGCCTCTGAGGATGCGATGCCTTCCGGGGCCGTGTTGATCGCACTGTCCCCTCCGGCCTCGCATCCTCAGGAACGACCCAGGAACGCGAGGGAGATGTGGTCGTAGGCTCGCTCCTCGACCTGATCGGCAACACGCCGCTGGTCGAGCTCCGCGCGCTCTCGCCGCCGGGGCGCACGATCTACGCGAAGCTCGAGGGGCAGAACCCGACCGGTTCGGTGAAGGACCGCGTCGCGCTCGCGATGGTGCGCGCCGCGAACCTCCAGCCGGGACAGGAGCTGCTCGAGCCGACGAGCGGCAACACCGGCATCTCGCTGGCGCTCGTCGCCAAGCTCGAGGGGTACCGGCTCACCTGCGTGATGCCGGCGAACGCGACGCAGGAACGGCGGACGCTGCTCGAGCTCTACGGTGCGACGGTCGTCGACTCGCCGGCGGAGCAGGGCTCGAACGGCGCGGTGCGGCTCGCGCAAGAGCTCGCGGCGCAGGACCCGCGCTACGTGATGCTCTTCCAGTACGAGAACGAGGCGAACCCGCGCGCGCACTACGAGGGCACCGGCGCCGAGATCGCCCGCGACCTCGAGCGCCTCGACGCGTTCGTCGCAGGGTTGGGCACCGGCGGCACGCTGATGGGCGCCGGCCGGCGGCTGCGGGAGGCGTTTCCCGGCGTGCAGGTCGTGGCGGCGGAGCCGCTGCCGGGCGACCCGGTGATGGGACTGCGCTCGCTCGACGAGGGATACGTGCCGCCGGTGCTCGACGTTGCTCAGCTCGACCGCAAGCTGCTCGTCTCGAACGAGGAGGCGGCTGCGGCCGCCCTTGCGCTGCTCGGGCGCGAGGGGATCTTCGCGGGCGTCTCGGCGGGCGCGGTCGTGCACGTCGCGCGCCGCGTCGCCGCGGAGCTCCCCGAGGGCGCGGTCGTCGCCTGCATGCTCGCAGACGGCGGCTGGAAGTACCTCTCGGCCGCCTTCTGGCGCGGCGACGAGATCGACGAGAGCAGGCTCTGGTGGTAGTCCCGGAAGCGATTCGCGCCGAGCTGCGCGCGCACGCGGCCGAGGAGGCGCCGAACGAGTGCTGCGGAGTGCTCGTCTTCCGCGACGGCGTCGCCGAGCGTTATGTCCGGGGACATAACGCGCTCGCGTCGCCGTACCGCTACGAGCTCGAGATCGACCCCGAGGTGTGGTTCCTCGAGGACGACGACGTGGAGCTCGCCGTCTTCCACTCGCATCCCGAGACGGAGCCGCGGCCCTCGCGGACCGACCGCGAGCGGTCGGGGCTGTGGGCCGGCCGCGTGTTCCTGATCTACGGCCTGAAGCACGACGAGCTGCGCGCCTGGCGCGTGACGCGCGACGACGCCGACGAGATCGAGCTCGAGTAGCGGTTCCGGCGTACCCGTAGAGTCCGGGCCGTGGACCTGACCTCGGTGCTGCCGCGCGAGGCGATCGTCGAGCCGGAGGGACGGTTCCTCGCGGACCTGATGGGCCGCGGCGTACAGGGGCAGGCGGACGCGATCGTGCTGCCGTCCTCGACCGAGGAGGTCGCGGCGGTGATGCGCTGGTGCTACGAGCACGACGTGCCGCTGACCGCGCGCGGCGGCGGAACCGGGCTCGCGGGCGGCGCGATCCCCGTCGAGGGTGGGATCGTGATCGGGTTCGAGCGGCTCAACCGCGTTCGGCAGTTCGATCCGCTGCTCTGGCGCATGCACGTCGAGGCGGGTGTGACGACGGCGGACGTCCAGCGGCTCGCGCGCGAGAACGGCCTGCGGTTTCCGCCCGATCCCGGCGCGGCCGAGCTCTCGCAGATCGGCGGCAACATCGCCTGCAACGCCGGCGGCCCGCACGCGTTCAAGTACGGCGTCACCGGCCACTGGGTGACCGGGATCGAAGCGGTCGTGCCGCCGGGCGAGGTGGTGGTCGTCGGCGGGCCGCTGCGCAAGGACGTCGCCGCCTACGACCTGAAGAGCCTGCTCGTCGGCTCCGAGGGCACGCTCGGACTGATCACCGCGGCCTGGCTGCGGCTGCTCCCGGCGCCGGAGCTCGAGCTGCCGGTGGTCGGGCTCTACCCCGACCTCGATGCCGGCATCACCGCGATCGAGCGTGTGCTCGCCTCCGGCGTCGTTCCCGCAGCCGTCGAATACCTGGACGCGGTGACGCTCCGCTTCTCCGGCGACGCGTACCCGTTCGGCATCCCCGACGGCGGCGCGTTCATGGTCGTGACGGAGGCCGACGGCGCGACCGACGAGGCGCGCCGCGTCGCGGCCGAGCTGCGCGAGGCGCTCGCCGACGGCGCGGTCGCCGTGCACGCGCCGACGGAACGAGGCGACGTGACGGAGCTGTGGCGCTGGCGCGCCGGTGTGGCGTTTGCGATCCTCGCGCAGCGCGGCGGGGCGTTCAGCGAGGACGTCGCGGTGCCGCTCGACCGCCTCCGCGACGTCGCGCGCGAGACGCTCGCGATCGGCGAGCGCCACGGCGTCCCCGCGCTCTCGTTCGGCCACGCGGGCGACGGCAACATCCACTCGACATTCCTGTTCGCGGCCGACGAGGCGGACGAGCAGCGACGCGCCGACGACGCGTGCCACGACCTCTTCGACCTCGCACTCCAGCTCGGCGGCTCGGTCACCGGCGAGCACGGCATCGGCTGGTTGAAGCGCGGCCAGCTCGAGCGCCAGCTCGGCCCGGCCGGCTACGACCTGCACCGGCGCGTCAAGCAGGCCTTCGACCCGAAGGGGCTCCTCAACCCGGGGAAGAAGACCTAACCCGCGTCCTTAGTTCACTTGGTGAACTATTCACTTGGTGAACTAAGGACGGGAGTCTCGCACCTCCAGGAAGCCTTGCTCGAGGAGCTCGCGCAGCAGCTCCTCCCCCACGCCGTCCAGGTCGATCCCGTCGGGGTCGAGCAGCAGGTCGACCTCCTCCGGCTCGAGCTCCAGCTCCGGATGCGTGCCCTCGTCGAGGGTGAGCGTCGCCGCGACGAGGTCGCCGTCGCGGTCGAGCTCCTCGACCACCCGCGCGTCCCGGGCGAGCCGGAAGCGGCGACCGCCGAGATCACCGCGCGCAACCAGCTCGAGGCCGGCCAGCACGCGACGGGCCTGCCCGCCGGCGTACTCCAACTCGTCTTCGTCGACCGCGTCCGCGCGAAGATGCGTCGCGCCGTCGCCGTGCCGACGCAGCACGGCCACGCCCTCGGTGACCCAGCCTGCGCCGAGCTCGTCGAGGTAGGCGATCCAGCGGTCGAGCGCCTGCTCGAGCTCGGCCGGCGACCCGGCGAGATGATCCGTCCACGCGGCAGCGTGGTCGACGGGATCGCTGCCGCGCAGCCCGAGCAACCATGCGTCGCAGCCGCTGCCACGCAGCCACTCGTGAACGTGCGCGTCGGGATCGTCTTCGGACTCGCCGAGCCAGCTGATCACGAGCGCCGCATAGCCGCCGTCGGCGAGATGCGCGACGGCCTCGCGCACGACCTGCTCGGAGAAGCCGTCCCCCCTCGCACCCGCGTCGCGGTACTGCCAGCGCTGCTCGGGCGAGACCACGTACGGCGCGTTGCACGTGATCAGGTCGAACGTCTCGTCGCCCACCGGCTCGAACAAGCTGCCCTGCCGTGTCTCCACGTTCTCCAGCCGGTTCAGCGCCGCCCCGATCGCGGTGAACGCGACCGCGCGCGGATTCACGTCCGTGGCGACCACGTGCCGCGCGTGCCGTGCGGCGAACAGCGCGTGCGCACCGTTCCCCGTGCCGACGTCGAGCGCGCGACGCACCCGTGGGCGGGGCGTCAGGCACGCGAGCCAGTACGAGGTCGGGGTGAAGCTCGCCACCCAGCCGGGCGGATCGCCGAGACCCTCGGAGAAGCCGTCGAACGCGAGGTACAGGCCCTCGGTCGGCACGATCCGGCCGCGCGGAACGAGCGTCCCGCCGATGTCGACGACGGTCTCGAGCGCGAGCAGCGGCTCCGCGAACGACACGCGCCGCCGCATGACCGGGAGCTGCAGCAGCAGCAGCCGCATCGCGTCGTCGAGCTCGTCGCCGCCGAGCCGGCGCTCGTGCACCGGAGCGTCGGCGCGGTCGGCAGCCGGGCCGTCCTCGCCGAGCCGGTCGACGATCGCGTCTTCGTCGTAGCCGAGCGCGCGGAGGGCGTCGCCGAGCGCCGCCGCCGCGTCGAGGTCGGGCCGCGGATCCCAGCCGTTCACGGGCCCGAGCGTACACTCGCCTCCGTGGACGACGACCTGCGGCGGCGCGCCAGGGAGGAGCTCGTCTCGGCAGCGTCCCGCGCAGGTGCCCGTGCCCACTTCCGTGCCCTCGGGATCGACCCGGAGCGCCTCGACGGCCCGATCGTCGGCATCGCGTCGACCTGGACGCAGACGATGCCGTGCAACCTCAACCAGCTCGAGCTCGCGCGCCGCGCGGGTGAGGGCGTCGAGGGCGCGGGCGGTGTTCCGCTCGCCTTCAACACGATTGCCGTCTCCGACAACCAGTCGCAGGCCACGCCGGGGATGCGCGCCTCGCTCGTGTCACGCGAGGTGATCGCCGACTCGATCGAGCTGATGGTGCACGCGCACGACTTCGACGCGCTCGTGTGCATCGTGGGCTGCGACAAGACCGTTCCGGCGGCGCTGATGGCGCTCGCCCGCGTCGACAAGCCGGCGGTCGTCCTGTACAGCGGCCCGATGCGCGCGGGACGCCTGAACGGCCGGCGCGTCACGATCCAGGACGTCTGGGAGGCCGTCGGCGCCGAGGAGCGCGGCCTCCTCTCGCGTGCGGAGCTCGACGAGCTGGAACGCGTCGCGTGCCCCGGCAGCGGCACCTGCGCCGGTCACTTCACCGCGAACACGATGGCGGTCGCGCTCGACTGCCTCGGCATCTCGCTGATCGGTGACGCGTTCATCCCCGCAGACGACGTCGAGGCGAAGGGTGACGCGGCCGCGCGTGCCGGCGCGCTCGCCGTCCGGCTGGCGCAGGAGGACGTGCGCGCACGCCGCTTCCTCGACCGGCGCGCGCTGCTGAACGCGATGGCGGGCATCGCCGCCACCGCCGGGTCGACGAACGGCATCCTGCATCTGCTCGCGATTGCGCGGGAAGCGGGCGAGGAGCTGACCCTCGACGATCTCGCCGGTGTCGCGCGCGGCACGCCGGTGCTCGCGAGCCTGCTGCCCGCGGGCGTGTACGCCGCGGAGGACTTCCAGCGGGCCGGGGGGACCGCCACGGTGATCCGCGAGCTCGTGCGCGGCGGCTTCCTCGACGGCGAGGCGCCGACGGTGAGCGGCGCGACGCTCGCAGACGCGATGCTCGGCGCGCGGGAGCCGGACGGCGAGGTGGTGTTCAGCTTCGACCGGCCGCTCGAGCACGGCAGCGCGCTGCACGCCCTGCGCGGCAACCTGGCTCCCGACGGCGCGCTCGTCAAGGTGACGGGCCGTAGGTCGCACCGCGGCCCGGCGAGGGTGTTCGACTCCGAGGAGGCGTGCACGGCGGCAGTGCGTGCCGGCGACGTGCGCGAGGGCGACGTGCTCGTCGTGCGCTACGAGGGCCCGGCCGGCGGGCCGGGGATGCGGGAGCTGCTGAGCGTGACCGCGTCGGTCGTCGGCGCCGGGCTCGCGGACTCGGTCGCACTCGTGACCGACGGCCGCTTCTCGGGCGCCACGCGCGGGTTGATGGTCGGCTACGTCACGCCCGAGGCGTTCCGCGGCGGACTTCTCGCCGTCGTGCGCGACGGCGACGTCATCGCGATCGACGCCGACACGGACGGGCTCTGGCTCGAGGTGGACGACCGCGAGCTCTCCGAACGGCTCGCCGCCTGGACACGACCGCCGCAGCGCGAGCTCGCCGGCGTGCTCGGCCGCTATCGCGCCCTCGTCGGCCCGGCCGCGGAAGGCGCGACACTGAGCGCGCTCAGCACGTGAAGCGTGCGCTCGTCACCGGCGCAGGCTCGGGCATCGGCGCCGCCGTGGCGCGACGGCTGCTCGCGGAAGGCTACGACGTCGTCGCGACGGATCTCGTTCCGCGCGACAGCGTCGTCCACCTGGACGTGCGCGACGAGCCACAGGTCGCGGAGGTGGTGCGTGATGTCGACGTGCTCGTCAACGTCGCCGGCATCGGCTCGACGACGAGCGCGCCGGAGACGGCGCTCGAGACGTGGGAGGAGGTTTTCGCGGTCAACGCGCGCGGCACGTTCCTCTGCTGCAAGCACGCGATCCCGGGCATGGTCGCGCGCGGCGGCGGCGCGATCGTGAACGTCGCCTCGGTCGCCGCGCTCGTGGGCCTGCGCAACCGCGCCGCGTACAGCGCGTCGAAGGGCGCCGTCGTCGCGCTCACGCGCGCGCTCGCAGTCGACCACGTCGCCGACGGTGTCCGCGTCAACGCCGTCTGCCCGGGCACCGTCGACTCGCCGTGGGTGCGCCGGCTGGGCGAGGAGTCGGGCGAGTCGCTCGAGGCGCTGCGGGCGCGGCAGCCGATGGGGCGGCTGGGCACGCCGGACGAGATCGCCGAAGCCGTCGCCTACCTGGCATCCGACCGGGCCGCGTTCGTGACGGGCAGCGTGCTCGTGATCGACGGCGGGCTCACGGCCGCCTGATGCGAGCGCTCGTCGTCGAGCCTGGCGTCGCCAACTCCGCGCGCGTCGAGGACGTGCCGGAGCCGGAAGGGGACGGCGTGCTCGTGCGGGTGCTGGAGGTCGGCGTCTGCGGCACCGACCGGGAGATCGCCGACGGCCACTTCGGCACGGCGCCCGACGGGGAGCCCCGCCTCGTCATCGGCCACGAGCTGCTCGGCGTCGTCGAGCGCGACGGCGGCGGCTTCGCGCGCGGCGATCTCGTCAGCTCCGTGGTGCGGCGGTCGTGCGGGCGTTGCGTCGCCTGCGACGAGGGCGCGCCGGACTCGTGCCTGACCGGCGACTACAGCGAGCGCGGCATCGTCCGCCTCGACGGCTTCGCGCGGGAGCTGCTGCTCGAGGACCCCGGGCAGCTGGTGCCGATCCCGCGCGAACTGCGCCGACTCGGCGTGCTGGCCGAGCCGACGTCCATCTGCGCGCGGGCCGTCCGGCACGCGCTCACGATCGGGGGCCGTCAGCCCTGGCGGCCGCGACGTGCGCTCGTCACGGGCGCAGGCCCGATCGGGGTGCTCGCGACGCTGCTGCTGCGCCAGCACGGGCTCGAGGTGTGGACCGCCTCCCTCGAGCCCTCGAACGAGATCGTGGACGGGCTCGGCGCACGGTACGTCTGTCTTGCGGATTCCGGGCTCGACGAGCTCGGGCGCTTCGACGTCGTCGTCGAGGCTGCCGGCGACGCGAAGCTGATGGCGGAAGCGCTCGGCCGCCTCGGCCGCAGCGGCGTCGCCTGCCTGCTCGGGATCGACGGGCGCGAGCAGACGGTGGAGCTCGACGGGCGCGTGATCGGGGTCGACACCGTGCTCGAGAACCGCGTCCTCTTCGGGAGTGTCAACGCGCACCGCGACGACTGGCACGCCGCGGTCGATGCGCTCGACCGTGCGCGCCGCGAGTCTCCGGGTGCGCTCGAGCAGCTCGTGGCGCTGCGCGTGCCGCTCGACCGCTTCGCTGACGCGTTCGCGTTCCGCGGCGGCAAGGCGACGCTGGTCCTCGACGAGGTCGCCCCTTAACGGTGTCTGACACCGTAAGGTGTCAGACACCCTCTCGACGTGAGCGGGCTCCCGTCCACACTTCCCGTGAGCTTCAGCTCGCGCGCCGCGTCGTTCATGCACGTCGGGCACGCAACTGGCGCACGCCGAGCTCACCGCCCTGCAACAGCTGCACGGCGACCCGTGGATGAAGGACACCGACACCGACGCCGTCGTCGTGTTCGCGCTCGCCGACCCGATCGCGGGTGCAGGCCGGATGCTCGAGATCCCTTACGTGCGCAGGCACGTCGTCACCTACCACGAGTCTCTGCGCCGCCGACGCGCAGGAGGTCCTGCGCCGACACGGGCTCGAGCTCGGCGGCGCCTCGGCAAACGACGTCTGCCACCGTGAGGTGTCAGACGTCCCTGTATTCGATCGTCTCGCGCTGTCCGGTCTCGCCGGAGCGGACGATCGCGTCGCAGACCTCCGCGGCGCGGTAGCCGTCCTCGAACGTCGCGCCGTAGGGCGCCACCTCGGTGTCGCCGGCAATCGCTGCCAGCATGTGGTGCAGCTCGTGCACGAAGGTGTCGCCCCAGCCGACGATGTGCCCGGGCGGCCACCAGTGCTCCCAGAACGGGTGCGTCGTCTCGGAGACCAGAACGGTGCGGAACCCGCGCGCCCTGTCGCCGTCGGCGCGAAAGACCTGCAGCTCGTTCAGCCGCTCCATGTCGAACGCGAGCGACCCCTTCGTGCCGTTGAGCTCCCACTGGAACGCGTTGCGGCGCCCGTGCGCGAACCGCGTCGCCTCGAGCGTGCCCACCGAGCCGTTCGCGAACTCGACCGCCGCCTCGACCGCGTCGTCCACACGGCGTCCGGGCAGGAAGGTGTGTGCGAAGCCAGCGACCGTCTCGATCTCGCCGTTCAGGAAGCGCGCGAGGTCGACGACGTGCGCCATCAGGTCGCCGAGCGCACCCGACCCGGCCGCGTCGGGGTCGAACCGCCACGTGTCGAGCGTCTGATCGTCTCCCCAGTCCTGGAGATAGCGGCCGCGGAAGTGGCGGACCTCCCCCAGCTCGCCGGCGTCGACCATCTCCCGCGCGAGCCGGATCGCGGGCACGAAGCGGTAGTTGAACGCGCATAGGTGCTTCACCCCGGTCGCGGCGACGCGCTGCCAGATCTCGAAGCTCTCGGCGCCGTCGCGACCGAGCGGCTTCTCGCAGACGACGTGTTTTCCGGCCTCCGCCGCCGCGATCGTCGGCTCGGCATGCAGCGAGTTCGGGCCGCCGTTGTCGAACAGGCCGATGCTCTCGTCGGCGACCAGCCGGCGCCAGTCGGTGGTCGCGTACTCGTACCCGTAGCGCCGCGCCGCCTCCTCGACCGCCTCCTCGTCGCGACCGGCGATCCCGACGAGCTTCGGCTCGAGCGGCGGCGGCCACGTGATGTACGCGATCTTCCGGAACGCGTTCGAGTGCGCCTTGCCCATGAACGCGTAGCCGAGCATGCCGATGCCGATCTCCGCCATTTCCGCGATAGTAGGCACATGGCCAGTTCACTAGTCAAATGGGGCATCGTCTCCACCGCAGACATCAACCGGAAGGTGATCCCGGGCGCGCAGGCGTCGGACAAGGTCGACCTCGTCGCCGTCGCGAGCCGCACGCAGGAGCGCGCCGACGCCTACGCGCGCGAGTGGGGCATCCCCCGCGCCCACGGTTCGTACGAGGCGCTGCTCGCCGACCCCGAGATCGAGGCGGTGTACATCTCGCTGCCCAACACGCTGCATTGCGAGTGGTCGATCCGCGCGCTCGACGCGGGCAAGCACGTGCTGTGCGAGAAGCCGCTGTCGCGACATCCCGAGGAGGTCGAGGCGGCGTTCGACGCGGCCGAGCGCAACGACCGGATCCTCAGCGAGGCGTTCATGTACCGGCACAACCCGCAGACGAAGCGCCTGACGCAGCTGGTGCGCGAGGGCGCGATCGGCGAGCTGCGCCTCGTCCGCTCGACGTTCAGCTACGGCCTCTACGACGAGGACAACATCCGGCTGCGCACGGACGTCGAGGGCGGTGCGCTGATGGACGTCGGCTGTTACAACGTCTCGTCCTCACGGCTGCTCGGCGGCGAGCCCGAGCGCGTGTGGGGCGAGGCGTGGTACGGGCCGTCGGGAACCGACTGGGTGTTCACCGGGACGATGCGCTTCCCGGGCGACGTGCTCGCGGTGTTCGACTGCGGCACCGCGATGGTGGAGCGCGACGAGCTGGAGGCGATCGGCAGCGAGGCGTCGCTCTTCCTCGACGACCCGTTCCACTGCAACGTGCCCGTGATCGAGCTGCGGCGCGACGGCGAGGTGGAGCGGATCGAGCTCGCGCGCGAGGATTCCTATCGGCTCGAGCTCGAGAACGTCAGCGATGCGATCCGCGGCGAGGCCGAGCTGCTCCTCGGCCGCGAGGACGCGGTCGCGCAGGCGCGTGCGCTCGAGGCGTTGCATCTGTCGGCGACGACGTCACAGCCCGTCTCGTTGGACCAGCTCGCCGTGCGCGTCCGCGACGAACACGGACACCGGTCGGGGCGCCGACTGCACGACGGCGTCCACGATCGCCCGCGCCCGCTCTAGTCTCATAGTGAGATAGTAATTCCGCCGCCGCGGAAGTAGATTTGGGCGGGATGGCGGCAGTCGCGATCCGTGGCACGACGTACCCGGTCGTGCTGCCGAAGCTGCGCGACCCCCGCCTTCATCTGGCGGCGACGATCACCTCGCTGCAGGTGCTCGGGCAGGTGGCGTTCCACTTCCGCCTCTCGATCAGCCAGATCCTGATCTCGCTCGCTACCTGCGCGCTGCTCGAGGTGGCGATCACGGTGCGAAAGCAGCGCGTGCTGATGTGGCCGGCGAGCGCCCTCCTGACGGGCAACGGCGTCGCGTTCGTCCTCCGCGTCGTCGGCACGCGGCACGGCGACTGGTGGACGACGCGCGGCTGGTGGATCTTCGCGCTGACGGCCGGCGGCTCGCTGCTCTCCAAGTACGTGATCGCGTGGCGCGGCGAGCACGTCTTCAACCCTTCCAACATCGGCCTCGTCGTCTGCTTCCTCACGCTCGGCCGCAACCGCGTGGAGCCGCTCGACTTCTGGTGGGGGCCGATGTCGTGGTGGATGGCGCTCGCGCTCGCGATCATCGTCACCGGCGGCTTCACCATCCTCTCGCGCCTGAAGCTGCTGCGCGTCGCGCTGTCGTTCTGGGGAGCGTTCGCCGTCGGCATCGGCGGCCTCGCGCTCGCCGGTCACGCGATGACGGCACGCTGGCATCTCGGGCCGATCGAGGGCTTCTCGTTCTGGTGGATCCTCGTCACCTCCCCGGAGGTGCTCGTCTTCCTGTTCTTCATGATCACCGACCCGAAGACGGCTCCGCGCGACCTGCGCGCCAGGCTCGCGTACGGCACGACGCTCGGCCTCGGCGCCTCGCTCCTGATCGCCCCCACGCGCACGGAGTTCGCGGCGAAGGTCGCGCTGCTCGCGTCGCTCGCGCTCGTCTGCCTCGCGCAGTCGCTGCTGCGCGTCGTGCCCGTGCGCGTCGACCGGCGCCGTTTCGTCGCGCTCGGCGCCGTGGGGATCGCCGCGTACGTCGCGGTCGTCGTCGGCGTGAACGCTCCGGGCCCGTCGACGGCGGCCGCCGGGCCGATCTTCGGGCGGCTGCCGCCGATCGCGATCCTGCCGTCGCCGGGCGTGCAGACCCCGCTCGACCGCCCGACCGCGCAGCTGATCGCGCGCGACCTGATCGCCGTCCATCCCGCCTCGCCCGGCGAGACGCTGCGCCTGCACCTCGTGCCGGGCACGGACCAGTCGCCGCCGGTCGCGGTCGCCCAGCTCGGCGCGGACACCTACCGGCTGAACGTCGCCGCCGACGGCTCGTGGTCGCTCGCCGGCGGGACGACGCAGCAGGTCGCGCAGGCGCCGCAGAGCGACGCGCTCGCCGGCGTCTCGCTCCGCAACGTCGCGCCGGCGGTCGGGCTCGACTTCCGCCAGGACTCGTTCCGGTTCGGCATCTCGAGCGAGACGAAGGCGATGATGGGCGGCGGGGTCTGCTGGCTCGACTACAACGGCGACGGCTGGCTCGACCTGTTCGCCGTCAACTCGTACTCGAGCGACGACGTGGCGCGGTGGGACGCGCGCGGCGGCCTGCCGACGACCGCGCTGTTCGAGAACGACCACGGCAGGTTCGTGAACGTCACCCGCCGGGCGCACGCGGGCCTGGCGGTCCAGGGCGACGGCTGCGTGGCTGCCGACCTGAACGGCGACGGTCGTCCCGACCTCGTCGTCACCACGACGAGCGGCGTCGACATCCTCTGGAACCGCGCCGACGGGACGTTCGCGCGCACGTCGCTGCCCGCGAACGGCTGGTACACGGGCGCCGCGGTCGCGGACGTGAACGGCGACGGCCGCCCCGATCTGTTCGTCGCCGGGTACGCCGACCCGAACGATCCGGTACCCGGTTCGTTCGCGGGCTTCCCGACCAACGTCGCGGGCGTCCGCGACCTGCTCTTCCTCAACGAGGGCGACGGGCCGGACGGGCAGGCGCGCTTCCGCGAGGTGGGCGTGCAGGCGGGCCTCGAGGCGGCCGGCTTCCGGCACGGGCTCGGCGCGCTCTTCACCGACGTGAACGGCGACGGACGCCCCGACCTGTACGTCGCGAACGACGAGGATCCGAACCAGCTCTATGTCAATGTGCCGTGGCCGGGCGGCGCGAAGGCCGACCCCGCGGGCCTCGGCTTCCGGTTCGAGGAGCGCGCGGCGGCCGCGGGTGTCGCCGACCCGTTCGCGGGTATGGGCATCGCCGACGCCGGAGGGAACCTCTTCGTCACCAACTCCCGCGGCGAGCCGTCCGCTGCGTTCCGGCGCACGGGCCCGGGCCGGTTCGCGAACGCACGGCCCGCCTTCGACCGTGCGCTCGGCACCGGCTTCGCCGGCTGGGGCGCCTCCTGGGTCGACCTCGCGAACAGCGGCAGCCCCGATCTCGTGCTCACCGCCGGCGCGATCCCGGTGACGAACCTCGCGCGGAACGCCGAGCAGGTGCGCGTCCTGGCGCCGGCGGGGAGCGACGGCTACGGGAACGCGACCAGGATCCTCGGCCCGAACGGCCTCGCCCTGAACGGGCGCGGCCTCGCTGCCGCCGACGTCGACAACGACGGCCGCATGCAGGTCGCCGTGAACACGATCGGCGGCCGGCTCGTGCTGCTGCGGGCGAGCGGGCCCAGCGGGCACTGGCTCGACGTGCGGCTGTCGCGGTTCTCGCCCGGCGCCGTCGTCGCGGCCGTCCTCCCGGACGGCCGCCGGCTCGCGCGGACGGTGCAGGCCGGCAGCAGCTACCTCTCCTCCGAGGATCCGCGCGTGCACCTCGGGCTCGGCGCGGCAACGCGTGTCGTGAGGCTCACGGTGCGCTACCCGTGGGGCGGCTCGAGCCGTCTCGTGAACGTTCGTGCCGACCGGATCGTGACGGTTGCCGTCCCTCGGAACGCCGCGCCGAGGCCCACCGTGGTGACCACGGCGCGGCTCGCATCGTGCGCGCCGGCGTCGACGCACGGGCAATCCGTCGCGCGCGTCTGGAACGACGCCGCCGTCGCCGTGCTCCGCGCCGGCGACGCGTCCGAGCCGGTTCAGGCGCGCGATCTCTACGACCTGTCGGCGGCGGTCGCGCGGGCGTACCGGCTGGCTGCGCCGCCGGAGCGCGTGGCGGCGATCAGCTACGCCGCCTACCGGCTGCTGCTGTGGCGCGCGTCGTTCCTGTCGAACCTCCAGGCGAGCTTCGCGCTCCTCGAGCGGCAGCTCCGCGCGCTCTGCTACTCGCCCGAGTTCACGAGCCGGGCGGGGGGCGGCGCGGCGCTTGGCAACCGCGTCGCGGCGGCGGCGATCGCAGCGGGCCTGCACGACGGCTCGAACGAGCTCCTCCACTACGCGGATCCCTCCTACGCACCGCAGAACGCGCCGCTCGTCGTCGCGCAGTCGGGCTCGACCGTGCACGACGCGACGTTCTGGCAGCCGCTCGCGCTGGCGCAGGTCTCGCCGCGCGGCTCGGGCGCGGTGCCGGCGCAGGTGCAGACCTTCGTCGGCTCGCAGTGGGGCCGCGTGCGGACGTTCGCGGGGAAGGTCGCGGTCGGCCCGCCGCCGCTCGGCGATCCCGGCGGCAAGGCCTACCGGGACGCCGCGCTGGCGGCGATCCGCGCGACGGCCGGCGCCGTTCCTCCGCCGGCCGTCGATCCGTCGCCCGCCGCGTGGAACGCCGCGCTGGACGGGCTGCGCGGCGGCAGCCTGCGCCGGGACGTCCAGCTCGACCTCGTGCTCAACGGCGCGCTCAACGACGCCGCGGTCTCGGCCTTCGGCGCGAAGCGCCGGTACCAGTCGCCGCGGCCGATCGAGATGATCCGCTACCTCGCGTTCAACGGCGAGCTGCCGATCGTGCGAGGGCTGACACGACCGTGGCCGCCCGACATCCAGGTCCGCCTCCGCGGCCGCTGGGTGTCGGGCTCCGCCTGGACGCCGCCCGGCGCCACGCCCGCCTCGCCGGGCTGGCCGTCGGCGGACGCGGCGTTCGCGGCGGCCGCTAACCGGGTGCTCTCCGCGCTCACCGGCCGCTCGTTCGCCGAGCGGGCGGCGCGCGCGGAGCAGCTCGGTGTCGACGACGGGACCGAGCTCCCCGCCGACGCGGCCGAGGGCCGGCGCATCGGCGCGCGCGTCGCGGACATGTCCTTGAAACTGTTTCGGGGACATGTCCCCGAAACAGTTTCGAGCCGTTAGCGGCCCGAGCGGGCCTGGAGCCGGCGGGCGACCGTGTCGAGCGTCACGGCCGCGAGGAGCACGAGGCCGGTGACGATGTAGATCCAGCCGTTCGAGACGTTCGCCGTGTTGAGGCCGTTCTGGAGCGTGCCGATCAGCAGCGCGCCGAGCAGCGCGCCGCGCACCTCGCCGCGGCCGCCGAACAGCGAGACGCCGCCGATCACGGCGGAGGCGATCGCGTTCAGCAGCAGGTTTCCGGGCGGGAAGGTCAGCGCGACCGAGTTGACCTGCGCGGCGAAGATGATCCCGCCGATCGCAGCCGTGGCGCCGGAGATCATGAACACGAGCACGCGGATGCGCGGCACGTTGATGCCGGCGCGCCGCGCCGCCTCGGCGTTGCCGCCCACGGCGTAGACGTGGCGCCCGAACGTCGTCCACTTGGCGAGGAACGTCAGCAGGACGAAGAAGAAGATGATGATCACGCACGCGAGCGGCAGGCCTTCGGGCGTGTCGATGATCTTGCCGTGGTTGCAGATCGCGACGGTGCCGAACGCGGCGATCGCGATGCCGGCAGCCTTGACGCCGACGAGCAGCCAGTTCTGCTGCGCGATCTGCGTGCCGCGCGCCACGATCGTCTTGTAGAGGATGCTGATCGGATAGAGGGCGGTGAAGAACGCCGCGATCAGCCAGCCGGCGAGGTGCGAGAAGATGTAGAGGTCGGTGTAGTTGATCCAGCGGTCCTGAATGATGATCGTGCCGCGCTGCTCGAGCTTGTTCAGGATCACGCCCTGCCAGACGAGGAACCCGGCGAGGGTGACCACGAACGACGGCACCCCGACGAACGCGACGATCGAGCCCTGCACGCCGCCGATCAGCGCGACGGCAGCGATCGCGATCAGCATCGCCAGGATGCCGTTCATCTGCAAGCTGCTCCCCGGCAGCTGGAGCTCCGCCACGACCAGCGCGCCGATCCCGGCGAGGTAGCCGATCGAGAGGTCGATCTCCCCCAGCAGGAGGACGAAGGCGACGCCGAACGCCAGCATCGCCGTCCCGGCGGTCTCCTCGATCAGGTTGACGAAGTTGACCGAGGTGAAGAAGTTCGTCGCGGTGAAGCCGAAGATGACGACGACGGCGATCTCGCCGACGATGATCGGCACCGGGCCGAGGTTGCCGGTGCGCAGGTTGAGCCAGGCGCGCTCGTACAGGCCGCGCACGCCTCCGGCGAGCTGCTCTTCTTCGAGCGGCTTCGCGCGGTCGGGCCCAACGACGTCGGCAGTCGTCACGTCCCTGCTCCTGCGGTCGAGGGGATGCCTGCCACGCGCGTCGGCACGCCGGCGGTGATTGCCTCGACGACCGCCTGCTGCGTCGTCTTGAGGCGCTCGAACACGCCGACGTTCCGCCCGAGCCGCAACACGGTGATCCGGTCGGCGGTCTCGAACACGTCGTGGAGGTTGTGCGAGATCAGGATGACCCCGAGACCCTGCTGGCCGAGGCGTCGCACGAGCTCGAGCACCTGCTCGGTCTGCGCCACGCCGAGCGCGGCCGTCGGCTCGTCGAGGATGACGAGCTTCGAGTTCCACATCACCGCGCGCGCGACCGCGACCGACTGCCGCTGACCGCCGGAGAGCGTCGCGACCGTCTGCCGTACCGACTTGATCGTGGTGACGGCGAGGGAGCTGAGCGTCTCCGACGTGTGGTGCTCCATCGTCGCCTCGTTCAGGATCTGGAACCGCTGCGCCTCGCGCCCGAGGTACATGTTCTGGACGACGTCCAGGTTGTCGCACAACGCGAGATCCTGGTAGACGACCTCGATCCCGAGCCGCGCGGCGTCTTTCGGGCTGTGGATGTGCACCTCGCGGCCCTCGAAGAGCACCTCGCCGCTGTCGGGGATGTGCGTGCCGGCGATGCACTTGACGAGCGTCGACTTGCCGGCGCCGTTGTCGCCGACGAGGGCCATCACCTCGCCGGCGCTCACCTCGAAGTCCACGCCGTTCAGCGCCTGCACGGAGCCGAACGACTTCGAGATGTCCCGGAGCTTGAGGAGCGGGGTGTCTGCCATCGAGCCTTCCGGCGTTCGATCCCGGTGGAGGCGTCCCTGCCGGGACGCCCCCACCGTCTCCTGCGATCCTACTTCTCTACTTGCAGTACTTGGCGTACTGGCCGATGCAGACCTGGTTCCGCTTCAGCCAGCCCTGCGCGAAGAGCTGCTTGTAGTTCTTCTTCGTGATCCACTGCACCGGCAGCGCGAGCGTCGGCTCCTTCTTGCTGCCGTTCATCCGGAAGCCGTTCGACTTCGGCTTCTTCCCGTGGAGGAGGGCGACGGCCGCTGCCGCGGCAGCGTTCGCCTCGCTCGGCACGTACTTGTAGACCGTGCCGCTCTGCCAGCCGGCGAGGATGTACTGCACGCCCTGCGCCGTCGTGTCCTGACCGCTCAGCGGGATCGGCTTGAGGTGCTTCGCCTTCAGGTCGGCGACCACGGCGCCGGCGATGTTGTCGTTCGCCGCGAGCACGCCCTGGATGTTGTTGTTCGTCTTGACGAGCATCTGGTTGAAGATGGTGGCCGCGTTGTTCGCGTCCCAGTCGGGCACGAACTGCTGCGGGCCCTTCTTCAGCGCACCGCTCTTGAACAGCGGGTTGAAGACGGCGTCGTTCCCGCTCTTGAACCAGAACGCGTTCTGGTCGGTCTGGCCGCCCCACAGCTCGGCGACCGTGCCGCCCTTGTAGGTGCCGTTCGCCTTCATCGCGGCGATGACGCCCTTCGCCTGCGCCTCACCGACGGCCTTGCCGTCGAAGGTGACGTAGACGGAGGCCGTGCCGCCCGTGACCTGGCGGTCGTAGTCGATCGCCTTGCCGCCCTTCGAGGTGAAGAGCTTCTCGATCGACGAGGCGGAGCCGTTGTCGAGCGCCGTCTCGATGACCACCTTGGCGCCGGCGGCCAGGCACGCCTGCGCCTGCGCCTTCTGCTTCAGCGGGTCGTTGAGCGCGTTGTTGATCGAGTACGTCACGCCGGCCTTCTTCAGAGCCTTGGCGATGTCCGGAGCGTCGAACTGGACCCAGCGCACGGACGACTTCGTGTCCGGGAGCAGGACGCAGACCTCGATGCTCGCACTCTTCTTCTTCGTGCTGGCCATCGCGCCGGCCGCGACGGCGGACGCGACCAGGGCGAAGACGCCCACGATCGCGAACCACTTCCTGGAAACCTTCCTCACGCTTGTGCCTCCTCCTCGAGCCTGACGGACCGGACTGGGGCCGGGGACTGCGCGCCAATCCTACTCCCCTATGGGAATAGTTCAAGCGCGCCGGATCATCGCGGCGCGACCGGATAGCGCTCGGCCGGCGAGCTGCCCTCGAAGCGGCTGCGGGTGGTCAGGTACGGCCCGACCGTCTGACGGGTGACGAAGTTCAGGCCCGTGTTCGTGTCGGCCGGCGCGACGAGCCCGCCGCTGTACCGGTACAGGAACAGCTGGAGCACCGGCACGAAGCCCTGCAGGTAGGGCTGCTGGTCGATGCTGAAGTCCAGGTCGCGGTCGTGGATCGCCTGCAGCGTGGGGCGGAGCAGGTCGTAGCCCCCCGCCCGCACGCCGCCGGCGTGCAGCCGGTGCGTCCGCATCACCTCGGCGACGCCCTGGGTCGAGCCCGCGTCGACGGCGAACAGCCCGCGCAGCCCGGTGTGCGCGCGATAGGTCGCCTCGATCCGCTTCCGCTCGGTTCCCACGTCGACGCCGCTCGCGACCACGTGCGCGCGGATCGGCGCTCCCGAGTCGCGGATCGCGTCGAGCGCGCCGTCGATGCGCGGCTGGATGTTCTCCTGGTTCGGCGTGGCGATGAAGAGATAGACGTCGCCGCTCGCGACGAGCCCCACGACGCGCGCTCCGAGCTCGAGCCCCGACTGGTAGAGGTCCTGGCCGATGTAGGCGAGCCTGCGGTTCGCCTTGCCACCGTCGGCGTTGTACGCGACGACCGGGATGCCGCGCGACAGCGCGAGGGCTGTCAGCTCGTCGAACGCGGTCGGGTCGATGATCGAGAGCGCGATCCCGTCGACGCGCTCGTCGATCGCCCGCTTCATCGCCTTCACCATCTGGCCGACGTCGCTCGACACCGACCCCGTCCACTCCGCGCTCACCCCGAGCAGCCGCGCCGCGTCCGCGCTCCCGTACTTCGCCGGCACGAAGAACGGGTTCGTCAGCGCATGGTTGACGAAGACGAAGCGCCAGCGGGGATGCGGCTGCGGGAACCCGCCGCTCTCGAGCGCCGCCCGCGCGGTGGACGGGACGGCCGCGGCGGCGGCGGCCGCGGCGGCGAGACGCAGCGCGGCCGCGCGGTCGAGGCGGCCCGTCACGCCGGCGTGCGGCGGACGAGCCAGATCGCGACGGCGACCACCGCTGCCGCGAGCGCGACGAACAGCCCCGCCTCCAGCAGCTGGAACGTCCAGAACCGCCCGCTCGGCTGGTAGGAGATGACGCGCTTCCAGCCGAGGGTGACGAGGTACGTGTGCGGGTCGATTCCCGCCTGCTGCGCGTGGAGCACCGCGAGGTCCTCCCGCCCGGTGCTGATCGCCTTGCCGCCCGCGTCGACGAGCGTGTCGCTCAGCACCCAGTCGCCGATCCGGCGGCCGCTGTCGTCGGCCATCACCGTGCGGTGCAGCGGCGAGAGGAAGTGCGGGCGCAGGAACTCCAGCACCGCGAGCCTCGTCGCGGCGAAGACGACGAGCGTGATCGACATCGCGGCCACGGTGCGCCGCAGCAGCAGGCCGACGAGCACGCCCACGGCCAGCGCGAAGAGCGCGTACGCGGGGACGACGAGGCCCTCGATGTCGAACGCGTCCGGACCCATGCGGCCCTCGAGCGTGTCGAAGGGGCTGCGCCACCACATCACGAGCGCGCTCGCGGCGAGACCGCCGAGCACCGTCGCGCCGGCGAGCAGCGCCGTCTTCGAGAGCAGCCAGCGACGCCGCGTGACGCCCTGCGTCCAGGCGAGCCGGTAGGTGCCGTGCTCGACCTCGCGCGCGAGGAGCGGCGCGCCGACGAACAGGCCGGCCAGCGCGGGCAGCACGGCGAGCCCGCGCACCGCGGCCGCCCACCCGTCGAACTCGCCCTGGAAGTGGCGCAGGATGATGTCGCAGCCCGACCGCGCCGACGGCGGCAGGCAGCCCGAGAGCGCGTCGCGGTGGTACGCCGCCCGGATCGGCAGGTGCGTGCCGACGGCGGCGAGCGCGAGCGCCGCGAGCAGCCCGACTCCCGCGAGGAGCTGCGGACGATGCTGGCGCCACGTCACCCATGCCATTGCAGCGGCAGCCTCTCCGGGGGACGGGGCGTCGGCAGGCGGTCGGGCGCCATGTACGCGAGCAGGAGCTCCTCGAGCCCGATCGGCTCGACCGTCCACGACGCGTCCACGACCGGGCCGTCGGTGACGACGAGCAGGGTCAGCTGGCGTCCGCTGTGACGCTCGCGGACGATCTCGCGCACCCCGCGGATCGTGCCGAGCGGTCGCCGCGGCCCCACCAGGATGCGGTGCGACTCCAGCAGCTCCTCGACGTCCCCCTGCAGGCGCACGCCTCCCCCCGTGAGCAGGACGATGTGATCGCAGACGCGCTCGATGTCGGCCGTGACGTGCGACGCGACGACGACGGTCGCCGACGTCTGCGCGACCCCGTCCATCAGGAGCTGCAGGAACTCGCGGCCCGCGAGCGGGTCGAGGCCGGCGAAGGGCTCGTCGAGCAGCAGCAGCCTCGGCCGCTTGCCGAGCGCGAGCGCCAGCGCGAGGCGCGCCCGTTCGCCGGCGGACAGGGCGCCCACCTTCGTGCGCGAGTCGATCCGCGTCAGCAGCTCGGCGACGATCGCCTCGTCCCAGCGCGCGTTCGTGCGCCGTGCGAGCTCGATCGTGTCGGCGACGCTGAACGAGCGGTAGAGGGGCGCGCCCTGAGCCACGAAGCCCACGTCTGCGAGCAGCGACGGCTCGCGGACCGGGTCGCGGCCGAGCACGGAGATCGAGCCTTCGGTCGGCGCCAACAGCCCGACCGCGAGCGCGAGCAGCGTCGTCTTCCCCGCGGCGTTCGGACCGGCGAGGCCGACGATCGCGCCGTGCGGAATCGAGAGCGTGCAGTCGCGCAGCCCCCACTCGCGGCGAAAGCGCTTCCCCAGCCCCCGCGCTTCGACAGCCGCGGTCATGCCACGCGGCGTGCCAGCTTCTCCCGCAGCGTGGCGGAGATCAGCGCCCGGATGCTCTCCTCGTCGAGACCGGCATCGTCGGCTGCCGCCAGCCAGCGCTCGAGCTGCGCCCGCAGCGCGTCGTGGTGGCGCAGCGAAGCCGGCGCGAGCGTGCTCGCGACGAAGGTGCCGCGACCCTGCCGCGCGACGACGAGGCCCTCGCGCTCCAGGTCGCGGTAGGCCTTCGCGACGGTGTTCGGGTTGATCGCGAGGTCGGCGACGACCTCGCGCACCGTCGGCAGCTGATCGCCGACGTCGATCGTCCCGAGCCGGAGCGCCTCCTTCACCTGCTGCACGATCTGCAGGTACGTCGCGACGCCGGAGCGCGGGTCGAGATGGAACTCGATCACGCGCCGATCCTACTCCCGAAACTGTTTCGGGGACATGTCCCCGAAACAGTTTCGGCGGGTTCCGACTCACGAACCTGGTTCACGAAGTGAACCACGTTCGCGGGTTTCGCCTCAACGCGAGCCGACCGCGCCGAGCAGGTAGCCGCCCTCCAGCATCGCCGGCGCGCGCGCCTGGAGCCGCTCCCACGTCGGCACGTCCCAGCCGAACGAGTCGGCGAGCCGCACGATCATGTTGAACAGGGCGCAGACGGTGGCCGCGTCGAGGAGCGCCTGGTCCGAGACGCCCGCCGCGCGCACCGCGTCGGCGTCGGCGGCCGTGAGCTCGTCCGGCCGGAGTGTCTGCTTCTCCAGGAACTCCAGCGTCGCCTTGAGCTCCGGGCGCAGCGGCGCGGTGCGCCAGTCGTCGACAACAGCCTGCCAGACCTCCTCGCCGAGCGCGTACGACGCAACTGCGCCGTGGCAGCCCGTTCAGAACGGGCACTGGTTGAGCAGCGAGGCGAAGCCTGCAAACAGCTCGCGCTCGCCCGGGCTCCACTCCGACGGGCCGCGCATCACCTCGTGGAGCGCCTCGGAGAACGGCCGCCCGAACGTCTCCGGCCGGTAGAGCAGCGTCTTGACGACGCCGAGCGGCTCGGCGCCGCTCCGCGCGCGGATCTGCTCGAGCACCGCCGCCTCGGCCGGCGCGTGCCCGGTGTCGACCGCGGCCAGCCTCACCCGATCGCCCTCCTCGCCGCATCGAGGCGACGCAGGCCCTCGCCGATCGCGACGCCGACGGTCTGCTCGAAGATCTCGTCCTCCGCCAGTCCCGCCGCGCGCAGGGCCTCGACGTCGGCGTCGGTGATCGCGTACGCGCGCGTGCGCACCTTCGCCAGGTACCCGCCCATCGCCGGCGGCGCGGGCGGCAGCCGGCCGACAACCGCGCGCAGCTCGTCGACCGGGTCGCTCACGCCGCCGATCCTATTCGTCAGCCGGCTCGTCGTCCGAGTGCCGGTCCGACCGCGCGTGCCGCTGCGGCCGGAGCTCCACCGTGAGCCGGTCGATCCGCTGCCCCTCGACCGAGTCGACGCGGAAGA
>DASRCE010000003.1:0-324886 GCA_035653275.1 Gaiellaceae bacterium | reverse complement strand
CAACTGCTCGTCCAACTCCCACGGCGGCCGCCTCGGCCCGCTCGGCGGCCGCCGCTTACCTGATTTCGGTGAGCCTCTCATACCCACCGATTCGCGCTCAGGCGGCGGGTCCCTCCATTACGAGTTCAGTTCCTGACACCTGTTTGGCGTAGAGCGCGATCGCACCCGCGGCGGCGACGTTGAGCGACTCGATCCGCGCCGGGATCGTCGCCACCGCGTCGCGCTCCGCCTCGCCGGGCAGGCCCGTGCGCTCCGCCCCGAGCAGGAACGTGACGCGCCGGGCGAGGTCGAGCTCCGCCAGCGGCGTGCCGCCGTGCGCGTCGAGCGCGATCCGCCGGCCTCCGATCCGGTCCCAGCCGCCGAGCGGGACGCGCCAGATCGAGCCCGCGCTCGCGCGCAGCGACTTCGGCGACGTCGGGTCCGCGCATCCCTCCGAGAGGACGACCGCCGCGCCGAA
The DNA here is from genome assembly GCA_035653275.1 of Gaiellaceae bacterium. GTDB lineage: Bacteria > Actinomycetota > Thermoleophilia > Gaiellales > Gaiellaceae > PALSA-600. The sequence goes on along the minus strand of DASRCE010000003.1, from coordinate 324,429 downwards.
GGCGTCCGCGGTCCGGATGAGCGTCCCGACGTTCCCGGGATCGGCGAGCCGCCACAGCGCGAGCGTCGCCTCCCGCTCCTCCCACGGCGGGAGGTCGGCACGGCGGTAGACGGCGACGACCCGCGGCGCGTGCGGCGCCGTCGCGACCGTTGCGAGCAGCCGCGGCTCCACGTCCTCGCCTGCGCGCAGGACGTCGACCGGCTCCGCCGTCGCGGCCGCGACCGCGTCCTCGCCCTCGAGGAAGAAGAGGCCGAGCTTGTCGCGCCAGCGCTTCTCGTGCAGCTTCCGGACGAGCTTCAGCCGCTCGTTGTCGCGGCTCGTGATCACCGGCCCCAGTCGAGCCACTCGCCGTGGAAGTCGAACACGGCCAGCCGCTGCGACCGCCCGTCCGGGAACCGCTCGAGCTCGAGCGCGAACCCGTCGTCGTCCGGCGCGCGGCCCGTCGTGAGGAACACGAGCGGCTCCTCCCGCCCGGCGTCGCGCAGCGCATGACGCATCCGCTCGGCGCCGCGCCGATCGAGGTACATCGTCGACGCCGTCTGGTAGACGACGAGCTGCGCGCCGGCGACGCGGTCGCTCAGAAGCGCAGGGAGCGCCTCGACGTAGTCGCCGCGGATGAGCTCGGGCGGCTCGCCGCGGACGACGTCCAGCGCACGGCGAAGCCGGTCGAGCCTCGACGTCTGGTCGGCCCACACGAACGCCTGCAGCAGCCGCGCCCCATGCTCCGTCGTCACGTCGACGGGGCTCAGGTCGACCCCCCGCCGCCTGACCACCTCCACCGACCGGCCGAGCAGGTCGGCGGGCGGCGGCCGGCGGTCGTCGCCGCTGAGCGCGAGCGCGCCGCTCCCCCAGGTTCCGGACGAGTAGCGGTAGCGGTAGCGGTCCCAGAGCAGGTTCAGCCCCGCCGACGGCCCGAGCTCGAGCAGCTCCAGCGGGCGTCCGTCGGCGACCGACAGGAACCCGGGCAGCAAAGCCCACGACCGCTGCACCTCGTTCGTCTGCACCTCGTGCTCCTCGCACCAGCGGCGCAGGAAGTCCCCGTGCGACGCAAGGGCCGCGTCCACGCCGTCCCACGACGCCTCGCCGGACAGCACGAGGTAGTGCAGTCCGGCGAGGAGGCGGAGCGGCAGGTCCCACTGCAGGTCCGGCGCGACGTCGCCGACCCGCGGATCGTCCGCGAGCCGGCGGCACAGGTCGGCGTAGAGCGGAGAGCGGCGGTCGCAGTAGGCGGCCTGCCGCTCGAAGACCTCTCGCTGGCGCGCGCCTATTTCGCGAGCGCGGCCTTCGCCTGCTCGACGATCTCGCCGAACTTCGCCGGGTCGGCGACCGCGAGGTCCGCGAGCACCTTCCGGTCGAGCTCGACGTTCGCCGCCTTCAGGCCGGCCATGAACTGGTTGTACGAGAGCCCGTTCGCGCGCGCGCCGGCGTTGATGCGCATGATCCAGAGCTTCCGGAACTCGCGCTTGCGGACCTTCCGGTCACGGTACGCGTACGCGAGCGAACGCTCGACCTGCTCCTTCGCGTACTTGTAGTTCGACTTCTTGAGGCCGAAGTAGCCCTTCGCCTCCTCGAGGACCTTGCGCCGCTTCTTGCGCGCGTGGACCGAACGCTTCACGCGGGGCATCGGTCAGCGCCTCCCCAGCATCCGCCCGACGGTCTTCGCGTCGGCGCCGTCGACGGCGTGGTCCCTACTGAACGCCCGCTTCTGCTTCGGCGACTTGTGCTCCAGGTTGTGGCTCTGGTTCGCCGACCGGCGCAACAGCTTCCCGGTGCCCGTCACCTTGAACTTCTTCTTGGCTCCTGAGTGTGTTTTCTGTTTCGGCATCTCTCTTGACTCCTGCGTTCTTCGTCGGGCCGAGCACCATCGTCATGTTCCGCCCTTCGAGGAGCGGCTGCGTCTCGATGACGCCGATCTCCTTCACGTCGTCCGCGAGCCGCATCAGCAGGTCACGCCCCCGGTCCGGGTGCTCGCGCTCGCGGCCCCGGAACATGATCGTGACCTTGACCTTCGCGCGCTGGTTGAGGAAGCGCTCGACGTGGCCTTTCTTCGTCTCGTAGTCGTGGATCCCGATCTTCGGTCTGAGCTTGATCTCCTTGACGTTGATCTGCGTCTGGTGCTTGCGGGCGAGCTTCGCCTTCTGCTCGAGCTCGTACCGGTACTTCCCGTAGTCCATCACCCGGGCGACCGGCGGGTCCGCCTGGGCCGCGACTTCGACGAGATCGAGGTTCCTGCCGTACGCGTACTCACGCGCCTCGTCCGTCGACTTGATTCCGAGTTGCTGCCCGTCCTCTCCGATCAGCCGGACGCGCGGGACGCGGATCGCGTCGTTGATGCGCGTCTGCGGTTCGGGCCGGCGCGGGGCTTCGAATCCCCCGGAACGCTTGCGCGGCCTCAAATGTCCTTCACCAAGCTCGTGTTGACCTCCTTCGAGACGACAAAACCGCTGGCATGCAGCGGCACCGTGCTCCCGTCAACCTCACCCGGTTGAGCTGTTCTCTTGAACCCCCGAGGCTCCTCGCCGGGAGGTGAGAGACGGTTCCGCCCCTGCTTGCCAGGGCACCAGGGTAGCAAGTTTCGCCTGGAATTCCCCGAGCGACAGGGTCTCCTGCGCCCCGCCGTGCTCGCGCACGGCGAGCGCCTCGTCGGACTCCCGGTCGCCGTAGACCACGACGAACGGGATCTTCTCCACCTCGGCGTTGCGGATCCGCTTGCCCACGGTGTCGTCGGCCTCGTCGACCTCGACGCGGTACGGCGCGAGGCGCGCCGCGAGCTCGTGGGCGGCCCCGCGGTGGCTCTCGCCGACGGGGATCACGCGGATCTGCAGCGGCGCGAGCCAGAACGGGAACGCCCCCGCGTAGTGCTCGAGCAGCAGGCCGAGCAGCCGCTCGAACGAGCCGTAGAGCGCGCGGTGGATCACGAAGACCTGGTGCTCGGCGTTGTCCGCGCCCATGTAGGTGAGCCCGAACCGCGCCGGCATCTGCCGGTCGAGCTGGATCGTCCCGAGCTGCCAGGAGCGGCCGAGGGCGTCGGCGACGTGGAGGTCGATCTTCGGCCCGTAGAACGACCCCTCCCCCTCGCCGACGACGTACCGGATCGAGTGCCGGTCGAGCGCGGCCTGGAGCTCCCCCTCCGAGAAGTCCCACTCCTCGTCGCTGCCGAGCTTGTTGTCCGGCCTGGTGGAGAACTCCGCCTGCGGCTCGAGGTCGAAGAGCCCGTACAGGTAGCGCAGGTACTCGATGCAGGCGTCGAGCTCGGAGGGGATCTGCTCGCGGGTGCAGAAGATGTGCGCGTCGTCCTGCGTGACGTACCTCACCCGAGTGAGGCCGTGCAGCGCACCGGCCAGCTCGTTCCGGTGCAGCGGCGCGGCCTCGGCGTAGCGGAGCGGCAGGTCGCGGTAGCTGCGCAGGGCGCTCCCGTAGAGCAGCATGTGCCCCGGGCAGTTCATCGGCTTGATTCCGAACACGTGCTCGTCGTCGAGCGGGATCAGGAACATGTTCTCGCGGAACTTCTCCCAGTGGCCGGAGGTCTCCCAGAGCGACTTGTCGTAGATCAGCGGCGTCTTGACCTCGAGGTAGCCGCGCTTCGCGTTCTCGCTCCGGCGGAGGTCCTCGAGGGTGTTCCAGATCACCATCCCCTTCGGGTGCCAGAACGGCGAGCCGGGCGAGTGCTCGTCGAAGTGGAACAGGTCGAGCTGGACGCCGAGCCGCCGGTGGTCGCGCCTGCGCGCCTCCTCGAGCCGCTCGAGGTACGCGTCGAGGTCGGCCTGGGAGTAGAACGCGGTGCCGTAGATCCGGGTGAGCTGCGTGTTGCGCTCGTCCCCGCGCCAGTACGCGCCGGCGAGGCCGGTCAGCTTGAGCGCCCTGATCGGCTTCGCGTTCTGCAGGTGGGGTCCGCGGCAGAGGTCGGTGAAGTCCCCCTGGGTGTACAGCGAGATCTCGCCCTCGGCCGCCTCCGCGAGCTCGACCTTGTAGGGCTCCTGCAACGCGAGGAAGCGCTCGCGGGCCTCCTCGCGTGAGACTTCCCGGCGGGTCCACTCCCGACCCTCGCGGATCTCGCGCTGGATCTCCGCTTCGATCGCCTCGAGATCTGCTTCCGAGATCGGCTGCGGGAACTCGAAGTCGTAGTAGAAGCCGTTCTCGATCGGCGGGCCGATCGCGACCTTGACGCCGGGGTAGAGACGCCGCACGGCCTCGGCGAGCAGGTGCGCAGAGGAGTGGCGCAGGACGTACAGCGCGTCCGGGTCGGCGGCGTCCCTCGTGGTGAGAAATCGGATCCGCTCGCCGTCACGGAGCGGGAGCCGCAGGTCCCGCGGCTCGCCGTCCGCCTGCACGAGGACGGCCTGGTCGGCCAGCTTCGGGCCGATCGCGCGGACCGCGTCGAGGCCGGTCGCGCCGGCCGGAAGTTCGAGCTCCGAGTTGTCGGGAAGGACGACCTTCATGGAAGAGGACAAGCCTAATCACCCCCGTGAGGACGACAGGAACGACGAAGTTGCGGAGTCGCCGATCCCCGACCCGACGGAAGGGGAGACGGACGCCGGGGACGTCCCGGAGGCCGACTAGCCCGCGTGCGGTCCGGCGACGGTCGCCCGCACGCGGCACGGCGTGGGCGTCGTCGTCAGCCGGATCATGCGCCCACTCTAGCCGACGAACCTCATCAGCACCCAGTCGGCGGTGTGCTCGTCGTCGGGCGCATGACGAGAGACCTTGGCGAAGCCGGCGCGCGCCCAGGCGCGGACCGCGCGCTCGTTCCACGCGTACGGATCGACCGTCACCTCCGTCCACCCCTGCGCGAGCAGGTCGGTCGCGAGCAGACGCGCGGCGGCGGGCATGATCCCGCGCCCGCGCGCCGAGGGGACGACGAAGCCGTCGATGCCGCCGCGGCGCTGCGCTTTGCCTTCCCACCAGGACTGCAGATGCCCGACCGGCACGCCGTCCTCCTCGACGATCCACATGTCGACGTCCCGCCGCTCGAGCCGCGCGCGCATCTCCTCGGGCGTGAAGGTCTCGCCGTCCCAGAAGCGCGCGACCTCGGGATCGGCGTGCCACGCGACCAGGCGCTCGACGTCGGCGGCCGTCGCGCGGCGGTACGTCACCACTCCCACATCACGGCGTCGCTGCGCCTACCGCCGAGCGCCGCGTAGAGGGCGTTCGCCGCGTCGTTGTCCGGCTCCGTCAGCACGAACGCGTCCTCGCGGTCGGCGAGCAGCTCCTCCATCAGCCGGCGGCCGACGCCGCGTCGCCGGTAGGGCTCGTCGACGCTCACCTCGTAGACGAAGAACGTCTCCGGGAGCCCGTGGCGGCGCGGGAGCGCGTACCCGAACGCGAACCCGACCGGCGCGCCGCCGTCGAACGCCGCGACGAAGACCGTCCGCTCGTCGGTGAGCAGCGCGGTCTGCGGCTCGGCCTCGGCGAGCGCCCGCACGACCTCCTCGTCGCCCAGCCCGAGACGCCGGATCTCGATCGTTTGGGGCTCGCGGGTCACGGAGACAAGCCTCGCATGGGACAGATCAGGGAGCTCATGACGGTCAAGCCTCGCACGGTGAAGGTCGGCGACTCGATCGTGGACGCCGCGAAGCTGATGAAGGGTGAGGACGCAGGCATCGCCCCGATCGTCGAAGGCGACCGCCTCGTCGGCGTGATCACCGACCGCGACATCGCCGTCCGCGTGGTCGCCGAGGGCCGAGACCCGCAGGCGACGAAGGTCGAGGAGATCGCGTCGCAGAACGTCGTCACCGTCGACCCGCAGCAGGACCTGGACGAGGCGCTACGGCTGATGGCGCAGCACCAGGTCCGCCGCCTGCCGGTGGTGGAGGAGGACGGCCGTCTCGTCGGGATCGTCGCGCAGGCCGACGTCGCGCGTCACGCCGACGCGCAGCGCACCGGCGAGGTCGTCGAGCAGATCTCGGAGTAGCAGTTCGGGGAAGAACCTTCGGTTCTCCCCCCGAGACCCAGCCCGCACTCGCCGCCGCTCGTGGTGCATCTGCATGTCGCGCAGAAACAGGTTGAGCGTGGCGGGGACTCCGGGTCGAGCAGCAGCTCGTGTCAGATGCCCTTCAGGCGGAACACCGCGCCGAGCTGCTTCAGGAGGTGCGAGACGATGAGGTCGCCGGCGGCCTCCGTGTAGTGGACCCCGTCCGGTAGCCGCATCAGCGTCAGCTTCCCGTGCCAGCGCAGGTACGGCGTGTACCTGCCGTGGAAGTCGTCGAGCATGTGCCACGTGTCGACGTACATCGACGTCTTCGGGTGCGCGCGCACGACGCTCTGGAGGATGCGGTTCACGACCGGGAAGCTCTTCTTGAACCCCGGTCCGTCCGGAATCGGAAGGCCGAGCCACACGACGTAGATCCCCTCGGCGTTCAACTCGCGCGTGACGCCGTCGACACGCCGCCGGTACTCCGCCACCCAGGAGGGGCTTCCGAACGGGCCGACGTGCGCCCCGCCCATGTAGTTGTGTGCGTCGTCGGCGCCGAAGGAGAAGACGGCGACGTCCGGATGCAGCTCGTGCGGCGCCTGCTGGATGCGCGTGAACCAGTTGTAGAGGTCGATCCGCGCGAGGCCCGTGGAGAGGCGGCTCTCGACTCCGACGACGTCGACCGGGCCGCCGACCCGCTCGAGCGCGTCGCCGGGGATCTGGGCGAGCGAGTCGCCGGCCACCCACACGCGCAGCGGATGCGCAGCCGTGAAGACCGGCTTGCGCCGAACGGCGGCGACCGGATGGCGGCGTGACCGCGGGGGGCGGCGCGGCGGCAGCGGCCCGGCCGGCGGCGGCAGCGTCAGGTGCACCTGCGTGTCGATGCGGTCCTCGTTGCCGCGCCCGATCGCGACCTGCAGCTCGTGCCGCGGCGTCGTGAGGTGGAGCGCACGGGAGAACGAGAGCAACGGCCTCGTCACGTCGAGCGCCAGGTCGCGCTGAAAGCCCGCCGGCTGGATCTCGGCCTGCTTGCGCAGCCCCTCTGCCTGCAGCACCGCGGCGAAGAGCAGGCTCAGGGCGAGCACGAAGATCCCCTTGTACGCGGGTAGCAACCAGACCCCTCAGAAGCGGAAGTAGATGAACGGGGCGACGCCGGTCGGACCGAGCGTGTTGATGAGCGTGAGCGCGACGGCGACGGACGCCGCCTGTGCGACGACCGAGAGCCGCTGGAAGCCGGCGAGGAGGCGCGTGAGGGCCGTCGGGCGGACGTACTGGCCGGCGATCCCGACGAGGATCGCGAGCACGACCGACGTCGTGACGAGCGGCGACGGCCGGCCCCACGCGTCGAAGAGGCGGGCGATCACGTCGCCCGCGCGCGAGAACGAGTCGGCACGGAAGAAGATCCAGCCCAGGCAGACGACGTGGAACGTGACGAGGCGGCCGAGCCACTGCTGCGCCCGCGTGTGCGGACGCCACCCGGTCGCACGCTCGACCGCGAGCCCGAGACCGTGGATGCCTCCCCACACCACGAACGTCCAGGCGGCGCCGTGCCAGAGCCCGCCCAGCAGCATCGTCAGGAGCAGGTTGCGGTAGGTGAGGAGGCGGCCCTTCCGGTTCCCGCCCAGGGGGATGTACAGGTAGTCGCGCAGCCAGCGGGAGAGCGTCATGTGCCAGCGCCGCCAGAAGTCCTGGAGCGACACGGCGGTGTACGGGGAGGCGAAGTTCTGCGGAAACTCGAACCCGAGCAGCAGCGCGACCCCGATCGCGATGTTCGTGTAGCCGCAGAAGTCGGCGAAGATCTGGACCGCGTAGCCGTAGACGCCGACGAGCACCTCGAGCGACGAGTGCCGGTTCGGCGCGGCGAAGACGTCGTCGACGACGTGCGTCGCGAGGTGGTTCGCGATCACCACCTTGAGGAAGAGCCCGCTCACGATCAGGAAGAACGCGCGGCTCGTGTCCACGCGGCGCGGGTCGCGGGGGCTCTCGAGCTGCGGCAGCAGCTCGCTCGCGCGCACGATCGGGCCCGCCACCAGGTGCGGGAAGAACGCCTGGAACACCGCGAAGCGCATCGGCGGCGCAGGCACGAGCTCCCGTCGGTAGGTGTCGACGACGTACGAGATCGCCATGAAGGTGTAGAAGGAGACGCCGACCGGCAGCGTCACGTTCGTGAGCCACGAGGTGCCCAGCACGTTGTCGACGGAGCTGAGGAAGAAGTTCGCGTACTTGAAGTACGCGAGGATCCCCAGGTCGAACGCGACGGCGAGCGCCAGGAGCGCCTTGCGCACCGGCACCGGCTCGGCGCGGTGGATCGCCACTGCGAGCACCTGGTTGACGACGATCGAGGCGGCGAGCAGGAAGACGAAGCGCCAGTCCCACCACCCGTAGAAGACGAAGCTGGCGAGCAGGATGAACGGCCGCCAGGCCCGCTGGTGCCGCATCAGCGACCAGCTCACGGGAAGGACGATCAGGAAGAAGACCGCGAAGGTGACGGTCGGGAAGAGCACGCGCTACGCGATGCGCAGCGTCAGCCGCCGCGTCGCCATCGAGCCGGCGGCGTCGCGGACGCGGACGTCGAACGTGTAGCGGCCGGGCTTCGCGCGCGGCGTCCCGAACACGACGCCGTTCGGCTCCAGGTGGATCCCGGCGGGCGCACGCTGGAGCAGCGACCAGCGGTAGGGCGCGATCCCGGACGTCGCGTCGAGCCGCAGGCGGTAGGGCTTTCCGCGGCGCGCCTCGGGCAGCGAGATCGTCAGGACGCGCACCGGCGGCGCCGCGACGCCCGCCGCGACCAGCGTCTTGTGGATCAGCGTCGCCATCGCCTCGGCGCCGGGCGCGAGCAGGTGAAGGCCGTCCGGCTGGAACCAGCTCGGGTGGCTGCGCGAGTAGACGTTCCAGTCGATCACGGACAGCTCGGGGTGCTGCTGCGCCGCCGCCTCGATGTCGTCGTTCATCGTCAGGTACGGGTGGTGCGCCGCGCGCAGCGTCAGCCACCAGACGTGCTCGACGCCTGCGGCCTTCAGCGCCGCGAGCGCGTCGGCGATGTTCCCGGCGTACTGCTGCTCGAAGTCGTTGTAGCCGACCGCCACGACCACGTTCGGTCCGAGCCTCGAGCCCATCGACTGCACGAGCTCGACGACGCTCGGCGGCGTCGCTCCCTTGTAGGGGCAGCCGAGGCCCTCGACCCGCCGGCACGGGGCGACCTCGAGGTCGAGGTCGATTCCCTGCCGGAGGATCGCGAGCGCCGTCGGGTCGCCGGGGATCGCGTCGGCGACCGAGTCGCCGATCAGCGTCACGTGCTGGATGGCGGGCGCGCGCGCCGGCGACGCGGCGGCGGAGGCGAGCGCCGCGAGCGCGACCAGCACGGCGAGGACCCCCCTCATCGGCAGCGATCGTAGCGACCGCTCCGCGCCGATCGTCAGCGCAGACGGAACGGCTGCGCGCGCCACTCGGCCCACCGCCAGTACCACGCCGGCGGCCGCTTCGGAGCCGCCGCCGGCCGCGGTCCGCGGTGGTGCTGGAACGCGAACAGCGGGAACGCCCACCTCGGGACCGATCTCGGGATTCCCGCCGGCCGCGCTTTCGCGAGCACGACGAGCGGCCTGCTCGGAGTGCCGACGTTGCCGGCGCTGTCGGTCGCACGCACGCGGTACACGGTCTGCCTGCCGAGCCCCGGGTTGCGCACCGCGGCGCTGCGGGCGGCAGCCGTCAGCGTCTGGATCGATTGCCCGTTCCGCAGCACGTCGTACGAGGCGATCGTACCGTCGTCGTTCGCGGGGAGCCATCTCAGGTACAGGCCCGACGGCTGCAGCTTGCCGCTGACGAGCGGCGCCGCCGGGGGCGTCGTGTCGGGAACCAGGCCGAACCAGCCCGGGACGAGCGTCTGGATCTCGACCGTTCCGTCCTGGTCGGTCGTGTAGCCGGTGAGCTGGCTCTCCGTCAGACCCGTCGCCGTCAGCCGCGCGATCGGCTTCCACGCCATCCCGTCGGTCGAGAACGCCGGCGTCAGGCCTGCAGCCGGCTTCAGGATGTGCACCGTCACCGGCGCGCCGAAGCCGTCCACCGGCGCCTGGTTGTCGGTCTCCGTGACGGTGAGGTCGACGGCGTACCCGTTCGCCGCGGGAGGCTGGGCGGCGGGCGTCAGCGTCACGACGACGGGCGCCGCGAACGCCGCCGCCGGCCAGCTCGCGGTCGCGAACCCGTCGCCGGAGTTGACCTGCCCCGCAGGCGCCGGCTGCGGAGGCGGCGCGGCGGGCACGATCCCGCCGACGACCATGCTGTCGACGGCGTTGCTGTCGACGTCGATGGTGACGCCGCCGTACGTCTCGTTGTGGCCGCCCTTGTACTGGTGGACACGCTGATGGCTCGCCCACAGCGAGTCGCTCACGTACGGATCGCCGAACACGCTCGTGTTCCCGTTCCAGTTCGCGATCCAGATCAGCTGGGGTCCCGCAGCGCCGAGCGCCGCGACGTCGCGGACGGTCGAGGCTGCGCTGCCGTAGACGCCCGGGACGAAGCCGAGCACGCGCAGCTCGGCGTCCCAGGCGGCCACGAACGCGCGAACCGCGTTCGAGCATCCGACGTTGCCGAGCGCGTAGCCCTCCATGTCGAACCAGATCGGACTGCCCGACGGGAGCCCGAGCGCCTGCGCGTCGGCGACCGCGTCGTCCGCGGCGGCGGTTCCCTGCGAGGCCGCCGTCGTCTGCGACGTCGAGATGCGCGCGAGCCCCGACTGCGAGACGCACGGCGCCTGCAGCCCGACGTAGAGCGGAAGCAGGCTCCAGCCGAGCCCGGTCGCCTGCTGAACCCAGGACGCAGTGAGGTTCGGCTGGCTGCACGCGCGGTTCGCGCCGCCGATGTAGACGCCGACGCCGCGGTACGGCGACGCGGACCACGCCTGCAGCGAGGAGATCGGCGGCGCGTGGCACGCGTCGAACGCGAACCCGGTGAACACGCCCGCCTTGATCGTGGTCGGTGCGGCGTGGACGCTCGCGGAGAGGAGAACGAGGAGCGCGAACGCGACGACGCCGAGACGTCTCACCCGCGCAACGATGACGCGCGGTTGTTAGGAACGTGTCACGGCAGCTCGCCCGCGAGGATGCGCACGAGCACGGCGGTGTCGACGTTGCCCCCGGACACGACGCACACCACTCGCTGCCCCACGTCGTGCTTCAACGCAGCGGCGACAGCGAGCGCACCGGCGCCCTCGGCGATCACACGCGTGCGCTCCGCGAGCAGGCGCACCGCGTCCGCGACGTCGGCGAGCGGCAGCGCGCACGCGCCGTCGAGGAGCTCGGACGCGTGCGCCCACACCTTCGGGATCAGCTCCCGGCTGCCCGAGCCGTCGACGAACGACGGCACGTACTGGACGGGCGTGGGCACGCCGCCGGCGGCGAACGTGGCGGTGACGGGTGCGGCAGTCTCCGGCTCCGCGGCGTAGAAGCGCACCTCCGGCCGCTCCGCCTTGACGGCGCTCGCGATCCCCGTGACGAGCCCGCCGCCGCCGTACGGGACGACGACGGCGTCGAAGCCGTCGAGCTGCTCCAGCAGCTCGAGCCCGATCGTCCCGTTCCCCGCCATCACGCGATCGTCGGCAACCGGGTGCACGAACAGGCCGTCCACGCCCGGGTACTCGCCGCGCATCAGCGTGTGCCACCACTCGTCGTAGGAGACCTTGATCACACGGCCGTCGTAGCGCTCGATCGCGTCGATCTTCGTCTGCGGCGCGTGCTCGGGGACGACGATCGTCGCCGGGACACCGCGCAGGCGCGCCGCGTACGCGAGCCCCTGCGCCATGTTGCCCGCGCTCGCGGTGAGCACGCCGCCGGCGAGCTCCTCGTCGCTCGCCTGCAGGACCGCGCTGCCGGCGCCGCGGATCTTGAACGACCGGACGGGCTGCAGCAGCTCGAGCTTCAGCCAGATCTCGGCGTCCGTGTCCGCGTCGAGCCGGACGAGCGGCGTGCGCACCGCGACGCCCTCGAGCACCTCTCGGGCGCGGTGGATCTCGGCAAGCGGGATCACAGCGAGACGACGGTGCCGACGTTCTGGGCTACGGCGCGCGCGACCACGTGCTCGGCGGCGGCGAGGTCCTCGACGGCGAGCCCGAGCGACTTGAACACCGTGATCGAGTCGGGCGAACGGCGGCCGGCGGCAGCGCCGACGAGGAGCTCGCCGATCTCCCCGCGAATGTGCTCCGCGCCGACGACGCCTTCGCGCTGCGCGAGCAGGAAGTCGCCCGCCTCGTTCAGCGCCGACTCGCGCCGGTCGACGAACAGCTCGGCGTCTGCCACCGTCTGCGAGTCGAGCTCGCGCGCGGTCGGCAGGCTCGACCCCACGGCGTTGACGTGAGCGCCCGGCTTGAGCCACTCGCGCCGCACGACGGGATCGGCGGCGGCCGTCACGGTGCAGATCACGTCCGCCTCGCGCGCCGCCTCCTCTGCCGTGGCGACGCTCTCGGCTCCTTCGAGCGAGCGGCCGCTCGCGCTCCAGACGAGGACGTGCTCGAACTGCCGTACGGCGCGCATCGCCTCGAGGTGTGACCGCGCCTGCGTCCCCGTCCCGAGGATCGCGAGCGTCCGTGTGTCGTCGCGCGCGAGCAGCCGCGTGGCGACGCCTGACACCGCCGCCGTGCGCACGGCCGTGATCGCTCCGGCGTTCAGGATCGCGCGCGGCGTGCCCGTCTCGCCGTCGAAGAGCGCGACGAACCCCTGATGGGAATCGAGGCCGCGCGCGCTGTTGCCGGGGAAGATGGTCAGCGTCTTCAGCGACCAGAGCGGGGCGCCGCCGCCGCGGTGCGCCGGCATCAGCCCCATCAGGCCGTCCTCGCCCGGCGGCCGCAGCACGAACCGAAGCGGGTTGTACACCTCGCCGCGCGCCAGCGCCGCGAGCGCGTCCGCCATCAGGTCGATGCACTCGGCCATCGGCAGCAGCCGCCGCACGTCGTGCTCGTTCAGCACCCTGACCTCAGCCATCGAAGAGCCCTCCGATCCGGTCGACGTCCTCCGGTGTCAACTCGATCTCGAGCGCCTCGAGCACCGGGTCGAGGTGCTCGGCGCGGCTCGGCCCGCAGACGGCGCCGTCGCAGCGGTGCAGGACCCACGCGAACGCGAGCGCGGCCGTCGACACGCCGCGCGCCGCGGCCTCGGCGGCGAGCGCCTCGAGCGCGTCGAAGACACGGTCGTCGGCATAGCGCTCGTACGGACCGGGGCGCTGAGTCATGCGCGAGCCTGCCGGGAACGGCTCGCCGCGCCGGTACTTCCCGGCCAGCCAGCCGCCTGCGAGCGGCCCGAAGGGCACGTACGGGATCCCGTTCGCGCGGCAGTACGGCAGGACGTCGCGCTCGTCGGCGCGGTCGAGGAGCGAGAACGAGTTCTGGACGAGCGCCGGCGCGGCGGCGCGAATCGCGTCGAGCCCGAAGTTGCTGAGGCCCCAGGCGCCGATCAGCCCCTCGCTGCGAAGCCCTTCGAAGCACGCGACCGTCTCCTCGAGCGGGACGTCGGGGTCGGGCTCGTGCGCGAGGTAGAAGTCGACGCGCTCGGCGCCGAGCCGTTCGAGGCTCGCGCGGATCTGCCGCCGGACGCGCTCCGGAGCGAGCCCGACGTCGCCGGGCGTGCCGGTGGTCGAGTGGAAGACCTTCGTCGTCAGGCGCGGATGCACGCCGCGCGCGGCGCACCATTCGCCGATCCACCGCTCGCTCGCGCCCCCGCCGTAGGCGTCGCCGGTGTCGAACCACGCGATCCCGACCTCCCACGCACGATCCATGATCGCGAACGCCTCGTCGTGCGGGATCCCCTGCCCGAAGAGCTCCGGCGCCGACCCGACGCCGCCGAAGTTCCCGCACCCGAGGGCAATCCCCGCTCTCGGCGCCGGCAAAGCCGGCACCTTCGCTCCTTGCTGAGCTCCGTCGAGCCTACGCTCAGGTGTCATCCCGGGAGGTTCATGCGCGTCAGCTCGTTCCGGACGTCCCAGAGCTCCGGGACCATCGAGTGGTGGATGAGCCGTCCCATCACCTCGACCGGCGTCCCCTGCGTGCCGACGACGTCGCCGCCGATCGTGCGCTGCACGACCTTGAAGTGCCGCACGCGCCACACCGTGACGCGCTCGTCGAGCTCCATGAGCTGCTCGGCGAGCTGGTAGAGGTCCTCGAACTCGCGGCCGCGGGTGTACACCTCGACCAGCGACAGCCCCTCGCGCTCGCGCGCCGCGTGGAACTGCTCGGCGAGCGCCTTGCCCACGCGTCGGATCTCCCTGAAGCCGGGCGAGTCGAAGCCGCTGCCGTGCCCGAGCACCTTGCGCACCTCCGTGTACTCCCACGGCGACATGTGCTCGAGCATCTCCAGCGCGAGCGTGACGAGCTTGAAGCAGTCGTTCGCGCGTCGCAACAGCCGCAGCGCCGCTGGAATGTCGCCCTCGCCGACGAGCCGGGCGGCCTCCTCGACCTCGTTCCACGCGAGCTTGAGCCAGATCTCCGACGTCTGGTGCACGGACTGGAACAGCAGCTCGTCCCGGTGCACCCACTCCTCCGGCGTCTTCTGCAGCGCCAGCAGGTCGTCCGTGCGCAGGTACCGCTCGTAGTCGGAGTCGCCTTTGCCGGGCAGGATCGGCTTCAACACCTCGTGCATCAGGGCCTCCGTTCGGTTCCGTCGAAGATGCGCATCTCGAGCCCCGCAAGCGGCTCGCCGCCGTCCGGCGTGACGAGCCACGTATCCTGCATGTAGAGGCACGCGCGGCCGTCCTGCGAGATCGCGTGCGGGTGCATCGAGAACACCATGCCCGCCTTCAGCTCGGTCTCGTCGCCCTCGCCGATCTTCGGCCACTCGATCATCGTCATCCCGATCGAGTGGCCGGTCACGTGGCCGAGCTTGAACCCGCGCTCGTGGAAGCCCTTCGAGACGGCGCGGTGCACGTCGTGCGCCGTCGCGCCGTCCCGCAGCGCGCCGTGCGCCGCGTCGTAGTACTCGAGGTAGGCGTCCAGCATCCGCTTCGTGTCGTCGCTCGGCTCGCCGGGACAGATCGCGCGCGACACCTCGACCCAGTGGCCGCCGGGGCCCGCGACCTCGAGGGACGGTAGCACCATGTCGGTCGCCTGGATCCGGTAGTCGCCGGCGATCTTGAACTCCGGCAGCGCGCCGCCCTCGGGCCCCGTCAGGACCATGTCCATCGTCAGGCGCCCGCAGCCCTGCTCCACGAAGTACCCCTCGCAGGGCGCCAGGATCTCCCGTTCCGCCTTGCCCGGCTCGAAGTGCTCGACGAAGACCCAGAAGCCTTCGGTGTTGATGCGGACGCTGTCGCGCACCGAGTCGAGCTCGAGCTCGCTCTTGACCGCACGGGCGTGGTCGAACTGCTCGTCCCACGGGAGGATCTCGGCCGCGTCCGCCAGCGCGCGGTAGTCGCGCACCGTCATGACGTAGTCGAGGCCGTAGACGCCCACGCGCCCGCCGCGCAGGCGGTCCGCGAGCCAGGCGCCCGGGGTGTCTACGAAGACCTGCTCCTCGATCCAGGTGGTGCCGTGCTCGCCGACGTACGTCGCCTCGCGCGGGAACACGATCGACGGATCGCCCTCCAGCGGCAGCAGCACGTACGCGTAGCGGTGCACGATCACGAAGCCCGACATGTAGGTGACGGCGCCCTCGAACCCCGTGTATTCGTTGCCGCTGACCACGACGGCGTCGAGCCCGTCGCGCGCCATCGCCTCGCGCACGTTCGCGTACCGCCGCTCGATCTCGCTCTCGGGAATCACCACGACGCTTCGACTCCTTTCACCAGGGCCCAGATCGCCTCGTGCGTCGGGGCCGGAACGCCGAGCCGCCTGCCGAACTCGGCGATGCCGCCGTTCAGGAAGTCGACCTCCGTCTGCCTGCGGGCCTCGACGTCCTGCAGCATCGACGCCTTGTGGTCGTACGCGACGTCGGGGCGCGCCGCGTAGTCGATCAGCTCCTCCGGGTCGGCGTCGAGGACGATCCCCTGCGCGCCGGCCACCGCCTTGCCCTCGTCCACGAGCTGCGACGCGAGGCGCCGCAGCGGGGGCTGCTCGCAGACGCGGCCGTGCGTCAGCCCCGTCAGCGCGCCGAGCGGGTTCGTGGCCGCGTTGAAGATCACCTTCCGCCACTGCGGACCGCGCGCGTCGCGCACAGCCCTCGTCGGCATCCCGCCGCGCGAGCACGCGTCCGCGAGCCGCTCAACCTCCTCGAACGGCGCCGGCCGGTCCTCGAACGGCCCGAGCGAGGTGTCGCCCTTCACGTCCCACTGCACCACACCGGGTGCGACGACCCTGCCCGCCGGGAACGTCGTTCCCCGGATGACGCGCTCGACGTGCCGCGCGAGCACCTCCTCGTTGCCGATCCCGTTCTGCACCGTCGCCACGCAGCCGTTCGCGAACGCGTGGGCGGTGGCGGCGATCGCGGAGTCGGTGTGCATCGCCTTCGTCGCGACGATGCCGTAGTCGCAGGCCGGCAGCTCGCCGGCGTCGGACGTCGCGCGCACGCGGGCCGTCACCTCGCCGGCGCCGGTGAGCCTCAGGCCGTCGCGGTTGATCGCGTCGACGTGCTCGCGCGCGAGGTCGTACGCCCACACCTCGACGTCGTCGAGCGTCGCCAGGTTCGCCGCGAACAGCGACCCGACCGCGCCGCACCCTATGACCGCAACGGTTATCCGCTCCGGCGCCGGCCAAGCCGGCGCCTGCGCTCTCGGCTCCGTCGAGCCTACGCCGACCACGAGTCCTCCCGCGCCTTGACCAGGCGCTCCATCGTCTCGTGCAGGGGCACCGGAACGCCGACGCGGCGCGCCTCGCGGACGAGCGCGCCCGTGATCATGTCGAGCTCCGTCGGCCGGCGAGCCTCCACGTCCTCGAGCATCGACGGGTAGTGGGCGCTGCCCCGCTTCGTCGCGAGCACGTTCATCTGCCACGGATCCTCGCGAAGCTCCACGCCCGCGGCCGCCGCCACCGCCTTCCCCTCGTCCATCAGCCCCTTGACGAGGTGGCCGAGGTCGGTCGGCCGGTCGAGCGCGGCGAAGTGCGCGTCGTGCGGCAGCCCGGTCAGCGCCGCGACGGTGTTCACGGTCGCGTTGAAGATCAGCTTCGACCACTGCGCCGGACGCAGGTCCGGGAACGCCTCCGCCTTCAGCCCGGAGGAGGCGATCAGCTCCGCGACCGCCTGCGCGTCGGCGTACGTCGTGCCCCGCGCGGGGCCGACCCACGTCGCCGTGTCGAGCACGTACTCGACGTGCGTGTCGTCGTGCCTCGTCCCGCTCATGAACGTGACGGCGGCGAGCAGCCGCCAGTCGCCGTGGCGCGCGACGACCTCGTCGGCGCCGATGCCGTTCTGCACGGTCATCAGGATCGCGTCCGGCCAGTGCCCCTCGAGGCGCGACGCGACCGTGTCGAGGTCGGTTCCCTTGCACGCGACGATCACGAGCTCGGGCTCCGGCAACGCGTCCGGCTCCGTTGCCGCGCCGAGGGACGCCGTGAAGTCCGCGCGGCCGCTCACGCGCAGACCGCGCTCCCGCAGCGCCGCCGCGTGCTCCTCGCGCCGCGTGAGCGCGGACACCTCCGCCACGCGCCCGAGGTGTGCGGCGAAAAGGCTGCCGATCACGCCAGCGCCGGCGACGCACACGCGCGTCACGACACCCTCGGGCGGAGGCGCGGGAGGCGCGGGAGGCGGAGCTCGCGCCCGCCGGTCAGGCCGGACGGCTTGAGGATCAGGATCGCCGCCATCACGATCCCGATCACGATCTCGGCCGTCCCCGAGGGCAGGTTGATGTGCCAGCCGAACAGCGAGGTGCCGTTCTCGGCGACCGAAAGCCACGAGTCGAGGGCGTTGATCGCGAGCGCGCCGACGACCGCGCCGAGGAGGCTGGTGGCGCCGCCGACGACCAGCATCGCGAGCGTCAGGAACGTCAGGTCGAGGTACACCGAGTCGATCTGGACCGGCAGGAGGTGGACGTAGAGCCCGCCCGCGAGGCCGGCGAGGCAGCCCGAGACGGTGAAGGCGAGGAGGCGCTGCCGGTAGATCGAGGCGCCCACGGCGCGCGCCGCCGCGGCGTCCTCGCGCGTGGCGCGCAGCAGCCGGCCGAACCGGCTGCGCGCGTAGACCGCCGCGACGACGACGCAGATCACGGCTCCGATCGCCGCCTGCCGCAGCCCGGTCGTCTCCGGCACCGACGAGAACGCGTTCAGGCCGGGGCCGATCCGCTCCTCGTACTGGAGCAGGTTGTGCGTGATCTCGAGCACGGCGAAGGTGGCGATCCCGGCCGCGAGGCCCGACAGGCGCATGAGCGGGATGCCGACGACGAACGCCCCGATGCCGCCGGCGACGGCCGCGAGCACGAGCGACGTCACGTTTCCGACGTGCCGGTGCAGGAGGAAGTGCGCGAGGTTCGGCATGATCGCCGGCTTCTCGGCCGGCGGGACGGTCAGCACCCCCGCCGTCCAGGCGCCGAGCGCCACGAAGCTGATGTGGCCGAACGACAGCACCCCGGAGTTGCCGATGAAGACGTACAGCGCGACGACGATCGCGACCTTCACGAGCGTGTCGGTGAAGTAGGTCTGCGTCGAGATCGAGACGAGCGTGCCGAGCAGCGCCGCTCCGACGACGAGCGCGACGGGGCCGAGCAGCTCCTCGAGGTGAGATCTCACCGGCACCCCCCGCATGGTGTCGGCCTAGACACGCTCCACCGTCCTCCGGAAGTCGAAGAGGCCGCGCGGCCGCACGAGGAGCACGACGATCACCGCGGCGAACACGAACGTGGGCAGGTACTGGCTCTGGTTCGTCGGCAGCGCCCCGCCGAGGACGCCGGTCGCGAACCCGATCGCGAAGCCGCCGAGCGTCGCGGGCACCAGGCGGTTCAGCCCGCCGACGACGACGCCCGCGAGCACCACGATCGTGTCGCGAAGCGCGAAGTCGGGCGTGACGAGCGGCGACTGCACGGTCAGCATCACCGCGACCACCGCGGCGAGCGCGCCCGACAGCAGCACTGCGAAGGAGATGACGCGGCTCGCGCGCACGCCGAGCATCCGCGACGTCGCGAAGTCCATCGACGCAGCGCGCATGTGCAGCCCGATGCTCGTGCGCTCGAGCAGGAGCTGCAGCAGGAGCAGGCACACGATCGCGACGGCCACGGCGACGATCGCGATCTTGCGGATGTCGACGCCCGAGATCGCCCACGGCCGGTTCAGGAACGCGAGCGACGTTGCGATCTTCCCGAGCGAGCCGAACCAGAGCAGCGCGATGCTCTGCAGCAGGAACGCGACCGCGAAGGTCGCGACGAGCATCACGGCGGGCGAATGCCCGCGCAGCGGACGGAAGACGAGCACGTCCATCGCAATGGAGAGCGCGAGTACGACCGCGAAGCAGAGGACGATTCCCGCCCACACCGGCCATCCCCACTGCGACGCGAGCGCGAGCGCGAAGCCGCCGGCCATCACGAGCTGGCCGTAGGCGAAGTTGACGAGGCGGAGAACGCCGAAGACGAGCCCGATCCCGACGGCCATCAGCGCGTAGATCGCTCCCAGCTCGAGCCCGTCGGCGAGCGTCTGCCACGAGATGTTGAGGATCGAAAGGGTCACGAGAGGTAGGCGGCGACGAGCTTCTCCGTGTCGCCCGCATCGGCCGGGCCGAGCGTGAGCTGCAGCTCGCCGTTCGCGAGGACGTGGCTGCGGTCGGCGACGGCGACCGTGCGCTGCGCACGCTGCTCGACGAGCAGCACGGCGAGGCCGCGCTCCTTGATCGCGACGAGCGCCCCGAAGACGACGTCGACGACGCTCGGCGCGAGCCCGAGCGAGGGCTCGTCGAGCAGCAGCACCTCCGGCTCGCCGACGAGCGCACGCGCGATCGCAAGCTGCTGCTGCTGGCCGCCCGAGAGCGCTCCGGCCTGCCGCGCGCGGAACTCCCGCACCACCGGAAACAACTCGTAGACGCTCGAGAAGTCGGGGCGGCCGCGGTGCGCCCGCCCGGCGAGCCCGAGCCGCAGGTTCTCCTCGACGGTCAGCTCGGCGAAGATCCGCCGCCCCTCGGGCACGAGCGCGACGCCGCTGCGCGCGACGTCCTCCGGCTTTCGCCCGAGCAGCTCGCGGTCGTGGAGGCGAACGCTGCCGGTGGCCGGCGCCAGCCCGACGATCGCGTGCAGCGTCGACGACTTGCCCGCACCGTTCGGCCCGATCAGCCCGACGATCTCGCCCGGCGCGACGCCGAACGAGAGCCGCCGGACCGCGTGGACGCTGCCGTAGCGGACGTCGAGGTTCTCGACCGTCAGCATCTACGACTCCTCCGGCACCGGCGTCTCGCCGAGGTAGGCGGCGGCGACGTCGAGGTTCGCTCGGATCTCGCGCGGCGTCCCCTCCGCGAGCACCCTGCCCTGGTCGAGCACCTGGATCCGGTCGCACGTCTCCATGATCAGCGCCATGTTGTGGTCGATCAGCAGCACGCCGGCATCGTGGTCTTTCGCGATCGACCGGACGAGCGCGGCGAAGTCCGGCACCTCCGCCTCGGGCAGTCCCGCCGCGGGCTCGTCGAGGAGCACGAACGCCGGCTCCGTGGCGAGAGCGCGCGCGACGCCGAGCCGCCGCTCGTCGCCGTGCGCGAGCGCGGAGGCCGGAGCGTCCGCATAGCGCTCGAGCGCGAGGCGCGCGAGCAGCGCGGCTGCCCGGCGGCGCGCCTCGCGAGGGCGGGCGCCGACGCCGAGCGCCGACACCTCGACGTTCTCCCGCACCGAGAGGGCGCGGAACGCGTGGCTGTGCTGGAACGTCCGCGCGAGCCCGCTGCGGCCGCGCCGGTGCGGCGGCCACCGCGTGACGTCCTGCCCCGCGAGCTCGACGCGCCCTTCGTCCGGGCGGTCGAACCCGGAGAGCACGTTCACGAGCGTCGACTTGCCGGCGCCGTTCGGGCCGATCAGGCCGGCGACCTCGCCGCGGCGGAGCGACAGGTCGACGCCTCGCAGGGCCTGCACGCCCTCGAACGCACGCGAGACAGAGGAGGCCCGGAGGGTCTCTCCGGGCCTCCTCTCCGACTCGAGCTGGGTCGCGCCGGCGGACACGCGACAGCCCTAGATCTTCGGAACGACCTTGGCTACCACCGTCCCGACGAGGTGAGCCTTGTTGTTCTGGATCTTGATCACCCGGTACTGCCGGCCGAACACCGAGTGCAGCGTCGGCGAGAAGCTCACCTTGCCCGACAGCGTCGGGACGCCCTTGAACTTCTCCATGATCGACGCGAGCGTGGCGCCGTTCGTCGAGCCGTGAGCGCGCTTGATCGCGGTCACGATCCCGTCGATCGCCGCCGAGCCCGTGATGAAGCCGCCGGTCGCCGCGTGCACCTGCTTCGCGAGTTTGTTGACGGCCGGGTTCGGGTCGTCGCCGAAGATCGACGCGTACGTGACGAAGTAGTAGTTCGTCACCGGCGGGCTCTTCGGCAGCCAGTAGACGCCGTCACCCGCCCACGAGTTCAGCACCGGCGTGTCGTTCCCGGCGCTGCGCAGGCCGGAGATCAGCGTCGAGAGGGCCCCGAACGCGCCCGCGGTCGACGTCACGATCACGTCGGCCTTGACGTTGTTCAGCCGGCTGACCGCGTTGTTGACGTCGTTGCCGCCGAGCGAGTGGTACGTCTCCTGGTCGACGACCTTGCCGCCGAGCTGGAGCCACCGCGCCTTGAACGCCTGCACGACGTTCTTGAAGTAGACGATCACGCCGTCGGTCGCGAGCGCGGCCGTCCGCCAGCCCTTGCCCCACGCGTACTGCGCCATCGCCGAGCCCTCGTCCTGCGCGACGTTCCCGAAGCTGAACGCGAGCTTGCCCTTGGGCCCGAACCGCTTCGGCCCCATCTGGTCGGTGCCGATGCACGGCGCGACCGCGAGCACGCCGCGGTTGATCGCCTCCTGGACCACCGGGGCCGCGAGATCGACGTCGCACGTCGTGAAGATGATGTTCGCCCCGCCGGCGAGCAGCTTCAGCGCGCACGCCTTCGCCACCGGCGGCTTGTTGCCCTGCGTGTCGCAGGTCTTGATCTGCAGCTTGCGCCCGTCGACGCCGCCTTTCGCGTTCCACTGCTTGACCCGCAGCTGAGCGGCCGCGAGCGCCGGCCCGTCGAACGGCGCCATCGCGCCCTTGCTGTCGAACGCCCAGCCGATCGTGATCGGCGCGGCCGTGTGCGTCGTCGTCCGGGCGGCCGCCGTCGCCGCGAGCGCGACGAGCGCGACCGCTGCGACCGCGAGAACGAGCCCCACGCGGGAACTCCGTCTCCTCATCTCGTCTCCTCCACTTCCTGGGGGGTATGTGTCTCGGCCCAGCACCGCTCGAACGCTGCCCGCGCGCGTGCGAGCGTCTCCTCCGGCGGCGCCGCCCAGATCGAGTCTGGGTACTCGCTCCCGAACGTGCCGTCGTCGGAGAAGATCTCGATGTCGTACAGGCCGTCCCAGCCCGCGTCGTCGAGCGCGCGCAGGATCGACGGGACGCCGGCGACGCCGTCGCCGGGCAGGGCGCGGTCGGCCCACCCGCGAGTCGGGTCGCGATAGTCGCAGACGTGGACCGCGGCGAAGCGGTCGAGCTCGTGCTCGATGTCGTCGAAGAGCGTCGGCGTGTTCCAGAGGTGCCACACGTCGAACTGGATCCCGAGCGCCGGCGGGTCGCCTGCGTCCTCGATCAGCGCGATCGCCTCCGGGATCGACGTTGCGATCGTCCAGAGCCCCCCGCCCTCTCGCTGGTACGGCTCGAGCGCGATGCGCAGGCCGTGGCGCTCCGCCTCGTTGGCGAGCGTCCGCAGGCCGTCGACGACGACGGCGCGCGCGCCGTCCGGGCTGCGCCCCTCGCCGGTGCCGGTGAGGCAGACGACGCCCGACGGCCCGAACGGAGCGAGCCGCTCCAGGCTCGCGCAGAACGCCTCGACGCGCTCCGCCGGATCCTCGGGGCCGCCGAGGAGCGGCAGCGGCAGGATCGACGGCACGACGGGGATCGCGGACGCCGGCTCGAGCCCGCTCTCCTCGAGCAGCTCGAGCGCCTCCGCGTCGCCGCCGTCGCGGAGCTTCAGCTCCCAGATCCCGATGCCGTCGAGGCCGGCCGCGGCGTAGTCGCGGACGTCGTCGGCGAAGGTCGACCGGAACGTCGTGATCTGCGAGACCGACACCCGCGGCGCCACGCGCCGATCCTCTCACGAGGTTTGACATGTGATCAAGGGTTGTGGGACGTTCACCTCTCCAGATGGCACGTGTGGGCACACCCCAGGGCCCGATGCGGCATCGCACCATGGCCGAGTACGCCCTCGAGCAGCTCCGCGAGGCGATCATCCTGGGCGAGCTGCCGGCGGGCACGCCGCTCCGGCTCGACGAGCTCGCCCGCTCCCTCGGAATGTCGATCTCGCCGATCCGCGAGGCTGTCCGCCAGCTCGAGGCGCTCGGGCTCGCGAAGCACGTGCCGCACCAGGGGGCGCGCGTCCTCGACTTCGACATCGACGAGCTCCGCGACCTGTTCCAGGTTCGGCTCGCGCTCGAGTCCCTCGCGGTCCGGCGCGCGGCGGAGCGGTTCGACGACGACGCCGGGGCTGCTGCGCGCGCCCACCTCGCCCGCTTCGACGCCGCGGCGTCGGCCGGCGACGTGCGCGAGTCGATGCGCGCCCACACCGACTTCCATTTCACCCTCTACGAGGCGTCGGAGTCGCAGTGGCTCGTCGCGCTCATCCGACCGGCGTGGGACCGCTCGGAGCGGTTCCGCCCCGCGCTCCTGACGTCGAAGGACGGCCCGCAGGAGCGCCACCGCCGCTACGACCAGGCGCTCCTCGACGCGTGCATCGCGCACGACCCGGATGCCGCGGCCGTCGTGCTGCACGACCACCTCGAGCTCGCGAGCGCCATCTTC
Organism: Gaiellaceae bacterium; assembly: GCA_035653275.1. Taxonomy (GTDB): domain Bacteria; phylum Actinomycetota; class Thermoleophilia; order Gaiellales; family Gaiellaceae; genus PALSA-600. The sequence continues at coordinate 300,682 of DASRCE010000003.1, read as the reverse complement.
AAGCGCGAGCTCGGCGGCCGCGGCATCTTCGACCCACGGTAGGAAAGGACGGCGTCAGATGAGGTTCAGCCTCTATTCGGAGCTCCAGCTCCATCCAGGCAAGTCCGCCGACCAGCTCTACGCGGAGGTGCTCGAGCAGATGGTGAACGCCGACCGGCTCGGGTACGACGCCTATGCGGTCATCGAGCACTTCTTCTTCCCGAAGTTCTCCGTCTCGACGAACCCGACGGCGCTCTTCGCAGCCGCGGCCCAGCGGACCCGGAACATCCGGTTCCGCACGATGCTGCACGTCCTGCCCTACCACAACCCGACCGTGCTCGCGAGCGTGATCCACGCGACGGACATCCTCACCGGCGGCCGCTACGAATGGGGCGTCGGCCGAGGCCACGGCTGGATGCCGCTCCCTGCCGGCGAGCCGCTCGACGAGCACGCGCGCCCGAAGTACGAGGAGGCGGTCGACCTGCTGCTGACGGCGCTCGAGAACGAGCGCTTCTCGCACGACGGCACCTACTTCCACGTCTCCGACTCGCACGTCGTGCCGTTCGTCGACCGGAAGTATCGCGTCTATCTCGGCGGCACGTCCGATCGTACGTACACGCTCGCCGCGGAACGCGGCTGGGGCGTCGCGGTCCCGCCGCTCCTGCCCTACGCGGCGCTCGAGCAGCAGATGGACCTCTACCGCGCGACGTGCGCCGAGCACGGGACGCAGCCCGACATCGTCTGGATCCACGCATGCCACCTCGACGAGGATCGAGACACCGCGCACCGCGAGGCCGAGAGCTGGATCAAGGGCTTCATCGACGGCAACGCGTCGCCGCTGACCGAGTGGCCGAAGCCGCCGGCCGACGCGCTCAACAAGGCCGGCTACGGCTTCTACGCCGCCGGGATCATGGAGTCGCTCACGGAGATCCCGTACGACAAGCTGATCGAGGACGACTACGTCTGGGTCGGCACGCCGCAGGACGTGATCGAGCGGATCGAGGAGACGCGCCGCGTCTGCGAGGGCATTCAGGAGATCGGAATCACGGTCAACGCGGGCGGCGCGCAGCACTGGATGGCGATCAAGAACCAGGAGCTGTTCGCGCACTCCGTCGTCCCGCACTTCGCCTCGGGGCGCGAGAAGGTTGGCGCCGCGGCCTGAGCGGCCCTAAAGGCGGCCGCCCGTTCGGCCGATAACGAGCTGCTGTGGTTCAGGCCCGATCCCCGCTCGGTCCGGTCGTCGCGGTCACGGGCGCGGCGCTGCTCGCGCTCTCCGTGTTCCTGCCGTGGTACTCGGTTTCGATCACTGCCACCGGTGCCGCCTACGCACAGCAGGCGATGAGCAGCGTGGCGCAGCAATACGGCAACGCGACGCTCCAGGCTGCGGCCGACACGGTCGGATCTCGCTTCAGCGCGCTTGCAGGCCACCCGCTCGGCACGGTCACGGCGCACGAGACGCTGAAGACGCTCAGCGTGGTGCTCCTGCTCCTCGCCGCGGCCGCGTTCGTCGGCGCGCTCGTCTGGCTCGCCGAGGCGAATGCCCCGATCGAGGTGGACGGGCGCCAGGTCGCCGCGGCCGGTGTCGTGGCAGCGCTGGTCGTGCTCTTCCGGATGGTCGACCACCCGGGCGCGTCGAGCGCCTTCGTCTCGCTGTCGCTGAGCTGGGGCATCTGGCTCGCGCTCGTGAGCTCGGCCGCGATCGTGGCCGGAGGAGTGATCGGCCGGCGCTGATGCGCTCTCCCGTCGTCAGGTCCCTGCTGCTCGCGGTTCTGGTCGCGGGGTGCGCGGTGCCCGCGGCCTTCGCTCGCAAGCCGACGGACCCGAAGCTCGTGCCGAACGCCGCCGACGTGCGGATCGCGCACCAGCTCCTGCTCACGAAGGACGAGGCGGGCGTCGGGTTCACCGTCGACAAGTCGTCGTCGAAGGACAACACCGACTGTGCCGGCTACAAGGAGCCCGACCTGCATCTGCTGACGGAGACCGCGGACGTGGACGGGCCGGAGCTCAGCAACAAGACCGCAGGTGTCTTCGTGGCGTCGAGCGCCTCGGTGTTCATCTCGGCGGGCCAGGCGCTGAAGGCGTTCCAGACGCTGAAGGCGAAGGCGGTCGGCGACTGCATGTTGAAGGTGGTGAAGGCGCAGGGCATGCAGAACGGGCGCGTCGTGCCCATCCACCTCTCCGTCGGCAGCCTCGAGATGTTCGCGTGGGACCTCAACGGGACGATGACGGCGCACGGGATGGCCCTCCCGTTCGAGATGACGCTCATCGGCTACAGGCACTCGCGCGCGCTGTCGATGCTGCTGGTGGCCGGCATCCCGAACGCCGCTCTCCAGGAGAAGGCGAAGGAGCTTTCCGCCCGGATGACGCTCGACCTGCTGCACGCCAAGCTGTAGGCGCGCCGGCGGCGCCGGGCCGAGCACGCCGTTCGGCGACCGAATCACACCGCCCACCGACTCGGGGTTGTGTCGGAGCCGGCGCGGCCCGACGCTTGCGTCCGGGCAGCCGGGAAGGAGGCCTCGACATGGCGAGGATCAGCTACGACGAGCAGACCGCTGCAGCGTTCAAGGCGGTGCGGGAGGTGCCGCGCGACGGGCTCGCGGAGTGGCGGGAGGCGGTACGGCGTCACCTGCGGCCGTCGCCCGGAATGACGCTGGTCGACATCGGAGCGGGCACCGGCGCGTTCGCAGCGGCCTTCAGCGACTGGTTCGGCCTGCGCGTCCTCGCGGTCGAGCCTTCGCAGGCGATGCGGTCCCGGATCGAACGGACCGCGGCCGTCGAGGTGCTCGAGGGAGATGCGGCCGGTCTCCCGTTGCCGGATGCGTCGGGAGACGCGGCCTGGCTGTCGCTCGTCGTTCAGCACATCCCGAACCTTGCGGTCGCGGCCCGCGAGATCCGCCGCGTCCTCCGTCCAGGTGCTCCGGTCCTCATACGAGGAGGAGTGTCGGGCACGGACTACGACGGCATCGAGCTCGTCCGGTGGTTCCCCGAGACCGCTCGGACGATCGACACGTTCCCCTCCGTCGAGGACACCTGCCGGGCATTCGCGGAGGCGGGCTTCCGCCTGGAGGCTCAGGAGCGGGTTCGCGAGACCTACGCGATCGGCCTCGAGCGCTTCCTCGCGCAGGTGGACACGCTCCGCCGCGCCGACACCACGATGCGCGGCCTCACCGACGAGGAGTTCCTCCGCGGCAAGGTTCGCCTTCGCCGCGCCGTGCGAGAGACCGTCGACGCGGGAACCGCGGAGCCGAGAAGCAACTGGCTCGACCTCCTGGTTCTCCGCTGACCGAGACGTGTCGGACGCCGGCGGGCGACTACAGACGGAGCCGAGACGCGAGCCGCTTCGCAAGCGGCGGCTCGAGGAGCTGCTGGGCGACGAGCGCGCCCGAGCCGCCGCCGAGGCCCGGCCCCGGATGCGTCGAGGCGCCGACGTGCCACACGCCCTTCACCGGCGTCCGGTGCGGAGCGCGCCAGAGGAAGCTCTGGTCGAGCGCGAGCGAGCCTCCGTACGGGTCGCCGCGCACGAGGTTGACGTTCGCCCGCCACAGGTCCGCCGGCGACAGGCACACGCGATGGAGGATCGACGACTCGAGGTTCGGGATGTGGCGCGCGATCCGCGCCTGGATCCGGGCGGCGTACCGCTCGCGCAGCGACTCGGTCCACGTCCCCTCGCCCACGTCGATCTCACCGGCGGCGTCGCCTTTCACGCGCCACGGCAGCTCCTGGAGCTGGATCCACAGGAGCCCGCGGCCTTCGGGCGCGCGCGAGGGGTCCATCGTCAGCGGCTGGCCGACGACGACCGTCGCCTCCGCCGGCAGAAGCCCGCGCTCCGCCTCGTTCACCGCCCGGGAGACGCCGTCGAGACCCGGCGTGAGATGGACGATCGCCGTCTTCGCGAGCCGGTCGTCGCCTTCCCAGCGCGGCGGCTCGGACAGCGCGAAGTGGATCTGCATCTCGGAGCGGCCGTACCGGAACGGCGGCGGGGTCCCCCCGAGCAGCTCGCCGTAGAGCTGGGTCGGGGTCACGTTGCAGATCACCGCGCGCCGGGCGCCCACGGTCTCGCCGCCGGCCACGCGCACGCCGCCGCTGAAGACGCGCTCGACGTGCGTGCCCGCGACGCACGTCCCGCCCTGCGCACGGACGAACGCGACGAGCGCGTCGGCGAGCCGGGCACCACCGCCGACCGGGATCGGCATCCCGCCCTCCTGCACCGCGACCGCGATCACCTGCGCCATGTACCCCGAGGCGGCCGCGTCCGGCCCCAGCCCCGTGTGCAGCACCCACGGCGCGATGAGCCCGTGCGCCTTCGGCGACGCGAAGGTCGACTCGAGCCAGTCGCGGGCGGACAGGAGCAGCTCGCCCGCGAACGCGCGCGCGCCGTCCGCCCCGAGCCGGCGCACCGTCTTCCACGCGAGACCCGCACCGTGGCGCGACCAGAGCTCGACGCCGAGCACGCCGAACGCGAGGTCGGCGTTCGGGAAGAAGCGCTCGAGCACGGCCGGCCATTCCGGCCCGATCTCGTCCTTGTTCCCCTCCGCGCTACGCAGCAGGAACGCGCTCTCGCCGTCCGGGAAGGCGGTCGCCGTCGGCAGGTCCGTGTTGACGTACTCCAGGCCGTGGCGTCCGAGGTCGTCCGCGAGCTGCGCGTGCGCCGCGCCGCCGACCCAGAGCGGGTGCCACGCGCTGAAGACGTCGTGCCTGAACCCCGGCTGGGTGATCTCGCCCGTTCGGATGCAGCCGCCGAACCAGTCGTTCCGTTCGAGCACGCACACGTCCCAGCCCGCCTTGGCGAGCAGCGCAGCGCATGCGAGGCCGTTGACGCCGGAGCCGACGACGACGGCGTCGTGCTCAGCCACCGACGATGTCCCGGAACTCGTCGTCCGTCACGAGCCCGCGCTTGTCGGCGCCGAGCTTCTTCACCGCAGCCAGGACCTCCGCGCCCCGCTCCTCGGGAACCTCGAGCCCGAGCTCCTCGGCCTTGATCCGGATCGAGTCGAGGCCGCTCTTCTTTCCGAGCACGATCGCACGCGCAGCGCCGACGAGCTCCGACGAGTACGGCTCGATCGACGGCGGATCGTGGAACTGCGACGCGACCGCGCCCGACTCGCGTCGGAACAGCGTGTCACCGGTGAGCGGCTTCCAGGGCTCGAGCGCGTAGCCCGACAGCTCGCGCACGCGCTCCGCGACCGCGCGGATCCGGTCGAGGCGAAGGTTCGTCTCGACGCCGTAGAGCGCGCGCAGCGTGAGCCCGACCTCGCCGAGGTTCGCGTTGCCCGCGCGCTCGCCCATGCCGTTGATCGTGCCGTGCACCCACGTCGCGCCCGCCCGAACGGCGGCGACGGCGCTGGCCGTCGCCAGACCGAAGTCGTTGTGGCCGTGGAAGTGCACCGGCGTCCCGTCGACCCACTGCAGCGTCCTCCCGACGAGGTCCGCCACCGCCTCCGGCGAGGCGATGCCGAGCGTGTCGACGACGACCACCTCCTTCGCGCCCGCCTCGACCGCCGTCTCGTACGCCTGCCGGAAGAACCCGAACTCCGCCCGCGTCGAGTCGACGCCGAAGAACGCCGCGTGGATCCCGTGGCCGGCGGCGAACCGCATGGCGCCCGCGATCCGCTCGAGCATCGTCTCGCGCGAGACGCCGATCGCGTCGAGCTTCAGGTCGGAGATCGGGGACTCGATCACCGAGTGACGGATCCCGAGCTCGACGAGCGCCTCCAGGTCGGCAGGCACCGCGCGCGAGAAGCCCCACACCTCCGCTCGCAGACCGGCCGCGGCGATCGCCGCCACCGCCCGCCTGTCGTCGTCGGACACACGCGGGAAGCCCGCCTCTATGCGATCGACTCCCAGCTCGTCCAGCAGCCGCGCGATCTCGAGCTTCTCCTCGGGGCTGAGGACGACGCCGACCGTCTGCTCGCCGTCGCGGAGCGTCGTGTCGTAGAGGCCGACGCGGCCGCGGATCGCGTACGGGTCGTTCAGCGCGCCCGTCCAGATCAGCTCATCCACAGAGCACCACTCCGTCGGGGAACGACGACAGCTTCTCGGCGCCTCCGTCCGTGACGAGGAAGTTGTCCTCGACGCGCAGCCCGCCGCCCTCCGCCCAGTAGCAGCCGGGCTCGATCGCGAGCACCATCCCCTGTTCGACCGTCCCGCCGCCGGCACGGTGCGCGTACGGCGGCTCGTGCGCCCGCGCGCCGACGCCGTGGCAGATCGGGTGCGTCGGCTGGTCCGGGAACCCGAGCTCGGCGATGCCGGCTCGGATCAGGTCGTCGAGCTCGGCGAGGGAGGCACCCGGCCGGCAGTGCGCGACGGCTCGTCCGTAGACGTCCATCAGCCCGCGCTCGAGCTCGCGGTAGTCCGAGCGGAGCTCGCCGGCGCAGAGCAGCTTCGTGTGGTCGCACCAGTAGCCGTCGGCGCACACCCAGATCTCGAACAGCACCGGCTGGTCGTGGAGAACCGGCCGGTCGCCGGTGGCGGTGAACGTCCTGATCCCACGTCCCGACCAGACGAGCGAGAACCCGAGCGCGAGGTCGACCTTGCCGTGCCAGCCCGTGCCCTCGCCGTGGACGAACCCCTGCCAGAGCGCGGCCGCCTCGCTCTCCTTCATCCCCGGCCGCAGGTGCGCGGCGACGTGCCGCATCGCGTGCGCGCAGATCTCGTTGGCGAGCCGCATGCGCTCGATCTCCTGCTCCGTCTTGACCGCCCGCGCGGCGTTCAGCACCGGCATCGCGTCGCCCGCTCCCGGCCACGCGTCGAACCAGGCCTTCGTGAACGTCGTCGGCTCTCCGACCATCCGGTCCGACGCCTGCGTCCCCAGCGTCAGCTCGAGGCCCACCTTGCCGTACTCCTCGGCCGCGGCGAGCGCCGCCTCCAGCGTGCGCGCGGGGACCGGACGCGGGTCGTCGGGCGCATAGCCCTGCACGAGGCGCACGTCGGACGTCCACGCGGTGCGGGCGGCGTCGTCCGCGGACGCCTCGATGGTAATCAGGACGGGCTCGCCCTCGCGCGGGAAGACGCACGCGTCGAAGCCCTTCATCCCCCAGAAGCTGGTCAGGTAGAGCACGTTGTCCGGCGCGCGCACGACCAGCGCGTCGAGCTCGTGCTCGGCCATCAGCGCGCGCACGCGGTCGAGCTTCGCCTCGTCGCACGGCCACGTCACGCGTCGCCCCACGGGCGGATCCGCGGCGGCGGCGGCGAGCCCTGCGCCTCCTGCCACGAGACGACCGGGTTCCGCAGCACGCCGATCCGCTCGATCTCGGCCTCGACCACGTCACCCGGCTTCAGGTACAGCCGCGCGCGCTCCTCGGGCGACTTGAAGCCGGCGACGCCCGACACCGTGCCGGTCGAGAGCACGTCGCCGGCGCTGTAGCCGAGCGCGGAGAAGTTGGAGAGGATCTCCGGGATCGTCACGCTCATGCGGCTCGAGTGCGACTCCTGCCGCACCTCGCCGTTCACGCGCAGCTCCATATTCAGGTCGTGCGGGTCGCCGAGCTCGTCGGGCGTCACGATCCACGGGCCGAGCGGGCAGAACGTGTCGATCGCCTTGCAGAAGCTGAAGACGCCGGAGCGCATCTCGCCGCGCTGGATGTCCCGCGCGGTGATGTCGTTGAAGATCACGTACCCGCCGATGTAGTCCTCGGCCTCTTCCGGCGAGAACCACTTCCCGGCCTTGCGCAGCACGACTGCGAGCTCGAGCTCGTAGTCGAGCTCCTCGGTCAGGTGTTCCGGGTAGACGATCGGGTGGTCGGGGCCGACGATCGCGTCGACGTTCTGGAAGAAGTTGATCCACGGCGCGATCTGGTGCGACCAGTTGACGTTGCGCGACTCCTCCTCGTGCTCGCGGAAGTTGCCGGCGGTGTGGAAGAGCTTCTTCGGGACGATCGGAGCGACCAGCTTCGCCCCGGCGAGCGGGACGCGCTCGCCGGTCTCGTCCGCGCCGCCTCGCTCGAAGTACTCGCGCATGGACGCGATGTCGAGGCGGACGACGTCGTCGCCGTCGACGCGGCCGACCTTGCCGCCGTCGTAGGTGACGAGCTTGCTCATCCGCAGACCCTCTGCGCGACGAGCGCGTAGACCTGCGCCGTCTTCACGAGCGCGTCGATCTCGAGGTTTTCGCCGAGCTCGACGTCCATCAGCCCCGTCGAGGTGCCGTAGTTCACCGTCGGGACGCCGTAGCGGGTAAGCGCGGAGGCGTCGCTGAACCAGCGCGTCACGTCGCGGCCCGCGGGCTGCCCAAAGACCTCCTCGTGCGACATGTCGATCGCGGCGACCAGCTCGTGGCCCTCGTCGATCTCGGCGCCGGGGGCCGTGACGAAGACCTCGCCCTCGACGCCGTAGTCGGGGAACCGCTCAGCGAGCCCCCGCACCATCTCCAGCACCTCTCCCCGCGCGACCGCCATCGGCTTGGTCGGCGGCACGCGCACGTCCAGGAACAGGTCGGTGTGGCGCGGTGTGCGCGAGACGCGCCACCCGAAGCCGCCGCTGACGGCCCCGACGTTGACGATCGCGCTCGTGCCGCGGTAGCGGTTCGACTCGTCCTCTTCCCAGCTCGGGATCCAGTCGAGGATCGCCTGCGTCACCTCGTGCATGCGCAGGATCGAGTTCTCGCCGCGCTTGCCCTCGCTGAAGGCCGTGTGGATGAAGTTGCCGTGCACGCGGACGCGCAGCCACAGCGTGCCGAAATGGCCGAGGACGACCTTGCCCTCCGTCGGCTCGCCGAGCAGGCACATGTCCGCCACGCCGCCGTGCGAGACCAGGTACCTGGTACCGGCCGCGTAGCCCCGGTACTCCGCGCCCTGCGCGTCGCCGTGCTGCGTCTTCTCGATCTCGCCGCACACGGCGGCGATCAGGACGTCGCCGCGCAGACGAACGCCCGCCTCCTGCATCGCACGCACCGCCTCGACGTAGCAGGCGAGCGCGCCCTTCATGTTCGAGATGCCGAGCCCGTAGAGCCGGCCGTCGCGGAGAAACGCCTGCGGCTGGAACCCCGGCACGCCGCGCAGCCACGGCTCGCGGCCCGAGTACGACGTGTCCATGTGCCCGTTGAACATCAGCGACTTCCCGCCGCCGCTGCCGCGCCACGTCGCGAGCGCGTTCGCCCGGTTCTCCTCCACCTGCTGCCACTGCACCTGCAGCCCGAGCTCCTCGTAGAGCTCGACCATCCGCCGCGCCATCCGCTCCTCGTCGCCGGTGAAGCTGTGGACGTCGACGAGCGACGACGCAGTCGCGACCAGCCGGTCGCGGTCGATCTGCACCCTCATCGGACGTGCGGCAGGACCTGCTCGCCGAAGAGGCGGATCTGCTCCTGCCGGTTCTCGCCCCACAGCTCGAGCATCACGTGGGTGCAGCCCGCGTCCTTGTACTCCTCGATCGCCTCGATGCAGTCGGCCGGCGTGCCGGCGATCGGCCTGCACTTGTCGAGGATCGCGTCCGTCACCTTCGCCTTCGCCGCGAGCCGGCCGCCCCGCTCCATCGCCTCGGCGATCGGCCGGATCTCCTCCTGCTCGAGCCCAGCCAGCTCGAGCAGCGTGTCGGCCGCGCCCTGGATGTTCTGCACCTTGTTCGCCAGGTACATCCCGGCGATCTCGCGGGCGCCGTCGCGGCCGCGGTCGCGGTCTGTCGCGTCGATCGAGGCGACGATCGTGCAGCCGACGTCGATGTCCCCCTTCACGTTCTCGCGCGTGTAGCGGACGAACGCAGGGGTCGTGATCGACGGGGTCAGGCAGCCGTCCGCGATCTCGCCGGCGAGCGCCTGCATCTTCGGCGCCGTCGCCGCGACGTACACCGGCGGCACCTCGCGCGGCGCGTGCGCGTCGGAGGCGAGCGCGGGCACGTCGGCGCTCCACGTGTCGCCGTCGTACTCGAACCGCTCGCCCGAGAGCACGCCGCGCGCGATGGTGACCGCGTCGCGCATCGGGCCGAGCGTCTTGCGCGTCTGCGTCTTCGTGTTGTTGAGGAAGATCTTCGACGTCCCGAAGCCGAGGATGAACCGCCCCGGCCCCGCCGCCTCCTGCACCACCCGGGCGTCCATCGCCGCCTGCACGGGATGCCGTGTCGACGCCGCGATGATCCCCCAACCGATCGTCAGCCGCCTCGTCTCGCGCGCCATCAGCGCGCCCACGCCGGTCGACGAGCGCGCCTCCATCCCATGCTTGCGCCACCACGGGTAGGCCTCCGCCAGCCAGATCGTGTCGATGCCCGCGTCGTCCATCGCCCGCGCCGAGGCGAGCATGACGTCGAGCGGCTCCATGGTGAGCTGCATCACCCCGATCCGGAACGGCGCCGGCATCAGGTGGCTACTCGTACGCCTCGGGCTCGAGCGGGCTGATGCCCTCCTCGGCGCCGCTCGAGCCGGACGGCGGCTCCGTCTCCGGCGTCGCGTCGGCAGGCGGGCCGTAGTCCTTCGGCCCCTCCGCCTGCGTGCGGATCGTGTTCTGCACCTCGGTGTCGAGCGCGCCCAGGACGTGCGCCACCTGCTGGTTCACGATCGGCTGGAGGACGCGCTGCCCCATCGACCCCACGGGGCCGGCGATCTTCACGTCGGCCGACCACTTCATCGCAGTCCCGCCGTCGATCTCGGACAGGTCGAACGAGGTCTGCATCGAGAGCATCGCCCCGACGCCGTGGCCCTTGATCCGGAGCGCCGCGTGCTCCGGCTCGCGCTCCTCGACCTTCTCCATGTCGACCTTCATCTTCAGCCCGCCGAGGCCGAGCGGGATCTTCACGTTCGCAGTCCAGTGCCGCTCGTCGTGCACGTCGAAGCTCTCGACTCCGGGCATCGTCCTCGCCATCGCCGCCGGGTCGTTCAGCACACGCCACACCGCCTGCCGCGGCGCGGCGAAGGTCCGCTCGCCGGAGACGTTCACGGTGTCACCTGCACGCGCGCGCCCTTCGACGGGTCGTTGAGCATCTCCCAGACGCGGTGGTACGGGTTGCAGCTGTCGTAGACGATCGCGCCGCCGTGGACGCGAAGCGCGTCCTGCACCGCGGCGCAGACGGCGTGGATACCCGCACCGCCGCCCTCGCCCATGCCCTTCGTCCCGAGCGGTGTGAACGGCGACGCGCTCTCGACGTAGCTCGTCTTGAGCGGCGGCATATCGAGCGCGTGTGGGACGTGGTAGTCGTAGAAGTTCGGCGTCAGCAGGTTCCCGTCCTCGTCGTAGGCGTACTGCTCGTGCACGGCGGCGCCGAGCGCCTGGGCCGTGGCGCCCATCACCTGGCCCTCGACGATCTGCGGGTTGATCCGCTTGCCGCAGTCGTCGACGGCGGCGTAGTCGACGATGTCGTAGTAGCCGGTCTCGGGATCGATCTCGATCACGGCCACGTGCACCTGCGACGCGTACGTGAGCGTGAGGTTGCCGTACTTCCGCTCGACGTCCGGCACCTCGAACGGCGGCCGGTAGACGTAGCGGCAGTTGAGCGTGACGCCCAGGTCCTCCGGCAGCCCCGCGTTGTTGGCGTTGATGATCGCACCGCAGGCCATGAACGGCAGGAACGCCTCCGGGTTGTCCTTGATCCGTACGCCGCCGTCGGCCAGCTCGAGCGCCTCCTGCGGCACGCCGCCGAAGATCGCGCCGGCGAGCTTGAAGATCTCGTCGCGCAGCATCTCGGTCGCGCCCTTGACCGCGCCCAGGCCGGTGACCGCGAACTGCGACGCATACGTGCCGGAGAAGCCCGCGTGCGAGTTCCAGTACGAGTCGTGGCCGGCGCGCACGTGCACGTCGTCGACCGAGCACTTGAGGATGTCTGCGACGACCTGCGCCGCCGTCGTCTCGTGGCCCTGCCCCTGCGGCGTCGTCCCGAGCGTGACGACGATCTCGCCGAAGATGTCGAGCTTGACCGTCGCGACCTCGTTGTTGCCGGAGAACTGCAGCTCGGGGTTGATCAGCCGCGACTGGCCGAAGTTGTTCGTGCCGCTGTCGAGCGTCGAGCCGATGCCGACCCCGAGCAGCTTCCCGCGCGCCCTGGCGTCGGTGCGCCGCCGCTCGATCGACGGGTAGTCGACCAGCTCGAGCGCGAGGTCGAGCATCTTCGCGTAGTCGCCCGAGTCGTAGACGCAGCCGTTCGGCGTCGTGTACGGCATGTCCTCTGCGCGGACGTAGTTCCGCTTGCGCACCTCGACCGGGTCGAGGTCGAGCTCGTGCGCGACGATGTCGATCAGGCGCTCCGTGAACCACAGGTGCTGCATCCGCGAGTAGCCGCGGTTCGGCGAGACGGGCGCTTTGTTCGTCGCGACCTGCGTGAAGTCGACGCGGATGTGCCGCCACTTGTACATCCCCGGCGTGACCTGCGCCCAGATGACGCCGCCGAGCGGCTCGTAGCGCAGGTAGGCTCCCGCGTCGTCGAGCGCCCTGGTGCGGAAGCCGAGCAGCGTGCCGTCGCTCTTGACCGCCACCTCCGTGTCGAGGAACCAGCGCTCGTTGCCGTGCGACATCGAGAGGTGGAAGTCGGTGCGCCACTCCGTCCACTGGATCGGGCGGTTCAGCTTCCGCGCGAGGAGGCAGCACGCAACGAGCTGCGGGTGCGACGTGATCTTGTTGCCGAAGCCGCCGCCGATGTCCTGCGAGACGAAGCGGAGCTTGTCGAGCCCGCACCGCATCGCCGGCCCCATCATGATGATCGCGAACCCCGGGAACTGGTTGTTCGTGTGGATCGTCCATTGGCCGGTGCCGCGGTTGTACTCGACGAGCGCGCCGTCGCACTCGAGCGGGGTCGAGTTGAAGCGGTGGAAGTGGAGCTCGTCGATCCGCACGATGCGGTCCGCCTCCGAGAAGGCGCTGTCGAGGTCGCCCCACTCGTAGACGCCGTGCCACATCAGGTTGCCGCCAGCCTCCTCGTGGATCGCCGGCACGCCCTCGTCCTGCGCCCCGCGCGCGTCGGTGACCGCGTCCAGCGGCTCGTACTCGACCTCGACGAGCTCCGACGCGTCGCGTGCGGCCTCGCGCGTCTCCGCGACGACCGCGACGACCGGCTCGCCGACGTAGCGCACCTTGCCGACGGCGAGCGCGTAGTCCTTGACGTTCGCGCCCGGCACCGAGGCGATCTGGAAGAAGGGATCGGTGAGCGCCGCCACCTCCTCGCCGGTCAGCGTCCCGTAGACCGACGGGTGTGCCTCGGCCTGCGACACGTCGATCGACGTGATGTGCGCGTGCGCGTACGGCGAGCGCACGAAGTGGAGGTAGCCCATCCCGTGCCGCTTGACGTCGTCGACGAAGACGCCCTGGCCCTGGACGAGGCGGCGATCCTCCTTGCGCGGGACGTTCTGCCCCGACCACGTCTCCTGCGCCTGCTCGACCTTCTCGGGTGCGATCGTGGTGCTCATTCCGCCGCCGCCTTCACCGCCTCGAAGATGTTCCAGTAGCCGGTGCACCGGCAGATGTTCCCCTGGAGCGCCTTCCTGATCTCGTCGTCCGAGGGGTTGGGGTTCGCGCGGAGAAGCGCCGTCGCGCTCATCAGCATCCCGGGCGTGCAGTAGCCGCACTGGAGCGCGTGATGCGCGCTGAACGCCTGCTGCAACGCGTTCAGCTCTTCGCCGTCGGCGAGGCCTTCCACGGTCTCGATCGTCGCCCCGTCTGCCTGGACCGCGAGCATCATGCAGCTCTTCACCAGCGTCCCGTCGACGATCATCGAGCACGCCCCGCAGTTGCCGGTGTCGCAGCCGATGTGGCTTCCGGTCAGGTCGAGGTCGTCGCGGACGAAGTGGATCAGCAGCTTGCGCGCCTCCACCTCGCGCTCGTACGTCGTACCGTTGATCGTGACCGAGATCCTGCGCTCGGTCGTCGCCGCGCTCGCGGTCAAGCTACCTCCCCTGCGCTCTCTCGATGGCGCGCACGGCGAGCACCTCGGCGAGGTGGCGTCGGTACTCGCTCGACGCATGGACGTCGGACGGCGGGTCGAGGCTGGCGTCGCGCACCGCCTGCCGCACGGCCGCCGCATCCGCAGACCCCGGCTCCAACACGACCGGAACCGCGTCGACGCAGCCGAGCGAGACGCGCGCGGCGCCGTTGAGAGACGCGGCGGCGCTGACGATGCACGTCCCGTCGACGCCGAGCGTGACGGCGGCGAAGCCGTCGTTGCGGCCGGCCGGCACCGTCACCGCCGTGAGCAGCTCGCCGGGCCCGACGGCCGTCAGGTAGACGCCGAGGAAGAACTCCGCCGCGGGAACGACGCGCTCGCCGCCGCGGCCCAGGATCGTGAACTGCGCGCCCAGCGCGGCGAGCAGCGGCGGCAGGTGGTTCGTCGGGTCGTTGGTGCAGACGTTGCCGCCGATCGTGCCGCGGTTCCGGACCTGCACGTCCGCAATCTGGGCGCAGACCTCGCCGAGGATCGGCCGCGCGCGCGCCTCGCTCGAGGCGACGATCTCGCTGTAGGTCGTCATCGCGCCGATCCGGAGCGTCCCGTCGGCGGCGAGGTCGATCCCCCGCAGCTCGTCCAGGCCGTTCAGGTCGACGAGCGTGTCGGGCGAGCCCGCACGCGCCTTCATCACGTTGATCAGCGTCTGGCCGCCTGCGAGCGCGCGGGCGCCGTCGTCGGCCGCGAGGATCTCGAGTGCCTCTGTGAGCGACGTCGGCTTGGCGTAGGCGACCTCGCGCAGGAGCATCGCGACGATTTTACGGTGTCTGACACCTCGAAGGTGTCAGACACCGAGCAGCCGCCGGTGGCGGCGGAGCGCCGCCAGCACGGCGTCGATGTCCTCCTCCGTGTTGTAGGCGTGCGCGGAGACGCGCAGGTTCGAGTCGCGCTCGGAGGTGACGATGCCGTCGGCACCGAGCACCGCCACGAGCGCCGGCGCGTCCGCCGACCTGATGCAGACGAGCGCGCCCCGCCGCTCCTCCTCCCGCGGCGTCACGACCCGGCCGCCGAGCTCGTCGACGCCGGCGATCAGCCGCTCGTTGAGGGCGTTCACGTGCCGCCGTGTCTCCGCGACGCCGATCTCCCGCATCAGCTCGATGCCGGCGATCCCGGCGTAGATCGAGGGCACCGGCGGCGTCCCCGACTGGAAGCGGCGCGCGTTCGGCGCGGGCGCGTAGCGCGTGTGCGCCATCTCGAAGATGTCGCGGTCGGCGAACCAGCCGGTCTCGGTCGGCGTGAGCTCGTTGGCGAGCCCGGGCCGCGTCCAGAGGAACGCGAGGCCCGCAGAGCCGAGCAGGTACTTGAGCACCCCCGACGCGAGCGCGTCGACGCCCAGCTCCCGCACGTCGAGCGGGTACGACCCTGCCGCCTGGTACGCGTCGAGCAGGCAGAGAGCGCCGCGTTCGTGCGCCACGCGCGCGATCTCCTCGACGGGGAGCCGGGCGCCGTTGCGGTAGCACACCCCCGTCACGGAGACGATCGCCGTCCGCTCGTCGACCGCCTCCTCGACGGCCTCCGGCTCGACGACGTGCACCTCCGCCCCGCGGAGCTGCTGGGCGTGCCAGATCTGGCCGATCGTCGGGAACTCGTAGTCGCTGATCACGACCTTCGGCCGCTCGGAGAAGTCGAGCGCGGACGCGAGCGCGCTCACGCCCGCCGACAGCGACGTCGTGACGGCGACGTTGTCCGGCTCGCCGCCGACCAGCGCGGCGAACGCCGCCCGCGCCGCCTCCGACCGCTCCACCCAGTAGTCCCAGGGGGCGCCGCGCTCGTCCCAGTCGTGCAGGTACGCGAGGTAAGCGTCCCGGACGGCGTCCGACAGCGCTCCCTGCGAGCACGAGTTGACGTAGACGAGCCGTTCGAAGATCGGGAAGCGCGACCTAACGTCCGAGATAGGCACGGCGAAGATCCTCGTTCTCCCGCAGGTCCGACGCTTTCCCCTCGAGCACAAGCCGCCCCGTCGACAGCACGTAGCCGCGGTCCGCGATCGAGAGCGACACGTTCGCGTTCTGCTCGACGACGAGGACGGCGACGCCCGACTCGTGCACCTGCTTGATGATCTCGAAGTTGCGCTCGACGAGGATCGGGGCGAGCCCCATCGACGGCTCGTCCATCAGCAGCAGCTTCGGACGCGCCATCAGCGCACGGCTCATCGCAACCATCTGCTGCTCGCCGCCGGAGAGCGTTCCCGCGAGCTGCGACCGCCGCTCGTACAGCAGCGGGAACAGCGAGTAGACGCGCTCGAAGTCCTCCTTGTCGCCGCCGCCGCGCAGGTACGCGCCCATCTCGAGGTTCTCGAGCACCGTCATCGGCGCGAACAGCCGCCGGTTCTCCGGCACGATCGCGATCCCGCGCGCGATCCGGTAGCTCGTCGGCCGCCGCGTCACGTCCTCGCCGTCGAGGAGGACGGAGCCGTTCCGCGGCCGGACGATCCCGAGGATCGTCTTCAGCGTCGTCGACTTGCCGGAGGCGTTGCCGCCGAGGAGGCACACGAGCTCGCCGGGCTCCACGTGGATCGAGAGCCCCTGCAGGATGTGGATCTGCCCGTAGAAGGTGTCGACCTGCTGCAGCTGGAGTAGTGCTCCGGCGGCGGCAAAGCCGCCACCTTCGCGGGGATCCGGCTCAGTCGAGCCTACGCCGGGAAGGCTCACTTCGAGGCCATCGTGTTGAGGCCGAGGTACGCCTCGACCACCTTCTCGTTCGTCGCCACCTCGTCGAACGACCCCTCGGCGATCTTCACCCCGTGGTCGAGCGCGACGACGCGGTCCGAGATGCCCTCGACGACGTGCATGTCGTGCTCGATCACGAGGATCGTGTAGCCGCCCTCCGTGCGCAGCTTGCCGATCAGCTCCGTGATCTCGTGCGTCTCCGCCGGGTTCATCCCGGCCGCCGGCTCGTCGAGGAGCAGGAGGCGCGCGTTCGTGGCGGTCGCGCGCGCGATCTCGAGGCGGCGCCGGTTCGCGTACGAGAGCGAGTAGGCGGGCTGGTCCCAGCGGTAGCCCATCAGCCGCCCGCCGAAGAAGGCGAGCTTCTCCTGCGCCAGCGCCGCGATCTCGCGCTCCTCGCGCCGCATCCCCGGCGTGCGCAGCATCGAGCGGAAGACGCCGGCGCGCGTGTGGCCGTACGCCGCGGCCATCACGTTCTCCTTGACCGACATGTTCAGGAACAGCCGCAGCGTCTGGAACGTCCGCGAGATGCCGCGCCGACAGATCTCGTGCGGCTCGAGGCCGACGATGCTCCGGCCGTCGAAGAGGATGTCGCCGGCCTGCGGCCGGTAGATGCCGGTGATCAGGTTGAAGAGCGTCGTCTTGCCGGCGCCGTTCGGGCCGATCACGGAGACGATCTCCCCTTCGTCGACGTGCAGGTCGAGCTCCGACACGACCGCGAGCCCGCCGAACGCGAGCGACACGCCTCGCAGCTCGAGGAGCGGCATCAGACGATCTCCACCCGGCGCTCGCCGAGGAGGCCGTTCGGCCTGAGGATCATCAGGCAGATCAGGATCAGGCCGAGGACGATGAACCGCGCCGGCTCGGGCTTCGCCAGCATCACGTTCTCCCAGACGAACGCGCCGAGGTAGAGCGTCGGCACGAGCGCGACGAGCCGCGGCAGCCCGCGCAGCAGCGTGCACAGGAGCGCCGCGGCGATGACGCCGAGATACGTCGTCGGCGTGATCCAGCTCGCGAGGTGCGCCGGCGCGACCACCCAGTGGTCGGCGAAGCCGGCGAAGCCCGGCTGGTGCTCGCCGGCGACCCAGTCGGAGTGGATCGCGCCCGCGATCGCGTGGACGACGAAGCCGAGGACGAGCGTCGACAGGGCGACGAGCGCCATCGCCCGGGAGCGGCGCGACGCCAGCGCCAGCGCGCCGACGAGCGTGACGAAGAAGATCACCCGCGACTTGGATGCGTCGCGGAGCAGCTCGAGCAGCGGCCCGATGATCAGCGCGCCGGCGACGACGCCCGCCTGGCTGCCGGCGCCGCCGAGGATCACCATCGTGTACACGGTGATCAGCAGGACGAAGTAGAACGTCAGCGGGAACACGCTCGCGTTGAGCGCGGCGAACAGCGTCCCGGTGAGCGCGGCGACCGCGGCGCCGAAGGAGAAGCTCATCAGCTTCAGCCAGTTGACGGGCATGCCCATCGCCTCGGCGGCGAGCGGGTCCTCGCGCAGCGAGCGCCAGGCGCGGCCGGTGCGCGACTCGTTGACGAAGCGGAGCGCCACGAACACGACGGCGAAGAAGCCGAGCGCGACGTAGAGGTACGAGACGGCGAACACGCCGCCGTGCTCGACGGCCAGGTCGTGGCCGAAGAGGTGGAACGGGTCGACGTTCAGGATCCCGTTCGGGCCGCCCGTGAGGTCGTGCCCGAAGGCAGAGTCGCCGTTGGTCGTGATCGTCTGGAAGAGCTGCAAGAAGAACAGCGTCACGATCGCCAGGTAGTCGCCCGACAGCCTGCGCGAGGGCAGGCCGAGCAGGAGGCCGGCGACGGCGCCGATCACGACGACGAGCGGCACCGAGACGAGCGTCGGCAGGTGGTAGCCGAACTTCGTCGAGTCGAGGATCGCGTACGCGTAGGCGCCGATCCCGTAGAACGCGACGTACCCGAGGTCGAGCAGCCCGCCCCAGCCGACGACGACGTTCAGGCCGAGCGCGAGCAGCATGTAGAGCACCGTGTCGAACGCGACGCGCCGCACGTAGCCGCTGTGCTCGAACACCGGCAGGAGCGAGAAGGCCGCGAGGAAGAGGACGAGCCACGCCCACCACGGGACGAGGCGGAGGCGCTCCTCGACCGTCCCGAGGAGCCCCTCGCGCATGATCCGCCGCTCGGCGTGCCGCGCGACCCACTCGTCCTGCCCCACCGCCGGCCCCTCGGCCGGGATGTGGCTCGAATGCGGTGTGGAGTCGCTCACGTGCCTCAGACCTTTCTGATGTCGGCGCGGCCGAGGAGCCCCTGCGGCCGGAAGATCATGAACGCGACCAGGATCGAGAAGACGATCAGGTCGGACCACTTCGTCGAGATGTAGCCCTGCGAGTACGACTCGGCGCAGCCGAGGATGATGCCGCCGGCCATCGCGCCCGGGATCGAGCCGATCCCCCCGATCACCGCCGCAGTGAACCCCTTGAGCCCCGCGACGAAGCCGATCGACACCGTGGTCGGCACCCGCAGCGCGAAGAAGACGCCGGCGGCGCCCGCGAGCGCGGATCCGAGGACGAACGTGAAGACGATCACGCGGTCGATGTCGATCCCCATCATCGACGCCGCCTCGCGGTCGAACGACGTCGCGCGCATCGCCTTTCCGGTGCGCGTCCGGTTGACGAGGAACCAGAGCGCGACCATCAGCACGAGCGCGGCCGCGATCGTGATGATCCGCAGCAGGGGCATGTGCACGTTGCCGATGTCGACGCCCGACGTGTAGAGCACCGCGTTGTGGATGTCGAACGTGTCGTAGTTCCGCGGCTGCGCGCCGAACAGGAGCTGCATCGAGTTCGAGAGGAAGAACGACACCCCGAGCGCGCTGATCAGCGGCGCGATGCGCGGCGCGTCGCGCAGCGGCCGGTACGCGAAGCGCTCGATCGCGACGCCGAGCGCGGCGCACACCGCCATCGCCGCGAGCGTGACGAGCGTCAGGAAGAGCCACAGCGGCACCTTCGGGCTCGCGCCGCCGAGGACCTGGAACGTGCCGAAGCCCGCGAACGAGCCGACCATGAACACGTCGCCGTGCGCGAAGTTGAGCAGCTTCAGGACGCCGTAGACGAGCGTGTACCCGAGCGCGATCAGCGCGTAGACGCTCCCGAGCGTGAGCGCGTCGATCGTCAGCTGGATGAAGGTGTCCACGGATCCCTATATGGCAGGGGCGGCCCGACTCCTCGGGCCGCCCCTCGCTTCCGCCTTCCTGTCCGTCTCTAGCCGACGAGCTTGTACGACCCGTTCGACTGGATCTGGAAGATGTAGAACTTCGCGTTCAGCGGATCGTTGGTCTTCGTCGAGAAGCGGAAGCTCCCGCCGAGGATCCAGTTCTTGATCCGCACCTTCTTCACGCTGTGGAAGACCGACGCGCGCGTCGCGAAGCCGTGACCGGCCTTGCACGCGATCGAGATCGCGTTCAGCGCGACCTGCGTGGCCCCGTACGACGGCGGGCCGAACGAGCCGACCTGCTTCCCGGGGTTGGCCTTCTTCCACGCCGCGATCACGGCCGCGTCCGACTTGATCCCGGTGATGTCCGGCGCGAAGTTCGAGACGTACGAGCCCGCGACCTTGAACTGCGACGGGTCGTTCGAGCCGTCGCCGCCGAACACCTTCGCCTTCTTGCCCTGCTCGATCAGCTGCTGCGCGAACGTGTTCGCGTCCCCGGGCTTCTGCGTCGGGAAGAAGACGATGTCGGCGTCGCTCGGCACCTTCGTGACGTAGGCCGAGTAGTCGGTCGTCGTGTTCGGCGCCGACATCCGGATCGTCGAGACGCCGTGCGCCTTCAGCGTCGCGTCGACCGCGGCCGCGAGCCCGGTCGAGTACGGCTCCTGGAAGTCCATGATCACGACCTTCTTCACGTGCAGGTGGTTGATCATGAACATCGCGTCCGAGGGGCCCTGGATGTAGTCGCCCGGCACGACCCGGAAGAACGCCGGCGTCGCCTCGCGCTGGGCCACGGGGCCCTGCGTCAGGTCTGTGCGCGTCGCCGACGGCGAGATGTGCGCCAGCTTCGCCTGGAAGTACGTCTTGCTCGACGCCGCGACGGCACCCGACGTCGACGGTCCCAGGACGATCAGGACGCTCGGGTCGCCGACGTACTTCTGCGCCAGCGCCTGCGCCGGCGCGGGGCCTTGCTCGACCGGCGTGTCGCCGAGCGAGAGCTTCACCTTCAGGTGCAGCTGCGGCGCGATCTGCGCGATCGCGAGCCTCGCCCACGTCGACTGCTCGGTGCCGAGGAAGCCGGCGCCGCCCGTGATCGGCGTGACGAACGGGAGCGTGATCGTCTTGCTGCAGTTGAAGCCGGATGCCGCGTAGCGTGCGGCGGCGGTCTGACTGCCCTGCGCGCTCGCGGCCGCCACGGACACGGCGACCACGGCGAGCGCGAGCACGATCGCCTTCTTCATCGAGATCCTCCTTGCCTTTCGGGCACTTCTCGCGGGGGGTCAAGCGCTTGAAGCGCCGATCCTCTCCCGTCGCATCGACGGTGTCAATGATCAAATCCCGAGACCGCATACTGTTTAACCGCCGTGCAATACGCCCTCCACGCCGACGAGCGCCCCGACGGCCGGCTGTTCGAGGTCGGCACCTTCACGCAGAGGCTCCTGGACCTCGGCGGCGACCGCCGCGACGACGACGCCGACGAGGTCCTCTACGTCCTCTCCGGCACCGGCAGCGTGCGAATCGGCGGCGCCGCCCACGAGCTGCGACCAGGCGTCGCGCTGTTCGTCCCCGCGGGAACGCAGTGGTCGGCGCACGGCGACGCGCGCGCCCTCTCCGTCCTCGTCTACGACCCCGAGCCCTCGCCGGGGCCGGCGGTCGTCGACCTCGAGCAGGTCGAGAAGGGCGCCGCGACAGCCGGGCGCCAGTTCGTGCTCGGCGCGACGCCCGCCGTCGGGTGCAACACGGTGACGCAGTTCGTCGGGATCATCCCGCCGGGGAGCGCCCCGGACCACTTCCACCGCTACGACGAGGTGCTCTACGTGCTCGCGGGCGAAGGCGAGCTTCGGATCGGCGGCGAGCTCGAGCCGCTGCGGCCCGGCTCCTGCGTGCACCTGCCGAAGACGCTCGTGCACTGCCTCGCGAACACCGGCGAGAGCGAGCTGCGCGTGCTCGGCGTCTTCCGCCCCGCCGGGTCTCCCGCCGAGGCGTACTACCCCGACGGCACCCGCGCGGGCGTCTGATGCCGCGGATCGAGCGCGAGGCGCAGGTCGTCTGGGAGGGGAACGTCGCCCGCGGCAGCGGACGCATCACGGCTTCCAGCGGCGCGTTCGGCGACCTCCCCTACACCATGGCGACGCGCGTCGGCGCGCCCGAAGGCAAGACGAGCCCCGAGGAGCTGCTCGCGGCCGCGCACGCCGGCTGCCTGACGATGTCGATCGCGTCGGAGCTGTCGCAGGCGGGGACGCCGCCGGCGCGGCTCGAGGTGACCGCGCGGATCGTGATGGACGAGGTCGCCGGCGACGGCCACCAGATCGTCGCGTCGCACGTGACCGTCGCGGGCGACCAGGTGCCGGACGAGATCCTGGAGCGGGCCGACGCCGGCTGTCCGTTCTCGACGCTGCTGCGGAAGGCGGGCGCCGCGGTGACGATCACCCGCGCCTGATCTCGTCCCCGTGCTCGTCCAGGTCGGGCGGGCGAAGCCGCACGCGCGCGGGCGTCTCGGAGAGCGTTGCGGGGAACGCGACCGTGCGGACGCCGTCGGTCTCGTCCACGACCTCGAGCGCGAGCGCCGCGGCCAGCGAGAACGCGGCGTCGATCGTCTGCACCGGGCCGGCGGGGACGGCGGCCGCGGTGAGCGCCTCCGTCCACTCGGCGCGCGTCCGCGCCGCGAGCCGCTCCTCGAGCAGCGCGCGCAGCACGTCGCGGTTCCGGACGCGCAGCTCGTTGGTCGCGAACCGCGGGTCGTCGTCGAGGCCGACGGTGTCCCCGAGCCGCCGGAACTGCGCGTCGTTGCCGGCGCAGATCATCAATTCGCCGTCGGCGGCGGCGTAGGTGGCGAACGGCTCGATGCTCGGGTGCACGTTGCCTAGCGCGACCGGCACCTCGCCGCTCGCGAGGTACCCGACGGACTGGTTGGCGAGGAGCGCGAGGCCGGCGTGGAGCAGGTCGACGGTGATGCGCTGCCCGCGGCCAGTGTCGCGGCGCGCGTAGAGCGCGGCGAGGACCGCGATCGCGCCGTAGAGCGCGGCGACGACGTCGGTGATCGCGACTCCGGTCTTCGACGGAGCCCCCGGCGGTCCGGTGACGGACATCAGCCCCGAGAGCGCCTGCACGAGCGGGTCGTAGCCGGGCATGGACGCGCCCGGCCCCTCGCCGAAGCCCCTGATCTCGCAGTGGACGACGCCGGGGTTGCGCGCGGCGACCGCCTCGTAGTCGAGGCCGAAGCGGGCCAGCGTCCCCGGCAGGAAGTTCGAGACGACGACGTCGGCGCGTTCGCAGAGCCGCTGTGCGAACTCGAGGTCGCCGTCGTCCTTCAGGTCGAGCACGATCGAGCGCTTGTTGCGGTTCGCTGCGTGGTGGTAGGCGGCGCGGCCCCGTGCGTCCTGCGGCGGCTTCCACCGCCGCGTGTCGTCGCCGAGCGGCGACTCGACCTTGATCACGTCGGCGCCGAGGTCTCCGAGCGTCATCGCGACGAGGGGCCCGGCGAGGACGCGCGAGAGGTCGACGACGCGGATCCCGGCGAGCGCGGCCCGCAACGCGCTAGAGACGGCGCGCGCCGACGTAGCTCGTGCCGAACTCGGCGAGCGTCGAGATCTTGACGACGTCGCCGGTGTGCGGCGCGTGGACGAACTCGCCGCCCCCGATGTAGATCCCGACGTGGTTGAGCGCGTCGAAGAAGACGAGGTCGCCCGGCTGCAGCTCGCTGCGCGGCACGGGCGTCCCGAGCTGGTACTGGGCGGCCGCGTAGTGCGGCAGCGAGATCCCGAGCTGCGCGTACACGTACATCACGAGCCCCGAGCAGTCGAAGCCCGAGGGCGACGCGCCGCCCCACACGTACGGGACGCCGAGGTACTGGAGGGCGATCGTCGCCGCTTCGGGGTGGCCCGCGCCGAGCCCGGGGGCCGGAGCCGGAGCAGTGTCCGTCGGCGCCGGCGGCGCCGTGGTCGTGGGAGCGGGCGCGGCTACCGTCGTGATCGGCGGCGGCGGGTCGGCCGTCGTGGTGGGCGCCGCCGGGCCGGGCTTCGGAGTCGGCTTCGCTCTCGCTCTGGCCGCGGCGCGCGCCCGCGCCGCCGCGGCCGCCGCCGCCTGCGCCGCCGCCGCGCGTGCGCGGGCGGCCTCGGCCGCGCGGGCGGCCGCGAGCCGCGCCCGCGCCTGGGCGGCGAGGCGCGCCTGCTCCACCCGCTCGGCCGCCTGCAGCTTCACAACCTCCGACTGCACGGACGCGAGCAGCCGCTTCCTCTCGGCGAGCATCGCCCCGATCTGGCGGCGCTCGCTGGCGCGCTGAGCGAGCGCGATCGCGCGTCGCTGCGCGACCGCAGCAGTCTGTCGTGCGACGCGCGCGTAGCGGGCGCGCGCCGCGGCCGTCTGCGTCGCGAGCTCGTGGTCCGCCGCCGCGATGGTGTTCGCGGCGTTGATGCGGTCGATCAGGTCCGAGAGGCTCGACGCGCCGAGCAGGATCCCCAGGGTCGTCGGCTGGTCCGAGCTCTCGTACACGGCGCGCACGCGCGACTCCAGCCGCGCCACCGCGACCTTCCGCTGGTGCTCCGCCGTCCGCAGCCGTGCGCGGTCGACGGCGAGCTTCCGGCGCGCGATGCCGAGCTCGTACCGCGCGCCGTTCCACGCCTCGACGCTGGCTTCGAACCGCAGGTCGAGCGCGTTGACCTGCGCGAGCACCGCGGCCGCCTGCGCGCGCTTCTCGCGCAGGCGCTGCTTCGTCGGCGACGCCGAGAGGTCGCCGGCGAGTAACGCGGCGGCGACCACGGCGACGAGGGCGGCGGCTGTCGTCCTGAGGAAACCCACGAGCGTCGTCCTTGGCTCCGGACGACGCTAGTCCTTCCGGGCGCGCCGCGCTACTTCCGCTTCTTCGCGAAGGTCGCTCGCACCGCGGTCGCGCCGCTCATCGGCACCGTACAGGTCGTCTTCTTCCCGCGGCACGCGCCGCTCCAGGCGGAGAAGCGCCAGCCCTTCGCCGCCTTCGCCGTCAGGAAGACCGCGGTGTACGACGTGAACGGCTTCGTGCAGCCGCCCCGACGGCACGTCAGCCCGCGCGGCAGGCTCGTGACGATCCCGCTGCCCGCGACCCGCACCGTCAGCGGGTACGTCTGGGGTGCGAACTGTGCCGTCACGCTCTTCGACGTGTCGAGGGTGAGCCCGCAATCGGAGTCGCCGGTGCACGCGCCGCTCCAGCGCACGAAGCGCTCGCCGGTCGCAGGCGCCGCCGTCAGGTGGATCGCGTCGCCGCGGTCCCAGTCGGTCCCGCACGTCGCCGTGCAGTCGATGCCGGGGAGATCGCTCGTCACCGTCCCCTGCCCCGAGATCGCGAGGTCGAGGTGCACCTGGTCCTGCACGTGCCGGAACCACGGCTGCACCTGCAGGTTGACCGGCGCGGTGCCCGCCCAGTAGTCGTCGTGCCCGACGTCGAGCTGGAGGGATGTCAGCGGGATGCCGCTCTCGACGAACGGGTACAGCACGTCGCCGGTCGAGTCGCATACGTGGTAGAGGTCGCCGGGGCATGTGTGCGGCGCGCCGACGAAGCCGCCGGCGGGACTGACGGCGTGCAGGAGCTCGTGCGCGGCGATGGTCGCGCGGTCCGCGCCGTTGCACGAGTCGAGGTAGACGCTCGCGACGCCGTACGACGGCGTGCCGAGGGTCGATCCCTGCGCCATCGAGCCGACGCCGCAGACGTCGCCGGTGTTCACGTCGTCGAGGAAGACGAGGAACTTCGTCGTGGGCGCGCTCGGGTCGGTCTGGAACTGGTTCCAGATCAGGTCGAAGACCTGGTGCGGGTCGGTCATCGCGACGCTGATCGTCGGGATCCGCACCACCGTCAGGTCGACCTGCGGACCGCACGGCGCCGCGTACACGTCGAAGCGCGGCACGCGCGACGGATCCTCGCGCTGCCACCACGAGGTCACCTGGTCGAGGATGTCGGAGATCTGCGGCGCGTACGTCGCGCTCTGGTCGGCGCCGTCGGACGGGATCGCGTAGATCACCCGGATCTGGTAGCCGGTCACGGCCGCCGGGCGGTCCGTCGGCGACGTCGTCCCGCACCACGACGACGCACGGTGCGCGCGCGTCGGCGCTGCGGGATGTGACGAGCGCGCGATGGCCGTCACCTCGTCGACAGACGCCGGCGCCATCGCAATCGTCCGCGTCTGTGCGCGCCCGGCGGCGACCGCGGCTGCCAGAGCGATCAACACGGCGGCGAGTGGCAGCACGCGCTTCACGCGCTCAACATACGCCGCGCGTGCCGCCGTTCCTCGTGCACGTGTGAAGACGTTGTGAAGTTCCCTCGTACGTGTGATAGCCACCGCGTTCGACCGGCGGTAGGTTCTCTCGGCGGGGATTGCGGCCCCCGACTTGAACCGGACACGTCATCGGAGGTCGCACGGACATGCAGCGCATCCTGAGAACGGTGGTCGTCCTGCTGGTCGTCGCCGGAGTCACATTCGGCGGCATCGCGTTCGCGGCGGGTGGAACCGACGGGCCGAAGAAGTTCGAGTGCGAGAAGGACCACCACCACTACAAGGAAAAGAAGGACTGCGAGAAGCACCATCACCACCACGAGGGTGATGGCGGCGACAACGGTGGCGGGAACGACTAGGCACGCACTCCGGGCTTAATCGACCACTCGATGTCAACGCTCCATGCGCGTTCGGCGCGCCGGCGCAGCCATGCCTCGAAACGGGCTGCGCCGGCGCGGCCTCCGGTGAAGCCGCTGTCGGTGCTCGTCGTCGGGCGCGGCGTCGTCCCCGTCAAGATCGGGTGCGGCGGCGCCGAGCTCGCGATGTGGCAGCTCGCGAAGTCGATCGGCCTCGCCGGGCACAAGGTGACGCTCGTTGCCGACGTCGTCACCGACGACTTCCCGCCGACACCGGAGGTGAGGATCGTCCCCGTCGCCGGCCGGCTCCAGCGGCTCGTATCACGCCTCCCGAACGGGTTCTTCGGCTGGATCGTGAAGCACCTGGCCGGCAACGTCGCGAGCGCGCTGCGGGCGCGTCGCCTCCTGCGCGAGGATCACTTCGACGTCGTGCACGCGCACGGCAACCTCGGCGCGCTCCTGCTCGGCAGGCTCACGCGCGTTCCCGTCGTCTACACGGAGCACGACTCGACCCCGTGGAGCTGCCGCTACCGCACCTGGTACGAGCGGCTGGTCCGCCGCGTCATCTACCGCGCGGTGAACGTCTGCGCGTACCGCCGCGTGACGACGATCGCCACGACATGCGAGGCGTTGCGCGAGGAGCTCGTCGGCCGGTTCGGAGTCGACTCGACGCGCGTCTCCACGATCCTCAACGGCGCCGACTTCGACGTCTTCAACCCGGACGTCGGCTCGAGCGAGATCACCGAGCGGATCCCGTTCTCGCGCTACTGTCTCTTCGTCGGGCGGCTGACGCCGCGCAAGGCCGCCGATCTCCTGCTGCGCGCGCTCGCCGAGGCGCCGCGGATCAACTGCGTCTTCGCCGGCGACGGACCCGAGCGGCGCAAGCTGGAGCTGCTCGCGAAGTCGCTCGGCGTCTCCGAGCGCGTCGCGTTCCTCGGCGACGTCGCTCCCCGCAACCTCGCGCCGCTCTACGCGCGCGCGGACCTTCTCGTCATTCCGTCCTTCTCGGAGGGGACGCCGCTCGTCGCGTTCGAGGCGATGGCGTGCGGCACTCCGGTCCTCTCGAGCCGCGTCGCTGGACTGCCCGACGTCGTCGACGAATGGATGACGGGCTTCCTGATCAAGCCCGGCGACGTCGGGCAACTCGCGGTCGCGATGCGGTTCCTGACGGCCGACCGCGCCGCGCTGCAGCGGATGGGCAAGGAGGCGCAGAAGCGCGTCCGCAAGCGGTTCCTGTGGCCGAACGTGGCGCGCCAGTACCTCGAGCTGTTCCACGCGCTCGCACCGAAACAGGCGACGGAGTCGCCGTGCGTCGAGCTTCCGCAGCCGGTGGCGGCGGTCGCATGACGCCGCTCCTCTACGTGCTCGTCGACGCGGTGCGGCACGACTACGTCGCACACGAGCGGACGCCGTTCCTCGCGTCGCTCGGGGCGCGTCGCGGCCTGTCGCGCATGCGGCCGCTCCTCGGGTACAGCGACTCGATCCGCGCCGCGATCTTTACCGGTGCGTACCCCGACGAGACGGGCTACTGGATGGAGTACTGCTTCCGGCCGGAGCGCACGCCGCTAGCGCCGTACGCGCGCCTCGCACCGCTCGACGCGCTGCCCTGGGACTTCGGCCGGCGCGGCGCGAAGTTCGTCCTCTCGCAGACCGCCGTGCGGCGTACCGCCCGCAGGAACGGGTACCGGCACCTCAGCCTGCGTCACCTGCCGTTCCGCGCGCTCGACCGGTTCGACTGGACGCTGCGCGGCGACATGAGCGAGGTCGGCCAGCTCGGCGTCCCGTCGGTGTTCGACCGCGCGCGCGCGGCCGGGCTTCCGTGGGCGTACCTCGACGCGTCCAAGCTCGGGGCGAGGCAGCTCCTGCGCCGCCTCGACGAGCTCGACCCGACGACCGCGTTCACCTTCGTCTACCTGCACCAGGTCGACATGGCGTCGCATCTCTTCGGGCTCGAGTCGCGCCTGTTCGAGCGGACGCTGCGTCGCACCGACGCGCTCGCGCAAGCGGTCGTCGAGCGCGTCACGAGTCGGATACCCGGCGTCGAGGTCGCCGTCTTCTCGGACCACGGCATGTCGCCGGTCAAACGGATCGCTGCATATCCCTCGCTGTGGCGCCATCCGGCGTTCCCGGAGCGGTTCTGCTTCGCGCTCGACGCGACGATGGTGCGGCTGTGGTTCCACGACGCGCCGCCACCGCTCCGCGACGAGGTGCGCGAGACGGTCGCCGCAGGCGCGCCCGGACGCTTCCTGGCGAACGACGAGCTCGCGGAGCTGCACCTCGACTTCGACCACCGCCTCTACGGCGACGAGATCTACCTCCTCGAGCCGCGGACGGCGATCTTCCCGAACTTCCACTCGCTGCTGAAGCCGAAGGCGATGCACGCCTACCACCCGGACGATCCCGAGCAGCACGGGATCGCAATCGGTTTGCCGGCAACCGCAGGCGTCACGAACCTCGTCGACCTGGCTCCTCACGCCGCCCGCACGCTCGGGCTCGAGCGGCAGCCGCTCGCACTCGCCGGATGACGACGGCGGGCGCCGCAGTCCCCGCCCTCGTCCGGGGCGCACCCTGGCGCACGTCGCTGCTCAGGCGTGCCCGTTCGTTGCAGGGCGGTCTGACCGTCCTCCTCGCGACGTTGCTCTGGCACTCGTCCAACTTCATGTTCAACTCCGTATCCGCGCGGCTGCTCGGGCCGTCCGGCTACAGCGAGCTCGCCGCGACGACCGCGCTCCTCTACGTGGCGAGCCCGCTCCTGCTGTCGGTGCAGACGATGACGAGCCGCACCTTCACCGTCCTGCTTGAGAGCGGCAACGGTCCTACGGCGAACGCGTACTTGAGGCGAAACATCCGCGTCCTCGGCGGCGTCGCCTGCGTGATTGCAGGCGGGGCCTTCCTCCTCCGAGATGCTCTGTCGGGCCTCGCGCACGTCGCATCCGGGTACGCCGTTCCGGTCGCGGTGTCCGGGCTCGCGATCTCGCTGCTCACGCACTCGCAGCGGGGCGCGCTCCAAGGCGCGTCGCTGTTCAATCGGTTCGCAGCGAGCACGGCGACGGAAGCGACGGCGAAAGTCGTCAGTGCTGCGCTGCTCCTGCTCGTCGTTCGCCGGGACGTCACGAGCGCGGTCGCCGCGATCCCGTTGGCGGCCGGCTGCACGTTCGCCGTGAACCGGCTCCTCTTGCGACCGCTCACCCGGCGCGGAGGGCGCTCGGAGGTGACACACGCGCAGCCCGCGCAGCTTCCGACGGCCACCGTGGCCACGTTCGCGGCTCTCGCGCTTCTTCTGTC
The DNA here is from genome assembly GCA_035653275.1 of Gaiellaceae bacterium. GTDB lineage: Bacteria > Actinomycetota > Thermoleophilia > Gaiellales > Gaiellaceae > PALSA-600. The sequence continues at coordinate 271,129 of DASRCE010000003.1, read as the reverse complement.
GGTCGACGTGATCACGGCCAAGCGGTACCTGCCCTCGGCCGAGGCCGGCGTATACGCGGCCGTATCGCTGTGCGGCAAGACAGTCTTCTTCGCGACCTCGGCGGTCGCGCTCGTCCTGTTCCCGCGATTCAGCCGAGTCGGCGCGAAGCGCCTGCTCCGACGGGGATCGGCGATCGTCTCGGCGGCCTCTCTGGCGCTCGTGGCGATCTACTTCGCTGCTCCGGCTGTCGTCGTCGCTCCGCTCCTCGGCAGCGGCTTCGGCCCAGCGCGCGAGTACGTCGGCTGGATGGGCCTCGCCTTCGGCCTCTATGGACTGATGTACCTGAGCGCCATGTACCTCCTCGGTCAGGGGAGACGGATCGGTGCGGCAGCTCTCGTTCTCGTCGCAGTCGTTCAGGTCGCCGCGCTCCTCTTCGCCCACGGCTCGGTCCGCACGATCGTCTTCGTCCAGCTGACGGTGTTCGGCGTGGGCGCCGCTCTGCTGGCGACGGCCGCCCTCGCCGTGCGAGAGAAGCATGACCGCAGCTGAGCAGCGCGTCGTGGAGACGCTCGAAGCTGCGCTCGGACGCCGCCGCGTCCTCCTCTGCGGAAGCCGAGCCGTCGGATCGTCGACGGCCGGTAGCGACTACGACGTCCTCGTCGCGCTGCCGCTGCCGTGGATTCCATTCGCGATTCCCAAGCTCGCGAAGCTCTCCCGGACCCTGTCTGCCGAGCTGGGCGTCGGAGTCACGATCAACCCTCTTCCCTCGAGGGCGCTTCGGCGCCGGAAGCCGAACCTCTTCGCGTGGAAGATCGCGCGCGAGAGTGTCCAGCTGTCAGGTGCAGCGTGCGTGAGGCCCGCCGAAGGCCTGCCGACGCTCTCGGACCCGGCGAAATTCTCCTACCTCGCGAGCGCACTCTGGTACCTGCTCGACGATGTCACTGACGAAGGGCCGGCGGCGGGGCGAGGAGAGCAGAAGGCGCGCCTCCACCTCGCGCAGCTTCGGCTTCTCGAGCAGGGCCGGTACGCGTCCATGCTGGAGGACGCAGTCACTGCGACAGGCGACGAGCGGCTTCGCATGGGATCGTGGCTCGCGACGCGCGATCTCGTACTCGCGTCCCTCCGCCCGCTTCTCGCCCCGCAATCGCGTCGCCGGGCCTTCGTGGTCAACGTGCGGTACGCGACGCTCTCCGCATTGCGTCGTCGCATGCGCTTCGCGTCTGCACTGGCGTCGCAGCCCGTCGACGCCGCCGTCGCGTCGTCCATCCTCCTGCTCGCCGAGGCGATCGGCGCGGACGAGCGGCAGGCCCGCCGCTGTGTCCGGCTGGCGGCGGAGCTCCTCCCGCGCGGAGCCCGCCCAGCGACACCGACCTGGCGCGCGGTGCTCGAGGCGGCACGGGGAGAATGGCCGAGCGCCCACCCGCTCCTGGCTCAATGACACGCTCGGTCGTCATCGTCCCGGGAGGAATCGGAGGAACCGGCGGCCTCTCGATCGATGTCGCCAACCTTGCGGCCGCCCTGGCCGAGCGGTCGTGGGACGTCACACTGGCGGCGCCGGACGCCTCGGATGCGGCGTTCGCCGCCCTTCGAACCGTCCGATTCGCGCGGGTCCGTCCAATGCTGCGCGGCGACCGCGCTGCGGCCCTCGGTCTGTTCCGCGACGTCCGGAGGGTCATCCGCGAGCGCGATGGCGCCGCAGTCCACGTCTTCGGATCGATGCCGTCGTACCTCACCTTCGCTGCGCTCGCCGCCGGGCGCGCCGAAGGGCGCGTCGTCGTCTGGACGCCGATGTTCCACCCGCTGCGAGGACGGGTCTGGCGGACGCGTTGGGCCTACTCTCCGATGCTGCTGTTCGATCGGCTCGTGCCCTACCTTGGCCGGCTGGCGACAACGGTCGGCGCAGCGACAGAGGCCGAGGCTGCGGCCTTCGAACGCGCGGGTTGCCGCCGGGTCGTGCTGCTGCCTCCGGCGGTCGCCGCGAAGCCAATCGCGGCCACTGCTGAGGCCCTGGCGTTCAGGCGGAGCCTCAACCTCGACGGCGACCCCGCCGTGTTGGTCGTAGCGTCGCGCGACGAGCCGCGGAAGGGACTCCCCTTCGCGTTCGCAGCGTTCGAGCAGGTTCGCGAGCGCATACCGCACGCAAAACTCGTCCTCGTCGGTCTCTCGCTTGAACCGAGCCTGACCCCGGCCGGGGTCATGTCCGTGGGTCGCGTACCGGACTGCATGCTTTCGACGGCCATCAGGGCCGCGAATGTCGTCTTCGTGCCCTCGCTGTTCGAGGCCTTCTCACGCATCGTCATCGAGGCGTGGGAACAGGCGCGTCCTGCCGTCGTGACCGACGGAGTCGCGATGGCCCCACGCGTCGCCGCAGCGGGAGGAGAGGTTGTTGGGTTCGGCGACGTCGCCGCCGCGACTAAGGCCCTTGCTGCGTACCTGGACACCGACTGGAAGCGTGCGACCGGGCAACGCGGCCGGAAGTTCGTCGAAGACGAGTACGCCGTCGCAAAGGTCGTCGACGACGCCATCGCGACGTACTCCGCCCGTCCGGCGGTGCGACGACCGCCGGCAGTAGCGAGGGTGGCGGGGTGATCGACGCCGAGCTCCAGCTGCCGCGGCAAGGGATTGCGTGGACGCCGGCGCGGGGGCTCCTCCGCACGCTGTCGTCGATCCGGATCGCGGACATGCGGCACCCTCATCTCGCGCCGCTGACCGTTCTCGGGCTTGCGAACCTTGTGATGCTGCGGCACATCCTCTTCGGCCACGGCCTTCCGGCCGGCGTGGACTCTGCGTTCCTCTATTCGGCGTTGCCGTACTACGTCGGGCACGGCCTTTCGCTGTTCACGGTATGGCTGCCGGGCCCGCTGGGCGAGGTCCAGCAGTACTCGCTGTACTGGGCGCTCGCCTCGGTGGCCGCCGTCCTCGGTCACCCGCTCGCGGTCTACAAAGGTGCGATGGCAACGGTCGTCGCCGCGACAAGCGCGACGTCCTACGGATTCGCCTTCAGGATGTCCGGCGATCGCATCGCGAGCGCGTGCGCCGCTCTGCTTTACAGCTTCGCCCCGTTCGCAATCGCCCAGTGGCTCGACGGCCACCTGAACGTGCAGATCGCGTACGCCGTCGGCCCACTCGCTTTGTGGTCGCTTTCGAACGCCCTCCGGACCGGACGCGCGCGCCCCGCAGTCGCGCTGGGCGCGTCGGGCGCCGCCCTGTTCTTGCTCACGACCGGTCAGGGGATCTACTGGCTGCTGCCACTCGGCCTCGTGTTCGTGCGCGAGGTCCTGTTCGGCCCGACCCGGGGCTTCGTCGCGATCCGCCGCGCATCGCGGACGCTCGGGATCGCTGCGGCCGCGTTCTTGGCGTTGGCTGCCGTTCAGCTCATCCCGTATCTCCTCGGTGCGAAGGCGCCGTTCGTCGGAGGCGGCGGCAGCTACTACATCGAGCAGCTAAGCATTCACGAGAAGTACAGCCTGCCGTTCCTCGACGGCGTGGCCGGCGCCCCGCGCGAGATCTACCTCCCCGGGACGCAGGGTGTGGGGTCGGCGGCCTTCGCCGAGTGGCAGCTGCAGATCCTCGGCCTCGTCGTCGCCGGAGTCGGCATCGCAGCCATCGCCACACGTAGGTGGCGCGAGGCGTTGCCGCTTGCCGTGGCAGCGATGATTGCGTGGCTACTCGCGGCGGGCCCACTGGGGCCGGCAGGTGGCGCCTACGTCTTCCTCTACGACCACATCTCGACGCTGCGCTTCCTGCGCGTGCCGAACCGATGGCTGATGGTCTCGACCCTCAGCGTCTCCACGATGACCGCTGTCACCCTCGCGGAGATGCGACGGGCAGCGCCGCTTCACGCGCGACGATTCGTCCGCCGCGCGCCGAAGCGGCTGATCGCGATCATCGTCCTGGCGATGTTCGCGTGCGGCGCGCGGGCATTTGTCCCTGGGCTCACCACGTGGGAGCCGCCGCGCGCGTATGCGACGGCGTACGGGAGCATCGCCCACGACCGGACCGACTGGCGGATCCTCACGACGCCGTTCTTCCAGAGCTGGATGGAAGGTGGAGGAACGCTCGACAACGGCCAAGCGATCACCGCAGACCTCGGCTACACGAGCTCGTACTGGCATCACCACGCAGTGCTCGGACGTGGGGGATGGGACCCGCGCGCGAGTCGCTTCGCCCAATACCTCTACGAGCTCGTCAAGCAGGGCACGACCACGAGCCTTCCGAAGCTCCTCGGTGCGATCGACGTCAAGTACGTCGCGATCGACCCGGCCACGGCGATCGAGTCGGTCGCCGGGCAGAACGTCTTCATCCGGCGCCAGCAGGGCTTGAGACGGGTCATTGCGGCCGGCGGGATCGAGATCTTCCGGAACGAGGAGGCGGTCGCGCCGGTGTTCGAGGCGCGTACCGCGTGTGTTGTCGCCGGCGGCCTGTCCGTGCTCGGCGATCTTGCGTCCGAGCCGGGCTTCGAGTTCACGAGGCTCGTTCCGCTGTTCGCGGACCAGCTCGTCGCGACAGGCGGGCTGGACGCGCTGCGCCGAGAAATCAAGGCGACTCAGTGCCTGGTCGTGGCCCCGGGCGGGCTGGACGCGCTGCACATCCTCCTTACCGAAAACTCGTCGTATGCACTGGCAGATGTCGCGCCGAAGGCATGGGCGCGCACGCAAACGAGTCCGAGTCTGGACGTCGCGGCAGACCCGAGCATCTCGGTGAGCGCGCCGACTGGAGGCTCGTTCGTGCTGCGGCCGCGCATCCGACACGGTGGCTGGAGGCGGATCTGGATCCTCGGACTGCGCGATCGCGGCCAACCGGACCTCGAGGTCTCGGTCGACGGCCGGGATGCGATGCGCTTGTCACTTCGTGCGAGCCTCGGCGCGGGATACCGCTGGGAAGCGACTCGGCCCGTGTTCCTGATCCCCGGCCACCATCGGATCACGGTTCGCGTGGCGGGGGTACCCGGGAGCTTCGCTCAGCTGACGCGGGCCGCACTGACACCGAGCGATGCCCGCCGCACGGACATCGGCGTGCCCTCTGCCGACGTCGTTCGCGACGAAGCCGGCGCGACACCCGTGTCGCCAGTCGCCCTGCGCGTGCTGCGCCCGCTGCTGCGTACCCCGTGGCACGGACTCGGTGCGCCGACGCATGTCGAGGTCACTCGATCCGGGAGCGCCGGTGCGATCGTGCACATCCGGCGCGGAGGGCGGAGGTACTTCACTCTCGCCACTGCAGACGCGCGCGCCGTCGACCCATTTCACGCGTGGGCGCTGCGCTTCCGCGGCTCCGGCGACGGAAGGACGTACTACCTCAACGTCGTCTTCGAGGGCGCCCGAGACCAGTCCTTCGGCTTCAGGTTCCGTGACACGTCGCGCCGGCTCAGGACGATTCTGCTTTCGCCCCTTCAGCCATCCTTCTCCAGCCTCTCACCTGACTGGGCGCATATCGCCGGCTTCACCTTTTCGTCGAGCACGAAGCGCCGCGTTGGCCACAGCCTCTACCTGTCAGGCCCATTCGAGACATCAGTCGACCTGCGCCCGAGATTCAGCGCGAACGCTGCCCGGCTCCTCGGGGCGACATGGGCAAGGGATACCGCGACGTTCGCGGTCGAGACACGCGGCCTACGCGACGGTGTCCGGATTCCGGGGACGGTTCCGAATGGCTACCTCGTCGTCACCCAGTCGTACAACCCGAACTGGAAGCTACATGGGGCATCGGCGGAGCACATCGTCGCGCTCGGTTTCGCTAACGGCTACGCGCTGAGGCAGCCGGCGCGCCACGTGGAGCTCACGTACGGGATTGCGCGGATCGCACGGGCGGCGACGCTGGCGACGGGCACCGCCTGGGCCGTCGCCCTCGGATTCCTCTTGTTCCCGGTGATCAGAAAGCGCCGCACGTGAGGGCCCGCATCGTCTATGCCACTCTTGCGCTCGCCGTGGCCGGGCCGCTGCTCGCGCCCGGGCTGATCCTCGCGCTCGATCTCAGCGTCGTCCCGCACCCGCACCTGCCGACCGTCTACTGGGGCCTCCCGACCGGGACGCACGGCGGGCCGGCCAACCGGCTGCCGATCGACCTCCTCTTCGTGCTCGCCGGCCACGTCGGCGCGGTCGGGCTGCTCGAGAAGCTCCTCCTCCTCCTCTCGATCGTCTTCCTCTCGGGGCTCGGCATGCACCGGCTCGCGCCGTCGGAACGCGCCGCCGGCCGCTACTTCGCAGGCCTCCTGTACGCGGTCAACCCGTTCGTCTACGACCGGCTCTACACGGGAGAGTGGTACGTGCTGCTCGGCTACGCGCTCCTGCCGTGGGCGTTCGCGGCGTTCCTGCCGGTCGCGCGCGGGGAGTGGCGTGCGGCGTGGCGCTTCGCGCTGCTCGCGATCGTGCTCGGAGTCGCGAGCCCGCACATGCTCGTGCTGCTCGGCGTCCTCGCCGTGCTCGAAACCGCGCTCCGCGCCCGACACGGCGGCGTCGCCACGTTACGCGCGACGGCACTCGCCGGCGTGCTCACGGTCGTCGGATCGTCGTACTGGCTGCTCGCCCGCACCGGCGTCACGGATCTCTGGCGGCACGTCTCGTCGTCGCAGCTCGCGCTCTACCAGACGGTCTCCGACCATCGCTGGGGGATCCTCGCGAACGTCCTCGGGCTGTACGGCTACTGGAACGACGCGTTCCCGATCAAGGCGTACTTCGCCTACTGGCCGGTGTTGGCCCTCGCGTTCGTCGCGCTCGCGGCGTTCGGCGCGGGGCTCCTGCGCAGGACGCCGACGACGTGGGCGATCGCGGGTGCCGCCGTGTTCGGGACGGTGCTCGCGCTCGGCACGCGAGGCCCGGTGTCCGGCTCGCTGTTCCGCGCGCTGCTCGACCACGTGGCTGCCGCGCGTTCGTTCCGCGAGCCGCAGAAGGGAGTTGCGCTGCTCGTGTTCGCGTACGCGTACCTCGGGAGCGCCGCCGTCGACTCGCTGACGCGCAGCATCTCGTTCTCGCGGCGCGCCGCGGCAGTCGCGTTCTCGACGGCGACGCTCGCGCTTCCGCTTCTCTACGGCTATCGCGAGCTGGGCGGGCTCTGGGGCGGAATGCACACGAGCTCCTATCCCGCGGCTTGGAGGGACGCACGGGCGGTGCTCGACCGAGAGGCGGCGTCGTCGAACACCCTCTTCCTGCCCTGGCATGGGTACTTCGCGCTCTCCTTCGCGCACGGGCGCGAGGTCGCGAACCCGGCTTCGTCGTTCTTCGACACGCCGATGATCGCGTCGCGCTCGCTCGGGTCGGGGGAGGCGGCGGACAACTCGGACCCGCGCGAAGCTGCGCTGACGGCCCTCCTCGCCCGCGGGCCCCACCTGAGCACGCTCGGCGCCTGCCTGGCGGCGTTCGGCATCTCGCACGTTCTCGTGGCGCACGAGGACGACGCGTCGCGCTTCGCGTTCCTCAGGCGCCAGAAGGACCTCGTCGTCGAGCGCAGCTGGCCGGGCATGACCCTCTTCCGCAATACGCACCCGACGGGGCTCGTGCTGCAGACGCGCGGGACGCCGACGGAGGATCCGTGCGCCGCGCACGTCGCGCCCCTCGCGCTGAGGGTGCACTCCCCTGCGCATCTCGAGCTCGCCGCGGCGCCGGCGCGCGGCACGAGGCTCGTCCTCGCCGAGAGCTTCAGCTCCGCGTGGAGGCTCGACGGCGCGAGCGGCAGCCCGCTTGCCGGGGGCGCCGAGACGGCGTTCACCTCCGACGGCCGCAGCACCTCGATGTCGTTCGCAACGGCCGCGTGGAACGAGCGCGCGTACGCGATCGGCCTCCTCGCGTTCCTGCTCGTGCTGGTGACGGGACGCCTCGGAGGAGGCCGGCGGGCAACGGCGAGGGCCGCCTCCCCGCTCTCCGGCTCACCGCGCGTCTGGGTCGTCCTGCCGACGTACAACGAGGCGGCGAACCTGGAGCGGATGCTCGACGCGCTGCGCCGTGCGCTTGCCGCCCACGACGCGACCATCCTCGTCGTCGACGACGCCTCCCCCGACGGGACCGGCGAGATCGCCGACCGAGCGGCGGAGGCCGACCCGCGCGTCCGGGTGCTCCACCGGCGCGCAAAGCAAGGCCTCGGCCCGGCCTACGCGGCGGGCTTTCGGGCCGCGCTCGACGGCGGAGCGGACCTGGTCGTCCAGATGGACTGCGACCTGTCGCACGACCCGCACGACGTCCCGCGGCTGGTGGAAGCAGCGCACACTGCGGACGTCGTGCTCGGCTCGCGCTACGTCCGCGGCGGCGGCGTTCGCGACTGGGGGCTCGTGCGCCGCGTGCTGAGCAGGGGAGGATGCCTCTACGCGCGCCTCGTGCTCGGTGTGCCGTACGCCGACCTGACCGGCGGGTTCAAGTGCTTCCGGCGGTCGGCGCTCCTGCGACTCGACCCGGCCACGCTCCAGGCGAGCGGCTATGCCTTCCAGATCGAGACGACGTACCGCGCGCACCGCCTCGGTCTGGCCGTGCGCGAGGTCCCGATCGTGTTCCGCGACCGCGAGCTGGGGTCTTCGAAGATGTCACCGGCGATCGCCCTCGAGGCGCTCCTGCTCGTCCCGCGTCTGCGCGTCCGCGGCGGCGCCCAGCCCGCGGCGGCGGCGGTCGAGGGTCAGGCCGCGGCCGCGACGCTCTGATCGTCGCGCCGCTCGAGCGCCGTCGCCGCCCGGTCGACGAGCGCCCAACCGACGGCCTCGACCGTCTCGCCCTTGCCGCGCACCTCCAGCAGCTCGCCGCGCCACGGCTTGCGGGCCGCGCCGAAGACGGCGCCCGGCTCGCCGCCCAGCTCGACCTTCCATCCGGTCATCGTGAGCCACTCCAGAACCGACCACCCAGTCGCGCCGACCACAGTTGTGCTCCTTCCGCAGATGTCCGGTGTCCCGCGAGAGTTGCCGCACGCGCAGAGACGCCTGCATCAAGCCACATCCCGGCCGGGGCGTCATCACCCGAAAGCGGGAGCCGCCGCCGACCCGAGCGGCGGCGCTACGCTCGCGCCGATGGCGCGAATCACGCTGATCGCCGAAAGAATCGACGCAGACGAGGAGCCGCTCGACGCCTACTCGCGCGCCGTCGTCGAGGTGGCGGAGCGCCTCGCGCCGGCCGTCGCGGCGGTGGAGGTGCTGCGGGGCGGGCGCCTGCGCGGAAGCGGCTCGGCCGTCGCCATCGCCCCCGATGGTTTCCTGCTCACGTCGGCGCACGTCGTCGCCGGCGGCGACCGCGTGCGCGCGACGTTCAGCGACGGCCGCGTGCTGACGGCCGAGATCCGCGGCCGCGACCCGCTGTCGGACCTCGCTGTGCTGCGCACGCACGACGGCGAGCTCGCCGCGGCAGAGCTCGGCGACGCGAGCAGGCTGCGCGTCGGCCAGCTCGTCGTCGCGATCGGGAACCCCCACGGCCTCGGCGGCTCGGTGACGGCCGGCGTGGTGTCGGCGCTCGGCCGCTCGCTCCCCACCCGCGCGGGCGCGACGACGCGCGTCGTCGACGACGTGATCCAGACCGACGCCGCGCTCAACCCGGGGAACTCCGGCGGCGCGCTCGCCGACGTGCGCGGCCGCGTCGTCGGGATCAACACCGCCGTGGCCGGCGTCGGGCTCGGGCTCGCGGTTCCCGTGAACGCCGTCACACGCGGAATCGTCAGCGCGCTGATGCGCGACGGTCGCGTCCGCCGCGCCTACCTCGGCATCGCCGGCGGCCCGCGGCCGCTGCCGCCGCGCGTTGCGCGGGAGCTCGGCGCCGCGGAAGGCGTCGAGATCGTCGAGGTCATCGACGGCAGCCCTGCCGCGACGGCCGGTCTCCGCGCGGGTGACATCGTGGTGACCATCGACGGAGAGCACGTCGCGCGGCCGAAGGACATCCAGCGCAAGATGCTGGCCGACGCGATCGGGCGGCGCGTGCGCGTGAAGGTCGTCCGCGAGGCGGCGCTGGTCACGGTCGACGCCGTCGCGCGCGAGCTCGAGACCTGACCTGCGGCCCCGCGCCCGGCTTGTGCACAAGCGCTCAAGCCGCGGGGGCATCCGGCCGATAAGGGACCCGTGACGAAAACGTCAGTCGCGGTCGGCTGCGCGTGCCTCGCCGGGCTCGCGCTGATGGCCGGTGCGCTCGCGTCCGCGGGACGAGGCGGAGCGACGCCGGCGCACTCGGCCGTCGTCGTCGAGCGCGACTTCCACCTCGCCGTCTCGCCGACGACCGTCGCGGCGGGCACCGTCGTCTTCCACGTCCAGAACCACGGGCCCGACGCGCACGAGCTCATCGTCGTCCGCGACCACGGCCCGCTGCCGTTGCGCGCTGACGGGATCACGATCGACGAGGAGAAGCTCGCGAAGCAGGAGGTCGGCGGGCTCGAGCCGGCAGGGGCCGGTGCGAACCGGACGCTCGAGGTCACGCTCGCCCCGGGTCGCTACGTCCTGTTCTGCAACATGTACGGCCACTACATGGGCGGGATGCACGCCGTGGTGATCGCGCGATGATCGTCGCATCACGCGAGTTCCGCCCGTTCGCGCCGCACGCACGTCGCACGATCACGGCAATCGTCGTGACGTTCGCGCTCGTCCTCGGAGCGAGCGCGGCGATCTCGATCTGGTCGACGAGCCGGTCTCAGAACCGCGCCGCCGTCGTCGAGATCGCCGGCCGGCAGCGAACGCTCGCGGAGCGGTACGTGACGCAGATCCTGCTCGTCCAGCGCGGAGAGCAGGCGAACCCGGAGCACACGGCCGCCCTGCTCGCGCAGAGCGCGGCAGCGCTCCTGAACGGCGGCAGCGCACCGACGGTGGAGGGCGACGACGACGGGGTGACGCTGCCCGCGGAGACTGACCCGCGGATCCGTGCGCAGATCGCGCAGCAGCTCAAGCTGATCCACGACCTCGTCTCGACGGGCTCCGCGCTGCTGGCCGGTCGCCCCGTCGACTCGGTGCCCCTCACCGCCGGCGAGCACATCACGGTCAGAGACCCGCTGCTGCGGCTCCGCGTGCTCTCGGCCCTCACGTCCAACGTCTCGCTGGACACCGCGCGCTCGATCGCAGGCCAGACGGACCAGAACGTCGCGCAGTCGATCACACTGCAGATCGCGCTCGGCGGCATCGGCGTGCTCGTGTCGATCCTGCTCGCGTGGGCGCTCGTGACGACGACGCGCCGCCAGACGGCGCACTTCCGGAGCCTCGTCACGTCGTCGACCGATCTCGTGCTCGTGCTCACGGCCGGCGGCTGCCGGTACGCCAGCGCCTCCGTGGAGCGGATGACGGGGCGGCCGCAGTCGGAGCTCACCGGCAAGAGGATCGTCGAGTTCGTCCACCCCGACGACCGCGAGAAGTTCGAGCGGGCGCAGGACGCCGGCGTCAAGGAGCTCGTCTTCCGGATGCGGAACGCCGCCGGCGAGTGGCGGCACCTCGAGGCACACGTCACTGACCTGCGCGACGACCGCCACGTCCGCGGAGTGGTGCTCAACTCGCGTGACATCACCGAGCGCGTGCGGCTCGAGCAGGAGCTGACGAAGCAGGCGCAGCGCGACAACTTCGGCTCGCAGCTCAACGAGGCCCTCGAGATGGCGGACGACGAAAGCTCGGCCTACGACGTCGTGCGCCGGGCGATGGTCGAGATCTCGAGCGACGCGCCGATGGAGCTCCTCCTCTCCGACTCCAGCCGCGCGCACCTCGAGCAGACGGCGATCCACCCGGTCGCGGGAGCGCCGGAGTGCCCGGTCGAGTCGCCCTACTCGTGCGTCGCGGTGCGCCGCGGCCACCCCGTCGTCTTCGACTCGAGCGAGGCGCTGAACGCGTGCCCGAAGCTCCGGAACCGCGAGCAAGGCCCGTGCTCGGCGGTGTGCGTCCCGGTCAGCTTCATGGGCCGGTCGCTCGGCGTCCTCCACGCGACAGGCCCCGACGGCGCGGCGCCCAGGGGCGAGCAGGTCGCGCAGCTCACGACGCTCGCGACGCAGGCGGGCGCGCGCATCGGCACCGTCCGTGCGTTCGAGAAGACGCAGCTGCAGGCCCAGACGGACGGGCTCACCGGGCTGATCAACCGCCGGACGCTCGAGACCGAGCTGCGGGCGATGATGCGGCAGGAGCGCTCGTTCGCGCTCGCCCTCGCCGACCTCGACCACTTCAAGAAGCTCAACGACACGCACGGCCACGAGGAGGGCGACCGCTGCCTCCGCCTCTTCTCGCACGTGATCCGCCAGGTGCTGCGCGACGGCGACCTCGTCGCGCGCTGGGGCGGCGAGGAGTTCCTGATCGCGCTGCCGGACGCCGACGCCGAGTCGGCCGTCGAGGTGATGGAGCGCATCCGCGCCCACCTGGCGCGAACGGTGCACGACGGTCACGTCCACTTCACGGCCAGCTTCGGCGTCAGCGACTCGACCTCCGGTAGGTCGCTCCAGGAGCTGATCCAGATCGCCGACGTCGGCCTGTACCAGGCGAAGTCGGCGGGGCGCGACCGGGTATGCGTCGGCGTCGAGGACGGGCTCCGGCACACCCTCGCGGGACGCGGGAACGGCGCCCGGCGGGCGCCGGCGCTGCACCAGGTGGCATCCGAGGAGGAGCCTCACCTCGGGTGACGCGCGGCGCAGGAAACTGCGCTCGGGCTGCGAATGGCCTCCCCGTGAGCTCGAACGTCGACTACAGGCTCCTGGAGCGGTTCCTGGCGGCCCAGCGCCGCAACACCGACGGCCGCTACGACGCGGAGGCGCTCAACCGGCTTCGCTCGGTGATCGAGTTGCGCCGGCACGACCGGGCCCGCACCGCGACGGGCGGGTCGGTCGTCCTCCTGCCGCTCGACGACTGACGCCGCTTCCCCCGCGGGCCGGGAACGACTAACGTCTTCCGCGCATGGACGAAACGCAGCGCCGGAAGGCGGCGAACGAAGCGGTCTTCCGCGAGGTCAACGAACGGATCGAGGCGCTGCAGCGCGGGTTCGCACTGACGGAGAAGGAGCCGCTCCACCTCGTCTGCGAGTGTGACCGCCTCGACTGCATGGAGCGCCTGTCGGTCACCGTCGACGCGTACGAGCTCGTGCGGTCGCGGTCCGACCAGTTCATCGTCGCCGAGGGCCACGAGGACCCTGCCGTCGAGCGGATCGTCGACACGGGGGCCGACTACCTCGTCGTCCGCAAGCGGGCGGGCGAGCCGCGCGAGATCGCGGAAGAGACCGACCCCCGCTCCTAGAGCCTCAACCTCGCTCGTCCGGCTGCCGATGAAGGAACAGGCATGCTGCGGCTCACCCTCATCGCATCGGCGGCGGCGCTCGGCGCCGCGTTCGCCGCGCTCTTCCTCCGGCCGAGCCGCTGAGGCTTCTACCGGCGCGCGTGCGGCGCGCGGCGGCCGTGCGCCACGTCCAGCACCTCGTCAAGCGTCGAGACGACGAGCCAGACGAGGAGGACGGCGCCGGCGCCCACGATCACGCTCAGGAGTGCGGTTCCCACGCAGTCTCTCTCGGCAGCGGCGCACCCGAGCTTTAGAGGTCGAACCAGAATGAGCGGCTGTGTCGCGCGGCCGCGCTATGCGGGCGCATCGCCGCGTCCTCGGTCGCGCCGATAGTCCTGACTATCGGCGCTCCCTGCGTCCTTGCGCTGCGCGCGCCTATCACGCCCGCACGACGAGCGTCATTCTGGTTCGACCTCTTAGACCGATGAGTTTTCGATGCCCGCTCGGTCTAGATTGGCATCCAAACCGTCGTCCGCCGGAGGTGACTCGAAGGTGCCACGCACGCTGCTACTGGTCGGAACCCGCAAGGGCTGCTTCGTGCTCGAGAGCGGTGCGGACCGCCGCGACTGGTCGTTGCGCGGCCCGTACTGCGAGGGCTGGCCCGTCTACCACGCCGTCTTCGACCAGGAGAGCGGCTCGATCTACGCCGCCGCCGCGAGCGAGTGGCACGGCTCCGCCGTCTGGCGGAGCGACGACCTGGGCGAGACGTGGTCGCACTCCAGCGAGGGACTGGCCTACGAGGACGGCCGCAGGCTGTCGAAGGTGTCGACGCTCGCAGCGGCGCACGGCCGCGTGCTCGTCGGCGTCGAGGCGCCCGGCATCTTCGAGAGCCGCGACGGCGGCGAGACGTGGTCGCTCCTGTCGACGCTCTCGGGCCAGCCGGGCAGCGAGGTGTGGGACGACCCTGCGAACCAGCCGCCCGGGCACCTCGGCATCTCGGCGATCACTCCCGACCGCGACGACCCGAACGCGTTCTGGGCGATCGTCCAAGGCGTCGGGCTGTTCGAGACGAAGGACGACGCGAAGACGTGGACGCCGCGCAACCGCGGGCTACGCGCGGACTGGCCGCGCGAGCACGAGGAGGTCGGGTTCTGCGTCCACAAGATGGTCCGTTCCGCCGCCGACGGCGACCGGATGTACCAGCAGAACCACGTCGGCATGCACCGCAGCGACGACCGCGGCGCGAGCTGGCAGGAGATCACCGAGGGGCTCCCGACGGAGTTCGGCTTCGCGGCCGCCGCGCACCCGCACGACCGCGACACGTTCTTCGTCATCCCGCTCGACCCCGGCCACGGACGCACGATGCCGGACGGCAAGGCCGCGGTCTGGCGGACGCGGGACGCGGGCTCGAGCTGGGAGCGGCTGACGAACGGGCTGCCGCAGGAGCACGCGTACCTCGGCGTGCTGCGGGAGGGGATGGCGAACGACGCGCACGACGTCCCCGGCTACTACTTCGGCACGAGCACCGGCCAGGTCTTCGCGAGCGCCGACGACGGCGAGAGCTGGCAGGAGATCGCGAGCTACCTGCCGGCGATCTCGTCGGTCGAGGTCGCCGTCGTCGACTGAGGGCCCGCATGGCCGACGTTCACCTCCCGACGACGCTCCTGCCGCTCTTCGCGGGGCTCCCGCGGCGGCTCGACCTGGACGCGCCGACGGTGGACGACGCGATCGGGCAGCTGGACGAACGCTGGCCGGGCCTCCGGGACCGCCTCTGCGAGCCGGGCCCGAAGATCCGGCAGCACATCCACGTCTACGTCGACCGCGAGCGGGCGGGGCTCGACACGCCGCTCACCGACCGCTCGCGCGTCGACGTGATCGCCGCGATCTCGGGAGGGTGAAGAGCCGGTGTCCGACACCTTCAAGGTGTCAGACACCGGTTGAGGGCGGCGACGAGCAGGTCCGCGTGCCCGTCGTCGAACACGAGCGGTGGGCGGATCTTCAGGACGTCGCCGCGCTTCCCGGTCCGCCCGACGAGGACGCCCGCGCGGCGGAGGTCGTCGACCACGCGCCCGGCGAGGGCCGCCGACGCGAGCTGGACGCCCGTGATGAGCCCCGATCCGCGGACGGCGACGACGTCCGGGTGGCGGAGCGAGACGATCTCGCGGCGCAGCCGGTCGCCGACGGACCGGCTGCGGGGCACGAGCTGCTCGTCGGCGATCACGTCGAGCACCGCGAGCGCCGCGCGCGCCGCCACCGGGTTCCCCCCGAACGTGCTGAACGTGCGGCCGGCGTAGGGAAAGCGTTCCGCGAGGTCGCGCCGGGTCACGACCGCGGCGACCGGATAGCCGTTCCCCATCGGCTTGCCGAGCGTGACGATGTCCGGCGCGACGCCGTGCGGCGCGAACGACCAGAGGTGCAGCCCGGTGCGGCCGTGCCCCGCCTGCACCTCGTCGGCCACGTAGAGCGCGCCGGCGGCGTGTGTGCGCTCGATGAGCGCGAACAGCTCGTCTGCGCTCGGCGTGAAGACGCCGTCGCTCGTGAGCGCGCCGTCGAGGAAGACCGCGGCGACGCCGTCGAGCGCGGCGAACGCGCGGTCGAGCTCCGCCTCGAGGTCGGCGCCCGAGGCGGGAGGCGCGATGCGTGCGACCCACGGCGGCGCGTAGCCGTCCGGCCACTCCTCCGGCGAGAGGTCCGACGTGGCGGCGGTGACGCCGTGGTAGGCGTGCTCGGTGACGATCGCGCCGGTGCGACCGGTCGCAGACGTCGCGATGCGCCACGCGAGGTCGTTCGCCTCGCTGCCGGAGTTGACGAGCATGACGGTGTCGAGCCGGGCCGCGGGCGGCATGGTCGCGAGCAGACGCTCGGCGAGCTCCACGAGCGGCTCGTAGAGGTAGCGCGCGTGCGTGTTCAGCCTGCGCGTCTGGTCGACGACCGCCTCCGTGACCCGCGGGTGGCAGTGTCCGACGACGGGGACGTTGTTGTATGCGTCGAGGAGCCGCCGGCCGTCGGCGTCCTCGAGCCACACGCCGTCGCCGCGGACGACGTGCACCGGCTCGGCGTACGTCAGCGGCGTGAGGAGGATGCCCATGGTCCGGGCGCGGCGCCGCCCGAGCTCCGGCGTCGGCGACCGCGACGACGGCGCACCGAGCTCGCGCGCCACCGCGTTCGGGCCGAGCTCCTCGAACAGCCCGAGCAGCTCCCACGAGTCGTCGTCCCACGCCTGGATGTACGCCGCGTTCTCGGGGTACGCGCGAACACGCCACGCGCTGATCACGACGATTGCCGCGAGGCGCGCCTCCACGAGGCGCGCGAGCAGCTCGAGCTCGAGGGGCTCGAACGGGAGCAGTGCCGCATACGCGTCGATCGCCACGCGTGCGGCGCGGAACACGTCGTGGCGCGGGCGGCCGCGCATCACCGAGGCGAGGGCGATCGCGAAGTCGCCGGCCTGGGCGCTGTAGCCGCAGTCGCCGAAGTCGACGATGCCCGCGACGCGGCCGTCGTCGTCCAGCAGGACGTTGTCGAGGTTGAGATCCCCGTGCACGACCTGCGCTCGCAGCAGCGGCCACCTCGGCACCACCTGCGCCTCGAAACGGTCGAGCACGTCCCCGACGGTTCGCCGCCGCCGGTCGTCTCCGACCGCGTCGATCAGCGGGCGAAGGCGCGGCGTGCTCGCGAGGTCCCACAGGAGGTCCCGCGCCGCAGCGGGATGGAAGAACGACCGCAGCGCGCGGTTCAGCCGCGCGTGCACCGTGGCGAGGTCGCGGATCGTCGCGTCGCCGGCGGTGTGGTCGCCCTTGTGCCCGCGGCGGCGCTCGAACAGCCGCACGTGGTGACCCTCGTAGGTCGTGCGGGGCGTGAGCGGGCGCGCGACGGGGAGCCCGGGATCGACGGCGGCAACGTGCGCGATCGCCCGCTCCTCCAGGTCGAGGACGGCCGCGTCCTCACCCGTGTTCGAGATCTTCAGGATCGCGCCGTCGGCGCCGTCGTCGATCAGGAACGTCTGGTCGCGCTCGCTGCCGAGCTCGGCCGCGGCTCCTTCGACGCCGTACAGGTCGGCGGCGATCCGGGCCGCGTCGGCTGCGGTGAATCGCGGCGGGCTCGTCTCGAGGACGGACACGCCCTCGATCGTAGAGGGCTACCAGCCGTACGTCGTCTCGGCCGTCGGGACGTCCGTCATCACCGCGCGCGGCCGGCGCGCCGGCTTCGCGGCGACCGCCGAGCGGAGCGGCCGCCGGCGACGGGTGATGCCCGACCGGATGGACGCGAGAGCCTGCCGCTGGATCGCGACGACGGCGCCGTAACCGAGCGCGGCCGCGAGCGCGCACCCGACCGCGGCCGTGAACCCCGCGACCACCCACACGTCCGCGAACGCAAACGCGGCGGCGCTCCCGAGGATCCGACCATGCAGCTGACTCACTTCGACCTCCTGCATTGCTTGACGGGGCGTATCGCTTCTTTGTCGCCCGTCTGGTTCCTGCAGGGCCCCGGCGCAGTCGAGACGATCGCGCTCACCGGATTCGGACGGAAGTCCGACGCGAGGCCGACGTGCAGCTCGTGCACGTAGTGCCCGGCGAAGACGGCGGCGGCCGAGGCCGCCGCCGTCGCCACCACCAGGACGAACGCGCGCGCCCCCGTGCTCGGTGCCTGCGTGTTGTCCGCTCCGACCGCGCTCACCGTTCCTCCGTGGAGGAGCGTGCCTGCGCGCAGGCGCGGTCACCAGGAGCGTTCGGCTGGTTCCGGCCTCACCTCCGTCGTGGCTCGAACGAGGGATGCCTCAACCGGAGCCGTGGCGCTGCCGATGATTCCGGTGCATGGCCGATTCGCACTCGTCCGAAGCGACCGCGCTCGCGGTCGAGCTCGCCAGGCTCGAGCGTGCCGAGCAGGCGCTCTCGAGGCTCCGCCGGCGGCTGCACGAGCAGCTCGACCGGGGGTACCCGACGCCGTCGACCGCAGCGCGCGAGCGGCAGGTGTCGGCGGAGCGGCGCGCCCTGCACGCGCAGATCGACGCGCTCGAGGCGCGGCTCTCCGCGCTGATGCGCGAGCCGGCCGCGTAACGGCGGCGTATGATCCCGGCGGGGCACCTGCCCCGGCGACGATTCACGAGGAGGCGGAATGCGCGCCGCGCTCATGTCCATCCAGGAGGCCTTTGTGACCTATTCGGAGGGTATGACGCGTGTCGCGGAAGCAGCTCAACCTCGGGATCCTCGCCCATGTAGACGCCGGTAAGACGACACTCACCGAGCGGCTGCTCTACGAGGCCGGCGTGATCGACGCCGTCGGCAGCGTCGACGCCGGAACCACGCAGACCGACTCGCTCGCGCTCGAACGGCAGCGCGGGATCACGATCAAGACCGCCGTCGCGTCGTTCACGCTGCCGGGCGGCGCGCACGTGAACCTGATCGACACGCCGGGCCACCCGGACTTCATCGCGGAGGTCGAGCGTGCGCTCACCGTCCTCGACGGCGCCGTTCTCGTCGTCTCGGCGGTCGAGGGCGTCCAACCGCAGACGCGCATCCTGATGCGCGCGCTGCAGCGGCTTCGCGTGCCGACGATCCTCTTCGTCAACAAGACCGACCGCGCGGGCGCCGACGTCGAGCGCGTGATCGGCGAGATGCGCCGGAAGCTGACGCCGGCCGTCGGCGACGCGTACCCCGTCCTCGCCGGCTCCGCGCGCACCGGCGGGGGCGTTCGCGAGCTGATGCGGGCGATCCCGAAGCTGCTGCCGGCGGCTGCCGGCGACGCGGATGCGCCGGTCGACGGGATCGTCTTCAAGATCGAGCGCGGCCCCGCCGGCGAGAAGATCGCGTACGTGCGCATGCGCGCCGGGACCCTCCGCGTGCGCGACCGCGTGCGGCCGGGCAAGGTGACGGCGCTGGCGGTCTTCGAGCAGGGTGGAGCGGTGCCGCGGCCGTCCGTCTCGCCGGGCGAGGTCGCGAAGGTGTGGGGGCTGGCCGACGCGCGGATCGGGGATCGGCTCGCAGAGCCGACCGAGCCCGACGCGAGCGAGCGCCACTTCCCGCCGCCGACGTTCGAAGCGGCCGTGGCGCCGAAGGACGGGCGCGCGGCGGCCGCGCTGCGGGTCGCGCTCGCACAGCTCGCGGAGCAGGACCCGCTGATCGGCGTCCGCGACGCACGCGGAGAGCTCTCGGTCTCGCTGTACGGCGAGGTGCAGAAGGAGGTGATCGAGGCGACGCTCGAGCGCGACTACGGGCTGGCCGTCTCCTTCCGCGAGGTGACGCCGATCTGCGTCGAGCGCCCGGCCGGCCGCGGCGAGGCGGTCGAGGTGCTGCACGCGGACACGAACCCGTACCTCGCGACGATCGGGCTGCGCGTCGAGCCGGCGCCGGCCGGTTCCGGCGTCGCGTTCCGGCTCGCCGTCGACCACCTCGGAGTGCCGCTCTACGCGTACAAGAGAATCGACCGGTTCGAGGAGTCGATGCGGCAGTACGTCCTCGAGGCACTCCGCGAAGGCCTCTCCGGGTGGGAGGTGGTCGACTGCGTCGTCACGATGACGGAGTCCGGCTACAGCGCGCCCGACGGTCCGCCGTCACGTCGAGGCCCGCTCAGCACGCCCGCCGACTTCCGCAAGCTGACGCCGATCGTTCTCGGCCGGGCCCTGGTCCGTGCGGGCACGGTCGTCTGCGAGCCGATGCTGCGGATCGCCGTCGAGGCGCCGGCGCCCACCGCGGGCGCCGTGCTCGCGGCGCTGGGGCAGCTCGGCGGCGAGATCGAGTCGTCGTCGCTCGACGGGGAGCTCGCCACGGTCGACGCGCTTCTCCCCGCGGCGCGCGCCCACCACCTGCAGCGCCGGCTCGCGAGCGTCGCGCACGGGGAGGCGACGGTCGAGTCCGCGTTCGGCGGCTATCGACGCGTCGCCGGCACGCGTTAGGATCGGTCGGTGCGCCTGAGGAAGAACACGAAGATCGACCTCATCAAGCGCGTGCCGCTCTTCTCCCACTGCTCGAACGCGCAGCTCGCGGCGCTCGCCGGCGAGGCGGACGAGCTGGACGTCCCCGCGGGGAAGACGCTCACGCGACAGGGCGACCGCGGCCGCGAGTTCATGGTCATCGTCGACGGCTCCGCCGACGTCACGAAGAACGGGCGGCGGCTGAACCGCCTCCGCTCGGGCGACTTCCTCGGCGAGATCGCGCTGATCTCGGGCGCGCCGCGCACCGCCACGGTCACCACGACCAGCCCGACGCGCGTGCTCGTGCTCACCGACCGCGCTTTCCGGCGGATCACGCGCGAGATGCCGGCGATCAACGCGAACCTGCTCAAGGCGCTGTCGGAGCGCCTCCAGGCGGATACGCTGTAGCTCCGCGATGGCCGCCCCGATCGAGCTGCTCCAGCGCGTCCCGCTCTTCGAGAAGCTCCCCGAGAAGGAGCTGCGCAGGCTCTCCGGGGAGTTCACCGAGCGCCGCTTCAGCGAGGGCCAGGAGCTGACGTCCGAGGGCATGGGCGGCGCCGGGTTCTTCGTGCTCGAGTCGGGGACGGCGCGGGTGTCGGTCGAGGGAGAGGAGCGGCGCACGCTCGGGCCGGGCGACTACTTCGGCGAGATCGCGCTGATCGACGGCGGGCTGCGGACGGCCACGATCACGGCGACGAGCGACGGCGCCGCGCACGGCCTCACGAAGTGGCAGTTCAAGCCGCTCGTCGAGAGCACCGCCGAGATCGCCTGGCCGCTGCTCGAGGCGATGGCGCGCCGGGTGCGGGAGCTCGAGCAGCGCTGAGCGCGTAGGCTCGTCGACGGTGCGCGCCGCGATCTGGGGCTGCCGGGGCTCGCTGTCGACCCCCGGGGAGCGGACCGTCAAGTACGGCGGCAACACGTCGTGTGTCGAGGTCCGGAGCGCGTCCGGCCGGCTCGTGATCCTCGACGCCGGCACCGGGATCCGGCCGCTCGGCGACACCCTGGCCGACGGCCCGGAGCAGATCGACCTCGTCCTCACCCACCTCCACCTCGACCACGTCGAAGGGCTCGGGTTCTTCGCGCCGCTGTTCGACGAGGCGCGCTCCATCACGATCTGGGGGCCGCACCAGGCCGGCTCGTCGCTCGCGGCGCGCATCGGCGCCTACCTCTCGCCCCCGTTCTTCCCGGTCGACTTCGCGAAGCTCCCGGCGCGGATCGAGTTCGTCGAGTGCGGCGAGGAGACGTGGCAGCTCGACAGCGTGACGATCACGTCGGCACGCGTCGCGCATCCCGGCGACACGCTCGCCTACCGACTCGAGGAGAACGGGCGCACGTTCGCGTTCATCCCGGACAACGAGCTCGGCGCCGACGCTGACTCGGGGCTCGAGCTCGCCGAGGGCGCCGACGTCCTCTTCCACGACGCGCAGTACACGCAGGAGGAATACAGCTCGCGCGCCGGGTGGGGCCACTCGAGCATCGAGGACCTCGCCGTGTTCCTGCGCGCAGCGAGCCCGGCGCGCGCGGTGATGTTCCACCACGACCCGTGGCACTCGGACGGCCAGGTCGACGCGATGCACGACGTCGTCGAGGAGCTCGCGGGCCGCGTGCTCGACGTCGGGGCCGAGGGCGCCGTCTACGACGTCTGAGGAGCGAGCGCCGGAGCCCGGCGCCGGTCGACGTCGTTGAGCCAGCCGGGCCGGCGCGCCGGCAGCCGCGCCTCGAGCGCGTCCGCCTCGGGGTCGCGGCCGTGCGCGCGCAGGAACCGCGCGAGCGGCTCGACCGTTCCGACTTCGAGCAGCCGGAGGTCGGTCTCCTCGACGAGCGCGACTGCTTCGCGCAGAAGCGACTCGGCCTCCTCCTCACGCCCCTGGGCGGCCCGCACGAGGCCGAGCGTGCGCAGCGTCGCCGACGACGACGTCACGTCGTGGTTGCCGACATGCTCGCGCGCCGCGAGCGCGGACCGCTCCGCGTCGCTCAGCCGGCTCCGCTCCACGAGCACCTCCGCGAGCCCACGCTCGGCCTCGCAGAGATGGCCGCGGTCCTCGTTCGCGGTGAAGACGCGGATCGCGTCGCGGAACATCCGCTCGGCTGCGTCGAGGTCGTCGCGCACGAAGGCGATCCACGCGAGCAGCACTCCCGACCACGCGGCGTCGTTCTGCAGCCCCATGTCGAGGTAGAGCTCGCGGGCCTGGGCGAAGGCGGCGTGCGCGTCGTCGAGGTTGCCCTGCATCCGGAGCAGCGACCCCTTCGCGTGCAGCGTCCGCGCCTGCTCGAGGACGTCGTCGCCCGGCGGGTCGACCGCACGGACGAGCTCGGCGGCCTCGTCCAGCTCGAGCCGCACCTCGAGCAGCCACTGCAGCATGCGCAACGCCGAGGCGCGCAGGTCGCGCCGGCCGTGCTCCTCGGCGAGCGCGAGCGCCTGCCGCACGAACGCCTCGGCACGCCGCACCTCGCCCGGCCACCAGGCCGCCGCGGCGAGCCGGAACAGCGTCGACGCCCGGCCGTCGACGTCGTCCTCGGGGAGCACCGCGAGCGCCTCCTCGGCGAGCTGCTCCGACTCGACGGCGTCGCCGTCGCGCGCGAGCGCCACGAGCGCGAGCGCGTTCAGCGCCCGCCCGTGCAGCGACGCCTCGCCGTCGGTGCTCGCCCAGCCCCGGACGCGGTCCATCTCGGCGGCGACCGCTCCCAGGTCGCCGAGCTCGACCGCCGCCGACGCGGCGAGGAACTGCCAAGTCGCCGTGCACTCGAGCTCCGCCGAGCGCGCGAACAGGCGCCTCGCGCGGCTGAACGACTTACTTCGGAGCGCCTCGTTGCCGGCGGCCTCGAGCGCCGCGGCGGCCTCCGCGGCGAGGTTGCCGTCGACGCGGCCCTCGAGCTCCTCCTGCAGCGAGGCGGCGCGCTCGAGGTGGTACGCGCGGATCGCCGCCTGGTCGTCCCCGCGGGCCGCGACCCACTCCGCGAACCGGCGGTGCCACTCGGCACGCTGCGCCTTCGTCACCGTCGCGTACGCGACGTCGCGGATCAGCACGTGGCGGAACCGGTACGCGCGGTCGCCGGAGATCGCCGACCGCTCCTCGTCGAGCACGAGCTCGCGGCGCCGAAGCGTCTCCAGCTCGTCGTCGGCGTCTCCCGTCGAGAGGAGGTGCACGAGCGCGCCGCGCCAGAAGACGCGGCCGATCACCGCCGCCGCCTGCAGGGCGGTCTTCGCGGCGGCCGGAAGCAGGTCGATGCGCGCCGAGATGAGCGTCTGCAGCGTGTCCGGCACGCCTGCGCCGTCGCCCTCGGCGAGCATCCGGGCCGTCTCCTCCAGGAACAGCGGGTTCCCCCCGGCGCGCTCGACCACCGTCTCCCGCATCGCGGGCGGCGCTTCCTCCGGCGACAGGAGCTCGTCGACCAGCTCGCTGCTCTCCTCGGCCGACAGCGGCCCCAGCTCGACGGCGGCCGCGCGGCGGTTGCCTCCTCCCCAGTCGGGCCTCAGGTCGAGGAGCTCGTTGCGGGCGACGCAGACGATCAGCACGGGCGAGCGGTCGAGCGACCGCGCGAGGTGCTCGATCAGCTCCAGCAGCCGCTCGTCGGCCCAGTGCGCGTCCTCGAACACGAGGACGAGCGGCTGCACGTCGGCGAGCTGCTCCGACCACCGCAGCGCCGCCCACGCGATCTGCTCGCTGCCGCCGGCCCCCGGCGTCTCGGCCGCGCCGAGGACCCCGAGCGCGACCGCGAGGAGGTCGGCGACCGCGTCGCTCTCGCACGAGACGCGGAGCTTCTCGAACGCCTCGGCAGCCGGGTCGTCGTCGGTGATCCCGGCGGACGCCTTGATCATCTGCGCGATCGGCCAGTAGGCGACGCCTTCGCCGTACGCGGGCGCGCAGCCCGTGAGGATCGTCGCGCGCTCGATCCCGTCGGTGAACTCCGAGACGAGCCGCGACTTGCCGACGCCGGCCTCGCCGAAGACGGTGACGAGGTGCGCGCGCCGGTCGCGGACGGCACGCTCGTACAGGTTGTGCAGGAGCTCGAGCTCGCCCTCCCGTCCGACGAAGCGCGCGCGGGGACGCTGCTGCCCCTCGCCGACCGCGCGCACCCGCCACGACCAGACCTCGCCGCCGCCGACCGCGACCGCTCCGGCGTCCTCGACCTCGACGTCGGCGAGCGTCAGGCGCCTCGTGCCGGGCCCGATCACGACCGCGCCGTCGGGCGCCGACTGCTGCAGCCGAGCGGCGACGTTCACCGCCTCCCCGGTGACGAAGGTCGAGTCGCCGGAGTCGACGACGACCTCCCCGGACTCCACGCCGGCGCGCGCCTCGAGCCCGAGGTTGCGGACGCCCTCGACGATCGCGACCGCCGCCTTCACGGCGCGGGTCGCGTCGTCCTCGTGCGCCGTCGGGACGCCGAACGCCGCCATGACGGCGTCGCCGGCGAACTTCTCGACGATCCCGCCGTGGCGGTCGATCGACGCCGACGCGAGCTCGAAGTACTGCGAGACCCGCCGGCGCACGACCTCGGGGTCGGCCGACGTCACGAGCCGCGTCGAGTCGACGAGGTCGACGAACAGGACGGTGGCGAGCTTCCGCTCCACCCCTCCAGTCTAGGAATTGAGGACCGGCTCGCGGACGCCGCGGACGTTGTAGGCGGTCACCGGCCGCGGGAAACCCTTCAGGACGACTTCCCGCGCCGGGTCGACGTCGACCGCCTCCTCGACCTCGGCGTAGAGGCGCTGCGAGATCAGCACCTCGCCGCCTCCCGCCTCGTCGGCCAGCCGCGACGCGAGGTTCGTCACCGCGCCGATCGCGGCGTAGTCGGAGCGGCCCTCGAAGCCGACCTCGCCGCAGGTCGCGTACCCGAGGGCGAGGCCGGCGCCGAAGTCGAGGTCGTACCCGCGCTTACGCCACCCGGGAAGGAGGTCGGCCATCTCCTCGCGCAGGGCGCATCCGAGACGGACGGCGCGGAGCGAGGCGTCGGGCACCTCGATCGGGTCGTTGAAGAAGAGCTGCACGCCGTCTCCCTCGAGGAACCCGACGGTCGCGTCGAACCGCTTGACGAGCCGCCCGACCGCACCGTGGAACTCGCGCAGCACCCGCATCAGCTCCTCGGGGTCGACGGCGTCGACGAAGCTCGTCCAGCCGCGGAGGTCGGCGAAGACCATCGCCACCTCCCGGCGGTGGCTCTCGAGGATCGAGTCGTCGCCGGAAATGACGATCGCGTGCGCGAGCTGGGGCGAGAGGAACCGGCGCAGCCGGCGCAGCCGCTCCAGCTCGACGACCTGCGCCTCCACGCGCTCCTCGAGCGTCCGGTTGAGCTCCTTGATCGTGTCGTGGTAGCGCTTGATCCGGAGCAGCGACCTGACGCGCGTCAGGAGCTCGTCGTGGTTGAACGGCTTCGAGACGAAGTCGTCGGCGCCGGCCTCGATCGCGCGCGTCTTCTCCTGGTCGACGCTCGACGTGACCATGATCACCGGCAGTCCGGCGGTGGCGTCACTGGCGCGCAGGCGCTCGCAGACCGCGTAGCCGTCGAGCCCGGGCATCAGCACGTCGAGGAGGACGAGGTCGGGCTCTTCCGCGGCGACGAGCTCGAGCGCCGTCTCGCCGTCGGCCGCGCTCACGACGTCGAAGCCGCGCGGCGCGAGCACGGCCTCGAGCAGGTGGACGTTCGCCGGGAGGTCGTCGACGACGAGGATCTTCGGCGCCCGGTCAGCCACCGCCGCAGTGCTCCTTCACGGCGGCGATCAGCTCGAGCACGTCGACGGGCTTCGACAGGTAGCCGTCGAAGCCGGCGTCGAGGAACCGCTCGCGGTCGCCGCGCATGGCCTGCGCGGTGAGGGCCAGGACGGGAATCGAGGCGGTGCGGTCGTCGCGGCGCAGGCGCGCCAGCGCCTCGACGCCGTCGATTCCCGGAAGCTGGACGTCCATCAGGACGAGCGCAGGCACGTGCGCGAGGGCGAGCTCGATCGCGTCCTCCCCCGACGTGGCCTCGAGCGTGCTGTAGCCCGTCGCCTGCAGGACGTCCCGGAACAGCTTCATGTTCTTCTCGTTGTCCTCGACCACGAGCACGCGTTCATCGGCCATGCGTCACTCCGCCCCGATCGGCAGCGTGAACGTGAACCGGCTGCCCCGGCCGAGCTCGCTCTCGACCCAGATGCGGCCGCCGTGCAGCTCGACCAGGCGCTTCGAGAGCGCGAGCCCGAGGCCCGTTCCCTCACGCTGCTGCGCGCCGACCCCCGTCTGCTGGAACTCCTCGAAGATGCGCTCCTGGTCCTCCGGCGCGATTCCCGGCCCCGTGTCGGCGACCGTGACCAGCGCTTCGCCCCCGCGAGCCGCTGTCGTGACGACGACCGTGCCTCCGGAGGGCGTGAACTTCACCGCGTTCGACAGCAGGTTGAACAGGATCTGGCGCACGCGCCGCTCGTCGCCGCGGACGACGTCGAGCTCGGGCGCCTGCTCGACCGAGATCCGCACGGCGTTCTTGGCCGCGCGCTCGCGGACCATCACGACGCCGCGCTCGACGACCTCGTGGAGCGAGAACGGCGCGACCTCCAGCTCGACCTGCCCCGCCTCGACCTTCGACAGGTCGAGCACGTCGTTGATCAGCGCCAGCAGGTGGTTGCCGGAGGAGAGGATGTCGTCCAGGTACTCCTCCTGCTTGGCGTTGATGTCGCCGAACAGGCGCTGCTTCATCACCTGCGAGAAGCCGATGATCGCGTTCAGCGGCGTGCGCAGCTCGTGCGACATGTTCGCGAGGAACTCGCTCTTGTGCCGGCTCGCCGTCTCGAGCTCGCTGTAGACGCGCCGCAGCTCGTCGTTCATCCGGTTCACGTTCGCGCTGAGGGATCCGAGCTCGTCGCGGTTCGGGACGTCGAGCCGCCCCGAGAAGTCGCCGGCCGCGATCTCCGCCAGCCGTGCCTCCGTGCGCTGGATGGGCGCGATCAGCGACCAGGCGAGCAGGAGGCCGAGCGCCAGCGCGAGCACGACGCTCGCCGCGCCGACGCCGACGAACAGGTTGCGCGAGGAGGTGTACGCGCCGCGGTTCGTCCTGACGAGCGCCTGTGTCTCCGCCGTCGCCTTCGAACCGAGGTCGAACGCGCGCGCGTACAGGTCGTCGCCGGCTGCGCGCGCGGCGGCGACGTACGGCCGCGCCGCCCGCCATCCGGTCACCCCCTGGCTGTCCAGTGCGATGATGCGGTCGAGCGCCCGCAGGATCGTGGCGTAGTCGGCGTGGATCCGGTCGACGACCCGCATGTCGGCAGGCGGGGGGACGAAGCCGAGCAGCTGCACGTTCGCCGCGAGCTCGACCTGGGAGAGCAGGTTGGCGATCTCGTGGTCTGCGAGCGTCCAGAGCTTGCCGCCGGGCAGCGTCGACCCGCCGGTGTACGGCGTCAGATCCGGCGTTCCCGCTTCCCGGACTGTGAGCGCCTGCTGTAGGTCCTGGGCGCGCGCCTCGAGGTTCTGGTAGGCGCCCGACCGCAACTGCAGCGCGCCGAGGCCTTCGACCCGTGCGTTCGAGTGCGCGAGGACGCGGACGCCGAGGACTCCGACCACCACGAGCAGCGCCGCGATGGCCAGGAACGCCACGAGCAGCTTGGTCCGCACCGTCGCCGGCGCGCGGGCCACCAGACCGCCAAGGTGCTCCTTGGAACCGCCGAACGCCGCCCGCCTTCGCCGGGCGGGCGGCGCAGCGACCAGTTCAGGCTGGTCCATCGACGCGTGCTACGGACTCAGCGTCGCGGTGGAGCCTGACGAGTCGACGATCAGCCACTGCCCGTTGATCTTCTGGAGCGTGTGGGTGACGCCGGCTGCGCTGACCACCTTGGCGGTCTTCGGGTCGATGTAGTGGCACTCGAAGTACAGCGTCGCCTTGTCGCCGTTGAGATCGACGCGGATCTTGTACGACGGCGTGTCCGACTCCCAGTGGTCGGCCGGCTTGAACGCCTTGTTCTGGGTCAGGAACCAGTGCCGGATCTGCGCCTTCCCGGTCAGCGTCTGCTGGTCGATGTTGAACACGGCGCCCGGCGCCCACAGCGACATCATCAGGTTGATGTCGTGGTGCGACGTCGCCCGGTGGAACTTCACCTCGATCTGGTCGATCTGGTAGAGGTCGGCGTCGCGCTGAGTCGACGCGTCGGCCTTCGAGGCCGTCGCGGCGCCGCCTCCGGCGGCCTGCAACGCGACCACGACAGCCGCGAACGCGACGAGGTACACGAGCTTCCACATCGCAGAGCTCCTCCTTGATTCGCCCGCCATCTGTGACGATCGTGACATCGGTCGCGAGCCGTGTATAGGGGGCCAGCACGCCACTGCGAGGGTGGCTAGCGCGGTACCAGGTGGCTCCGCACCTGGCCCGGCAGCGCCGCGACGTCGATCGGCTTCTCGAGGTAGCCGGCGAAGCCGGCCTCCCGAAACCAGCCAGCGTCGTCGCGCCGCAGGGCGCTCAGCGCCACCACCGGAATCGCGGACGTGCGCTCGTCGCCCGCGAGGAGGCGCACGGCCTCCGTCCCGTCCAGGTCGGGCAGCCGGAGGTCCATCAGCACGACGTCGGGCCGATGGCGCCTCGCGAGCGCGAGCGCGTCCGCGGCGTTCGCAGCCGAGAGAACGGCCATTCCGGCGCGCTCGAGGACGTCGCAGGCGAGCTTCGCGTTCCGCTCGTCGTCGTCGACGATCAGCACGAGCTCCGGCACTGCGTCATCCTACGAGCGGCAGTGGCGATTCAGGTCGTGCTGGCCGACGATCACTACCTCGTGCGCGAGGGCGTGCGGCGGCTGCTCGAGGGCGAGCCGGAGATCGAGGTCGTCGCGACCGCCGACGACCTCGACTCGCTGCTCGCGGCGGTCGAGCGCGAGCGGCCGGACGTCGTCGTGACCGACATCCGCATGCCTCCGACCGGCGTCGACGAGGGCGTCCGCGCGGCGGAGCGACTGCGGGACACGCATCCGAGCGTCGGCGTGGTCGTGCTCAGTCAGTACGCCGAGCCGCAATACGCCCTCGCGCTCCTGGACGCGGGCTCGGCGGGGCGCGCGTACCTGCTCAAGGAGCGGGTCGACGACGTCGCGCAGCTCGTGGCGGCGATCAGGGCGGTCGCGGCCGGAGGGTCGATGATCGACCCGAAGGTCGTCGAGAGCCTCGTCGCCGCGAAGGGCCGCATGGACGAGTCGCCGCTGAACGCACTGACGCCGCGCGAGCGCGACGTGCTCCGCGAGATGGCCGAGGGGAAGAACAACGCCGCGATCGCGCAGGCGCTGTTCCTCACCGAGCGCTCGGTCGAGAAGGTGATCCACTCGATCTTCCTCAAGCTCGGGCTCGCCTTCGAGCAGGCGGTCCACAAGCGCGTGAAGGCCGTGATCCTCTATCTCGCAGACGGCGGCTGACGGATCGGGAACGTCGCAGACCGTCCTGCGACCTCGACGCGCAGCTCGCCGTCCTCCTCGCGAAGCGCGACCGTGGTGCCGGGGCCCACCGCCGCTTCGCGGCAGAAGAAGTACGCGTCGGCCTCGACCGTCCGCTCGTAGCGGCCGACGCCTTCCGCGTCGACGCGGGCGCCGGTCGCGCGGAGCGCATCCGGCAGGCCTCGCGCGTCGAGGAGCGCCGGGTACACCTCGTTTGCGAGCGCGCGGACGCGGTCGAGGGCGGCGTGGGCATCGCGGTGGAGCTCGTCCAGCTCGCGCAGAGCCGCGGCCGCGTCCGACTCGACGAGCGACCGCACGAGCTGCAGGCGGACGCAGAGCGCGACCAGGTCCTGCTGGACGCCGTCGTGCAGCGCCCGCTCGATCTCCCGCCGCTCGTCGTGGTTCACGGGGCGTAAATACCAGGCCAGCACCCGCGCAGCTCACCTGCGTCCACCGTGGGCGCGCCCGCAGCGTCGCCCTAGCCTCGGTCCGTCCAACAGTCTCGGCCCGAGGAGGCGCCGAATGAAACGCTCGACACGAAAGAAACGTCTGAGAGGCACGCTCGCCCTCGCACTCGCGCTACTGACGAGCGCATGCGTCTGGGCCCTGGTCGGCACGAGCACGGCGGCGGGCGACACGCCGTCGCTGTCCCCGCAGGTCGCCCTCGACTGGAACACGCTCGCCGTCAACGCGGTGCGGGCCGCGACGACGACGGACGGCGTGCCAGCGGGCCTGCCCGCGCGCCCGATGTACCAGGGAGAAGGCCTGCTCTACCTGGGCTACGTCCAGGCCGCCGTCTACGACGCGGTGACGAAGATCGAGCACCGGTACCGGCCGTACGGCAAGGTCGACGCCCCCGCGTGGAACGCGTCGCCCTACTCCGCCGTCGCGACCGCCGCGTACGACACGCTCACCTACTTCCTCGGCGACCCGCAGGGCACGCTCGCGGCGGCCTACGCGAGGACCCTCACGCAGCTCGGCGACAGCGGCGCCACCCGTCGCGGCATCGCGGTGGGGCAGGCCGCGGCGTCCGACATCGAGGCGCTCCGCATCGACGACGGTCGCGACGCTGCGACGAAGACCTACGGGACGCCGGGCGCCGTGAAGGCGGGCGCCTGGCAGGTCGTCCCGCCGGCGACGTACGCGCAGACGCCGTGGCTCGCCTTCATGAAGCCGCTGATGCTGGAGAAGGCATCGCAGTTCCGCGTCCCCGCCCCGCCTGCGCTGACGAGCGCGGAGTACGCCAGGGACTTCAACGAGACGAAGGCGTACGGCTCGCTCACCAGCACGGTGCGGACGCCGCAACAGACCGCCATCGCGTACTTCTGGAACGCGAACGTGATCAACCAGCAGAACCAGCTCTACCGCGACGTGGCGACCCAGCACGGGTTCGACCTCGTCGACACGGTGCGGCTGCTCGCGATGGGGAACATGACCGCGGCGGACGCGAGCATCGCGTGCTTCGACGCGAAGTACGACTACCTGTACTGGCGGCCGTACACCGCGATCCGGAACGCCGACCTGGACGGCAACGCCGCGACCGCGCCGGACCCGACGTGGACGCCGCTCCTGGCGACGCCGAACCATCCCGAATACCCGTCGGCGCACGGGTGCATCACGGGCGCGACCACAGACGTGATCGCGCACGTCCTCGGGACGAACGAGATCGACGTCACGTACTGGGGCGCCACGAACGGCGGGACGGCGCTCACGACCACGCAGCACTTCGCGACCGTCGCCGACATCCAGAAGCAGGTCGCCGACGCCCGCGTCTGGGCCGGGCTCCACTGGCGGTTCTCGACCACCGCCGGCGAGAGGATCGGAAACGAGGTCGCGCACTACGTGTTCGAGCACTACTTCCAGCCGGTCGGCTCGCGCTGACCAACTCGTCACCCGCAGGTACCAGGTACCTCCCCGAGGAGGTACCTGGTACCTGATTCACGCGCCGGCTTCGAGCCGTTCCTTCAGGCGCTGCTGGTCCTGCGGCACGAGCTTCCTGGACTGGCTCAGCGCCAGCGGCGCCAGGAGCTTCCCCAGCAGCCCGTGCCCTTCCAGGTCGAGCTCGAGCGTCAGCTTCGAGCGGCCGTCGCCGACCGGCTCCACCGTCACGGCCCCGTGCGGGCGCACGGGGCCGTTCACGCCTCTGAACGAGGCGCGACGAGGCGGGTCGTGCTCGACGATCTCGTACGTCACCGACTGCTTGCCCATCGGCGTGCGCCGGACGTCGGTCGCCCGCGTGCCCACGCCGGTCGGTCCCTGCGTGTCGCGGCGCACGCTGACGATCTGCGACTGCCACTCGCCGTGCCGCTCGAGCTGATCCATGTACGCGAAGACCTCCTCCGGGCTTCGCGCGATCTCCACGGTTTCGACGATCGCGGCCATGGGCGGATCCTCCGCCCGGAGGAGGCTTCACGTCAAGCGGTCAGCCGGTCACCGGCAGGTTCGTCCCGGCGCCGGCGCAGTAGCCGGTGCCGGCGGCCGAGTTGTTGCTCCACAGGCTCTGCACGGGGTACGACTTCCCGTCGTTGCCCGTCATCGTGCCGAGCCCGCCGGGCACGGACGAGGGCGACGTCGCGCCGCCGGTGTACCCGACCCACGCGCACTTGTCGCCGTTCTCCCACCCCTGCAGGTCGTACCAGCCGCCGTAGTACGTGCCGTTCACGACGTCCTCCGCGCCAGGGTCCGTGACCGTTTCCTCGATCTCGTGCCCGAGCACGATCGTGAAGCCGTCGAGCCGTCCGGTGTAGTAGCCCGAGTTGACGGAGTTCTGGCCGCAGCTCGAGCCCATGTTCAGGACGTACGGCATGTTCGTGAACGAGATGCCGGGCGTGACGCCGGGGTACGTCGACGGCAGCGTGTAGTCGTGCCACGCGCAGTACCCGGCGCCGCTGTTGAAGCCCGCCTCGTTGTACTTCTGCGGCTGAGCGATGATGAACTGCGAGTTGGCGAGGTCGGTCACGCCGAAGTGAGCGCGTGCCCGGTCCGCCTCCTGCGCGAGCTCGAGCCCGCTCAGGTTGTCGTGGATCGGCGTCGTGTTGTCGTACCAGACGCCGCCGAGCTGGTTCGGCGGGTTGCCGATGTAGGTGTTCGTCCCGTTGGCGTTCGTCATGTAGTACTGCGTCTGGACTCCGGCCCACGTCGTCCCGCCCAGCGCCCTCACGAACGCCGTCATCCGCGCGGCGGCGCCGTCGGGGTCGTACGACGGCATCCCGGGCGTGCTGTGGTCGAACGCGCCGGGCTCGCCCCAGCCCCAGAAGACGAGGTAGATCTTCGGCGCGACCTGCACGTGGCCGCCGAAGTACGCCATGTTTCCCGGCGCCGGCAACCCGGTGGCGACACCGGGGTTCGGGATGCAGCAGATGGGCGGCGGCTGCAGCGCCGGGCTGCCGACGTGCTGCACGTCCGGCATGTAGAGCGGGTGGTGCACGGTCGCCGATCCCGACGCGGAACCGGCGCCCGCGACGAGGAGCAACGCCAGCGTCGTAACGGCTGTCGTGATCCGCATGCGCTTCGTCATCTCCCCTCCTACCTCGTCACCTTGAACGTGCTGGAAGCGACGCTCGAGACGTCGAAACCCTGGATCGACCGCGCGTAGAGCGTGTGCGTACCGATCGCGGGGGTGCGAACGGCCGCCGTCCACCCGCTCGGGTCGAGCGTCGCCGCGATCGGGTTCGCGAACGACGGGTCGTCCAGCGACACCTGGACCGACTGGGCGAAGCTCGCGCTCCAGGTCGGGAGCGTGATCCACGAGGCGCCCGAGTTGGCGATGAACCCGCTGTTGATGTACGGGCCGTGGATGTAGATGCGGAGGTCGATGCCCGCGAGGTCGTTCTTGTCCACCGAGCCGTTCGGCTGGAAGGAGAACGACACCGGGTACGAAGTCTGCCCCGGCACCATCAGCACCTGGACGCTGTCGGTGCCGACGGTGACGCCGCTGCCGTTCTCGAGACCTTCGAGCGTGAGGTCGACAGTCACGAGCCCGGCGGACGCGCTCTGGATCCCCTCGAGGTCGATCACGCCCGTGATGTTGCGACTCGAGTCGATCGTCAGCGGCAGACCGTCGCTGGCGGGGTAGTCCACGTACGCACCGTGGTCGACTTCGCTCCCGACGCCGACGATCGCGAACGTGAGCCCGCAGCCGTCGCCGGCGTCCGTCCCGCTCGTCACCGACAGGTGCGGGTTGTCGTTGGACGTGCCGCAGCCGTCTCGCCGGAGGTAGTACTTCGTATTCGTCGCCGCGGGCGTCGCGAACGCCGCCGTCCCGGCGATGCCGAGCACGGGCGTCTTCCTCAGCGACACGGATTGCCCCACCTTCGGCGAGGTGATCGTCACCGACGGCGTCGACGCAACCGCCATCCCGGCGAGCAGCGCCATCGCCAACACCGCCAGCGGGGCGCAAACCACGCGTTTTCTCACGAGTCCTCCCGAAACGTCGAAATGACGCCCGGGAATTCCCCGCCGGACTGCGCCCGTGAACGCGTTCGACTGACCGGTCAATCGACGGAGAGCGCCGCAGTGCCGGCCCAGGAGAACCCGACGAGCGCGAACCGGGGATCGTCGATCTCGGAGTAGTGGACGAAGCCGCCGACTCGCCGCCGGAGGGGCCCATTACGGGCCCCTCCGGAAAGCAGGCCGATGTAGCTGTACAGCTACATCGGCTGTCAGAACGGGCCGGGGCTCGTGCCGCCGGGCCGCTCGAGCGACGGGGCCTTCTCGCACTGCCCCATGCGCGTGCCTTCCACCGTGTTCGGCTGCCACACGCGCGGATACAGGTCGTTCCCCATCTCGGCACTGTCCCAGACCATCCGGTTGCCGGAGCAGGACAGGTTGCCTTCGATCGTGTTCAGGACGATCTCGATCGCGTCGGGATCCTCCATCTGGTTGTTCGTCACCGACAGGCTCTGGCCGATGTGCACCCGCGCGACGCCGAGCCAGCACGAGTTGACGTCGCTGATGCTCATCCAGCCGGCGACCGTGCTGTCCTCGTAGGCGCTGTACACCGGCGAGCCGAACGCGGCGAACCCTCCGGACGGAATGCACGTGATGCCGCCGCCTCCACCCGTCTGGCTGACGTTCCCCCAGATCGTCGCGTCGTGCACGATCACGCCGAGCGGCTCCGTCGAGACGAGGCTGCCGCCGATCTTGACGGGGCTGTTCAGCGTCGGGTGCTCGGCCGACGGGTCGTCGAAGCACGGGAAGCTCGCCGCGAAGCACCCGAGGAGCGCGGTTGCCCCGCTCTGGATCATCACGCTGCCGTCGACAGTCAGGGTCGACGCCGGCGAGCCGGGCTGGTTGAACGTCTCGCCGAACGTGGCCAGCAACACGGAGCCGGCCGTGACCGTCAGGTTCCCTTTCACCTCGGCCGGGCCGCCGATGACGGCGCATGCGCCGCTGATCTGCACGTTGCCCATGTGCGTCCCCGAGAGGACGCCGACGTGGTTCGGGAAGTCGTTCAGGCTGCCGCTGCACGTGTCGGTGCCTTCCGCAGCGGTCGAGTCGGTCGCCGTGGCCGTCCCCGTCGTCGCCTGCTTCGACTCGGTCGAGTCGGTCCGCTTGTGGTGGTCACGGTCGCCTGCCGACGCTCCGCTCACGACGAGGGCCGCGAGCAGAAACGCAAACACCAGCGCGAGACCGACGCGGCCGGCGCTGTATCGCCGCATAACTCCTCCTCCCCTTTCGACTGCGTGCCTGCTCGGGCGACTCTACGGCCGCTGGAGCCGCGGCTCAAGGGTCGGCCGTGAGCCGCGTGACGCCGGGGACCGTGCCGGCGACGAGCAGCCGGCGCAGCGGCCGCCCCTTCAGGTACCGGTCGAGGAACGCCGTCGCCGCGCGCGCGACGACCCGCTCGTAGCGGAGGTCGGTCGTGTACGGCGGCCGGTGGCCCGCGCCGAGGAGCCACAGCAGGAACTTGGGCCGGTGCATCAGCGCGAAGTACGCGGCGGTGGTCCCCGCGCTGTTGAAGGGGTCGCGCGTCCCCTGCACCGCGAGGAGCGGCGGCGAACCGGGCGCGGCGCGGGTGAAGCCGGGAAGCGACGCCCCCGACATGACGACGGCGGCGTCGATGCGCGGGTCGCGGTAGCGCGCGTCGTACGCCGCCTCGAGCGCGGCGATGCCGCCGTCCGAGTGCCCGGCGACCGCGACCTCGCTCGCGTCGACGAGCCCGCGGAGCGGCCCCGCCGCCGCGGCGAGCCGCGAGACGACGAAGCTGATGTCGCCGGGCTCGTTCGGCAGGTCTGCCCGGTCGGGGCCGCCGCGAGCGTCGGCGTTCTCGACGGGAAACGCCGGCGCAGCGACGACGTAGCCCGCGCGCGCCCAGGCGTCGAGGAGCCGCGCGTACGTGCCCGGCGTCAGCGCGAAACCGTGCGCGAAGACGACGAGCGGAAACGGGGCGCGGCCGCAGCTCGGGTAGCGCACGTACGTCACGAGCACGCGCGGGCCCGAGGTGCCGTCCTGGAAGCGCGCGAGGCGTGTCCGGTCGACCAGTCTCAGCACGCGCACGCGCACGGCCGGCGCCTGCCCGCGTCCTCACCTGAACGGGACGGTTACCGGTCCCGGCACGCGCCGGTAGACGGCGAAGAAGTCGCGGTCGTCGGGCACGAGGTACCGCGTCGCCGGCTGCTGGTAGTTCGGAACGACCTTCGTCGGCTGGAGGCCGTCGCGGTGCGTGTACGTGATCAGCGTCGGCCATTCGGGGTTGATGTCGAGCTGCATCGCACGCACCGCGCCCGCCCGCTGGAGGATCTGCGCGAGCGTCGTGACGGTCTGGTAATCGGCGGCCGCGTAGATCAGGTTGCCGCGGCGGTCGATCCCCGCGCCGGTGCGCCACACCCGAACCGCGTTGCCGAGCGTGTAACCCCATTGCGAGCTGTCGTTCAGGTTCGGGTTGAGCCGGCCGTGGTCGACGATCAGCGGCAGGCTCTGCCGTGCGAAGGCGATCTGCCGGCCGGCAACGGGGCCTCCGCTCCACGTCCGGATGTCGACGCGGCCGTCGCGGTAGGCGAGCATCGTCGCGAGACCGTCCTTGAGCGGCTCGTACTGGACGCCGCCGATCGAGGAGCCGTTGTCTCCGTCGCGGTAGATGAAGCCGCTGTTGAACGTCGCGAGCAGCCGCCAGCGCTGCGCGAACGGCACCTCCATCGGGCCGCGGTCGGGTGCGCTCGGCGGCTCGTAGCGGCCCGGGTAGTACGCGAGCGCCGTCCGCGTGTGGTCGAACCACGCGACGTACGCGACGATCCGCGGGTAGTCGACCTCGGTCCGGAACGTCGTCACGAGCACCGGCGGCCGGCCGGCGACGAGCGGGCCGGTGGCGCGCCAGACGCCCTCGCCCGGGAGCGGCTGGGCGAACACCGGCCGGACGCGCTGTGGCCACGCGTCCGCCGGTCGCCGCCTCGAGATCGCGATCCTGTGGGGGCGCGGGACCGCGACGCCGACCGCCGGCAGGCTCGTGAGCTGCGGGCCGCCCTTCTTCGGGGCCTTCCAGGTGTAGTAATAGTGCTCGACCTCGTCGACGAGCCAGTTTCCGTGGTGCGCCCTCAGCCACTCGACGCTGCGGGGCCACAGCGGCAGGCTCGACGGCTTCAGCATCGTCGTGGTGTACGAGTAGATCGCCGGCGCGAGCAGAGCCACGAGCACGAGCGCGACGACTCGGCGCGGGCGCAGCCGGCTCTTCAAGGCGGCCACCGCGGCCAACACTAGTCGCCTCCGGTGAGAACGCGGTGAGGCGACGCTAGACCGGCAGCGCGAACGTCGTGCGGAGCGCCTGCGTGTCGCCCGTCGCCGCGGCGCGGTAGCCGCTCTCGAAGACGTCGATCACGTGCCGCGCCTGCTCCGGCGTCACCGCCGTCGGCGAGCCCTCGACCGCCTCGACGAGCTGCATGATGTCCTCGAACACGTGCGACTCGGGGATGTCGCGGTGCGCGCCCGCCACGTGCGGCAGCACGCGCATCTGCGCGTCCCAGTCCGTCACCGGCGCGCCCTCCGTCAGCTCCTTCCCCGGGTAGTCGAACGGCTGGCCGTTCAGGAGCACGCCGTCGATCGTCCCGCGCGTCCCGAAGTAGACGCCCGCGCCGAACTGCTCCGAGACCTGCCCCGCGGCCGTGCCGTGCACGACGGCGAACCGGCTCTCGCCGAAGTCGAGCAAAAGGACGGTGTTGTCGTCGGCCTCCGTCTCGATCGTCTCCCCCTGGAACGTCCGCTCGCGCACGCGCACGCCGGACAGCGCCGTCACGCGCTGCGCCGGACCGAGGACGCTGGTCAACGCATGCAGCGCGTACACAGTGATGTCGTACAGCGGGCCCCCGCCCGGCCGTCTGAAGTACCAGGCAGGGTTGATCGTGGCGCCGCCGGGCGCGTCGAGCCGCTCGGGCTCGGCCTCCTCGTGGTAGATCTCGAACGAGCCGCCGCAGATCGCCCAGGCGAGGTCGCCGATCGCTCCTTCGGCGATCAGCTCGCGCGTGCGGCGGAGCTGCGGGCGCAGGATCTCGCCGGGTGAGGGCACCAGCCGCAGGCCCTGCGCCCGCGCGAGCTCGATGAGCTCGTCGGCCTCCGCGACGCTCGTGCACATCGTCTTGTTCACGTGCACGTGCTTGCCCGCCTCCAGCGCGCGCCGGCAGTGCTCGTGGTGCAGGCCGATCGGCGACGCGACCGTGACGGCGTCGACGGCGTCGTCGGCGAGCAGCTCGTCGAGGCCGGCGTAGGCGTGCTCGATCCCGTAGCGCTCGGCGGTCGCGCGCGCTCGCTCGACGACGGGGTCGCACAACGCGTGCACGACGACGCGGTCGCGGACGTCGTCCTGCGTGAGGTGCGGGATGATCCCGCGCAGCGCGAGCGCGCCGACACCCACGACGCCGATCCGGAGCGGGCTCACCACGCGAGCTGTCCTCCGTCGACGACGAACGGCGCGGCCGTGACGAAGCTCGCCTCGTCCGAGGCGAGGAAGAGCACGCAGTTCGCGATCTCGCGCGCGTCGGCGATGCGCTTCAGCGGGTTGGACGCGGCGTACTCTTCGCGCAGCGCCGCGGGATCGGGCGCCGCCGCGAGGAAGAGGTCCGTGAGCGGGGTGTCGACGACGCCGGGGCAGACGCAGTTCGCCCGGATCCGGCGCGGCGCCAGCTCGAGCGCGAGCGCCCGCGTCAGCATGAGGAGCGCGGCCTTCGACGCGCAGTACGCGGCGGCGTTCGGCCGCGGCGCGACGCCGTTCACCGAGCCGACGGTGACGATCGAGCCGCCGTCCGCGAGCACCGGCACGGCGGCCCGGCAGAGCCGGAAGACGCCGGTGAGGTTGACGGCCAGCACCTCGTCCCACTCCTCGTCGCTCGTCTCCGCGACCGGCGGCTCGTTCGGCTGGTCCACGCCCGCGACGCACGCGAGGACGTCGAGCCGCCCGTACGCCTCGACCGCGCGCGCCACCGCCGCCTCGATCGAGGCGCGCTCGCGGAGGTCGAGCACGAGCCCGAGCGCGTCGCCTCCGACGAGCGCGGACGTCTCGCGCACGTGCGCCTCCGTACGCGACGTGACCACGACGCGCGCGCCCTCCTGGGCCAGCCTGACCGCGACCGCCCGCCCGATCCCGGACCCGGCGCCGGTGACGAGCGCCACCTTTCCCTGCACCCGACCGCTCACGGCGACAGCGTCGTCCCTCCGTCGACGACGAGCGCCGCGCCCGTGACGAACGACGCCTCGTCGGAGGCGAGGAAGAGCACGCAGTCGGCGACCTCGCGGGGCGTGCCCATGCGCTCGAACGGCGACGCCTTCTCGTACTCGCGCCGGAGCGCGTCGGCGTCCTGGGCAAGCGCCAGGAACGAGTCGGTCAGCGGCGTGTCGATGATGCCCGGGCACACGCAGTTGACGCGGATCCCCTGCGGCGCGACCTCGAGCGCGAGCGCGCGCGTGAACTGCAGCAGCGCGCCCTTCGACGTCGTGTACGGCGTGTCGTTGGGCCACGCGATGAACGAGTTGATCGAGGCCATGTTCACGATCGCGCCGCCGCGGCGCATGTGCGGCAGCGCCTCGCGGCACGCCCAGAACGTGCCGGTGACGTTGACGCGCATGAGCTGCTCCCACTCCTCGTCCGTCGTGTCGACGACGCCGGGGCCGCGCGGCAGCTCGATGCCTGCGTTGTTCGAGAGGATGTCGATCCGGCCGTGCTCCGCCAAGGTGCGGGCGACGCCGTCGGCGACCGACTCGCGGTCGCCGACGTCGAGCGCGAACGCGAGCGGCCGCCGACCGGACGCGGCCTCGACCTCGGCCGCGACCGCGTCGACGTGTGCGGGCGTCCGCGACGTCACCACCACCTCCGCTCCCTCCCCGGCCAGCCGCGTGCAGACGGCGCGGCCGATGCCGGACCCGCCGCCGGTGACGAGCGCCACCCTGCCGTCGACTCTGCCTGCGCGGCCGCCGGTCACTGCGCCTCCCGCACCGCCGCGAGGGAGATGACGCAGAGCGCCGCGCAGACGAGAAACGGCACGGCGTCCGAGGTCGCCTGCGCGACCGCGCCCGCGAACGCCGACCCGACGAGCTGCCCGGGCGACCACGCGAGGTTCATCAGCGCGAATCCCGCCACGAAGCCGAGCCCGCGCGCCTCGGCTGCGTCCGACAGGAGCACCATCGCCGGCGTCCACAGCAGCGCGTAGACGCCGCCGGCGGCGAAGACGAGCGCGGCGTACGCCCACCGGCCCGTCGGGAAGGCGAGCGCGACGGAGCCGGCGCAGCAGAGGCCGAGGACCACGCGCAGCGGCGCGACGCGGCCGGCGCGGTCCGACCAGCGGCCGACGAGCGGCGTCACCGCGGTGTTCGCGGCGGCGGTGAGCACGAAGATCGCGCCCACGCGCGCGCTCGTCCAGCCGAGGCGGCCGAGGTGGAGCGGCGCGAGGACGGACAGCACCCCCAGCACGAAGCCGGCGAGCACGATCATCAGAACCGCGAGCAGCAGGTCCCGCGAGGCGAGCGCGCGGCGGAGCGTCGCGGTGGACACGGGCGGCTCGGGCGGCGCTGCGGGCAGCGCGAGGCCGCCGAGCGCGAGCGCGAGCGCGGGC
Source organism: Gaiellaceae bacterium (assembly GCA_035653275.1). Lineage (GTDB taxonomy): Bacteria > Actinomycetota > Thermoleophilia > Gaiellales > Gaiellaceae > PALSA-600. The sequence goes on along the minus strand of DASRCE010000003.1, from coordinate 230,725 downwards.
ACCGCCAGGCCGACGAAGACCGGGCGCGTTCCGATCGTTCCCGCCAGCCCGCCGAACGCCGGCCCGAGCAGCGCGCCGGCGACCGCGGCGGCGAGCGCCACGCCGACGACGCGGCCGCGCCGCTCGCCGGGCGTCTGCGCGAGCAGCCACGCGAACCCGCCGGTCCAGGCCAGCGCGCACCCGACGCCCTGGGCGAGCCGCGCGACGAAGAGCCACGCAGCGCCGGGGACGACGCCGAACAGCACGCTCGCGCCTCCGAGCAGGACGAGGCCGCCGAGCGCCGTCGCCTTCGCGCCGATGCGCGCGGCGACGAGGCCGCTCGGCACGGCGCCCAAGAACGCGCCCGCCGCGTACATCGCGACGAGCACGCCGGCGGTCGTCTTCGAGAGCCCGAGCGCGCCGGCGAGGTGCGGCAGCAGCGGCCCGAGGATCGAGAAGAGAACGGTCTCGAAGCAGACGATCGCGCTGACGAGCACGAGCGTGCGCCGCAGCTCGGTGTCGACGATTAGCGTCCCGCGCAGTGTGCGGACGGCGGTCACGCGACGCTCTCCAGCGCGAGCGCGCCGGCGCCGACGAGGCCGGCCTGCGGCCCGAGGTGCGCGAGCTCGATCCGCACCCGGCCGCACGCGGGCGGCAGCGCGCGCTTCCGCACGACCGCGCGCATCGGGCCGAGCAGGAGCTCGCCCGCCGCCGCGGCGCCGCCGCCGACGAGCACCAGCTCCGGGTCGAGGATGTTGACGAGGGCGGTGGCGCCGCGGCCGAGCATCCGCCCGACGCGGGCGATCGCCGCCCGCGCCGCGGGGTCGCCGTCGCGGGCGCGGTCGACGGCGGCGCGACCGTCGGCGGCGCCGAGCCTCCGCGCTCCCGCGTCGAGCGCCGACCCCGAGCCGAGCACGTCGAGGTGGCCGACGCCGGCGCAGCCGTCGACGCAGCGCGGGCCGTGCGAGTCGACGGTGAAGTGCCCGAGCTCGCCGGCGATCCCCGTGGCGCCGCGGTGGAGCCGCCCGCCGAGGACGATGCCGCCGCCGACCGCCGTCCCGACCGTGAGCACGACGAGGTGCTCGACGCCGATCCCCGCGCCGGCGCGGTGCTCGCCGACCGCAGCGGCGTTGCCGTCGTTCTCGACGCACACCGGCACGCCGAGCTCCCGCTCCAGGTACGCGCGGAGCGGGAATCCGTCGAGCGGCAGCGCGCCCGCCCAGAGGAGCGTGCCGCTTCCGTGGTCGACCGTCGCGGCGCACGCGACGCCGACCGCGGCCGTCCGCTCGCTCCACGCCGCGCTGATCGTGGACACGAGCAGCGCGAGCAGCGCGTCGCGGTCGAGGCCGGCCGTCGCCTCGGGGGCCATGGCGGACGCGCTCAGGTCTTCGCGCACGAGCCCGCAGAGCAGCTTGCTCTGGCCGAGGTCGACTGCGACCACCTCCTTCACCGGAGCCCTCTGTGAGCGCGGTCGCGGACGCGATCGCCGCTCTGCCGGGGTCGCTTGAGCGCACGCTCGCGGCGGCGCAAGAGCTGGACGCCGCGGCGGAGCTGCTGGGGCGCGCGCGCCGGATCCTCGTGACGGGCAACGGCGCCTCGTACTACGCGGGGCTGCTGGCCGCGCTCGCCGCGCTCGAGACGCAGGTCGACCTGCAGGCGGTGCCGAGCGGCCTGCTGCCGACGGTGGCGCGGCGCCACGGCGACGCCGCGGTCGCGGTCTCCGTCTCCGGCGAGTTCCGCGACCTCGTCGAGGCCGTCGAGACGGGCGTGCTCCCGCGCCCGCTCGTCGCCGTAACCGCCGCACGGGACTCCACGCTCGCCCGCGCCGCCGACGCCGTCGTGCCGCTCGCGGTCGAGGAGCACCCCACCGAGACGCACCCGCAGGACTTCTGCAACGCCGCGCTCGGGTGCCTCGCCGTGCTCGCGCGCCTGGCCGGCGACCGCGGCCTGCAGGCCCTGCTCGAGACGCTGCCGGGCGTCGTCGCAGCCACGACCGCAGCCGTCGCCGGTTGGCTGCCGGACGTCGAGCGCCCGGAGGCAGCGGTCTGCGCCGGCCACGGCGCCGCGTGGGCCGGCGGGCTCGAGCTCGCGCTCCTCCTGAAGGAGGTCGCGCGCGTCCCGGCCGAAGGGCTCGACACGCGCGAGGCCTCCACGTCGGCGCTCACCGGGCTGCACGACCGCTGCCTCGTCGTCGCGCTCGCGTCGCGCGGCGACCCGTTCCTCGACGAGGCGCGCGGGCTCTGGAGCTCCTCCGGCGCGCGCTACGTCGAGATCCCGTTCGGCGTCGCGCTCGACCCGCGGATCGTGCCGATCGCGTGCTTTCCCGCCGGAGCGGCGCTCGCCGTCTCGCTCGCACGCCGGGCGGGCCTCGACGCCGACCACCCGTGGTGGGTGCCCGCGTACATGTCCACCGCGCGCCGTCACGCCCGGTAGCCGGGAGCGACGCAGAACATCGCGGTCGCGGTTTCGGTGCCGTAGCTCCAGTACTCGTGCTCCGTGCCCTCCGGCAGGTAGAGGCAGTCGAGCCGGTTGAGCTCGAACCAGTCGCCGGTCTGCGGCAGGTGGACGTTCAGCCGGCCGGAGAGCGCGAACACGACCTCGTCCCCGGGGTGCGACTCGGGCTCGCTGTGCGATCCGGCGCCCACGGCGAAGGTGCCGCCCGTGAGCTCGGGGCTCGAGGTGAGGATCGAGACGAGGAGCGGCGTCCGCGTCCCGTGCACGAGGTGCAGCGCGTTCTGCGGCCCGACGGTCAGCAGGCCGCCCTGCTCCTCGCGCCGGCGCAGCTCGGCTCCGCGTTCGTCCGGCCACGAGCCGAGCAGTTCGTAGCGGCCGCCGACGACCTCCGCCACCGCGCGTTTCGCCGGCGAGTACTCGACCTCGGGCGCCTCCGGCGGGCGCTCGGCCGGCGCGAACCAGTCGAGGACGACGACCTCTTCGTCGCCGGCGTTGTAGCCGTAGTGGTAGCGCTCGCCGCGCCACGTCACGCCCTCGCCGGGCCCCGCGACGGCGACCTCACCCGACTCCGGGTCGTGGACGGCGAGCGTTCCCTGCACGACGTAGTACAGGCGGTGCTGGTCGTAGAGCGGCTTCCACGTGTCGGACGAGCCGAACCAGTGCCCCGGCCCGAGCAGGTACACGAACCCGGAGATCCGCGCCCCGCGGCCGTACACGAGGTCGGCGACCTGGCCCGACGCCTCGTCCCCCCAGAGCACCCGCGTCGCCTCGAAGTGGCGCACGAGCATCGGCTCGTCGCCGTAGATGCGGTACGTCATCTCACCTCCTCCGTCTCGGCCGCGCGGACCGCGAGCAGGCCCGCACCGACAACTCCCGAATCCGCGCCCAGCGCAGCCTGCAGCACGGGCAGGTCGCGCGCATGCTCCGCCCACACGTGCTCGCGAACCGAGCGCACCAGCGTCTCCCAGTACGCGCCGGCCGCCGTGCCGAGACCGCCGCCGACGACGAGCGCGTGCGGGTCGAGCACGTTGACGAGCAGCGCGATGAACGAGGCCAGCGTCTCCGCTGCCTGCTCCGTCGCCGCGCCGCGGGCGAGCGCCGCGCCCGAGGCGGCGTCCTCCGCCGAGATCCGCACGCGCTCGCCGCAGTGCGGGCACGCGAACGTGACGGCGCCGCTGCCGGCGAGCTGCGCCGCGCCGTGCGCGCCGCGCACCGGCTCGCCGTCGACCACGAGGCAATGGCTGATCCCCGTGCCGACGGTCACGTAGAGGAACGTCGGGAACGGCCGCCCGGCGCCGACGCGGGCCTCGGCGAGCGCGGCCGCGCGCACGTCGGCCTCGAGCACGACCGGCCCCAGCGCCTCGGCGAGGTCCTCCTCGTCCCACGCGATCGACGCATGCGAGCCGACGCGACCGTCGTCGACGAGCTCGCAGATGCCGACGCCGACTCCGACGACGTCGAGCCCGTCCGCCGCGCGGGCGGCGGCCTCGGCGAGGTCGTCGAGGCTCGTGGCCGCCGTCGGCAGCCTCGTCAGCCGCTCGAGCCGGCCGTCCGGGTCGACGGCGGCGACGGCGATCTTCGTGCCGCCGATGTCGATCCCGACGGCGTACGGACCGCTATGCACCGGCGAGGTACGTCGGCGCGACCCCGAACAGCACGTGCACCGGCGCGTCCGTCATGTTGAAGAGCCGGTACGGAACGCCGGCCGGGACGAAGAAGCCGTCGTCGCGCTCCATCTGGAACCACAGCTTCCCCGGGCTGCCGTCGACACCCTCCGGGAGCAGCAGGTTGAGACGCCCCTCGACGACGTATCCCGCGCAGTCGCCGCCGTGCGTGCGCACGCCCGTGCGCTGGCCGGGGAGGAGCTCGATCGAGCCGCAGGTGAGCTCCGGGGTGCTGAGGAGGATCCCGACGGGCAGGCCCTCGTCGCCCTCGAGCCGCCACAGCAGGTCCGCCCGGCGGAGGACGTGCTGCGTGTGGCGCGCGTGCGCACGGTCGCGGCCCGCCGGCCAGTCGCCGAGCAGGTCGTCCTGCGTGTACGTCGGCGACGAGAGGTACGGCTTCGTGTTGGCGTACGGCTGCGACGATCCCGTCGCCGGCGGCGGCGCGAAGAACTCGAGGACGCGCAGCGTCTCGGTCCCGTGCGACACGCCGTGGTGCCAGGTGTTCGGCCCGAACCACACCGCATCGCCGCGCTCGACGCGGTGCACCTCCCCCGTCTCCGGGTTCGCCAGCAGGAGGACGCCGCTCAGCACGTAGAAGAGCTCGTCGGCGCCGAGGTTCGTCCGATGGCGCTCCGAGTGCCGGAAGCGCTCGCCGGGCGAGAGCGAGAACACGAGCTGCTGGATCTTCTCGTTCGAGACGTAGATCCAGTCGTTCACGAAGCCCGACGCCTCGTCGCCCCACAGCTTCAACGCGGCGTCGGCGGCGCGGACGGCGCCGGGCGGCGGCGTGACGACGGTCGGGCGGTAGGTCGTGCTCATGGCGTCCTTTCGTCTTCGGGGGGCAGGAGGATCGAGTCGCGGGGGCTCCACGTCACCGTGACCGGCTCCCCCTCGTGGAGGATCTCGGACTGAGGCGGCCGGCTGACCGTGAGCTGACGGTCGCCGAGGTCGACGCGGTAGGAGACGACGGTGCCGGCGAAGCGCACGTCGGCGACGGTCCCGTGCGCGGCGCAGAGGCCGGGCGAGGCGGAGGAGCCCGGCGAGAGCGTCAGCGCCTCCGCGCGCAGGACGAGCGCGACGGGATCGCCGACGCGCACCGGCGCCGGGGGCGTCGGCGCGGCGAAGCTCCGCTCTCCGACGGCGACCGAGACGGAGCCGTTCTCGACCGCGGCGACGGTGCCGGGCCACACGTTCGGGTTGCCGACGAAGGAGGCGACGAAGAGCGACGCCGGCGAGCGGTACACCTCGATCGGGTCGCCGACCTGCAGGATGAGGCCGCCGCGCATCACGACGATCCGGTCGGACATCGTCATCGCCTCCTCCTGGTCGTGCGTCACGTACACGAACGTGCTCTCGAGCTCGCGGTGGATGTCCTTCAGCTCGACCTGCAGCTCGCGGCGGATCTGCAGGTCGAGCGCCGACAGCGGCTCGTCGAAGAGCAGCACCTTGGGGCGGTTGACGATCGCGCGCGCGAGCGCGACCCGCTGCGCCTGCCCGCCGGAGAGCGTCCCGACCGCTCGCTCTCCGAAGCCGGGGAGCCGGACGAGGTCGAGCGCGTCGCCGACGCGCCGCTTGACCTCCTCCTTCGACACGCGCTTCAGCTGGAGCCCGAACGCGATGTTCTCGAACACGTTCAGGTGCGGGAACAGCGTCACGCGCTGGAACACCATGTTCACCGGGCGCTTGTGCGCCGGCACCGCCGTGATGTCCCTGCCCTCGAGGAGGATCCGGCCGCTGTCGGGGAACTCGAAGCCGGCGATCATCCGCAGCAGCGTCGTCTTCCCGCAGCCGCTCGGGCCGAGCAGGCTGACGAACTCGCCGTCCGCGATGTCGAGCGTGAAGTCGCGCACGGCCGCCGCGCCCGCGAACACCTTCGTCGCGGCGTCGATGTGGAGGTAGGAGCGGCGGGCTTCCGTCATTGCTGGAGATCGACGACGAGGCGGCGGACGCTGAAGATGAACACGAGCGAGCCTGCGAGCAGCAGCGTCGAGATCGCGTTCACGGACGGGTCGACGGACTGCTTGACGGTGGAGTAGATGACGAGCGGCAGCGTGTTCTGGGCGCCGATCGTGAAGAAGGTGATGAACACCTCGTCCCACGAGAGCGAGAAGACGACGAGCGCGCCGGCGATCAGGCTCGGCGCGATCAGCGGCAACGTCACGCGCCGGAACGTCGTCCACGGCCCGGCGCCCAGGTCGCGCGCCGCCTCTTCGAGCAGGTAGTCGAACCGCTGCAGGCGGCTCGCGACGACGAGGAAGAAGTACGGCAACACGTAGACGAGGTGGCCGACCGTCACGGTCCAGAGCGAGAGCGTCACCTTCGTCTGCACGAAGAACGAGAGCAGCGCGATACCGACGAAGAGCCCGGGCAGCGCCGCGGGAAAGAGCAGCAGGGCGCGGACGACGCCGCTCCCGCGGAACGCATGGCGCGTCAGCCCGATCCCCGCGAGCGTGCCGACGACGACGACCACCACCACCGTCACGACCGCGACGCGCAGGCTCGCGACGATCGCGTCGCGGTAGGTCGACGACGAGAACACGGCGCGGTACCAGCGCAGCGACCAGCCGTGGAACGGAAACGTGAGGCCGGCCGTCTTGTTGAAGGAGAAGAGGACGACGACCGCGATCGGCGCGAACAGGAAGAGGAAGAGCAGGACCGTGTAGAGCCCGAGGCCGGACGGGCGGCGCACTAGATGCCCTTCCAGCGCTCGAGCCGCGACAGCGCGAGGTAGACCGCGAAGAAGACGAGCAGCATCACGCACGAGATCGCGGCGCCGCCCGGGCGGTCGCCGAGCGCGACGAACTCGTCGGAGACGATGTTCGCGAGCGAGGTCGAGCTCGTACCGCCGAGCAGCGACGGCGTGATGTAGTCGCCCGAGGTGAGGATGAACGTGTACACGAACGCGCCGACCGCGCCCGTCATGGTCAGCGGGAGCACGACGCGCGAGAACGTCCGCACCGGGCTGGCGCCGAGGTCCCGTGCGTTCTCGAGCAGCTCCGGGCGGATGTTCTGCATCGCCGACGTCAGCATCAGGACGCTGTACGGCAGGAACACGTTCACGAACGCGATCAGCACCGCCCAGCGGCTGAAGAGCAGGAAGAGCAGCGGGTGGTTGACGATCCCGAGGTGGATCAGCGCCGTGTTGACGATCCCGTTCCCGCCGAGGATCGTGTACCACGCGTAGAGGCGGACGAGGTAGCTCGTGAAGAGCGAGACGACGACGAGGAAGAGCGCGAGGTTCCGCCAGCGCGGGTGCAGGCGGAACGTGATGAAGTACGCAGCGGGGTAGCCGGCGACGACGCAGATCAGCGCCGCGAGCGCCCCGAGCCCGAACGAGTGCCACGCGACGGTGCGGTAGGTCGGGTCCCGCACGGCGTCGAGGTAGTTCGAGAACGTGAAGTGGTAGACGACTCCGCCGTAGCCCGACGACTCGAGGAAGCTCTGGACGATCAGGTTCACGGCGGGCACGAGCAGCGCCCCGCAGACGACGAGCAGGGCGGGCGCGACGAGTCCGGCGACGACGAGACGCCGTCGCCGCCGGATCCGTACGTTGACCGTTCCGACCCGGCCGCCGAGGGCCGCCGCCGCGGTCACGCCTTGAACTGCTCCCAGGCCTTGTTCCAGTCCGCGAAGGTCGCGTAGCCCTTCGGCACGTTGTTCGGGATCACCTCGAGCGGCGCCGTCTTCGTCAGGATCTGCGTGATCTGCGCGTACGGGTAGAGCGCCCGAGTCGCCTTGTCCATCAGCTTGACGGCGCCGGGGCACACGGCCGCCTGCACGAGGTTCTCGGCCTCCTGGGCCTGCGCCTCGAGCGTGAACGCTTCGTTGATGTAGGCGTAGACGACGTCGGTGTTCTTCGACCCGCTGGGGATGAAGAAGGCGTCGCAGAAGGTGGCCGAGCCCTCCTTCGGCGCGACGTGCTTCACGGCCTTGTCGCCCTTCGACGCCGCGAAGCTGTTCACGGCGGCCCAGCCGGGAGTCGCGGCGACGATCTCTCCGCTCGCGAACAGGTCCGCCATGTTTCCGTAGGACGGGACGATCAGGCGGGCGTTCGCCTTGAGCGTCTTCCAGAAGGCGATGATCTTCGAGAGCTGCGCCTTCGTGTAGAGGCTGTCGGCGCGGAAGACACCGGTCGCGTGCGCGCCGATCACGATCGCGGCGACGGGGTCGTCCGTGACGCCGAACTTCTTCTTGAGGGCCGGCTTGAGCAGGTCCTGGTAGCTCGTCGGCGCCTTGATCTTGTCCGACTGGTAGTTGATCCCCTGGATCCCCCACGTGAACGGCACGGCCCACTGGTGGCCCTTGAAGTGCCACCACTTGCTCGCGATCGCGCCGGTGCGGAAGATCGGGTGCGCGTTCTTGAAGTTCGGGATCTTCGACATGTCCAGCGGCTGCGGGATCCCGAGCCCGACGTAGAAGGGGCCGTAGCCCGCCTCGTAGGTGCTCAGGTTGTAGATCCCCTTGCCGCCGCCGGCCGTGAACTTCGCCGTGATGTCGTTGTGCGTGTTGACGTAGGTCGAGTGGATGGTGATGCCGTTCTTCTTGCGGAACGCCTTCATCACCGGCTCGTCGAGCAGGTCGTAACCCTGCCAGCTGAAGAAGTCGATCGTCCCCGAAGCCGCCGTCGTCGCAGCGGCCGCGGATCCCTCGAGCGCCGCGAGGAGCGACGGCGCGAGACCGACGGCCGCCCCGCCGAGCAGGCTGCGGCGCACCAGCTCCCGCCGCGTGATCCGCTGCGCAGGAGACAACAACTCGTCAGTCATTGCTTGCTCACCCTTTCTCTGGGGGGTTACCGCTCCGGTAGCTGTCGAGCCGGAGCCGGATCCGGTCCGCGCGGTAGCGGACGTGGAAGCTCTCCACGGCCTCGTCCGCGACGTCGTAGGTGGTTCCCTGGGCGATCAGGAGCGACGACCCCGCGGGGATGCGCAGGAGCGCGGAGTGCTCGGTCGTGCAGCGTCCGACCTCGACGATCGTGTCTGCGCGGACGGCGACGGTGCCGTAGTCGCGCTCGAGCACGTCCCACAGCGAGCCGCGCCGCACGAGCCTCTCGCCGATGCCGGGGAACCGCTTCGTCGACAGGCGGGACGCGAACAGCCCGGCCGGCTCGCCCTCGACGACCGCGAGCCGTTCGAGGGTGACCCAGCCGCGGCGCGTCTCGCGGCGCAGGAGGCGCATCTCGACGTCGAGGCCGCGCTCGCGCATGCTCGCCGTGAACGACGACAGGATCGAGACGTTCTCGACGAGCGCCGGCTCGTGGAGGAACGTCCCCTTCCCGCGCACCCGGTAGAGGACTCCTTCGCCGACGAGGTCGAGGATCGCCTGGCGCACCGGCGCCAGCGACACGCCGAAGCGCTCCGCGAGCTCCCGCTCGGGCGGGAACGGCTCGCCCGCCTGGAACTGCCCCTCCTCGATCATCCCGACGAGGAGGTGCCGTAGCTGCGAGTGCAGCGGCACCGGCGACTCGCGCACGAGGGCGGGCACCGTGCCGGACGCGGCAGCCACGCCGCGACCCTATAAAGTTATGAGAACTCGCGTCAAGCCGCCGCGAGCAGCGACTCGGTCTGTCGCAGGTACCTCATCGCGCCGACCGAGCGCCAGAACGCGAGCGCAGGTTCGAGCAGCCGGTGCGCCTCTGGTCGCCGGTCCTGCTCGACGAGCCACTCCGCTCCCCACAGCCGTGCAAGCGTCGCGACGGACAACGCGCCCATCTCTTCGAGCTCGATCGCGGCCCGGTCGAACTCGCGGCCGAGGAGCAAGACGGCGGCGTCGAGCCACGGCGTCCGGGGAACCAGGTCGATCGCCGCTCGAAGCCGCGCCTCCTGGCCCGTCCGCGGCGCCGCGTACGCCGCTTCCAGGATCCATTCGTCGACGTACGTCGACCGTGTCGCGATCCATTCGTCCAGCAGCTCCGTCAGGACTCGCTCGGCGTCTTCGAGCTGGCCGAGCTCGACGTGGAGGCGGGCGCGGAACGAGAGCGGGTCGCAGAGGCCCTGGAAGCTCTGACCCGGCCGGGCGAGCTCGACGGCGCGCTCTCCGTCGACGACGGCGTCGTCCACGGCGCCCCGGGCGAGCAGGATGCGGCCGCGGCAGACCCGCGACTGCGGCTCGATCCAGAACGGCGTTCGCTCGTAGCTCAGGATGAGGTCGTCGAGGACCGGCTTCGCGTCGTCCCATGCGCCGGCGAGCACCTGACCGAACGCGACCTCCGTCAGGAGCCACTTCGTCGGCTCCTCGTACCCGATCTCCCGGGCAACCTGCAGCGCCTCGCGATGCAGCTCCGCCGCGCGGCGCAACTGACCGCTGACGGCCATGATCGACGCCAGGTTCCCGGTCGCACGGAGGTACTCGGGGCCGCGAGCAGCGCGGGCCACCTCGCGGCTCAGCTCGAGCTGCTCGGCGCCCTCGGCTTCTCCCTTCGACACCCGGGCGGAGCCGATCGAATTGAGCACGTGCGCCCTCATGTCGTCGCGCGCCAGCTGCTCGGCGAGCCGAAGGGCTTCCTGCCCGAGCTCCATTGCGGTGTCCGGCTGGTCCGCCAGCATGGCGAAACGTGCAAGGTTCGCGAGCACGCGCAGCCGGGCTGCGTCGCCCGTCATCGCTACAGCCAGCTTCCGCGCGGCGACGAAGTGCTCCTCGGCGGCGGTCCGGTCGCCGCGAAGCCATCGGTACTCGCCCAGGACGAGCTCTGCCCGCGCAGCATCGTCGGGGTCGGCGGCGAGCCGCTCCCGCGCCCGCGCAAGCAGCCGGTCGCTCGTGATGTCGACGTACACGCTGGCCTCCGCCTGCTCGAGCGCGAGCGCCGCCCACTCGTCGTCGTCCTCGGGCGACAACTCCAGCGCGGCCTCGAAGAAGCGGGCCGCGTTGTGGAACGCGTTGAGCGCGACGGCACGGCGGCCGGCATCCCGGAATGCGAGCCGCGCCCTGCCCGCGAGCGTGCCGACGTCGCGTCCGACGGCACGCGAATAGTCGAGCGCGCTCAGGTAGTGGTGCGCGAGCAGCTCGGCGGCGTCGTCCGCCCGCACGTGCGACTCGATCCACGTCGCAACCCGCTCGTGCCGCTCGGCGCGCGCCGCACGCGGGATCTGCGCGTACGCGACGTCGCGCACGAGGACATGCCGGAAGGCGTACTGGAGCTCGCCCTCGACGGCCGAGCGCCGCTCGCGGCGCACGAACTCCTTCCGCTCGAGGGAACGCAGCGCCTCGTCGACGTCGGCGGAGACCCCGAGCGCTCCCGCCCAGAAGACCTTGCCGACCACCGCGGCGTCCTGCAGCAGCTCCTTCTCGGCCCGCGGCAGGGCGTCGAGGCGCGCGGCGATCAGCCCCTGCAGGGACTCCGGCAGCGGGAGGTCCTCCCCGGTCCCGGCGCCGCGCTCGGCGACCATCCGCGCGAACTCCTCCGCGTAGAGCGGGTTGCCGCCCGCGCGCGCGAGCACCGCAGCCTGGACGTCCGCCGGAAGCACCGAGCGCTCCAGCACCGTGTGCACCAGCTCGGCGGTCTCGCCCTCCGACAGCGGCGCAAGCGACAGCGTGAGCGCGTTCGACTTGCCGCCGCCCCAGTGCGGACGCCGGGCGAGCAGCTCCGGCCGAGCCGTCGCGACTAGGAGGAGCGGCACGTCGGTCGCCCAGTCGGCGAGCGAGTCGACGAAGTCGAGCAGCCCGTCATCGGCCCAGTGCAGGTCCTCGAAGACGAGCACGGTCGGCCGCTCGTCGGCGAGCGCCTCGAGGAACCGCCGCCACGCGGCGAATGCCTCGCCGCGACGATCCGCGGCCGACCCGTCCTCGGCGATCCCGACGAGCGGACGCAGCATCGAGACGAGCCACTCCACCTCCTGCGCCGCGCACGCGCGGGCGACGACCTCGCGCAGCTTCGCCTCGGCCACGGGAGCGGGGTCGCTCTCGAGGATCCCGGCCTCGCCCTTGAGCATCTCCCCGAGCGCCCAGTAGCTCACGCCCTCGCCGTACGGGAGGGAGCGGCCCTGCCGCCAGCGCGTCAGCTCGGGCTCCGCCTGCAGCGCCACCGAGAGCTCCTGGACGAGCCGGCTCTTGCCCATGCCGGGGACGCCGACGATCGTCACGAGCTGCGGCTCCCGCTCGGCCCGGGCGCGGCCGAGCGCGTCGAGCAGCTGGTCGAGCTCGCGGCGGCGGCCGACGAGACGCGTGCGCGGGCGCAGGTCGACGTCGACGCCGAAGAGCGACCGCGCGGCGATCGCCTCCCAGACCGCGACCGGCTCCTGCTTCCCCTTCGCCTCGACCGGCGCGTGCGGGCGGTACTCGATCGCGTGCTCCGTCGAGCGGTAGGTCGCCTCGCCGACGAGCACGCCGTTCACCGGCGCGGCAGCCTGGAGCCGGGCAGCGGTGTTGACCACGTCTCCCGCGACGAGACCCTCGCCGGCCTCCGGCCGCGCGCCGACGGTCACCAGCGCCTCGCCGGTGTTCACCGCGAGCCGGACGTCGACGTCCGCCTCGTCGGCTGCCCAGTCGCGGATCGCGAGGGCCGCCCTGACCGCCCGCTCGGGGTCGTCCTCGTGCACGACGGGGGCGCCGAAGACGGCGACGACCGCGTCGCCGATGAACTTCTCGACAGTGCCGCCGTGCCGCTCGAGGTCGTGGCGAACGCGCTCGTGGAAGGCGCTCAGCGCCGCACGGACGTCTTCCGGGTCGGCTCGTTCCGCCCGCGCGGTCGACCCGACGAGATCGCAGAAGACGACGGACACGACCTTGCGCTCCTCGATCCGCGGTGCCGCCGCCAACGGCGCGCCGCACTCGGAGCAGAACTTCGCACCGGCGCGGTTGCCGGAGCCGCACGAGGGGCAGACCGCGCTCACTCGCGGTACTCGACGCGCTCGCGCCTGCCGCTCTCGGCCGAGCGCAGGATCGCGTCGCACACCTCGGCGGCGCGGTAGCCGTCCTCGAACGTCGCGCCGTGCGGCGCGACCTCGCCCTCGCCCGCGATGGCCGTCAGCAGGTGGTGGATCTCGTGCACGAACGTGTGCTCCCAGCCGATGATGTGCCCGTGCGGCCACCACCACTCCCAGAAGGGGTGGTCGGCCTCGGTGACGAGGATCGTGCGGAAGCCCTTCGTCCCCTCGGAGTGCTGCAGCTCGTTGAGACGCTCCAGGTCGAACGCGAGCGAGCCCTTCGTGCCGTTGATCTCCCAGGCGAACGCGTTCTTCCGGCCGGCGGCGAAGCGCGTCGCCTCGATCGTCCCGACGGCGTCCCCGTCGAACTCCACTACCGACTCGAACGCGTCGTCCACCTCGCGCCCCTTCATGAAGGTGCGTGTCGACGCCGAGACGGACGCGATCTCGCCGACCAGGTAGCGCGCGAGGTCGACGACGTGGGCTCCGAGGTCGCCGAGCGCGCCCGATCCGGCCTCGTCCTTGTGGAACCGCCACGCGTCCGCCGTCGTCGTCCCCCACTCCTGCAGGTACCGCCCGCGGAAGTGCAGGACGTCTCCGAGCTCTCCCGCCTCCAGCATCTGCCGCGCGAGCCGGACCGCGGGAACGAAGCGGTAGTTGAACGCGGTCATGTGCTTCACGCCGGTCGACGCCACCCGCCGCCATATCTCGTGGCTCTCGTCGGCGGAGCGCCCGAGCGGCTTCTCGCAGAAGACGTGCTTGCCCGCCTCCGCCGCCGCGATCGTCGGCTCGGCGTGCAGGTTGTTCGGGCCGCCGTTGTCGAACAGCTGCACGTCGGGATCCGCGACCAGCTCGTGCCAGTCGGTGACGTAGCGCTCGAACCCGTAGCGGCGGGCGGCCTCCGAGACGGCCGCCTCGTCGCGGCCGGCGATCGAGACGAGCCGCGGGCGGAGCGGCGGCGGCCACGCCATGTACGACAGCTTCCGGTAGCCGTTCGCATGGGCCTTGCCCATGAAGGCGTAGCCGAGCATCCCCACGCCGATCTCGGGCGCGTCGTCCGCGCCGCGCGCGGCCGCGTCGACGCCGATCCCCGGCGTCACCGCTCGCCCGCCTTCTGCATCGCCGCGTCGAACGCGATCTCCGACGGCGCGAAGTCGGTGCGGCGCACGAACGCGAGCGCGTCGGGTGCGCCCCAGTCGCGGTCCATGCCGCTGTCCTCCCACTCGATCGAGAGCGGCCCCCGGTAGCCGATCCGGTTCAGCGCGCGGAAGAGCGCCTCGAAGTCGACGTCGCCGTGACCGGGCGAGACGAAGTCCCAGCCGCGCGCCTCCTCGCCGAAGTTCAGGTGCGAGGCGAGGATCGACCGGCGCCCGTCCAGCCGCCTGCGCGAGTCCTTGACGTGCACGTGGTAGATCCGGTCCGCGAACTCGAGCGCGAACTGGGCCGCGTCGAGGAACTGGTGCGCGAAATGGCTCGGGTCGAGGTTGATGCCGAACGCCTCGCGGCGGTCGATCGCCTCGAGCGTCCTCCGCGTCGTGACGAAGTCGTACGCGATCTCCGTCGGGTGAACCTCGAGGCCGAAGCGAACGCCCTCGGCGTCGAAGACGTCCATGATCGGCCCCCACCGCTCGGCGAACTCGTCGTACGCGCGATCGATCTCCGAGAAGTCGTTCGGCGGGAACGAGTAGATGAGGTGCCAGACCGGCGAGCCGGTGAAGCCGTTCACCTGCGTCACGCCGAGTTGGGCGGCGGCGCGTGCCGTGTCCTTCATGCGCTCGGCGGCGCGCGCGCGGACACCGTCCTCGTCGCCGTCGCCGTAGACCTCGGGCGGCAGGATCGCGCGGTGGCGCTCGTCGATGCGGTCGCAGACGGCCTGCCCGACGAGGTGCGCGCCGATCGCCCAGACTCCGAGCCCGCACCGCTCGAGCAGCTCGCGCCGCCCCTTGGCGTAGCCGGGGTCCTCGAGCGCCTTGTCGACCTCGAAGTGGTCTCCCCAGCACGCGAGCTCGAGCCCGTCGAAGCCCCACGCGCCGCATTTGGCCGCGAGCTCCTCGATCGACAGGTCGGCCCACTGGCCGGTGAACAGGGTGACCGGGCGCGCCATCGCTGCTCCTTTCAGTCGGGTGGTCGTGGGACGGGGACGGCGAGGCCGGCGGCGCCGAGCTCCGACGTCGCGAAGCTCCGGCCGGACCGCGCGAGCAGCTCGAGCCCGAGGCGGGCCCGCCGCACCCGCTCGCGCGACAGCGCGACGGTCGTCGTCTCGAGGTGCGTGCCCGCCGGGTACACGTCGGGCGCGTTACGGAGGCCGAACTTCACGTAGACCGGGGCCGCGACGCGGATCAGCTCCGGGAGCTCGTGGTGCCTGACGAACCCGCCGACGTTGTCGGGCGCCTCGACGTAGACGTCGAGCGGGACGTCGACCGCGGCGCGGATCGCCGCGATCTGGGGCAGCGTCAGGTCGGTCGGCAGGTTGATCGTCGAGGCGCCGAGCCGGGCGAGCACGCGCGCCGCCGCGGCGTTTGCGGCCGGCAGCATCACCGAGACCTTCGCCTGCATGTCCCCCGGCAGGACGCCGGCGGAGCGCGCGTGCGCGAACGCGTCGAGGACGCCGACGTCGGCGATCAGCACCGAGCGAAAGCCGTGCTCGGCGGCGCGGACGCAGTCCTCGAGGTTCGCGACCACCCCCTCCTGGCCGTGTGCCGACGCGGCGAACCCCGCGTGCGCGCGCGCCGTCGCCGACAGGCCCCACGCCGCGTTCGGCCGCGCGAAGAGCGACACCTCCACCCTCGCGGCGGCAGCGACCCGCGCCATCTCGTCCAGCTCCGCGTCCGTCTGCATGAAGACGCCGGAGCCCTGCGAGACGCGGTGGACGCGGACGTCGAGCTCCGCGGCCGTCTCGAGCACCGCCTCGAGGCACCGCGGGCCCTCGGTCGAGGGAATCTCGACGCGGTACGCCGCGCCGTCCGGGAAGCGCTTCTCCGAGCTCGGCAGGTCGTGCAGATCGCGCTCGGGCAGGCCGATCGTGCCGAGGAAGGAGCGGATCGCCATCGGCCTCGATCCTACGGTGTAGGTTCCAGGCGTGGGTCTCGCGCGGGCCATCGAGTCGCGGTTCGCGGCGGTGACGTCCGTGATCACGGAGCCCGAGCAGCTTCGGACGTACGAGTGCGACGGCCTGACTGGACGCCGCGTCGTGCCGGCGCTCGTCGCGCTGCCCGCGACGGCGGCGGAGGTACAGGCCGTCGTCGGGATCTGCAACGACGAGCGCATCGCGTTCGTTGCACGCGGCGCCGGCACCGGCCTCTCCGGCGGCGCCCTCCCCGTCGCCGAGGGGATCGTGGTCTCGCTCGCGCGGATGAACCGGATCCTCGAGATCGACCTCGATGCGGGGCACGTCGTCGTCGAGCCCGGGGTGACGAACCTCGACGTCACGCGCGCGGTCGCGGCCGACGGCTTCTACTACGCGCCCGACCCGTCGTCCCAGCAGGTGTGCACGATCGGCGGCAACGTCGCCGAGAACTCGGGCGGCGCGCACTGCCTCAAGCACGGCTTCACGGTCAACCACGTGCTCGCGGCCGACGTCGTGCTGCCGTCGGGCGAGCTCGTGACGCTGTCGGTGTGGGACGAGGGGCCCGACCTCCTCGGCGTCTTCGTCGGCTCGGAGGGCACGCTCGGAATCGCGACACGGCTCACGCTCAGGCTGTTGCGCGCTCCCGCCGCGGTGCGCACGCTGCTCGCGGGCTTCGCGCACACGGACGCCGCAGGCGCCGCGGTCTCCGGCACGATCGGAGCGGGGATCCTGCCGGCGGCGATCGAGATGATGGACGCCATCACGATCGAGGCGGCGGAGCAGGCCGTCGGCGCCGACTACCCGCCCGGCTGCGGCGCCGTCCTGATCGTGGAGCTCGACGGCCCCGCCGAGCAGGTCGACGGGGACCTCGCCGCCGTCGAGCGGCTCTGCCGCGAGCACGGCGCGGTCGAGGTGCGCGTCGCAGCGGACCCCGCCGACCGCGCCGCCGTGTGGCGCGGGCGCAAGGCGGCGTTCGCGGCGATGGGCCGCGTGAGCCCGAGCTACTACGTTCAGGACGGGGTCGTGCCGCGCACGCGGCTGCCGCAGGTGCTGCGCCGGATCGACGAGCTCTCGGCCGAGCACGGCCTGCGCGTGGGCAACGTCTTCCATGCCGGCGACGGCAACCTGCACCCGCTCGTGCTCTACGACGGCGCCGTCGCCGGCGAGGCGGCGCGGGCGGAGGAGCTCGCGAACCGGATCCTCGAGGCGTGCGTCGACGCCGGGGGGTCGATCACCGGCGAGCACGGCGTCGGCGCCGACAAGGCGTGCGCCATGCCGCTCATGTTCGGCAGGGACGACCTCGACGTGATGCGGCGGCTGCGCCGCGCCTTCGACCCGAACGGCATTGCCAACCCCGGCAAGGTCTTCCCGACACCGCGGCTGTGCGGCGAGGTGCCGGGCCCGTACCGCGTGCACCCACTGGAGCTCGCCGGCGTTGCCGAGCGCTTCTGACGGGATCGTCGAGCACGAGCCGGGCGACCTGACGTGCGTCGCCGGCGCCGGGATGCGGCTCGGCGCGCTGCAGGAGGCGCTGCGGCGCCACGGGCAGCGGCTCTCGCTCGATCCGCCGGGCGATCCGACGCTCGAGGAGTGCGTGCTGGAGGACCTCTCGGGGCCGCTCCGTCACCGGTTCGGGACGATGCGCGACCTCGTGATCGGGATCACCGTCACGCTCCCGGACGGCACGCGTGCGAGCGCCGGCGGGAAGGTCGTCAAGAACGTCGCGGGGTACGACCTCGGGAAGCTCTTCTGCGGCTCGCGCGGGCGGCTCGGCCGCGTCGAGCAGCTCGCGCTGCGCCTCCATCCGCTTCCGGCGGCGTCCCGCTCGCTCACGACCGGCGCCGCGCGCTGGCCGGAGCTCCACCGGTCGGGCCTCGTGCCGAGCGCCGTCGACATCGCCGGCGAGGCGATGCACGTCCTCTTCGAAGGCGCGCCGCGCGCGGTCGACGCGCAGGCGTCGGCGCTCGGCGGCGACGAGAGCGACCCGTGGAACGACGTGCGCGCGCTGCAGGCGCGGCTGCGCGGGCGTCGGGGCTGGGACGGAGGCGTGGCGCCGCTCGTCCGCCCGGGGCCGCGCATCGCGTACGTCGAGGAGCCGTCGCACGAGCCGTGGAGCGCGCTCGCCGAGCGCGTGGTGGAGGCGCTGTGCAGCCCGAGCTGATCGCCGACTGCGTCCACTGCGGCTTCTGCCTCCCGACCTGCCCCACCTACGAGCTGTGGCACGAGGAGATGGACTCGCCGCGCGGCCGCATCTACCTGATGGGCGCGCTGACCGACGGGTCGCTCCCGCCCACGGACACCGTCGTCGAGCACTTCGACCGGTGCCTCGGCTGCATGGCCTGCGTCACCGCGTGCCCCTCCGGCGTGAAGTACGACCGCCTGATCGAGTCGACGCGGGCGCACCTCGAGCGGCACCACCGGCGCGGTCCCGCGGACCGGCTGCTGCGGGCGCTCATCTTCGCGGTCTTCCCGCACCGCCGCCGGCTGCGCGCCGCGCTCGCTCTTCGCCGCCTCCCCGCGCCCGGGCCGCTCGCGCCGCTGCGGCAGATCGCGCCCCCGTGGCTCGACGACGAGTGGCCGGCGGAGCACCTTCCCGGCACCGGTCCGCGCGTCGCCGTGGTCGCCGGCTGCGTACAGAGCGTCGTCTTCGGCGACGTCAACCGCGCGACCGCGCGCGTCCTCGCCGCCGACGGCTACGACGTGCACGTTCCGCGCGCGCAGGAGTGCTGCGGCGCGCTGCACGCGCACGCCGGCCGGCTCGACGAGGGCGTCGCGCGGGTGCGAGCGCTCGAGCACGCGCTCGGCGGCTACGACGCCATCGTCACGAACGCCGCCGGCTGCGGCTCGCACCTGAAGGACCACGGACGCGCGCGCGTCGTCGACGTCTCGGAGCTGATCGCGTCCGCCCCGTCGCCCGCGGAGCGGCGGCCGCTGCCGCTTCGCGTCGCGTTCCAGGACTCGTGCCACCTGAAGCACGCGCAGCGGGTCGAGACGGAGCCGCGCGCGGCGCTCGCTGCCATCCCGGGCCTGGAGCTCGTGGAGCCGCGCGAGCAGGAGCTCTGCTGCGGGAGCGCCGGGATCTACAACATCGTCCAGCCTGCCGCGGCGCGCGAGCTCGGCGACCGCAAGGCGGCGCGGATCCTCGAGACGGAGCCCGACCTGTACGCGAGCGCGAACCCGGGCTGCCTGGTGCAGGTGAGCGCCGCGCTCCGCCGCGCGGGCCGCCCGCTGCCGGCGCTCCATCCCGTCGAGCTCGTCGACGCCTCCATCCGCGGACTCCCGGCGGCGGAGCTGCTCGCCTCCGCGCGCCGCTGAACCGGTGTCAGACACCAACTGGTGTCTGACACCTGTACCTCACCGCAGCGAGGCCCAGGGCTCCTCGCCGGAGACGTCGACGAGGCCGTAGCCGCCGTCGCCGAGCGAGGGGCCGATGACGACCTGCAGGTGCGCGGTCTCGTCGCCGTCGTTGTACGAGGCGTGGACGACGTCCGCGTCGAGGTAGACGGAGTCGCCGGGGCCGAGCGTCGTCGACTCCCGCTCGATGAACTGCGTGACGGCACCCTGCTTGACGATGATCATCTCCTCCTGGCCGGGGTGGCGGTGGAACGCGTGCCCCTCCCCCGGCTCGAGCGTGACGTCCATGACGACGAGGTGCTTCGACCCGGTGTTCGCGGGCCGGCAGCGCCAGCCGATCGTCCCCCAGTCGAACTGCTCCTGCGCGACGTCGGGTTGCTTGACGAAGGTGCTCATCGTTCCTCCTCAGACGGGGATGGACTTGAAGCGGCGCATGTTCTCGGTCATGGCGACCTCGGTCGGAAGACGTTCCATCGATGACGCGCCGAAGAAGCCGACGATGCCCTCCGTGCGTTCGATCACGTACGCCGCGTCGTCGGGCTCGGCGATCGGGCCGCCGTGGCAGAGCACGAGGATGTCCGGCTTCACGCGCTTCGCCGCGTCGTGCATCGCCTGGATCAGCGGCACGCACTCGTCGAGCGTCCTCGCGGTCGACGCGCCGATCGCGCCGCCCGTCGTCAGCCCCATGTGCGGGACGAGCACGTCGGCTCCTGCCTCCGCCATCGCCGCCGCCTGCTCGTCGACGAACACGTACGGCGCCGTGAGAAGGTGGCGCTCGTGCGCGAGCCGGATCATGTCGACCTCGAGCCCGAACCCCATTCCCGTCTCTTCGAGCCCGACGCGGAACGTGCCGTCGACGAGGCCGACGGTAGGGAAGTTCTGGACGCCGCTGAAGCCGATCCGCTGCAGCTCGTCGAGGAAGACGGGCATGAGGCGAAACGGGTCGGTCCCGCAGACGCCGGCGAGCACCGGCGTCTCCTTCACGACGGGCAGCACCTCGCGCGCCATGTCGACGACGATCGCGTTCGCGTCGCCGTACGGCATCAGCCCGGCGAGCGAGCCGCGGCCGCCCATCCGGTAGCGCCCGCTGTTGTAGATGATGATCAGGTCGGCGCCGCCCGCCTCCGCGAGCTTCGCCGACAGCCCGGTGCCCGCACCCGCGCCGATGATCGGTCGGCGCTGCTCGACCTGCGCGCGCAGCCGCGCGAGCGCCTCGTCACGCGTCACGCCGCGTCTCCTGGATCAGCTCGTGCAGGCGGTCGGCCATCGCGACCGCGAAGGCCGGGTCGTTCACGTCTTCCTCGCGCTCGTGCAGCTCGACGCGACCGTCGAGCTCCGCCTTCAGCGCGGCCACGAGCGCCGCGTCCGCCTCGGCGTCGTGGAACGGCTGCCCGGGGACGTCGATCATGGAGACGCCGCCCAGCGGCACGAAGACGGCGGTCGGCGATGCCGCCGCCGCGAGCTTGCGGCCGATCGTGCGGCCGAGCTCCGCGCACTCCTCCTTCGTGGTGCGCATGAGCGTCACCGTCGGGTTGTGCACGTAGAGGTTGCGGCCCTCGAACTGCGGCGGGACGGTCTCGCGCGGCCCGAAGTTGACCATGTCGAGCGCGCCCAGCGACACGACCTGCGGGACGCCCGCGGCGCCGGCCGCCTCGAGGCGGTCCGGCCCGGCGGAGAGGACGCCGCCGACGAGCTCGTCGGCGAGCTCCGTCGTCGTCACGTCGAGCACCCCGGCGAGGAAGCCGTCCTTCGCGAGCGCCTCCATCGAGCGGCCGCCCGAGCCGGTCGCGTGGAAGACGAGCACCTCGTACCCGAGCTCCTCGAGCCGCTCGCGCGCACGGGTCACGCACGGGGTCGTGACGCCGAACATCGTCGCCGCGACGAGCGGCTTCCCGTCCAGCGCCGGAGGCGCCGCGCGCACCATCCCGCCGATCGCCGCGGCCGCGTTGGCGATGATCCGGGCCGAGACGCGGTTCACGCCCGAGATATCGACGACCGAGTACATCATCGTGACGTCGACGGCACCAACGTACGGCCGCGTGTCGCCGGACGCGAGCGTCGACACGAGCAGCTTCGGCACGCCGACGGGCAGCGCCTGCATCGTGCGGGCCGCGATCGACGAGCCGCCGGAGCCGCCCAGCGCGGCGATCCCGTCGAGGCGCCCGCGCGCGTGCAGGTCGCGGACGACCGCCTCTGCACCGGCGCCCATGGCCGTGACCGCGGCCCCGCGGTCGCCGGCGGCGCCGAGCGCCTCGGCGTCGGCACCGGCCGCGCGCGCGACCTCGACGCGCGAGACGTCCGGCTCGAGGCCGACCGGATCGTGGATCCCGGCGTCGACGACGAGCACGTCGACGCCGGCTTCGCCGAGCCGATCGCGCAGGAACGCGTACTCGCGCCCCTTCGTGTCCAGCGTTCCGACGAGGACGACGGTGGGCATCAGTGCGCCGCGAGCGGCTCGACGCCGAGGTAGCGGCGCTGCAGCTCGATGTCGTTCGCGAGCTTCGTCGCCGTCGTCTCGGTCGCGATCGCGCCCGCGACCATCACGAGCTGCCGCTCCGCGACGGCCGTCGCCATCCCGAGGTTCTGCTCGATCAGCAGGATCGCGAGCCCTTCCTCCTCGAGCGTGCGGAACGTCTCGATCAGGTGCTCGATGATCGCCGGCGCCAGCCCCTCGGACGGCTCGTCCATGATCAGGAGGTCGGGGTTCGTGAGCAGCGCGCGGCCGATCGCGAGCATCTGCTGCTCGCCGCCCGAGAGCTGCGCGCCGCCGTTCCGGCGCCGCTCGCCGAGCCGCGGGAACAGCTCGTAGATCTTGTCCGGCGTCCACCGCCTGCTCTGGCCGCGCCGCGAGATCATCCGCAGGTGCTCGTCGACCGAGAGCGACGGGAACAGCCGGCGGCCCTGCGGCACGTACCCGATCCCGAGCTTCGCGATCTTGTACGACGGGCGTCCGCAGAGCTCGACGCCCCGGTAGCGGATCGAGCCGGTGACGCGCGCGGGCGGGATGCCGAC
Source organism: Gaiellaceae bacterium (assembly GCA_035653275.1). Taxonomy (GTDB): domain Bacteria; phylum Actinomycetota; class Thermoleophilia; order Gaiellales; family Gaiellaceae; genus PALSA-600. Next base: position 208,337 of record DASRCE010000003.1, on the reverse strand, counting down.
GATCGCGTTGCAGAGCGTCGTCTTCCCCATCCCGTTGCGGCCGATGATCGAGGTCGACCCGCCCGCGATCTCGAAGGTGACGTCCTCGAGCGCCTGCGCCGTGCCGTAGTAGGCGTTGACGTGGTCGACGACGAGCAGCATGTCTCCGTCACTCACCGCCGTGCCTCCCGAGGTACAGGTCGTGAACGGTCTCGTTCGCGCGGATCTCCGCCGGCGTCCCTTCGACGATCACGCGCCCGTCGTGCATCATCGTCACGCGGTCGGCGACGCGCAGCGCGACGTCCATGTCGTGCTCGATCAGGATCAGCGTGATCGACGGGTCGAGGCCGAGGAGCATCTCCGTCAGCGCGACGCGCTCGCCGCGCGACAGCCCCGACGCGGGCTCGTCGAGCATCATCAGCCGCGGGTTCGACGCACGCGCCATCGCCACCTCGAGCTGCCGCTGCTCGCCGTGCGACAGCTCGCCGACGATCGCGTTCTCCCGGCCCGGGAGCCCGGCCTCCCGCACCAGCTCGGCGGCGCGCTCCCGCAGCTCTGCGTCGCGCTTCGGCAGCAGGACCGGGCGAAAGTGCCCGCGCTGGACGCCGAGCAGCGCGAGGTAGACGTTGTCGACGACCGACAGGCCGAGGAACGAGCGCGACTTCTGGTACGTCCGCCCCATCCCGAGCTTCGCCCTCGCCCGGGGGGGAAGCGCGCTCACGTCGGAGCCGAGGAACTCGACCGTCCCCGAGCTGGGCGGGACGTCGCCGGAGATGACGTTGAACAGCGTGGTCTTCCCGGCGCCGTTCGGACCGAGGATCGCGCGCCGCTCGCCGTGCGCGACGTCCAGGTCGACGTCGCGCACGGCGTGAAGGCCGCCGTAGCGCCGGCCGACCCCCCGCAAGCGGAGGATCGGCTCGGCGTCGACGGCTTCGGCTTCCTGCGTCAAGCGCTAGCCCGTGACCGGAGGCTTGATCTCCTTGCCGATCCACGGCAGGTGCCGCTTGACGCACGGCGGGAACGTCCGCCCCGGCGGGGGCGTCTTCGACGAGAACGTGCCGCCGAAGGTCTGGTCGACCTGCGGCACCTCGCCCACCGTCTTGATCGCGAGCTGCCCGTTCTTCAGGTACAGCTGCTGGTAGAAGACGTTCAGCACCGCCTGGCGGTTCTTGTCCAGGTGGAGCGGGCCGTACGGCGAGTTGATGTGCACCTTCGCGATCGCCGCCTGGAGCTTCTTCTGGCCGCCGGAGATGTCGCCCTTGACGGCCTTCAGGCCCATCAGCAGGCCAACCGTGTTGATGTAGTAGCCGTAGGTGAACGTCGACGAGGCCTGCGGCTCGGCTGCGCCGAACGGCGGGATCGTCTTGAACACCTTGCCGACCTCGGCGTTGTACGCCTTCGCGGCCGCCGTGGCGAGGTCACCGGCGGTGCCTGCGCCGCCGACGTACGCTCCGGAGACGCGCGTGCCGAGCTGCTGGAACTCGCCCGGCGTGCCCCAGAACAGGTTGCCGATGAACTTCTTCCCGTCGATCGGCCCGTGCGCCTGCTCGTACGCCTTCAGGAACGGGATCAGCCCCGCGCCGCCGACGGCGACGAACGTGCCGTCGACGTTGGTCGGCATCTGCTGCGCGTACGAGGAGTAGTCGGTCGTGTTCAGCGGCGGGAAGACGCGCTTCGTCACCTGCCCGCCGACTGCGCAGAACTCGGCGATGAAGCCCGCGGCCGACGTCCAGGCGAAGCTGTAGTCGTCGGCCACCACGGCCGCCGTCTTCCAGTGCAGCTTGTTGTACGCCAGGTCGCCGAGCCCGGCGTTCCACTGCGCGCCGTCGCCGTTGAAGCGGAAGAAGTTCGGCGCGCGCACCTTCAGCGTCGTGTCCTGGGCGCCGGCGGAGCCGTCGACGAACGTCTTCGTGGAATGCTGCTTCGCGTAGTTGGCGACTGCGATCGACTCGTCGCCCGACAGCGGCCCGATCATGATGTCGGCGTGCAGCTGCTCCATCAGGCGCTTCGTCTCCTTGATGGCGGTGTCTGCACGGTCGTTCGAGCAGCCGATGCCGACCAGCTTCAGCGGGTGACCGGCCACCGTCCCTCCGACCCAGCCGTCACGCGGCTTGTTCGGGTTCTTGGCGTGGGCGCCCGCGAACTGCGACATCGCGACGACGACGCCGGCGAGGTCCTGGTTGTCGAACGACCCGAACGCGCCCTGACAGTCGGACAGGACGGCGATCCTGATCGGGGTCGCGCTCGTGCGGGCGGTCGCCGTCGCCGCAACGACCGCCGCCGCGACGACGGCGAGCGCTGCGAGCGGAACGAGCTTCCACCTGCGCTTGAGAGCATGCATTGCGATGCCCTCCTCCTTTCGAACCGGTTTTGATGTTTCAGGACTCTGGGGGGTTGGCTTTGTAGCGGCAAGTCCGGGGTCGTGTGGTGAGCGGCCTCCTTTCTTTCAGACGCTGGGCTCCACCTGGCCGACGTCGATCGGGTTGCGATCGCGGTCGGTCGGCCCCCGGTGCCGCCCGAAGGTGAGTGCGACCACGCGCTCCCAGAGGCCGACGAGGCCGCCGGGCGAGACGAGCAGGATGAGGAGGAAGATGGCCCCCATCAGCGTCTCGAAGCGCGGGCCGATGAATCCGATCTGCTGCGAGTAGTTCTGGACGACGACGAAGAAGAGCGCCCCGACCCACGCGCCCTCGAGCCGGTAGAGGCCGCCGACGACGGCGATCACGAGCACGTCGATCGTCGACCCCAGGTCGATCGAGGCCGGGTCGATGTGGCCGTTCCACCAGACGAAGAGGACGCCCCCGACGGCCGCGACGAACCCCGCGAACGCGAAGGCCGCGGTGCGGTGGAGGCCGACGTTGTAGCCCAGCGACGACATCCGCACCGGGTCGTCGCGCACCCCCTGCAGTGTCAGCCCGAACGGCGTCCGCGACAGGTAGCGCAGCAGGAGGTAGATGGCGAGCGCGACGCCGAGCGCGATGTAATAGAGGCGCTCCGCGTGCGCGTTCACGTTGCCGATCAGGTGCGGGGCGGGGATGCCGCTGATCCCGCCGAAGCCGGAGATGTCGGTGACCTGGCCGAACGTCAGGTTCGCGATCACCGAGTACGTGAGGGTGATCATCAGGAAGTAGATGCCGATGCTGCGGCTCGCGATCGCGCCGAACAGGAACGCGACCGCGACCGCGATCGCGATCCCGAGCAGCACGCCCCACCACGGGTTCCAGCCGAGGTTCAGCCCCTTCGTGTTGCCGTTCGTCGTCGCGTTTCCGACGACGAAGCCCGCGACGCCGTAGATCGCGACCTGCGCCAGCGAGACCATCCCGCCGTAGGCGGACAGGAAGATCAGGCTGGCGGCGACGATCCCGAGGAAGAGCATCTGCGTCAGCAGCGTCCCGACCCAGTAGCTCGACAGGTACGCGGGCGCTGCGAGCGCGAGCACGAGCGCGATCGCCCCGACGACGCGGTCGGGCGTCACGACCCTGGCCGTCAAGCCGGCCTCCCGAACAGGCCGAGCGGGCGGACGGCGAGCACGATCGCGACGAGCGCGAAGGTGACGATGATCGAGTAGTAGGTGTAGTTCGCCGGCAGGTACGCCGCCGAGAAGTTCGACGTGAGCCCGAGCAGGAGCGAGCCGATGGCCGCGCCGCCGAGTGACCCCATCCCCCCGATGATCACTACGACGAGCGAGTAGAGCAGCCAGTTAGCGTCGACTCCGGGCGCGAGGCTGGCGAACGAGCCGCCGATCACGCCGCCGAGGCCGGCGAGCGCGGATCCGACGACGAACGCGATCGCGAACGTGAGCTGGATGTTGATCCCGAGCGCCGACACCATCGCGCGGTCGTCGACGCCGGCACGGATCACCATTCCGGTGCGCGTCCGCTTCAGCCAGAGCCAGAGCAGGACCCCGATCGCGACCGCGATCACGAGGATCACGAGCCGCGTCTCCGTGTACTGGATGCCCTTCACGCGCAGGTTGACGAAGGTGTCCCAGTTGCGCGGCCACGCGATGTCCTCTGCGACGCCGCCGAAGTGGGCGAGCATCTGGTCGGCGAGGATGATCGAGATGGCGATCGTGATCAGCGCCTGGCGCAGGTCCTGGCCCTGGTTCCAGCGCAGGAACACCTGCTGCATCACGAGCCCCATACCCGCGACGACGACCGTCCCGACGAGCGCGGGGACGATCCAGTGCGTCAGGTTCACCTGCGAGCTCGTGAGGCCGAACGCGCCGCCCTCGCCGACCATGTGGCGCTGCAGCTTCAGCGCGATGTAGCCGCCGAAGAGGAAGAACGCGCCGTGCGCCATGTTGACCACGCGCATCAGGCCGAAGATCAGCGTGAAGCCGCTCGCGACGACGAAGTAGAGCGCCGCCGCCGTGATCCCGTTCAGGAGCGTGATCAGGAAGTCCTTCGGGTCGTGCGCCGCCGAGCCGAACGAGGTGGCCCACTTGCCGGTCGTCGGCGCGAGCACCGCCACCCAGAGGATGGGCAGCACGACGAGGGCGGCGAGCAGGACGAGCCCGACCCCGCGGAGGACGCGTGCGCGCGTCGCGAACGCGCGGGCGCCGCCGCTTCCGCGCAGCCGCTCCGCCCAGACGGAGCCCGTCATGCCGGCGCCGCCTCCAGGTAGAGGACCGCCTCGAGCGACTCGCGGGGCTGGGGGACCACGTCGACGAGGCGGCGGAGCATGGGGTACCTGGAACGGTCGAGCGTGGAGGCGTCGGGCCAGTTCAGCTCGATCAGGTTGTCTGCGGGATCGCGGAAGTAGAGCTGTACCTGCCCGGACGGCAGCTCGACCAGCTCGTTCCCCCACTCGCTGGACGTCCACGTCGCGACGGCCTCGAACGCCGCGTCGAAGTCGTCGACGGTCAGCCCGAGATGATGGCGCCGCGGCGCCTCCCCGTCGTCGAGGAACAGGTGGAGCTGGAGGTCGCCGCAGCGGAGCCACTGCACCGGCGTCTCGAAGCGCGGCGTCGGGATCCGCTCCATCCCGAGCACCTCGACGTAGAACCGCGTCGACTGCTCGAGGTCGCGAGCGGAGATGCTGACGTGGTTGATCCCCGTCACGCGCACGACGGGGAGTCTCCTGCCTTTCAAATCATAGGTCAAGGGTGCGAGAAGGCACTGAGAGCGATAGGTTCGGGCTATGAACTTCCGTCAGCTGGAGTGCTTCGTCGCGGTGGTCGACGAGGGCTCGTTCACGCGTGGCGCGCGCCGCGTCGGGATCTCGCAGCCGTCGCTCTCCCAGCACATCCGCGCGCTCGAGCAGGAGCTCGAGGGGCCGGTCTTCAACCGCCTCCCGCGCGGCGTCTCGCTGACGCCGGCGGGGCGGACGCTGCTGCCCGAGGCGCGGACCGCGGTGCGCGCGCTGGAGCGCGGCCTGCGCGGCGCGCGCTCGACCCTCGCGGTCGAGGGCGGCGAGCTGGAGATCGCGACGGTCCTCTCGATGGCGGTCGGCGTCCTCCCGCGCTACATCGGCACGTGGCACGAGCTGCACCCGAACGTGTCGATCCGCCTGCACGAGTTCCGGCACCGTTCGCTGCTCGAGGACGCGGTCGAGCAGGGCATCGCCGACTTCGCGCTCGGCCCCATGCCCGTGCGGCGTTGGGACGGGCCGCTCGAGATGGTCGGATGGGAGGAGTTCGTCCTGGTCGTGCCGCTGCGCGACCCGCTCGCGCGGCGCCGGAGCGTCCGGCTCGAGCAGCTACACGACCGGCAGTGGGTGCTCTACCACCCGGACCACGGCCTCGCGGGCATCGTCGAGAGCCTCTGCCGCGGCGCCGGGTACAGCCCCCGCGGCACCGTTCGGACGTCGCAGGCGGAGGGCGCAGTCCGCCTCGCCGCGGCCGGGCTGGGGATCGCGCTCGTGCCGGACAACATCGTCGTGCCCGGCATCGAGTGCGAGGTGCTCCGGTTCGACCCGCGCGTCGTGCGCGACGTCGCCGTCTACTCCCGCGTACCGCTCTCGCCGACCGCGGCGGCCTTCGTGGACGTCGTCCGCGCGGACGCGAAGCCGCGGCCCGCCGGCATCCGCACCGTTCGTCTCTAGCGCCGGCGCTACCCTGCCGCGCGTGCGCCGCGCCCTTCCGATCGCCGTCCTGGCGCTGTGCGCGGCGGCGTGCGGGAGCGCATCGCATCGCGCCGCGCCGCCTCCACGGCTCCCGCCGTTCGCCTCGGCGCCCGGCCTGACGCTTCGCACCGGCAGCGCTCATCTCACGCAGACGACGTCGATCGTCGTCGGCGGAGCGCAGGTCGACGCGCACGATACGGGCACCGTCGCGTTCGACGGGTCGCGCGCACACCTCTACAAGCTGAGCCCCGCCTCGAACGTCCCCGGCGAGGTCATCGTCGTCGGGCCGATCACGTTCTCGAACGCCGACGTGCAGGCGTCGCTGATGTCGGGCGACGTGCGGCCCTGGACGCGGCTCGATACGCGGAAGCTGACCGCGGGCGAGGAGCGCAACCGCCCTGACGAGCTCGCGCACGTGCTCGCACCGGCGTACCTCGCGTACGGCGCGCGCGCTGTGTCGCTCGCGCGCCGCGTCGCCGACGGTGCGGTCTACTGGGCGCGCATCGACCCGGCGCTCGTCCTGCGCCGCGTCCCGCGCGCGCGGCGTGCGCTGATCGCGAAGGCCCTGAGCGGCGACTACCCGGCGAAGGACTTCAACGCGAAGTTCTGGATCGACCGGCGCGACCGGATCCGGCGGGTGATCGTCGCGTACGCGACTGCGCAGGGGACTCCCGTCGCGATCGACACCTCGTACGACTCGTTCGGCGTGCGCGTGCCGGTGGCCCCGCCGCCGGCGCGCGAGGTCAAGGACATCACGCCGTAGAGGTGTCAGACACTATTGGTGTCTGACACCTGTTCGGCCTGGGACCACGCGAGCCCAGCGGCGAGCACGACCTCGTCGGCGGGCGCGCTGAATTGCAGGTCGCCGATCGCGAGCGCGGCCCAGCCGAGCACGTTGAACGGGCGCAGAAACGCCGTGGCCGGGATCCGCACCTCGAGCTCGTCGCAGTCGACCGGCGGCACCTCGATCCCGAGCACGGGAGAGACGTAGAGGTCGACGTCGGGCCGATAGGTGCGCCAGACGGCGACGGCGGCACGCGCGCGCTCCACCGCGGCCGGATCCACCTCGAGCGCCAGCTCGAGCTTGCGGCGGACGTTGTCGCCGTACTCGTCGGCGCGCGCCGGAAACGTCGCGCGATGCGACTCCACCGCCTCGTGGAAGAAGAGCGGCCACGTGTCGTCCGGCGGCTCGGGGATCGCGGCCTCGACGACCTCGGCTCCGAGCTCCTCGAGCCGCGGCACGTACGCCTCCGCGGCTGCGTTCGGCGGCGACGCGACGCCGCCGACGGACGGGGGCCGGATGAGCAGCCCGACGCGGAGGCCCTCAAGTCGGGGCGTGGGGACCGGCGCGTCCGCCAGCACCGACCACATCTCCGTCACCTCGTCGACGGTGCGCGCCATCGGCGCGACGGTGTCGAACGTCGGGCAGAGCGGGTAGACGCCGTCGACAGGGATCCGGCCCCAGCTCGGCTTCAGCCCGACGACGCCGCAGCACGACGCCGGCAGCCGGATCGAGCAGCCCGTGTCGGTCCCGAGCCCGAGGTCGCAGAGGCCGGCCGCGAGCGCCGCCGCGTTGCCGCCCGACGACCCCCCGGCGGTCCGCCCCGGCAGCCGCGGGTTCTGCACGGTCCCGTACCACGGGTTCTGGCTCGTCACCCCCCAAGCGAACTCGTGGAGGTTCGCCTTCCCCGTCACGACGGCGCCCGCCGCGACCAGGCGCTCGACGGCGGTCGCCGTCCGGCCCGGGACGTGGTCGGCGTAGATCCGAGAGCCGTACGTCGTGCGGATGCCGGCCGTGTCGAAGAGGTCCTTGACGAGCAGCCGCTTGCCGCGCAGCGGCCCCTCGCGCGCCGGCGCCGGCTCGACCTCCGTGATGACGGCGTTGTACGGATCGCTCACGATCGGAGGAGCGCCACCGCCTCGACTTCCACGAGCGCGCCCGGCACGACGAGGTTCGACACCTCGACCAGCGTGCTCGCGGGGCGCACGTCGCCGAAGACCTCGCGGCGCACCGTGTCGACCGCGGCGCGGTCGCGGACGTCGGTCAGGAACACCGTCACCTTGACGACGTCCCGGATTGCCGCGCCGGCGGCCGCGAGGATCGCCTCGACGTTCCTGAACACCTGACGCGTCTGCGCGACCACGTCGTCGCCGCCGACGAGGCGGCCGTCGCGGTCGACGGCGATGCAGCCCGACACGAAGAGCAGGTCGTCGGCCCGCACCGCGTCGGTGTAGTGGCTGAACGGCTCCGCGAGCTCGGGGACGCGGATCTCCTCACGGCGGCTCACCGGAGCGCGGCCTCCCGGATGCCGGAGAGCGTCGCGCGCGGCGTGATCGCCTCGGGGTCGATCCGCAGCGCGACGACCGCCGGCCGCCCCGCCGCGAGCGCACGGTCGAAGGCGGCCGGGAAGTCCTCCGTGCGCGCGACGTTCTCGCCGTGGGCGCCGAACGCGCGCGCCAGCGCGGCGAAGTCGGGGTTGCGCAGGTCGGTCCCGACCACGCGCCCCGGGAAGCTCCGCTCCTGGTGCATGCGGATCGTCCCGTACATGCCGTTGTCGACGACGAGGACGACGATCGGCAGCTCGTACTGCACGGCCGTCGCCAGCTCCTGCCCGAGCATGAGGAAGTCGCCGTCGCCCGAGAAGCACACGACCGTGCGCTCGGGCGCGACGACCTTCGCCGCCACGGCGGCGGGGACGCCGTACCCCATCGCGCCGCTCGTCGGCCCGAGCTGCGACGGGAAGCCGTGGAACCGCCAGAAGCGGTGGATCCAGACGGTGTGGTTCCCGGCCCCGTTCGTGACGATCGCGTCGGGGACGCGCTCGCGCATGTACGCGATGCACTCGCCGAGGTCGAGCTCACCCGGCATCGGGCCGTGCTGCTGCCACTCCTCGAAGTCGGCGCGGGCGGCGGCCGCCCATTCGTGCCACCGCGGCTCAACGCGCACGTCGGCGACGGCTTCGGCGAACGCCTCCGGCGAGGCCAGCACGGGCACGTCGGGCTGGTAGACGCGGCTCAGCTCCTCGGGCCCCGGATGCACGTGCACGAGCGCCTGCTCCGGCGTCGGCACGCGCAGGAGGGTGTACCGCGACGTCGTCATCTCGCCGAGGCGGGCGCCCACGACGAGCAGCAGGTCGGCGTCGCGGACGCGCCGCGCGAGCTTCGGGTTGACGCCGATGCCGACGTCGCCGACGTACCAGGGCGAGTCGTTGTCGAGCACGTCCTGCCGCCTGAAGGCCGCGGCGGCTGGAAGCGCGTTCGCGGCGACGAACTCGCCGAGGCCGCGGCTCGCCTCGCGCGTCCACCCCCCGCCGCCGAGGATCGCGAGCGGACGCTCCGCTGCGGAGAGGCGCGCGCGCACCGCCTCGACGTCGGCGCCCGAGGGGCTCGGTCGGGCCGCCGCGAACGGACGCGCGTCGGCGACGTCCGTCTCCTCGGCGAGGACGTCCTCCGGCAGGGCGAGCACCACCGGGCCGGGGCGGCCGGAGCACGCCGTCGCGAACGCGCGGGCGACGAGCTCCGGGATGCGGTCGACAAGGTCGATCTGCGCGACCCACTTCGCCGTCTCGCCGAACATCCGGCGGTAGTCGATCTCCTGGAACGCCTCGCGCTCCTCCTCCGTCGTCGGTACCTGCCCCACGAGGAGCACGAGGGGCGTCGAGTCCTGGAACGCCGTGTGGACGCCGACCGCCGCGTGGGTCGCGCCCGGGCCGCGCGTGACCATGCAGACGCCGGGCCGTCCCGTCAGCTTCCCGTACGCCTCCGCCATGTTCGCCGCGCCCGCCTCGTTGCGGCACGTGACGAGGCGGATCGCCACGTCGTGCAGGCCGTCGAGCAGCGCGATGTAGCTCTCGCCCGGCACGCAGAACGCCGTGTCGACGCCGTGCACGACCAGCTGGTCGGCCAGCACCCTGCCGCCGTGCCTCACAGAGTCCCGCTCTCGGTGCCGGCAAAGCCGGCACCTCCGCTCCCTCTCGGCTCCGTCGAGCCTACGCCGAGTTTATGCTCGAGGTAGACGCGCGCGGTCTGCGTCTTCGGCTTGTCGGCGTCGGCGGGGTCGACGTACGAGATCGTCCGCTTCCCCTCCCACTCCGCCGGCAGCACGAGCACGCGCACGAACGAGGTGGGCTCGCTCTCGGACGCCGCGGCGAAGACGGGGTCGGGGCCGGTCTCGTACCACCACTCGAACGGCCCGTACTCGTGCGTCTCACCCTGCGTCTCGATGCGGATCCGGCCCGCCAGGAGCACGCGGACACCCGGCCCCGGGTGCGTGTGCCGGTAGGCGACGCCGCCGGGCGGGAAGTCGACGCGGTCGCAGCGCAGCAGCCAGTCGCCCTCCGGGCGCTCCGTCAGCTCCCACACGAGCGCGCGCCCGTCGACGCGGCCGGCGCCGACGTAGGCGCTGTCGCCCGCCACGTCGTAAACCACGTGGTCGCCCGGACCGGTCTCGACGCCGTAGCGATGGTCCGTGACCCGGAGGATCAATGGAAGTACTGGCCGCCGTCGATGACGATCGTCTGGCCGGTGACGAAGTCCGCGCCGGGGCCGCAGAGGAAGACGACGGCGCCGACGACGTCCTCCGGGAGCTGGTCGCGCTGCAGCGTCCGCGCCGAGACCGAGACGTCGCGCAGCTTCTCGACCACCTCGGGATGGGCCTCGACGCCCGCCGACATGGTGAACCCCGGGGCGACGCAGTTGACGAGGACGTTGTCCTTGCCGAGCTCCTTTGCGAGCGCACGCGTGAACGCGACGATCGCGCCCTTCGACGTGACGTAGTGGAGCAGGAACGGCACGCCGCGAAACGGCGTGCCCGACGAGATGTTCACGATCTTGCCGCCGCCGCGACGGCGCATCAGCGGCACGACCTCCCGGCACATGAGGAACATCGACGCGACGTTGACGTCCATCACCTTGCGCCACTCCTCGAGCGGGATCTGCTCGAAGGGCCGCATCTCGAGCGACGCGTAGAGGCCCGCGTTGTTGACGAGGACGTCGATCGACCCGCAGCGCTCGACCGCGTCCGCGACGAGGCGCCGCACGTCCTCCTCGCTCGAGACGTCACCGGTGAGCCCGACGCCGTCCGGGTACGCGGCCGCGGCCTCCTCGGCCCCCCGCAGGTCCGCCACGACGATGCGTGCGCCGGCCTCGGAGAGCCCGTCGGCGATCGCGCGCCCGATGCCCTGAGCCGCCCCCGTGACGAGCGCGACCTTGTTCTCGAGCATCACCGGATCGGCGAGAACGCCGTCGGCACGAGGATGCGGTTCTGCTGCGTGTGGAGCAGCGGCTGCAGGCGCCCGAGAAAGTCCTTCCAGCGACCGTCGGCCTGCAGGCGCGCGCGGCGCTCCTCCCGCTCCGCGTAGCTCGGGTAGCCCCACAGCGTCGTGTAGGTCGAGAGCGCGCCGACGTCGGTCGTGAACGCGCCGAGGAACTCGCCGAGATGCTCCTGCTGCAGGGCGATCCCTTCGTCGGCGTACATCTGCACGACCTCGTTCAGCTTTCCGGTGTAGACGTGGTAGTCGCGCTGCTCGACGATCACTCGACTCCGCCCATGCAGAGGTACTTGATCTCGAGCCATTCGTCGATGCCGTACTTCGACCCCTCGCGCCCGATCCCGGACTCCTTCATCCCGCCGAAGGGGGCGACCTCAGTCGAGATCACGCCCGTGTTGATGCCGACGATGCCGTACTCGAGGCCCTCCGACACGCGCCACACCCGGCCGAGGTCGCGGCTGTAGAAGTACGCGGCGAGGCCGTACGGCGTGTCGTTCGCCTGGCGGATCGCCTCGTCTTCCGACTCGAAGCGCGCGATCCCGGCGACGGGGCCGAACGTCTCCTCGCACGACATCGCGGCGTCGGCGGGCACGCCCGTGATGACCGTCGGCCGGTAGAAGAGGCCGCCGAGCGACTCGCCGCCCGTGACGAGCTCGCCGCCGCGGTCGAGAGCGTCGGCGACGTGGCGCTCGACCTTGTCGATCGCCTGCTGCTCGATCAGCGGACCCACCTTCGTCTCCGGCTCGAGCCCCGAGCCGACCTTCAGCCCCTCGACGACGTCGGTGAGCCGAGAGACGAACTCGTCGTAGACCGGCGCCTGGACGAGGATCCGGTTCGCCGAGATGCACGTCTGCCCCGAGTTCCGGAACTTGCAGATCAGGGCGCCGGCCACCGCCTCCTCGAGGTCGGCGTCGTCGAAGACGATGAACGGCGCGTTGCCGCCGAGCTCGAGGGAGACCTTCTTCACCTGGCTCGCGCACTGCGCCATCAGGAGCTTCCCGACCTCGGTCGAGCCCGTGAAGCCGAGCTTCCGCACGACCGGGCTCGACGTCAGCACGCCGCCGATCACCGGCGCGTCCTCGGCGCTTCCGGTGACGACGCCGAGGACGCCCGCCGGCAGGCCGGCCTCCTCGCCGAGCTTCGCGACGGCGAGCGCCGTCAGCGGCGTCTGCTCGGCCGGCTTCAGCACCATCGTGCACCCGGCCGCGAGCGCGGGCGCCGCCTTCCGCGTCGGCATCGCCGCCGGGAAGTTCCACGGCGTGATGCCGGCCGTCACGCCGACCGGCTCCTTCGCCACGACGATGCGGCGGTCGTGCATGTACGTCGGGATCGTGTCGCCGTAGACGCGCTTCGCCTCCTCGCCGAACCACTCCAGGAACGAGGCTGCATACGCGATCTCGACGCGCGCCTCGGCGAGCGGCTTCCCCTGCTCGGTCGTGAGCAGGCGCGCGAGCGCGTCCTCGTGCTCCATCATCAGGTCGGCCCAGCGCCGGAGGATCCGCGCGCGCTCCTTCGCCAGGAGGCCGCGCCAACCGGGAAGCGCCTCCTCGGCCGCGCGCAGCGCGCGCTCCGTCTCGGCGGCGCCCATCCGCGGCAGCGTCCGGATCGTCTCGCCGGTCGCGGGGTCGTCGACCGGGAACTCGTCGCCGCCGTCCGCCTCGAGCTCGAGCAGCGGAAGATCGACCGTGGTCGCCATGGCGGGATTGTGGCAAGAACGACCCTCTCGCCGTCACGGCACGTCGAACAGGTGTCAGCGCCGAGTGTCAGACACCTTCACGCGAGTCGCAGCGCCTTGGTGTCAGACACCAAGCGTGTCTGACACCTTTCGGCCCTGGCCGAGCGCCTCGGCGATCTCGGAGCAGGTGGCGACGCCGGCCACGTTGGTCATCGCGTACTCGAGCGCTGCGCGCTGCCAGTCGTCGTTCACCGTCGACGTCCCGTCGGAGGCGACGACGGCGCGGTAGCCGGCGTCGGCCGCGTGGCGCGCGGTGTGCTCGATCGACATGTTCGTCCACGCGCCGGTGATGATGAGCGTCTCGACGCCGAGGCCGCGCAGCAGGATGTCGAGCCGCGTGTCGTAGAACGCGTTCATCCGCATCTTCTCGACGACGTGGTCGCCGTCCTGCGGCTCGAGGCCGTCCGCCGGCGCCGCGCCCCACGTGCCGCGGACGAGCGCATTCGCGCCCTTCACGCCCTCGAACAGCGGCGCGTTCTGCTTCAGCCCGACCGCGCCCTGGTCGACGACGTACCAGACGTGGATCACGGGAACGCCGGCCTTCCGGCACGCCTCGGCGAGGCCCTTCACGTTCTCGACGACGTTCTGGCTCTTCGCGTGCGCCGGCGCACCGGAGTCGGCGAAGGCGCCGCCGTCGATGATCACGTCGTTCTGGAGGTCCTGGATCACCAGGGCCGCCGTCTTCGGGTCGATCCGGTCCACGTCTCCTCCGTCTCTAGTTCATGTAGCCGAGGCGGTTGCCGCCGACCTTCATCCGCACGCGGTAGACCGAGGTCGACGCCGGGATGAAGAGCGAGCTCCAGCCGTCCTCGCCCCAGTTCAGGTTGCCGACCGACTCCGGCACCTCGATCACGCCCAGGTGGTCGCCGTCGGACGAGAAGATCCAGACGCCGGCGGGCCCCGTCACGTACACGTTGCCGCGCTCGTCGAGCTTCATCCCGTCGACGAGGCCGCCCTTCGCGAGGTCGCCGTCGCCGATGTTCTCGGCGAAGACGCGGCCGTTCGAGAGCCGGTGGTCGCTGCCCACGTCGAAGACGCGGATGTGCGCGCGCTCCGTGTCGTTCACGTACAGCAGCGACTCGTCGGGAGCCAAGCAGAGGCCGTTCGGCTGGGCGAAGTCGTCGGCGAGGAGCTGCAGGTCCTCGCGGCCGCCGCCGGGCGGGATCCGGTAGACCCCCTGGAAGTCGAGCTCCTGCGAGCGCTCGATGCCGAAGCCCGGCATCCGTCCGTACGTCGGGTCGGTGAAGATGATCGACCCGTCCGAGGCGACGATCACGTCGTTCGGGCTGTTCAGGTACTTGCCCTGCCAGTGGTAGGCGAGGACGTCGCGGCGCCCGTCCGGGGACTCCCGCACGACGGAGCTCGTCACGTGCTCGCAGACGATGAGGTTTCCGTCGTTGTCGCGCGTCATGCCGTTGCACTTCCGGCTCGGGAAGAGCAGCACGCGGACGCCCTCGTCGGGGTGCCACCGCCGGCGGGTGTCGGCGGGCATGTCGCTGAAGTGGAGCGAGCCGTCGTCCATCCAGATGGGCCCCTCGGTGAACGTGAACCCCGTCGCGATCCGCTCGACCTCGGCGTTCTCGTCGACCAGCTCGCGCACCTTCTCCGACTCAACGGCGACCGGCATGTGCCTCCCTCCTCGCGCTCGACCCGCTGCCGCGGCCGAACGTATCAACCGCGCTCGCGCGGTTCCACGTGGATGCGCTCGCGCGACTCCCGCAGCGGGCCTCCGCCGCGGCCGGCTCGCAGCGCGAGCGCCTCGGCGAGGATCGAGATCGCCGTCTCCGCGGGGCTCTCCGCGCCGATGTCGAGCCCGGCGGGCCCGCGCAGCCGGTCGAGCTCCTCCTGCGTCACGCCGGCTTCGAGGAGCCGCTCGCGCCGGGCCTGCTGCGCGACGCGGCTTCCCAGCGCGGCGACGTAGAACGCGTCGCTCCGCAGTGCTGCGACGAGCGCGGGGATGTCGAACTTCTCGTCGTGCGTCAGCACCGCGACCGCGGTGTCGCGGTCGAGGCCGAGCTGGGCGAGCGCCTCGTCGGGCCACGCGACGACGATCCGCTCGGCGCTCGGCACGCGCTCCGGCGTCGCGAACTGCGCCCGGGCGTCGACGCAGACGGTGTGCCAGCCGAGCGCGCGCGCCGCGGCGCAGAGCGCCTCGCCCGTGTCCACCGCACCGACGACGACGAGCCGCGGTGGAGGGCCGTAGACGTCCGCGAAGACGCGCGCGCCTTCGTGCTCGACGACGCCGCTGCGGCGGAGTCCGGGCGCGAGCTCCCCGAGCGACTCCGGCGCGTCGCCGACCCGCTCGCCGCGATCGAGGCGCACGAGCAGCTTCGCGCCGCGCCGCTCGCCGTCGAGGACCGTGAAGAGGACGGCGCGCTCGTCGCCGCGCGCGACCTCGAGCAGCGCCTCGGCGAGGCTCAATCGAAGCGCTCGAGCAGGACGTCGATCTCGCCGCCGCACGGGAGCCCGACGCCGAGCGCCTGGTCCTCCGTGATCCCGTACGTCAGGATCCGCGGGTCGCCGGACGCGATCACCTCGAGCGCCTGGACGGCGACGTCGTTCTCGACGCAGCCGCCGGAGACCGAGCCGCACATCGCGCCGCTCTCGGAGATCGCGAGCTTCGCGCCGACCGGGCGCGGCGCCGACTTCCGCGTCGCGATCACGGTCGCGACGGCGACGCGCTCGCCGCGCGCACGCCAGCGCTCGACCTCGTCGACGATCTCCTTCACGCCTGATGCCTCCGTTCGATCCCCCGGAGAACAGTACCGAGCGCCTCGAGGCTCGCCACGTCGTGGCCCGACACCAGCCGGTCGACGTACGGGAACGCCGCGGCCATGCCGCCGGCGAGCGGCGCGTAGTCGGGATGCGCCTTGAGCGGGTTCACCCAGACGACCGCGAACGCCTGCCGGGCGAGCCGGCGCATCTCGGTCGCGACGAGCTGCGGGTCGCCACGCTCCAGACCGTCCGACAGGACGACGACGACGGCGCCGCGCGTCAGCGCGCGCCTACCCCACTCGTCGTTGTAGGCCTTGAGGGACTCGCCGATCCGCGTCCCGCCCGACCAGTCGAGGACGCGATCGGCCGCGGCGGCGAGCGCCGCGTCGGGGTCGCGCGTGGCCAGCTCGGCCGTGAGGCGGGTGAGGCGCGTGCCGAACGCGAACGTCTCGACGCCGCGGCCTGACCCGCGCGCGGCGTGCAGGTAGAGGAGCAGCGCCCGCGAGTACGCCTCCATGGAGCCGGAGACGTCGAGCAGGAGCACGAGCTTCCGCGGCGCGGCGGAGCGGCTGCGGAACGCGCGGACGACGGGGTCGCCGCCCGTCGAGAGCGATGCCCGGACGAGCCCGCGCACGTCGAGCGTCGAGCCGCGCCGGTCCGGCCTCAGCCGGTGCGTGCGGCGGTGCGGGCGCGCGAGCGCGATCTTCCGGATCAGCGCGCGGGCGCGCGCGAACTCGTCGGACGACATGGCGGCGAAGTCGCGCGTGCGCAGCAGCTCGTCCGGGCTCCACGCCCCCGACTCGAGCTCGCCGCCGTCGACCTCCGGGCCGGGGCCGGGCCGGGCGCCCTTCCGCCGCTCGCCCTCCGGCGGGCGCGGCCGCTCGGCCTCGGCGAGCGGCCGCGCCCCGGGCGCACGCAGGAACCAGGCGTCGAACGCAGTGTCGAACACCTCGAGGTCCTCGCGGCGCGAGACGAGCGTCTGCCGCAGCGTCCAGTAGACGTCGTCGCGCCGCGCGAGGTCGACCGTGTCGAGCCCCTTGAGAGCGTCCGCGACGCGCCGCGGCCCGACCTCGAGGCCGCCCTCGCGCAGCACGCGGCCGAAGACCACGACGTGGCGGACGACCGCGTGCGGCTCAGTCACGGCTGGCCGCGACGAGCTCGGCGAGCGCGTCGTCGCGGAGCGCGAGCACGTCCTCGTGGTATTTGAGCAGCGACCCGAGCGTCGCCTGCACGTTCTCGACGTCGAGCTCCTGCTGGCCGAGCGCGGTCAGCGCGCGCACCCAGTCGATCGTCTCCGCGATCCCCGGCGGCTTCTGCAGGTCGAGCGACCGCAGCTCGGCGGCGAAGCGCGCCGACTGCTCCGCGAGCCGCTCCGGCACGCCGGGCACGCGCAGCTCGACGATCTCGATCTCCCGCTCGAGCGACGGATGCCCGATCCAGTGGTAGAGGCACCGGCGCTTGAGCGCGTCGTGCAGCTCGCGCGTTCTGTTCGAGGTCAGGATCACGTAGGGCCGCTCGCGCGCGTGGATCGTCCCCAGCTCCGGGACCGTCACCTGGAAGTCCGAAAGGACCTCGAGCAGGAAGGCCTCGAACTCCTCGTCCGCACGGTCGATCTCGTCGATCAGGAGCAGCGCGCGCGTCTCGGACTCGAGCGCCTCCAGCACCGGCCGGCGGATCAGGAACTCGCGCCCGAACAGCTCGGCCTCGTCGACCGTGCCCGCCTGCGCCGCGCGGATGTGCAGGAGCTGGCGCGCGTAGTTCCACTCGTAGACGGCGTGCGCGATGTCGAGCCCCTCGTAGCACTGGAGCCGGATCAACGGCGCGTCGACCGCCGCCGCCAGCGCCTTCGCCGCCTCCGTCTTGCCGACCCCCGCCTCGCCTTCGAGGAGGAGCGGCTTCTCGAGCGCGAGCGCGAGGAAGAGCGCCGTCGACAGCCCGCGGTCGGTCAGGTACGAGGCGCCGGAGAGGGCGCGCTCGAGGTCGTCGATCGACGCGAACGTCACCGGCTCAGCGTACTCGGCCCATACCTAGAATCGGGCGCATGACCGACCAGGTGCTCGTCCCGACGTCCGCCGACGAGGCGGTTTCCCTGTACGGCAGCGGCGAGGGCCTGACCGTCTTCGCCGGGGGCACGATCCTGCTGCCCGAGATCGCCACCGGCAAGCTGCGGCCGGAGCGCGCGTTGATGCTCCACAAGGCGGGGCTCGACACGATCCGGACCGAGAACGGCCGCACGGTGATCGGCGCGATGGTCCCGGTCGCGGCGCTCGTCGACCATCCGATCGACCTCCTCGCGCAGACCGCGCGCCACGTCGCCGACGCGGAGGTGCGGCGCAACGCGACCGTGGGCGGGAACATCTGCGCGCCGCCGGGCCCCGACGCGCAGCGCGGCGACCTCGCCGCGCCGCTGATGGCGCTCGGCGCGCGCGTGCGCTCCGCGGGCGCGGGCGGCGAACGCACGGAGCCGATCGAGGACTTCCTCGCCGGCGACCGCTCCGGCCGGCTCGTGCTCGAGGTCGAGCTCGACGACGTCGAGCGCCGGACCGCGGCCGCCGGCCTGCGCCGCCGGCACGCGCACTCCTACGCGGTCGCCGCCGTGGTCGGCGCGGTACGCGTGGACGGCTCCGACCTCCGGCTCGCGGCGGCCGGCGTGGCGCCGACCGCCGTCCGCCTGCGGGCGGTCGAGGAGAGCCGCGACGCCGGCGACGTCCTCCGCGACGTGCAGCCGGTCGACGACGCGGTCGCCTCGGCGGCCTACCGCAGCTCCATCCTCCCGAAGCTCGTGCGTGAAGTCCTCGATCGACTGGAGCTCAAGTGAAGCTGATCGTCAACGGCATCGAGCAGGACGTCGCGAGCCCCCCGCTCACGCCGCTCCTGCACGTCCTGCGGGACGAGCTCGACATCACCAGCCCGAAGGCCGGCTGCCAGCAGGGCGGTTGCGGCACGTGCACCGTCCTCGTCGACGGCGAGCCGCGCCGCTCGTGCCTGACGGCGCTCGCCGCCGTCGACGGCGCGGAGATCACGACGCTCGAGGGCCTCGGCGGCCCCGACTCGCTCAGCCCGGTGCAGGCGGCGTTCTACAACCACTACGCGGCGCAGTGCGGCTTCTGCACGCCGGGGATGATTCTCGCGGCGTCGCACCTGATCGAGTCGCACGGCCGGCCGCTCGAGCGCGACGAGGTGCTCGAGGGGCTGTCCGGCCACTACTGCCGGTGCACCGGCTACGTGAAGATCGTCGACGCGGTGCTGGCGGCGTCGCGCGGCGAGGCGACGGAGATCGAGGACCTGCCGGTCGCGGTTCCGGGCGAGCCCGAGGTCCAACCCAAGGGGAGCCCGGCATGAAGGCCGTCGGCGCACGTCTCCCCCGCTACGACGGCATCGGCCACGTCACGGGCCGGACGCAGTACGTCGACGACGTCCGCGTCGGCAAGACGCTCTGGGTGAAGGCGCTCCGCTCGCCTCACCACCGCGCGCGCATCGTGAGCCTCGACGTCTCGAAAGCCGAGGCGGTGAAGGGCGTGCACGCCGTGATCACGCACGCCGACGTCCCGAAGAACGTGTACGGGCACCTGGAAGGGCTCGGCGTCCCGGCCGACGAGCCGCTGCTCGCAGAGGACGACGTCCGGTACAAGGGCCAGCCGATCGTCGCCGTCGCAGCCGAGTCGGAGGCCGCGGCCTACGCGGCGATCGAGGCGATCGCCGTCGAGTTCGAGGAGCTCGAGCCGCTGTTCGACATGCGCAAGGCGCTCGATGCCGAGGCGCCGCAGATCCACCAGTGGGGCAACGTCTATCCGCATTACGGGCCGTACAACCACCGGCGCGTGCGCAAGGGCGACATCGACCGGGCGTTCGACAAGGCCGACGTCGTCGTCCAGGGCGTGTACCGGCCGCAGGCGATCGAGCAGATGCCGCTCGAGACGCAGGTGTGCCTGGCCGTGCCCGAGGCGAGCGGCCGCCTGACGATCTACTCGTGCACGCAGGCGATGTACTTCTCGATGGGCGTCGTCGCCGCCCACCTGCAGGTGCCGCTGAACAAGCTGAAGTTCGTCGGCGGGACGGTCGGCGGCGGCTTCGGCGGCAAGGTCGACACCGCGACCGACACGATCTGCGCGCTGCTCGCGCTGAAGTCGCGGCGGCCGGTCAAGTGGCGGTGGACGCGCGAGGAGGAGATGCTCGCCTCGTCCACGCGTGCGCCGTGGCACATCGAGCTGCAGGACGCGGTGACGAAGGACGGCTGGATCCTCGGCCGCCGCACGCTGACCCTTCACGACGCCGGCGCGTACGCGCGCTTCTCGCCGTACGGCGTCACGAAGCACGCGTTCCACCACTCGGGCGCGTACACGATCCCGAACCTCCGCTTCGACGGCTTCGTCGTCTTCACGAACCGCGTGCCGACGACCGCGATGCGCGGCTTCGGCGTCACCTCGGTCTCGTTCGCGGTCGAGACGCATCTCAACCGCGTCGCCGAGGCGATCGGGATCGACCCGTGGGAGCTGCGCCTGAAGAACGCGAACAGGATCGGCGACACGAGCGGCAACGGCGTCGTGCTCAAGGACCCGTCGACGGTGCCCGTCACGCTCGCCGCCGCGGAACGGGTGGGCGTCGAGCTGCCCGGCTCCTACCGCGCGATGACGTCCGACCCGCGCACCGGCGAGCTCCTTCCGGAGCACCTCGTCGCGCAACAGAAGCTGAACGGAGAGGGGGCCTCCTGATGGCGAAGCACCGTGGTCGCGGGTTCGCGACGATCGAGTACCCGACCGGCATGAACCAGAACGGCGACCCGAGCCAGGCCTGGATCAAGCTGAAGCCGGACGGCAGGGTCGACGTGTTCTCGGGCACGGTCGACATCGGCCAGGGATCGAAGACCGTGCACACCCAGATCGTCGCCGACACGCTCGGCGTGCCCTACGACTGGGTGACGATGGACAACACGAACACCGACTCGTCCGCCGTCTGCACGGGGACGTTCGCGTCGCGCGGCACGTTCATCGGCGGGAACGCGGTGCGGCTCGCCGCCGAGCGCGTGCGCGAGCGCATCCTCGACATCGCGTCGCGGGAGCTCGAGGTCGACGCGTCGGACCTCGAGATCACGGACGGCGAGGTGGTCGCGAAGGGCGCGCCGCAGAAGAAGATCGGCGTCGCAGACGTCGCCGGCGCGGCGACGTACAACTACGGCGAGCTGATCAGCGGCTCGTCCACCGCGCTCAAGCCGTTCGCGGACGTCGACGACGCAACGGGCCAGGTGGAGATCGAGCCGCACTCCGCGATCTCCTACGCCGCCTGCGTCGCCGAGGTGGAGGTCGACGACGAGACGGGCGAGGTCGTGGTGCTGAAGATGACGCAGGTGTACGACGTCGGCCGCGCGATCAACCCGACGCTCGTCGAGGGCCAGATCGAAGGCGGAGCGGTGATGGGGCTCGGCCTCGGGCTGCTCGAGAGCTCGTACCCGTACTACCCGTCGGCCGAGCACCGCGGCGGCCAGTTCGGCTCGTACCTCGGGCCCGCGTTCACCGACCTCCCGGAGCTCGACAACGTGATCATCGAGAACCCGTCCGAGGACGGGCCGTTCGGCGCGAAGGCGATCGGCGAGATGGCGAACAACGCGCAGCCGCCGGCGATCGCGAACGCGATCCACGACGCCGTCGGCGTCTGGATCACCGAGATGCCGGCCACTCCGGATCGCGTGCTCGCGGCGCTCGCTGCGAAGAAGGAGCCGCGACGCAACGGCAAGTGGGTGATCCACGACGAGGACATCTCGGTCGCGGCGGTCTCGTCGAACAACGGGGAGGGCTTCTACGGTGTCGAGCCTTGACGCGAAGTCGAGGCCGTTTCGGACGTGGAACGGCCGCGAGGCGTGGGAGTTCGTCGACGGCGTGCGCCTCCACGCGATCGGCGGCGACCAGGTGCTGCTCTGCCGCGTCCAGTACGAGCCCGGCAAGCAGGTGCCGTGGCACAAGCACGACGACACGGAGCAGGTGATGGTGATCCTCGACGGCGAGGTCGAGATGACGATCGAGGAAGACACGACGACGCTGCGCGCCGGCGACGTCGTCGTCGTGAACCGCGGGCTGCACCACAAGCTCTACTCGGAGAGCGGCGTCACCTTCATGGAGGCGCTCGCGCCGGTGCCGCTCGACCACGTCCCCGACCGCGGGCTCGACCTCGTCCTGGGCCCGGACGGCGGGTCGCAGCACGTGGAGCGGTAGCGATGCCGCTCGTGCGTGTCGAGCTGTTCGAGCGGCGGCTGACGCCCGAGCTCGAGGCGAAGCTGATCGACCGTCTCACGGACGCGCTCCTCGAGGCGATGGAGGCTCCCGAATTGAAGGAGCACACGTGGGTGATCGTCGAGGGCCACGACGCCCACCGCTGGGGGCGAGGCGGCAAGCCGTGGGACGAGGCGTGAGCCGGCGCCGCGCGCTCGTCACAGGTGCGTCGTCGACCGACACGGTGTCAGACACTCTTGGTGTCTGACACCTCTTCGACGCGCGCTGCGAGCTCGACCTCGACGGCCGGCGCGCCGCGGACGACGGCGGCCGCCTCGCGCGCGTGCAGGAGCGTCGTGCGGACGATCAGCTTCGCGCGGGCGTAGTTGTCCAGCATCGTCGGCACGGGCGCGACCGGGCGGCCGAGCGCGTACCCGGCGGCGTTGAGCCCGATCTGGCGGTACGAGTCGAGCGTCAGGAGCGGCGCCATCCCGAACAGCTCGAGGTTGTCGAGAGGCTCGAGGTCGGCGCGGTGGATGAGCGCCGTCCCCTTCGACTGCAGCGCGACCGCGATGCGGGAGCCGGAGAGGCAGGCGCCGTCGTGGCCGATGAACGCGACGTCGGCGGAACGTCTGACCCTGACGACGCGCGGCGTCGCGCCCCCCGCGGCGACTCCCTCGACGATCGCCGCGAGGACATCGGCGTGCGGCAGCCCGTTGATCGTCTCGCAGAGCGCGCCGCCGAACGCCGGGCCCACCGCGACGACGAGGTCGTCCGGCTCGCCCAGCGCGCGCGCCTCCCCCAGCTCCCGCAGCACCGGCTCCGACGGCGCGCCGGCCGCCAGGAGCCGTGCGTCGACCGCGTACGGGAGCCGGCGCAGCCGCTCCCAACGGTCGCCCTCGAGGCGGTACCCGGTGCCGGGGCCGCGGTAGTCGTTCGGCGCGTTGACCGCCGACGAGACCGTCCCGTCCGGCGCGATCACGGCGGCCGTCTGCAGGTAGTCCGCGGCGACGCGCTGCCGCTGCATCCCGAATACCGCCTCCGCCACGTCCGGGAACCCACGCCGCGCGAGGATCCGCGCCACGTCGAGCCCGCTGATCCCCTCCGCCAGCATGCGGTCCCCGGCGACGACGTCCGCCGCCCGGTCGCGGTCCGGTAGGTCGCGCGAGTCGAGGCACGTCGCCGCGACGCGGACCTCCTCGTCGGTCACGGGCGGGAACCCGAGCTCCTCGAACACCGCCTGCACCGCTTTCGCCGCGCGCTCGCGCACCGCGACCGCTTCCTCCTCCGCGAGCGGCTCGATCCCCGCGTCGACCTGCCAGTCGCGCTGGATCGTCAGCCACTCGTCGTAGTCCTGGGAGTCGTAGTTGCCGCCGCCGAACATGTTGTCGTGGCGCGGCATCGACGAGTAACCGGAGGTGACGAAATCGGTGCCCGGCAGGAACTGGCCCATCAGCTTCGCCGTCTTGCGGATCTCCGAGTGGCTCGCGATCGCGTCGTTGCCGGAGGCGACCTCGAGATCGAGCCACGCCGCCAGCACGTTCTCCGCCAGCACCTCGCGCGTCCCGCCCGGCAGCGCGAGCGCGAGCGCGACGCAGGAGATCGAGCCGTTCTGCACGCCTTGCGAGCCCGCCGCGCGGACGACCGCGAGGCAGCGCGCCTCCAGGTACAGCAGCGACTTCCCCTCCGACTCGCCCATCAGCGCCTCCGAGCCGCCGCCCGAGGTGAAGCGCACCTTCACTCCCCGCGAGGCGTACGCCGAGGCGAGGAACGCCTTCGACCACGGGGTATCGTCGCCGTCGACGAACACGGCTTCCGTCCCGTAGACGGACAGCGTCTCCGCGTACGTGACGAGGCCCTGGATCGCGAGGCGGAGGTTGAGGCGCTCCTCGACCGCGCACTGCGTCATCACGCCGGCTCGGCCCGTCTGCGCGCCGACGAGGACGGCGAGCGCGTTCAGCGGCGCGTAGCGTGAGACGCCGACCGTCGTCTCGAGCTCGGCGAAGCCGCGGGCGGCCGCCTCGGCGGCGTCGGCGGCGAGGAGCGCCGGGTTCTCCTTCAGGTTCGTGACGTGCGCCTGGTTCGCCGGCGCGCGGCGGGCGCGCAGCTTCTTGAGCGCGAACATCAGCTCGACGGGGTCGAGCAGCGCGACGACGCGCGCGAGGCGCGCCGGCGAGAGCCCGCGCGAGAGGCGGACGAGCTCGCCGCGCGGCACGTCCACGTCCACGAGGCGACGCGCGATCTCGGCGTCCGAGAGAGCGGCCGCCTCGCGCACGGCCGCCGGGTCGATGCCGTTCCGGGCGATGAAGTGGTCGAGGACGTCCCAGTCCTCCTCGCGGCGGCCGTCGAGCTCGACGACGCGGTCGCCGTCGAGGACGAGCGAAGGCTCGGGGTCGTTCGGACCGTCGAGCGCGACGAGGCCGAGCTCCGGGAGCGGCTCGATCAGCACCTCGCGCCGGAGGTCGCGCTCGGAGCGCGCGGCGAAGCGGCGCGACTCAGGCAAGCAGCCCTCGCGCCGCGTACACCGCCGCGGCCTCGCGCACGAACGCGGCCGACTGCGGCGCGCCCGCCTCGTCCAGCCGGCGCGCCCACGCCTCGAGCTCGTCGGCCGTCGAGCGCCGCGGCCGCAGCGCCGTGTAGATCTCGAGGACGACGTCCTCCGGCACGGTCGCGAGCTCCGCCGCACGGCGCAGGTTCCGCGCGAGCGGCGTGCGCCCCGCGCTCTCGGCGACCTCCGCCTGCAGGCGCAGCGTCTCGGGCGTCGCCGGCAGCTCCTCGCGCGTGAGGCTGTCGTCGTCGAGCCGGAGATCCGCGAGCCGCCTGCCGCTCGGAGTGCGGACGTCGCCGTCGCGTCCGAACGGATAGCCCACGCTCAGACCGTATAGAAATGCCGCATGGCCAACCACTACGGCTTCGAAGGGCGCGTCGCGCTCGTGACGGGCGGCGCGAGCGGGATCGGAGCGGCCGCGGTCGAGCGGCTGCGCGCCGGCGGCGCCGAGGTCCACGTGTACGACCTCGCAGGCGGCGACGACGTGCGCGACTCCGCCGCGGTCCAGTCGGCGATCGACCGCCTGCCGCGCCTCGACGTCCTCGTGTGCGCGGCCGGCGTCGGCGGCGACTCGCTGCACACCGAGGAGGTCACGGACGAGGAGTGGCGCCGCGTGCACGCGATCAACCTCGACGGCGTCTTCTACGCGAACCGTGCCGCGCTGCCGAAGATGAAGCAGGCCGGCTACGGCCGCATCGTCAACATCGCATCGATCGCCGGCAAGGAGGGCAACCCGATGGCGGCCGCGTACTCCTCCTCGAAGGCGGCGGTGATCGGCCTCACGAAGGCGATCGGGAAGGACGTCGCCGGCTCCGGGGTGCTCGTCAACTGCATCGCCCCGGCCGTGATCGACACGCCGATCCTCGGCCAGATCACGGAGGAGCACATCTCGTACATGACCGCGCGCATCCCGCTGGGGAGAATCGGGCAGCCGGACGAGGTCGCGGCGCTCATCTGCTGGCTCGCGAGCGAGGAGATGACCTTCTCGACGGCGGCGTGCTTCGACATCTCCGGCGGCCGGGCGACGTATTGACGCGCTTCCTCCGCGTGCTCCACGACGGCGTGCCCCGCGTCGCGCGCCTAGACGACGACGACGGCGTCGACATCCTCGACCACGACGACGCGCTCGCAGCGCTGACGGGAACGGCAGCGTCGGTCGCGACGGCGCGGCTCGCCGAGCTCGACCTGCTGCCGCCGATCGAGGCGCCCGAGATCTGGTGCGCCGGCGTCACCTACGAGCGCAGCCGCGACGCGCGCCTCGAGGAAGCGGCGACCGACGCGCGCGACGTCTACGCCCTCGTCTACGACGCCGAGCGGCCGGAGCTCTTCCTGAAGGACGCCGCGATGCGCCGCACCGTCGGGCCGGGCGGGACGATCCGCACCCGCAGGGACGCCGCCTGGAACGTCCCGGAGCCGGAGCTCGGCGTCGTGATCGGAGAGGGCGGCGAGCCCGTCGCCGTGACGGCGGGCAACGACGTCTCGAGCCGCGACATCGAGGGTGCGAACCCGCTCTACATCCCCCAGGCCAAGATCTTCGCTGGCGCCTGCGCGATCGGGCCGGCGCTCGCGGTGCCGGACGACTGGGACGCCGCGTGGTCGATCGGGCTGCGCATCGAGGACCGCCACGGCAGCGTCCTCTTCGAGGGCGAGACGTCGACCGCGAAGATGCGGCGGACGCCGCGCGAGCTCGTCTCGTGGCTCGTGCGCGACAACCCGGTGCCGCCGGGGTCGGTCCTCCTGACCGGTACCGGCCTCGTGCCCGAGGGCGGGTACACGCTCCGCCCTGGGCACCGCGTGTCCGTCACCATCGACGGCATCGGCACGCTCGTGAACACCGTCGGAGACCGAGGAGGGTGATGGAGGGCCGCAACTACATCGCAGGCGAGTGGGCGGAGGCGCGCGGGGGCGCGACGTACGAGAAGGGGAACCCGTGGCGGCCGTCGGAGAGCGTCGGGCCGTTCGCCGCGTCGGCCGAGGAGGACGTCGACGCCGCGGTGGCAGCAGCCGCCGAGGCGTTCCCCGGCTGGAGCAGGCTGCCGCTCGCCGGGCGGGCCGCGTACCTCGTCGCCGCGGCGGCGGCGCTCGAGCGGCGGGCGGAGGAGATCGCGCGCGACATGTCGGTCGAGATGGGCAAGCCGCTGCGCGAGGCGCGCGGCGAAACGGCCCGCGCGGCGCAGATCCTGCGCTATTCGGCGAGCGAGGCGTTCCGACCCGTCGGCGCGCACTTCGAGCAGACGCTGACGGGCGCGCAGGTCTCGACGCGGCGGCGGCCGCTCGGCGTGGTCGGGCTGATCACGCCGTGGAACTTCCCGATCGCGATCCCGGTCTGGAAGCTGGCGCCGGCGCTCCAGTACGGGAACACGGTCGTGCTCAAGCTCGCCTACGAGGCGCCGCGGACGGGGCTGCACGTCGCGGAGGCGTTCGCCGAGGCCGGCCTGCCCGCGGGGGTGCTGAACGTCCTCACCGGGCGCGGCTCGACGGTCGGCGCCGCGCTCGTGCGCGACCCGCGGGTGCGCGCGATCTCGTTCACCGGCTCCGTGCCGACCGGTCACGGCGTGCGCGACGAGGCGACGCGGGCCGGCAAGCGCGTGCAGCTCGAGCTGGGCGGCCACAACCCGCTGATCGTGATGGCCGATGCCGACCTCGCGCGCGCCGCCGAGGCGGCGTACGCCGGCGCGTTCTGGTCGGCCGGCCAGAAGTGCACGGCGACGCGGCGCATCTACGTCCAGGAGCCCGCGTACGACGCCTTCCGCGAGGCGTTCCTGGCGCGGATCGCCCGAGGCCGCGTCGGCGACCCGCTCGACCCGGAGACCGAGGTCGGGCCGATCGTGAACGAGTCGCAGCTCGACGACGTCACGAGCGCGGTCGAGCGAGGCCGCAGCGAGGGCGGCGAGGTGGTAGCCGGCGGCGAGCGCGCACACGACGAGGCGTTCCTCCTCCAGCCGACCGTGTTCGAGGGCGTCCGAGACCACGCCTACCTCTCCTGCGAGGAGGTCTTCGGTCCCGTCACGAGCCTGTACCGGTTCTCCGACTTCGACGAGGCGATCGCACGCGCGAACGCGGTCCCCTTCGGGCTCTCCGCGTCGATCTTCACCTCGAGCCTCGCCACCGCGACGCGGTTCCAGAACGAGGCGCAGGCCGGCCTGCTGCACGTCAACTCCCAGACCGCCGGCGCCGAGGTGCACGTGCCCTTCGGCGGCATCAAGCAGAGCGGGTTCGGCCCGCACGAGCAGGGCCGCGCCGCGATCGAGTTCTACACCGAGGTCATCACGATCTACGTCGACGCGTGAGCTCGACCGAACGCTTCCTCGTCACCGGCGCGCTCGGGTGCATCGGGGCGTGGACGTGCGCCGTCCTCGCCGAGGAGGGCGCCGAGGTCACCGGCTTCGACCTCGGCGACGACGACCGGCGGCTCCGCCTCGCCGGAGCGGCCGAGGTGCCGGTCGTGCGCGGCGACATCACCGACCGCGCCGGGCTCGACCGGGTGCTCGACGAGCGCGGCATCACCCACGTAGTCCACCTCGCCGCGCTGCTGATCCCGCTGATCAAGCGCGACCCGCCGCACGGCACCGCGGTGAACATCGGAGGCACGGTCAACGTGCTCGACGCGGCGAAGACGCGCGGCATCCGCGTCGCGTACGCGAGCTCGGCCGCCGTCTACTCGCACCTGGACGACGACGGGCGCCCGGTGCCGAACGACGCTCCCGGCCACCCGACGACGTTCTACGGCGTCCACAAGCAGGCGTGCGAGGGACTCGCGCGGATCTTCTGGGAGGAGGAGCAGGTGCCCTCGATCGGCATTCGCCCCTTCATCGTCTACGGCCCGGGGCGCGACGCCGGCCTGACGGCGTCGCCGAGCCTCGCCATGGCGGCCGCGGCGCGCGGCGAGGACTCCCGCATCGCGTTCGGCGGACGTACCCAGCTGCAGTACGCGCCCGACAGCGCGCGCGTCTTCGTCGCGGCGGCGCGGGCGGCGGTCGAGGGCGCCCGCGTCTTCCACCTCGGCGGCCCCGTCGCCGCGATCGCCGATGCGGCAGCCGCGATCGAGGAGGCGTCGGGAACCCGCGTCGAGGTCGACGAGGGCACGCGCCTCCCGTTTCCGGAGGAGTTCGACGGCAGCGCGCTCGACGAGGCCCTTGGCGGGATCAGCTGGACGCCGCTCGAGGAGGGCGTCCGGCGGACGATCGAGCGGCTCCGAGCCGCTCAGGGCTGAACGACGCGTCCACGAGGACGAGCGCGGCGGCCGCGGCGGCGAGCGTCCAGAGCACGGCGGAGAAGCCGCCCGTGAGGTCGCGAATCGCGCCGAGCACGAGCGGCGATGCCGCCGACAGCGTGTAGCCGACGCCGAGCATCATCCCCGCGAGCGAGGCGACCTCGGCCGGGCGATCGGTCGCGTCGAGCGGGAGCGTCATCGTCAGCGGGAAGAGCGGGCCGATCGCGATCCCGAGCACCGCCGCCCACAGCCAGCCGGCCGACGGCGCGGTGACGACGCCGACCAGCGCCCCGAGCTGCAGCACGGCGGCGCCTGCGAGCCACGTGCGCCGCTGGCCGCGGTGGTCGGCGATCCACGCGACGGCGAAGCCGACCGGGATCGTCAGCGTGTTCAGGATCGCCAGCAGCGCCCCGGCCGAGCTCTGGCTCCACCCCCGCTCCACGTATGCATCCGGCAGCCACGAATTGAGCCCGTAGAACACCGAGGACATGAAGAAGAACGCCGCGACGAGCCGCCACGCGAGCGGGTTGCGGAACGGCAGGCGCAGGGGCCGCGTGTCGAGCCGAACGTGGGGCGGCTCCGCGCGCGTCAGCACGATCCACGTCGCTCCGAGGACGACGGAGACCGCGCCGAAGACGAGGAGCGGCGTCCGCCAGCCGTTGCCGAGATGCGCGAGCGGGACGGCGGCGGCCGCACCGACCGCCGAGCCGATCGTCATGCCCGCCGTGTAGACCCCGGTCGCGAATCCGGGCCGGTCGGCGAAACGCTCCTTGACGGCGACCGGCAGCATCGCGCCGGCGAAGCCCATCCCGACTCCGACAGGCACCGTCGCCAGCACGACGCCCGCCGCAGAGGG
This sequence comes from Gaiellaceae bacterium, assembly GCA_035653275.1. Classification (GTDB taxonomy): domain Bacteria; phylum Actinomycetota; class Thermoleophilia; order Gaiellales; family Gaiellaceae; genus PALSA-600. The sequence continues at coordinate 178,752 of DASRCE010000003.1, read as the reverse complement.
AACGAGCGCGCGCACGACGCCGAACACGCCGACCGCGAGGACAGCCGCGGCGACCGCCGCGCGCGACCCCGCGCGCGCGACGAGGTACGGCGCCGGCGGCGCGAACAGCCCCATGCACAGGACCGGGATCGTGCCGAGGAGCCCGGCGACCGCGTGGCTGACGCCGAGGTCGGACTGGATCGAGGGCAGGAGCGGCCCGACGCCGACGAGCTGCGGGCGCAGCGTGAGCGCCGCGAGGAAGAGCGCGGCGAGAAGCGACCCCCGCTTCAACCGCTAGTCGATCGTCTCGTAGAACGTGCGCGCGCGCGACTCGAGCAGGTCCCACAGCTGCCCGACGGCGAGCCGCTGGAAGTGCTCCGACGCGCCGTGCTCCTCGAACGCTGCCCGGTCGTGGTACTGCTCGTAGAAGAGGAACGACCGCGGGTCCTCGGGGTCGCGGCACGGCTGGTACACCTGGCAGCCGGGCTCGCCGCGCGTCGCCGCCGCGAGCTCGCGGATCACGGCGAGCGCGCGCTCCTCCTCGCCTTCCTTCGCCTTCATGCGCACGACCAGGACGAACGCCATCCGCTTCTCCTTCGTTCGAGGGCCTCAGGGGACGCGCGTCATCGTACGGCCGCCTCGAAGCGGTAGCGCAGGAAGAGGTGCGCAGCGCAGCGGCGCACGCCGGCGAGCTCGGCTGCGATGCGTGTATCTGGAAGGAAGGCGTCGTCCTCGACGAGCCCGAGCGTCGTCCGCGCACCGGGAGCACGGCCCGCGAGCACCGGCGAGACCGTGAGGAAGAGCTCGTCGACGAGCCCGGCCCGGAGGAGCGACCCGAAGAACGTCGGGCCGCCCTCGCAGAGGATGCGCGCGTGGCCGCGCTCCCGCAGCGCCGCGACGGCGGCTCGGGCGTCGACCGCGCCGTCGCCGGAGACCGCCACCACGTCCGCCGCGAGGCCGGTGAGACGCGCGGCGCCCGACGTCGTCGTCAGCACGATCGGCCTGCGCGCGAGCCCCGGCGGGAGCGCGAGCGGCCCGGTGCCGGTCGTGACGACGGCGAGCGCCGGCTGCGGCTCGAGGCCGAGCGCCGTGCGCAGCTCGGCGAGCGCGTCGGCCGCCCGCGGGTACACCGACTCCGGGAGCCAGCGCGACGAGGGGGACGCCCGAAGCGTCCCCGAGCCGATCAGGACGACGCTCGCGCACGCGCGCAGGAGCGCCATCACGAAGTGGTCGGCGTCGCTCGCGTCGGCGATCAGCCGGTTCGCCCTCGCCACGCCGGGCAGCGCGACGACGCCGTCCAGCGACTCGACGAAGTTCGCGTACAGCCACTCGTCCGGGAACCCGACCGTCCCCGGGTAGCGCTCGGCGAGAGCCGGCGGGAGCGGGAACGACGGCTCGCTCGGCGTCTCCGCGAGCAGCTCGAGCCGCTCCGTCAACGCGCGGTGCGTGCCTCGTCGAGGAACTCGCGGCGCAGGTCCGCGTCGTGCTCGAACACGCCGCGCCAGAACGTCGTCACCGTCCGGGTCTCGGTCTCCTCCACTCCGCGCATCTGCGTGCAGAGGTGCGCCGCCTCGATCCTGACGGCGACCCCGCGCGGCGTGATCAGCTCGACGAGGCGGTCCGCGATCTGCTCGCCCAGGCGCTCCTGCACCGTGAAGCGGCGCGCGTAGAGCCGGACCAGCCGGGTCAGCTTCGAGATCCCGATGATCTCGTCTCCCGCGACGTAGGCGACGTGCGCGAAGCCGTGGAACGGGAGCGCGTGGTGCTCGCACAGCGCGACGAACGCGATCGGGCCTTCGAGGATGAGCCCGTCGCGGCCGGCGCGGCGCATATCGCGTTCCGCGGGGAAGGCGGTCAGCAGCTTCGGGTCGCCGTCGTAGCCTGCGGTCGCGTCGTAGAGCGCGCGGAGCAGCCTCCGCGGCGTGTCCTTCGTGCCCGCGGTGTCGAGGTCCATCCCGAGCGCCTCGAGGATCTCGCCGAGCTGCCGTTCGTAGCGCGCCCAGTCGGCGTCGCGGATCTCGCGCGGCGCCGCCTCCGCGGGCCCGTGCCAGGGCAGGACGACTGCTGGTGCCGATTCCACCTACGCTCCTTTCAGTCGAGGACGAGTTTGGAGGCGCGCACGAGCAGCTCGCGCCGCAGCAGGACGAGGACGACGATCGCGACGCAGCCGGTGACCGCCCAGGCGTAGGCGGCGGGACGGCCGAGCGCGAGGCAGAGCCCCAGCGCGGCGAGCTGCGTCGAGAGCCCGAGGTTCGCGAGCACGTGGACGCCCGCCGGCTCGTGCCACGCGTGCGGCCGTCGGCGTGCCAGCGCGTCGAAGATGCGGTCGTGCGGCGCGTAGACGAGCGCGTACAGCCGCGCGGCCGCGCGCGTCGCGCGGCCGTCGCCGCCCGGCGTGCCGGGGGTCGACCGCGAATGCGCCTCGCGGCGCAGCCGCTCGACGTTGAAGTTCGCGCTCAGCACGGCCGTGAGGGCGACGAAGCCGACCGCCGCGAGCAGCGGGCCGATCCGCAGCCCGAGCGCCGCGAACACCGCCGCGTTCACGAGCAGGTCCGCCTCCGAGTCGAGGTAGCGGCCGAACGCCGTGATCCGGCCCGTGAGGCGCGCGAGCTGCCCGTCGGCGTTGTCGAGCACCGTCTTCGCCTGCAGGAGCAGCGCCGCCGCGACGAGGTGGCCGGCGCCGATCGCCGCCGCGGCGCAGAGGCCGCAGGCGAGCCCCGCCACCACCACCGCGGGCGGCGGCACGCCGAGCGGACGGAGTGCCCGCGCAAGGAGGTGCGCCGGCGGCCGGAACACGTACTCGCACGTGAGCTCGAGGCCGTGCCGCGGCTTCCGGTCCGGCATAGTCAGCCGCATGAGCACGCCCGCCGGCTGGCGCGAGGAGGAAGACGCGCTCGTGCGCGAGTTCGAGCTCCCGAGCTTCCCCGCCGCGATCGACTTCGTGACCCGCCTCGCGGAGCTGGCGGAACGCGAGAACCACCATCCCGACATCGACATCCGGTACCGACGCGTGGTCGTGCGCTGGTCGACCCACTCGGCGGGCGGCGTGACCGACCGCGACCGCGAGCTCGCGGAGCGGACGGCGACGCTCCCCTGAGCCTCAGCCGGCGAGGGCACCGACCTCCGCCTCCCCCACCGGCGCCCCGGCCGCGATCAGCTCGCGCGCCGCGTCCACGCGGTCCCACACGTTCCAGAGGAGCACGCCGCGGGGACGCGAGTCCCCGTCGACGAATGCGACGACGCCCTTGCGGGCGGGCTCGAGCCAGACCTCGACCGTCGACTGGCGCGAGTCGAGGTCGCCGACCGCCTCGTAGCCGAGGTCGAAGAGGTCGGAGTAGAAGAACGGCAGCCGGTCGTAGACCTGGTCGCCGCCCGCGGCGTTGACGCCCGCGAGCCGGCCGTGGTTGTTCGCGTGGTCCTCGTGCTCGACGCGGCCGCTCCGCCCGAGCGCGGCGATCGGGAAGCGCGCAACGTCGCCCGCGGCGAACACGCCGTCGACACCCTCGACCCGCGCGTGGTCGTCGACGACGATGCCGTCTTCGACGGGTAGGCCGGCGGAGGCGGCGAGCTCCACGTTGGGCTGGATCCCGAGTCCGGCCACGACCGCGTCGGCCTCCAGCACGCGGCCGTTCTGCAGCGTGACGCGGCCGCCGTCGACGGACTCGACGAGCGACTCGGCCAGCACCTCGACTCCCTTGTCGCGGTAGTACTCCGTGACCGCCCGGGACAGGTCGCCCGGGAACGTGCGCCACCCCACGCCGGGCTCCGGGAACACCATCGTCACGTCCCGCCCCTGCCCGCGCAGCGACGCCGCAATCTCCGACCCGATGAAGCCGCCGCCGATGACGACGAACCGCGCGCCGTTGTCGCTCAGGGTGCGCACGCGGCGGTAGTCGTCCAGCGTGCGGAAGTAGACCACGTCGCCGTCCTGGCCGATCCGGCGCGGCGTGCCGCCGGTGGCGAGGATCAGCTTCTCGTAGCCGTACTCCTCTCCGGCGTCGTCGGCCGCACGGCGGTTCGCCGGGTCGATCTCGACGATCCGCCTGCCGAGCCGCAGGTCGACGTCGAGGTCCTTCGTGGCGCGCCAGATCTTCTCCTCGGCGCCGCCGCTCCACAGGCCCTTCGTGAGCGGAGGGCGCTTGTACGGCGGGTGAGGCTCCTCGCCGACGAGGCCGACCTCCCCGTCGGGATCGACCTGCCGGATCCCCTGGCAGACGGCGTCTCCGGTCATGCCGCCGCCGACGACGAGATAGCGATATGCGTGCTCCACTGGGCCTCCTCGGTTCAGTCGCTGGTTCGACGTTGTAAATACATAACAAACGTTTTTAGTTAGCCGCGGGCCTGCGGAGGCAGATGTGCACGCGGCAGGAGGCGTGGTCGACGAGGCAGTCGCGCGTCTCGCACTCGACCTCCTCCACGGTCACGCCGGTGAGCGCGTGCGCGGCCAGGCCGCTCCACATCCCGCGGTCGATCTCGGCGGCGTCGGGGTATTCACGGACGAGCGGGCGCAGCGGACAGGTCGGCGTCGCGATGACGGCCCGTCCGTCGCCCACCTCCTCGACCGATGCCTGGAAGCCGAGGCTGCGAACGGCCGCGCACATCGCCTCGATCCCGGCGCGCAGCGACTTCGCCGGCCGCAGCTCGAGCCCCCGCGCCAGCTCGTCGCCGTAGGCCGCGCCGATCGCGCGCAGCCGGCGCGTGCGGCCGCGCGCTGGCACTGCGTCGAGCACCAGCCGGAGCAGGGTCTCGTAGCGCCGGTCCGGAAAGGCGATCGACCGCAGCTCCGGAGCCGCCCCGTACGTCTTCGCCGGACGCCCGGCACCCGGGCCGCTGCGCCCCGACCGCCGTTCGTACGCCGACGACAGCAGTCCAGCCTCGACGAGACGCTCGAGCCGGAACCGCGCCACGTTCCGGTGGATCCCCTGGGCCTCGGCGACCTCGTCCGCCGTCACCGGCTCCGCGCGGGCGCGGACGAGGAGAAGGGTCGCGCGGAGCTCCCGGTCGCCGACGGCCTCGAGACGATCCATTCTATTTCCAATCTAGCAGGAAATAGAAGCGCGTGCGTCAGGCGGCGACGACCGGGTTCCGGACGCGGCCGACGCCGTCGATCTCGATCGCGATCTCGTCCCCCGGCTCGAGCCAGACGGGCGGGTCGCGGAACGCTCCCACGCCGGCGGGCGTGCCGGTGATGATCAGGTCGCCCGGCTCGAGCGTGATCGCCTGCGAAACGAACGCGACGATCTCGGCGACGCCGAAGATCATGTTCGAGGTGTTCGAGTCCTGCATGACCTCGCCGTTCAGGATCGCGCGGATCGGCAGCGCCTGCGGATCCGGCACTTCCGACGCGGGTACGAGGTCGGAGACGGGCAGAAAGGTGTCGAGCGACTTGCCGCGCACCCACTGGCCGTCGGCGAACTGCAGGTCGCGACCGGAGACGTCGTTCGCCGCGACGTAGCCCTCGACGTGGTCGAGCGCCTCGGCCGCGGAGACGCCGGACGCGCGCTTGCCGATCACGACGCCGAGCTCGGCCTCGTAGTCGACCTTCTTGCTGATCGGCGGCAGCCGGATCGGGTCGCCCGAGGCGATCAGCGTGTTCGGCCACTTCGCGAAGAGGAGGGGCCGGTCGGGGAGCTCCGTGCCCTGCTCCTCCGCGTGGTCGCGGTAGTTGAGGCCGATGCAGACGATCTTCTGGGGGAGCGCGATCACGCGCGCGAGGCTACCGGTTTAGGGTCGCGGCATGCCGCGCGTGCACGTCACGGGCGACGTCCCAGCCGAGGTCGCGGATGCGCTCGCCGCGTCGTTCGAGCTCGCTCCGGAGCCGGACGGCGCGGACGGGATCCTGTCGCTGCTGACGACGCGCGTCGACGCGGATCTGCTCGACCGTGCGGGGCCGCAGGTGAAGGTCGTCGCGAACTACGCGGTCGGCGTCGACAACGTCGACCTCGCAGCCGCGCGAGCGCGCGGCGTCGTGGTGGCGAACACGCCGGACGTGCTCACCGACGCGACGGCGGAGCTCGCGATCACGCTGACGCTCGCCCTGCTCCGGCGCGTCGTCGAGGGCGACCGGTTCGTGCGTGCGCGCGCGCCGTGGACGTTCGGGCTCGAGTTCATGCTCGGCCGGAGCCTCCGCGGCGCGCGGTTCCTCGTCGTCGGGCCCGGCCGGATCGGGCGCGCGACGGCGGCGCTCGCGGAGGCACTCGGCGCGCGGACCGCGTTCGCGGCGCGCGGCGACGACCTGCACGCGCTCCTCGGCGGCGCAGACGTCGTGAGCCTGCACGTGCCGCTCCGCCCGGAGACGCGTCACCTGATCGACGAGCGGGCGCTGGCCGCGATGCAGCCGACGGGGGTGCTCGTGAACACGGCGCGCGGCCCGATCGTCGACGAGCACGCGCTCGTCTCGGCCCTCGAGCGCGGCACGATCGCGGGCGCCGCGCTCGACGTGTTCGAGCACGAGCCCGCGGTGCCCGACGCGCTCCTCGCGCTCGAGAACGTCGTCCTCACGCCGCACATCGCGAGCGCCACGCGCGATACGCGCGTCGCGATGGGGATGCTCGCCGTGTCCGCGCTCCGCGACGTGCTGCTCCACGGTCGGCGGCCGCCGAACGCCGTCGTGTGAAAGGGCAGGAGCCGCCTCGCGGCGGCTCCTGCATCGGCCTGGGTGGGTTGCCGCGTCGCGCGCAGCTATGTGGTTCCAGGTTCGTCGCCGGCGGCCCGGAACCTGCACGCTCAGACGCCCTCGCCGACCGCCTCCGGAAGCCGTTCGCGCTGGCGGATCAGGAGCGCCCGGCGCGTCCAGTGCGGCATCCACCAGTTCGCCTGGCCGAGCAGCCGCATCAGCGCCGGGACCAGCAACGCCCGGATCACCGTCGCGTCGAAGATGATCCCCGCCGCGAGCCCGATCGCGAACTCCTTGATCTCGAAACCGGGGCTCGACGAGAGCACGAGGAACGCGAACATCAGGATCAGCGCCGCGCTCGTGACGAGCTTGCCCGTGCGCGCGAGCCCGAGCTCGATCGCGCGGTGGGTCGAGCCCGTCTCGTCGTATGCCTCCCGCATCCGCGTGAGCATGAAGACCTCGTAGTCCATCGAGAGGCCGAACAGGAACGCGAAGATCATCAGCGGGATCCACGCGGTGATCGCCTGCGTCGCCGTGATGTTCCAGAGCGACGAGCCGTGTCCCTTCTGGAAGATGAAGACGACGATCCCGAACGCGGCGCCGAGCGAGACGAGGTTGAGGATCGCCGCCTTGATCGGGAGCACGATCGAGCGGAATGCGCGTGCCAGCAGAATGAGCGTCAGCACGAGCACGAACGCCAGCACGTACGGGAAGTTGCCGTAGACGGCGTGCACGAAGTCGCGGTCGACGGCGGGGACACCGCCGAGCGTCGCGTCGGTCCCCTTCAGCGCCGCGTTGGCGCGGTTGATGATCCCCTGGATGCCGGGCGCGGCGCCGTCGATCGCCGGGAACGCCTCGACGAGCGAATCCGCGCCGCGGCGCCAGCCGGCGCCCGTGGGAGCGGACGCGCCGACGATCCCGTCGACGTGCGACAGCCGCTGCGCGATCGCCTGCGGGTTTCCGCCGTGCTCGACGAGCACGTCGAACGGCTTCATCACGCCCGGCGTGATACCGGCCTGCGCGAGCATCTGCCGACCCGCGATCGCCGTGCCGGTGCCCGGGAAGTTCTTGAGCTGCGCCTCGTTGGGGTTGAGCTGCACGCCGAGCACGACCAGCACCGCCACGACGGCCGCTCCGACGGTCGCCACCGCCCACGGGCGCCGCAGCACGAACCGCGCCCACCGGCCCCAGGCGCCGTCCTCCGGATGGCCGCGGTCGACGAACCGCTTCGGCAGCACGCGAACGCTGTTGATGCGCTCGCCGAGGACCGCGAGCAGCGCCGGCAGCAGCGTGATCGCCGCGATCACCGAGACCGCCGGGATCAGCATGCCGCCGATCCCCATCGAACGGATGAACGGCAGCGGCAGCACGATCATCGAGAGCAGGCCCACCGCGACCGTCGAGCCGGAGACGATCACCGAACGGCCGGCATGCGTCATCGTCTCGACGAGCGCGGTCTCGACGTCCTCGCCCTCCCTTAGCTCGTCGCGGAAGCGGAAGATCATCAGCAGCGCGTAGTCGATCGCCACGCCGAGCCCCACGAGCGCGATCAGGAACTGCACGATGATCGAGACGTTCGTGATGTAGGTCAGGCCCCACACGAGCGTGTACGTGTTGAGGATGGCGGCCGCCGCGACCGCGATCGGCATCAGGATCGCCGGCAGCGTGCCGAAGACGAACAGCAGGATCACGAGCGCGCCGGCACCGCCGATCATCGCCTCGACGAGCACGCTGCCGCCGCCCGAGCCGTGGGAGCTCGCTTCCTCGATCGGATCGTGGCCCGTCACGTTGACGGTGATGCCCGCCGGCAGGCCCGATCGGGCTGCCTTGAGCTCGTCGGTCGCCCCGCTCGTCGTGCTGAACTTGGCTGCCCCGGGCGGGTAGATCTCCTCGAACGTCGTGTGCCGGTCGCGGGACAGGTACATCGGGTTGTGCGTAGAGAACCACGAGCTCGTGCGCGCGCCGGGCGTCGCCGCGGCTGCACGCTGCATCGCGGCGCCGATGGCCTGGTTCTTCGTCGCGTCGCCGCTCGTGTGGAAGACGACGACGTTCGGCGGGCGAACGCCCGTGTGGAAGGTCTTCAGGGTCCGCTGGTTCGCCTCGTACGCCGACTTGCCCGGGATCGAGAAGCTCTGGTACCAGCGCTTCGAGACCTGCCCGGCGGCGAAGCCGCCGAACAGCGTGAGCACGATCCAGGCGCCGATCACGTACCAGCGCCGGCGGGCGATCAGGTGTGCAAGGCGGGCGAGCATCGATCTCCTTCCCCTCGGTTCACGAGCCAGGGATGATACAGCGACTGAAATATTTCTGCAACTGTAACAATCGCGCTAGAATCCCCGCGTGGGCCTGCGGGAGACGAAGAAGCTCGCGACGCGGCAGCAGATCGCCGACGTGGCGATGCGGCTGTTCGCGACGCGCGGCTTCGACCGCGTCACCGTAGCGGAGATCGCAGCCGAGGCCGGTGTCTCGCAGAAGACGGTCTTCAACTACTTCCCGACGAAGGAAGACCTGTTCTACGACGAGGTGCCGGAGCGGGCGCGCAGGCTCGCCGAGGCGATCCACTCGCGTCCCGCCGGCGAGTCCGTCGTGGCGGCGCTCCGGCGGGTCCAGGTGGCCGACTGCGGCCGGCTGTGCAGCCCCGGGTTCGCGACCTTCGCCCGCATCATCGAGGAGTCGCCCGCGCTGCAGGCGAAGGAGCTCGAGATCATGGCGACGTTCTCGCAGACGGTCGCCGACGCGCTCGTCGAGGAGGGCATTGACGCCCGCGACGCGCGAATCGCCGCCGGCCTCCTGATCAGCGTGCACCGCCAGTTCTTCCGCACCGCGCGCGCACAGGCGCTCGCGGGGAAGCACGGCCCCGCCGCCGCGCGCCGGCTGCGCAGCGACCTCGAGCGGGCCTACGCGCTGCTCGAGCACGGCCTCGGCGGCCTCGAGGCGCCGGGGCGGCGCGCGGCGAGCCGCGTGTGATCCCCGCGCCCGCGGGAAGACCTCCCCCAGCGGACAGGAAGGAGGATCACGTGTCGGCGACAGCGACGCCGAAGAGCGGCACGAAGGACAAGAACTACGACCTGATCACCGTCACGCACCTCTGCCTCGAGCACGTCTGGCGGCTCGAGCAGTACGCCCAGGACGCGGAGCGCGAAGGCGACAACGACCTCGCGGGCCTGTTCCGGCGCATGCAGGACCACAGCCGCCGCGGCGCGGAGGAGTGCAAGCGGCTCCTCGCGGAGCGCCTGCGGCAGGACGAGTAGCGGGACGCGCCTCCGGCGACCGCGCCGGAGGCGCCCCCTCAGCCCGTCGTTTACCCGGGGCTGGCCGCGGGGATCGCCTGCTGACTCCTGCCGCCATGGCCAGAGACGGCTTCCTGGAGCACTACGTCCTCGGCCTGCACTCGTCGACCAAGCACAACTCGACGGCGTACGGCTACTCGGTCGTCGCCGGCGCGACGATCGCCGCCGTGACGAAGGTGGACAAGGCACCGTCACTGCTCGACGTCTTCATGTTCATCGTCGGCGCGTCTGCCGGGTTCGCGCTGATCAACGCGACCGCGACCCGCGGTTACCAGGCCGAGATGCCGTCGGAGCCACCGGAGGTCGTCGCGCTCGGCACGACGTTCAGCATGGTCTCGATCAGCGCCGCCGCCGGTGCCGCGATCGGCGTCGCCTACGCCCTCTCCGGCTGGCTCGCGTGGGTCGTCGCGTCGTTCGCGGCGACGCTCGTCTACGTGCTGCTGGTCGGGCTCGAGCTCGGGCTGGCGGCACGCGCCCACCCGCGCGGCGGGCGCTCGTAGCGCGCTGCGCTCTTACGCGCAGTAATGCAGGAACGGCACGCGCGCCGTCCCGCTCGCCCCGCTCCTCCGGAACTCCGCAGGGACGCTGCCGACCGAACGCCACGCCACCCGCGTGAACAGCACGCGGTCGTAGCGGCGGCAGAAATGGGGGCGGTACGCGCGAACCACCACTGCCCAGTGCACGAAGTGGCCGGCCGCGCAGTTCGGGACGCACCGGTTGCGCCACGCGACGCCGTGCGCACGAGCGCCGGCCCAGCGCCAGGACGACCAGCTCAGGTTCGAGAACGTGAAGCCGGCATCCGCGCACGTGACGACGAAGGTCGGCGGCTCGACCGTCGCCCTGCCGCAATCGGCGAGTCTCGGCACCCGCGCCCGGCCCGCCGCCTCCAGCGGCAATGCGAGCCCCGCGAGGAGTGCGATGAGGAGGACGCGCCGCATGCGCTGACGGTAGCGCGGCGGGTGGTCGACGCACGAATCCCCCGTCCGAGGGACGTCGCTTTACAGAAATCTGCGTTAGCAGGCATTTCTCAGCGGGGATTGCCTTGGTTGCCACCCCCCAAAGCAAAAACGGAGGAACGAAATGTCACGCTCGAACCCTCGGCGCCTGACGCTGGGCGCCTCGATCGCGGTCGTGTCCGCACTGCTTGGGCTGGCCGCCGCGTTCGCCACCGCCTCGGCCGTCGCGGCCGGATCGGCAACCACGACCGCGGCGACCACGACGACCGCGCCGCCGAAGAACACGCAGCGCCCGACGCTCAGCGGCCGGCCCGTCGTCGGCGCCACCCTCACCGCCTCGAACGGGACGTGGACGGGAAGCGGATTGACGTTCGTGTACCGCTTCCTGCGCTGCGACAAGTCCGGTGGAGGCTGCTATTCGGGTAGCACGACGTCGCAGAACACGTACAAGCTGACGTCGGCGGACGCCGGAAACACGGTGCGCGTGCGCGTCACCGCGACCAACAGCGCCGGCTCCGCCTCCGCGACCTCGGCACCGACGGCGGTGGTCACGCACGGCGGCCCGCCCGCGAACGGCTGCCCGTCCGGCACTGGCGTGATCCAGGCCGCGCAGCTCTCGTCGCCGGCGCAGCTCTCGATCGACCGCCAGGACGTCTCGCCGTTCGTGATCGGCCGCTCGACGCAGCAGATCCAGGTCCGCTTCCACGTCTCCGCCTGCAACGGCCGCGACGTGCAGGGTGCTCTGGTCTACGTCACCGCGGTGCCGTTCCAGCAGTTCTCCATCCCGCCGGAGACGCCGACGGGTGCGGACGGCTGGGCGTCCCTGTCGATGACGCGGCTCGGCGGGTTCCCCGCGGCGGCGCACCAGCAGCTGCTCGTGCTGTTCGTGCGCGCGCGGCAGCCCGGGAACAACGTCCTCGCGGGGCTCTCGGCGCGGCGGCTGGTCTCGTTCCGCGTCGACCTGAGCCGCTGATACGCAAGGCAGCGGTCGAACGCAGCGCGCCCGCCGTGGCGGCGGGCGCGCTGCCCCGCTGCGGACGGCTCAGCCGTCGTGCCGGTCGATCCGCAGGCCGCGGCGTTCCAGCGCGGCGACGAACGCGGCCGGGTCGAACGCCTCCTCCGGCGGACGGACGCCGGCGACGCCGCCTCGCGCGACCTCGTCGGCCGCGATCGCGGCCACGGTCCCGGTGATGCGCGACGACGCCGACCGCCCCGTCTCCTCGACGGCGAAGTCGAAGACCACCCGCGCCCGGGCCCCGTCGCGCCACCCCTCGACACGAACGTGCTTCACGTTGGCGCTCCGTTCTCCCGGGCCGATGCCGCGCCGGCCGACGTAGGCGGCCGCGAAGCGCCGCGGCGAGACGGCCGACCCGTCGACGAGGAACGGCTCGTCACGGTCGAAGCCGAGCTCGAGCAGCACCTCGATGCGCCGCGTCTCGTCGGGTGGGTAGCCGACCTTGAACACGACGTTCCGGACGTCGATCGCCCGCGGCAGCGTCACGGGCTCCGGATGAGGGACGAGGTGCACCTCCTGCTCTCCGTAGGGGTGCGGAAAGGCGATCGTCTCGACGTCCCCGAACGACGGCCGCTCGACGAGCACGCCGTCCTCGAAGACGACCGACGTGCCGGTGCTCGCGTCGAAGCGCGTGACGACGATGCCGGGCGACGTCCAGAGCGGATGCGTGATGTACGAGTAGATCCCGATCGTCTCGACGCGGTCGAGGCCGTCGGCGCCGAGGCGCGCGAGGATGTTCGTGAGGCCCGGGGCGACGCCGCAGCCCGGCACGATCCGGCAACCCGCGCGGTGCGCAGCCGCGTCGCGCTCGAGCTGCTGCACCGTCTCCTGGTAGTACGAGCCGAGGTCGACGAGGTGGACGCCTGCCGCGATCGCGGCGTCGGTGACCGGCACGTTGTGTCGCATGTACGTGGCGTTGAGCACGACGTCGAAGCGCGCGAGCACGTCCGCGAGCTCGCCCGGCGCCTCGACGTCGACCGCGACGACACGCTCGGGAGCCCCCAGGCGCCGCATCAGCTCGGCCGCCGCGTCGGGGCGCACGTCGCCGAGGGTCACCTCGTGCTCGGTCCAGGCGAGCAGGTCCGCGACCGCCGTCGATCCCATCTCGCCCGCGCCGCCGAGCACGAGGATCCTGCTCACGCCTGAGAGGCTCTCACACAATGAACGTTGAGTCGCCCGGCCGCGCTCGGCGGCACGATGCTGCGTCCTCGGTCGCGCCCATACGCACTGCGTATGGGCGCTCCCTGCGTCCTTGCCTCGTGCTCGCCGATCGCACCCGGATCGACGAACATCATCATGTGAGAGCCTCTACGTATCCGCCGTGAGCTCGGGCGTCCGCGGATCGGCGTCGCTGGTCGGCGCCGTCGTCGTCTGGGGTGCCACGTTCGTCGGCTCCAAGGTGGCGCTGCGGCACCTCGCGCCGAGCGAGCTGGCGTTCCTCCGCCAGGCGTTCGGCCTGCCGCCGCTCCTCTGGCTCGCCTGGCGGACGCGGCAGCTGCTTCTGCCGGTCCGCTACCTCGTCCCGCTCTCGGCCACCGGCATGGTCGGCTTCTTCCTGTTCGCCAACCTCGGGCTCGAGCGGACGAGCGCGAGCCTGGGCGGGCTCGTGCAGGGGCTCGTCCCGGCGGCGATCGCCGTGCTCGCGGTGGCGTTCCTCGGCGAGCGCCCGACGGCACGGGTCGTCGGCGGGATCGTGCTCGCGCTCGGCGGCGCGGGGGTCCTCGCCTGGGGGACGCTCCACGTCGGGTCGAGCCTCGGGCTCGCCTTCCTCTTCCTCAGCGTGCTGTCGTGGGCGACGTACGCCGTGATCGGGCGGCACCTGGGTACGCGCATCACCGCCGTGGAGGCGACCGTGCTGCCGGTGTGCCTGTCGGTCGTCGCGTTCGCCTTCGGGCCGCTGTTCGAGCGCTGGGACACGGCGCCCGCGCGGACGTTCGCGCTCGCGGCGGTGCTCGGCTTCTTCGGCTCGGGCGTGTCGTACGCGATGTGGAGCTACGGGATCGCGCGCATCCCCGCGGCACGGGCCGGTGTCTACTCGAACCTCGTGCCCGTCGTGGCGGTGGTGCTCGCGTGGGCGGCGCTCGGAGAGTCGCTCAGCGCGCGGCAGCTCGCCGGCGGCGCGGTGGTGCTCGCCGGTGCGGTCCTCGCGTCGTTCGAGAGCGGCTACGAGGAGATCGGGTCGGCGTAGACGCCGTGCAGGAGCGTCGCCGGATCCGGCGCGGGAGCCGCCTCCGCTTCGTCCAGCGCCGCGGCCACCTCCTCGCGTGCGCGCTGCCGCACGGCGTCGATCTCGGCCGGCGCGAGCCCGTCGGCGGCGAGCCGCGCCGCGAGCCGCTCGATCGGGTCCTGGAACCGCTCGCGAAGCTCGGAGGGGACGTAGCGGGCGTCGTCGTGCGCGGCGTGGCCGTGCCCGCGTAGCGTCACCGCCTCGATCGCCTGCGGGCCGCCGCCGGCGCGGGCGCGCTCGATCGCGGCACGGGCTGCCGTGTAGACGGCGAGCGCGTCGGTCCCGTCGACGCGCTCGCAGGCGATGCTCCACCCGCCGCGCAGCCGCTCGGCCAGGTTCGTGTTGACCGTCTGCCGGTTCGTCGGTGTCGAGTACGCGTACTGGTTCGACTGCACGACGAACACGACCGGCACCTGCAGCACCGCCGCGAGGTTGATCGCCTCGTGCACGTCGCCGGTCGACATCGCGCCGTCGCCGAAGAAGGTGAGCGCGACGCGCGGCTCGCGGCGCCGCTTGAACGCGAGCGCGGCGCCGACCGCGACCGGGCACAGGTCGCCGAGCATCGAGACGAGCGGGAAGATGCCGTGCTCTGGGACGCCGAAGTGCATGTTCCCGTCGCGCCCGAACGTGGGGCCGGTCGCCTTGCCGAGGAAGTTGCGCAGGACGTGCGCCACCGGGACGCCGCGCGCGTAGTGGCACGCCTGCTCGCGGTTGAGCGGGAGCGCGACGTCGTCGGGACCGAGCGCGAGGCCCGCCCCGGCACCGACCGCCTCCTGCTGGTAGCCGGTGTACACGCTCCCGACGATCCGGCCCTGGCGGTAGAGCGACATGATCCGTTCCTCGGCGTACCGCTGCAGGAGCATCAGACGGAGCAGCTGGAGCCGGGTCTCGCGACCGACCTCCGGCGCGTCGGCGCACGGCTCAGTAGGCAAGCAGCTCCTCCAGCGCGCCGCGGACGCGCTCGGGCGTCGGAAGGTAGGCGTCCTCGAGCTCGGGCGCGAACGGCACCGGCGTGTCGGGCGGCGCGACGATCGACGGCGGAGCGTCGAGGTGCACGAACCCTTCCTCGGCGACGAGCGAGCACACGAGCGGCGCCACCCCACTCGAGCGAGCAGGCTCCTGCAGGACGAGGACACGCGACGTGCGCTCGACCGACTCGAGCACGAGCGTCCGGTCGAGCGGCCAGACGGTGCGCAGGTCGAGCACCTCGACGTCGAGCCCTTCGCTCGCGCGGAGGGCGAGGTCCACGCCGGCGCCGTACGTGACGACGGTGGCGTCGGACCCTGCGCGCGCGATGCGGCCCTTGCCGAGCGCTGTCCGCGTCGCGCGGTCGGGCGCAGCGCCGTCGAGCCGCCGGTAGAGCGCCTTGTGCTCGAAGTACAGGACGGGGTCGTCGTCCTCGATCGCGGCGCGGAGCAGGCCGTACGCGTCGTCGACGCTTCCCGGGCAGACGACCTTCAACCCGGCGACCCCGATGAACCAGCCCTCGGGGCACTGCGAGTGAAACGGCCCGCCGCGCACGCCGCCGCCGAAGGGAGCGCGGATCACGAACGGCAGCCGGATGCCCGAGCGCCAGTGCGTCTTCGCCGCGACGTTGACGATCGAGTCGAACGCGCACGAGATGAAGTCCGCGAACTGGAGCTCCACGACCGGCCGCTCGCCCATCCACGCTGCGCCGGCCGCCGCGCCGGCGAACGCCTCCTCGCAGATCGGCGTGTCGATCACGCGCTCGTCGCCGAACTCCTCCCACAGCCCCTTCGTCACGCCGAACGCGCCCCCGAAGTGGCCGATGTCCTCGCCGAGCAGGAAGACGCGCTCGTCCTCGAGCAGCGCGTCCCTGAGCGCCGCCCGGATCGCCTCGATGTACAGCACGAGACGGAGACTAGGGTTTGCGCGTGAAGACCGGCGCGCTCGCGATGACGCTGCTCGTGGCGTGCTCCGCGTGCGGCGGCTCGACACGAAGCCCCACGGACGTCGTCCGCGACTGGTCGGCGGCGCTCGGCGCCTACGACAACGTCCGCGCCGCCTCGCTGTTCGCGCCGAACGCCGCGATCGTCCAGGGCGACTCGCTCCTGCGCCTGCAGACGGAGCGGCAGGCGGTGGCGTGGAACGCGCGCCTGCCCTGCACCGGCAAGATCACGTCCCTGAAGCAGAACGGCAGCGCGGTCGAGGCGACGTTCAGCCTCCACGCGGGCAGGAACCGGAGCTGCCGCGACCCGGCCGGCGCCGAGGCGATCGCCGTGATCGTGGTCGAGCACGGGAAGATCGTCCTCTGGGACCAGATCGGCTCGCAGATCAGGCTCAGCCACTGACCCGCGGCCGAGCCCGACCGCGTCAGCCGATCAGATGCTGATCCACGTCGTCTTGATCCGGACGTACTTGTCGATCGCGTGGATGGACTTGTCGATGCCGATGCCCGACTGCTTGAAGGTCGCGAACGGCAGCGAGATGTCGCCGCGGTCGTACGTGTTGACGTAGACGTTCCCTGCGCGCAGCGCCCGCGCGATCCGGTGCGCGCGGCTGATGTCGCGCGTCCAGACGGCGGCCGCGAGGCCGTAGGTCGTGTCGTTCGCCGCCGCGACGGCCGCGTCGGGGTCGTCGACGGGGATCACGGTGAGGACCGGCCCGAAGATCTCCTCCTGCGCGATCTTCATCCTGTTCGTCGCGTCGGTGAAGATCGTCGGCTCGACGTAGTAGCCGCCCGAGTCCGCCAGCGCCCGGTTGCCGCCCGTCGCCAGGCGTGCCCCCTCGCCGCGGCCGGCGTCGATGTACGAGAGGACCCGCTCGAGCTGCGTCTCGTCGACGATCGCGCCCATGCGCGTGTCCGGCTCGAAGGGGTTCCCCGGCTGCCACGGCTCGGTCGCGGCGAGCAGCCGGTCGAGCAGGTCGTCGCCGATCGAGCGGTCGACGATCAGCCGCGACCCGGCGTTGCACACCTGGCCGGAGTTGCCGAAGATCCCGGCCGCGATCTGGGCGGCGGCGTCGTCGAGGTCGGGCGCGTCGGCGAGCACGACGTTCGGCGACTTCCCGCCGCACTCCAGCCAGACGGCTTTCATGTTCGACTCGCCTGCGTAGCGGAGGAAGAGCTTCCCGACCTCGCCGGAGCCGGTGAAGCCGACCACGTCGACGTCCATGTGGCGTCCGATGGCCTGGCCGGCGGTCTCGCCGAAGCCCGGCACGACGTTCAGGACGCCGGGCGGGAGGCCCGCCTCGGCTGCGATCTGACCGAGGCGGATGGCCGACAGCGGCGTCTGCTCGGCCGGCTTCAGCACCACGGAGTTGCCGGCGCCGAGCGCAGGCCCGAGCTTCCAGGCGGGCATCAGCAGCGGGTAGTTCCACGGGGTCACCGCACCGACGACGCCCGCCGGCTCCTTCGTGACCAGCGTCAGCGAGTCCGGCGCCGTCGGGCCGATCTCGCCGAACAGCTTGTCGAGCGCCTCGGCGTAGTACGAGATGCACTGCGCGACGGCGTCCACCTCTCCCTGCGCGTCGCCGATCGGCTTCCCCATCTCGAGCGTCACGAGCAGCGCCAGCTCGTCCTTCGCGTCGAGGATCCGCGAGGCGAAGTCGAGCAGGATGCGCTTCCGCTCGCGCGGCGCGATGCGGCTCCAGGCGCCGTCGTCGAACGCCTTGCGCGCCGCCCGCACCGCCTCGTCCACGTCCTCGGTGTCGCACGACGCGACCTGCGCCAGGGTGCGGCCGTCGACGGGGCTTCGCTTCTCGAAGACCTCGCCCGAGCGGGCCGGCACGAGCTCGTTCGCGATCAGCGCGTCTCCCGAGAACGTCAGTTGCTCGGCGCGCGTCTCCCAGGCGGTTGCGTCGACGGTTGCGGTCATGGGCGTCCTTTCGTCGGGCGGGTGGTTCGAGCAGTCGCGCCGGGATTGTCGCTTACCCGCCGTCGCGCCGCCAGCGAGGAGCGAGCGCCGCGGCGGCGGGGATCGTCCTCGGCCCGCCGTGGACGATCCACTCGGCGGCGGTGAGGCCGAGCGCGGGCGACGACTGCAGCCCCGAGCCGCCCGCGCCGACGACCGCCACGACCGTCGGCCGGTCGGGGTACGGGCCGACGATCGGCACGCCGTCGGGGCCGAGCGGGTAGAGCCCGGCCCACAGACCTCCCAGCCGTGCTCCGGCGAGCGCCGGCAGCCGATGCGCGAGCCGGCGGGCGACCTCCTCCATGAACTCGTGCTCGGCGCCCCGGCCGTAGTCGTCGGGGTCGACGATGTCGTGCAGCCGCTCCTCGGTGTGCAGGCCTGCGATCAGGGTCGTCGCGCTCTCGTGCCGGAAGTAGAGCCCGAGCTCGCCGGAGGACGGGATGTAGTCCATCACCGACGGCATGACGTAGTCGAGCGCGCGTGGCAGGTGGGCGATGAGCGCCTGGTGGCGCTGCGGGAGCACCTCGGCAGGCGCTTCGAGCAGGGCGCCGACCCGGCCCGCCCACGCGCCCGCCGCGTTGACGACGACGTCGCAATCGATCGCGCCCTGCGACGTCACGAGCCGGTGGCCGCCGCCCGGCGCGGCGTGCGCCTCGAGCAGCGGCGCCGACGTCAGGACCTGGCCGCCGCGCCCGCGCACGAGGTCGGCGAGGAGGCTGCAGTACGAGTGGCCGTCGACGTACCCGTCGCTCGGCCCGTACAGGCCGCCGGCGAGATCCGCGCACTCGAGGTCGGGGACGGCACGCGCGAGACCGTCGCGGTCGAGCACGACGGCGTCGCCGACCCCCAGCTCGCGCTGGATCCGGACGCTCGCGGCGAAGGCGTCGAGGTCGTCGTCGTCGTGCGCGAGGCGGAGGTACCCGTTGCGCGTGATCGCGAGGCCGTGCTCCTTCTCGAGCCGGCGGAAGAGCTCCATGCTCCGGACCCGGATCTCGATCGCGAGCGGGTCGAGGTACTGCGTCTCGATGATGCCCACCGAGAGCCCCGAGGAGGCGCCGGCGACCTGGCCGCGGTCGAGGACCGTCACCGACGGGACCCCGAGCTCGGTCAGGTGGTACGCGGTGCAGAGCCCGAGCGCGCCCGCGCCGACGACGGCGACCCGCGGCGTCGACGAGCTCATGCGAGCGCCGCGGCGAACCGCTCGACGATGGTGTCGACCGTCTGCTCGTCCATCGGGGTCGAGACCGCGGCGAGCCCGCCGCGCGCGATCAGGACGCCGGCCCGGTAGAGGCGCCACCAGAGCTCGAGCGGGTCCGGCCCCTCGACGCGCAGCAGCGAGCCGCGGCCCGTCACCCGGAGGCCGAGCCGCTGCAGCTCGGCGCGCAGCCGGTCGCCGAGGCCGTTGATCCGCTCGATCGCCGCGGCGTCGAGCAGGTCGAGAGCGACGGTGCCCGCCCGCATCGTCGTCGGGTTGCCGGTGAAGGTGCCGCCGATCTGCAGCCCGTCTTCGGAGCGCGGGTCGGCGACCGCCATCACGTCCTCGCGGCCGCCGTAGGCGCCGACCGGCAGGCCGCCGCCGATCACCTTGCCGAGCACGACGAGGTCCGGCTCGAGCCCGTAGCCGGTGTGCAACCCGCCCGTCGCCAGCCGGAACGTGATCACCTCGTCGACGACGAGCAGCACGCCGCGAGCCTCCGTCTCCGAGCGGAGCAGCTCCACGAACGCCGGCGCGGCCGGAACGAGCCCGAGGCGATTCGGCATCAGGTCGACGAGCACGCACGCGAGCTCCGGTCCGTGCTCGGCGATCGCGCTGCAGAACGCTGCCTCGTCGCCGAACGGCACCGTCACCACCCAGTCCCGCACGCCGGGTGGGACGCCGCGCGCCGGGTCCGCGAGCACGTCGTCGTAGGTGCCGTGGTACGCGCCCTCGAACCGCAGGATCTTCGAGCGGCCGGTGAAGGCGCGAGCCACGCGCAGCGCGTGCATCACCGCCTCGGTCCCGGAGTTCGCGAAGCGGACGCGCTCGACGCACGGGATGCGCTCGACGAGCCGCGCCGCGAGCTCGATCTCCGCCGGGGTCGGCAGGCCGACGCTCGAGCCGTTCGCCGCAGCCTCCGCAACCGCGGCCACGATCTCCGGGTGCGCGTGGCCGTGCACGAGCGCCGTCTGGTTTCCCTGCAGGTCGATCACCTCGTGGCCGTCCGCGTCGACGAGCAGGCAGCCCGCCCCGCGAACGGCGTACGGTGGAGCCGGAGGCGTGAAGATCGTCGCGCGCGTGCTGCCGCCCGGCAGCCGCGCCAGGGCGCGTTCGTACAGCGACGCCGACACGTCCGCCATTCTCGCGCAATCGCCCATGCTCTACAGTCGGCGCTGTGCGAAGCCTGTGGCTCGAGGAGGCGCTCGCCGGAGACGCCGCCGCCCCACAGCTGGAAGGCGACGAGCGGGCCGACGTCTGCATCGTCGGCGGGGGGTTCACCGGCCTCTGGACCGCGATCCGGCTGAAGGAGCGCGATCCGGCGCTCGACGTCGTGCTGGTCGAGGCCGACGTCTGCGGCGGCGGCGCCAGCGGACGCAACGGCGGGTTCGTGCTGACGTGGTGGGCGAAGTTCGGAACCCTCAAGAAGGTGACAGGCGGCGAAGAGGCCGTGCGGCTCGCCCGCGCCTCCGCCGACGCGGTCGACGGCATCGGCGCCTTCTGCGCGGAGCACGGGATCGACGCCCACTACCGCCGCGACGGGTGGCTCTGGGCCGCGACCAGCGAGGCTCAGCTCGGCGCCTGGGACGAGACGATCGCGACGATCGCCGACTCGGGCGAGACGCCGTTCGAGCGCCTCGAGCCGGACGAGGTCGCCGCCCGCGCGGGCGAGCGCACGCACCTCGGCGGCGTCTTCGAGCCGACCGCGGCCACCGTTCAGCCCGCGCTGCTCGCGCGCGGCCTGCGCCGCGTGGCGCTCGACCACGGCGTCCGGATCTTCGAGGGCACGCGGATGACGAAGCTCGAGCGGACGAGGCCGCCGCGGGTCGTGACCGACCGCGGCACGGTGACGGCGACGAAGGTCGTGGTCGCCCTCAACGCGTGGGCGGCCTCCCTGCCCGAGCTGCGCCGCGCGCTCGTCGTGATCGCCAGCGACATCGTGGCGACGGCGCCCGCGCCCGAGCGGCTCGCGGAGATCGGCTGGACGAACGGCATGTGCATCTCCGACTCGAGGATGCTCGTCAACTACTACCGGCTGACGCTCGACGGCAGGCTCGTCTTCGGCCGCGGCGGCGGCAAGCTCGCGTACGGCGGCAACGTCGGCACGAGCTTCGACGGCCCCTCGCCTCGCGCCGACGCCGTCGCGGCGAGCATGTACGGGCTCTATCCCTCGCTGCGGGACGTGCCCGTGACGCACGACTGGATGGGCCCGATCGACCGGACGCAGGTCGGGCTGCCGTTCTTCTCGCGGCTCGGCGGGCGCGAGGACATCGTCTACGGCGTCGGCTATTCCGGCAACGGCGTCGGGCCGACCTTCCTCGGCGGGAAGATCCTCGCGTCGCTCGCGCTCGGCCTCGACGACGAGTGGTCGCGCGCCGGCCTCGTCCGCGACCCGGCCGGAGCGCGGTTCCCGCCCGAGCCCTTCCGCTACCTCGGCGGCCGGGTGGTGCGCAACGCGGTCGAGCGCAAGGAGGCCGCCGAGGACCGGGGGCGGCACGCGGACCGGCTCACGCTCCTGCTGGCGGACCTCGCGCCGTCGGGGCTCGTTCCGCTCAAGAAGGGGCAGCCGACCTCGGCGTGAAGGACGTCGTGGTCGTCGGTGCGGGCATCGCCGGGCTGACGGCCGCGTGGGAGCTGCGCGACCTCGACACGCTGGTGCTCGAGGCGGAAGACCGTGTCGGCGGCCGCATCAAGTCGTTCGAGCGCGGCGCGCACTGGGTGAGCGTGGGCGCCCACATGTTCCCCGGCGAGGGCTCGTACCTCTGGGAGCTGCTCCACGAGCTCGAGCTGCAGCCGGCGCGGATCCGCGGCAGCCTGCTCGGCATCGCGCAGCGCGGCAAGGTCGTCGCGGGCGGCCGTGCGGAGACGTTTCCGTTCCGCCTCCCGCTCAGCCCTGCCGCCCGCGTCTCCATGGCGCGCTCCGGTCTCCGCATCAGGAGAGACGCCGCGCGCTACAACGCGGCCACGCGCCGGCGGCCGGGAGAGACGGCCTCCGACGTGCGCGCGCGGCTGCTCGGGTTCGTCGACGACCTCACGTGGGCGGAGTACGTCGGCGCCGTCCATCCGCAGGTCGACGCGATCTTCCGAGCCACCGCGAACCGGCTGACCGCCGAGCCCGACGAGGTCGCGGCCGGCTGCATGATCGGCCTCTTCGCGCACGTGTGGGCGGACGAGGGGGTCGTGCTGGGCTACAACCTCCGCAGCGGCCCGTCGTCGCTGCCGCAGGAGCTGGCGCGCCGGCTCGGCGACCGCGTCCTGACGGCAGCCCGCGTCACACGCATCTCACGCGAAGGCGACCGCGTGCGGGTCGCGTACCGTCACCTCGGCGGCGAAATGGAGGTCGAGGCGCGCTGCGCCGTCGTGACTGTGTCCGCGCCGCTCGCGCGGAGCCTCGTCGCCGACCTTCCGGAGGAGACGGCCGCGGCGCTGGACGCCGTCACCTACGGACCGTTCGTCGTCGGCGGCATCTTCACGGGCGAGACCGCGCCGATGCCGTGGGACGACGTCTACTCCGTCCTGACGGTCGAGTCGTCGTTCAACATGCTGTTCAACCACGCGAACGCGCTGCGGGACCCGTCGCGGCCGCGGGAGCCGGGCGGCGCGCTGATGGTGTACGCCGGCGCCGGCCGCGCGCGCCGCCTCTTCGACCAGAGCGACACGGAGATCGAGAACGTGTTCGCCGACGATCTCTACCGTCTCTACCCCGAGGCGCGCGGCGTCGTGCGCGAGGTGATCGTGCAGCGGTGGGAGCGTGCGATCCCGTTTGCCGCGCCCGGCAGGTCGCGCGTCCAGGCGGCGCTCGAGCGCGGCGTGGACGGGACGATCTTCTTCGCCGGCGACTACGTCGGCGAGTGGACGCACATGGAGTCGGCCGCGCTCACCGCGGCCGAGGCGGCGGCCGCGGCGCGTGCGCGCGTGACCGCACCCGCGGCTGCCTGAGCGCCGTGCGCTTCGTCTGCCCCGACGGCGAGCCGCAGTACCGGCCGCTGCTCGACCCGGCGCTGCTCGGGCGGCTCGAGGCGGAGGGCCACGGGCTCGTGTGGCACGACGAGGCGCCCGACACCACGCAGGGGTGGATCGACCGTCTGCGCGAAGCCGAGGGAGTGCTCCTGCTGTGGCGGCTTCCTCCCGGCGTGATCCCCGCGAGCCCGAAGCTGCGCGTGATCAGCTTCGTCGGGACCGGCATCGAGAGCTACGTCGAGGTCGACGAGGCGCGCGCGGCCGGCGTCACCCTCACGAACGTGCCGCAGTACGGCGCGAACGCGGTCGCGGAGCACGCCGTCGCGCTGCTGTTCGCCGTCGCGCGGCGCGTCGTCGAGCGCGACCGCGCGGTCCGCGGGGGCTCGTGGGCGCAGGACGAGGGCGTGGAGCTCCGCGGCCGGCGCCTCGGCGTCGTCGGCGCCGGGCCGACGGGCATGCGGATGATCGAGCTCGGGCGGGCGCTCGGGATGACGGTCACGTGCTGGACGCGCCGGCGGACGGCGGAGCGCGAGCGCGAGCTCGGCGTGCCGCTCGTCGAGCTCGACGACCTGTTCGCGAGCTCGGACGTCGTCTCGCTCCACCTCGCCGCGACGCCAGAGACGGAGGGGATCGTCGACCGGCGCCTGCTCGGCCTGCTCCCGCGCGGCGCGATCGTCGTCAACACGGCCCGCGGGACGCTGGTCGACGAGCAGGCGCTGGCCGAGCTGCTCGAGGCCGGCGCGGTCGGCGGCGCGGGGCTCGACGTGCTGGCCGCGGAGCCGCCGCCGCCGGACCATCCGCTCCTGTCGGCGCCGCGCGTCGTCGTCACGCCCCACGTCGCGTTCCACACCGCCGAGGCGTCGCGGGAGCTGCTCCGGATCTCGCTCGAGAACCTGCTCGCGTTCGCCCGCGGCGCCCCGCAGAACGTCAGATGAGGGCGACCGCCTCGATCTCGACCCGGAACTCGCCCGGCAGCTCCGCGCCGACCGTGGCACGCGCAGGCGGCGGGTCCGGGATCTGCCGCCGGTAGGCCTCGTTCATCTCCGCGAAGTCGGCGAGGCTCGACAGGTAGACGGTCGTCTTCACGATGCGGTCGAGACCGCTGCCGGCGGCGGCCAGGATCGCGCCCAGGTTGGCGAGCGCCTGCTCGGTCTGCTCCGCCACGCTCGCGCTCACCGGCTGCGACTCGCCGGCGCGGACGCCCACCTGGCCCGAGACGAACACGAACTGCCCGGCGGCGATCGCCTGCGAGTACGGCGCCCCCTGGAACGGAGCGGGCGCGTCCTCGGTGCGAACGGCTTGCCTCTCGGTCATTGCTCTCACCTCGCTGGTCGGTTGGGGCGCCGAGCCTACCGCGGCGGGCCGCTCGCTAGCCTCCCTGCATGCCGGACCGCGGCGGGTTCTTCAAGGAGATGTTGCGCGAGGTGCTGAACGCGCGGGCGAGCCTGAACGCGGCGCTGGAGTCGCTGAACGATCCGGAACCGGACCCGTGGCGGCCGGAGCCTCCGCGCGCCGCCGGGCCGGCGACCGCTCTCGTCGACGAGGCGAGGCTGGTCGAGCTCGCGCGCACGGCCGGCCTCGAGCACCGCGTCGACGACGTCCGGCGAACGGCGCGCGCGGGTGTCCGCCTCACCCCGGCGGCCGTGCCGGGCCAGTCGCGCCTGGGCGGCACGCCGCTCGTCCCGGCGGGCTTCGAATGGCCGACGTGGTATGGCCGCGAGCTCGCGTTCGTCGCCCAGATCGACCTCGCGGAGGTGGCGGCCGCCGGGGTCGCCGGAACGCTGCCGAGAGAGGGCCTCCTGCTCGTGTTCGCGGAGCTCGCCGCGACCATCTCCGGCCTCGCGCCGGAGCACGCCGGCAGCAGCCGCGCCGTCTTCGTGCCGCCGGGGGTCGAGCTCGTCCACGACGCGCGCAGCCCGCAGCTTCGCGAGGTGGCGGTCGAGCCGACGCGGGAGCTCCAGCTCCCGAGCGCGTGGTCGTACCTCGCGGAGCCGCTCGCGCTCGAGCCCGACGAGGCCGACGCGTGGGACGAGCTGCGCGCGCTGCTCGCGCAGGAGCAGGGGGTCGAGCTGGAGGACGCCGGCGGCGGGCCGATCGCCCTGCACCGCCTGCTGGGCTACCAGGACGAGAACGGCCGCGAGGTCGAGCTCGACTGCCAGCTCGCGTCGTCCGGGATCGACGCAGCCGACGTGATGCGCTACTACGAGCTGCGCGACGAGCACGAGGCCGGCGCGCGCCGGTGGCGGCTCCTGCTCCAGGTGACCGCCGACGAGACGATCCGCCTCGGGGAGGGCGGCGAGCGCCTCTTCGTCTGCATCCGCGACGACGACCTGCGCGCCGGACGCTTCGACGAGGTCTGGGCTTTGCTGCGCTGAACCCCGGAACCGAGCTCGCCATTGGCGAACTCGGTTCCCGAGGGTCCGGCAGCGTCAGCCGATCCAGGCCTTGTCGAGGATCAGCATGATCTGCGGGTCGACGACGACGCCGTTGACCCGCTTCTTCGCGACGTGCGTGCCGTTGACGTGGAACGAGATACCCACGCCCGACTGCGTCGCGACCATGTACAGGGCCTGCCGGAAGATGGCCCGCTGCTTCGCGGCGTTCACGGTCGCCGCGCCGGCGTCGATCAGCTTGTCGAGTGCCGGGCTCTCGAACTTGCCTTCGTTCCACACCGCGCCCGACCGGTAGAGCAGGTTCAGGACCTCCTTCGGCGGACGGTGGTTCCAGTACGACGTGAACGCCGGGTCGTGGAGCCAGTTGTTGCTCCAGAACGTGTCGGTCGGGACCTGGTTGATGTTGATGTCGATCCCCGCAGGCGCGACGATCGACTTGAGCGCCGTCACCATCTCGACCGTCCCGGGGTACGTGTTCGCGGTCGTGAGCGTGAACTGGATCCCCTGCGAATGCCCGGCGGCGGACAGGAGCTGCTTCGCCTGCTGGATGTTCTGCTTCGGGATGCCGCGCTTCGGCGGGTAGAACGGGTCGCTCGGCAGCTCCGGGACGTCGCCCGTGAGGATGCCGTGGCCCTGGATCGCCGCCTGCATGAGCGCCTTGCGGTCGACGGCGATCTTGAACGCCTGCTGGACGCGGACGTCGGTCCACGGAGCCTGCGTGTGGTCGGTCGAGTAGTCGATGAACACGGCGCCGGGCAGCGTGAAGAGCTTGAGCGCCTTGTTCTTCTGCAGCGAGCTGACCATCGTGAGCGGGATGCGGTCGCTGATGTCTGCGTCGCCGCTCGTGACCGCCTGCACCTTCGTCGTCGGGTCCGAGATGTAGACCGCCTGCACCGCGTCCAGGTACGGCAGCCCCGGGACCCAGTAGTGCGGGTTGCGGACGATCTGCCACCCGAGCGTCGGGTGCCACGACTTGATCATGAACGGCCCGGTCCCGATCGGGTTCTTCTTCGGGTCGACGCCGCTCGGGTAGATCCCGGTCTGGTACGTGCCGCAGAAGATCGGGAACTGCGCGTCCGGCTTCTTCAGGTGGAAGACGACCGTGTGGTCGTCCGGCGTCTTGATTCCCGACGGGTCGAGCTCCGCGCTCAGCTCGGCGTACGCGGAGGAGCCGTTCTTCTTGTCGAGGATGTGCCGGAAGCTCCACGCGACGTCGTGCGACGTGAACGGCCTGCCGTCGTGGAACTTGACGCCCTTGCGGAGATTGAACGTCCACGTCTTGCCGTCGGCCGATGCGTGCCAGCTCACGGCGAGCCGCGGCGTGACCTGCCACGTGCCGGGGACGATGTAGGTGAGCCGGTCGTAGGTGTTGTTGAGCGCCGGCTGCGAGACGGCGATTCCCGTCTGCACAGTCGGGTCGGTCGTCTCGGCCGCCGACGTGTCCGTGTAGACGAACTTGAGCGTGCCGCCCTTCTTCACCTCGCTTCGAGCCGAGGCGCTCGGGACGATCAGCCCGATCCCGGTCCCTGCCGCTGCGAGCCCTGCGGTCCCGCGCAGGAACTGCTCCCTCGTCAGGGCCCGCTTGTCCTCCGTGGCCATGTATCCCTCCTCGCGGAAATCTGGGGGAACTTGACGATATTCCTGGGCTACCGGCGCGTCAACGCGACGCCGGCAGCGGCGCGGGGGCGTCGGCGAGCAGGCGCCGCTCCCGGAGGTAGGGCAGCGGACGCCGCGGGTCGGCGGTGTCGATCTCGCGCGCGAGGCGGTGTCCGTCGAAGACGCAGTCGGCGATCAGCCTCGGTGCGACGCAGTCGCCGATCGCGTACACCGCGTCGACCGGCCCGCAGTCGTCCCGGAGCGCGCGGAAGAGCGCGTCGTCGGAGACGCGCGCGGTGACGAGCACGACCGCGTCCGCCTCGACCTCCCGCTCGCGGCCGAAGCTGCGCAGGCTGCACGCGTCGGCGCCGATCGAGACGAGCTCGGTCTCGACTGCGGTCGTCACCTCGAGGTCGGCGAGCCGCTGCCGCACGGGGATGCCCTCCTCCGTGTGGTCGAGGAACGGGCCGACGAGCGCGAGCGGCGTCGCGTAGAGCACGCTGTGCCCGCGTGCGGCGAGGAGCTCCGCCACGCCGACGCCGACGAAGTACCCCTCGCAGTCGTAGACGAGCACGCGCGTCCCGGCCGGCTCCTCGCCGGCGACGACGCGCTCGGGCGTCAGCACGTGCGGCCGGTCGGCGCCCGGAATGGTGTCGTGGGTGAGCGGGTTCAACCCGTCCGCCGCCCAGCGCGCGCCGGTGGCGACGACGACGATCTCGGCGCCGTACTCCCGCACGGCGTCCGCATCGAGCCGCGTGTGCGGAACGAGCTCGGCGTTCGCCAGCTTCTCGAGCTGGTGCGTGCGGTAGTCGACGACGCGCCGCCACAGCCCGAGCCCCGGGAGCTGAGTGATCCAGCGCAGGCTCCCGCCCGGCTCGGCGGCCGCGTCCACGAGGTGCACGCGGCGCAGGCCGCGCTTCGCGAGGACGAGCGCGCACTCGAGCCCGGCCGGCCCGGCACCGACGACGAGCACGTCGCTGTCGGCGTTCGCCGCGCGGTCGAACCGCTCCGGGTGCCAGCCGCGCCGGTACTCCTCGCCGGCGGTCGCGTTCTGGGTGCGCGCGATCTGGTGGTGGTCGAGGGCACGTGCGAGGCACACGTTGCAGCCGATGCACTCGCGGATGTCGTCGAGGCGCCCCTCCTCGATCTTCACCGGCAGGAAGGGGTCTGAGATCGAAGGCCGGGCTGCCCCGATCAGGTCCCAGACCCCGCTCTCGACGATCTCGACCATCCGGAACGGGTCGGTGAGGCGGCCGACGCCGACGATCGGCTTCGCCGTCGCCTCGCGCACCCGGCCCGTCCACGGCAGCTGCCACGCCTGGTCGTCGCAGCGCGACGGGGCGATGTCCGCCGAGCGGTCGGTGATCGAGCCGATGTTCACGTCCCACAGGTCGACGAGGTGGTCGGCGAGCCGGACGAACTCCAGCCCCTCTTCGAGCCGGACGCCGTGCGGGCCGCGCGCGTCGACGGCGAGCCGGACGGCGATCGCGCAGCTGTCGCCGACCGCCTCGCGGACGAGCTCCAGCGTCTCGAGCCAGAAGCGCGCCCGGTTCTCCAGCGGGCCGCCGTACTCGTCGGTTCGCTTGTTGTAGAAGCTCGACAGGAACTGGAGCGGCAGGAAGCTGTGCGCGCCGTAGACGTAGACGATGTCGAAGCCGGCCGCCTCGGCCCGTCGCGCGGCGTCGGCGTACATGCGCTCGAGCTCGCGGATGCCGGCGCGGTCGAGCTCGCGCGGGTAGCTGAGCGTGTTCAGGTCCGACGGGATCTGGCTCGGCGCGCCCGGGATCTCGCGGCTCGCGGAGCCCTCCGAGGTCGGCCCGCCGTGCCACAGCTCGATGCCGGCGAGCGCGCCGTGCTCGTGCGCCTCCTCGCACGTCAGCGCGAGGTTGCGTACGTCGTCGTCGTCCCACAGCCGCACGACCGGGCGCGGCGCGCGATCGGTCTCCGGATGGATCGAGCAGAGCTCCGTGCAGATCGCGGCCCAGCCGCCCTCCGCCTTCGTCGCCCGGAAGCGCGCCTGCGCGCCTGGTTTGTCGGTGCCGAAGCCCGTGCAGTGCGGCACCTGGTAGAAGCGGTTGCGGAGCACCTTCGGCCCGATCCGAACCGGCTCGAAGAGGATGTCGAAGCGCGGGTCGCGGGCCACGGCTAGTGCGGCCTCTGAAGGTGTCTGAAACCATCGGTGTCAGACACCAAGTTCGGCTCCTGCGTCCGCCGCGGTACCCGGTGCGACGTTACGAGAGGCCGCACTAGAGCTCCGCGACCGCCGCCGGCGGCTGCAGCTCGGGGATCGCGGCGAGGAGTTGCTGCGTGTACGCGTGCTTCGCGGCGGCGAACAGCTCGTCGGTCGTTCCCTCCTCGCAGACCTCGCCTTCCCGCATCACGAGCGCGCGGTCGGCGATCGTCCGCACGACCGCGAGGTCGTGGCTCACCCAGATCACCGCCGTCTCCGTCTGCTCCGACAGCTCGGCGATCAGCTCCAGGATCGTCGCCTGGACGGAGACGTCGAGCGCCGACGTCACCTCGTCGCAGAGGAGCACCGTCGGCTGGGCCGCGAACGCGCGGGCGAGCGCGACGCGCTGGCGCTGCCCGCCCGACAGCTCGGCCGGATACCGGTAGAGCAGCCCGGTCGGCAGCTTCACCGAGTCGAGCAGCTCCTGCACGACCGCGCGCTCGCCCGCGCGCGGGACGTCGTCGCGGAACAGCCGGATCGGTCGCACGACGATGTCGAAGATCGTGTGCCGCGGGTTCAGCGACGAGTCGGGGTTCTGGAACACGAGCTGGATCTCCCGCCGCACCGAGCGCGGCCGCTTGACGGCAACCGGCGCCAGCTCCGCTCCGCGCAGGCAGATCGAGCCGGCGCTCGGGCGGTGCAGCCCGGCGATCGCCCGCAGCAGCGTCGACTTGCCGCTGCCGCTCTCGCCGACGATGCCGACGCGCTCCGCGCGGCGGACGTCCAGGCTCACTCCCTTGACGACCTCGTTGCGTCCGTACGCGCAGTGCACGTCGTGGACCGAGAGCAGCACGTCGGGCTTGCGGTGCGCGCGCGCGAGCTCGTGACCCGGCGACGGCTGCCTCTCGACCTCCTCGAGGCGCACGCAGCGGGCGAGGTGCCCGTCGCCGGGGTCGCGCAGCTCGGGGTGCGCCTCGACGCACGCGGGCTGCGCGTAGGGGCAGCGCGGCACGTAGGCGCACGAGTCGTGGACCACGCTCACGGGCGGGCGCCCCGGGATCCCGACGAGGACGCGCGGCCGGCGGATGCTCGGCACCGCGGCCAGCAGGGCCTGCGTGTACGGATGGCGCTGGTTCGTCGCGACAGAGAGCGCGGGCCCGGACTCGACGATCTCGCCGGCGTACATGACCGCGAGCCGGTCTGCGAGCGTTCCGAGCAGCGAGAGGTCGTGGCTGACGTACAGGCAGCCGACGCCGAGCTCTCGCACGATCGCCCGCAGCAGCTCCGTGATCCGCGCTTGCGTCGTCACGTCGAGGCCCGTCGTCGGCTCGTCGAGGACGAGCACGTCCGGCTTGCAGGAGAGCGCGAGGGCGAGCGCGATCCGCTGCTGCTGGCCGCCGCTGAACTGGAACGGGTACCGCCTGAGCGCGCGCGGCGGGTCGGGGAGGCCCATCGCCTCGAGCAGCTCGAGCTGGCGGGCCCGCGACTTCGCGCCGCGCAGCCCGAGGTGGATCGCGAGCGGCTGGGCGAGCTGATGGCCGACCGTCAGGGCGGGGTTCAGCGCGAGGGCCGCGCTCTGCGCGACGTACGCGATCCTGCTCCCCCAGATGTCGCGCAGCTTCGAGCTCGGGAGCGCGAGGAGATCGAGGTCCCCGAGCAGCGAGCGCCCGCCAATGATCCGGCTCCCGAGCGGCCTGTAGCCGATCGCGGCCAGCGCGGACGTCGACTTCCCGCAGCCCGACTCGCCTGCCAGCCCGAGGATGGCCCCGCGCTCGAGCCTGAACGAGACGCCGCTGACGACCTGGTTCGTCGAGCCGTCGTGCCTCAGGTAGCCGACGGCGAGGTCGCTGACCTCGAGAACCGTGTCGGACCTCACAGCTGCACGATCTCCTGCCGGCCGCGCGTGACGTGCTGCGTGAGCGCGTCCGCGATCAGGTTGAGCGCGATCGACAGGAGCGCGATCATCGCCGCCGGCGCGAGCGTCGCCCACGGGTTCAGCGTGATGTAGCCCCTGCCCTGCGCCACCATCACACCCCAGTCCGCCCGGGGCGGCTGCACGCCGAGACCGAGGAAGTTGAGCGTCGCGACGAAGATGACCGCGTACGTGATGCGCAGGGCGAAGTCGGCGGTCGTCGGCGCCATGATGTTCGGCAGGATCTCGCGGAAGAGGATCGTCGCCGTCCGCTCGCCGCGCGCCTGTGCGGCGGCGACGTACTCGCTCGTGATCACGCCCTGCGTCGCGCCGCGCACGAGCCGTCCCATGCGCGGCAGGTAGACGAACATGATGGTCAGGACGAGCACGACCGACGACGTGCCGAGCGCGGCGATCGCGACGAGCACGATCAGCAGCGGCGGCAGCGACATGAGCAGGTCGTAGACGCGGGTGATCAGCGCGTCCGTTCGGCCGCCGCGGTAGGCGGCGAGCATGCCGAGGGTGCCGCCGATCAGCCACGCGAGCGACACGGCGATCAGCGGGACGATGATGATCACCGTTCCGCCGACGAGAACGCGGCTGAGGATGTCGCGGCTGAGGTCGTCGGTGCCGAGCAGGTGGGAGCCGCTCGGGAGGCTCGTCGGCGGGCCGACGTTCGGCTCGTTGGGCGGGTACGGGGTGAAGAAGCGGCCGAAGGCGATCACCAGCACGACGAGGAGGCCCAGGACGAGCCCGATGCGGCCCTCCCACGAGGCGAGGACCGCGCGGCGCGCCGACGGCGGGCGACCCTCGTCGTCGACCGCTTCGAGCTGGAGCGCGACCGCCTCGGACGCCGTGGTCATTCGAGCGACGCCGCCTTCAGCCGCGGATTGAGGTACGCCACGGCGATGTCGGCGAGGATGCTGACGGCGATGAAGACGGCGCCGGAGAGCAGCGCGATCGCCTCGACGTTGAAGGCGTCTGAGGTCTGCGTCGCCTGCACGAGCCCCTGGCCGAGGCCGGGGAACCCGAACACCCACTCGACCGCGATCACGCTGCTGAGCAGGTAGACGATGTTGATCGAGACGGCGTTCACGAGCGGCACAGCCGCGTTCCGGAACGCGTGGTCCCAGACGACCGTCCCGCGCCGGAGCCCGCGCAGCACCGCCGCCTGCGTGTAGGGCATCCCGAGCGCCTCGCGCACGGACCCGCGCGCGATCCGCGCGATGTACGGGACCATCGCGAGCACCAGGGTGGCCGCCGGCAGGACGTAGGCCTTCGCCGTGGCGGAGAACGACGACGCGAACACGAGCGCAGAGCTCGAGTCGACGGGCAGCCACCCGAGCCGGATGCCGAAGACGTACAGCAGCGCGATCCCGACCACGAACTCGGGCAGCGCGGCGACGACGACCGAGAACCCGAGCAAGGCGAGGTCGGCGGGGCTCCCCATCCGCCGCGCCTGGAAGACGCCGACGAGGACCGACAGCGGCAGCGCGACCAGAAGGGAGACGAGCGAGAGGATGATCGTCCGCTTGAAGCGCGGGATCACGTTCGACGCGACCGACGTCGTCGTGACGTACGACGTGCCCATGTCGCCCTGGACGAAGTGCCAGAGCCAGGTGCCGTAGCGCTGGTAGACGGGCTTCTCCAACCCGTACTCCTGCGCAAACGCCTGGACCTGGGCCGGGGTCACCTGGTTGCCGAACCGCGCGCGGGCGATCTGGTCGGGCGTCCGCACGCTCATCAGCCCGAACGTCACGATCGAGATCACGAACAGCGTCAGCAGCCCGCCCCCGACCTGCCTCGCGATCACCCCGACCCGCCGCGAGCGCCAGGGCCGGCCGAGAGCCTTCGGGCCCGGCGCGACCGCCGTACCCGCGGTCACGCGGGCAGCGCGCGCGCCGGGTTGGAAACCGGTGACCTACCGCCGGCCGGGCGCACACGCATGTGCGAAGAGGCTAGCTCGCAGTCCGTCCTGTGGAAAGTGCGTCGAACCGGTGTCGGACACCAGGAGCGTCTGACACCGGTTCCGGCCCCGGCGTACGATCGGGCGAAGTGGCCGGCACGGAGACCTGGTCGGACGAGCTCGCGACGCTGCGCGGGGGGCTGCGACCGTTCCTCGAGCCCCGCTCGCTCGCGATCGTCGGCGCCTCCGACCGCGGAGGCGCACACACGGCGATCGCCGAGAACGCCCGCCGCGGCGCCGCCTCCGTGTGGCCGGTGAACCCGACGCGCTCGGAGGCGCTCGGGCTGCCCTGCTTCGCCTCGGTCGGCGACCTGCCGGGCCGGCCGGACGTGGTGCTGCTCGCCGTCGGCCACCGCCGGGTCGAAGCCGCGTTCGAGGAGGCGCTCGAGACCGGCTGCCGCGCGTTCGTGCTCCCCGGCCTCGGCAACGAGGCCGGCACCGAGGGAGCGCCCGTCGCCGCGGCGGTCGCAGCTCGCGCTCGCGAAGCCGGCGCCGCCGTCCTCGGTTCCAACTGCATGGGCATCGCGGTCCCCGGCGGCGCCTCCTGCTGGATCGGCTCGCTGCCGGAGTCGTTCCGGCCGGGTCACGTCGCCGTCGTCACGCAGTCGGGCTCGATCGGCGAGGCGCTGACCGCTCTGGGACCGCGCATCGGGTTCCGCTGCGTGATCTCGAGCGGCGCCGAGATCGTCCGCGATGTCGCCGACTACTGCGCGCTGCTTGCGGACGACGAGGCGACCGCCGCCGTCGGACTGTTCCTCGAGACGGTGCGGCGCCCCGCCGCGCTGGCCCGCGCGCTCGAGCTGCTCGCCGAGGCCGGGAAGCCCGTCGTCTGCCTCAAGGTCGGCCGCTCGCAGGCGGGCGCGCGGGTGGCGCTCGCGCACACGGGAGCCCTCGTCGGGTCCGCCCGCGCCTTCTCGGCGCTCCTCCGGCGGCACGGCGTGATCGAGGTGGCCGACTTCCCCGAGCTCGTCGAGACGCTCGAGGTGCTCGGGTGCCGGCGGCGACCGCACGGGACGCGGATCGCGGGCGTTTCGGAGTCGGGCGGCGAGGCGGCGCTGGTCGCGGACGCGGCGGAAGCGGCCGGGCTCTCGTTCGCGCCGCTTCCCGGCGACGTCGCCGCGGCGCTGCGCGGCGAGTTCCCGAACTACGTCTCG
This sequence comes from Gaiellaceae bacterium, assembly GCA_035653275.1. Classification (GTDB taxonomy): domain Bacteria; phylum Actinomycetota; class Thermoleophilia; order Gaiellales; family Gaiellaceae; genus PALSA-600. Next base: position 144,451 of record DASRCE010000003.1, on the reverse strand, counting down.
CCCGGGAACCCGCTCGACGCCTGGGGCATCGACGCCGTGGAGCGCGTGTTCCCGCGCTCGCTCGAGCTGCTCGCTCGTTCCGGCGCGTTCGACATCCTCGTCGCGCAGGTCGACCACTCCCAGTTCCGGGGCGACTGGGAGCAGGACTGGGCGCGCCTGATCGTGCAGGCGCTGGCCGACGCAGTCGACGGCACGGCCGTGTTCCCGGCGGTCACGACGGTGCAGACGTGCGACCCCCGCCCCGAGCTCGCCGAGCTGGCGCGGATGCTCGACCTGCCGCTCCTGCGCGGCTCCGGCGCGGCCGTTCGCGCCCTCGCGCGCGTCGCGCTCGCGCGGCGGCCGCTCCCGGTCGCGGACGACGAGGAGGAGCCGGTCGACCTGTCCGACCTGCTCACGGCCGACGGGCCGCTGCCGGAGCACGAGTCCGCGGGCGCGCTCGAGCGCTACGGGCTCGGGTTTCCCCCGCGGCGGCGCGCGTCGTCGCCCCCGGAGGCGGCGGCCGCGGCGGCCGAGCTCGGGTTCCCGGTCGTCGTCAAGGTCGACGGCCCGGCGCACAAGGCGCGGCAGGGCGGCGTCGTCCTCGGCGTCGCGTCGGCCGAGGAGGCCGAGGCGCGCGCGGCGGAGCTCGGCGGGCGCGTGCTCGTCGCGCGCCAGGTGCCCGCGGGGACGGAGGCGTTCTGCGGCGCGGTCCGCGACCGCGACTACGGCCCGGTGCTCACGGTCGGTCTCGGCGGCGCCGCGGTCGAGGCGCTGTCCCTCGCCGCCGTCGCGCTCGCGCCGCTCGACCTCGACGCGGCGCGCGAGCTCGTGGACGAGGCGCCCGCGCTCGCGGCGGCGGCCGGCGGCGCCGCGCGGAGGGACCTCGCCGCGACGCTGGTGGCGCTCGGCCGGCTCATGCGTGACCATCCCGACATCGCCGAGGTCGACGTCAACCCGCTGATCCTGGGCGCGAACGGCGCGACGCCCGTGGACGCGCTCGTGGTCGTCGAGCGGAAGGAGAAGAGATGAGCACCGAGCCGCTCGTCCTCCGCGAGCAGCGCGGCCCGGCCGCGTGGCTGACGCTGAACCGCCCGGACAAGCTGAACGCGCTCAGCTTCGAGCTCGTCCGCCTGCTGCGCGAGGAGCTCGTGCGGATCGCCGAGGACGACGAGGTGAAGGTGGTCGTCGTCACGGGCGCCGGTCGCGCGTTCTCGGCGGGCTACGACCTGTCGGAGGAAGCGGCCTCGCAGATCGAGGGCGCCGACCGCTGGCGCAACGTCCTCGCGGACGACGTCGGCGTCACGCTCGAGCTGTGGGCTCTCCCCAAGCCGACGATCGCGGCGGTGCGCGGCTGGTGCCTCGCGGGCGGCTGCGAGCTCGCGATGGCGTGCGATCTGATCGTCGCGGCCGACGACGCGCGCTTCGGCGAGCCGGAGATCCGCTACGGGTCGGGCCCGGTGACGCTGCTGATGCCGTTCCTGCTCGGCCAGAAGAAGACGAACGAGCTCCTTTTCACCGGCGACGCGATCGACGCGGCCGAGGCGGAGCGCGTCGGGCTCGTGAACCGCGTCGTGCCGGGGGACGAGCTGGAGGGCACGGTGGAGGACCTCGTGCGGAGGATCGCGCCGACGCCGCTGCCGGTGTTGCGGCTGACGAAGCTGGCACTCGTGCGCGCCTACGAGGCGATGGGGCTCCGCTCGGCGGTGCTGGCGAACCTCGACCTGTCCGCGATCCTCAACGCGGCCGACACGCCCGAGCAGCGCGAGTTCGACCGCATCGTGTCGACGCAGGGACTGAAGGCGGCGCTCGCGTGGCGCGACTCCCGCTACGGCGAGGAGCTCGGGAAGCGGTGAGGGCGCTCGTCGTCGGCGGCGGCGTCGTGGGCGTGACGACCGCGTACTACCTCGCGCGGGAGGGCGTCGAGGTCGAGCTGGTCGAGAGCGCGCCCGAGGTCGGAACCGACGCGACCGCGGGCAACGCCGGCCTGATCGCGCCGGGCCACTCCTTCGCGTGGGCGTCGCCTCGGGCGCCGGGGATGCTCCTCCGGTCGCTCTTCGGCAAGCAGACGGCGATCCAGGTGCGGCTGCGACTGGATCCCGAGCTCCTCGGCTGGGGCCTGCGCTTCCTGCGCGAGTGCACCAGCGACCGCGCGGTCCGCAACACGCTCGTCAAGCTCCGCATCTGCCGCTACAGCCAGCAGCAGCTCGACGCGCTCGCGCAGGCGGAGGGAATCGACTACCTCGACGGTCACTCCGGCATCCTCTACCTCTACCGGGACCCGCACGAGCTCGACCTGGGCGCGAAGAAGATGGAGCTCCTGGCCGAGCACGGACAGGAGATCGACGTGCTCGACGCCGCGGGGGTCGCCGCGCTCGAGCCTGCGCTCGCGCCGATGCAGGCCCGGATCGCCGGCGCCGTCTACAGCCCCACGGACGGGAGCGGGAGCTCGCAGGTCTTCACGCAGAAGGTCGCGGCGGCGTGCGAGCGGCTCGGCGCGACGATCCGCGCGGGCACCCCCGTGACGTCGCTGCGCGCCGACGGGAACCGGATCACCGGCGCCGTCACGGACGCGGAGACGCTCACCGCCGACGTCTACGTCCTCGCCGCCGGCGTCGGGAGCACCGCGCTCGCGCGCACGATCGGGGTGAAGCTTCCGATCTATCCCGCCAAGGGCTACAGCATCACGTTCCCGCTCACCGGCGGGCCCGCGCCGGTCGTCGGAGGCGTCGACGAGGCTCCGCTCGTCGCCTGGTCGCGGCTCGGGGACCGGCTGCGCATGACCTCCACGGCGGAGTTCGCCGGGTACGACCGCACGGCGCCCGAGACCTCGTTCGCCGGTATCCTGCGCGTCGCGCGCGAGCTCTTCCCGGAAGCGGCGGACTACGAGCGCGGCGAACGACGGGCGTGCCTGCGGCCGATGACGCCGGACGGGCCCCCGGTCCTCGGGACCGGCCGGTACGCCAACCTCTACTTCAACACCGGCCACGGCCACATGGGCTGGACGATGGCGTGCGGCTCGAGCCGGGCGGTCGCGGACCTGATCCAGGGGCGCCGCCCCGAGCTCGACCTCGCGGGCACCGAGTATCGCTGGTAAACGGGCGGACGCTGAGGCAGACTGCGCGCACCGTCACGATGGCGATCGTCGACCGGACAGTCGAGGGGAAGGTCTACCGGGCACGCCGGGGGCAGGTCGCGTACGGCTACTCGGTCGGCATCGTCTGCCTGGAGTACTTCCTGCCGTTCATCCCCGGCGACGTCGGCAACGCGTCGACGTACGACTTCCCGGTGCTCTACCGCGAGGTCGAGGGCGCGACGTTCGACGCGATCATCGTCCGGCAGGACCCGGCGATGCTGCCGATCGTCCTCGACGCTGCGCAGGAGCTCGTGCTGCAGGGCGCGAAGGCGATCACGAGCGACTGCGGCTACTTCGGCGCGTACCAGCGCGAGGTCGCCGACGCGCTCCCGGTGCCGGTCTTCCTCTCGAGCCTGATGCAGGTCCCGTTCATCCTGTCGATGCTCGGACCCAGCCGGAAGGTCGCCGCGCTCGTCGCGAACGGCGCGTCGCTGAGCGAGCGCGTGCTCGACGCGCTCGGGATCGGCGACCGGACCCGCATCGTCTTCCGCGGGCTCGAGGACAAGACGGAGTTCCGGCGCACGGTGCTCGACGAGTGCGGCACGCTCGACGTGGAGGCGGTGGAGCAGGAGGTGGTCGAGGCGGCGCTCGAGGTGCAGGCGGAGCACCCGGAGCTCGGCGCGATCCTGCTCGAGTGCAGCGACCTGCCGCCGTACTCCGCCGCCGTGCAGGCCGCGACGGGGCTGCCGGTGTTCGACTGGATCGGCTTCATCAACTACGTCCACCAGGCCGTGGTCGCGAAGCCGTACACCGGGATCTTCTGACGGTGGCCACTCCAGCGCGGCTGCGGACCGTTGCCGTGATCGGCAACGGGATCATCGGGCACGGGGTGTCGCAGGTGTACGCGGTCGCCGGCAAGGACGTCGTGATGATCGGCCGGTCAGACGAGAGCCTCGGCCGCGCGCTCGACAACATCCGCGCGAGCCTCGCCGACTTCGAGCGCCACAGCCTCGTCTCGGCCGAGGAGGGGCGGGCGGCGCTCGCGCGCGTCCGCCCGAGCACCGACCTCTCGGACGCGTCCGCCGCCGACCTGGTGATCGAAGCCGTCACGCACGACATGGCGCTGAAGGTCGAGCTGTTCGGCAAGCTCGACCGGATCTGCCCGCCGCCCGCCGTGCTCGCGACGTCGAGCGGCGCGCCCGCGAGCGACGTGCTCGACGGCGTCGTGCATCGGGAGCGGGTGATCGCGACGCACTTCTGGTACCCGCCGCAGCTGATCCCGCTCGTCGAGGTCTGCGCGAGCCCGGCGACGGCACCGGACGTCGTCGAGTGGACGTGCGACGCCGTACGGGCATGCGGCAAGGAGCCCGCGGTGATCGAGCGCGAGCTGCCGGGCTTCATCGGCAACCGGCTCCAGTTCGCGCTCCTGCGCGAGGCGTGGAGCCTCTGGGCGAGCGGCGCGGCGAGTGCTGCGGCGATCGACGCCTGCGTTCGCAACACGATCGGGAGGCGGCTCGGAGTCACCGGGCCGCTCGAGTCGGCCGACATCGGCGGGATCGCGACGATGGAGTCCTTCGCGCGCGGCGTCTTCCCGCACCTCGACGTGTCGCCCGACCCTCCGGCCGAGATCGCCGCGAGCGTCGACCGCGGCGGCGTCTACGACTGGTCCGAGCGCGACGCCGACGCGCTGCGCGCGGCGAGGATGGAGGAGCTCTTCCGGTGGCTCGCGGTGGACGCCGGAACCTCGCCCCGTCAGTCGGAGCCGAGCCCGGCCTCCACCGGAGCGCCGGCCAGCCGCTCGTAGCGCGGCAGGCCGTCCGCCGGAAGCGGATCGTAGTCGGCCGCCTGCGAGACGTAGACGTGCCCTACCAGCTTCAGCCCCGTCGGCTCGTCGAGCGAGCCGGCCGCGACGGCCATCGTCTCCCGGGCCGGCGGGTCCCAGAAGAGGCTGGAGCCGCACTCGGCGCAGAAGCCGCGCCGCGCATGACTCTCGCTCTCGAGACTGTCGATCCACCGGAGGCCGCGGTCCTCGACGAAGACGAGGTGCTCCCGCCGCACCGCCGACGCCGCGAACACGTGCCCGCTCCAGCGCCGGCACTCGACGCAGCGGCACGTGAGGACGTCGCGCAGCGGGCCGTGCACCTCGTAGCGCACGGCTCCGCAGAGGCAGCCGCCGGTGGCGCGAGCCCTCACAGCAGCTCGATGTCGATCGGCCCCGGGTTCCGGTCGTTGATCGCGACGATGTCCTGGGGGCACGCCGAGACGCCGAGCACGAGGTCGAGCTCCGCGCGCATCAGCACGTAGTCGCCGGGCTTGGTCGGCGCGGGGTACCAGCCGATGGCGCCTTCGGCCTCGGCCGGCGTGTTCATGAACAGGTTGATCGGCTGCGGCGCGAAGCGAGGCGGGTCGACCCCGATCTCCCGCAGCGCGGTCTGGAGGTTCTCCTGGCACGACGCGTGCCAGCCTTCGACGCCGAGCCCCTGATAGCGCTCGGGATCGCACGCGGCGCAGAGCATGTCGTGGATCCCGGGCGTCGCGTCCTCCTCGAGAAAGAGGATCGGCCGGCGCGTGTTCGTGACGAACTGCTCGCCCGGCCGCGGGAAGAGGCGGCCGACGTGCACGCGCGTGTGCTGCGCCGAGTGGAACTCGCCGGGGTCGTCGGCGACGAACGCCCACGTGTCCGCGACCTGCCCTCCTTCCGGGTCGACGATCCGGAAGCGGCGGCCCGCCGGGACACGCACGGCGCGCCCCTCGCGGGCGGGAACGTGGATCGACTCGGCGATGGCCGGATCATATGCGGCGCTCGAACCACGTCTTCAGGTGGAAGTCGGGCCTCGTGTCGAGGGCCACGCGCTTGTAGGCCAGGTACTCCTGCATCCCGGCCATCCCGAGCTCGCGGCCGAGCCCGCTCTCCTTCCACCCGCCGAAGGGCGTCTCCGCCTGGCGCACGTAGTGCGTGTTCACCCACACGTCCCCCGCCTCGAGGCGGCGAGCGACGCGTACCGCGCGACTGACGTCGGAGGTCCAGACGGAGGCGCCGAGCCCGTACCGGACGCCGTTCGCCAGCTCGACCGCCTCGTCCTCGCCGTCGGCGGCGAAGACGCAGACGACGGGGCCGAAGACCTCCTCGCTCGCGATCCGCGACTCCGGCCGCACGTCCGTCACGACAGTCGGGCGGACGAAGAGGCCGTCGATCTCGCCTCCGGCGGCGACCGTCGCCCCGTCCTCCTCCACGCTCTCGAGGAACGACCGCACGCGCTCGACCTGGCGCTCCGAGACGAGCGGGCCGACCAGCGTCTCCGGGTCGAGCGGGTCGCCGACCGGGAGCTGCTCCGCGCGCTCGACCAGCTCGGAGACGAAGCGGTCGTAGAGCGGGCGCTGCACGATGATCCGCGTCGCGGCGGTGCAGGACTGGCCGCCGTAGAGGAAGGCGCCGTACGAGAGCGCGTCGAGCGCCTTCTCGAAGTACGCGTCCTCGAAGACGAGGCACGCCGCCTTCCCGCCGCACTCGAGCGAGAGCCGCTTCAGCGTGCCTGCGGCGAGCTGCATGATCCGGCGCCCGGTGGCGGTCGACCCGGTGAACGAGACCTTGTCGACGCCGGGATGCGAGACCAAGGCCTCGCCCGTCGGCGCCCCGGGGCCGTGGACCATGTTCACCACGCCCGGCGGCAGGCCCGGCACGTCGTCGAAGAGGCGTATCAGCGCCTCCGTCGAGGCAGGCGTCTCCTCCGACGGCTTGACGACGGCCGTGCATCCGGCCGCGAGCGCGGCGCCCAGCTTGCGCACCGCGAGGTCGACGGGGTCGTTCCACGGGACGATCAGCGCGCAGACTCCGACCGGCTGCGGGATCGTCAGGTCGAGGACGGCGGCCGGCGACGCGCCGGTGACCTGGCCCTCGATCGCCCGGGCGGCGCCGGCGAAGTAGCGGAACTTGTCCGCGGCGCCACGCACCTCGCGGTCGAGCGCGAGGCGGATCGGCTTCCCCATCTCGCGCGCGACGAGCTCCGCGATCTCCTCCGCCTGCGCGTCGAGCCGCGCGCCCAGCTCGAGCAGCACGGACGCGCGGTCCGCGGCGCGCCGGTCCTTCCAGTCGCTCTCGTCGAACGCGCTCCGCGCCGCCGCAACCGCACGGTCGACAGTCTTCGGGTCGGCCGCGGGCGCCCGGCAGAGGACGCCGCCGTCGGTGGTCGCGCGCGACTCGAACGGCTCGCCCTCCTCGCTCCACGCACCGCCGATCAGGTGGCGCGCCGCGTAGACGCCGGTGATCACGCCAGCACCTCCACGACGGCCGCCAGCCCCTCGTCGAGCTCGTCCTCGCCGATCACGAGCGGCGGCGAGAGCTTGAGGACGTTGCCGAACCGGCCGCCGCGACCGACGAGGACGCAGCGCCGACGGAGCTCGCGGACCGCGTGCGCCGTCGCGTCGGGGTCCGGATCGTCGCCGTCGCGAACGAGCTCGATTGCGAGAAACAGGCCGCGGCCGCGCACGTCGCCGACGTGCGGGCGGCCGAGCAGCTCCCGCCGCAGCCGCGCTAGCGCGTGCTCCCCGAGCCGCGCCGAGCGCTCGACGAGCCCCTCGTCGCGCACGACGTCGATCGCGGCGCACGCCGCGGCGGCCGACAGAACGTTCGTCAGGAAGGTCGAGGTGATCGTGTCGGGCGCCCACGTCGACGTCACCTGCTCGTGGCCGAGCACCGCGGCGAACGGAAGACCGCCGCCGATTCCCTTCCCCACCGTCATCAGGTCGGGGACGACCCCCTCGTGGTCGCACGCCCACATCCGGCCGGTGCGGCCGAAGCCGCACTGCACCTCGTCGAACACGAGCAGCGTCCCGCTGTCGTCGCACAGGCGGCGCAGCCCCGCGAGAAAGCCGTCGGGCGGCACGACCGCGCCGCCGTTTCCCTGCACCGGCTCGACGACGACGCAGGCCGGCGGCCCGACTCCCGCCGCCGGGTCCCCGAGCAGCTCCTCCAGCAGCGCGAGCGCGGCCACGCCGGGGTCGCGTCCGCCCGCCCACGGCGAGCGGTACGGGTCCGGGTACGGGAGAAAGTGAGCATCCGGGCGCGTGCCGAGGCGCTGGTGGTAGAGGTGCTTGCCGGCGTAGCCGACGACGCCGAGCGAGCGGCCGAGATAGGCGCCGGAGAAGCTGATTACCTCGGTACGGCCCGTCGCCGCCCTCGCGAGCTGGATCGCGGTCTCGTTCGCCATCGCCCCCGTGATCGCGGGCAGCACGCGGTCGAGCCCGGGCGGCGCGCTCTCGACCAGCCGCCCGTACAGCTCGAGGCGCGCTGCGGACGGGAAGGCGGACGGGCAGTGCGTCATCAGCGCCGCCTGGCGCGCGATCGCCTCGGTCACGCGAGGGTGGCAGTAGCCGACGGTCGCGACGGCGAAGCCCGCGTACAGGTCGAGGTACCAGGTCCCGTCGGCGTCCCTGACGCGGCAGCCCTCCGTCTGCTCCCAGACCAGCGGATCGGGGTCGACGAAGGTCCGCGTCCCCGAGCCCTCGAGGCGCCGGATCCCGTCGCGGATCGCCGCCGAGCGGAGGCCGATCGCCTCCGTCACAAGAGGAGCGCCCCGTCGCGCACGACGTCCTCGCCGTCGATCGAGATCGTCGCGTCGAGCACCATCCCGTCCAGGTGGAGCGGGCAGTCGACGACGCCGCCGTATCCGCCCGCGTTGTCGCCGAGCGCGAAGTGCGCGGTCCCGAGCCGCTTCTTCGCCTCCGTGATGTCGTCCCCGAGGCGCGCCGCGCCGTTGAGGCCGATGCCCAGCTCGGCGATGTTCGTCGCGCCCGGGACACCCGCTACGAGCCTCCGCAGCCGGTCCGCGGAGGCGCCGCCGGCGAAGTCGACGGCAAGGCCGTCCGCCACTCTCACCGTGATCGGCTCGTCGAGCGGCCCGAGGTCGGTCATCACGTGCTCGAACACGATCGTGCCGGAGGCAGTGCCTTCGAGCGGCGGGAACGAGACCTCGCCGCCGGGGAACGCAGAGATCTCACCCGGCCGGCGCACGATCCCGCTGTACCAGCCGCGGGGCTCCCTCCCCCCGACCGCGACGGTGACGTCCGTGCCGGACGGGGCCGTGACGCGGACGCGCTCGGCTCCGCGCAGGCGCGCCGCCAGCCGCTCCGCCGTGCGCCGGATCGCGGAGAAGTCGGCGGTCATCGCTCCGGCGGTCCACGCGTCTAACCGCGCGGGCGCGTTGAAGCAGCCGCGCGTGCCGGCCGCCTGCGCCGCTCCCTTGGCACGCGTGTGGTAGAGCGACCGCGCTGCGACGCAGAGGCAGACGTCGGCTTCCGCCATCGCCGCCGCGGCCGCCGGCGGCGGCTCCTCGCCGCTGCGCGCGCGCTGCGCGATGCGCACGTGGGTCGCGTCCGCGCCTAGGGCGAACGCGGCGGAGAGCACTGCGTCTGCGATCTCCGCGGCCGTCCCGCTGTCGGTGACGAGGACGAAGCGCTCGTCGGGCGCGACGCCGAGATAGTCGACGACGACGCGCCGTGCGACCTCCTCGAGCGTCGCCGACGCGGTCGCGGTTGCCACGGTGGCCACGACGCGATACGTTATCACAGATATGGCTGCCGCAACGCTTGCGGAGCGCGCGCTCGCCGCCGGCCGCCCGGCCGTCGGGTCGAGCTTCCGTTTCCATCGGCCGCGCGGCCCGTTGTGCGGCCGAGGCTACTGCTTCCAGTGCGAAGTCGAGACTCCGGCGGGCCCCGTGCTCGCATGCCGGAGCGACATCCGGCTCCGTCGCCGACCGGACCCGTTGCGTCCGCTCGGGCGGCTCGCCGAGACGCAGCGGCCGTGGTTCTACGAGCGAACGCTCGGGCGCGCGGGCGCGCTCGACCGGGCGGCCCTCGAGCTCCTCCGCCGGGTGTCCGCGGCAGGGCCGCTCCACGGCGTCCCCGCGGGCGCGGCGCGCCGTTTCGAGGAGCTGGAGGTAGAGACGGTCGCCGTCGGCGACGCGACGCGCGCACCGGCGGACGCGCTGGTCGTGGACGAGGCAAACGGCTCGCTCGCGCTCGGCGTGTACCCCGGCCGCGTGCTCGGCGTGCTGCGCGGCGACAGCCTGGCCGCAGTCCGCTTCGAGCGTCTCGTCCTCGCGACCGGCAGCTACGAGCGCCTGCCGCCGATCGCCGGGAACGACCTTCCCGGCGTGATGGGGCTGAAGGCGCTCGAGCGGTACGCGCCGTCGCTCCCCCGCGCGCTCCGCCTCGCCGCGTGGACGCGAGCCGACCAGCGCGCGCGGCTCGAGCACCTCGCGGACGAGCACGGGTTCCGCCTCGTCTGGACGGGAACCGCGCCGCCGCGCTCGCTCTCCGGGCGCGGACGCGTCGAGCGCGTGCACGCGGAGGAGACGATCGCGTGCGACCTCTTCGTCGTCGGCGTCGCCCAGCCGGCGCTCGAGCTCGCGCAGCAGGCCGGTGCCCGAGTCGAGCTCACCGGCGACGGGCTGCCCATCCTCGCCGCCGTCGAGACACCTTCGTGGCTCGAGCTTCGCGGCGACGCGGCGCGTGAAACCTCCGGCGTTTCCGACATCCACGCCGACGACGCCGCGTTCGTCTGCCTGTGCGAGGACGTGCGCGTCGGCGATGTGCGCGCGTGCGTGGCCGACGGCTTTCGCCATCCCGAGCTCGTGAAGCGGCGAACCGGCGCGATGACCGGCCCGTGCCAGGGAAAGGTGTGCGCCGCGGCCGTCCTCTCGGTGCTGCGCGAAGCGGACGTCGAGCCGGTTGCGCCGACTGCACGACCTCTCGCTCGTCCCGTCACGCTCGGCGAGCTGGCTGCGCATGCGTAACGTCGCGATCGTCGGCGCCGGGATCGCCGGGCTTGCTCTCGCGCTCGAGTTGCGCCGCCTGGGTTGCCGCGCGACGGTGATCGAGGCGCGCTACCCCGGCGCGGGGAACTCGACGCGCAACGTCGGCCGGGTCCGCCGGATGCAACTCACGCGCGATCTGACGGAGCTCTCGTGCCGCGCGAGCGACAAGTGGCGCAGCGTCCGCGCGCTCACCGGCGGACGCAACCCTCTTCTCTACCCCACCCGCTACGCGTGGGCGCTATACGGCGAGGACGAGGTCGCGGCGCTCTCGCCGATGCAGGAGATGTGGGGCGACTGCGGAGCGCGGGCACGGGTCGTGAGCGCACGCGAGCTGCTGCGCGCCGTCCCGATCCTCGACGGCGGCGAGCCGGTCGTCGGCGGCGTGCTCGGCGAGGCGGCGATCGTCCACCACGACGCGGCCGTGTACGCCTACTTCCAGGCGGCCAGCGACGCCGGCGTCGAGCTGCGGCTCGGCGTGCGCGCCACGGAGCTCGACGACGAGGCCGTCCGCACGAGCGACGGCGGCGAGGTCGCCGCGGACGCGGTCGTGAACGCAGCCGGTGGACGGTCGGGAGAGCTCGCGCGGCTCTGGGGGATCGACGCGCCGAACGTCCCGGTGCGACGCGAGGTGCTCGTCACGCAGCCGCGGCGTCCGTTCATGACGCCGGCCGTCACGTTCTACCGGCCGCAGGAGGGCTGGTTCAACCAGACGCTCCGAGGCGAGCTCGTCGCCGGGGTCGTCGACCCCGACGAGCCCGTCGGGTTCGAGGAGGGCTCGAGCGTCCGCTTCCTCGCGCGCACCGCGCGGGTCCTGCTCGCGAAGGCGCCGCGCCTGAGCGGGCTGCGCGTCATCCGCCAGTGGGCCGGCGTCTACGACACCACGCCGGACAAGCGCCCGCTCGTCGGCGAGTACGCCGAAAGGCCGGGCGTCTACGCGCTCAACGGCTGGAGCGGCCGCGGCATCCTGCTCGCCCCGCTCGCCGCGGAGCTGCTCGCCCGCGAGCTCGCCGGCCTCGGGCGCGATCCCATGCTCGAGCCGTTCGCACCCGCGCGCTTCGCCGGCAGCGCCGCCGAGACGCGCATCCACGCCGACTACTACAGCGGCTACGCCCACTGACGAGGGAGGCTGTCCATGGCACGCATCTGCTTCCTCAATCCCTTCGGGACCGACCAGTTCGACCAGCTCGTGCGGGAGACGCTGCTCCCGTCGCTGCGCGGCGAGACCGAGGTCGAGATCAGGCACCTGGAGGGCTGCCCGCGCAACATCGACTACTACGTCCCGAAGCACCTCGTCGAGGTCGAGGTGCTGCGCGCCGTCCGCGAAGCCGAGCGCGACGGCTTCGACGCGTTCGTGATCGGCTGCTGCTACGACCCCGCGCTCGCCCAGGCACGCGAGCTGACGGAGATGCCGGTCGTCGCGCCGCTCGAAGCGTCGGTGCTGCTCGCGCGCCTCTTCGGCCATCGCTTCGCGGTCGTCACCGACCACCGCAAGGCGGTCCCGGAGCTGGAGGATCGCGTGCGCGTCTACGGCGTCGAGGCGAACTGCCGCTCCGTGCGCGCGATCGACTGGTACGTCGACGACATGGTCAACGACCCCGACGCCGTGGCACGCGACGCGTATGCCCGCTGCGTCGAAGTGATGGAGGCCGACCGCGCCGAGACCGTCGTTCTCGGCTGCACGATCATCGCCGCGTGCTACGAGCGCGCGGTGCTGCGCGGCGCACGCGAGCTCGCGGCCGCGGCGATCATCAACCCGAACCTGATGGCGGTGAAGGTCGCGGAGCTGCTCGCCGACCTGCGCGCGGCCGGCCAGTACAGGATCAGCCGCGCTGGCTACTACCAGCAGCACGCGCAGCACGATCCCGACGAGGCGCGCGAGGTGCTCGAGGCGTTTCTGCCGACGGCGGAGCGGGTGCGATGAGCGACCGGATCGTCGTCGTCGGCGGAGGCATCGTCGGCTGCGCGACCGCGTACTACGCCGCGCGCGACGGAGCGGACGTCACGCTCGTCGAGCGCGAGCACGTCGCCTTCGGCGCCTCCGGCCGCAATCCGGGGTTCGTCTGGCTGCACTGCCGAAACCCGGGGATCGCGCTCGAGCTGTCGCTCGCGTCGCGCAGGCTCTATCCCGAGCTGGTCGAGGAGCTTCCGGAGGACTTCGGCTTCCTGCCGAACGGCGGCCTCATCTACTTCACCGCGCCGGAGCAGCGCGACGTGTTCGCCGAGTTCGTCGAGGCGCGGCGCCGCGACGGGCTGGAGATGGAGCTCCTCGACGGGGCGGACGTTCGAAGGCTCGTGCCGCCGATCCGCGAGGACGTCCTCGGCGCGAGCTTCTGTCCGCTCGACGCGCAGATCGACACGCCGCGGTTCGTCCGCGCGCTGGCCGCGGGTGCGCGCGCGCAGGGAGCGAAGATCCGCGAAGGCATCTCCGTCACCGGCCTCCGCCGCGACGGCGACCGCGTCGCCGGTGTCGATACGAGCGACGGCGCGATCGCCGCGGACACCGTCGTTGTCGCCGCCGGCGCCTGGACGCCGCCGCTGCTCGAGACCGTCGACGTCGAGGTGAAGATCGGCGGAGAGCGGCTCCAGGTGCTGTCGACGGAGCCGTTGCCGCGCATGATCGAGCCGCTCGTCTACGGTCCGCTGGCGACGAAGCAGTACGCCCTCTTCCGCGACTTGCCGAGCTACGACGTCGCGGACTTCACGGCGCCGTACGAGGACGAGGCCGACATCGAGCTGTTGCTGCTCGCCTCGCAGCGGGCGACGGGCGAGATCCTGCTCGGATGCCCGATGGACTACCCCGCCGAGCTCGACCAGCGGCCGACCTTCGCCGGCCTCGCCGCGATCGTGCACGGCTTCGAGCTCGACTTCCCGGGCCTGCGCAACGTGCCGATCAGCCGCATGTGGGCGGGTCTTCTCCCGTACACGTCGGACACGCTGCCGATCATCGACGCGTCGATCGACGGCCTCGTGATCGCGTCCGGCCACGTCTACGGCAACTCGGCAGGCCCGATCACCGGAAAGCTGGTGGCGCAGCTCGTGACCGGCCGAGAGCCCGAGATCGACCTGCACGAGTGCGCGCTCGACCGCGGCCTCACGCTTCCCGAGGCGGGAACGGCGGCGCGCTGGTGAGCACGGCGAGACAGGAGCAGCCGCCCTTCCTCACGAAGAGCGAGTACGCGTACGCCGAGGTGCGCCAGCGCATCCTCGACGGGCGCCTGCCGCCGGGGACGCGCCTGCTGCTCCGGCCGCTCGCCCACGAGCTCGGCGTGAGCGTGATGCCGGTCCGGGACGCGATCCGGCTCCTCGAGCGCGACGGGCTCGTCACCGTCGAGAACCACCGCGGCGCCACCGTCACGAAGGTCGAGCGCGAAGGAGTCGTGGAGTCCGTCGGCATCCGGATGTGGCTGGAGGTCCTCGCCGTCCGGGAGGCGACCCCGCGCCACACCGCCCGCACCCTCGCCGCCGCCGAGCGCGCGCTCGCGGAGGCCGCGCGCGCGGCGAAGGCCCGGAAGCCGCTCGCGTACGCACGCGCGAACCGCGACGTCCACAACGCTCTCGAGGCGCCTGCGCCGGCGTCGCTGCGCGGGCTCGTGGAGGAGATGTGGGACCGCCTGTGGCAGGCGCGCCGCTCCCTGTCGCTGTTCGTGCTCGATCCGCGGCAGATCGCCGCGGCGGAGCGGGATCACTTAGCGATCTACGGCGCGGTCGCGCGCGGCGACGCGGACGGTGCCGCCGCCGCCATGGAAGCGCACCGCGAGCGCACGCTCGCCGCCTGGCACGCCGCGCCCGAGCAACCGTCGGCGCGGAGCTAGCGCGCGCGCATCAGCGACCGCCGCGCTTCACGACGACGCCGAAGACCCCGCGGTCGTTCTGACGTCCCGGGTCCGGCTTCAGCGGTTGCGCGGGGCAGACGAAGACCTCGTCGCGCGGGTGTGCCTCCGTGAAGCGGTGGAGCGCGCAATTGAGGTCGACGTCGTCGGCGACGAGGACGCCGCCGTCGCGAACGGCGTTCCGTGCGGTCTCGAGCTCGTACCGCAGGTTCCGCCCGCTGTGCCTGCTGTCGTGAACGAAGAGGTCGATGGGCCCGAGGCGTCGGAGGAGCGGTCGCAAGCGCCGGCGGCTCGACCCCTTGACGTACGTCCAGGCGGAGCGCAGCTCCGGGGGCACCGCCGCGCCGATCTGCGCGTACAGGTCCGGCCGCCGCAGCGGCGGTCGGTCGATGCTCCACAGCTCGCCGCCGCCGTTCTCGCGCAGCGCTTCGAGGATGAAGCGCGACGTGATCCCTCGCGCGACGCCCGTCTCGACCACCTTCGCCGGCCGAAGATGACGCGCCGCACACCAGACGGCGCGCACGACCCCCGGCTCGCCATCGCCCCAGCCGGCGAAGGCGCCGCGCCCGAGCTCGATCCCGCGAGCCGAGAACGGCTGCATCACCTCGAGCCACAGTGCCTCGAACCGCTCGCCCTCGGGGCAGGGCGACGGCCATCCGCAGGCGTCGTGCAGCCGGGGAAGCCAGTCGGGGTCCTCGGCGTACGGGCACGGCGGCCACGGCATGAAGCCGCCCCCGTGCTCGCGCTTCGCGCGCATCTCCCCCCGCTCGGCAAGACGCTCGCGCGCGTCGACCACGACCTCGAGCGGATCCTCTCGCAGCGCTCGCGCGAGCTGCCGCGCTGTCGCCAAGGTCCGCGCTCGACGCATCAGCCGACCGGCAGGGTATGTCTCCACGCCGGCGCCGATCGGTTGTGCTCGAGTTAACGCGCGTCTACTGCGCCGCGGTGGCGGCCGCGGAAGTAGACGTAGGATCGCACGGTGCCGGAGACGCCGGAGGAGTTCTGGGAGCGGGCGCGCGGCGACCTTCGGACACCACCCCTCGAGGAGTGGGACACGTGGCCCTTCGACGGCGCCGTCACAGCGCGTGAGCTGGAGCCGCCCGTCGACGAGGAGCCGCCGCGGCACGGCGTCGGCGGCGTCGGCTGCGCGCACTGCGACCCGGCGAACGTGCTCTGGTCGAACGCGAACTGGATGTTGCGGTCGCTTGACCGGCCGTCGGGCTTGCCCGTGGTCGTCCTGCTCGAGCCGCGGCGCCACGTCGACTTCCCGGACCTCGACGACGAGCTTGCGGCCGAGCTCGGCCCGCTCCTGCTGAGGATCTACCGCGCCGTCTCGCAGGTGCCGGGGGTCGGCAACGTGCACGTCGGACGCTGGGGCGAAGGCAGCGAGCACTGCCACATCTGGTTCATCGCGCGCCCGGCGCGAATGACGCAGCTCAGGAGCTCCTTCGCCGCGATCTGGGACGACGTGCTGCCGCCGACCCCGGAGGAGGTCTGGCGCGAGAACCTCGAGCTCGTCCGCGCCGCCCTCGACGGGTAGCGACGGCCTGACTTAAAAGCACCGTCGGCGGGAATAGGTTCGCCGCGGTGGCTCGGGCTGAGGTCGAGGCGAAGCTGGTGGCTGCGCAAACGCGGCGGCAGGAGGCCGAGGAGCGGTTGCGTGAGCATGCCGAGCGTCTGCAGGAGCTGGAGGAGGAGCGCGAGTCGCTGCTCGGCTCTTCGGCTCTCGCTCGCCAGGCGCTTGCGGATCTCGAGGAGTACGAGAAGCGACTTCAGCAGGAGCTGACGGCGCTTCGGATCGACGAGCTCCGCGCGGCGTTCTCCGAGTCGGTGCGGGCGCGGGACGCGGCGCTGGAGCACGCTTCACTCGCCGTTTCCGAGGTGGCGGCCGCGTTCGAGCGAGTCGACGCCGCGCGCGCCGAGCTGGCGGAGAGGCACCGTCGCCTGCGGGAGGTGGATCCGGGCGCGCCGCGCGTCGTCCCGCCGGAGCCGACGGATTTTCGCGAGCGCTGGAGCGCAGTTGCGCCGCTGGTTGAGCAGGAGCTCGGCAGGAAGCTCGAGTCGGAGCTCGTCGAGGCCGCCGTCCGGAGCCCGAACGTGCTCGCCTTCCAGGCGCTGCCCGAGCACCTCCGCGAGCTCGCCGTCCAACGGAGGCGCGACGTCATGCACGCGGCCGGCAAGCGAGGCGACCGTCCACCCGGTACCTCCAAAGCGGCGGGCCGGCGCTCGGCCGACGGGTAGCGCGGAGCGATGGCAGTCGGGGTCGGGGTCGTTCTTCCGGCGCGCTACCAGGACGCACGCCTGGTCGCCGCGGGCGGCCTGGCCGACGTGTACTGGGCCGTGGACGCGCTGCTCGAACGTCCGGTTGTGGTGAAGGTGCTCGGGGAGCGGCTTGCCGCCGACGACGCGGTCCGCAAGCGTTTCACGCGCGAGGCGCTGGCGGCCGCGCGGCTCTCCGGCGAGCCGTACGTCGCGACGATCTACGACGTCGGCGAGATCGAGGGGCGGCCGTTCGTCGTGATGCAGTACCTCCCCGGCGGCTCGGTGGCCGACGTCCTCCGGCGGGAAGGCGCGCAGCCGGCGGCGCGCGGTCTGCGGTGGTTGGAGGAGACGGCGCGTGCGCTCGACCGTGCCCACGAACGCGGTGTCGTGCACGGCGGTCTCGAGCCGGCGAACCTGCTGCTCGACGCGCAGGAACGAGTGCGCGTGGCCGACTTCGGGATCGCGAGCGCGGCGGCGCTCGCCGCGCCGGAGCAGGCTCAGGGCGACGAGGCCGGCGCGCACGCAGACGAATACGCCCTCGCCGTCGTCGCGTTCGAGCTCCTGACCGGCAGACGGCCGCTCGCGAACGGCTCCGCGGCGGCGGAGGGCGCCGGGATCTCGCGGGCGGTCGACGGCGTCTTCGCGCGCGCCCTGGCGGAGGTCCCGAGCGACCGCTTCGGCAGCTGCAGCGAGTTCGTGGCGCGGCTGAAGGCTGCGCTCGAAGAGCCGGAAGGCGCCCGGCCGCGGCCGCCCCTCGCCCGGCCGCAGCAGCGCCCCGCGGCGCAGTCACGCGCCGGGCGCCGGCTGCTGCCGCTGCTCGGCCTGGTGGTGCTGGCGGCCGGTGGGATCGGCGCCGCCGTCGCCGCCACCCAGAGCGGCCACCGAGCCGCCGTCGCTGCGACCCGCGTCACCGTGACACAGGCGGGCACGACCGTGCGTGAGACCGTCACCGTGCGCCAACCCGTCGCTCCCGCTGTCTCGACGACGGCTCCGGCTGCGACGGCCGCCCCACCGGCTGCGACGACGGCCCCTCCGCCGCCTACGACCACCGCTCCCCAGCCCACGACGACCGCTCCGCCGGCCACGACGACGGCCGTGGCCGCCGGCCCGGCAACCGCCGCGAACGGGGCCACGCTGGCGGAGGAGGGCTACCGGCGGCTCCAGGCAGGTGACCCCGCCGGCGCGCTCCCGCTCCTCCAGCAGGCGGCCCGAAAGCTCGACGGCACCCCCACGCTCGACGAGGCGTACAACGACTACAACCTCGCCGTCGCCCTCCACGCGACGAGCGGCTGCTCCACGCAGGTGCTGCAGCTCCTCGACGCGTCGGAGTCGATCCAGGGACACCGCAGCGAGATCACCCACCTCCGCCAGACCTGCACGAGCAGCGGCAGGTGAGCTGCCGCAGCGGGCGGGTGCTCGCCGGAGCACCCGCTCCGCCCCGGTCTACTGGCGCTCGTGCTCGTTGCCGCCGCGAGGCCAGCTCAGGTTCATCTGCTCGCGCGGGTCCGACGCGTTGCTCCTGGTGCCCGACTTCGCGATCCCGCGGCTCAGCAGGTATGCGGAGACCATCACGGTCGTCAGCAACCAGAACCGCCAAGCGTCGACGGTCGCGGACGTTCCCGCAGTGATCGCGAGCGCGATCACGGCCACGACCAACGCAGCGAACTCGCTGGTCAGGAAGAACGGCTTCGTCTCGATCGGGTACTGCCGCCGCAGCCGCGGGAAGCCGCGCCTCCCGTACCCGTACCCGTACCCCTGCGGCGGCGGGTAGCCCTGCGGCGGGTAGTGCTGGAGCGGCGGCGTGTGCATCGTCTCCGCCTCGGCATACCCCTCGCGCCCGAGCGGACGATCTTCGACGCGTCCGCCCTCGTCGTAGTAGTGCGACACCGGAATCCCCCCTCCTACGATCGCTTTCCGCTGCAACGCACGGAGCAGCTCCGGAGGTATGGCCGGCCGGCCGCCGTGACCCTTCGGCCACCATTGCCCGGTGCAGAGGCTCAGGGCCGTCCTGCTCGTGATCGCGGCGGCGACGTCCGTCCAGGGCGGTGCGTCGGTCGCGAGGTCCCTCTTTCCGAGCTTTGGGCCGCCGGGCGTCGTCTGGCTGCGCCTCCTGTTCGGGTCGGTCGCGCTGTGGGCGGTCGCGCGGCCCGAGCTTCGCAGCCGCGCGTTCCGGGAGCTCCGGCTCGTGGTCGCGCTCGGCGTCGTGCTGGTGTCGATGAACGTCGCGTTCTACGAGTCGATCGACCGCGTGCCCCTCGGGATCGCGGTCACCGTGGAGTTCCTCGGGCCGCTCGCGGTCGCAGTGCTCGGCTCGCGGCGTAAGGCGGACCTCCTGTGGGTCGGCTGCGCCGGTGCGGGCGTCGCGCTGCTCGCGGAGGGCGGAGGCGCAGGCGTCCATCCGCTCGGGGTTGCGCTCGCCGCGCTCGCCGGCGTCTTCTGGGCGCTCTACATCAGCCTGAGCGTGCCGATCGGGCGCGCGTTTCCGGGCGCGAGCGGGCTCGCCCCCGCGATGCTCCTCGGCGCGCTGCTGATCACGCCGTGGGGCGTCGTGAGCGCCGGGTCGCACCTGCGCGACGCGCAGCTCGTCGGCGCGGCGGTCGGCGTCGGGCTCCTCTCCTCTGCTCTTCCGTGGTCGCTCGAGCTGGAGGCGCTGCGCCGGCTGCCCGCGAACGTCTTCGGCGTCGTGCTCGCGCTCGAGCCGGCGATCGCGGCGCTCGCCGGAGCGCTGTTCCTGCACCAGCACCTGGGCGTCCGCGCCTGGCTCGCGATCGGCCTGGTCGTCGTCGCGAGCTCGGGCGCGGCCTTCGAGACGACCCGCGACCACGTGCAGCCGCCCGAGGTCTAGCACGAGCGCACGGCCGGCGGTGTCGCCCCGGCCGTACGCTCGTGCTTCCGTGCTAGTGACGCTGGCGCCGGCGATCTCCGTCCTTGTGGTCGCCGCCGTCCCCGCCGTCTCCTCCTGACGGGGCACGCGGACCCGAGGAGTCGGTGCGCGTGGCTGCGTCGGCGGCCTGCGCGAGCTGCGTCATCGTCGTGAAGAAGTCGTCGGACTGGCCGATGAAGAGGCCCATGTCCGTGAGGAACTTCAGGGCCCCCATGGCGGCGCCGTCGGTGTTCGTCGGGCGGACGATCGAGACGATCGGGAGCTTGCGATCGAGGAAGATCGTCGGCTCCGGCATGATCAGGTTGGTCTGGAAGAGCTCGCCGCCGAAGGGGGGTGAGTTCAGGTCGGGGAACTCGAGCCCGTTCGTCGGGTCGGTGAGCGGCGGTGCGTTGCCCGCCTTGTCGTGCCACGTCTGGAAGTGCATCGCCTCCGTCGGGCCGATGCTGAGCACGACGCGCAGCGCCTCGGGGTCGCTGACCCGCTGGGCGAGCGACGGGTACAGGCTCGTGCCGCCCTGCTCGATCGCGCCGAAGTGGAAGCCGGCGGTGTTCGCGATCGCCTGGATGTGGTCGTGCGGCTTGAGGTCGTCGTCGCTGCGCGGGATCGCCGGGAACGTTCCAGCCGCCAGCGCCGGGACCGCTTGCGGGAAGCTGTCGCCGAAGTCGGGGTTCTCGCTCGAGCTGCGGTAGCGCGTCCACCAGCTCGTGTCGACCGTCAGCTCCATCAGGTTCGTCAGCCGGCCGATCTGCTGCGCGCCGCTCGCCTTGCTGCTCGGCAGCGTGCGGAACCGCTCCAGGTTCGCCGCCTGCGCGCCCCGTGACTCGAGGTACGCATTCAGGAACGTGAAGTGCGTGAGCTCGTCCTCGGTGTTGTCGTGGATGTACTGATCCATGTCGCCGTCGAGGACCTTGAGCGCGTCGGTGTAGCGACGGTTGCCGCTCCCGCCGGGGACCTCCGCGTCCTGGATGCCGCCGAGCTCGTTGTACTGCTGCCAGAGATCCGTCTCCAACGTCTCCAACGCGGCGAGAAAACGCAGGATCGCCGCGTCTCCCGCCGGCAACGACCCGTCGGCTTCCTTCCCCGCGGCAGGCGACACGCGGGCGAACAGCCCCGCGGTCGACGCCGCGACGCCGACGGCGACCCCCGTCTTCACGAACTGCCGGCGCGTACTGGTCCGCGCCGGGCCCTCGGGCAACTCGATGCCCATCTCGCTCCTCCTTCGCTCAGGTAACCGGGGAAAGCGTCGCGACGCCTACACGAGCTACGACCGCACCGAGCGATCGGTTTGCGGCCGCAGCGTGCGCGTCTACCACCCGGCTACAGGAGGTAGCCCTCGATAAACCCGACCAGGACCATCCAGATCGCTACGCAGAACGCCAGAGCGATGACCAGGCCGGTGTTGAGTCGTTCGAGAGCCCGAAAGCTCGACCGCAGGCTGAACACGGGGCGCCTCCCTGGGTGAGACCGCGCGACGCTAACAAACGCACGGCCTCGGCTGCGGAGCTTCCCGTGTGGGGGCCGGCCCGTGGCGGACGACGCCGAGCTGCCGCTCGACTGCCTCGAGCCGCTCCGGCGGGACTCGCGGACCGTCGGGGGCCGCGGGCAGCCACGGCCAGCGCGCCGGCTCCGCGAGCGCGCGGACGTAGTCCTCGATCCCGGCCGGCGTCGAGAGGAAGAGCATCCGCGCCGTGTCGCTCTCGACGCGGAAGGTGTGCGCCACGCCGGCCGGCGCGAAGGCCGCCGCACCGGCGCGGCACGTCCGCCCGTGCGTCGCGACCCATGCCTCGTCACCGGCGTCCTGCTCCTCGACGATCCAGACCGTGACGTCCCCCTCGAGGATGTAGAACGTCTCGTCCTGCGGATGCGAGTGGAGCGGCGGCGCGGCGCCGTTCGGCAGCACGCCCTCCCACAGCGCGAAGCGGCCGCCGGTCTCCTCGCCCGTCAGCTTGAGGCGCGCGACGGTCCCGAGGAACCACAGCGTCTCCCCCGCCGCAGGCACGACCCGCGGGGCGGCGGGCGCGGCCGCGCTCACGATCGAACCGCGAGGCGGAAGTCGTCCGGGCGCGTGTACGCGCCGCCCCGGCTGCAGCCGATCGCGAGGATACGGACGCCGTGCTCGCCCGGCTCGATCCGTCGCTTCCTCCCCGGGCCGACGGCGACCAGCGTTCCCGCATCCGCGTCGAACCGCTCGCCGGCGACGTCGAACGTGCACGAGCCCTCGAGGACCGCGTACACCTCCTCCTGACCGTCCTCGGCGTGGTCGTGCGCGGGGTAGTGCGCGAACTTCGGTGGGAAGTCGAGCACCTGCAGGCCGAACGCCTCCACGCCCAGCTCCGCCCCCGCGAGCTTGACCGCACCGCCGTGGATCCCGGCGAGCTCGTCGATCCGCTTCACCGCATAGCCGTTCATCGAATGCCTCCCTTCGTCGCTTCGTGCTCGTCACGAAGCTAGGAGCAGGCCGTCTCGGGAGCATCGGCAGCGCGGCCCATGTTCACGGCCGGGGCTGCCTATCTTGCGTCGCGACGAGACCGCGGATGCGCGCCTGCTCGACTGCGGCAGAGCGCCCGGCCACGCCGAGCTTGCGCAGGATCGCGGCGACGTGGTGCGCGACCGTCCGGTCGGATAGGTGGAGCGCGGCGGCGATGCCGGCGTTCGTCGCGCCGGTGGCGAGCTGTTCGAGCACCTCTTGCTCCCGCCGCGTCAGGCCCGCGGGGTGGACGAGCGTCGAGCGGCGCGGACCGCGCAGCACGCGGCCGCCCGCCTGCTCGCGCTCTCGCGTGAAGGCGCGGGCCGCGCCGCGGGCACCGAGCGCCTGCAGCACCCCCAGCGCTTCCCGAGCGCCGCGGTCGTCGCCGGGCAGGGCGGCGAGCGCCGCCTCGTACGGCGCCTCGAGCGCGCGCCAGCCGTCGACGGCGCCGCGCCAGTCGCCGACGAGCTCGCGCAGGACCGGCTCCGGCGCGTTCGTCGGCGGGTCGGCGGCGATCCCGAGCCGGCGGCCCCAGACGGCGAGGTCGGCGGCCGGCCGCGCGAACCCCATCGTCGGCGACCCGAGCGCGTCGCGCAGGTGCTGCGCCGCGCGCCGGTGGTCGCCGCACAGCCACGCGCTCTCGACGAGCGCGACCCGGACGGTGCCGTGCCGAGAGCTTTCGGGGACGTCCCGAAGCGCGGCCCAGCCGGCCTCGACGGCTTCGGCCCCGCCGGGCTCGCCGCGCCGCGCCGCGAGCAGGCCGCGCAGCACCGGCACGAGCGGCGCTTCCGCCGCCCACTCGCGCTCCGGCAGCGCGAGCGTCGCCTCCGCCTCCTCCCAGCGCCCGCGGTCGAGCAGGCTCCGTGCGCGGTAGAGCTGGACGGCGTTCGCCGGGATCGTGGTCTGGTAGTCGTCGAAGAGCGCGAGCGCTTCGGACGCCGCGTCGTCGACTACCGCGTGCCGGCGCAGCATCATCGCCGTGTAGACGAGGTTGACATACGTTCGCACCGTCTCGATCGAAAGCCCTGCCGCCCGTGCGGCACGTGCGGTCTGCGCAAGCGCGGACAGCGCACCGGCGTCGCCACGGTGCCCGCGCGCGAGCCCCATGCTGATCTCGACGCCGATCCGTGTCTGCTCGAGCCCGGCGCGTTCGGCGAGGTCGAGCGCGGTCGGGCCCAGGGCAAGCGCGAGGGCGGGGTCGAAGGCGGTGGCCTCGAGGCGCACGCGCGTGGCCTGCGCCCGCGCGAGCTCGGGAGTGTCGCCGGCGTCGTCGAGGACGGCGACTGCTTCCTCCGCGGCCTGGCGCGCCCGCTCGACCCGGTCGAGCGACCACAGCGCCCACGCCAGCGCAACGAGGCCGCGGCCGAGGCGGACGCGGTCTCTCGTGCGCGAGGCGAGCTCGATCGCCTCCTCGGCCGACTCGGCCGCATCCTCCATTCGAATGCTCGCGAAGTTCGCCGCGCGCGAGTGGCGCAGGAGCAGCTCGAGCCGCTCGGTTTCCTCGAGGCGCACGCCGAGCCGAAGCGCCCGCTCCGCCTGCAGCGCGGCCTCGCGCAGCGCGCCGACGCGTTCGGCCTCGGCCGCGGCGAGCGAGGCGTGGCGGGCCGCCACGTCGTCCAGCCCCGCCAGCTCGGCGTGATGCGCGAGCCGCGCGTGGTCGAGCGGGTCGCCGCGCGCGGTGAGCGCGGCGACGATGCGCGCGTGCAGCTCGGCCCGGCGCGGGGGCGCGATCGACGCCTCGATCGCCTCCCGGATCAGCTCGTGCCTGAAGCCGAGCAGGTTGCCGTCGGCCACCAGAACGCCGCGCGCGAGCGCGTCCTCGACGGAGCCCGCGCTGCCGGGATGGACCGTCTCCAGTAACGCGGGATCGACGCGCTGCCCGATCGCCGCCGCGGCGCCGACGGCCTCGCGCGCTGCAGGGCGCAGCCGAGCGGCGCGAGCGAGCGCGGCGTCGCGGACGGTCGCCGGCAAGGCGCCGCCGGCGGCGATCGACTCGACGACGAGGAACGGATTGCCGCCGGTCACGCGCGCGAGGCGCGTCGCGTCGACGCCGGCCGGTGTCGCCAGCGTTCGCACCGCCTCCCGCGAGAGCGGCCGGAGCGTCAGCCGTCGCACGTCGCTCCACGTCGCCAGGTCGCCGAGCAGCCGTCGGAGGTCCGGGTTGGCGTCGACCTCGTCGTCGCGGTAGGTGACGATCAAGACGACCGGCGCCTGTTCCACGCGCCGGCCGAGCAGCCGCACGACGTCGAGCGTCGCCGGGTCGGCCCAGTGCGCATCCTCGACGACCGCGACGGCGGGCGCGTACTCGCGCAGCACGTCGAGCAGGCGGTCGGCGAGCTGGAGCCTGTCGCCGCTGCCGAGCTCCGCCGGCTCCGGCCCTCCTGCCGCACGAGCGAGCTCGCGGAGCGGTGCGAGCGGTACCGGGACCGAGAGCGGCTCGCACGCTCCGACGAGGACGCGGACGCGGGGGCCCACGCGTGTTCTGAGCTCGCGCACTAGCGCGGTCTTGCCGATGCCGGCCTCCCCGCCGAGGAGGACGAGGCGGCCGCGGCCGTCGCCGAGCCTCTGCACCGCGGCCTCGAGGTCGGCGAGCTCCGCCTCGCGCTCCAGCAGGTCGGCCATGCCGGCGATCCTAGGGGCGGGACGTTCTCCCATCCCGCGTGGATTCGATCAAGATCATCCTATGAAGGTAGTGCCGAAGCCGCTGACGGTCGTCTTCGCCGACGACGATCCGGGGATGCGGACGATGGTGCGTACGATGCTCGGCCTGGTCGAGTCCGTCGAGGTGGTCGGCGAGGCGGCCGACGGGCAGGAGGCGATCGAGCTGGTGCGGGAGCTCGGGCCCGACCTCGTGCTCCTGGACGTGAACATGCCGCGCCTCAGGGGCCCCGACGCGGCTGAGTTGATCCGGACGCTTCGGCCTCAGACACACATCGTCCTGCACACGTCGATGCCGAACGAGGAGACGCGCACGGTCGCCGAGCGCCTCGGCGTGCCGCTCCTGGACAAGATGCGCTTCGACGACGTGATCGAGGCGATCACCGGCCATCCTTCCGCCGAGCCGGCGGGCGAGCTACCGGACCCGCAGGTCGAGGCGGCGGTCCTGGCGGCGCTGACGGCGCGTCGGTCGCAGCCGATGTTCCTCGTGCTGCCCGACGGCGCGGTCCCGTTCTACAACACGCTCGCGGCCGACCTGCTCGGTCTGCCGCTCCCTGTCGAAGCGACCACGATCGACGACTTGCGCACGCACTTCGACATCCTCCGGCCCGACCACACGCCGATGGCCGTCGAAGATCGCCTCATGTACCGCGCGATCGACGCCCACACGCCGCTCACCGAGATCGTGGTCGTCCAGGTCGGCAGCAGGCACACGACGTGCCGCGCGGCAGCCGTGCCGTTCTTCGCAGCCGAGGACCACCACATCGGCACTGCGATCTACTTCGAGATCCTCGGCTGATTCGACGTCCGTTCGCGGTGCGCCCTCGGGCGCCGCGAGCCCGAGTACCGCCTGGAACGCGACCGCCTGCATGCGCCGACGCTAGGCAACCGAGGCTCGATCGAGGGCTCTCGGAATGGTCCTAACTGGGATCTTTCAAACCCTTCGCGCGAGCTCCGTGGTCTGCTCGAGCGCGTAGACGAAGGAAGCGTGGCTGGGGCGCCCGCTACCTCGGCGCGCGGGCGAGCTCGAGCGCTTCCGCGATCGTAAGCGCGCGGCCGGCGTCGGCGGCGCTAGACGCTTCGTCGCCCGAGAGCGCCGCTCGTGCCCTCTCGACGTACTCGCGGCCCGGCGTCTCATCGGAGTACACGTTGACGATGCCTTCCTCAGCCGCGTAGACCTCCGCCGCCGCGGCGATCTGCACGGCGCGGGCTGGCCGCTGCTCGACTTCGTCGGTCGCGGCGAGCCCGATCAACGCCAGCCCGACGCCGCGGACGCTTGCGACATCGGTGTAGGCCTGCGCCGATCCGAGAAACGCGCGCCGCGCATCCGACGAGTTGCCCTGTTGCAAGCGCGTCCACGCGAGCTCGGACAAAATCCGCGCTTCCTCGGCGCGGTCGCCGATCGCCTCGAACGCGGCGAGTGACTGGAGGTAGAGGTCGGTGGAGGCGGGTAGCTCGCCGCGAATCGATGCCAGCTGCGCGAGGCCGCCGAGCGAGAGGCCTGCACCTTCGTCGTCGTGGATCCTTCTCTGAAGGTCGAGGGCATAGGAATACCGCCTTTGGGCCCCCTCCAGGTCGCCTGCCACGGTGTGGAGGATCCCGTCCACGGTCGAGGCAAGCCCCTCGGCCCAGGCGAAGCCGAGCGCACGGCTCCTCTCGACACTTTCGGCCGCCAACTTCAACCCGCGGTCGAGGTCGAACCCGATCAATCCGACCGCCCAGGCCCAGGCACTCACACAGAGTTCCCGTTCAGCCCCGACCTCCGTGGCGATTCGATACGCCTCCGCCCATTCGTCGTTCGCACGGTCGAACTGACCGACTGCCCACGACGCGAGCCCGGCTGTCGTCAGGGCGCTCGCCCGCGCCGCAGTTGGAGCCGCGTCGCGATCCGCGGCCAGAAACGCCGCAGCGTACTCCCGTGCAGTCACGTTCTTGCCGCGGATGTGCCAGTACATGAGGAGGTCCCCGGACATCCGCAGCCCGATCTGGCAGGCGTCGATGTCTCCGGCAGTGGCCGCAGCAAGGAGCGTGTCGAGTGCCGTCTGGAGGTTCGCTTCCTCGGCCGCGCCGCGCCGGACCGATGCGAGCAGTTCCGTGCCTTCGCTGCCGTCGCGAATCGCGCGCGCAACATCGGCGTAGCGACGCGCATGCCTGAGTAACAGTTCATCCGTCTCCGTGGAGGCGTCGAGCCGCTCGCGAGCGTATTCGGCGATTGTCTGCAGCATCCGGAAACGGTCACCTTGCTCGTCGATCCGCACGAGCGCCTTGTCGACGAGTGACTCCAGCTCGTCCAGAGGATCGGCGCTCTCGATAGAGCAGACGGCTTCGAGATCCGCGAACGCGCATCCGTCAGCAAACACGGCCAGCCGTCGGAACAGGCGCTGTTCGCCCTCCGTCAGGAGCGAGTGACTCCAGTCAATCGTGGCGCGTAGCGTCTGCTGGCGCACGGGAGCATCGCGCTGACCGGATCCGAGAGCGTCGAGTGCATGGTGAAGGCGGTCGCGCAGGCCCTCAGGAGTCAGCAGACGCAGCCGCGCTGCGGCGAGCTCGATCGCCAGCGGCAGTCCATCGAGGCGCCGGCAGATGTCCGCAACCGTCTGGGCGTTGTCGTCCGTCAGCTCGAACGCCCCCTTCGCTTTCGTTGCGCGCTCGACGAACAGCGCGACACCCGGGTACGCGACCAGCGAGTCGGTAGCTTCTACCTCCGACGACGGAGGAACCGCGAGCGGCGCGAGCGCGTACTCGCGCTCGGCCGCGATTCGAAGCGGCGTTCGGCTACTCGTGACCACGCGGAGTTCAGGACAACGCTCGGTCAATCGGGCAACCGCAGGAGCGGCAGCCACAATTTGCTCGAAGTTGTCGAGCAGAAGGAGCGCCTTCTTCGAGTCGATGAGCGTGGCGACGCCGTCCTCGAGCGAGCGTCCCTCTGCTTCCTTGACGTCCAGCGTCTCGGCGAGCTTCGGAATGAAGTTCGCCGGTTCGGTGACATCGGCGAGCGCGACGAACGCGACGCCGTCCAGGAACTTCGGCGCGAGCAGCCACCCGAGCTCGACGAGCACGCGCGTCTTCCCGACACCGCCCGGTCCCGTGACAGTGACGACAGCGTGATCCTCGGTCAGCTCCGCAAGCCGCACCAGGTCGTCGGCCCTGCCAAAGAGGTTGACCGTCGACTCGGGCAGCGTGCTCGGCAGGCTCACGAACCGCTCGCCCTTGCCTTCCAGCGTGCGCGCGTCGGGCACGACGAGGCCCTCAGCCGCCACTGCGTAGAGCTCGTACGGACGCCCGACGTTCTTCAGCCTGAACCGGCCGAGCGAGACGACGTCGATCTCGCCGCGGTTCTTGATCTGGTCATACGCCGAATCGGAGAGCATGACGCCGCCGGGCACCGCAAACGACTCGATCCGCGCGGCGATGTTGACGGCCTCGCCCGTGAGTCGCTCCTGCTCAACGACGACCTCGCCGACGTGCACGCCGACGCGTACCGAAACACCCTCGTTCGCCAGTTCCTGCTGAATCGAAACGGCGGCGTGAAGCGCAGAAAGCGAACTGGGAAACATGCTCATGCTGCCGTCCCCGAGCCGCTGCACGATCGTTCCACCGAGGCGGTCGTGGTGTCGGTCGAGAGCGGCCCAGTATCGGTCGCGCTTCGCCACCGCGTCGCGCTCATCCGCCTGGATCAGCGCTGTGTAGCCGACCATGTCGGTGAACACGATCGCGACGAGTCGCCGATCGAGGAGCTTGTGGTCAACCATCGCCGTCGGAGGCGACCCTATCCCCGCGCCGTGACCAAAGCCAGGCACCGCTGGTTGGTTCGACGCAAAGCCGAAGGCCGCTTCCGCGGCCCTCCATCGAATGGGCGGTACTGGGCTCGAACCAGTGACCCCCAGCTTGTCGAGCTGGTGCTCTCCCAACTGAGCTAACCGCCCCGGCGTGGGACAGTGTAGCGGCCTACCAGCCGCTACTCGACCGTCAGCGCGGCCGCTCCGTCGACCGCACCTCCGCGGAGCCGCGCGAGCGCACCGTTCGCCCGCTCGAGCGGGAACGCCTCCATCGACGTGACGACCGGCACGCGCGGCGCGAGCGCCATGAACTCGTCGCCGTCTGCTCGCGTGAGGTTCGCGACGGACCGGAGCACACGCTCCTCCCACAGCAGGTCGTACGAAACACCGGAATGTCGCTCATGTGGATCCCGGCGCGGACCACGGTGCCGCCCTTCGCCACCGAAGCGAGCGCGGCCGGGACGAGCTCGGCGGCCGGCGCGAAGATGATCGCGGCGTCGAGCGGCTCGGGCGGCTGCTCTGGGTACTCGTCCGGGATCGGGAAACAGAACCGTTCGTCTGCGGACCGCCGACCTGCGTGAGGACCATCGCGCGCATGGAAGACTCGGGCCGGTCGCTCAGAGGCGGCGCGGAAGTGACGAGCCGAGCTCGCGCCCGGCCGCGTCGAGCGCGGTCAGCGCGACGACCCCCTTGCGCCGCCCGAGGTGCACCGCCGTCTCGAACCCGGCGCGGCGAACCGTCACGACCGGCCGAAGCACGTCGCGGTGCGGCCCCACGTCGGCGCGCCACCGTGCGACCTCCGTCGCGCCGTTCCAGCTGACGTACGCGGTCGCGCCCGAGGCGCCGTGCCGCACCACCACGGCGGGCGGCTCCGCGGGGCGCCCGACCCACGGCGCACGGAAGGCGCGGTAGGTGACCGCTCCGTCGGCGAGCGACGCGTCGTAGCGCACCGATCCGTCCGGCGCGAATTCGGTGTACGCGCCCGCGGTGCCCCAGCCGACGAAGGCGCCGCCGTCCGGGAGCTGCTGCAGGTTGCCCATCGCCCACGCGACGCGCGGCTGCGGCAACCGGAACTCGCCGACGAGACGCGCGGTCATCGCCGTCATGTCGAGCGCGATCCTGATCGGCCGCGCCGGCGTCGTCGCCGTCGGCGCCGCGGCGTTGTTGTCGAAGATCGTGATCGTGCCGTCGGCGTGGCGCCGCACGTCGTGCTGGAACGCGAACTCGGCGCCGGGGAGGATCGTGAAGTCGCTGCGCTTCCCGCCGAGCCGCCACAGGATCGCGCCGGTCCGCCGGTCGACCTTGTAGATCGCCGAGGTGTGGCGCGCGGACACGAGCAGGTTCCCGTCGTCGTCGACGCCGACCGAGTTCAGGTGGAAGTAGTCGGCAACGTCGTTCTTGACGCTCGGGAACACGGACTCGTCAAGCCCGATCTGCTCCGCGCCGTGCCACTCGTAGAGCACCTTGCCGGTCGCGATGTCGATCTCCTGGATTACGCCCTCCGTCAGCTTGCCGTTCGACGAGCCGCCGACGGATGTGAGGTCGGCGGGAACGAGCGCGTAGATCGTGATCAGTGCCGTCCCCCGCGACGTGATCAGGAACTCGTGCAGGTCGCCGTGCTGCCCGCGCCCTGCGCGCACGCGATGGAGCTCGCGGTACGCGCTGTCGGCGATCACGAACTCGCCTCCGTAGCCGCCGAGGACGTCGCCCTCGTACCACGTCAGCACGCGCTCCCCCCGGTAGCGCTGGACGCGCAGGTTCATCGCCGTCACCTTCGCCTCCGGCTTGAACCAGACGGGCTCACCGGCGTCGTCGACGATCAACGCGCCGTACGCCGTCGTCGCGGTGCCCGTGATCTTGAACGGAGCGATCAGGATGTAGCCGTCCGCCACTCCCGGCGCACGGACGTTCACGGCGACGGCAGGCGGGTGGAGGTCGGGCCGCGACACGAACGACCCCGGCGCCGCCGCGGCCGCGACGGCCGGCAGGGGGAGCCGGCCGGTCGCGAGGACGGTGGCCGCGCCCGCGAGGAAGCCGCGGCGCGAGACGGGGGGCAGCGGCGCCACGCGCCGATTCAATCAGGCGAGGCGCTCGAGCGGCGCGTACTCGAGCATCAGCCGCCGCTCGCTGCCGTCCTCGAAGCGGACGGTGACGACGCCGCCCGGCTCGATGCGCGTGACTATCCCCGTGCCGAGGGTCTGGTGCCGCACAGCGTCGCCCGTCGAGAGGTCGGGCACGTCTTCTCTGGGAGCGAACTCGCGCTGCACGGCCTGGCGGCCGTAGCCCGACCACGACGCCGGCCGGAGCCGCTCGCGTTCCACCCCGAGGTTCGGCAGCTCGTCGAGGAAGCGCGAAGGCAGGTTCGCGTCGTAGCGGCCGTACAGGTTCCGCCGCATCGCGTGCGTCAGCGTCAGCCGCTCCTGCGCGCGCGTCATCCCGACGTAGCAGAGGCGGCGCTCCTCCTCGAGCGTGTTCTCCTCGATGGAGCGCGCGTGCGGGAAGATGCCTTCCTCCAGCCCGATCATGAAGACCGCGCGGAACTCGAGCCCCTTCGCGGTGTGCAGCGTCATCAGCGTCACCTGGCCGCCGTCGTCGGGGTCGTCGCGAAGCGCGTCCTGATCCGAGTACAGCGAGATCTCCTGTAGGAACCCCGACAACGACGGCTCGTCGGCGGCCGAGTCGTACTCGCGTGCGACGCCGACGAGCTCCTCCAGGTTCTCGATCCGGCCGCGCGCCTCGATCGTCCGCTCCGCCTCCAGCGCCTCGATGTAGCCACTGCGGTCGAGCACCGCCTCGACGACGCCGGCGACGGTCGAATCGGTGGCCGTCGCCGTCAGCGACTCGATCACCGCGCGGAACGCGGTGACGGCACGAACGGCCGCCGCGCCGAGGCCGGCTTCCTCCGGTCGGCCCATCGCCTCCCACAGCGAGATCTCGTGGCCGCCCGCGTACGCCTGGAGCCGGGCGAGCGAGGTGTCGCCGAGGCCGCGGCGCGGCCGGTTCGCGATCCGCAGGAGCGAGACGGCGTCGTAGGGATTGTCGACCACCTGCAGGTACGCGAGCGCGTCCTTGATCTCGGCGCGCTCGTAGAAGCGCGGCCCGCCGATCACCTGGTACGCGATCCCCTGCCGGACGAGCACGTCCTCGAGCACGCGGCTCTGCGCGTTCGTGCGGTAGACGACGGCGATCTCCCTGCCGCTGTACCCGTCCTCGATGCAGCGCGCGATCTCTGCGGCGACGAAGCGCGCCTCCGCGTGCTCGTCCTCGGTCTCGACGATCCGCACCGGCTCGCCCTCGCCGTGGTCGGACCAGAGGTTCTTCTCCTTCCGGTCGCGGTTGTGCGCGATCACCTCGTTCGCGGCGGTCAAGATCGCGTTCGTCGAGCGGTAGTTCTGCTCGAGCGCGATCACCTTCGTGCCGGGGAAGTCGCGCTCGAAATCGAGGATGTTGCGGATGTCGGCGGACCTGAAGGAGTAGATCGACTGGTCCGGGTCGCCGACGGCCATCAGGTTGCCGTGCTCCTGCGCGAGCAGCTTGAGCAGGACGTACTGCGCGTGGTTCGTGTCCTGGTACTCGTCGACGAGCACGTAGCGGAACGACTTCGACCAGCGCTCGCGCGCCTCGGGGAACCGGCGCAGGACGTCGACGGTGAGCATCAGCAGGTCGTCGAAGTCGACGGCGTTCGAGCCGAACAGCCGGCGCTGGTACAGCGCGTAGACGTCGGCAACCGTCTGGTCGTAGAAGCTCGCGACGCGCGCCGCGTAGTCGGCGGGGCCGACGAGCTGGTTCTTCGCGTTGGAGATCTGTGCGTGGATGCCGCGCGGGACGAACCGCTTCGGATCGCGGTCGAGCTCCTCCAGGCACGCCTTGACGAGACGCACCTGGTCGGCCTGGTCGTAGATCGTGAAGCTCGAGCGGTAGCCGAGCCGCTCCGCCTCGCGCCGCAGGATGCGCCCGCACGCGGCGTGGAAGGTCATGATCCAGATCGCCCGGGCGACCGGTCCGACCGCCCGCTCGACCCGCTCTTTCATCTCGCCCGCGGCCTTGTTCGTGAACGTGATCGCGAGGATCTCGTTCGGCTTGACGCCGCGCGCGGCCAGCAGGTGCGCGACGCGGTAGGTGAGGACGCGGGTCTTGCCGGAGCCCGCGCCGGCGATCACGAGTAAGGGCCCCTCCGTCGTCAGGACCGCTTCCCGCTGGGCCGGATTGAGCTCGGCGAGGTAGGACTGAGGCTCGATCAGCGCCACTCGTCGAGGGTAGCCGCCATGTACGCCGCCGCCTCCTCGAGCGCCGCAGGATCCGACGATTTCAGTACCACCTCGACCTCCGGCCCCTCCGGCGGAAAGCTCGGGTACGAGCCGACGAGCACGGTCGGCCACCGCTCCGTCGCCTGGACGAGCGCGTGAATGATCTGCCGCTCCGAGATCCCCCTCAGATGGCGCCGCCAGGACGCGATCGGCGCCGGGCCGCGCAACTCGTCGGCGTGGCGGTCGAACATCAGCCGCATCTCGTCGGGAAGCCCCGGGAGGACCCAGACGTTCGCGATCCGGAACCCCGGCGCACCGCTCGTGCCGCCGAGCGGGACGGCGCCCTCCGGCAGCGCCGCCCACCGCCCGAAGTAGTCGGGGTCGTGCGGGAACCGCGCGCGCAGCTCGGCCTCGAGCTCCGGCACGACCCGCTGGCCGACGCCGAAGGCGGCAGCGAGCGCCTCGCGCGTGATGTCGTCGGGCGTCCCGCCGAGGCCGCCGGTCACGATCAGGTGGTCGACGAGCGGCGCCTCGCGGCGCACGAAGACGACGATCCGCTCGAGCTCGTCCGGAACCGCCGCGGTGAGGACGACGCGGACGCCGAGCTCCTCGAGCCGGCGGGCGAGCCACGAGCCGTTCGTGTTCTCCACGTCGCCGGAGACGAGCTCGTTACCGATCGTCAGGATGGCGGCGAGCACCCGGCGAGTATGACCTCGGCGAATGGCTCAGAGCGGAAACGGCTTCTTCGCCAGTGCCGCCAGCACCTGCGACGTGACCCACACGGGAGTCGTCACGTACCGCGCCGAGTAGCGGTAGCTCCCGTCGGGCTGCTTCAGGCGCGCGAGGTACGCGAAGGCGTTGCGCGGCGGGCGGACGCCGGCGGCCACGAGACCCTGGATCGCCCAGGCCGTCGACTGCGCGTCGGAGCCGCGGCCGCGCGTGAGCTCGAAGCCGCCGTCCCGGTTCTGGAACGTCAGCAGGAACCGGACCGCGCGCGCCACCGGCCGCCCGTGGACCCCCGAGACGCGCAGCGCCTCGAGCGCGGCCGCAGTGTCATTCGAGTCCGGCTGGGCGCCGACCGCCCACGAGAACCCGCCGCTCCGCGCCTGGTGCGCGAGCACGTACTTCCGCGTCGCCGCCGTCGCATGCCCGGCTGCGAGCACGCTCCAGTACGTCGAGTTGAGCGTCGGCCCGATGCGGCCGTCGGCACGCGGAGCGAGCCGCGCCAGGAGCGCGTCGTTCCGGTAGCCGAGCGCCTCCTCCGCGAGCGCGACGAGCGCGACGTCCGTCGCCGACCGCAGCGTCGCCTCCTGCGACCGCAGGTAGCCGAGCGAGCCCGGCGACGTTGCGCCCGCGGCGCGCAGGCCGAGCACCGCCCAGGATGTGAGCAGCGCGTCCGGCGTACCGCCGCTCTCGGCGTACGCGCCGCCGACGGCGTGCGCCTGGAGGAAGGAGACGGGCGACGCGGCCAGCGCGACGGCCGCGACCAGCGCGGCTACGCCCACACGACCACCGTCCGCAGGCGCGATGCGTAGCGGTCGAGCATCCGCCGCAGCTCGGGCCCGGCGGCCAGCGCGATCGCGACGTTGCCCGCGGCGTGCGCGGCGTCGAACCAGAGCCCGCGCCCGACGACCGCCGCGAGCGACGCAATCGTGTGCGGCGCGAACCCGTACCAGAGCCACACGTCCATGCTCGCGCTGAACGCGAACCCGAGCACGGCGGCGACGGCGGCGAGGACCCAGCGGTTCCGGAGGAACGGCGCCAGGAGCGCGCCCGCCGCGCCGCACGCGCCCCAGCCGAGCATCTGCTGCGGCGTCCAGATCCCCTGGCCGAGGAAGAAGTTCGAGACGAAGGCGGCGAGCGCGCCGGTCGCGACCCCGGCCCGCAGACCCAGCGCGGCGCCGGCGACGATCGCGATCACCGTCACCGGCTGCACGCCCGGAACGGCCGCGAACAGCACGCGCCCAGCCGCAGCCGCGGCCGCGAGGGTTGCCACCACGGCGAGCTCGCGGGTCGAGGACGCGCCCGCCTCGAACCACGCGACGCCGGCGGCCACGAGTGCGGCGGCGCCGAGCGCCGTCGCCAGCGCCCCGTCCTGCACCAGGAGCGCCGCCGCGAGCAGCGCCGCCGCCACGAGGAGGAGCCTAGACACGCGCCTCCTCGCGGACGCCGAGCTCGACCACACGGTCCGCGACCTCGGCCAGCCACGGCAGGTCGTGCGTCACGACGAGCGTCCCGCGCGCGGGCGCCTCGGCCCGCAGGAGCCGCGCCAGCTCCGCCTTCCGGTCCGGGTCGACACCGCGAGTCGGCTCGTCGAGCACGAGCAGCTCGGGCTCGAGCGCCAGCACCGCGGCGAGCGCGAGCCGCTCGCGCTCGCCCGACGACAGGTCGCGCGGGTGGCGGCTAGCGTAGGCCGCGAGGCCGACCTTCGCGAGCGCGCCGCGCGCCCGCGCCTCCCCCGCTCCCAGCGCGACCTCGTCGAGCACGTGCTCGGTGACCACGTGCCGGCCCGGGTCCTG
Source organism: Gaiellaceae bacterium (assembly GCA_035653275.1). GTDB lineage: Bacteria > Actinomycetota > Thermoleophilia > Gaiellales > Gaiellaceae > PALSA-600. Next base: position 108,939 of record DASRCE010000003.1, on the reverse strand, counting down.
GGCGAGGTAGGCGGCGCGGCCGTGCGCGACGTCGCCGGCATCCGGCTCGAGCAGGCCGCACGCGATCAGCGCAAGTGTCGTCTTGCCGGCGCCGTTCGGCCCCGTCAGCGCGACGACCTCGCCGTGCCGAACGTCCAGCGAGACCCGGTCGAGCACGTGGTTCTCTCCGTAGGCGAACGAGACGGAGCGCAGCCGGCACGCGAGCTCGGGCTCGTGCGGAAGGTAGAGCGGGCGGTGCTCGTGCAGCCATCGGAGCGCGTCGTCGCGCGGCGCGTCGAGGACGATCCGGCCGCCGTCCATGAAGAGGACGCGGCCGGCGTGAGCGAGCGGCCGCGCCGGGCGCTGCTCCGACACGACGACGGCGCAGTCGAGTCGCTCGACGACGGCGAAGAACGCATCCGCCGCCGCGGGATCGAGCTGCGAGGTCGGCTCGTCGAGGAGCAGCAACCGAGGGCGCAGCGCGAGCGCGGAGGCGAGCGCGACGCGCTGCAGCTCGCCGCCCGACAGCTCGGCGGTAACGCGGTCCGCGAGGTGATCCGCGCCGACGGCTGCGAGCGCCTCCTCGGCGCGGCGCCAGATCTCCCCCGGCTCCGTGCCGACGTTCTCGAGCCCGAACGCGACCTCGTTCGCGACCCGCGCCATCACGATCTGGTCCTCCGGGTCCTGGAAGACCGACGCGACCGTCCCCGCGAGCTCGCTCGGCCGCGTCTCGCGCGTGTCGCGGCCCGCGACGACGACCGAGCCGGAGAACGTGCCGCCGTGGAAATGCGGGACGAGCCCTGCGAGCGCGCGCAGGAGCGTCGACTTCCCCGACCCCGACGCGCCCAGCAGCGCCACGTGCTCGCCCTCGTCGAGGCGGAGCGAGACGTCGCGCAGCACCGGGTCGCCGTTGCCATACGCGAAGCGGAGCGCTTCCACCGTCGCTAGAGCCACAGCACCCCCACGACGACGATCGCCGCCGCCGCGGCGAGCGCGAGCCGGTCGACGGCGCGCCACGGCGGGAGCGGCGCGCGCGTGCGGCCGGCGCAGCCGTAGCCGCGGGCCTCCATCGCCTCGGCGAGGTTGAGGCCGCGTTCGAGCGACCCTGCGAGGAGCGGCGAGAGCAGGCGCACCGGCCCGAGCTCGACCCGCCGCCCGCGCAGAGCGACGCGCAGGTCGCGGGCGTCGCGCTCGAGGACCGGCACGAGCCGCGTGGCGAGCGCGACCGCCAGCGTCGACCGCCGTGCCCACGACGCGCCCGCGAGCAACCGGTCGTGGTCGAGCAGCAGCGCGTACACGGCGAACGCGAGCCCGACGGCGACGAGACGGAGCCCCTGGAAGAGCCCGTTCCCGAGCTCCTCCGTCGTCACGTCCAGCCGCCCGACGACCGGGATGGTGGGGCCGGTCCAGAGCGGGTGCGAGCCGATGACCTCCACGAACGGCGTGAGGACGAAGACCGTCAGCCCCGTCGTCAGCGTCCCGATCAGGTACGGCCAGCGGCGGCGCGCCGGCGCGCGCCAGGCCGCGGCCGCGAGCACGAGGCAGATCGCGGCCACCGAAAGCGTGTGCGTCGCCAGCAGCGCCGCGGCCGCGAGCGCGGCGAGGAGGGCCGCTGCGGGGGCCGCGCTCAGAACCTGTACCTCAGCGCGCTCGGGTCGCGGGCGAGCCTGCGCGCGATTCGTATGCCGAGGTCGAGGCGGTACCCGTGGTGGAACGGCTCGATGCGCACCGTGTCCGGTGCCAGATGGGTGCCGACGACGATCACGTTCTCGGCGCCGCCGAGGCCGCCGACGCTGCCGTGCACCTGCCGCGCAAGCGCGCGCGCGATCATCGCCTTGCCGAAAACCCGCGTGTCGCCGCGGTCGACGAACGGGTGCGGGAACGCGCCCGCGACGACGGGAACGTCCATCGTCGCGGGCGTCCAGCTGCGGTAGTCCCACCAGAGGACGTCGCCGGGGCGGATCGTCACCTCGGCTGCGCTGCGCCCCCCCTCGACGCCGTTGACGTAGAAGAACCAGTCGCGCTGCCCCGACAGCGAGCCCGCGATGCCGGCGATCGACTGCACGTAGCGGCCGCCGTAGCGGGTCGTCACCTTCAACCGGCGCTCCACGGTCTGGATCCCGTCGAGGCCGGCGGGAACCGAGCCGGAGAAGAGCACGTGCGCGCCGCGGTCACGCGTCACCCACAGCGTCGCGGTGCCGTGGCGCCCGCCCCCGCCGCAGCCGGCGAGGGCGAGCGCGAGCAGGACGACTGCGAACGGCCTCACGCCACGGCGTTCGAGCGCACGGCACCGGTGGCGGTCGCGCGGATCAGGAGCCCCACGTGCTTCCCGGGGCAGAAGGCCGCGCCGTACATCCCGGGGACGCTCTTCTTCGAGCCGACGTGCCAGACGAGGCCGGAGACGGAGACGGGCTTGCCGTTATCGTCGAAGGCCGTCGCGGAGTAGCACCCCTTCTTCGTCGCCGGCCGCACCTCGAGCGTCGGCGGCCCGCCCGCCGGGCCGAAGGTCGCCCAGTACCAGAGGACGCGGTCTCCGTCCTTCAGCTGCACCTTGTCGGCGCCGACCGGCGGCGAGACGTCGTCGACCTTGAACACCCAGCCGCTCGACGCGTCGCCGGCGTAGCGGCCGATCTGGTCGACGTACGGGCCGAAGCTCGTCGTCGTGAGGTGGTAGTAGAGCTCGCCGAGGATCGACGCCTGCTCGAGCGCGTCGAGCGCGGTCGTCGCGGTGACGGTGACCTCGGTCGGGCCGAAGAGCGTGCGCGTCTTTCCCTCCACGCGCACCTTGACGGTCGCCGCGAGCGCGGTCGCGGGCAGGACGAAGAGGAGAACGACGATCAGTGCGAGGCGCCTGGCCACGAATCCTCCTTCCACGAGGGGTTCGGGTGGAGGGCGACCGGCAGGTCTTCTGACTCGAGGCTCCCCCTCCGCCGCCTTCCCAAGCCGAGGCTCAGTGGCGTCGTGGCGGAGGGCGTCTCCTCTCACAGCGGCGGGACCGTCCCGGACTCGCACCGGGTTCCCTCACCGCTCGCCCGTTGTCGCTGTCGACTATAGCCTTGTGCGGATGGAGCGTGGTGAGGTCACGGACCGCCAGCTCGAGGCGCTCCTCGCCCGGCTCGACCGGGTCGTCGAGGAGCTGCGGCGGTTGAACGCACGCGAGGAGAGGCGCGAGGAGCTGACGGTGATCGCGCACGAGCTGCGCAACCTCAACGAGTCGCTGCAGGCGATCACCTACGCCGCCCTCGGCGCGCAGGGCCCGCAGGTCCGCCGCCGGCGCACCAGTTAGGGCACGAAGGCGTGCGCGTTCCGTGACGGTGGCAGCCACCGTCACGGAAGCGTCACGAGAGCCCGCACGAGGTGTGAAATCCCCTGCAAGTTGCCACGGCGGAGGGGCGCCCCGGCCGGATCACCCGTGGTCAGGGAAGCGCGACGGCGGCTACGGCAGCCGGTAGATGTCGAAGTAGCCGGTGGTGGCGTGGTCGTTCGCGTTCCCCTCCGGGAGCGCGACGCGGCCGTCGGCGACGACCGGGCTCTGCCAGTGCAGGACGCCGGACGGGAAGCTCGCGAGCAGCTTCCCCGTCGTCGGGGCGTACACGTTCAGCAGGCTGTTCCCCGGTACGTACAGAAGCCCGCCCGCGACGACGGGCGACCCGCCCTGGAAGCCGTTCGACCACCGCAGGTGCAGCCGCCCGCCGCTGAGGAGCCAGGCCTGCGTCCCCCCGCCGGTCGTGATGAACACCCACTTCCCCTGCCAGACGGCCGGTTCGCTGAACACCATCGCGCCGCCGGGCGCGCGGACGGTCTGCAGCTCGCCGCCGGTCCGCGCGTTCACGCCCGGGAGCCGGTGCAGGTTCAGGAGCCGCAGCTTCCCGTCCTTGCCGCCCTGGACGGCGAGGCCGCCCGCGAGGAGCGCCGGGCTCGTCGAGCCGACGTCGAGATCGCCGCTCTCGAGGCGCGCCTGGTCGGCCGGCGTCCAGTGCCGGAGGAGCCGCGACGCGTCCGGCGCGAGAACGAGGACGCTGTCGCCCCAGTCGGTGCGGCCGTTGAACGGGCCGTTGCCCGTGGCGACGATCAGGTCGCCGTTCGCCGGGTCGACCGCGGCGCCGTTCCGCGACCAGATCGCCGAGTCGCTCGAGCCGCACGAGCTCGGGACGATCAGCCGCGGCCGGTCGGAGCAGAGCGAGTTCCACACGTGCGCGATCTGGCCCGTCGCCTCGGACATCGACACGACGTGGCCCTGGTACGGCGGCGCGTCGCCGATGTAGCCGCCCGTGGTCGCGACCACGAGGCCGCGCGACACGTTGAGCGACGACGTGATCTTCTCGCGCGTCGGGTCGAGCGTGATGCGGGTCGTCCAGAGCACCTGCCCGTCCGACAGCCGGAGCTTGCGAATCAGCCCCTCCGGCGACGCTGCGTACACCGCCTTCCGGTCCGTCGACAGCGCGGGGCTCGCGTTCGTGATCCGGTACGTCCCGGCGACGCCGCCGTAGCCCGGCGGCACGAACCGCCAGAGCACGCGGCCAGTCACCGCGTCGAGCGCCTCCGTGCGCCCGTACGTCGTCGTGACGACGTACGCGCTGCGGCCCCTCACGCCCTTCGAGACGTAGATCGGCGAAGAGTCGACCGTGCCGTCGAGCCGGAGGCGAAGCCGCCGCAGCCGCGACACGTTCGCGGCCGTGATCGTGGTGTCGGGCGAGACGTTGTGCCGCGCCGTGTCGAACCCGAACCGGGGCCAGTCCTGGCCCGCCGCGCTCGTCGACGCGCGCGCGTACGCAGCGACAACGACCAGGGTCGCGCACGCGAGGGCGGCGAGAGCCGCACGCCTCACTGCGCGGCGAGATCCGGCGTCTTCACCCAGGGGCCGGGCGGCGTGAGCAGCGACTCGGCCTGCAGGTACGCGAGCCCGGCGAGCGGGAGGTCGACCCAGCGCTCGAAGCAGAAGTACCGGCGGCGCCAGTGCGGGAAGAACTTGCGGTTGAAGCTGTGGAGCCGCTCGAGCTGGAACAGCCGGTCGCCCTTGAGCAGCAGCCAGCGGACGGCCCGCGAGAAGCGGCTCGCGTCCTCGCCCGAGCGCAGGAAGTCGGCGAACACCGCGAAGTTGAGCGAGACCTCCGTCACCGCGTGGCGCCTCGCCCACGCGATCGTCTCGGTGATCAGGAACTCCATCAGCCCGTTCGGCGTGTCGGTCCGGCGGCGCATCGACGCGAGGGAGTAGCCCTCGCTCGCCGGGGACGGGACGAGCTGCAGGAAGCCGCCGACGCGTCCGTCGGGCCCGACGGCGACGGCGAGCACCGTGTCGGGATAGCGGAAGAGCGCGTCCATCGCCATCGTGAAGCCGCGCTCGGGCCAGTTGCCGCGCCACTCCTCCGAGACGGCGCGAAGCTCCGCGCGGAGCGCATCGTCGGCGTCCGCGACCGACAGCACCCGCACCGCGTAGCCGTTCTTCTCGAGCCGCGACACCGACTGGCGCACCTTCCGGATCGCGCGGCCGTCGAGCGAGAACGTCGACGGGTGGATGACCGCTTCGTCGCCGAGGTACATCGACTTGAAGCCGATCGCCGCGTAGTCCTCGAGCGCCTCGTTCGACGCCCCTGCGATCGCGACGCGCCACCCCTTCGCGTGCGCGATGCGCGCGAACTCCTGCACGAGCTCCCGCCGCTCCGTCGCGTCGCCGATCGGATCGCCGGCGACGAGCGCCGTGCCGCCGACCACGCGGTACGCGATGAACGAGCGGCCGCTCGGCGAGAAGAAGTAGCTCTTGTCCCGCCGCAGCGCGAAGTACGCGAGGCTGTCGCTGCCGTGCTCCTGCACGAGCTCGGCTGCGCGTTCGCGCTCCTCCACGCCGGGCGGCGTCACCGCGTGCGGGCGTAGCCACAGCCAGAGCGCGCGGAACCCGAGCCCCCCGACGAGCAGCGCCAGCGCGACTTCGATCCTGCTCGAGTACATGTCGGTGTCGTAGACGCCGATCAGCAGGACCGGGACGGCGAGCGCGAGCGCTGCGCCGACCTGCGCGAGCGGCACGACCGTCGCCGGGTCGCCCGGCGCGACGAAGTGCCGGCGGGCACGAAGCAGCGCGACGAGCAGCAGCAGGTGGATCGAGGCCTCCTCGAAGTCGAGCCCCTTCACCAGGTGGGCCGCGGCGGAGGCGACGACGACCGCCACCGCGAGCCACCACGCGCGCCGCTTCCGCCGCGCGAGCCCGCGCGAGAGGAACACCATCCCGAGCCCGAGCGCGAGCGCGACCGTGCGCGCGGCCTCGGGCACGCCGGGCGGGAGGACACCGGTGACGAGGCGCGTCCGGTCGGCGAACTCCGGCGTCAGCGCCGAGACGATCGAGACGAGCCCGGCGAACGTGGCAGCCCACGCCAGAGCGACGGGAGTGGCCGGGCGACGCACGCTCGCAGAGTAGCGCGGCGGCCAGAAGTCGAAGGGCGAGCGCCTCCCTCCGAAACTCAGTTGGCTGCGCCGACTGAGGTTCCGCGGTTAGTCGTGCAAGAGGGCGCGCCGCAGCTCGTCCTCCTTGCCGGGCTCGAGGATCGCGAGCACCTGGTCTCCCATCTTGAGCTGCGTCTCCTCGTCCGGGACCTCGGCCTTGCCGTCGCGCACGATCGAGATCAGACGCGCGCCCTCCGGCAGCCGGAGCGCGCGCACCCGCTTTCCCTGGCAGTTCGCCGCCTTGTCGACGGTCACCTCGACGATCTCCAGGTTCTCCTTGCGCAGCTCGAGCAGGTGGACGAGCTGGTGCTCGGGCACCTCGTGCTCGATCAGCCCCATGATGGCGCCGGTCGCCGAAACCGTCGGCGAGATCCCGAGCAGGTCGAAGTACGGCTGGTTGCGCGGGTCGTTGATCCGCGCGATCACGTTCCGCACGCCGTACTTCTCGCGCGCGAGCTGGCAGATCACGATGTTGTCCTCGTCGTCGCCCGTGGCCGCGACGACGAGGTCCGGCGGCCGCTTGATCCCTGCGCGCTCGAGCACGAACAGCTCGGTCGCGTCGCCGCGGATCACCTGGTGCTCGAACTCGGCCTCGAGCTTGTCGAACCGGTACGGCCGCTGCTCGATCAGCGTCACCTCGTGCCCGGCGCGCAGGAGCGTGCGGATGAGGTTCGCGCCGACCTTGCCGCCGCCCGCGATCAACACGTACACCTAGGCCGGCACCTCCTCCTCGGCGTGGCGGACGGCCGAGACGAGCGTCTCGATGGCCGCCGAGGTCGGGCAGACGATGCGAAGCCCCTTCGTCGCGTAGAACTGGGCGCGCGCCGGGTCGAGCACGCGGACGACCACCTCCGGCACCTGGAACAGCTTCTGCGCCGCCTGCGCCATGACGAGGTTGGTGTTGTCGCCGTCGGTCGTCACGACGACGGCGTCGGCATCCTCGATCCCGGCCTCGCGGAGCAGCTTCAGGTCCATGCCGTGGCCGACGACGAAGCCGCCGGTCCAGCTCTCGCCGAGCCGGCCGAGGGCATCCTCGTTCTCGTCCAGGACGGTCACGTCCCAGCCCGAGCCCTGCAGCTGCAGCGCGACCGCGGAGCCGACCCGGCCGCACCCTACGACGAGCGCTTTCACGTTCTCAGCGTACTCCTCCGGTGCGCTATGTCGCCGCGAGCTCCTCGTCGAGCACCGTCTGCGGGAACGCGACGATCAGCACCTCGCACGGCGCCCGCCGGAGGACGTAGTCGACCGTCGGCGAGAAGAACCGCGACTGCCGGCGCCACCTCGGCGCGGAGCCGAGGACGATCAGGTCCGCGTCGACCTCCGTGGCGTGCGCGACGATCGCCTCGCCGATCGCGCGCGCACGGACCGTCGCCCCCTCCACCGGCACGTCGAAGTCGGCGCCGAGCAGCTTCGCCTCCGCGAGCGACGCCTCGGCGCGCTCCTCCTCCTCGAGCAGCGGCGCGTCGAGCGGCTGGTCGAGCGGGACGCGAATGACGTGCAGCGCACGCACCTCCGCGTCGTGCTCGGACGCGAGCTTGACGGCGGTGGCCACCATCTCCTCGCCGATCACCCCGAGCTTCATCGGCACGACGATCCGCTTGAACTGCGCAGCGGGCACGACCGGTCGCTCGTCGGGCGCCTCGACGCGCTCGAGCAGCCCTTCACCGCGCGCGAGGCGGCCGCTGACGAAGACGGCGAGCCCCGCCAGCAGCCAGAGCGGACCTGCGTAGCGCGCGGCCGGATGCGTCGCCATCGCCACCAGCCAGATCAGGAACGTCGCGGCGGCGCCGACGACCGCCGGGACCGGGATCTCCCGCCCGCGAATCGTCACCGAGAACGGCGCACGGTACGGGCGCGGCAAGTCCGGCTCGTCGATGCGGAGCTTGATCACCGCGAGCTGCGCCGCGGTGAACGCGAGCAGCACGCCGAACGAGAACAGGCTCGCCAGGAAGGCGACGTCGTCCTTCTTGAACGTCGCCGTCAGCACGACGATCGCCGACGAGATCGTCGCCGCGGCGAGGATCGCCTGCGGCGAGACGTGCGCGCGCCTGCTCAGGCGCCCGAAGCTCCGCGGGAGCTGACCGTGCTCGCCGAGCGAGTACGCGAGCCGCGAGAACCCGGAGACCGACGTCGTCGTCGCCGCGAGCAGGATCAGCGCGCCGGTCGCGCCGACGTAGAAGCGGAGGACGCCGCCGAGCCCGCCGGGCAGCTCGTGGTGCAGCCGCTGCGCGAGCCCGAGGAGCGGGGCGCGGATCCACTTCGTCCCGAGCTCGGTCCGCGGGCCGGGGAAGGCCGAGACCGCGACGACGGCGATCGCCACGTACACCGTTACGACGCTCGCGATCGCTCCGAACACGGACCGCGGCAGGTCGACGCCCGGCCGCCGCGCCTCCTCGGCGAGGTTGGCGACCGTCTCGAGCCCGGTGAACGCGAGCATCGCGAGCGGGAGCGCGAAGGCGAGGTCGTGCCAGCTCGGGCTCGTGCCGAGCGAGGTTCCGCGCGTCAACGCGTCCGGCGAGAACACGAACGCGAAGCCGAGCGCGACCAGCAGGAGCTGGGTGAGGAGGTCGAGCCCTGGAACGACGATCCCGAGGCCGTACAAGGACGGCCGGCGGACGACGCGGACGAGCCCGACCGCCGCGATCACGCAGACGGCGACGACGACGTCCCACGGCGAGCGCGCGAGCGCGTTCACCTGCAGCGCGCCCGCGAGATAGTGCGGGAGGAACAGCGCCGAGAGCGCAATCACGATCAGGTAGTCGAGAAAGAGCGCCCAGCCCGTCATGAAGCCCGAGACGTCGTTGAGCGCGCGCCGCACGAACGTGGCGGCGCCACCCGTCTCGGGAAGCGCGGCCGTCCCTTCGGCATACGAGAACGAGACGACGAGGAACAGGACGCCCACGACGAGCAGGACGAGCGGCGTGAAGCCGAGCGCGTGCGCGGCGACGACGCCGAGCGCGAAGTAGATCGACGATGCCACCTCGCCGTACGCGACCGAGAAGAGCGCGCGCGCGTCGAGCTCGCGGCGCAGCCCCGGGAGCTTGCGCGCCATTAGCGGCGTCTCCGCAGCAGCAGGAGCCGGCCCGCCCCCGCCAGCACGAAGAGGACGCCGAGCAGCACGCCGACGCCGCCTCCGTGGGCGACCGTGACGGCGACCATCGCGACGCCGAGGCCGACGAGCAGCACCGACGTGAGCTGCGTCAACGAGCGGTGGATCACGCCGCCCGCTTTCCGGCCGCGACCATCACGCGCGACGGCGCGTGCTTGAGGACGAAGTCGACGGTGTGCCCGAAGATGGCGCGGTGGCGCCCTCGCGGCGCGCCGAGGACGATGATCTCGGCGCCGCGCCGCTCGGCTTCCTCGACGATCGCGCGCCCCGCGTTGCGCGCGCGCACGACGCGCTCCACCACCCGCACGCCGTACGCGTCGGCCGTCGCGCGCAGCTCGTCGAGCAGCCGGTTCGCCGCGTCGAGCTGCTCCGTCAGGTCGGCGTCGAGCGGCAGCTCGAGCGGCACGACGACCACACGCAGCAGGACGATCCGGCCCGCGCGCTCGGCGGCGAGGCGCGCCGCGAGCTCGACCGCCTCGTGCGACTCCTGACCCGCGACGACGGGGACGAGGATGGTGCGGTACTCGAGCGCCACAGCCGCGCCGAGCGGGACCGGCGCCCGCGAGGTGACGCGCAGGGGGAGCCGCAGGCGCCGGCGGTAGAGCGGGTAGAAGACGAAGCCGACCGCCAGCCACGCGAGGCCTGCGTACCGCGTCGGCGCGTCCTGCACCACGACGACGATCCACGCGATCCCGGTCCCGAGGCCGCCGAAGATCGCGAACAGCGGCCAGTCGACGCCGCGGAAGCGGAGGTTCGGCCGCGCGCGCCACTCGAGCTCCGTCCCCCGGCTCTTGACGCGCAGCGCGATCACCGCGACGTGCGCGATCGTGAACGAGAGCATCGCGCCGAACGCGTACATCCGCCCGAGGAAGTCGACCTGGCCCGAGAGCAGGAACAGCGTCGTTCCTCCGCCGCCGAAGACGATCAGCGACAGCCACGGCGTCTTCAGCTTCGGGTGCAAGCGCCGGAAGACCTCGGGCAGCTGCCGGTAGCTCGACATCGAGTAGGTGATCCGCGAGGCGCCGATCACGCCTGCGTTCGTGGCGATGAAGAGGATCGTGGCGGCGAGGAGGCCGACGTAGACCTTCGCCACCGCGAGCACGCCGCCGTGGATGCCGAGGTTCTCGACGAGGCCGAGCACCGGGTCGTTCTTGAACCCGTGCGGCGGGTTCAGTCCGAGGCGCGTGACGTAGTGGTGGCCGCTGTGCGTCACCGGCATCGCCGAGAGCGCGATCCACGGCAGCGTGAAGTAGATGGCGAAGACGGCGATCGCCACCCACGAGATCGAGCGCGGGATCGTGCGCACCGGGTCGCGCGCCTCCTCCGCGAGGTTCGACACCGTCTCGATTCCCGTGTACGCGATCATCCCGACCGGGATCGCGAGCAGGAACGAGCCCCACGACGGCGCGACGCCGAAGTGGATGTTGTGCGCGAGCGTGCTCGGGCTGAAGATCAGGAAGAACCCGAGCAGCACGAGCAGGAGCTGCGTCGTGAAGTCGACGACGGCGAGGAAGATGTTCAGCCGCGCCGCCTCCTGGACGCCGACGATGTTCAGGCCGACGAGCACCCACGTGAACGCGATGCCCACGATCACGTCCCAGGGCGTCGTCCGCAGCGGCGTCCAGAAGATCGAGAGGTAGTGCGGGACGAAGATCACCGAGATGGCGATCGTGATCACGTAGTTGAGCATCTGCGCCCACGCCGCCCCGAACGAGACGAGCTCGTTGAACGCGTGCCGCGCGAAGCTCGACGAGCCGCCTGCCTCGGGATAGCGAACGGTGCCCTCGGCGTAGCTGGCGGCGGTCGCAGCGAAGATCAGGCCGCTGACGATGAAGACGAGCGGCGTGAGGCCGAGCGCGATCCCGGCGACGAGGCCGAGGGCGTAGTAGATGGACGAGCCGACGTTGCCGTACGCGGTCGCGAAGAGCGCGGGAGCCCCCAGGACGCGCTCGAGGGCATGGCTCTGCCGGCGACGCCGAGGCACGGCGAGAGAGGCTACTCCTGGTAGGGGATGCTGCTGAGGATCACGTGCGGCTCGAAGAGCAGGCAGCGCTTGATCGCGAGCGCGCGGCGTCCGCGGAGCCGGGGCAGGTTCGGACGGAGCCGCTCCGGCAGCACGACGTTCACCGCCGACTCCGCGTCGGCCGTCAGCTCCCGCGCGTACGCCAGGATCGAGTCGCCGAGCCGCCCCTCGAGCGGCGCGTCGTCGACCGGGATGCCGACGTCGCCGTCCCACCGCCGCGGCCCGAAGTGGACCGCGCGGAGGTCGTCCGCACCGAGGCCCTGCGCGTACTCGACCGCACGCCGCGTCGCCTCGTTGAGCTGGCCGGCGAGGACGCGGACGACGAGCCGCTGGGGCACCCGCCCCTCCGGCCGCCGGTGCGACGTCACCGCCGGCACATCCGCCACGACCACGCCCGGCTCGACGAGGAGTCGGAGCTTCAGCCTGAACTGCGCCCGTTGCGCGGCCGCGACGAGCGACCGCCGCCGGAACTGCTCCGGGAGGACGACGGTGACGACGACGTCCGCGTCCGTGCGCAGGCGCGCAACCTCCGCCAGCACCGCCGCCTGCGGATCCGTTCCGTACGGGCGGACGTCGAGCCGCGGCTCGCCGCCCGTGAAGTCGAACCAGCGGGCGTGGATCCCGGTGTCCGTGTTCTTCCCGGCGACGTGCAGCGCGTCGAAGCTCCCGCCGCCCACGCGCCTCGCGTACCAGACGGCGCCCTCGGCGGCGACGTCGAGCGCCTCGGCGTAGACGAGCACCCGGTTCCGCACCCACGGAGGGTAAACCTGGACGCGCGCCAGCCGGTACCAGGTACCCGTACCGGTACCTGGTACCTCACCGGAAGAGCTGGTACGGGACGCTCGAGAGGATGACGTGCGGCTCGAAGAGGAGCAGGCGCTTGATGTAGAGCGCGCGCTGGTTGTGGAGCAGCCGCGCCCAGCCGCGGACGACCACCTCGGGCATGACCACGTTGACGACCGTGTCGGGATCCGCGGTCAACTCGCGCAGGTACGCGAGCAGCGGCGTGCCGACGTCACGGTACTTCGCGTCGCTCAGGTCGAGCGGCATCGCGATCCCGCTGCGGAGCCACTCGTCGTGCACCTTGGCCGCGTCCTCGGGGCCGAACGCGAAGGAGACGGCGCGGGTGTCCGCCTGGCCCAGCGCCTCGGCGTAGTTGAGCGCGCGGAGCGACGCCGCGTGGACGTTCGCGACCAGGACGCGGACCGCCAGGTGCTTCGGCGTGCGTCCGTCGGGCCCGCGCCGGTCGGTCACGGAGGGGACGTCGGTGACGACGACGCCGGGCTCGGACAGCAGCCTGAGCTTGAGCCGGAACGAGGCCCGACCGGCGGCGGAGAGGAGCGAGCGCCGGCGGAACTGCTCGGGCACGACCACCGTCACGAAGTCCGACTCGCCGCGCGGCAGGCGCCACACCTCCTCGAGCACGGCGTGCGTGCGTCCCTCGTCCGGGCGGAGCACCTCCAGCCGCGGCCCGTCCTCGGCGAAGTCGAACCACCGCGCTCGGATGCCGCTGTCGGTGTGCGCGGCGGGCACGTGGACGGCGCGAATGCGCTCGCCCGGCGCGATCTCGTGCGCGTACCATACCGCGCCCTCCGTGGCGACGTCGATCGCGTCGACCGCCAGCAGCACCTCGTTCGTCGGCGCGCGCGCCGCGTTAACCGCGTTCATCCCCGCGCGAAGGCGCCGCCCGAAGCGGCGGTAGTGGCGGTTGATGCCGAGGAACGCGAGCACGAGCAGCGGGATCGCGACGATGACGAGCCACGCTCCTTCGGCGAACTTCGTCCAGACGACGACGAGCGTGACGACGCCGGTGGCCGTCGCGCCGACGGCGTTGATCGCGAGCTTGCGGACCCGGCCCGGCTCACGGCTGCGCAGCCAGTAGCGCACCATGCCCGCCTGCGAGAGCGTGAACGCTGTGAACACGCCGATCACGTACAGGTGGATCAGCGAGTCGACGCTCGCGTTGTACGCCCAGAGAAGTGTCATCGCGACGCCCGTGAGCACCACGATCCCGTTCGAGAAGACGAGACGGTCGCCGAGGTTCGTGAACTGCCGCGCGAAGAAGCGGTCACGCGCGAGCAGGGCCGCGAGCCGCGGGAACCCCTGGTACGAGGTGTTCGCCGCGAGCACGAGCACGGCCAGCGTGAGCGCCTGCACCGCCCAGTACACGAATCCGAGCACGGACGAGGAGGGAAAGACGCCGCGCGCGATCTCGGACAGCACCGACGGCGTCCCCGTCGTCGTCGGCCGCGCGTGCATGTGCACCGCGAGCCACGACACGCCGACGAACATCGCGATCGCGATCGAGCCGAGGATGAGCAGCGTCGCCGCCGCGTTGCGCCCGTGAGGCCGCCGGAAGGCGTTGACGCCGTTCGCGATCGCCTCGACGCCCGTCAGCGCCGTCGAGCCGGACGCGAACGCCCGCAGGACGACGAACGCCGTCACCGCGCCGGTGCCGGTCGCAAGCGGGTGCGGCACCGCGGCCTGCGGGCAGGTGCCGGCAGCGCACTTCACGACGCCCACGCCGACGAGCGCCAGGATCGACGTCACGAACGCGTAGGTCGGGAGCGCGAACAGGATCCCGGCCTCCCGGACCCCGCGCAGGTTGGCGAGCGCGATCACCGCGACGCACACCAGCGAGAGCGTCAGCTCGTGCCCGCGGAGCGACGACACCGCCGACGTGAGCGCGAGCACGCCGGCAGCGACGGAGACGGCGACGGTCAGCACATAGTCCGTCAAGAGCGCGGCCGCCGCGACGAGGCTCGGCAGCTTGCCGAGGTTCTCCTTGGCGACGACGTACGCACCCCCGGAGCTCTCGTAGACCTGGACCGTCTGCCGGTACGACAGGACGACGATCGCGAGCAGCGTCGCGATCGCGAGCGAGATCGGGAACGCGAGGTGCGCGGCGCTCGCCGACGCAGCGACGAGGACGACGAGCGCGGCCTCGGTAGCGTACGCGACCGACGACAGCGGGTCCGAGGCGAAGATCGGCAGCGCGAGCCACTTCGGGAGGAGCGTCTCCTCGTACTCGTCGGACGCCATCGGCCGGCCGACGACGACCCGCTTCAACCGCGGGCTGCGGCGGACGACCTCCGGGCTCGTCATCGTGCTTCCGCGAGCGCCGCCTGTGCCCGCCGGGCGGCCTCTGCCAGCCGCTTGGAGTCGCCGCTGCCGTAGAGGGGGCCGCTCCCGTCTGTGAGCAGGCGCTCGACGAGGAGCACGCCGCGCGCGGTCACGGGCAGCGAGAGGTCGAACAGGCGGCCCGCGAGCGCGAGCAGCTCAGGCCTGCACTCCCGGATCGCCGCCCGTGCCAGCGGCGAGGCGGTCGGCAGGAGGCGCTCGTCCGACGCGTGCACGACGTCCGTCAGCGACCGCGCGAGACCGAGGCGGTTGGCGTCCGCGGTGAGCTCGGCGGCGCGCCAGGCGAGGCGCGGCGGCGGCAGCCGGGTCGCGGCGAGCTCGTCGTCGGCGGTGCGGCGCGCGGCCCGCAGGGCACGCCGTGCCTCCCAGGTCCGGACCGGTGCGAGCAGCTTCGACGCCATGCGTCGAAGGTACGGACGGCGGTCTCAGCGCCGGCTCAGGATTCCGGCGCCCCGCCTCAAGATCGCCTCAAGTAACCGTCGCCACGAGGCGGTAGCCGGCGCCCGGCTCCGTCAGCAGATACTGCGGCCTGGCCGGGTCCGGCTCGAGCTTGCGCCGGAGCTGCGAGACGTAGACGTGCAGGTAGTTCGACTCGTCCCCGTACGCCGGTCCCCACACCTCGCGCAGGATCGCCCGGTGCGTGAGCAGCTTCCCTTCGTTCAGCGCGAGCAGCCGCAGGATCTTGAACTCGATCGGCGTCAGGTGGACGAGGCGGCCGTCGACCGCCACGGCCGACTTCTCGAGGTCGATACGGATCGGGCCGACCTCGACCACGGGCGCCGTCGTCGGCGCCGCCCGCCGGAGGACGGCGCGCAGGCGCGCGAGCAGCTCGCCGATCGCGAAGGGCTTCGTCACGTAGTCGTCCGCTCCGGCGTCGAGCGCTGCGATCTTCTCGTCGTCGTCGCCGACGGCTGAGACGACGATGATCGGCGCGTCCGTCCATTCGCGTAACGACCTGGTCACGTCGCGGCCGGAGCCGTCGGGCAGCAGCAGGTCGAGCACGACCGCGTCGGGGGGGCGAAGCGGCGCCGCTGCGAGCGCGCCGGCCGCGCTGTCCGCCGTCTCGACGTCGTAGCCGGCGCCGCGGAGGTTCGTCGCGAGCGCGCGCAGGAACTGCGGCTCGTCGTCGACGACGAGCACGCGCGCGCCGCCGTCCGGCTCTTTCACGACGCCACTCCGGCGGGGAGCGGCTGCGCGGGAAGCGAGACGCGCGCGGCCGTCCCGCCGCCGGCGCGTGGCCCGAGCTCGAGCGAGCCGCCGTTCGCCTCGACGAAGCCGCGCGCGATCGCGAGCCCGAGGCCGAGGCCGCGGCCTGACGTAGACGTGTCGTCGAGGCCGCGGCCGCGGTCGAGGACCTCGACGACGACCTCCCCGGCGCGCTCGGCCGCGCGCAGCTCGACCTCCCCCTCCGAGAACTTGAGCGCGTTCTCGAGCAGGTTGACGAGCACGCGCTGCACCTGCACCGCGTCGACCGCGACGGGCGGCAGCGCGCCGCCGGCGGCGAGCCGAACCCGTTCCCGTCCCGGCACCTCCGCCACGGCCTGCCCGAGCAGATCCTCGACGTCCCAGAGCGCCGGGTGCGGCGCGGCGGCACCGGCCTCGAGGCGCGAGAGGTCGAGCACGTTCTCGACCAGGCGCGAGAGCCGGCCCACCTCCAGCGCGATCGTCTCGAGCAGGTCGGCCCGGTCCGCGCCGGAGAGCGCGAGGCCGGGGTCGCGCAGCCCGTCGACGGCGGCGCGGATCGTCGCGATCGGCGTGCGGAAGTCGTGCGAGACCGTCTGCAGAATCACCGTCTTGATCGCGTCGGAGCGGCGGACGGTCTCCATGTCGCGCCGCTCGGCCGCGAGCGCGAGCAGCGAGGCGACGCCGGCCTCGAAGCGCGCGTGCGCGAGCTCGCCTGCATCCGCGAGCACGACGTCGGCGCGCCGCCGCAGCTCGTCGAGAGGCTCCTCGCGGAGCACCGACGCCGCCGCGTCCGCGAGCAGCGCCGTCTCACGTTCGCGCTGCTCCGCCTCGGCGGCTCGGCGGCGTGCGCTCGTCGCGAGGTGGCTCGCGACGACGGCGGTGGTCAGGTACACCGCGAGCGCCGTCCAGTTGCGCGCGTCGGCGAGCGTCAGCGTGTGCACCGGCGGCAGGAACAGGAAGTTGAACGCGAGCATCGACGCGACCGCCGCGGCGATCGCGAGGCCCGCGCCGAAGAACACCGCGCAGACGAGCACCGCCAGCACGTACAGGACGCCGAGGCTCAGGACCGGGGCGATCGGCTTCAGCGCATAGACGAGCCCCGTCGCGACCGCGACCGCCCCGAGCGACCCCGTGACCGCCGTCGTGCGGAGCCTCACGTCCTGACCGTACTCCTCACCCGCCGCCGACGGTGACGCCGAGCAGGATCAGCGAGAGCGCCGACGTCGCCGCGACGGTCAGCCCTGCGACCGCGTTGAACACCCGGCCGTTCCGGTACCGGCCCATCACCTCGCGGCTCGCGGACAGCCTCCACACGAAGAAGAGCGTGATCGGGAGCAGGACGCCGTTCACGGCCTGGACGCCGACGAGCAGCCGGAAGACCGGGACGCCGGGGATCATCGCCACGGCAGCGCCGATCACGACGAGCGCCGTGACCACCCCGACGAACACCGGCGCCTCGCGCGGCGAGCGCGAGATGCCCTTCTCGAAGCCGAAGGTCTCGGAGATCACGTACGCCGCGGTGACCGGGAGAACGGCGGCCGCGAGCAGGCTCGCACCGAGCAAGCCCACCGCGAACAGCACCTCCGCGAAGCGCCCGGCGAACGGCGCCAGCGCCTTCGCCGCCTGCGAGGCGGTGTCGATCAGGCGGTGGTGGTGCACGTAGAGCGTCGCGCCGGTCGCGATGATGATGAAGCTCGCGACGATGTTGGCGAAGACCGAGCCGGTGATCACCTCGGCGCGCTCGCGGTTCAGCTCCTCGGGCCCGAGACCCCGCTCGACCACCGCCGACTGGAGGTAGAGCTGCATGAAGGGCGTGATCGTCGTGCCCGCGGTCGCGACGAACAGCAGGACGTACGACGGCGTCGTCTGCACGTGCGGCGCGACGATCGACTTCCCCACCTTCCCCCAGCTCGGGTGCGCGAGGATCGCGGCGATCGGGTACGCGAAGAACGGGATCGTCATCACGACGAAGATGCGCTCGGCGAGCTTGTACGTCCCGCGCACGAGCAGCACCCAGACCGCGACCGCTGCGACCGGCACCGACGCCTGCGGCGGGACGTGCGCGAGCCCGAGCGCGGCGCCGATGCCCACGAACTCGGAGATGCAGATGCCGAGGTTCGCCACGAGGACGCTCGCGGTGGCGAACAGCGACCAGCGGACGCCGTAGTGCTCGCGCACCAGGTCGGCGAGCCCCTTCCCCGTCACGATCCCCATCCGTGCCGCCATCTCCTGCACGACGATCAGCGAGACGGTGATCACAACCATCATCCACAGGAGGTCGTAGCCGTAGCGCGCGCCGACCGAGGAGTACGTCGCGACGCCACCCGCGTCGTTGCCGGCGTTCGCTGCGATGAGGCCGGGGCCCAGCACCGCGAGCACGGCAAGCACCCGTCCGTGGCGCCCACGGAGCCGGACGAGCGCGCGGTGGATCATTCGTCGGACAGCCCGAAGTGGCGGCGCCAGCCGCGCGGGAGGACGAGCTCGAGCACGTCGTCGACGGTGACCACGCCCTGGAGCCGCTGGTCGGCGTCCACCACACCCACGATCGTGAGGTCGTAGTCGGTCATCAGCCGCGCGATCTCCTCGAGCTCGGCGTCGAGCGGCACGGTGCGCGGGATCGGGGCGATGTCGGCGAGCACGTCGTCGGGCTGTGCGCGGACGAGGTCGGCAAGGGCGATCCCGCCCTGCACACGCCGGTGCGTGTTCATCACGAACACCATCTCGAGCGTCTCGGGCGCGGCACGAGACCGACGCACGCGCTCGAGCGCCTCGGCGGCGGTGGCCTGGCCGTACACGCACACGAAGTCCGGGCTCATCAGCCCGCCCGCGGTCGCCGGCGCGTAGCCGAGGAGCGCCTCCGCGCGCCGGCGCTGCACCTCCGGCAGCAGGTCGAGCACGGCGGCGCGCCGCTCGTCGCCGAGCTCGAGCAGGACGTCGACGGCGTCGTCGGTCTCCATGCGCGCGAGCACGGAGGCGAGCGTCTGGTCGTCGCGGTGCTCGAGGAACTCGAGCCGGTGCGGCGACTCGAGCTCCTCCAGCACGTCGGCCTCGAGCTCGGGGTCGGCGTGGACGGCGGCGAAGATCTCCTCCGCCTCGGCGCGGCCCGCCGCCTCGACGAGGTCGGCGAGCTCCGCCGGGTGGAGGCGGGTCAGCCGAGGGTGCGGCACCCGCAGGCGCACGGTCGGAACGTGGCCCGTGAACGGCTCGACCACCCGCCAGTCGAGCATCTGCCCCTCGCCGACGCGCGCACCGAACCGGCGCGGCACGACACGCCG
The DNA here is from genome assembly GCA_035653275.1 of Gaiellaceae bacterium. Taxonomy (GTDB): domain Bacteria; phylum Actinomycetota; class Thermoleophilia; order Gaiellales; family Gaiellaceae; genus PALSA-600. Next base: position 89,792 of record DASRCE010000003.1, on the reverse strand, counting down.
CGCGATCCCGCGCGGGCCCACGTCGACGCCGACGACGCGCCACCAGCCGTCGATCCGGGCGAGCTCGATGTCGTTCGCGCGCCGCAGCCGCGCGCCGTCGACGTCGATCAGCTGGTGGTCGAGGACGTCCTTCCGGAGCAGCACCTCCTGCGGCCGGCGGTCGAAAGGACGCAGGTCGAGCCGGTCGGTACGGAGCCTGATGCGACCGTGCGCGACCTCGTCGACGGCCTCCGCCGGCACGAACACGTCGCGCCCCGCGACGTTCGCCGTCACGCCGGTCAGCGGCGGGTACTCCTCGCCGAGGCGCACCACGAGGTCGTCGATGCGGCCGAGCCTTCCGCCCGCGCGCCCTTCGAGGTCGCCGCCGACGACGAGCGAGAGGTGCAGCACGTCGCCCATGCTGCCAACGGTACGCGGCGCGGGTGCCGGACGCCCCCGCGCCGCGGTTAAGCCTCAGTGAACCGAGATCAGCAACGGGATGATCAGGATCGCGACGATGTTCGTGATCTTGATCATCGGGTTGATCGCCGGCCCGGCGGTGTCCTTGTAGGGGTCGCCGACGGTGTCGCCGGTGACGGAAGCGGCGTGCGCCTCCGAGCCCTTGCCGCCGTAGAGCCCGTCCTCGATCGACTTCTTCGCGTTGTCCCACGCGCCGCCGCCCGACGTCATCGCGATCGCCAGGAAGAGCCCGGTGACGATCGTCCCGATCAGGAGCCCTCCGAGCATGCGGACGTTGATCAGGCCCACGACGATCGGGAACGCGACGGGGATGATCGCCGGCGCGAGCATCGACCTGATCGCCGAGCCGGTGACGATGCCGACGGCGCGGCTGTAGTCGGGCCGCTCGGTGCGGTCCATGATCCCGGGGTGCTCGCGGAACTGGCGCCGCACCTCCTGCACCACCTCACCGCCGACGCGGCCGACCGCCTGCATCGCGAGTGACGCGAACAGGAACGGCATCAGCCCACCGATGAAGAGCCCCGCGACGACCCACGCGTCGGAGAGGTTGAAGACGGTGTGTGCGAGCGCGCTGCCCGCCTTCGCCTGGTCCTTGAGCCCGCTCGTGTAGGAGTCGAAGAGGACGAGCGCGGCGAGCGCTGCCGAGCCGATCGCGTAGCCCTTAGTGACGGCCTTCGTCGTGTTGCCGACGGCGTCGAGCGGGTCGGTGATGTCACGCACCTCGTGCGGAAGGTCCGCCATCTCGGCGATCCCTCCGGCGTTGTCGGTGACCGGTCCGTAGGCGTCGAGCGCGACGATCAGGCCCGTCATCGAGAGCTGCGCCATCACGGCGACGCCGATGCCGAAGAGCCCGGCGACGTGGTGCGCGACCAGGATGCCGGCCGCGATCACGATCACCGGCGCGGCGGTGGCCTGCATCCCGACGGCGAGGCCCTCGATGATGTTCGTCGCGTGGCCGGTCTGGGACGCCTTCGCGATCGCCTTCACGGGGTTCCAGCGCGTGCCGGTGTAGTACTCGGTAATCGCGACGAGCAGGAACGTGACGATCAGTCCGATGACCGCGGAGACGTAGAGGTCGGTGAAGCCGTAGGAGCCCTTGTCGAAGCCCATCGTGATCGGGATGAACCCGAGCGCCGAGAGCACCGTCGCCACGAGCACCGACTTGTAGAGCGCGTTGATGACCGCGTTCGGCCCCTTGCCGAGGCGCGCGAAGAACGTGCCGACGACCGACGCGATCGCGGAGACGCCACCGATCGCGAGCGGGTAGAGGTACAGCCGCGCCTCCGACAGGCCCTCGAGCGTGCCGAGGAGCATCACCGCGACGGCGGTGACGGCGTACGTCTCGAACAGGTCGGCGGCCATCCCGGCGCAGTCGCCGACGTTGTCGCCGACGTTGTCCGCGATCACCGCCGGGTTGCGCGGGTCGTCCTCGGGGATGCCGGCCTCGATCTTCCCGACGAGGTCGGCGCCGACGTCGGCGGCCTTCGTGAAGATGCCGCCGCCCAGACGTGCGAAGACCGAGATGAGGGAGCCGCCGAACGCGAGGCCGACGAGGTCGGTGATCGCGCGCTTCGGCGAGTCGCCGATCGCCGCCGTCAGGAACCAGTAGTAGCCGGTGACGCCGAGCAGCGCGAGGCCCGCGACGAGCAGGCCGGTGACGGAGCCGGCGCGGAACGCGACGTTGAGCGCGGGCTTGATCCCGCCGCGCGCCGCCTCGGCCGTGCGGCTGTTCGAGCGCACGGCGACGTTCATCCCGATGAAGCCGGCCGCCGCCGACAGCGTGGCGCCGATCAGGAACCCGAACGCCGTGCCCCAGCCGAGCTTGTGGTAGACGCCGATCAGGATGAACGGCACGATCGCGACGGCGGCGATCGTCGAGTACTGCTTGCGCAGGTACGCCGCCGCGCCTTCCTGCACGGCGCGCGCGATCTCGCGCATCCGCTCGTTGCCCGCCGGCTGCTGCAGCAGCCACCAGGTCAAGTAGAGCCCGTAGCCCACGGCCACGCCCGCACCGACGAGACCGAGGAGCACGGGATGGTGCCTGAACCAATCCATCAGTTTTGCTCCCTCACAAAGTCAAGCGCCGAAGGGCTTCGGCGCGGGCGATTATGTATCACAAGCGGGCGTCAGACCCGGCTCGCGAACGCGACCTGCACGTTCGCCAGGGCCGCCGTGAGATCTCTCTTCACCGCCTCGTCCTCGACCAGCGGGACGATTGTGGCAAGCGCATCGATCGCCCGCCTCGCGTGCTCCCGATCGCCGGCCCCGAGCTTGGCGTAGGCGATGCTCGCGAGCGTGGAGGCTGTGCCCACGAGGACGTCGTCAACCGCGAGCTGCGCGATCTGCTCGGCGAGCTTCTCGTAGTCGGGCTGCGGCTCGCTCACGCCCGCTCCGGCGCCGGCAAAGCCGGCACCTGCGCTCCTTGTGAGCCTCCGTCGAGCCTACGGCTCATCATCCCCGCTCCGGCGCCGGCAACGCCGGCACCTGCGCTCCTTGTGAGCCTCCGTCGAGCCTACGGCTCATCATCCCCGCTCCGGCGCCGGCAAAGCCGGCACCTGCGCTCCTGGTGAGCCTCCGTCGAGCCTACGGCTCATCACGAGATCGGCTCCCCCGCCCGCACCTGCTCCGCGTAGATCTCCTCGAGGCTCGCCCCGTCCTCGAACCGCGCGATCTGCCGCTCGGCCGCGTTCCGGCCCGGGATCGCGAGGAACGGTGCGGCCCCGATCTCGTCCGCGACCGGCGCCACCCACTCGAGCAGCTGCTCCAGGCGCGCACGCGCCGGCACCGGCTCGCCGCGCTCGAAGTCGAGCAGCTCGCCGGCGAGCCCGTAACGAATCGCCCGCCAGAGGTTCTCCTCGAGGAGACGGTGCGGCAGGCTGGGCAGCGTCTCCCCCTCGTCGTGTGCGCGCGCACAGCGGGCGGCGAGCGCGTACCCGAACGCGGCCAGCGACTGCGCCTCGGCCAGGTCGGGCTGCCCGTCGGCGATGCGCAGCTCGACCGTGGGGTACGCGAGGTGCGGCCGGACGCTCCACCAGATCTGCGTGTGCTCGTTGATCGAGCCCGTGCGGTACAGGAACGCGACGTAGTCCTCCCACACCTCGCGGCTCCCGTACGCGTCCGGGATGCCGCAGCGCGGGAACATCCGCGTGAAGATCTCGGTTCGAGCGGAGTGGAGGCCGGAGCTCACGCCCTCCACGAAGGGCGAGCTGGCCGACAGCGCGAGGACCTCGGGGAGGAAGTTGCGCAGCGCGTCGTGCACGGCGATCGCGCGCTCGGCGCCGGCGATGCCGATGTGCACGTGCAGGCCGAAGGTGTTGTTCCGCCAGACGACGTAGCGCAGGATCTCGTTGTTCCGGCGGTAGTGGGGCGTGTCGATGACGCGCTGGTCCTGCCAGCGGCTCCACGGATGGGTCCCCGTCGCGCCGAGCGCGAGCTGCTGCTCGCGCGCGAGCGCGTGGATCTGGCTCCGGCGCTCCTGCATCACGGCGGCCGCCTCGGCGAAGCCGGCGCAGCGGCCGGTGCGCACCTCGACCTCGGACGCGATCAGCTCGCCCACGACGTGGTCGCCGAAGTCGGTGGCGTCGGCGGCGGCCTTCAGCGCCTCGAAGCGGTTCGTCAGCTCGAGCGTCTCGGGGTCGAGGAGCGCGAACTCCTCCTCGACCGCGACCGTGAGGTCGGTTCCGGCGTCGAACTCCTCGCGGTTCCGCACGAGCAGCTCCTGCCACGTCCCCTTCTGCTCCTCGCCCACTGGAAGGAGCCTAGCCGGGGAGCGGCGCGACAAGCTGCCGCGCCACTTCAGCCCACGACCAGCGCTCGACGACGGCCCGCCGCGCCGCCGAACGCAGCGCCTCGCGGTCGTCGCGCGGGAGGGCGAGGAGCTCGTTCAGCTTCGCGCGCAGGTCGTGCGCGTCGCCGGTGCGGAACGAGGCGAGGTGGCGCAGCCGCTCCGGGTACTCCTCCTCGAGCCCGGCTGCGACCTCGGCGAGGCCCGAGTGCCGCGCGACGAGCGGAGGCGAGCCGGCCGCGGCGGCTTCGGCGGCGACCATCCCGAACGCCTCCGGGAAGATGGACGGCACGACGGTCGCGTCGGCCAGGGGGAGGAGCTGCACGAGGTGGCGGTGCTCGAGCGGCCCCGTGAAGAGCGTTCGCTCCGGCGCCAGCCGCTCGAGCGTCGGCCGGTAGGGTCCGAAGCCGACGACGACCAGCCGCGCGCCGACGTCGCGCATCGCCTCGAGCAGGACCTGCACGCCCTTCTGCTCGATCAGCTTTCCGAAGTAGACGACGGTGGGCTCGTCGCCGGCGAGGAACGACGCGAGCCGCGCGGCGTTCCCCTCGTCCGGAAGCCGTTCCTCGGCATTTCCCGGGTTCGGCGGGTCGCGCCGCGCCTCCTCGACGAGCGCGGCCAGCGCCTCGTCGCGCGGCCGGAGCGTGAACGCGTCGACGTCGACGCCCGGCGGAACCTCGAACACGTTTTCGACGTGGCCGACGACCTCTTCGAGCACGGTCCTGATGTGCGCCGACCCGACGTAGGTCGCCTCCGCCTGCCCGAGCGCCTCGGCGCCCCACCGCTCGAGCTCAGGGCGGCCGCGCATCGAGTACTCGAGCTCGGAGCCGTGCGCCTTGACGCGGAAGGGCACGCCGGTCGCCGCACCGACGGGGCCGCCCATCAGCACGTGGTTCGTGAAGAGGACGTCGGCCGGGAGCAGGTCGCGCAGCACGGCCGCGTTCGCGTCGACGTAGGCGGCCTTCTCGGCCTCGTCGAAGTCCTGCAGGAACTTCGGGTGGAGCCCGGCGTAGCGGTCCATCACGAAGACCGGGAGCAGCCCTCCGGGCAGGTCGACGTGGACGACGCGGGCGCCGCCGAGGTCGTACTGCTCGGGCGCGCGCTCCTGGCAGACGACGACGACGTCGTGCCCGGCGCGGCTCCACTCGCGCGCGAGCGCGCGCGAATAGACGTTCGACCCCGTCCCGCCGAGGAGGTAGCCGTGCCAGAGGAGGATCCGCACGTCACCTATCGGTACCAGGTACCTCCGGTACCTGGTACCGGGTTGGGGCCCTACGCCAGGTGGAAGTAGAGCGCGTGCAGGAGCTCGACGGCGGGGTTCGACGTGTGGACCGTGACGTCGGCCGGCACGTCCAGGAGCGCTTCCGAGTAGTTGAAGATGATGCGGACGCCGGCGTCCACGAGGTCGTCGGCGACCTTCTGCGCGGACGACGCCGGCACCGCCATCACGCCGACGACGATGTTCTTCTCGCGAACCGCATCCTTCAGCCGCCGCTCGTCCTCGACGGTGATGCCGCCGATCTCCGACCCGATCACGTTCGGGCTCGCGTCGAACACGGCCGCGATGTTGATCCCGTGCTCCGCGAAGATCGGCGAGCTCGCGATCGCCTGGCCCAGGCGGCCGGCGCCGACGAGCGCGATGTTGTGCTGCCCCTGGGTCCGCAGGATCTTCCTGATCTCCGAGAGCAGCGAGTCGATCGAGTAGCCGACGCCGCGCTTCCCGAACTTGCCGAAGTTCGAGAGGTCGCGCCGGATCTGCGTCGCGTTGATGTTCGTGTAGTCGGCGATCTCCTGCGAGGAGATCCGGTCCTTGCCCATCTTCCTCGCCTGGGTCAGGACCTGGAGGTAGCGCGAGAGGCGGGCGGCGACGCCGACGGTGAGGCGGTCGGGCGCGCTCGGGTCGACGGACGTTTGCAACATCACGAAGTCATTGTGCCGAAGGCTCCGCGCCCGCTGTTCGGTTGTCACAAACCCTTACGTTTGTGACAGGCCCAGCTTGCGCCGGAGCGCGCGCTCGTCCACGTGGTAGACGAACGTGCGCGCACCGTCGATCTCGACGACCGGGAGCCATTCGCGGTAGCGCGCCTCGAGCGCCGGGTCGCCGGTGATGTCGACCGCGTCGTACCGCGTGCCCACGCGCTCGAGGACGTCCCGCGCCCGGTCGCAGAGGTGGCAGCCCTGCGCGTCGTAGAGGACGACGCGTCTAGGGATAGAGGCCACGCGTCACCGTGGCTTCGGCGACGCGCTGCACGGCGAGCCCGTACGCGGCCAGGCGCATCGAGATCGACCGCTGCGTGCGCGTCGCCCAGGTCTCGTCGAACGCGCGGGTCACGATCTCGTTCAGCCGCGCGTTGACCTCGTCCTCCTTCCAGAAGTACTCCTGCAGCCCCTGCACCCACTCGAAGTACGAGACGACGACGCCGCCGGCGTTCGCGAGCACGTCCGGGAGGATGAGGACGCCGTTCGCCTCCAGGACGTCGTCGGCCGCCGGCGTGAGCGGCCCGTTCGCGCCCTCCATGACGATGCTCGCGCGTACGGCATCGGCGTTCAGCTCGGTCACGACCTGTTCGAGCGCGCACGGAGCGAACACGTCGCAGTCGAGCGTGACGAGCTCCTCGTTCGTGATCCGCTCGCCGCCCTTCAGGTCGGCGAGCGAGCCGCCCTCGCGCTTGTGCGCGAACGCCGCCGCCACGTCGATGCCCTTCGGGTTGTGGACGCCGCCGGTCGAGTCGGAGACGGCGATGACGGTCCCGCCGCGCTCGGCGACGAACTTCGCGAAGTACGACCCGACGTTCCCGAATCCCTGCACCGCGATCCGCAGCCCCTCCATGCTCCGCCCCGTCTGCGCCAGCGCCGCCTCCAGGCAGAACAGCCCGCCGCGCGCCGTCGCCTCCTCGCGTCCGAGCGAGCCGCCGATCGTGAGCGGCTTCCCCGTCACGACGCCGAGCACCGAGTGGCCCTTGTTCATCGAGTACGTGTCGAACATCCACGCCATCGTCGCCGCGTTCGTGCCGACGTCCGGCGCGGGAATGTCCTTCTCCGGCCCGATCTCGTTGATGATCTCCGACGTGAACCTGCGCGTCATCCGCTCGAGCTCGCCGCGCGACATCGCCTTCGGGTCGCAGACCACGCCGCCCTTCGCGCCGCCGAACGGCAGCCCCATCAGCGAGCACTTCCACGTCATCCACATCGCGAGCGCCTTCACCTCGTCGAGCGTGACGTCCGGGTGGTAGCGGATGCCGCCCTTCGACGGGCCGCGCGCGATGTTGTGCGTCACGCGGTAGCCGGTGAAGGCACGCACCGATCCGTCGTCGAGCGACGTCGGGATCGACACCTCCACCGCCTTCTTGCACTGCGACAGCACGGCCACGAGCCGGTCGTCGATTCCGAAGGTGTCCGCGACGTTCTCGAGCTGCTTCTGCGCGATCTGAAACGGGTTCTCGCGCAGGTGCGACTGGGTCGTGGTCGCCATCGCGGGCGCGAGTCTACTCGAGCCGGAACGACACCTGCGCCCGTTGGGGCTGTGCGTCGAGGGGCAGCGTCGGCCACGCGGCGAGCCGCAGCTCGTAGCGCCCCGGCGCGAGCCGCGCGCTCGTGGGACCGCGCCCCGTGATCCCGAAGCTGTACGACCCGGGGAGCAAGTCGCGCAGCCGCGCCATCACGCCGAGGAACTTCCCCGCGGCGTTGTAGAGCAGGATGTCGAGGCGGCGCACCGGCTCGATCTGCAGACCGCCGCTGCGCACGAGCGCGCCGGCCTGCACCGTCAGGATCGCGGGGCTGGTGTCGGACGGCGGGAACGACGCGTCGCTGATCGACGCGCTTCCGATCAGGTTCGCGTCGGTCGCGTGGAAGAGCAGCGCCCACGGGATGCGCAGCGTCTCGGTGCCCGGTGCGCCGACGTCGATGGTGCCCGTGACGAGCCGTGCAGGACGTGCTGCGGGCGCAGTCACCGTCACGCGCACGCGGCGCGCCCGGCCGGGAGCGAGCACGACGCGCGCCGGGACGATCCGCCACCGCAGGGCCTCCGAGTTGCTGGTCGCGACGGCGGAGACGGAGAGCGCGAGCCGTCGGGTCGAGACGTTGCGGAGCGTGATCATGCGGGTCGCGTGCCAGCGTTTGCCCTGCCAGATCCCGAACCCGAGCGAGATCGGCGACGCGACCACCTCTCCGACGGCCGATGCGCCTGCGCGCAGGACGCCGTCGCCCGAGACGGAGTCGACGCCGCCCTGCGCGTAGCCGGCGAGCAGGCTCTCGAGCGCAGCGCCGTCGAGGTCAGGCCGCATCTCGGCGATCAACGCCGCCGCCCCCGCGACCGTTGCCGCGGCGGGGCTCGTGCCGCTGACGGTTCCGTAGAGCGGCGACCCGTCGGCGGCGAGCCCCGGCTCGGCGGTCGCGACGGCGACGCCGGGAGCGACGAGGTTCGGCTTCAGCCCGCTGTCGTACGCGAGGCCTTGCGAGGAGAATGCGGCGACGTCGCCGTGCGCGGTGTTCGGCGAGGCGTGCGCCGCGCCGACCGACACGCCGACGTCGATCCCGGCCCGCTGCGCCGCGAGCAGCTCGGCGGCCGCGGCCGTCGGCACCACGACGGCCGGTGCCGTCGCGTCCTCGGTCAGCCTCAACGCCCCCGGCGGCAGCGACGCGCCGTAGAGCAGCACGGCTCCCGCGCCGGCGCGCGCCGCCGCCGCGACCGTGGCCTCCGGGTCCGGTCCAGCCGGCAGGACGACGGCGCGGCCGGCGACGACGCTGAACCCGCGACGGTCGAAGAACCGCCGCGGTGCGACGACGCGGAGATCCTCCCCGCGCGCGGGCGAGGCGGCGCCGAGGAGCGGCAGCCGGCTGTCGAGGATCACGTCGAGGCCGCGACGCAGCACAACCCGCACACGCGGCAGCTCCGTGCGCGAGTCGTCCGCCGCGACGGCAAGCGCCGCCGGCGCTCCCGCGGGCCCCGCCACCGAACCGAACACCGGTCCCGCTCCACCGTCGTTGCCGGCGGGCGCGACGACGAGCGTGTTCAGGTCGAGCGCGCCCTGCACCGCCTGCGCCTCCGGCCCGTCGGTGAACGCGGCGTACGGCTCCGCGACGCCGATGAGGGCGATGCGGACCGCGTCGTGCTCGTCTCCGTCGCCGTTCGGGTCGACCGCCCGCTCGAGGCCGGCGATCACCTGGTCGCTGCGCGCGTAGACGAGCTCGCGTCCGTTCGCCGCCGGCTGCCACCCGGCCACGCGGATCGGCAGCAACGTCGCGCCGGGTGCAACCCCGTGCAGGCCGGCCGGGCCGCCGCCGCCGGCAAGGATCCCCGCGAGCTCGGTGCCGTGGCGCTCGAGCTGCGTCGGGTTCTGCGGGTTCGCCCGGGCGGCGGCGGAGTCGGCGCCGCCGACGACGTCGAAGCCGGGCAGCAGGCGTCCGCGCAGGTACGGGTGCGACTCGTCCACGCCGGTGTCGAGGAGCGCGACGGTGACGCCGCGTCCGTCGTAGCCCGGGAGCTGGACGTCGGGCCGGTGCCCGCTCGCGGCCGAGAAGGCGCTCGTCGCGAGCAGCCGCTCGGACACCGACGCCGGGAACGCCGCCCGCACGGGGAAGATCCCGGCGACCTCCGGCAGCTGCTCGAGCAGCGACACGGCGCGCGGGTCGAGCGCGGCCGAGAAGCCGTCGAGGACGCGGTAGTAGCTGTAGTCGGGGCGGACGTCGAGGCCCACGGCTGCGAGCTTGAGGAGCACCTCCTTCTGCGCCGCGTACGCCGCCGCCCACCACGCGCGCTCTTGCGACTCGGTCGCGTACCTGACGTGGTGCAGGCGCTGCGCGACGGAGGGCGTCGTGAGCACGACGATCATCCGCTCGCCCAGCGGAACGGGCGCCCGAGGGCTGCCGACGAGGCCGCGCCAGCTCACGGGCGCAGACGCCGGCGCGGGGTCGCGTCCACGAGCCGACACGACGAGCGCACCGAATGCGACGAGCGCGGCCGCGGCCGCGAGCACGGGCAGGCTACGCGGTGGGACGCGCATCGAGCGAAAGGTAGTCGGGGTACGGGACGGGCTCGGTGTAGCGCGCAGCCGAGGCGATCATCGCCGCGTTGTCGGTGCAGAGCGGCAGCGGCGCGAGCGCCGCATCGGGGAGCGCCGCGCGCAGCTCGGAGTTCGCGGCGACGCCGCCGACCACGGCGACGCGGTCCGCACCGGTCGCCTCGACGCGCTCGACGAGCGCGAGCACGATCGCGCGCTGGTAGCTCGCCGCGAGGTCGGCACGGCGCCTCGCGAGCTCGTCGGCGGTCAGCCCGCGCACGGTGTACAGCAGCGCGGTCTTGAGGCCGGAGAACGAGAAGTCGAGCCCGGGCAGCCGCGCGACCGGGAAGTCGTACGCGGTGGGGTCGCCGTCGCGTGCGAGCAGGTCGATCTCCCGTCCGCCCGGGTAGCCGAGCCCGAGCAGCCGGGCGCCCTTGTCGAACGCCTCGCCGGCGGCGTCGTCGAGCGTCGTCCCCAGCACGCGGTAACCGCCGCGGTCGCGCACGTCGAGCAGCATCGTGTGGCCCCCGCTCGCGAGCAGGCAGGTGAACGGGGGCTGCAGGTCGAGCGGCTCGAGGTAGAGCGACGCGATGTGGCCGTGCAGGTGGTCGACGGGGATGAGAGGCAGCCGGCGCGCCCATGCCAGCGCCTTCGCCGCAGAGACCCCGACCAGCAGGGCGCCGATCAGCCCCGGCCGGGTGGTGACGGCGATGGCGCCGACGTCGTGCCCGTCGAGCGCCTCCTCGACGACCGGAGCGATCAGCTCCAGGTGCCGGCGCGACGCCACCTCGGGCACCACGCCGCCGAACCGCGCGTGGAGGTCGGCCTGCGACGCGACGACGTTGGAGGCAATCTCGCCGTCGGCGGTCACGACCGCAGCGGCGGTCTCGTCGCAGCTCGTCTCTATTCCCAGGATCGACCCGGTGTCAGACACCTTCAAGGTGTCTGACACCGTTAGGGGCGCGCCTCGCGCCACATGATCAGCGCGTCCTCACGGTTGTCCGTGTAGTAGCCGCGCCGGATGCCTCTCGGCTCGAATCCGAGCCGCTCGTAGAGGCGAATCGCGCCCTCGTTCGACACGCGCACCTCGAGCGTGTACCCGCGGCGCTCGTCGTCGCTCGTCAGCTCGAACAGGCGCTCGAGCAGCGCCGACGCGATGCCGCGGCGCCGGCGGTCCGGGTCGACGGCGACGTTCATCACATGCCATGCGTCGACGTAACGCGAGTTGATGATGTAGCCGACGAGCTCCTCGCCCTCGAACGCGCCGAGGCAGATCGAGGTCGGCTTCGCGAGCTCCGACGCGAACATGGACCGCGACCACGGCGTCGGGTACGCACGCTGCTCGATCGCCTCGATGGCGCTCAGGTCGGCGAGCTCGAGCTCCCTGATCCGCAGCGCGACTGCCGTCATCGCGACGGCCTCGCGTCGGGCTCGCGGACGTAGAGCGGCTCCACGAGCTCGGCCGCACCGAGCGCCCCGGCGTGCTCGAGCAGGAGCAGCGGGTCCGGGACGTGCGCCGGGTCGTCGTCGGGCGGGATCTCGGCGCCACGGGCCTCGAAGACGTCGCGATACCGGATCGCGCCGTCGCCGACGAGCGTCTTCCCCGCCCCGTCGACGTCCGCCGGCCGCGCGACGGCCGGCCCGGGCACGAAGACCTCCCCGCGCCGCGCGTCGATCACCGGCACGCCGCCGGCGAACGCGTCGAGCGTCGAAGCGCCGCCGACCGGCACGCGCAGCGCGAGCGCGAGCGACCGCGCGACCGCGAGCCCGATGCGGATGCTCGTGAAGCTCCCGGGGCCGCGGCCGACGACGATCCCCTCGAGCTCCGCCGGGTCGCCGACGAGCTCGTCGATCGCGGCCAGGACGTCGCCGGCGCGCCCGGTGAGCGCGCGCGAGCCGGCCGAGGTGCCGCAGACCGCGCCGAACGACGTGGCGGTGTCAAACGCCAAGAGCACTGTCGATCCTCACCGTCCGATGCGACTCGTCGACGTGACCGAGAGTAACGACCGCGCGCGCCTCGGGGAGCCAGTCGCCGCCGTGCTCGGGCCACTCGACGAACGCGACGGTGCCGTCGAAGTACGGCTCGAGGTCGCCCCACTCCTCCGGGTCGAGGCCCGCGAGCCGGTACAGGTCGAGGTGCGCCACGGGAGTCGCGCCGTCGTAGCGGTGCCCGATCGTGAACGTCGGGCTCGACACCGGGTCAGTCACGCCGAGGGCCCGCGCCGCGCCGCGCACGAACGTCGTCTTCCCGGAGCCGAGCTCGCCCGAGACCGTGACGACGTCGCCGGGGCGCAGGAGCCGAGCGAGCCTCGCCGCCACGGCCTCCGTTTCCTCGGGTGAGCTCGTAACTGTTTCCAACCGTCAGGCACCTTATGTGCCTGACATCGCGGCTAGAACAAGCCGAGCTGCTCCGGCTGGGCGAGCAGCACCGGCGCGGGCTCCGGGGGCGGCGGCGGCCCGGCCGCGCGTCCGAGGAGCTCGGGAATGCGCGCGAAGTCCTCCTGCAGCACCTGCAGCATCCGCGGCGTGTAGAGCGCGGCCGCCGGATGGAAGATCGGGTAGAGCGTGACCGGGTTCCCGCCCAGCACGACGTCCTGCGGGCGGCCGTGCACCTGGGTGATCCCGTTGGGCCTGCCCGAGAGGAGCTTCGTCGCGAAGTTGCCGAGCGTGCAGATCAGCTTCGGCTGGATCAGCTCGATCTTCTTCCAGAGGTGCGGCTCGCAGGCCTGGATCTCGTCGGGCTGCGGGTCGCGGTTCCCGGGAGGGCGGCACATCAGGGTGTTTGCGATGTACACCTCGTCGCGCGTCAGGCCGATGCCCGCGAGCAGCTTGGAGAGCAGCTGCCCGGCGGCGCCGACGAACGGCACCCCCTGCTTGTCCTCGTGGAAGCCGGGCGCCTCGCCGACGAACATCAGGTCGGCAGTCGGGGAGCCGGCGCCGAAGACGACCTGCGTGCGCCCGCGCGAGAGCGCGCACTTGGTGCAGCCCGCGACGGCGTCGCGGTAGGCGAGCAGGTCAGCAGCAGCCACAGCTTCCTCCGCAACAGCCCCCACCGCCGAAGCTGGGCTGTCCGGAGGTGCCGTGCGCCGCGAACGACGTGCTGAACTGCTTCACGACCTTCGCGTCCCCGCAGTCGGGGCACTCGGGATCGGGGTCGGACATCCCGACCAGCTCCTCGAAGTGGGACTCGCAGCTCATGCAGACGTACTCGTAGATCGGCACGGAACAGACCCTAGCATCGGCATGGTGACCGCCTCGCCGGACGGAACGCCGTGACGCGGGTCGTCGTCTTCAGCGCCTCGGTCGGCGAGGGCCACGAGGTGCCGGCGCGCGCGATCGAGCGCGGCATCCTCGCGCGCGAGCCGGCCGCGGAGGTCGACGTGGTCGACTCGCTCGACGTGCTCGGCCCGGTGGTCCACCGCGTCGCGGAGGACGAGATGCGCCGGACGTTCGGCTCCGGCGGCAGCAGCCGCCTCTTCGACCTCGAGTACCGGCTCTTCGCGCGCACTGCGCCCTTCCGGGCGCTCGGCCAAGGTGTCCTCCACCGCGCGAGCGGCGGCCGCGTGCTGCGCGACCTCGAGCGCCGAGCGCCCGACGTGGTCGTCTCCACCTACCCCGCGCTGACCGAGGTGCTCGGGCACCTGCGCCGGACGCGCCGGCTGCACGTCCCGACCGTGGCAGCCGTGACCGACCTCGCGAGCCTCTGGTACTGGGCGAGCCGCGGGATCGACCTCCACCTCCTCACCCACCCGGAGTCGGAGGAGGAGGTGCGGCGGATCGCCGGGCCGGGACGGATCGTCGCCGTGCGCGGCCTGCACGACGAGCGGTTCCTCGATCCGCACGACCCCGCGGCGGCGCGCGCGGCGCTCGGGCTGGAGGCGCCGGTCGTCGCCGTCTCCGGCGGCGGCTGGGGAGTCGGCGACGTGCGCGGCGCTGCGCGCATCGCCGCCGAGCAGGCGAACGTGCTCGTGCTGGCCGGGCGGAACGAGCGCCTGCGCGAGCTGGAAGGCGTACGCGTGGTGCCGTTCGTGGAGGACTTCGCCTCGGTGCTCGCGGCCGCCGACGTGCTCGTCCACTCGACCGCCGGCCTGACCATCCTCGAGGCGCTCCTTCTGGGCGTGCACCCGATCTCGTACGGGTGGGGCGTGGCGCACATCCGGGCCAACAACGAGGCGTTCGCGCGCACGGGGCTCGCGCGCGTTGCGGCGACGCCGGACGAGCTGCGGACCGCCGTCGCGGCCGCGCTGGCGGAGCCCCGCCGCCCGCACGCGCCGCGCCACGCGGCGCTCCCGCACGCGGCCGACCTGATTCTCGAGCTCGCTACGCGAGGATCCAGCCGCGGATCATCTGGTTGACCTCGGGCCGGTCACGGAAGATCGAGTGGCGCGCCCCCTCGTACCAGCGGACGGTGGCGTGCGGAATCCCCTCGACCACCTCGGCGATCGACGCGCGTGGGTACTGCGGATCGTCGGTGCCGGCGGCGATCAGCGTCGGTGCGCTGATGTCGCCGAGCGCGGGACGGAGGTCGAGGGTCCGGGCCTCGTGCTGCATCCAGTGCACCGCAACGGTCCACGTCCACGTCTGGTTCAGGAGCAGTGCCTCTGCGTTCTCGGGCCCAACCGTGACGTGGAAGCACTCGCGCATGTACCGCGCGATCGACTGCTCGCTCGGGTGCTCGTAGTACATGAACGCGGCCTCGCCGGCGGACGGGCCGCCGAGCTCGTCGAAGCGGGCGACGATGCGCGGCACGACGATGCGCGCGGCGGGGTTTACGAGCACGAGCTTGCCGAGCTCGTCCGGCCACCGCTGCGCGTAGCGGAGCGCGGTGTACGCGCCCCAACCGGCGCCGAGGACGACGGGGCGGTCGATCCCGAGGACCTGCGTGATCGCGTGGATGTCCGACGACCACTGCTCCGTGTTCCAGCGCGCGGGCTCGGACAGGTCGCTGCGGCCGAACCCGCGGAGGTCGAGGTAGACGACCTGCATCTCCGCCGCGAGAAACGGGCCGATGTGGTCGCGGTAGGGCGAGTGGTCGTTGCCGGGCCCCGTGTGGACGATCAGCACCGTCGGCCGCTCGACCAGCTCGCGCCCGTCGGGACGGAGCTTCGAACCGTCCACGTCGACGAACAGCCTCGCGCCCTCGACCTCGACCCGCATCCGACGGGGTACGCTATCCGCGCCCGGTACCCGCACGGGACTGGAGCACGACATGTTCGACGAGGTGACCGTCATCGGCGCGGGCCGCGCCGGCACCACGATCGCCGCGCGCCTGCGCGAGCGGGGCGTGGCGCTCCGCGCGGACGGCGAGCTGCGCATCCTCTGCGTCCCGGACCGGGCGATCGCCGACGTCGCGGCCGCGATCGCGCCGGGGCCGTGGGTGGCGCACGTCTCCGGGGCGACGCCGCTGGTCGCGCTCGCACCGCACGAGCGGCGGTTCTCGGTCCACCCGCTGCAGACGCTGACGAAGGAGGGCGGGCCGGCGCAGCTCGACGGCGCGTGGGGAGCCGTCACCGCGGAGACCGAAGAGGCCGAGCGGCGCGCTCGCTGGCTCGCGGAGACGCTCGGCCTGCGCGCCTTTCGCCTCGTCGATTCCGACCGCGCCGTCTACCACGCGGCCGCGGCCGTCGCGTCGAACTTCCTCGTCACGGTGCACCGCGTCCTCGCCGACCTGGTCGAGCCGCGCGGGATCCCCGCGCAGGCGTTCGTGCCGCTGATGGAGCGAACGATCGAGAACGGCTTCGAGCTGACGGGCCCGATCGTGCGCGGCGACTGGGAGACGGTGGAGCGGCACCGCACCGCGCTGCGGGAAACGCCGTACGCGCACCTCTACGACGTCCTCGCGGAGGCGACGCAACCGTGATCGTCGTGCGCTCGATCGCCGACCTCGACCTCCCACGGCACGGGGTCGTCGGCCTCGTGCCGACGATGGGGGCACTGCACGGCGGCCATGCCGCGCTGTTCGCCGCGGCTCGGCCCGCGTCCGACGTGCTCGTCGCGAGCCTGTTCGTCAACCCCGCGCAGTTCTCCGACGCCGGGGACCTCGCGCGCTACCCGCGGGACTTCGACCGCGACGCCGCCTTCGCGGCCGAGCACGGGGTCGACGTGCTGTTCGCGCCGCCCGTCGAGGAGATGTACCCGCCGGGGTTCGCGACGTGGGTCGACCCCGCCGGCGCCGCGGAGGGGCTCGAGGGCGCGCACCGCCCGGGGCACTTCCGCGGCGTCGCCACCGTGTGCGTCAAGCTCTTCAACCTCGTCCGTCCGCAGATCGCGTGGTTCGGCCGGAAGGACGCGCAGCAGGTCGCCGTGGTGAAGCAGGTCGTCCGCGACCTGAACCTCTCCGTCGAGGTCAGCGTCGTCGAGACGGCCCGCGACGCCGACGGGCTCGCGCTGTCGTCGCGCAACGAGCTCCTCGCGCCGGCCGAGCGAGAGCAGGCGCGCGCCATCCCGCGCGCGCTCGAGACGCGCGACCCTGCCGCCGCGCGCGCCGTGCTGGAGGCCGCCGGGCTCGCACCGGACTACGTCGAGGTCGCGGACTTCGACGGCCCCACCCTGCTCGTGGCCGCGCGCGTCGGCTCGACGCGGCTGATCGACAACGTCCGACTCCGGAAAGGAGACGATCGATGACCACCCGCCCGCGCAAACCCGCGCCCGGCACGCCCGCGCCCGGGAAGCTCGCGCTTCCCGAGCTCGCGGAGATGAAGCGCCGCGGCGACCGCATCGTGATGATCACCGCCTACGACGCGCCGTCGGGCCGCATCGCCGACGACGCCGGAGTCGACCTGATCCTCGTCGGCGACTCTGCCGCGATGGTCGTGCTCGGCCACGACTCGACTGTGCCGGCGACCGTCGACGAGATGATCATCCTCACCCGCGCCGTCAACCGCGGCGCGCGCCGGCCGCTCGTGATCGCCGACCTGCCGTTCGGCTCGTACCAGGTGTCGGACGAGCAGGCGATCGAGACGGGCGTGCGGTTCGTGAAGGAGGCGGCGGCCGACGCCGTCAAGCTCGAGGGCGCCGGGCCGACGGTCGCGCGTGTCCGTGCGCTCACGACCGCCGGCATCCCGGTGATGGGGCACGTCGGGCTGACGCCGCAGACGGCGACGATGCTCGGCGGCTTCAAGGCGCAGGGCCGGAGCGCCGCCAAGGCCGTGCGGCTCTACGAGGACGCGCTCGCGCTCGAGGCGGCCGGCTGCTTCTCGATCGTGCTCGAGGCGGTGCCCGCACCGGTCGCTGCTCGGATCACGGAGGCGCTTGCGATCCCGACGATCGGCATCGGCGCCGGCGGCGGGTGCGACGGGCAGGTGCTCGTGTGGCACGACCTGCTCGGGCTCTACGAGGGAGGCGCGCCGCGGTTCGTGAAGCAGTACGCCGAGCTCGCGCCGACGATCCGCGACGCGGTCGCACGCTACGCCGGCGAGGTCCGCGACGGCTCGTTCCCCGAGGCGAAGCACACCTACGCGATGTCCGAGGACGAGCTGGCGCTGTTCGAGGCGGCGATCGCGGGCGCGCGCGAAGGTGTCTGACACCGAGCGGCGTCAGACACCCGTTGCGGTGCGCGAGCGGCATAGCATCGTCGCGTGCGCTCGTACCTCGCTCTGCTGACGGCCGCAGTCGCGCTCGCGGCGACGCAGGCCCCGGCCGCGGGCGGGCGCGGCGGGCCCGTCGTCCACGGCTACCCGTACGCGCCTCGATGCCCCGGCGCGGGCATCCGGGACGTCGTCGACCGCTGGGGAATGTACGCCTGCAACTGCACGTCCTACGTCGCCTGGGCGCTCGAGGCGAACGGGCAGCGCACGGACTGGTTCATTCCCGGCGCGATGAACGCCTGGAACTGGCCGCACGTCGCGCGGCTGGCGGGCCTGCGGGTCGACCGGAGCCCGACGGTCGGCTCGGTCGCGGTGTGGCCACGCCTCGCGCCTCCGTTCGGCCACGTCGCCTACGTGACCGCGGTCGACAGCTCCGGCTTCGTCGCAGTCGCCGAGTACAACCTTCCGGGCCCGACGGGAAAGCAGACGTACGCGTTCGACACGCGCCGGTTCGTGCCGGTCGCGGGCGCTCTGTTCATCCACGTGCCGCGGCGGGCACGCGGCTGAAGAGCCGCGTCAGCCGCGGCGAGGCGCGCACCGACGCGGTCGCGAGCAGGTCGAGCCCGTCCGGCGTGTTGAGGTAGCCGGGGCCGCGCCCCGGGACGTCGGTGTGGCCGTACTGCCAGACGATGCGGTGCCGGCGGATGCTGATGAGCACGACGCGGTCGCGGTAGTCGTCGTTGACGGCGATCAGCCCCGGTGCGATGCGGGTCGCGAGCGACGGATGGTCCAGCTCGCCCGGCCCGCTCGCGGGTGCGTAGCGCCAGAGCACCCGTCCCGTCCTCGTCATGATCAGCGCTGCACCGGGGCGCGAGTAGTCGGCGAGGAGGATGCGGCCCGGCGCGAGCAGCTGCGGGTCCGACGGGTACCGGACGGGCGCCTGGACCGCCCAGCGCAATCTCCCGTTCCGTGCGATGTCGTCGATCCACGCGCCGTTGATCTCGCTGACCAGCGTCCCCCCGTCGGGGAGCGGCGTCGCGCCGTTGACCGCCCCGAGGTAGCGCGGAGGCGCGTGCCGGCACACGCCCGTCGTGCCGTACTGGCGCACGACCCTGTGGGCGGGCGAGATGAAGAGGACTCGGCAGTTGTAGGCGTCGGCGACGGTGACCAGGTGGTTCGGCAGCAGGTAGGCGTCGTCCGGCGTGTTCAGGTAGCCCGCCGCCGATCCCCTCACGTTCACGTGGCCGTAGCGCCAGAGGACGCGCCGCCCGGGGAAGGAGATGATCTGGATCGTGTGCTGGTCCTCCTGGTTCGAGATGATCCGGTCGTGGTGCGGGCCGAAGAACGTGTCGTCGTCGAAGACGAACGGCATCGCCGGCCGGGCGCGGGCCGGATAGCGCCAGAGGATTCGCTTCTTCCCGTCCACGAGCAGCATCCGGTCGTTCCCCCTGTCGGCGATCAGCAGGTAGCCGGGGATGGGCGCGGGAGGACGCACGCGCGGGGCGGCCGACACCACGAGGCGAGGCTTCACCCCCGGCAGTGACCCCGTCGGCCCGCCCGTTCCCGCGCCACGCGTGAACGAGAACGCGATCGCGGCGCCGGCTGCGAGGAGAACGACGGCGACCGAGCGCTCGATTCCGCGGCGGCGACGCGCCGACTTCCGCCGCTGCCGCCGTTGCTGCGGAGTCAGGGTGGCCAGGGCCGCATCGTCGCGCGCGCGTCTGAGAGCGCGCTGAAAGCCGCTCCGTGCCGGCATGCCGGGATCCGGGTTTTCCCGCATGTGCGGCCGCGACACGCCTGCCAGGATGCCGATATGGAGCAGAGCTTCTCGTATCCCGTCCTCTTCCGCGAGCCCGGGTCGGCTCCCAGGCCGGGATCGCTCGCGCTCCAGGACGGCGAGCTCCTGCTGTCCGGAGGCGCAGGCGTCGACGTGCGCGAGCTTCGCGTCCCGCTCGGCGACGTCGACGCCGTTCGCACCTCGCGCACGCGCGAGGAGCGCCTCAACGGATACCCCGTGATCGTGATCGAGCGCTCGACGACCGGGCCCCTGCTCGTGGCGCCGCTGGGCGCGGGGCTGCTGACGGAGCTCGCGGACCTCCTCGTCTCGCTTACCTTCGAAGAGGATCGCGACGAGCGTGTCGCGGTCGCGCTCCCGTTGAAGCCGAACCGGCTCGAGCGCGCGCACGAGCTGATCGAGCGCGGCCCACCCTTCGAGCTCGCGGCGCTCGCGGGCGTCACGCACACGGTCTACGTCGACGACGAGCGCGTGCTGTTCGTGTTCGAGGGGCGCCACGCACGCCGGACGGTCGAGCGGCTGATGCGCGGCCCGGCGCTATGGCGTGCGAGCCTGGCGTGGCGCGACTGCGCAGCCGGTCGACCGTACGCGACGGAGGTCGAGACGGTCCCGTTCGTGCGGCCCGCCTTCAGCTGGCCCGCCGTCGCCGGTTAAGCACCACGCGCCCGGCGGTATCGTCGCGCCGGTGGGTGCGGAGGGAGGCGTGATGCAGTCCGCGATCGCCGAGCGTCTGCGGCTGTTCGTCGAGGCGGGGATCGCCGTCACGTCGGAGCTGTCACTGGAGGCGGTCCTGCAGCGGATCGTGGAGGCTGCTGCGCAGATCACCAGGGCGCCGTACGCCGCGCTCGGCGTGATCGACCGCAGCGGCCAAGCGCTGGAACGGTTCGTCACGACCGGGATCTCGTCCGGGCAGCGCGCGGCGATCGGCGACCCGCCGCACGGCCGCGGCATCCTCGGCGTCCTGATCCACGACGCGCGGCCGCTCCGGCTCGACGACCTCGCCGGGGATCCGCGGTCGGTCGGGTTCCCGCCGAACCACCCGCCGATGAAGAGCTTCCTCGGCGTGCCGATCATGCTGCGCGGCGTCGCGTTCGGGAACCTCTACCTCACCGACAAGGAAGGCGGCTTCACCGACGAGGATCAGGACCTCGTCACGCTGCTCGCGGCGCAGGCCGCGGTCGCCGTCGAGAACGCGCGCCTCTACGAGTCGGCCACGCGATGGTCGCGCCAGCTCGAGTCGCTGAACGAGATCGGGTCCGCGCTGATCGGAGAGCTCGAGCTCGACCGTCTGCTCCACCTCGTCGCGACGAGCCTGCGCGAGCTGCTAACGGCTCGCGTCGTCGCGATCGCGCTCCCGGTCGGAGACGAGATGCGCGTCGAGGCTGCCGCCGGCGAAGGAGCCGAGCTCGTCGGCTGGACGTTCCCCCGCGCGAGGTCGAAGGCCGGGCGCGTCCTCGCCCGCGCACGCCCGGAGCGCGTCGACGACGTTCTCGGCGACCCGGAGGTCGAGCCGGCGTCGGCGCGGCGGCTCGGCGCGCGCGCCGGGCTCTACGTGCCGCTGCTCGTCCGCGAGCGTGCGATGGGAGTCCTGATCGCGCACGACAAGGAAACCGGCTCCGGCGCGTTCGGCGACGACGACATGCGCCTCGCCGAGCAGTTCGCGGCGCGCGCGGCGATCGCCGTCGAGCTGTCCGAGCGGGTGGCGCGCGACGCACTCCGCCGCGTGGTCGCCGGACAGGAGCTCGAGCGGCGGCGCCTCGCCCGAGAGCTGCACGACGAGACCGGCCAGGCGTTGACGTCGATCCTCCTCGGGCTGAAGGGCGTCGAGGAGGCGAGCGAATCCGAGCCCGTGGCCGAGGCCGCGCGGAACCTGCGCGAGCTCGTGGTCGCCACGCTGCAGGACGTCCGCCGCCTCGCGGTCGAGCTGCGCCCGAAGGCGCTGGACGACTTCGGGCTCGTGCCGGCGCTCGAGCGGCTCGTGCAGACGTTCTCCGAGCAGACGGGAATCGACGTGCAGCTCGAGTCGCGGCTCGGCGACGAGCGGCTGGCGGCGGAGATCGAGACGACGCTCTACCGGCTGGTCCAGGAGTCGCTCACGAACGTCGTGAAGCACGCGCACGCGAGCACCGTCAGCATCGTCCTCGTGCGCCGCGACGGCAAGGTGACGGCGATCGTCGAGGACGACGGGCGCGGCTTCGACCAGGCCGAGGCTCGCCGCGACGGTCTCGGGCTCGTCGGCATGCGCGAACGGGCTGCGCTCGTCGGCGGGAGGCTCACGATCGAGTCGTCGGCCGGCGCCGGCACGACGATCGCGGTCGAGGTGCCGGTCGCGTGACCGAAGCGCGCAGGACGCGTGTCCTCGTCGTCGACGACCACGCCGTCGTCCGCTCCGGCATCCGGTCGCTGCTCTCGGCGGAGGACGACTTCGAGGTCGTGGCCGAGGCGTCGAACGCCCGCGATGCGGTCTTCGAGGCGCGCGCGCTGAAGCCGGACGTGATCCTGCTCGACGTCGTCATGCCGGGCGAGAGCGGGATCGAGGCGCTGCCGAAGCTGAAGAAGGAGGCACCCGACGCGAAGGTGCTCGTGCTCTCGATGCAGGACGACCCGCGCTACGTTCGCGAGGCGTTCGCTCAGGGCGCCGACGGCTACGTGCTGAAGGAGGCCGTCGACGCGGAGGTCGTCGCCGCGCTGCGCGAGATCGCGGCCGGCGGCGAATACGTGCACCCCGCTCTGGGCGCACGGATGGTCGCCGCGGATGCGCAGGCGCGCGCGGCCGCGGCCGCCGACCCGCTCTCGGACCGAGAGCGCGAGGTGCTCCGCCTGCTCGCACTCGGGCACACGAACCAGGAGATCGCGAAGCAGCTCTACATCTCGGTGCGCACCGCCGAGACGCACCGGGCGCACATCATGCAGAAGCTCGGGCTGTCGACCCGCGCGGAGCTCGTGCGCCACGCGTTGGCGCACGGCCTTCTCTCGGACGAAGCGTCCTAGAACGGCGAAGGGCCCCGAAAGGAGCCCTTCGCCGGCGCGAGGTGGTGCGAACCGCTACCGAGCCGGCGCGGCCGGCGTCCCCATCATCCGCCTGCGAAAGGGGAGATGCACCAGCGCCTCGCGGTTTCGCAGCGCGCCGGCCGCGGCCAGGATCGCGAACCCGATCCCGGTCAGCAGCAGGGCGATCCCGACGACGATCCCGAACAGCGAGAGCTGCTCCGCGAGGTAGCTCGTGTTGAGCGCGTTCGTGAGGGCGGTGTAGGTGACCCACAGGTTGCGCGCCGGGTTGTCCTGCGGCTGCCCCGTCTTCGGATCCTTGACCGCCTGAGCCGGGTCGTTCGTGCCCTTGCCGTTCGCCGTCGCGTACCGCGGCATCAGCGCGTACGGAACGCCGCCCGTCGCCTCGAGGGTGTGGATCCGCATGTACTCCGCGAAGCAGCGCGCGCGGGCTCCCGTGTCGATCGCCTTCCCGGCGACGCTGCAGGTCGGGATCGCGACGTTCTTCAGCCCGGCCTTCGCCGCCTCCGCCTCGATCCCCGCCGGTGTCATGTCGGGCGTTCCCGTGATCTGCTCGAGCTTCAGGCTGCTCCGCACGCTGTCGCGGCCGTCGATGCTCATGACGATCGCGCCGATCCCGAATCCGATCAGCACGATCGCTGCCACGAGGCCGCCGAGCTCGAATAGCTTGCGCATGGCTTCGCTCCTTCCTCGCATTTGTCTTCGTCGACCTCACTGTCGGCGGAGCGATCCACCGCGGCGTCGGGGCGCACGCCGACGTCGCTGCGGGTTTGCCGCAGACGTCGAGCTCGTCCGGGCGGGCCGCCGGCGTGCGGCGAACTACGGAGCGCGTTCCGCGGGTGCCCCGATCCCGCTGCCGCCGGCGGGAAGCACGATGCGGACAACCCACGACGAAGGAGTCGCCAGCATGAAGAGGTCACTCACACTCGGTATCACCCTCCTCTCGATCGCCGCCGCGGCCCTCACGGCCGGACAGGCGCTCGCAACCACTTCCACGCACGCCAAGACGGCCAAGACGCTCGACGTCGTCATGCACGACCCCGGCTGTCACTGGTTCGCCGTCGGGAGCAAGTTCGCGCTCACGGCCACCGTCGCGGGGCCCGTCAAGGTCGCCAACCTCGACGAGGCCACGCTCAAGGTCACCGGCAAGGCGCTACGAAGCGGATCCCCGTCGGCACGAAGCTCCTGCTCACCCACGGCCGCTACCTGATCACCATGGTCAGGCAGGCGCCCGACGACAACCACCTCGAGCTGACCGTCAAGTAGCGAAAGCGGCGACTCCGGGAGCGAAGGGCCGGCCGACGCCGGCCCGTCGCGCGCACGCGTGCTTCTTAGGTCTCCCTGCGGCGGGCCTCATGGACGGCTCATTGCCTGCCGCCAGCCTGTAGAGGTGGCCCATGACGTCAGGCGAGCTGTCGCAGCGCGCGACGCCGCAGCGACGCGCGTGCGCCGCACGACGGCCGCGCTCGCGGTTCTCGGCATCGGCGCGACGGTCGGCTTCGCCTCGCTCGCGGCGGCGTCGACGCACCTCCGGAAGGCGGTACACGTCGCGCGCCGCTCCGCTGGACCGCAAGCGCCCGTGCGCGCGCCGGCGCCCCCGCTCGTCGCGGTCGGCGGAGCTGCGCCGGCGGCGCCGCCCGCACCGGCTCCGGCGCCCGCAGCGGTGCCGCAGCAGCCGGTCGTCGTCTCCGGCGGCTCGTGACCGCGCGCGCCTCGTTCTCCGCGCTCGGCACGACTGCGGTGCTGGTCGTGACGGAGCCGAGGGCGCTGGAGCCGGGGCGTGTTCTGCTGGAGGACGAGCTCGCGCGCTTCGACCGCGCGTGCAGCCGGTTCCGCCCCGACTCGGAGCTCGCGTACGCCAACGCACACGCGGGCGAATCGGTACGTGTGACGGCGCTGTTCGCCGAATGCGTGCGGGTCGCGCTCGGTGCCGCCGCGTCGACCGACGGTCTCGTGTCGCCGACGCTGGGCGCCTCACTGCGCGCCTGCGGCTACGACCGGACGTTCTCGCTCGTTCGGGAGCGCGGCTCCTGGACGATCCGCAGAGTCGCGGCGACACCGGGGGCCTGGCACGAGATCGAGCTCGACGAAGAACGACAGGAGCTGCGCGTGCCGCCGGGGGTCGAGCTCGATCTCGGCGCGACCGCGAAGGCGCTCGCCGCCGATCGCGCCGCCGCACGCCTCGCCGCCGCCAGCGGCGCGGGCGTGCTCGTGTCCCTCGGCGGCGACGTCGGCGTCGCCGGCGAGCCGCCTTGCGGCGGCTGGCCCGTTCGGATCGCCGACGACCATGCCGCGCCGCTCGACGCGTCCGGCCCTGTCGTCGCGATCGCGGCGGGCGGGCTCGCCACCTCGAGCACGACGACGCGCTCGTGGCACACCAGCGCCGGCGTCGCCCACCACGTCGTCGACCCGCGGACCGGCCTGCCGGCCGCCACTCCCTGGCGCACCGTCTCCGTCGCGGCGGCGTCGTGCGTCGACGCCAACGTCGCAGCAACCGGCGCGCTCGTCGTCGGTGCCGGCGCGCCGGCGTGGCTGGCGGAGCGCGGCGCGCACGCGCGCCTCGTCGACCGCGAGGGCCACGTGGTGCTCGTCGGCGGCTGGCCGGAGGAGGCGGCCGCGGCGTGACCTCGGGCAAGGAGCTCTGGTACCTCACGCGCGGGAGCGGCGTCGTCGCGCTCCTGCTTCTGACGGCGGTCGTCCTGCTCGGGATCCTCGCGTCGTTGCGGTTCCGCAGCGAGCGATGGCCGCGCTTCGCCGTCGCGAGCACGCACCGGAACCTGACGCTGCTCTCGATCGTCTTCGTCGTCCTCCACGTGGTGACGACGGTCGCCGACGGCTACGCCCCGATCGGGCTCAAGGACGCGATCGTTCCCTTCGCCTCGCCGTACCGACCGATCTGGCTCGGCCTGGGCGCAGTGGCGTTCGACCTCGTGCTGGGGCTCGCCGTGACGTCGTACCTCCGGCACCGGATCGGCTTCGGCACGTGGCGCTTGATCCACTGGCTGGCGTTCGTCTCGTGGCCCTTCGCGCTCGCCCACTCGCTCGGCACGGGGAGCGATGCGCGGGTGTCGTGGCTCCAGGCGCTCGGGATCGCGTCGCTGGTCGTCGTGGCGCTCGCGGTGCTCGTGCGGGCCGTCGCTGCGAACGTGGGGGCGCCGGTCCGCGCGACCGCCGCGTCGGCGGCGATCGTCGTGCCGGTCGTGCTCGTGCTCTGGTACCAGCAGGGGCCGGCGCGGAGCGGCTGGGCTGCGCGGGCCGGAACTCCGGCGCAGCTGCGCGCGTCCGTGCGCGCCCGCGCGTCGCGAACGCAGACCGTCCTGACGCAGGCGCCGGCACCGCCGCAGTCGTTCACCGCGAACGTCTCCGGGACGGTCGAGAACGTGCAGGAGGCGGACGGCCGAGTGCGGGTCGTCATCTCCCTCCGCCTCGACGGCGCACCCGGGGGCGCGCTTCGCATCGATCTGCGCGGCGTCCCGACGGGCGCCGGCGTCAGCATGGATGCGAGCGGCGTCTCCTTCGTCCCCGCGACGACGCGCGCGGTCTACCTCGGGTCGGTCACGCAGCTCGAGGGAAACCTCGTCGATGCCCGCGTGCGTGACGCCGCCGGAGACAGGCTCGACCTGACGGTCGCGCTCGCGCTCGACGCCGCGTCCGGGGCGGCAAGCGGCACCGTCCAGGCAGTGGCTCTCCCGGGCGGCAGCGGATGACGTCGACCGCGCCCGTCCGCCCGGTTCACGGGGACGCCCGCATCCTCGCCGGGGTCGGGCGCCCGCCGACGCGCGCCGAGCACCTGCGCGTCTTCGGGCCGCTCGAGCACGTCGACGATCTGGCGGCGCTCCTCGCCGCGGCGCGGCTCCGCGGCCGCGGCGGGGCGGCGTTCCCGGCGGCCACGAAGGTCTCGGCCGTCGCGCGCGCCGGCGGCCGGCCGATCGTCGTCGCGAACGCCGTCGAGGGCGAGCCCGCCAGCAAGAAGGACCGGTCCGTGCTGCGGGTCGCGCCGCACCTCATCCTCGACGGGGCGGCTGCCGCCGCGCGGGCGGTCGGAGCACGCGAGATCCTCGTAGCGACGACGCGCGCCGCACCGGAGCTGGCCGCGGCGATCCGCGAGCGGGTCCCGCGCGAGGACGGCGCGCGCTTCGACCTGCGCGTCGTTCCGCCCGGCTTCGTCGTCGGCGAGGAGACCGCGCTGCTCCGGGCGCTCGCCGGAGGCCCGGCCAAACCGACGCTGAAGCCGCCGTATCCCGCGGAGCGCGGGCTCCGCGGCCGGCCGACGCTCGTCCAGAACGTCGAGACGCTCGCGCACGTCGCGCTGATCGGCCGTTTCGGGCCGGAGTGGTACGGCCGAGGGACCACCCTGGTGACGCTCGCCGGCGCCGTCGCGCGGCCGGGGGTCCACGAGGTCCCGCTCGACGGGACGCTGGCCGACCTGCTCGCCCGGTGCGGCGGCCTCGCGGCGGAGCCCGCGGGCATCCTCGTCGGCGGCTACTTCGGCCGCTGGGTGAGCCCGGACGCCGCGACCTCGCTCGCCGTCGCGCCCGAGCTGCTCGCGGCGGGCACGATCATCGCCCTCCCGGCGTCGACGTGCGCCGCCGCGGAGTGCGCGCGCGTCCTCCGCTACCTCGCCGGCGAGAGCGCCGGCCAGTGCGGCCCGTGCACGCACGGCCTGCCCGCGCTCGCCGACGCCGCCGACCCGGCACAGCGCGGCGACGGC
Organism: Gaiellaceae bacterium; assembly: GCA_035653275.1. Lineage (GTDB taxonomy): Bacteria > Actinomycetota > Thermoleophilia > Gaiellales > Gaiellaceae > PALSA-600. Next base: position 62,509 of record DASRCE010000003.1, on the reverse strand, counting down.
CGCAGCGAGGTGGCGCGGATCGCGGGCCTCGTCGCGCACCGCGGCGCATGCCGCCACCCCGACGGTGCGGCGACGTTCGTCCGGTCAGCGCTGGAGGTGTTCGCGGACGAGTACGAGCGACACGCGCAGCACCGCGGCTGCGGCCGCCGCGACGAGCGCGTGCTTCCGGTCGGCGGAGCGGCGCGATGACGGAGCCGCTCACGCTGCGCGTCGACCCGATCGCCTGCGACGGCCACGGTCTCTGCGCAGAGCTCTTCCCCGAGCGTGTGACGCTGGACGACTGGGGCTACCCCGTGATCGACGCGAAGCCCGTTCCGCCGTCGCTCGAGAGCCACGCGAGACGGGCCGTCGCGGAATGCCCGACGTGCGCGCTGCGGCTCGTCGCGGCGACCCCGGCGCCCTCGTAGCCGCGACGTCTCAGACGGTCGCGGCCAAAATGCTGAACCCGATCGGCACGGCGAGCGCGACAGCGGTCGCCGCGAACGCGCGCGGCCAGGTCCAGCCGTGGACGGACCGCACCCCGACTGCGAGCAGCGCCGCGCTCCAGACGAAGAAACCGAAGGTGACGAGGTCGAACGCCGCACCGCCGGCTCCGGCGTCGCGTCCGCCGGTGCGAAACCAGTCCTCGCCGTAGAGCGCGAGCTTCACCGGCCAGAGCACGAGCAGCGAGAGCGCGACCGGGACGAGCGCGAACGCGAGCACGTGCCGTGCGCGGCGGTACGACCCTTGCGACCCGAGCACCTTCACCGCCGCGTAGAGGATCCCGCCGAGGACGAAGTACGCGAAGCCGCCGATGATCCCGCCCGCGAAGAACGCCCAGACCGCGAGGTCGACGCCGTCGCGCGACGGGTCGTCGAGATACGTCGCGGCGTCCGCGAGCACGGCCGCGATGCCCGACAGCCAGACGACGAGGAGGATCGGCTCTGCGCGATCGGCCACAGCCTCGCGCGAGTCGTCCCGGAGCGCCACGAACACCGGCCGCGGCCGCTGCAGGACGAGCAGGGTCCGAAGCCACCAGTCGCGCACGCGCCTACCCGGTCGTCACGGTCCGGCCGTCGTGGCAGCGGTACTCCGTCTGCCCGAGCAGGCCGGGCCGCTGCGCGACCGGAGGCTTGCCGTCGGGGCAGATCGTGTGGTGGCGGTTGTGCCACGCGGCGGCCATCCCGGCGACGAAGACGGCGAGACACACCGCCCCGAGCGCCGTCAGCACCGCGCGCTTCGACCTCCAGTTCACGCTGCGACGGCGTCGCGCGCGAGCAGCCGGCGCAGGAAGCGGCCGGTGTACGACTCGTCGACGGCGGCGACCTCCTCGGGCGTGCCGACCGCGACGATCTCGCCTCCCGCCTCCCCGCCCTCGGGGCCGAGGTCGACGAGGTAGTCGGCCTGCTTGATCACGTCGAGGTTGTGCTCGATCACGAGGACCGTGTTGCCGCCGTCGACGAGGCGCTGCAGCACCTCGAGCAGCTTCTCGATGTCGGCGAAGTGCAGCCCCGTGGTCGGCTCGTCGAGGATGTAGAGCGTACGGCCGGTCGCGACCTTGCAGAGCTCGGCGGCGAGCTTCACGCGCTGCGCCTCGCCGCCGGAGAGCGTCGTCGCCGGCTGGCCGAGGGTCATGTAGTCGAGCCCGACGTCGTGCAGCGTCTGGAGCCTGCGCCGGATCTTCGGGATCTTCGAGAAGAACTCGAGCGCCTCCTCGACCGACATCTCGAGGACGTCGGCGATCGTCTTCCCCTTGAACCTGACCTCGAGCGTCTCGCGGTTGTACCGCTTTCCCTTGCACGTCTCGCAGGGCACGTAGACGTCGGGCAGGAAGTGCATCTCGATCTTGATCTGGCCGTCGCCCTTGCACGTCTCGCACCGCCCGCCCTTGACGTTGAACGAGAACCTCCCCGGCTTGTAGCCGCGCACCTTCGCGTCGGGCGTCAGCGAGTAGAGCTCGCGGATGTGCGTGAACAGGTCGGTGTACGTCGCCGGGTTCGAGCGCGGCGTCCGCCCGATCGGCCTCTGGTCGATCTCGATCACCTTGTCGAAGGCTTCGATGCCCTCGACGCCGTCGTGCGCGCCCGGCTTCGTCCGCATCCGCTGCAGGCGGTTCGCGAGCGCCTTGTAGACGATCTCGTTCACCAGCGTCGACTTGCCGGATCCCGAGACGCCGGTGACCGCGATGAACTTGCCGACGGGGAAGTCGACGTCGATGCCCTTGAGGTTGTTCTCGGCGGCGCCGAGAACCGTGAACCAGCCGTTGTCGTCGGTCCGGCGCGGCGGCACCGCGATCGCGCGCGAACCGGAGAGGAACTGCGCCGTGATCGACTTCTTGTTGCGCATCACCTTCTCGGCCGTCCCCTCTGCGACGACGTGCCCGCCGTGGTCGCCGGCGCCGGGCCCCATGTCCACCAGCCAGTCGGCGCTCCGCATCATCTGCTCGTCGTGCTCGACGACGACCACCGTGTTGCCGAGGTTGCGCAGCCGCTCGAGCGTTCCGATCAGCTTGTCGTTGTCGCGCTGGTGCAATCCGATCGAAGGCTCGTCGAGGATGTAGAGCACGCCGACGAGCTGCGAGCCGATCTGCGTCGCGAGCCGCAGCCGCTGCGCCTCGCCGCCCGACAGCGTCGCGCTGGCGCGGTCGAGGTTCAGGTAGCCCACGCCGACGTCGTCGAGGAACGTCAGCCGTTCGCGGATCTCCTTCACGATCCGCGCGCCGATCAGCTGCTCGGTCTCCGTCAGCTCGAGCCCCGCGGTGAACTCGAGCGCGGCGCTGACCGAGAGCTGCGTGAACTGGTGGATGTTGCGCCCACCGACCGTGACGGCGAGCACCTCCGGCTTCAGGCGGGCGCCCTTGCAGACCGGGCACGGACGGAAGGACATGTACTCCTCGATGCGCTCGCGCTGCGTGGACGAGTCGGTGTCGCGGTACCGGCGCTCGAGCGAGGCGACGATCCCCTCGAACGCGATCATGTACGAGCGCCGCCGGCCCATGCGGTTTCGGTACTGGACGTACACCTTGTCGCCGTCGGTGCCGTACAGGAACCAGTCCTGCTGCTCGCGCGTCAGCTCCTGCCACGGGACGTCCGTCGGGATCTCGTAGCGGTCCGCGATCGCCTGGATCACGGACTCGTAGAACCCGCTTCCGCCGACGGCCCACGGCACGAGCGCGCCGTCGTCGATCGAGAGGGTGGGGTCGGGCACGAGCAGGTCGGGATCGATCTCCTGCTGCGCGCCGAGACCGGTGCAGCGCGGGCACGCGCCGTGCGGCGAGTTGAACGAGAAGATCCGCGGCTGCAGCTCGGGAAGCGAGACGCCGTGCTCCGGGCAGGCGAAGTTCTGCGAGTAGGTGGTGATCTCGCCCGTGTCGACTCGATCCACCACCACGAGCCCCTCGGCGAGCGCGGCGGCGGTCTCGACCGACTGGGTCAGCCGAGTGCGGAGGTCCTCCTTCATCACGAGGCGGTCGACCACGACCTCGATCGTGTGCTTGAACTTCTTGTCGAGCGTCGGCGGCTCGTCGAGCGTGTGCTGGCCGCCGTCGACCTTCACGCGCGAGAACCCCTCGTTGCGCAGCTCCTCGAAGAGGTCGCGGTACTCGCCCTTGCGGTCGCGCACGACCGGCGCGTTGACGGTGAAGCGCGTCCCCTCCGGCAGCGACAGGATCTGCTCGACGATCGAATCGATCGACTGGCCCGCGATCGGCCGGCCGCACACCGGACAGTGCGGGCGCCCGACGCGCGCGTACAGCAGGCGCAGGTAGTCGTAGATCTCGGTCACGGTTCCGACGGTCGAGCGCGGGTTCCGCGACGTCGTCTTCTGGTCGATCGAGATCGCCGGGCTGAGGCCGTCGATCGAGTCCACGTCGGGCTTCTCCATCATCTGCAGGAACTGGCGCGCGTACGCGCTCAGCGACTCCACGTACCGGCGCTGGCCCTCGGCGTAGATCGTGTCGAAGGCCAGGCTCGACTTGCCGGAGCCGGAGAGCCCGGTGATGCAGATGAGGGCGTTCCGCGGGAGCCGGACCGTGATGTCCTTGAGGTTGTGCTCCCGGGCGCCGTGGACGACGAGCTCGTCGGCTGCCATGGGACGTCCAGTGTACTACGGGAACGTGTGTTCGTACAGCGGCGTACCGTAGGATCGGAAACGGCGTGAGCGAGACGGACTTCGACCTCGTCGCGGCGTCGCTCCGTGCGGATGCCGGCGACCTTCGCGCCTTCGTCGAGGCGCTCGCGACGAAGCTCGAGGGCGCGTTCGAGCACCACGTGCACGTCGAGCGGAAGGGCGGAATGCTGGGGCCCAAGCACGTTCGCCGGATCCTGCTCGACCTGGGCGAGGAGCAGTACGAGCTCGAGCACGACGACGGACGCGTCTCGTGCCGCCGGCGCACCGTCGTCCGTGGAATCGCGCTGAAGAACGAAGAGCTCCCGCTCGAGCAATGGATCGACGAGGTGAGCCGCACGCTGGTCGACGCGGCTCGCTCGACGGAGCGCGGCCGCGTCGCGCTCGAGCGGCTCCTCGACGCATGAGCGACGGGCGCGGCGAACGAGACGCGCGCAGCCTCGCGTCGATCGAGGCCGGCGGGATCCCCGTCGCCGCGCAGGAGCGGCTCGACGAGCTGCGACGGCGTGGCGGCCGGTTCTTCACGAGCGACCTGAGCGTCGGCGAGTTCCTGCTCGCGCGCGGGAGCGCGTTCCGCGCCCTGACCCAGGTGATGGGCTCGAGCGTCTACCACGTCGGCTGGCAGTACATGCCGTACGTGAACGCCTGGTCGTTCTCGCAGGGTGGGGTCACGGAGCTCGACACGCAGACGGAGGCGTGGAACGACGCGCGGAGGCTCGCGCTCGGCCGCCTCGCCGAGGAAGCAGCGCGGGCCGGCGCGGACGCAGTCGTGGGCGTCCGGCTGTCGCGTGCGGAGCTCGACTGGGGGCAGGGGTTGATCGAGTTCGGGTCGTTCGGCACGGCGGTGAGGAGCGAGAAGTTCCAGCTCGAGGACACGCCGGTGCTCTCGAACCTCAGCGGCCAGGAGTTCGCGAAGCTGTTCGCCCACGGCTTCTGGCCGGTCGGGCTCGTCGCCGCCACGACGGTCGTCTACGTCGTCGCGAGCTGGGCGACGCAGAACGCGCAGCAGGGCTTCCTCTCGCGGTGGCAGAACCAGGAGCTGACGGACTACACCGAGGGCCTCTACCACGCACGCGCGCTCGCGATGCGGCGCGCGCAACAGCAGGCGCACCAGGTCGGCGCGCACGGCCTCGTCGGCGTGCAGATCGAGCAGCACCAGCACGAGCACGAGGTCGACCAGAACGGCAAGCGCACGGATCTGATCGTGGAGCTCCATGTCCTCGGAACGGCAGTGGTCGAGCTGAAGCCCGACGGCGACGTTCCCCCCACCTACATCGCAGTCGGCATCGGGAAGGAGAGCGAGTGAGCGACGAGCTGCAGGAGCAAGAGTCGTACGACGCGGAGTCGACGGCGGGTATCCCCGACCACGGCCGCGAACGCCTCGAGCGCATGCGCGCGTCCGGTGGGCGCTTCTTCACGAGCGACCTCAGCGTGAACGAGTTCCTGCTCGTCAAGCAGGCCGGCTTCGACCCGCTCGGCCTCGTCGTCGGCAGCTCGATCTACCACATCGGCTTCCAGGCCGGCCAGTGGAACTCCAACCAGGAGATGGACGTCCTGACGCAGGCCATGTACCACGCGCGCGAGCTGGCGATGACGCGGATGGAGGAAGAAGCCGACCAGCTCGGAGCGGACGGCGTCGTCGGCGTGCGCCTCGACGTCTCGCGGTACGAGTGGGGTGGCGACCTCGCCGAGTTCATCGCAATCGGCACGGCCGTCCGCCACCAGGAGGGCAAGCTGCACCGCGCGCCGAACGGGCGGCCGTTCACGAGCGACCTGACCGGGCAGGACTTCTGGACGCTCCTGTCCGCCGGGTACCGGCCGGTCGGGATGGTGATGGGCACGTGCGTGTACCACGTCGCGCACCAGGGGCTCGGCGGCTGGTTCCGGCGCGTCGGCCGGAACACGGAGATGCCGAACTACACCCAGGCTCTGTACGACGCACGGGAGCTGGCGATGGAGCGCATGCAGGCGGAGGCGGAGGCGCTCCAAGCCGAAGGGATCGTGGGCGTCCAGCTGCGCGAGGGATCACACGGGTGGAGCTCGCACGTGATCGAGTACTTCGCCGTCGGAACGGCGATCGTGCCGACGTCGGACGACCACACCATCCCGACGCCGTCGCTGGTGCTGACGCTCAACGACGGCCCGCGCCAGGACAGGCTCACCGGATTCTGAGTCGGACCGCCGGCGGCGACCGTTGAGAAACGGCCGAGCTGGGAAAGGAGCGTCCATGGCGGGGACAGCGAAGCGCGTCGCGATCGCGACGCTCGTCGTGCTCGGGATCGTCGCGGTCGCGATCGCGCTGTGGAAGCTGCGGCTGGTCGTCGGGATGCTGTTCGCGGCGATGATCATCGCGGCCGCGATCCGACCCGGCATCGAATGGCTCGCGCGCCACCACGTCCCGCGAATCGCGGGCCTCGCGCTCCACTACCTGACGCTCCTCGCTGCGATCGGCGTCGCGCTCGCGTTCGCGGTTCCCGCGGCGCTGCACCAGGTCGACCACGCGCTGAGCCCGAGCGGGAAGGCGCAGATCGCGCGCGCCGCGAAGCACTCCACCGGCCTCAAGCACCAGGTGCTGGTGGCGGTCCAGAAGCGGCTCAAGCACCTCCCCACCCGCTCGCAGCTGCTGAAGCCGGCCGCTCAGATCGGGCTGAAGGCCTTCGAGGTCATCGTCGGGATCTTCTTCACCTTCGCCGCCGCGGCGTACTGGATCTTCGAGCGCGACAAGACGGTCGACCTCGTGTGCTCGCTGTTACCGAGACCGAAGCGGAAGAAGGTGCGCGACACGTGGCGGCTGATCGACCTGCGTCTCGGCGCGTTCGTACGGGGCCAGGTGCTGCTGATCGTCGCCGTCGGGGTCACCCTCTCGCTGCTCTTCTGGGCGATCGGCGAGCCGTACTGGATCCTCGTCGGCAGCTTCGCGGGGCTCGTCGAGGTGATCCCGGTGATCGGGCCGCTCGTCGCCGGCGCGCTCGCGGTCGCCGTCGGGTTCACGTCGTCGGTGCACGTCGCGGTCCTCGCCGCTATCTGCGTCCTCGCCGTCCGCCTGACCGAGGACTACCTCGTGATGCCGAAGGTGCTGGGCGAAGCGGTCGGGATGTCGCCCCTTCTCGTCCTGGTGTCCGTGACGGTGGTCGGGATCCTCTTCAGCGGCTGGGCCGTGCTCTTCGCCGTCCCGCTCGCCGCCGTGGTGATGACGCTGTTCGACGTCGTGCTCCGCGACGTCGACCCCGCCGAGGAGGAGGTGCCGACGGTGATCTTCCCGCCCAAGGAGGCGGAAGCCGGCTGACGCGTCAGTAGGCCGGCGGCGGGTCGGGCGCGCCGCGCGAGCCGCGGATCAGCTCGAGCAGCGCGGCCGGCGACGTGCCGCCGAGGACGCGGAGGCGCGGCAGCCGGTACGGGTCGTCGGTCCGGTCGGCCCAGCCGGGGATCACCGTGGTCGCGCCGACGAAGCCCGCGGCGCGTACCGCGGCGATCACGGTCGCGTCGTAGCGGCCCGAGGGGTAGCAGAACCAGTGCGGGCGCACGCCGAACCGGCGCTCGATCAGCCGCACGCCGAGGTCGACCTGCTGCGCCAGGCTCGCGGCGTCGAGCGCGGGGAGATCGGCGTGGCTGTACCCCTGCGTGTCGAGCTCCCACCCGGCCGCCAGCAGCGCCTTCACCTCGCGCGCCGAGAGGCCGCCCTGGCTCGGCGGCAGCCCGCTGAGCTGGAGGTTCTCGTCGCCGACCCAGTGCAGGCGCCGCAGGACCGGCCGGGCGACCGTGTACTGCGTCCGGTAGCCGTTGTCGAAGCTGAGCACGATCGGGCTCGGCGGCAGCCCCGCGAGGCCGAGCCACGCACGCCGCACCTGGTCGAGCGTCACGGCGTGGAACCCTGCGCGCGCCAGCGCGCGCATCTGCGCTGCGAACTCCGGAGCGGGCACGTAGAGCCCCGGGAACGGCGCTCCCGGCGGCGGCGGCGCGAGCACGTGGTACATCAGGATCGGGACCGTCGCGGTGCGCGACGCGGCGCTGGGACGGAGTGCGACGAGGCGGCGCGGCACCCGCCGGACGGGCCGCACGTCGACGGTGGGCGCGATGCGTATACGCGCGGCCTGACCATGCGTGCGGGCGTGGTGCGAGCCGGCCGACGCGACCGCGACGCCGCCGGCGACGCCCGCCGCGAGCGCGGCGACGGCGAGGATGCGCCGGCGTCGCAGCCGGCGCCGACGTGCGGCTGCGTCAGCCCGCCGCCGCTCGCGCAAAGGCGTCATACGCCTCGCCATTGAAGAGCACGAACCGGATCTCGTCCAGGCCGTCGCCGTGCTCGCGCACGGTCTGCACCGCGACCGGCGCCGCCAGCTCGAGCGGGTAGCCGTACACGCCGCACGAGATCGCGGGGAACGCGATCGTGCGCACGCCGAGCTCGCGCGCCACCTCGAGCGAACGACGGTGGCAGGAGGCGAGCAGGTCCGGCTCGCCCTCTGAGCCGCCGCGCCAGACGGGGCCGACCGCATGGATGACGTAGCGGGCGGGCAGCCGCCCCGCCGTCGTCGCCTTCGCGTCACCGGTCTCGCAGCCGCCCAGGAGCCGGCACGCCGCGAGGATCTCGGGCCCGCCGGCGCGGTGGATCGCCCCGTCGACTCCTCCGCCGCCGAGCAGCGACGAGTTCGCCGCGTTCACGACGGCGTCGGCCTCCTGCGCCGTGATGTCGCCGCGGACGACGGTGATCAAGCTTTGCGCCAGCGGCCGAACACGAGACCGCCGAGGGTGAAGCCGAGGCCGAACGTGCCGACGGCGAAGCCGCCGATCGCGATGCCCTTCCGCCACGGCGACAGGCGCTGCCACCGGCCGAGCGCCTCCCGCTCCTCCGCCGTCAGCGGCTCACCGCGGCGCTGCTTCCTCAGCGCGCCACCCGCCCGGAGGCCGAGGTAGAGGTCGTCGAAGATCTCCGTCGACTGCTCGTCGGCCATTTCACCCACTGTATAGCCTGCTTCGCCGGTGGTTACGCGCATCCTGCACGTGTCGGACCTGCACGTCGGGGCGCGTACCGACTCGCTGCTCGAGCACGCGCTGGACAGCCTGATCGCGCGTGCCGGCCCCGAGCTCGTGATCGCGAGCGGCGACCTCACGCACCGAGGACGCCGCGACCAGCACGATCGCGCGGCCGCGTTCCTCCGCCGCCTCGACCTGCCCGTCGTCGCCATCCCGGGCAACCACGACATCCCGTACACGTTCCCCGCCCGCTTCACGCATCCCTGGCGCGAGTTCGAGCGCCACTGGCAGACGACGGAGCCGCTCCACGCGACGGACGCGCTGCACGTCGTCGGGGTCAACTCGGTGCGGCCGTGGCGCCACCAGTCGGGAGGGGTGAGCGGGAGCCAGCTCGACCGCGTCGCCGAGCGGCTGGCGCAGGCGCGTCCCGGCTCGCTGCGCGTCGTCGTCCTGCACCACCAGCTGATCGGCGCGCCGTGGCGGACGCGGAAGAAGCCCGTCGCGAAGCGCAACACGGTCCTCGCCCGGCTCGTCGACAGCGGCGCCGAGCTCATCCTCGGCGGCCACATCCACCAGGCGACGGTGAGCGAGCGCCACGAGTTCGAGGTGATCGCCGGCGACGCGCGGGGCGTGGTCGTGTCGGTCGCGCCCGGTCTCGGGCAGCCGCGCCCGAAGCGCCGGGGCGAGGCCCGCGGCTGCGTCGTCTACCGCGGCGACGACGTGTCGATCACCGTCGAGACGTCGATCTGGCAGGACGGCGACTGGGTGCTCACGGCGGTGCGGAGGTTTCCGCGCGGGCGCGAGCCGCTCGCCGTCCTCGAGTCAGCGGTCTGATCCCTCGAGCCGGCGCAGCTTCTCGGCGAGCTCGCCGTCGTCGATCAGCCCCGCACGGTGGAGCTCGCGCAGCATCGCCTCGTGTCGCGCGCGGTCGACGTGCGCGCGGTCGAACGACAGCGAATCGGGATTGATGCCGAGCTTCCGGAGCCGCTGGCGCTGCCCGGCCACGCCGAAGCCGCGCTGCGGGAACGCGAGGGCACCGGGCCCGAAGACGGGCCGCCCCTGCACGAACCGGCGGTAGGCGGCGACGAGCGCGATGGCGATGCCGAAGGACAGGAACGAGATCACGTAGCCGTTGTCGTTCGAGACCGCGCGGCCGACGACGGCGCCGATGATCGATCCCGTCAGTCCGATCGCGACCGTCAGCCAGATCGGCATCGGATCGGGGCCGGGGATCGCGAGCCGCGCGAGCCCACCCGTCACGAACCCGCTGATCAGGATCGCGAGGACGAACCCGAGACTCAATGTCCCGCTCCCGGCGCGGGCAAAGCCGGGGCCTCCGCTCCCTGGCGGGCTCCGTCGAGCCTACGCCCGCCTGCCTCGTCGACCAGCGCGTTCAGGTCGCGCCGGATCTCCTTGATCTCGTCGCGCAGCTTCGCCGCGTACTCGAACCGCAGCTCCTCCGCGGCCTGGAACATCTCCTCCTCGAGCGTCACGAGCAGGCGCTCCAGCTCCTCGCGGTCCATCCCTTCGACCTTCTTGGCGCCGCGGCGGCGCGAGGTCGGGACGTGCGGCTGCTCGAGCGCGAGGAACTCGGCGATGTCGGAAACGCCCTTCGTGATCGAGATCGGCTTGACCCCGTGCTCCTCGTTGTAGGCGAGCTGGATCGCCCGGCGCCGGTTCGTCTCGTCGAGCGCGCCCTTGATCGCCTCGGTCTGCTTGTCGGCGTACATCAGCACCTTGCCGTGGATGTGGCGCGCCGCGCGGCCGATCGTCTGGACGAGCGCGGTCTTGCCGCGGAGGAAGCCCTCCTTGTCCGCGTCGAGGATCGCGACGAGCGAGACCTCCGGCAGGTCGAGCCCCTCCCGCAGGAGGTTGACGCCGACCAGCACGTCGTAGTCGCCGAGGCGGAGCTCGCGGATGATCTGAATGCGCTCGAGCGTGTCGACCTCGCTGTGCAGGTAGCGCGCCTTGACGCCCGCCTCGAGCAGGTAGTCGGTCAGGTCTTCCGCCATCTTCTTCGTCAGCGTCGTGACGAGGACGCGCTCGCCGTTCTCCTCGCGCTTGCGGATCTCGTTCAGCAGGTCGTCGATCTGGTGGCGCGTCGGCCGCAGCTCCACCTCGGGGTCGACGAGGTACGTCGGCCGGATCAGCTGCTCGGCCACGCGGGTCGACTGGCGCAGCTCCCACGCGCCGGGCGTCGCCGAGACGAACACCATCTGCGGCACCTTGCGGAGGAACTCGTCGAAGCGCAGCGGACGGTTGTCGAGCGCGCTCGGCAGCCGGAACCCGTAGTCGACAAGCGTCTGCTTGCGCGAGCGGTCGCCCTCGTACATGCCGCCGATCTGCGGCACCGTCTGGTGGGACTCGTCGACGAACACCACGAAGTCCGACGGGAAGTAGTCGAGCAGCGTGAACGGGTGCGTCCCGGGAGCGCGGCCTTCGAGGATCCGCGAGTAGTTCTCGATCCCGTTGCAGAAGCCGAGCTCGCGCATCATCTCCAGGTCGTACTCGGTGCGCTGCCGGAGGCGGTGCGCCTCGAGCATCCGGTTCTGCGACTCGAAGTGCTTGACCTGCTGCTCGAGCTCGTGCCGGATCTCCGCGAGAGCACGGTCGATCGTCGGCTTCGAGGTGACGTACTCGGTCGCCGGCCAGATGGCGAGGTTGTCGAGCTTCGACAGCACCTCGCCGGTGAGCGGGTCGAAGTGCGTGATCTGCTCGACCTCGTCTCCGAAGAAGGAGATGCGGTACGCCGTCTCCTGGTTCGCCGGCTGCACCTCGAGCACGTCGCCGCGTACGCGGAACCGGCCGCGAGCGAGCACGGTGTCGTTGCGCGCGTACTGCGAGTCGATCAGCTTGCGCAGGACGAGGTCGCGGTCCTCCTGCGCGCCGAGCTCGAGGTAGATCATGCGGTCGCGCCACTCCTCCGGCGATCCGAGCCCGTAGATGCAGGAGACCGAGGCGACCACGATCGTGTCACGCCGTGTGAAGAGCGCCGACGTCGCGGCCAGCCGGAGCCGCGAGATGTCGTCGTTCCGCGAGCTGTCCTTCTCGATGTAGAGGTCGGCCTGCGGGACGTACGCCTCCGGCTGGTAGTAGTCGTAGTAGGAGACGAAGTACTCGACGGCGTTGCCGGGGAAGAACTCGCGGAACTCGTTGCAGAGCTGTGCGGCGAGCGTCTTGTTGTGGGCGATCACGAGCGTCGGCTTCTGGACCTGCTCGATGATCCAGGCCATCGTCGCCGTCTTCCCGGTCCCGGTGGCGCCGAGCAGCGTCTGGTAGCGCTCGCCCGCGCGGAGACCGTCGGCGAGCGCCTCGATCGCCTGCGGCTGGTCGCCCGTGGGGGCGTACGCGGTGGATGTTTTGAGCGCCGGCACCGCAGGGACAGGGTAACGAGTGAGCAACACCCCTCCGTACGGCGCGTATGCAGCGATCATGGGAACGTTCGCGGGCGGGCTCGCAGCCGCGGGCGGAGTGGCGAAGCTGCTCGGCCGCGACCCGCGCGAGCACACGGCGCTCGACCTCGCGGTGCTCGCCGCCGCCACCTTCAAGGCGTCGCGCACCATCTCGCGCGACGAGGTGACGAGCTTCCTGCGCGAGCCGTTCGTCGCAGGACACGCGAAGGAGGGCGGCGAGGAGCCGGTCGAGACCGGCGACATGCGGCAGGCGATCGGCGAGCTCGTGACCTGCTCGCGCTGCATCGGGACGTGGGTGGCGGCCGCGCTCGCCGGCACGCAGATCATCGCGCCGCAGTTCGGGCGGCTCCTGACGTGGACGCTGGCGACGGCGGGCGCGAACGACTTCCTGCAGGCGGGCTTCGCCGCGCTCACGAACAAGTCGAACGAGCTGGAACAGCGGCTGTCGTAGCTACCTTGCCGCGGTGCGCCGTCTCGTGCCGGCCGTCGTCCTCGCGGCTCTCCTCGTGGCGGCGCCCGCACCCGCGCGGCCGCATCGAGCCGCGGCGCCGGAGCTGATCGGCCTGCGCGTCGACAACGGGTCGACGCCGTTCGCGGGCGACTCGGCGCTCCTGACGACCGTCAGCCCGAACGGCGACGGGTTCCGCGACGTCGCGAACGTCCACTTCCGCCTGCTCGTCCCGGCGACCGTGACGATGGACGTGACGAGGACGGTGAAGGTCCCGCACGTCGTGTACAGCCTGACGGAGAAGCTCCAGCCGGGCCCGCAGACGATGACCTGGAAGCCGGCGCCGAACACGAACCCGCGCACGTACCTGATCCGGATGACGGTGGTGAACGCCGCCGGGCGCGGCCGGGTCTACGGCGCGGCGACGGCGTTCGTCGGCAGGTACCCGCGGGGCCCCGTCGTGCGGATCCAGGGCGTCGACGCGGGGTTTGGCCGCCCGAACTACGCGCCGGGACAGCTGGCCGCGCTGCACGTCGCGACGGACGAGCCGTCGCTGGAGCTGCGCTTCTTCCACGTCGGGCCGGACCAGGTGATCACGTACGCCGACAACCAGATGGCCGGCATCGACATCGGCCAGCGGCCGATCGAGCTCTCGTGGAAGAAGTGGCGAAGCCGTCCGCGCACGATCAAGATCCGCATCCCGAATGTCCCGAGCGGCCTCTACTACGCGCAGCTCACGGGGCCGGACAAGCGCGTCGGGTACGCCGTGTTCGTCGTCCGCCCGACGCAGTTCGGCGCGACGAGCCGCGTGCTCGTGGTGCTGCCGACGAACACGTGGCAGGCGTACAACTTCCAGGACGTCGACGGCAACGGCTACGGCGACACCTGGTACGCCGGCCCGCCCAACAACTCGGTGTCGCTCTCCCGCACGTACATCGCGCGCGGGCAGCCGCCGCGGTTCTACCGCTACGACCTCCCGTTCCTCCACTGGCTCTACTGGTCGGGAAAGTCGGCCGAGTTCATCTCCGACTCCGACTTCGACCTGATCGCGAACGGCGACGAGCTGGCGCACGCGTACGACCTGATCGTGTTCGAGGGGCACGAGGAGTACGTGACGCCGCACGAGTACGACGTGATCGAGCGGTTCCGCGATCTCGGCGGCAACCTGATGTTCCTGTCCGCGAACAACTTCTTCTGGAAGGTCGAGGAGCGGCACGGCGGGAAGGTGCTGCGGAAGATCGGGAGGTGGCGCGACGCGGGCCGTCCGGAGGCGCGGCTGATCGGCGTGCAGTACCGCGCGAACGACGACGGGCAGCACCAGGGGCTGTTCACGGTGGAGAACTCGGCGGCCGTCCCGTGGCTGTGGGACGGCACGGGGCTCACCGACGGCTCGACGTTCGGGCAGTACGTCGGCGGCTACGGGATCGAGATCGACGCGACGACGCCCGACTCGCCGCCGGGCACGACCGTCGTCGCGCAGATCCCGGATCTGTTCGGGCCCGGGATCACGGCGCAGATGACGTACTACGAGCTGCCGAACGGCGCCAAGGTCTTCGCGGCCGGCGCGCTCGACTTCGGCGGGTCGGCGACGTTCTGGCCGGTCAAACGGATGCTCGACAACCTCTGGGCGCGCCTCTCGCAGCCGTGACGCGCGCCGCGCTGGTCGCGGAGCTCGCGCGCGAGATCGGCGCTCGGCGCGCACGACTGGTCGGGATCGACGGCATCGACGGCGCCGGCAAGACGTTCCTCGCCGACGAGCTCGCGGACGCCGTCGGGAGCGCCGTGGTCCGCGTCCGCCTCGACGACTTCCTCAACCCGCCGGAGGTCCGCTACACGCTCGGCCGCGAGTCGCCAGAGGGCTTCTTCCGGGACTGGGACTACTCGATCTGGCTCGAGGTGCCGTTCGAGGTGTCGGTCCCGCGTGGCGCCGCGCGCGGCTACGGGTTCGGCAGCCCGGACCCGGCGGCGCCGTCGAACAGGCGCTACGTCGAGGGCCAGCGGCTGTACATCGCGCGCTGCAAGCCGCACGAGCGCGCGACGGTCGTCCTCGACAACACGAACCTCGACAAGCCGTTGCGGGTCGAGCAGGTGTCCGCTGACACTTCGCGCGGGCTGCGGATGCGCGACGAGTGACGGCGAACACGGGCTTGGCCCGTGCTCGCCAACCGGGAGCGGCCGAGTGTCGGAGGGGAGCCGAGGGGGAACCGGAGGTTCCCCCTCACGCATCAATCGCCCCAGTCGAAGTCGCGGGAGCGGGTCCAGAGGTTCTCGTCGGACGGCTGGTCCGCGTCGGCCGCGTCGGGGAGAACGGTCGGCTGCGTGACGTCGAGCGCCGCCGACGACGCGTCGACGAAGGTGTCCTCGGCCGCCGGCCAGTCGAGGTGCGTCTCCTCCGCCTCGATGCCCGTGACGCCGTCCATCGTGTCCTCGATGCGCGCCTGCTCCTCGGTCTTGAAGAGCGGGTGGTTCTCGAACGGGTCGTCGCTGAGGTAGCGCTCGAGCGGCATCTCGTGCTCGAGCGCGGCGTTTCGACGCTTCAGCTCGAGATGCTCCTGGATCACCTGCGCGAAGATCGATGGGGTGTCCACCGCCATGGAATCCTCCTGCTCCGACGCCATTTCTCCCGCGCGGGATCTTAGAGCATCTCCGTCGCGCCGCACACAAGGCAGAATGCGCCGATGCCTCGCCTCAAGCTCACCCGGCGCCTCGGCCCCGTCGGCACGGCGCTCACCTTGTGGGACCTCTGGCGCCGGCTCCCGCCGCGCCAGCGGCGGTGGGTCGTCGCGCAGGCGCGCAAGCACGGGCCGCGCCTCGCGAAGCAGGCGGTCAAGGCGCAGCGGGCGCGCCGGCGGCGCGGGGTCTAGCCGAACGTCAGCGCGGCGCGCGCGATGCGGTCCTGCTCGATCAGGTGCGCCGTCGGGTAGCCCTCGGACGGGCTCGCGCGCCACGGGCGGCCGATGAAGCGCAGCGGCACGCCTGCGGCGGCCTCCTCGAGCCGGTGCCGGATCGACCGCCACGGTCCCATGTTCTGCGGCTCCTCCTGCGCCCAGACGATCTCTTGGAGCGCGGGGTACGACCCCACCAGCGCGGCGGCCGCCGCGCTCGGGAACGGGTAGAGCTGCTCGATGCGCGCCACCGCGACGGCGTCCAGCGAGGCGGGCCGCGCCTCGTGGCCGACGATGTCGTAGTAGACCTTGCCGCTGCAGAGCACGAGCCGGCGGACGCCGCTCTTGTCGTCGCGCACCTCGTCGATGACGGGGCGGAAGCCGCCTGTGGCGAGCTCGTGGAGCGCCGACGCGGCCTCCTTCAGCCGCAGCAGCCCCTTCGGCGTGACGATCACGAGCGGACGCGCGGTCGGGTCGAGCGCCTGTCGCCGCACCAGGTGGAAGTACTGCGCGGCCGTCGTGCAGTTGGCGATGCGGATGTTCTCCTGCGCCCCGAGCTGCAGGAAGCGTTCGAGGCGAGCGCTCGAATGCTCGGGGCCGTTGCCCTCGTAGCCGTGCGGCAGCAGCAGCGTGAGACGTGACGTCTCGCGCCACTTCGAGAGCGCAGACGAGATGAACTGGTCGATCACGATCTGCGCGCCGTTCGCGAAGTCCCCGTACTGCGCCTCCCACAGCACGAGCGCCTCCGGCGCCGCGGCCGAGTAGCCGTACTCGAAGCCCAGGCAGGCGTACTCCGAGAGCGGCGAGTTGTACGCCTCGAACGACGCCGTCGCGTCGTCGAGGTGCTGCATCGGCGTGAACGTCTCCCCGCTCTGCGCGTCGTGCAGGACGAGGTGGCGCTGCGCGAAGGTACCCCGCTGCACGTCCTGGCCCGTCAGCCGAATCGGGATCCCCTCGACGAGGAGCGAGGCGAACGCGAGCGCCTCGGCGTGCCCCCAATCGATGCCGCCGTCGACGAGCGCCGCGCGGCGCCGTTCGAGCTGGCGCGCGAGCTTCGGGTGGACGCTGAACTCCGGCGGCGTCCGCAGGAGCTGCTCGTTGAGGTCCTCGAGGCGCGGGACTCCGACGGTCGTGTCGACGGCGCCGGCCGCCGCCGGCGGGATCGCGCCGTCGTGCTCCTCGGCGGCGCGACCGCCGAAGGACGCCTTGAGCCGGTCGTGCGCCGCCCGGAGCTCGTCCTCGACCTCGGCGACGAAAGCCGCCGCCTCCTCGGCGGTGATGGTGCCCTCCTCGACGAGCTTGGCCTCGTAGAGCTCGCGGACCGTGGGGTGCGCGTTGATCTGCTCCACCATCAGCGGCTGCGTGTACGCCGCCTCGTCCTGCTCGTTGTGGCCGAACCGGCGGTAGCCGACCAGGTCGATCACGACGTCCTGGCCAAAGCGCCGCCGGTAGGCCATCGCGAGCCGCACGGCTGCTAGCGACGCCTCGGGGTCGTCGGCGTTGACGTGGATGATCGGCACGTCGAACCCCTTCGCGAGGTCCGACGAGTACCGCGTCGAGCGGCCCTCGTTCGGGTCCGTCGTGAACCCGATCTGGTTGTTCGTGATCAGGTGGAAGGTCCCGCCCGTCGAGTAGCCCTCGAGGTCGTGCAGGTTGAACGTCTCGGCGACGATCCCCTGGCCCGGGAACGCGGCGTCGCCGTGCAGAAGGACCGGCAGCGCGATCGACGGGTCGTGCGCGCCGTTCTTCGTCGAGCGGTCCGTCTGCTCCGCTCGCGTACGGCCCTCGACGACGGGGTCGACGGCCTCGAGGTGGCTCGGGTTCGCGACCAGGCGGACGCCGATCGTGCCGCTCCGCGTCGTGCGCGCCCCCGCCGACGCGAGGTGGTACTTGACGTCGCCCGTCCCGCCTTCCGGATCGGACGCAACGGCCTCGATCGTCCGCTCGCCCTCGAACTCGCGCAGGATGTTCTCGTACGGCGCGCCGATCGTGTGTGCGAGGACGTTCAGGCGCCCGCGGTGCGCCATCCCCATCACGATCTCGTGGGCGCCCGCCTCCGCGGCGAGCTCGATTGTCTCGTCGAGCATCGGGATCATGACGTCGAGCCCCTCGACCGAGAACTGCTTCTGCCCGAGGAAGCGCTTGCGCAGGAACCGCTCCATCCCCTCGACCTGGCACAGCCGGCGGAACAGCGCCCGCTTCTCCTCGCGCGCGAGCGGCTGCCGGAAGCGCCCGGATTCGATCGCCTGCCGCAGCCACACGCGCTGCTGGTGGTCGGACAGGTGCTCGATCTCGTAGGCGATCGTCCCGCAGTAGGTCTCCGCGAGCTGGGGCAGCACGTCCGCGAGGGTCTCGCCGGGGACGTGCACGCGCAGCACGGACGCCGGGATCCGCGCCTGCAGCTCTGGCGTCAGCTTCGGCTCGAGCCGCAGCGGCTCGAGCGAGGGGTCGCCGACGGGCTCCGACCCGAGCGGATCGAGCCGCGCCGCGAGATGGCCGTGGGTCCTGTGCGCCTTGACGAGCGCCATCGCGGCGGCGACGCCGCCGAGGAGCTGGAGGTCGGGGGCGGGCGCCGGTGCGGCCGGCTCGGGTGCCGGCGGGGCCGCGACGTGGCCGTTCCCGCCGCCGTTCTGCGGCAGCTTCTCGAGCAGCCGTGCGATCCCGGGGTGCGTGCTGACGAGGTCGGACTCGCCGCTCTCGAACAGCGCGCGCCATTCCGAGGGCACGGCGTCCGGGTTCTCGAGGTACTCGTCGAGCAAGGCGCGCGCGTAGCCGGCATTCAGGCCGTCGACGTCGTGCGTGCTCACGCCTCCTTTGTACCAGGGGCGCGCAGCTTGTCCTCTTCCTCAGAAGAGCGGGTGGTGCGTGATCACCTGGAGCGCCGCCCCCGCCACGAAGCAGACGCCGACGATGGCGAAGGCGATGCGAATCAGCCGCTGCTGGTCCTTGCTCATCACCGTCGCCACGAGCAGGAGGATGACGGCCGCGGGAGCCAGGCGGAAGGGGCGGTAGAAGAGCTCGAGCAGGCCCAGGAAGAGGCCGGATGCGGCGAGCAGGCCCGCGACGGCTTCGGCCGGCCGCAGCGGGTCGCGTGCGCTCGAGCTCACGGCGCGACCCTATCGCGCCTCGCGCGCGCCGCCCGGGCGGAGTCGCGGGTGCCGTGCGGGCCGCCGCGGCGCGGGCGCGGCCCCGCGGGCCGGTGGCGCCACGGCCGCCAGATCGAGTAGTCCTCTTGGTCGACCCCCGGCTCGGGCTCCGACTTGATCGCGTACCACACGACGAAGCCCAGGTAGACGATCGGGATCTTCAGCGCGAGCATCATGAAGAGGAACTCCCAGGCTTCGGCCGACATTGGAAAAGTGTACGAAAACGGGCCGCCGATCGGACCCCTGCCGGCCGCGTCAGTACACGTCGTCCGGAGAAGGTGTCTGACACCATCGGTGTCGGACACCAATTCGGCTCCTGCGTCCGCCGCGGTTTCCGGTGCACCGTTATGAGAGGCCGCACTAGAACGTGTTGCCCTGGCTGCCGAGGTACCAGAGGAGGGCCGCCAGGACGACGAGCACGGCGATCGTCCACCTGAGCCAGCGCGGGATGCTCCTGGGGCCTGCCACTCCGCCTCAGCCCCTGTCCTCGCTGACGTTCCCGGTCCCGTCGTCGTAGACGTTCCAGATCGCCGTCGGGTAGCCGGTCGCGATGCAGCCGATCCCGTAGGCGCCGCCGAGGCAGGACTTGAACCGGGTCTGGATCGTGACGTGGTAGCCGCGGGGCGCCGTCGGCGTCCCGCCGAGCAGCGACACGTTGTGGCCGGTGAACGACGAGTCCCAGAACCATGGGATCGCGGTGAACGGCTGTAGGCATCGCCCTGGCTCGTCGCGGTGGGCCCCGGGTCGCACGCGTCGCCGACGCCGTTGTTGTCGAAGTCCGACTGCGACGGGTTGGAGATGCTCGGGCAGTTGTCCGTCGCGTCGGGGACGCCATCGCCGTCCTGGTCGCCGGATCCGCCGCCGCCCCCGCCGGTTCGGCGCGCAGACCTGCGACGGGCTCGAGCTTTGCGTCCACGTCCCGACCGGGTTGTCGATCACGCCGCCGGCGGACGACCCGATGTAGGCCGTCGCGCCGATGCACTGGCCGGCGGCAAGGCCCTTGCTCGCCGAGGACGTGTTCGAGCTGATGCTGCCGTCGGACCAGTGGATGTCGACGACGAGCTGTTCCCCACAGACGGCCCAGCCGGCGACGTTCACGGTCGCGGTGCTCCCGTTCAACGACAGGTTGGTCGACCCGCTGCTGTTGAGGGCGCCGGTGTTGCAGCTCGGGCTCGGAGTGGTTGTGACGACGTTCGTCGTGCCGAGCGTCGTCGTGAGGGCCGCGGTGCGAGCGGCGCCGACGGCGGCGAGCGCGAGCGCAATGCCCGCCGCCGCGAGCGCCAGTGCGCCGCCGACCGCCAAGAACGACCTTCGCACGTTCCGTCTCCTTTCGTTGCCGTTTCTGGCAACGATAGGCAGAGCATCGCGGAGGGTCCGTCACGTCTTCGTGCCGAGTTCGTGACTTCCGCCGGCGGTGAGGCTAGAGATCCGCCAGCGCGTCGCGAATCGGGTCGAGGTCGCGGTCGTCCGCCGCCAGCTCGCGCAGCGACGGCGAGAGCTCGAGCGCGCGGCGTACGTGCAGGACGGCGTCGTCGCGGCGACCCGCGAGTGCCTCGTAGCACGCGAGGTTGTAGAGGACCTCGGCGTCCTCGCCGCGCGCGAGCACGACGACGAGCGCGTCGGCAGCGGCCGCGTGCTCGCCGCGCTCGTGCGCCGCGTGCGCTCGGCGCTGCGCGTCCCAACCGCTCCAGATGCCGACGAGCCGCCGCAGCTCCGCGATCGGCTCGGGGTGGTCCTCGACACGCAGGTCGCAGATCCGGTCGATTCCCTCACGCGACTCGCTCCGGCCGCCCCTGCGCTCGACGACGAGCGCCGCGGACTGCTGGCCGCGGCGGTCTCCGCCCGCGCGCTGGCCCGCTTCGAGCGCGCCGACGAGGCGCTCGACCAGCGGTCCCGTGGTCTCCTCGTACGCGCGAACCATCTCGTCGACGACTGCGGCGCCCGCGAGGATGTTCCCCTGAACGGCGAAGCCGGCGCCGGTCCGGTGACCCGCCCAGTCGAGGCAGGAGCCGCCGGTGAACGCCGCCGCGCGACCGTCGGCGGTGACGACCCCGAGCTGACGCGTCTCGCGGCCTGCATCCTCCGCGAGCACGCGCTCCAGCGCCGCATCCGGCGCGGCCCCGCGCGCAAGCTCCTCCAGCACACGCCGCCCGTACACCGCCACGCCCGCCGCCTGCGTCGCCACGGCGCCCACGCCCGCCTGCGCCCACGGCACGACGGAGCCGACGGAGAAGTACTTCGACTGCACTGCGCAGCCGACCTCGCCCGCCTCGAGGTCCGCGGCGACGATCGAGAACGTACCGCGCGGCGCGGCCACACGCGGATCCAACCATGCATAGTCTCCGGCCGCGGCGGTAATAGGATCGCGTCAGTGGCCGAGACGATCGAGATCGACGTTCCTCGGCGCGGCATCGGGAGCGACCTCACGGAGGCGCTCGCCGCGCACGGCCTGCACGCGGAGGTCGTGGACGAAGGCGAGCGCTGCGCGCTGCAGGTGCGCTTCGCTTCGGGCGAGCGCGAGCGGCTCGTCGAGGGCGCGATCCACGCGATCGAGCAGTTCCTCTCGGAACGGATGCTGCCGCTCGTCGTCCAGCGTGCGGACGGCGGCGCCGTCGTTCGCCCGCCCGGCGACTAGCCGCGCTGACTGGAACGTCAACCAGCAGTTTCTACCGAAACTGTTTCATCTGTTAGCTTCGGCGGCAATTCCCACATGGGGTCATCGTCGCGCAGGCGTTGGCGCTGCAGGCACGGAGGCGGAATGAAGCACCGATTCGAGAACCACGACCTGGTCACGAAGCGGCGGTCGCAGATGATCGACGTAACCGACGACGTGATCGACGTCGTCGAACGGTCGGAGGTCAGGAACGGCATGGCGCTCGTCTACTCGCCGCACACGACGTGCGCGGTCCTGATCAACGAGCCCGAGGACGGCTTCCAGTCGGACTTCGAGGAGATGCTCGAGCGGCTCGCGCCGGCGGACGGGACGTACTACCGGCACGACGACCTGTCGATCCGGACGCAGGGGCTGGAGGAGGACACGGCCCTGTACCCGAACGGCCACTCGCACTGCCGCTCGGGGATCCTCGCGTCCTCGCAGACGATCCCGATCGTCGACGGGCGCCTGACGCTCGGTCGCTGGCAGCGGATCTTCTTCTGCGAGCTCGACCGGTCGCGTCCGCGGAAGGTCCTGATCCAGGTCATCGGTGAATGACGATGCCCGTGCCGACGTTGCCTGCGCCGGATGCGGTCCGGCGGCGTGCGAGGTCGGAGAACTTCAGCGTCGCCTCCGTCGTGCTCGGGCAGCGGACGCGGCGCCACCTCCTGGCGGTCTACGACTTCGCGCGGTTCGTCGACGAGCTCGGTGACGCGGTCGCAGGCGACCGGCTTGCAGCGCTCGACGATGCCGAGGCGGAGCTCGACCGGGCGTTCGCCGGCGTCCCTCGGTCGCCGCTCTTCCGCAACCTCGCGCACACCATCCGCGAGTGCCGCCTCGACCGCGAGCCGTTCGCCCGCCTGATCGAGGCGAACCGGCGCGACCAGCGCCAGCACGAGTACCAAACCTGGGACGACCTCCTCTCCTACTGCGAGCTCTCGGCGAATCCCGTCGGGGAGCTGGTGCTCGGCGTGTTCGGAGCCGGCACGCCGGAGCGCGTGCGCCTGTCCGACGACGTGTGCACCGCGCTGCAGGTGATCGAGCACGTCCAGGACGCCCGCGAGGACGCCCTCGCCGGCCGCATCTACCTGCCGCGGGAGGACCGCGAGGCGCACGGGGTCGGCGAGGACGAGCTCGTCGCCGAGCGCGCGTCGCCGGCGCTGCGCGCGCTGCTCGAGCTCGAGTGCGAGCGCGCCGCGAAGCTTCTGGGCTCGGGCGGGCGGTTGGTCGCATCGCTCTCGGGGCGCGCACGCGTCGCCGTCGCGGGCTACGTCGCCGGCGGGCTCGCGACGCTGGACGCGATCGCCCGCGTCCGGTACGACGTCCTCGCGGGGCCGCCGCACGCGGGTGCGGCGGCGCGCGCCGGCGCCACTTTCCGGCTCCTCAGGAGCGCGTCGTGAGCGCGCGGGTCGCTCAGGGGTACGCGGAGGCGCGGCGCATCGTGCGGCTGTCGCAGTCGAGCTTCCACACCGGGATGCGGCTCCTCCCCGCCGGCCGGCGCGACGCGCTGTTCGCGGTCTACGCGCTCGCCCGGCGGATCGACGACATCGCCGACGGCGAGCTGGCACGCGAGGCGAAGCTCGAGCAGCTCGACGCGCTTCGTGCAGAGCTGGCGACGGTCGCCGACTCGCGCGACCCGCTCCTCGCCGCGATCGACGACGCCTCGCGCCGGTTTCCGATCCCGCTGTCGGCGTTCGGCGACCTGCTCGACGGCGCAGAGGCGGACGTCCGCGGCGTCGAGTACGAGGAGTTCGCGGACCTCGAGCGGTACTGCAGGTGCGTCGCGGGGTCGATCGGCCGGCTCTCGCTGGGCGTGTTCGAGACGCCGGACCGGGCGGCCGCCGAGCCGCTCGCCGACGACCTCGGCGTGGCGCTGCAGCTCGCGAACATCCTGCGCGACCTCACAGAGGATCTGCGCGACGGGCGCGCCTACCTACCGCAGGCGGATCTCGAGCGGTTCGGCTGCCGCATCGCGGGAGCGCGGATCGAGGGTGAGTCGGAGCTGCTGCTCGCGTTCGAGGCGGAGCGGGCGCTCGGCTGGCTGCGGCGCGGCCTCGCGCTCGTGCCGCTCCTCGACCGGCGGAGCGCGCTTGCCGTCCTCGCGATGACGGCTGCGTACGAACGGCTGCTCCTCCGGATCGCGGCCGAGCCCGCACGGGCGCTCCGAGCGCGCGTGTCGCTGCCGGCATGGGAGAAGCGCGCCGTCGTCGTGCGAAGCCTCGTGAAGGGAGCGCGGGCGGCATGACGCCGCTGCGCGTCGCGGTCGTCGGAGGCGGCCTCGCGGGCATCACGGCCGCGCTCGACTGCGCGGACGCCGGCGCAGATGTGACGCTGTACGAGGCGCGGCCGCGTCTGGGAGGCGCGACGTTCTCGTTCCGGCGCAACGGCTACTGGCTCGACAACGGCCAGCACGTGGCGCTCCGCTGCTGCACCGCGTACCGGGGGCTGTTGGCGAAGCTCGGGACGGACGCGCACCTGGAGCTCCAGCCGCGCCTCCGCGTCCCGGTGCTCGATGCAGGCGGCTCGTCGGCGACGTTCGCGCGAACGGCCCTCCCCGCGCCGCTGCACCTCGCCGGCGCGCTTCTCCGGTACCGGCACATCCCGGTGCGCGACCGGCTGGCGGCGGTCCGGGCGGTCGCGGCGCTCCGTTCGCTCGACCTGTCGGACCCGCGCCTCGACGAGCTCGCGTTCGGGCAGTGGCTGCGATCGCACGGGCAGTCGCGGCAGGCGATCGACCGGCTCTGGGACCTGATCGCGCTCCCGACGCTCAACCTGCATGCGGAGGATGCGTCGCTCGGGCTTGCAGCGTTCGTCTTCCGCACCGGGCTGATCGACGAGTCGGACGCGTGCGACCTGGCTGTTCCGACCGTCCCGCTCTCGCGCCTGCACGGCGACGCCGCGGCGCGTGCGCTCCGCAGCCGCGGCGTGAGCGTGAAGCTCCGCGCGAAGGTCGAGCGGGTGCGCCCGGCCGGCGACCTGTTCGAGCTGGAGCTGCGCGAGGGCTCGGTCGACGCGGACGCAGTCATCTCCGCGGTGCCGCACCACGCCGCGCCGGCGCTCCTCCCCGACGGAGTCGTCCCCGCGGACACGGCGGAGCGGCTGGGCACGAGCCCGATCGTGAACGTCCATCTCCACTACGACCGCCGCGTGCTGCACGAGCCGGTGGTCGCGGCGGTGAGCTCGCCGGTGCAGTGGATCTTCGACCGCACGTCGTCGTCGGGCGTCGAGGACGGCCAGCTCCTGTCGATCTCCCTGTCGGCCGCGCACGACGAGCTGCAGCACCCGCAGGCGCGGCTCGTGGAGACGTGCGCCGGCGCGCTCGCGCTGATGCTGCCGCGCGCTCGCCACGCGAAGCTGATTCGCGGGATGGTGACGCGCGAGCCGACGGCGACGTTCCGAGCCGCACCCGGCACCGCGCGGCTGCGGCCGCCGGCGCGGACGCCCGTTCCGGGGCTCGCCCTGGCCGGGGCGTGGACCGGCACCGGCTGGCCGGCGACGATGGAGGGCGCGGTGCGGAGCGGCTCCGCCGCCGCGGCGGCCGTCCTCTCCGACGCGCCGCGGCGGCGCGCCCGGCCCGGCGGCGCACGCACGGAGCTGGCGGCATGACGACCTTCGCGACGCGTCCACGCGTCGACGTCCTGCGCGCCACGCTCGACCGCGCGGTGACGAAGCTGCTCGAGCTCCAGCACCCCGACGGCTACTGGAAGGGGGAGCTGGAGACGAACGTGACCATCGACGCCGAGGACCTGTTCCTCCGCCACTACCTCGGCCTGCTCGAGCCGGGCCGGACGGAGAGGACGGCGAGGTGGATCCGCTCGAAGCAGCGCGACGACGGCAGCTGGGCGACCTTCTACGGCGGGCCCGCGGAGCTCTCGACGACCGTCGAGGCGTACGTTGCGCTGCGCCTCGCGGGCGACGCCGTCGACGCTGAGCACATGGCACGCGCGCGGTCGGTGATCGCGGACCTCGGCGGCCTCGAGGCGACGCGCGTGTTCACGCGGATGTGGCTCGCGCTTCTCGGCCTATGGAGCTGGGACGCCGTCCCGGTACTGCCGCCGGAGCAGATCTTCCTGCCGGCGCGGGCTCCGCTCTCGATCTACTCGTTCGGCTGCTGGGCGCGGCAGACGATCGTCGCGCTGCAGATCGCCACGACGCTGAAGCCGGCAAAGCCCGTCGCGTTCCGGCTCGACGAGCTCCGGCGCGGCGAGCCCGCGCCGCCGATCCTTCTCGACCGCGCCCTGCACGCGTACGGACGTCACCCCGTCGGCCCGCTGCGGCGGGCGGCGCTGCGGCGGGCGGTGCGCTGGGTGGTCGACCGGCAGGAGGCCGACGGCGGCTGGGGCGGGATCCAGCCGCCGTGGGTGTGGTCCCTCATCTCGCTGCGCGCGTGGGGCTTTCCGCTCGACCATCCGGTGATCCGCAAGGGGCTCGACGGGCTCGAGACGTTCACGATCGACGACGCGGCCGGCCGCAGGATCGAGGCCTGCCAGTCGCCGGTATGGGACACGGCGCTCGCGGTGATCGCGCTGCTCGACGCCGGCCTGCCGCCGGAGCACGACGCGGTGCGCCGCGGAGCCGAGTGGCTCGTCGCACGCGAGATCCGCGTCAAGGGCGACTGGTCGGTCCGCCGCCCACACCTCGCGCCGGGCGGCTTCCCGTTCGAGTTCGCCAACGACAACTACCCGGACGTCGACGACACCGCCGAGATCGTGATCGCGCTGCGCCGCGCAGAGGTCGGCTCCGGGGCTGCCGACCGCGCAGTCGCGTGGATGCTCGGCATGCAGTCGTCGAACGGCGGGTGGGCGGCCTTCGACGTCGAGAACTGCTCCACGCTTCCGAACCGGCTTCCCTTCTGCGACTTCGGCGAGGTGACGGACCCGCCGAGCGCCGACGTGACGGCGCACGTGCTCGAAGCGCTCGCGCTCGAAGGGCGTGCGCACGAGCCGGCGGCGCAGCGCGGGATCTCGTACCTGCTCGGCGAGCAAGAGGACGAGGGGTCGTGGTTCGGCCGGTGGGGCGCGAACCACATCTACGGGACGGCCGCCGCCGTGCCTGCCCTCGTCGCGTGCGGCCTCGGCCGTCATCGGAGCGTCGCGCGCGCCGTGTCGTGGCTGCGGTCGGTGCAGAACGAGGACGGGGGCTTCGGCGAGGACCTGCGGTCGTACGTGGACCGGTCGTGGCGCGGCCGCGGCGAGTCGACGGCCTCGCAGACCGCGTGGGCGCTGCTCGCGCTGCACGCGGCCGGCGTCGCGGACGATGCGGTCGACCGCGCGGTCGCCTACCTGGCAGCGACGCAGCGGCCCGACGGCTCGTGGGACGAGCCGTGGTACACCGGCACGGGCTTTCCCGGCGACTTCTACCTCAACTACCACCTCTACCGGCAGGTGTTCCCCGTCTCGGCGCTCGGACGGCTGGCACGGCGGGAGGACGCCCCGTGAGCGGCCAGATCCTTCTCTTCACCGCGCTGCGCGCCGAGGAGGCGGCCCTGCCGGCGGAGGTCAAGCGGAACGCGCGCGTGATCCGCAGCGGGATGGGCAGGCGGCGGGCGCGGATCGCCGCCGCCCGCGGGCTCGCCGTCGACGACGCACGCGGCGTCGCGATCGCCGGCGTCTGCGCCGCCGCGGCGCCCGAGCTGCGCGCGGGCGACGTGCTGCTCGCGACCGAGCTGCGTCGGCCGGACGGTCCGTCGTTCGCCGCGGCCGGCAGCGCGATGCTGACGGCCGCGCTGCGTCGGCGCGGTCTCTCCCCGCAGGTGGGCACGCTTGCCTCGGTGGAACGGATCGCGGGACCCGCAGAGCGCCGCTTCCTCGCGGAGCAGGGCGTCGACGCGGTCGACATGGAGTCGGCGTGGCTCGCGGACGCTGCCGCGGGCCGGCCGCTCGCCGTGCTGCGGGTGGTGGTCGAGGAAGCGGGTCGCGAGCTCGTCGACGCGCGCACCGCGGTCGCGGGCGCGCGCGCTCTCTACGAGCTGCGCCGGGCCGCGCCCGTCCTCGACGAGTGGCGGCGCGCGCTGCGCCGCCGGCGCATCCTCCTGGCGGCGCCGCGCTCGTTCTGCGCCGGTGTCGACCGCGCGATCGAGATCGTGGAGCTGGCGCTGGCGCAGCGGGGCGCGCCGGTCTACGTCCGGAAGCAGATCGTGCACAACGAGCACGTCGTCGCGGACCTCGAGCGCCGCGGCGCGGTCTTCGTCGACGAGCTCGACGAGGTGCCCGTGGGCGCGACGACGGTCTTCTCCGCGCACGGCGTCTCGCCCGCGGTGCGGGAGGAGGCTGCGGCGCGCGGGCTCGACGTGATCGACGCGACCTGCCCGCTCGTCTCGAAGGTGCACGCGGAGGCGCGCCGCTTCGCCGAGGGCGGCAACACGATCCTGCTGATCGGGCACGAAGGCCACGAGGAGATCGACGGCACGCGCGGCGAGGCCCCGGATGCAACCGTGCTCGTGCAGGACGTGCGAGACGCGGAGCGCGTGGACGTGAAGGATCCGTCGCGCGTCACGTACCTGACCCAGACCACCCTCGCCGTCGACGAGACGGAGGAGATCGTCGCCAAGCTGCGCGAGCGGTTCCCGGCGCTGCGCGGACCGAGCTCCGACGACATCTGCTACGCGACGACGAACAGGCAGGTCGCGGTGCGCGAGGTGGCGCGGGCCTCGGACGTCGTGATCGTGGTCGGATCCCGTAACTCGTCGAACTCGCAGCGCCTCGTCGAGGTGGCGCAGCGCGAGCGCACGCCGGCCTATCTCGTGGACGACGAGACCGACCTCGACCTCGCGTGGATCGCCGCGGCCGAGACGGTCGGCCTGTCGGCGGGAGCCTCCGCGCCGGAGTCGCTCGTCCGTAGACTGATCGATGCGATCGCCGCACTGGGGGGTGCCGAGGTGGAGGAACAGACGACGACGACCGAATCGCTGCGTTTCCGGCTGCCGAAGGAGGTCCGAGGATGAGCATTCCGCTCCGGCAGAGCGTGGTGATCAGCCGCTACCTGGTCACGCAGAAGCTCAAGCGGCGCACGCACTTCCCGCTCCTCGTCGAGCTCGAGCCGCTCTTCCAGTGCAACCTCGCCTGCTCCTTCTGCGGGAAGATCCAGTACCCGGAGCACATCCTGCGCCAGCGGATGCCGGTCGAGCAGGCGGTCGCGGCGATCGAGGAGTGCGGCGCGCCGATGGTCTCGATCGCGGGCGGCGAGCCGCTCGTGCACCCGGAGGTGCACGTGATCGTCCAGGAGCTGATCAAGCGCAAGCGCTTCGTCTTCCTCTGCACGAACGCGATCCTGATGGAGAAGCGGCTCGACCGGTTCGAGCCGTCGCCGTACTTCACGTGGGTCGTCCACCTCGACGGCCTGCGCGAGCGTCACGACCAGTTCGTCGAGCGCGAAGGCATCTTCGACAAGGCCGTCTCGGCGATCCGCGCGGCGAAGGAGCGCGGCTTCCGCGTCAACACCAACACCACTTTCCTGTCGACGGACACGCCGAAGACGGTGCGCGAGGTGCTCGACTTCCTGAACGACGAGCTCGAGGTCGACGCGATCCAGATCTCGCCGGCCTACGCGTACGAGAAGGCGCCGGACCAGGACCACTTCCCGGGCGTCACGCAGACGCGCGCGCTGTTCAAGGCGGCGTTCGCCGGCGGCGCACGCGACCGCTGGCGGCTCAACCACACCCCGCTCTTCCTCGACTTCCTCGAGGGCAAGGTCGACTTCCAGTGCACGCCCTGGGGGATTCCCAGCTACTCGATCTTCGGCTGGCAGCGGCCCTGCTACCTGATGAGCGACGGCTACACGAAGACGTACAAGGAGCTCGTCGAGACGACCGACTGGAGCGCGTACGGGCGCGGGCGCGACGAGCGCTGCGCGAACTGCATGGCGCACTGCGGGTACGAACCGACGGCCGTGCTGGCGTCGATGGGCTCGCTGCGGCAGTCGGTCCGCGCGATGGCGGCCTCGAGCCCGCTCAGTCGAACCGCGCGGCGAGCACGCGGAAGACGCCGGGGGCGGCGGCCCGCACCCGCACAGGCAGGCTGAGCCAGCGCGGGATCGTCACCTCGGCGGCGCCCGCCTCGATCCCGTCGGCGAGCGCCGCCGCGACGCGGTCCGCGGTGACCGGGCGCGGCCACGTGCGGTCGTACGGCGCGCCTCGGTGCTCGAAGAAGGTCGTGCTCACCGGCCCGGGCGTGACGAGGAGGACGCCGACGCCGGTGCCGCGGAGCTCCGCGCGCAGGCTGTCGGCGAAGACGGAGATCGCCGCCTTGGTCGCGGCGTAGACGGCCTCGCGGCGCCGGCCGACGCGGCCCGCGACCGAGCCCACGAAGACGACGTGGCCGCGGTCGCGCTCGAGCATCCCGGGGAGCACCGCCGCGGTCAGCGCGAGCGGCGCGGTCACGTTCACCGCCACCAGCTCGGCGAGCCGGTCGGGCGGCATCGCCTCGAGCGGCCCGAGGTGCCCGGCGCCGGCGACGTTCACGAGGACGTCGACCGGTCCCACCTCCTCGACGAGCTCGGCGATCGCAGCATGGTCGGCGAGGTCGGCCTCGATCGCGCGGCCGCCTGCCGCCGACGCGACGTCCGCCAGAGCAGGACCGTTACGGCCCGTCAGCACGAGATTCGCCCCGCGCGCGGCGAGCGCCTGCGCAGCGGCGCGACCGATCCCGCCCGTCGCGCCGGTGACGAGGCACGTGCTTCCCGCCAGCTCCACGAGCGGAGGCTAACGCGCCTGCGCTGCGAGATGTGCCGCCGACATCACGACGAGAGCGGCGAACGAGACGTCGAACACGAGCTGCGACGGGATCATGAGGTCGTGCAGCCCGACCTGGGCCGTCAGCACGAGCACGGCGCTCGCGGCCTGGATCGCGACGGCGGCGAGCGCCGTCCGCCGGCGGCGGAGGAGGCCGCACCCGAGCCACGCGCCGAACGCGAGGCCCGCCGAGAAGAGGATCGTGGTGATCCCGATGTGCAGGTAGTCGAGGACCAGGTCGACGCTGTAGGGCGTCAGCGGGACGAGCGCCATCAGGGCCACGACCGCGCCCGTGCCGAGCCGGAAGCGCCGGCGGAACTCGTCGCCGCCGCCGAGCCGCACCACGCCGAGCGCTGTGAGCGCCACGCACGCCACGAACCCCGCGACGAACGGCACGACCGTCTCCGCCTGGTTGCCGTAGAAGCTGAGGCCGCGCTGGATCGCCACCGCCGACGGCCGGATCGCGAGGCAGGAGGCCATCATCGCCAGGAACGCGGCCTGCCCGGCGAGGAGCAGGGCCGGCGTCTCGCGTCGGAACGCGAAGCTCTCCATACACGTCTCTTCGCCGCACCCCGCCCCGTGAAACGCGCGGGGGCGCGATAATCGGCGTGCGTCACGACGAGCACGAAGGAGGTCGAGGAATGAAGGCGGTAGTCGGGGACCACATCGTCATCGATTCCGAGAAGGTCGGGCAGACGAGGCGCAGGGGCGTGGTCGAGGAGGTGCTCGCGTCCGATCCACCGCGGCTGCGCGTCCGGTGGGAGGACGGCCACAGCAGCGTGTTCGCCCCGAGCGCCGGGGCGGCCAAGATCGAGCCGACGAAGGCGAAGTCGGCGAAGACAAGTTCGGCTAAGGCGAAGCGGTAGCGCGAGCTACCGCTTCCCGCTCCGCGGACAAGGGCTTCACCGGCGAGTTCCAGTTGCCGAGCCCGCTGCCGTGGCGGAAGCCGGAACGGTTTCGAACTCAGTCTTCGTAGAGCGCATCGCGCAAGCGGAGCTGCGCAGCATCGGCCGTGACGCGGCAGCGACGAGGCCTCGGCGTTGGCGAGGTCAGCCCCACCTATCGGATTCCAGCGGCGGTTCGCGCAACACCTCGAAGGTGGACCCAGCCGGGCTCGAACCGGCGACCTCTACCATGCCGAGGTAGCGCTCTCCCAACTGAGCTATGGGCCCGCGGAGCCTCGTCAGTGTAACCCCGAACTCGTATTCGCGCGCCCAGTTGATCCCAATCTGCTGGTTTTTCGGCTAGGTCGCAGTCTCAGTTGCACAGCGGCGCGACCAACGGACATCTCGTGCGGGAGGAGGTAGCACGTATCTGTTTCGGCGCAGTAGGCCGCGATTGCATCGATCTCGTCGGGCAGGTACGACCGGTGGATCACCCCGCTCCGGGCCCGCCGGCACCGCCGGCAACAGCACCCTTTTGATCCGTCGTCAGCACGGGCAACAGAGTACCCGCGCCGCCGGATTGCCTCCCTTCAGGCCGTGGCCGCTTCGACTGCCTCGTGCGGCACGTCGTCCCAGAGCTCCTCGAGGCGGTAGTACGCGCGCGCCTCGGGAGTGAAGACGTGCAGCACGACGTCCGTGTAGTCGGCGACGATCCACGTCGCCTGCTGCTCGCCGTCGGAGCTCTGCGGGAGCAGCCCGTGGTCGCGCTTCATCCGCCCGTGCACCTCGTCCCAGATCGCCTTCGTCTGGCGCGGGTTGCCGCCGGTGACGATGACGAAGTAATCCGTGTACGCACAGACGGGCTGCATGTCGAGGATGACAACGTCGCGGCCGAGCTTGTCCTGGGCGAGGGCCGCAATCGTGCGTGCCTGTTCGAGTGGGCTCAACTGGTCGCAGTGTACCCGCGGTCAGCGCCGGTAAAGCCCGTCGCGACGGATGATCTCGGCGACCGCGGGCGGCACGTCGGCGGCGACGTCCGCACCCTCCTCGAGCTTCGCACGCAGCTCGCGCGACGCGACCGGCGTCGGCTCGATGTCGAAGAAGCGCACGCGCTCTGCGTTCTCGAGCCGCGCGAGCACGCGCTCCAGCCGGTCGCGCGGGAACCCGGGACGCGTGGCGACGCCGAGGCGCACCCGGCGCAGCACCTCGTCCGGCTCTTTCCAGGAGAGGAAGTCGCAGAACTGGTCGGCGCCGACGAGGAACACGGCGTCGTTCCACTCCGGATGCGCGCGCAGCATGTCGACCGTCCTCGGGTGGGAATCGAGGACGACGTCGTCGTCCGGGAACGCCGCTCGTGCCAGCTCGAGCCGCGCCTCCGCGGGCGTCTCCACCTGCTTGTGCCCGGGCCGCGCCGTCACCACGACGACGAGCCGGTCGAGGTCGAGCTCCCGCTTGGCGCGGCGCGCGAGCTCGACGTGGCCGACGTGCGGCGGGTCGAACGCCCCGCCGTACAGCCCGACCGTCACGCGAGCTCGAGCTCCTCGTCCCCGACCTCGACGGTCGCGCCCTTGCGCGCACCGGCTGCCTTGAGAGCGCGCTCGAGCTCCTCCTCCGAGGGCGGCGTCCCGAGCACGCGGAACCCGTCCTCGGTCCGAAGCAGCCGCCACGGCCGCGTCCTCGGCTGCGGACGGTAGACGAGGAAGTCCGCGAGCTGGTCAGCGGGACCCCCCTCGACCGCCGGCTCGGGAACGAGCGCGAACAGGCGCCGCTTGAAGTCGTCGACGCCCGCGCCGGTCGCGCACGACAGTCGGAACACGGCGCGGATGCGGGGGTCGTCGACGGTGAACCGCGGCTCCGGCGCGATGTCGACCTTGTTCAGGACGACGAGCTGCGGCCGCTCGTCGAGGCCCGCGCCGTAGGCGCCGAGCTCCGCGTCGATCGTCCGCCACTGGTCGTCCGCCGGCTTGGACGCGTCGATCACGTGCACGAGCGTCCGCGCGCGCTCGAGGTGCGCGAGGAACTCGTGCCCCAGCCCGACGCCCTCGGACGCCCGTTCGATCAGCCCCGGAACGTCGGCGACGACGAGCTGCCGCCCGTCGGGCGAATCGACGGTCCCGAGAACCGGCTGGAGCGTCGTGAACGGGTAGTCGGCCACCTTCGGACGTGCGTTCGAGATGCGCGCGAGCAGCGACGACTTGCCCGCGTTCGGGAGGCCGACCAGCGCGGCGTCGGCGAGGAGCTTCAGGTGCAGCTCGACGTCGCGCTCTTCCCCGGGCGGCCCCACCTCCGCGAATCGCGGCGCCCGGCGCGTCGAGGAGACGAACCGAGCGTTGCCGCGCCCGCCGTGGCCGCCGTGGGCGAGCACGACGCGCGCCTCGGCGTGCGCGAGGTCGGCGAGCAGCCCGCCGTCGGCGCCGAGCACCTGCGTCCCGACGGGGACGCGCAGCACGGCGTCGGCACCGTCGGCGCCGCTGCGGCGCGAGCCGCCGCCGTTCCGGCCGCGCTCCGCCTTGATCCAGCGGCGGCGCTGCAGCGACGAGAGGTCGCGCAGCGACGCGTCGGCCACGAGCACGACGTCGCCGCCGCGTCCGCCGTCGCCGCCGTCCGGCCCGCCCTTCGGCACGAACTTCTCGCGCCGGAAGCTCAGGCCGCCGTCGCCGCCCTTGCCGGCCTGGACGTGAATCCGGGCCCGGTCGCTGAACACGAGCTCTTAGCTCTGCGTCTCGACGACCGAGACGACGCGGCGTTCGCCGCTCGTCCGGAACGTCACGGTGCCTGCGCGCACGGCGAAGATGGTGTCGTCGCGGCCGATCTCGGTCCCCGGGCCCGGACGGAACCTCGTCCCCCGCTGGCGGACGATGATGCTGCCCGGCTGCGCGGCCTGGCCGTCGAACATCTTCACCCCGAGGTACTTGGGGTTCGAGTCGCGGCCGTTCTTCGAGGAGCCGAGCCCCTTCTTGTGTGCCATCGGACTAGTCCTCCTCCTTCGCCTTGAGCGCCGACTCGAGCGCGGCGATCGCGCCCTTCCGCGCCGCGTGCGCACGCTCGTACTCGAGCGCCGCCTCGAGCATCGGACGGTTCCAGCTCTTCGCGCCTTCGGCGACCTGCGCGACCGTCATTCCCTCGTAGCCGCTCGGCATCCCCTTGACGTGTTCCTCAGCCGGAGCCCTCTCGGCCTTCGCCGGCGCCGCCGCCTTCGCCGCGCGCTTCGCGCCGAGGGAGATCTCGATGCGGGTGGTCGCGGCCCGGAAGCCGTTGTGGCGCCTGTACCCCGTCCGCCGCTTGTACTTGCCGATGCGGATCTTCGGACCGCGCTCGTGCGCGACCACCTTCGCGGTGACCGTCGCGTCGCCGAGCAGCACGTCGGGCTGGAACGTCTTCCCCTCGTCGGCCTTCACGCGGTCGACGACGAGCGTCTCGCCCTCGCGGACGCGGTACTGCTTCCCACCGAGTCGGATGATCGCGTAGTCCATAGACGGAGAAAACGCGGGCGGGGCGCCCGCGAGCGGCCGCCAGCATAGCGGTTTAGTCCCCTATGCCGCGTCGTCGTCCAACCCCCACTCGCTCATCGGCGTGTAGCCCCAGGCCCCGTCGGGGCCCTCCTCGGCGGGGGGCGCCTCGGCGTCGACCGTCGCGGTCGCCGTCTTCTTGCGCCGGTTGCGGCCGCCGCGCGACCCGCGGCGCGTGCGCTTCCGCGCCGGCGCAGCCGTGTCGCTCTCGTCGTCGGTCAGCGCGCGGTCGGGAACGTGGATCACCGGGGCGGGAACGCTCGGCGGCAGTTCGGTACCAGGTACCGACGAGTCGGTACCTGGTACCTGCTCTGCGACGACCGCCACGGTGGCCTTCTTCTTGCGGTTCCGTCCGCCCCGCGAGCCACGTCGCGTCTTCTTCTGGACCGGCTCGCTGACCTCCGCCTCTTCCTCGGAGTCCTCGGCTTTCTTCGCCGGTGCCGGCCGCTTCGCCCGCGTCGGGCGCTCCGCCTCCGCCTCGGCCGTCAGCGGCTCCTCGACGGCCTCGACCGGCGAGAGCAGCTCCGCCCAGACGAGCCGCTCGCCCACCGCGACGACGCGCGCCTTCACCTTCTTCCCCACGAGCTTGGCGGCGTTCCCGACGACGACGTCGACGTCCTCGACCTTCCCGACGCCGGCCGCCGGGTCGTGGAGCCCGAGCTCGCCGAGCTTCAGGTCGACCTCCTGGCCGACCTCGACGGGCAGCTTCGGCGCGACCTTCTCGAGCGTCCCCTGGTCGAGCACCTTGAAGTGGTCGAGGTGCTCGCCTTCCTTCCCGACGAGGAAGAACCGGCGCTTCGTCGTCTCCTCGAGCTCGCGGAGCCGCGACCCGCCCGGACCGGCGACGAGCCACGCCACCTTCGCAGCCACCTCGACGCGGAACGCCTTCGAGCGCGACCCCGGCGTCACCAGCGCGCGCAGCCGGCGCTCGACGTCGACCGCGGCCGTGTGCTCCGACACGACGATTCCGTCGCCGCCGCAGGTCGGGCACTTCTTCGTCATCACCTCGCGCGGCCCGTCGGTGACGTTCTGACGCGTCATCTCGACCAGGCCGAGCGGCGAGATCTCGACCACGTACGTCTTCGTCCGGTCGCGCTCGAGCTCCTCGCCGAGCGCCTTCTCGACGGCGGCGCGGTTCTTCGGGCTCGCCATGTCGATGAAGTCGATGACGATGATCCCGCCGATGTCGCGCAGCCGGAGCTGGCGCACGACCTCCTTCACCGCCTCCAGGTTGTTCTTCGTGATCGTGTCCTCGAGCCGCCCGCCCGACTTCTTCGAGCGCGACCCGACGAAGCGACCCGTGTTGACGTCGATGACGGTGAACGCCTCGGCGTAGTCGAAGATCAGGTAGCCCCCCGACGGAAGGTCGACGCGCCGGCTCAGCGTCGAGCGGATCTCCTGCTCGACGCCGAAAGCGTCCATCAGCGGCTCCCGCTCGCGGTAGCGCGACACGCGCTCGACCATGTGCGGCGACGTCTTCTTCAGGTAGCCGACGATGCGCCGGTGCGTGCGGTCGTGGTCGACGAGCAGCCGCTCGAAGTCGCCGGTGAAGAGGTCGCGGACGACGCGGAGCGGAAGCTCGGCCTCCTGGTAG
Source organism: Gaiellaceae bacterium (assembly GCA_035653275.1). Taxonomy (GTDB): domain Bacteria; phylum Actinomycetota; class Thermoleophilia; order Gaiellales; family Gaiellaceae; genus PALSA-600. The sequence continues at coordinate 26,174 of DASRCE010000003.1, read as the reverse complement.
ACGAGCGTCGGCGCCTTCGCCTCCTTCGCCTTCGCCTCGATGGACTTCCAGAGCCGCTGCAGGAAGTCGAGGTCGCGCTCGATGTCCTCGGCCGACGCGCCTTCGGCGGCGGTCCGGACGATGACGCCGCCGTCTTTCGGCGCCAGCTCCTTGAGGATCGCCTTGAGCCGGTTGCGCTCCTCGTCCTCGAGCCGGCGCGAGACGCCGAGGCCCTCGCCGTGCGGGACGTAGACGACGAAGCGGCCCGGCAGCGAGATCTCGGTGGTGAGCCGCGCGCCCTTCGTCTTCATCGGGTCCTTGACCGCCTGCACGAGGATCTTCTCCCCGCGCTGGATCAGATCCTGGATCTTGCGCGCGCCCTTCCGGCCCTCGAGCTCGGGGCCGACGATCTCGTCGACGTAGAGGAAGCCGTTCTTCTCGAGCCCGATCTCGACGAACGCCGCCTCCATGCCCGGCAGCACGTTGTCGACGACGCCGAGGTAGATGTTCCCGGCGATCGACCTCCGCTCGGGACGCTCGAGGTACACCTCGGCGACCTTGTCGTCCTCCAGCACCGCGACGCGCTTCTCTCCCGCGTCGACCGAGACGAGCAGCTCGCGCTTCGCCTTCGGGAGCGGCGCGCGCTTCGGCGCCGTCCGCCGGCGAGGCTGGGCGCTGCGCGCCTTCCGCTCGGGCGCAGGGCGCTCGGCTCGCTCCGCCGGAGGCGCCTCCGCCTCGACGGCCGCGCCGTTGGCGGAGACGGCAGAGGTCTTCTTGCTGCGGTTTCGGCCTCCGCGGGTCCCGCGCCTGCGCTTGCGCGGCGCGGTGGTGGTGCCTGCTGCTGCTCCGTCGGAGCCCGGGTCGTCCGCGGGCCCCTCCGTTACTGCCTCGTCAAGCTCGAGTACTGCATCGGCGCGCTCCGTGCGCGCCACGTCCTCCGACTTCTTCCGCCGGAACCAGGGAAGTGGCAAACGGTTTCTCCTGAGAGCTCGTGCGCGCGCGCAGCCACAGCGGGCGCGCGTCGCAGATGGATGGGAAAAGCCTTGGCATAGGCCTTCCCGAAGGGTAGCAGCGGGCCCTTACGCAGCTTCGACGGCGGGCAGGAGCTTCGCGCGCCGAGCGCCGATCGCCCGGAGCCGCTGGGCCAGGCGCGCCCAGGCCCACGGCTCGACCTCGACGTACCGCGTCGCCGACTGGCAACGGGTCGCGTCCAGGTACTCGAACCACGCGTCGGCCTCCTCGATCAGCAGCAGCTCGTGTGCTTCCTGGTTTCCGGTCAGGGCCATCGGCATCACCTCCAGTCGATGGAGAAGAGCCTAGGACCGAGGCCGGACGGAGCTCTGCGCCTCGAAGTAGCGGACGGCCGCTTCGCCGATCGCGCGTGTGCCCGCGTACGCGATCGCTCCCTTCAGCGCCCACCCGGCCACCGGAACGAGGTCGAGGAGCTCGCGCGCCGCCGCCCGTAAGCCGAACCCGGCGCCGACGACGCCGAGCAGCTCGGCCGCCCGCTGGGAGTCGAGGTCCCGGCCGTACGCGAGCGCGATCCGGAGGACGAGCCGGACCTGGTTGAGCGTGAGGACCGGCATGTCGACACCGGGCACGAACACGGCGGCCGAGACAACGGCGTTGCGCTTCGAGAACGACGCGATCAGGTGGTCGCACACGGCCGGTCGCAGGACGGGCAGGCGGGCCGCGAGCGCCGTTCCCTCCTCGCCGAGCTTCCGCGCGAGCGCCGCCGCGATCTCGTCGACGGGGAACCCCTGGCCGCGCGCGACCCGCACGACGTCCGTCGCCAGCACGTACGGCACGAGGTCGGCGTCCGTGACGGCGACGATCGGGATGTCGGCGCGGTCGGCGGCTCGAAGTCGCACCTCGTCGGGCGCGCCGATCCACACCAGCGCGGCGACGCCTTCGACGGCGTCCTCCGCCACCGCCGCCGCGTCGCCGCCCGTGCGGAGCTCGCGGGCGAGCACCGGCACGAGCTCGCGCGCGCCCGCCACGCCGAGCGGCCGCTCGTCGCCGGCGCCGCGACGAACCTCCCGCAGGACCGAGAGGATCGCGAGCGGCCCGAGCTTCGTCTTCTTCCCGAGCCTCACGCGCGGCGGCGCCCGGCGCGCCGCATGTGGATCGCCTGCAGCACCCCGATCGCGAGGAAGTTCGTGATCAGCGACGACCCGCCGACGGAGACGAACGGCAACGGGATCCCGGTGATCGGCGCGGCCCCCATCGTCATCGCGGTGTTGACGAACACCTGGAACATGAACATGAACGCGATCCCGCCCGCGACGATCGCGCAGTAGAGGTCGCGCGCTCCCGCGACGATCTTCAGGGCCCGCCAGACGATCAGCAGGTACAGGAGCAGCAGGATCGACGCGCCGAGGAACCCGCGCTCCTCGGCCAGCGACGCGAACGCGAAGTCGGTCGCGTGCTCCGGGAGGTAGTCGAGGCGTGTCTGCGTCGCTCCTTGCGGGCCGCGCCCGCGCAGACCGCCCGCGCCGACGGCGGTGATCGACTGGCGCAGGTTGTAGGTCGCGCCGCGCGGGTCGTTGTCGGGGTGCGTGAACCCTGTCAGTCGCTGCGCCTGGTACGGCTTCAGGACGTTGACGCCGGCCGCGGGCAGGAGCCAGAGAACGGCGAGGGCGAGCGCGACGGTGAGCGTCGCCAGGACCGCGAGGTGCGACCAGCGCACGCCGGCGACGAACAGCACCGCGGCGAGCGCCGCGGCGTACACGAGCGCGGTCCCGATGTCCGGCTGCAGGAAGACGAGGACGATCGGCGCGACCCCGTACGCGATCGTCGCCAGGGGAGTCGAGACCGCCTGCATCGCGTTCCGCCGCTCCGCCAGGAACCCCGCGAGCACGAGGACGAACAGCACCTTGCCGAACTCCGACGGCTGGAAGGTGAAGAAGCCGACGTCGATCCAGCGCTTCGACCCGCGCGTCGCCGCGCCGGCCGCGAGCACGAACACCATCACGCCGAGCGTCCCGAAGTAGATCGGCTTGCGCAGCCGCCGGTACCGGTCGGGGTCGACGAGCAGCGCGCCGGCGAACACGAGAAGGCCCGCGGCGGCGTAGAGCGCCTGGCGCTTGACGGCCGAGCCCCCGGGGTCGTGGAGCGTGATGCCGTGGATCGCCCAGAGGCCGTAGACGGTGACGGCGACGAGCGCGCCGAGCAGCACCCAGTCGAGCCGGCGCAGCGCCGCGGCGGCGCCGACGCGCTCCACCTCGCGCCGCGGCCGCAGCCCGCGTGCTCTCGTGTCGACGGCTTCGATCGACATCAGTCCGAGGGCCTCGTCACGGTCGTCGCGCTCTTTCCGAAGTACTGCTCGAACACCTTCAGCGCGGCCGGGGCCGCCGCCGCGCCGCCGTGGCCGCCGTTCTCGATCACCGCGCAGACGACGATCGTCGGCGCGTCGAACGGACCATAGCCGCACCACCACGACTGGTTGAGCTTGAGCGGGCTCGGGTAGCCGGCCACGTGCACGAGCTTCTCGGCGGAGCCCGTCTTCCCGGCGATGTCGACGTTGAAGTTGCCGAACACGCCCGACGAGGTGCCGAGCGGCGAGTGCGTCGCCTCCTCGAGCCCCAGCCGGACGTACTCGAGCGCGGTCGGGTCGACGCCGACCGGCTGCGGCGGCTGCGCCCCGAACCGGCGGAGCACGCGCACGGGCTGCGTCGAGCTGCCGGGCAGCTCGACGTCCTCGGCCAGGTGCGGCGTGACGAGGTTGCCGCCGTTCGCGATCAGCGCGTAGAAGCGCGCCATCTGCAGCGGCGTCACCAGCACGTCGCCCTGGCCGATCGCGAGCTGGATCGAGTACCCGGGCTTCCAGATCCGGTCGACGTAGCCCGCGCACGGCGGCCCGCCGAACTGCTTGCACCGCCACTCGGGCGTCGGGATCAGGCCGGCCGTCTCCGGGCCGATGTCGATCCCCGTCGTCTCGCCGAGCCCGAAGCGGTTCGCCCACGCCTGGAGCGGGTGGCCGCGGTTCGGCGGCAGACGGTAGAACGCGTCGCCGAGCTGGTAGAAGAACGTGTCGCACGACTCGGCGAGCGCCGTGCGGAGATCCATCCACTGGTCGATGTTCGGCGTCCAGTTGTCGAACGTCTGGCCGTACTTCGTGAACGTGGGCGAGCAGAGGAGTTGCGTGAACGGCGTCAGCAGGTGCTCCTGCATCGCCGCGAGCGCGGTCACCGGCTTGAACGTCGATCCGGGCGGGTAGCCGACGTCGATCGCGCGGTTCAGCGCGGGGAAGTTGTCCTTCGCCGCGACCTTCGGGTCGAGCAGCGGCGCGAGCTTCTGCGGGTCCTTGCGGCCCGCGAAGACCGACGGCTTGTACGTGGGGCTGGACGCCATCGCGAGGATCGCGCCGTCGCGCGGGTCCATCGCGACGATCGCGCCGCCGTCCGCGAACGCGCCCTCGGCGCCCGAGCGCGCGAGGCCTATGCCGTACCGCAGCGCCCGCTCCGCCGCCCGCTGCAGCCCGACGTCGAGCGTGAGCCGGAGCGCCTCGCCGGCCGTCGGCATCACCTGCACGGTCGCCGCCGACTTCGGCCGGCCGAGCGAGTCGACGGTCAGCTGGGCGCGCCCGTCGCGGCCGCGCAGGTAGACGTCGTAGGTGCGCTCGACGCCCGTCTCGCCGATCGTGTCGGTCTCCTGGTAGCCCTTCGAGCGCAGGCGCTTGTAGTCGGCGGGCGAGATCTGGCCCACGTAGCCCAGCACCTGCGCGGCGAGCGACTGGTACGGGTAGTCCCGCAGGTAGCTCTCGGCGAGGCGCACGCCCGGGAACTCGCTGGCGTGCTCGTAGAGGTAGTAGATCTGCTCCTGCCGCAGGCCGCGCTGCACGACGACGGGCGTCAGCGGGTCGTTCCCGTGCTTGACCAGCTCGGAGAGGATGTCCTTCGTCGAGACGCCCGTCACGTACGCGAGCTTCCGCAGCTCCGCGCGCTGCGCCGCCCACGTCTTCGGGAGGTCGCTGGGCCAGAGCTCGACGCGCGTGCCCGGGACGTTGCGAACGAGAACGTGCCCGTTGCGGTCGAGGATGGGGCCGCGCGGCGCCTCCAGCCGCAGCGTGCGCACGCGGTTGTCGTTCGCGAGCGCGAGGTACCGGTCGCCGGAAAGGATTTGCAGCGCCCAGAGCCGCAGGAAGAGCACCGCGAACAGGGCGAGCGCGAGGAACCCGAGGACGGCGACGCGAAGCGCGAGCTGGGGCGTGAGGCGGTACGGCTCGGCGACGCGGGGGTCGCCGGGCAGGAACCGCGGCGCCCCCTCGTGCGCCTCAGCCAAGGAGCCGCACCTCCCGCACCCGGTCGCCGAGCTCGAGCGGCGGGAAGAGCCGCCGGGCGAGCGCGTAGACGGGCAGGGTGAGGAGCAGGTTCAGGAGCAGCGCACCGGGCAGCCCGTGCGCGACGAGACCGGCCGGAGCGGGCTCGCCGAGCATGAACCGGAGCAGGAGCTGGCCGAACGCGTAGAGGACGGTCACGACCGCGACCGACAGGAACGGCGCGTGAAAGCGGTCGCGCGCGGTCGTCTCGCCGTAGCGGCCGATCCAGAACCCTCCGACCGTCAGGAGGAGCGACGTGATCCCGAGCGTGCCGAGCGTCGCGGTGTCGAGCAGCAGCCCGGTCAGGAAGCCGGCGAGCGCGCCGAAGATCGACCCGCGCAGGAGCGCGATCGAGAGCAGCGCGACGAGCACGACGCTGGCCGTGCGGAACGGGCGGTACTCCGTCAGCACCGACAGCTGCAGGAGCGAGGCCACAAACAGGACGACCGCCGCCTTCAGCGCGTCCATCAGCGAGACGTCTTCGGGACGAGCACGATCACCGACTGGATCGACGAGAAGTCGACGAACGGTCGCACCTGGATGTTCTGGAACAGGCTCGCGTCGCTGTTCGACTGGCTGACGACGGTGCCGATCGGGATCCCGCGCGGGAACTTCGACCGCAGCGGCCCCTGTCCGAGCGTGCCGGCGGTGATGATCGTGTCGCCGACGGTGACGCGCGGCTCCTTCGGGACGCGGTCGAGGATCAGCACGTTGCTGCTCCCGCCGCCGCGCCGGACGACGCCGACCACCTGCGGGTTCGCGAGGTCGGCGGAGGTGACGGCGCTCTCGTTGTCCGTGAGCAGCATCACGCGCGCGACGTTGTGCACGACCCTGTCCACGGTCCCCACGAGGGCTCCCACGTCCTCGGAGCCGCCGGTCGGCTCGATCACGATGCTCCCGGGGACGATCCCCTGGGCGGAGCCGGCCGAGATGACGACGCTGTCGTCGATCGCGCTCTGCGGGTTCGCGAGGACGGCGGCGTTCACGCGGCGGAACGAGCCGATCGACGGCGGGCCGTGGTAGTCGAGCGCCTTCCGCAGCTCGGCGTTCTGCTGGAGCGCCGTGGCCTCGACGATCACCTGTCTGCGGAGCTCGGCGACCTGCAACCGCAGCTTCTTGTTCTCGTTCTTCGCGTCCACGAGCCCGCGGAACCAGGCGACGGTGTCACGGAACGGCCTTGCGACGCGGCCGGCGGCGACCTCGAAGGGGCGCAGCACCGTCGCGCCCGCTCCCTGGACGCCGTCGAGCGCGGTCGAGCGGAACGAGACCGTGATCAGGACGAGCGAGGCCAGCACGAGGGCCCCGACGACGATCCGCCGCTTGAGGGCGCTTGAGCGACTCGACGGGAACCCGGATGGGGCGGCGCGCTGGACGGACGAGCCCAGGACCGCGAGGCGGACGGTCCGGTTGCGTGGCACGGGTCCCCCAGCCTAGCGCCCAGTCTTGTAGGCATGGAAGAAACGTGGGACGATCGGCGTCTTGTGACCGCTGCCACGACGCAGCGGCCGACGAGGAGGGAGCCGAAACCGGCGTGACGGAGGACCAGGGCGGCCAGCTGAGCGGGCCGCATCTCGTGGTGACGCTCGCCGGCCGTCGCGAGCCGGGTCGGATCGACATCACCGACGGCACGCCCGTTCGCGACGAGCTCGCCCGCTTCCTCAACCGGCAGGGGCCGTACGCGCAGATGTGGATCAAGCTCGCGTCCGGCGAGTACGTCCGGTACGACCTGATCGAGTCGGTCCAGCCGTCGGTGTCGGACACCTCGAAAGGTGTCTGACACCGTTTCGGCGACCCGCCCTAGGGTTTCAGCGTGGACGTCGTGGTGACGGACGTCGGCCGAAAGCCGAGCGACTCGTTGAGCCCGCGCATGACGGCGTTCTCCTCGGCGTTCATCGTCGTGACGAGCTCGACCTCCGGGTGGTCCGCGCGCAGACGGCGCAGCGACTCGGTCTTCACGGCGCGGGCGAGACCACGTCCGCGGTAGGCGGCGACGGTGCCCGTGTCGTCGGTGAAAGCGGCACGCGAACCGCGGGAGAGGCGAAGCTCGGTGAACGAGCCGATCGTGCCGTCGGCACTCATCGCGACCGTCACGCGCATCTCGCGGCTGCGCCGCGCGAGAGACTCCTCCGACGCGCGGACCTTCTCGGCCGTCCAGGAGGGGAAGTCCATCTCCTCCGGCGCGGGCGCGTCGTCCATCGCGCCGCGCCCGACGACGTACGCCGCCAGGTGCTCGTCGGGAACGCGGCCGAGCCACGTGACGAGCGACCAGCCGGCGGGCGGCGCAGACGCCTGCAGCTCGGCCGCCGGAAGCCCGAGCAGCGAACGCACGACCCGCTGGCCGTCGGCGAAGCCGAAGCGCGCGGCGAAGGCCGCGCCGGCGCCGGTCGAATGCTCGGCGTGCAGCGCCACGACGCCGAGCTCGCGCGCCCGCTCGACCGCCGCTGCGAGCAGCGCCGATCCGACGCCGCGACGCCGGCGGTCGGGATGGACGCGCAGGTGCAGGAACGCGGCCCGCGGCCCGTGCACGAAGAGCGCCGCGAAGCCGCCGTCCGCGAGCCAGTGGCACGTCGTGTGCGTCGCCGGCTGGTGCCGGTGGAACGCGATCGTCTCGTCCAGCGCCGGCAGCGGCTCGCCCGGATGCTCCTCGGGCCAGCAGGCATGCGCGATCTCCGCGAGCTGCGTGAGCGTCTCGTCGGACGCCGTGCGGGCGTCGACCTCCTCGACGTGCACGGCCGAGCTACCGCGAGCGGCCGTTGCGCCCGCGGGCGCGCGCGCTGCGGTGGATCGCGTCGAACTCCTCGAGGCTGCGGCCGGAGCCGACGGCGACGCAGGTGAGCGGCGACTCGGCGAGATGCACCGGCATGTGCGTCTCGTGGCGCAGGCGCTCGTCGAGCCCCTGGAGCAGCGCGCCGCCGCCCGCCAGCACGATCCCGCGGTCCATGATGTCGGCGGCGAGCTCGGGCGGCGTCTTGTCGAGCGTGGACTTGATCGCGTCGATGATCTGGTTGACCGGCTCCTCGAGCGCGTGCCGTACCTCCTCGCTCGACAGGATCACGGTCTTCGGCAGGCCCGTGAGCATGTCGCGGCCGCGTACCTCCGCCTGCACCTCCTCCTTCATCGTGTAGGCCGAGCCGACCTCGAGCTTGATCTCCTCCGCGGTCTGCTGGCCGATCAGCAGCTTGTACTCACGCTTGATGTGGTTGATGATCGCCTCGTCCATCTCGTCGCCACCCACGCGTAGCGACTGCGAGACGACGATCCCTCCGAGCGAGATCACGGCGACCTCCGTCGTGCCTCCGCCGATGTCGACGATCATGTTCCCGGTCGGCTCCGCGACGGGGAGGCCGGCGCCGATCGCGGCCGCCATCGGCTCCTCGATCAGGTACGCCTTGCGCGCCCCCGCGTTCAGCGTCGCCTCCTCGACGGCGCGCTTCTCCACGCCGGTCACGCCCGACGGCACGCAGACGACGACGCGCGGGTGCGCGAAGCGGTGCTGGTGGACCTTCTGGATGAAGTGCCGGAGCATCTGCTCCGTCACGTCGAAGTCGGCGATCACACCGTCCTTGAGCGGGCGGATCGCGCTGATCGTCCCCGGCGTCCGGCCGAGCATGCGCTTCGCCTCCAGCCCGACCGCGTGCACGTCACCCGACCGCTGGTCGATCGCGACGACCGACGGCTCCGACAGGACGATCCCGCGGCCGCGGACGTAGACGAGCGTGTTCGCGGTGCCGAGGTCGACGGCCATGTCGCGACCGCCGAACCCGGTCAGGTAGTTGAAGACGCCCATCCCGCCGGGCCACTCTACCGGGCAAGCACTTCCGACAACCAACGGCTCGCCTCCGCGTGGATCGCCGGGTTGGTCGCGGGCGTGTAGTAGCCGAGCGCGATCAGCGCCTGCGAGAGCACCCATCCCCGAGCGCGAAGCCACGTGGCGTCGTCGACGTCGAGCAGCTCGCGAAACCGGCCGCGCTCCTCGCGCGCGACGAGCTTCCACGCGACCATCACATCGAGCGCCGGGTCGCCCGCGCCCAATCCGCCCCAGTCGAGCACGCCGGCGAGCCGACGATCGCGGACGAGCACGTTGCGCCCGTCGAGGTCGCAGTGGATCCACACGCGCGCGCCCGGCCACTCCGGCGCGCGCCTCGCCCGCTCCCACAGCTCGAGCGCGCCGGGCGCATCGACGCGCTCGAGCGCGTCCCGTACGCCGCCGTCCCGGAGAGAGAGCGGCCTCCCGCGTCCGCCCGCCGGCTCCGGCGCGCGGCCCGCGTCGATCCGCTGCAGCGCGGCCACGAACGCGGCGATCTCCTCCGGCGCGAGGGGCTCGCTCGGCGTCTCACCGTCGAGCCACGTGTGGATCGACCAGAACCACGGATAGCCGGCGCCGGGGCGGCCGCGTGCGACGGGACGCGGGATCTCGACGGGAAGGTGCGGCGCGAGCACCGGCAGCCAGCGGGCCTCCAGGTCCTCCTCGTGCTCGGGCCCGTCGCGGCGCGGCAGCCGTACCGACATCCCGTCGCCGAGGCGGTAGATCACGTTCACGGTGCCGTCCGGCTCGACCCGCGCGAGCGGGAGCGCGGCCCACTGCGGGAACTGCTCCTCGAGCAGCTCCCGCACGAGCGCCTCCGGGATGTCGAGCTCGTCCTCGTGGACGCGCGGCATCAGCCGAACCCGTAGAGACCGGCAAAGCGCGTCGCCAGGAGGCGGACGAGCAGCGAGCCCGGCAGACCGACGACGTTCAGGAAGTCGCCCTCGATGCGCTCCACGAGGCTCGCGCCGAGCCCCTGGATCGCGTACGCGCCCGCGCGTCCCCGCCACTCGCCGGAGGCGACGTAGTGCGCGAGGTCGCGCGGCGTCAGCTCGCGGAATGTGACGTGCGTCGTCTCCTCGTGCAGCTCCTCCCACGCCTGCGTCCGCAGGCAGAGGCCCGAGACCACGTCGTGGGTGCGGCCGGCGAGGCGCTCGAGCATGCGCTCGGCCTCGGCGGCGTCGGCGGGCTTCCCGAGCAGCTCGCCGTCGAACACGACCTCGGTGTCCACGCCGAGCACCGGCCGCTCCCCCGCGTCGACCGATCGCGCCTTCCCCGCCGCCCGCTCCGCGGGCGACGTTCCGTCGACCTCCTCGTAGTCGGGCGCGACGACGTCGTACGGGATGCGCAGCTGCTCCAGGATCGACCGCCGCTGCGGCGACGTCGACGCGAGGACTAGCGGCTCGACCGGGCGACCCAGATGTCCTCGCAGGGCCACCGGCGGGCCCAGTCGGCGTCGACGTAGGCGTAGTACTCGTGCGTCTCGGCGTCGGGCGGCGCCTGGACCTCGATCAGCCGCTCGACCTCGAAGCCGTTCGCGCGCAGCAGGTCGATCCATCTTCCGTGCGGGAGGTGGAACTCCACACCGACCTCGCCCGCCCATTCGAAACGGTGCATGCCGAACATCGGGCGCTGCAGCGTCGTCGTCGCGGCGCCGTCGTCGACGCAGCACACGACGACGAGCGGCGAGTTGCAGAGGAACGCGAGTCGTCCGCCGGGACGGAGGAGCCGCGCGGCCTCCGGGATCCACCGGTACGGGTCGACCCAGATCGACGCGCCGTACTCGGAGACGACGAGGTCGAAGCCCGCGTCGGGAAGACCGGTCTCGCCCGCGTCCGCCTCGACCAGCGGGAACTCGACGCCGGTCTCCGCCATCATCCGCCGCGCCGTCTCGAGCTGCGCCGGCGTGATGTCGACGCCGACCGGCCGCGCTCCCTTCTTCGCGAGCCACGCGGAGAAGTACGCCGTTCCGCACCCGAGCTCGACCACGTCGAGACCGGCCACGTCGCCGAGCACGTTCAGCTCCGACTCGTCGATCCCCCAGACGCCCCAGGAGATCTCGTCCAGCGCCCAGTTGATCTCCGCGTTCTCGTCGGTGTAGTCGCGGTTCGCCCGGGTCCAGTTGGCGGCGTTGCGCTGGGCGTCGTGCTGCCAGGAGCTACGCGAGGCCATCGGGGAACCAGATCCCGATCTCGCGCTCTGCCGACTCGGTGGAGTCGGAGCCGTGGACGAGGTTGTTCGGCATCGCGAGCGCGAACTGGCCCCGGATGCTGCCGGGGCATGCGTCGGCGGGGTTCGTCGCGCCGATCGTCTTGCGGCAGGTCGCAACCGCGCCCTCGCCCTCGAGGACGAACGCCAGCGTCGGCCCTGACGTGATGAAGTCGACGAGCTCGCCGAAGAAGGGCTTCTCGCGGTGCTCGGCATAGTGCGTCTCGCCGAGCTCGCGCGTCGCCGTCACGAGCCGCGCGGCCCGGAGCTTCAGCCCGCGGCGCTCGAAGCGCGCGAGGATCTCGCCGGCGAGACTTCGGTCGACCGCGTCCGGTTTCGCGAGGATGAGCGTCCGCTCCACGGCCATGCGGCCGAGCAGACTACCGCGTCTGCCTGCGCGCGCGCGGCGGCCGCTTCTTCGCCTCGGCGAGCGCGACGGGCGCGTCCGGGTCGTGCTCGATCATGGTCTCGCAGTACGGGCACATCTGCCACGACGCCTCGAGCGGGCGGCCGCACGCGGTGCACGCCTGGCGCAGCCGCGTCGTGCACACGGGGCAGACGAGGAAGTCCTCGTCGACCTCTGCGCGGCAGACGGGGCAGTGGAGGTCGCGTGCACCGAGCCGCTTTTCCATCGCCTTGATCTCGAGCTCCCGCTCGCGGACGTCCTCGAGGTACTCGGGCGGCCGGAAGAGCATGTAGATCAGCGGGCCGATGAACGGGACGACGCCGACGGCCGTCACGACGAGCACGATCAGCGGGTCCTCGATCCTGCGACGCGCGTCCTTGTAGACCCAGTAGATCGTCGCGATCCAGAACACGATCACGAAGAAGATCGCGAGGTTCCGGATCACGTACCACGTCGACGAGTGGAAGAAGTCGTGCACCCCGCTGAACGTGGACGCCGTCACAGCAGGATTCTTCCTAGTCCGTACCCGGCGGCAAACGCCAGCCCGACGTAGAGCACGAGCAGGAGCAGGGCGAACAGGAACACGGTCGTCCGTTCACGGGCGCGGGTCATCGTACGGAGATTTCACTCGCCGCGGGCGAGATCGGCAAGGAGGTAGAGCGAGCCGGTGACGAGCACGCGCCGCCCGAGCTCCCGCGCCCGGGCGAGCGCCACCGCCGGCTCGGCGGCGATCTCGACGCGGTCGAAGCGGCCCCGCGCCAGGTCGGCGACGGCCTCCGCCGCGAGCGAGCGCTCGTTCGAGGACGCCGTCGCGACGAGCGTCCTGCCCGCGCGCGCCAGCCGCTCGAGAATCGCCGGCGCGTCCTTGTCCGCGAGGATCGACGCCACCACGACGTAGTCGTGCGGCTCCGGGAGCCGCTCGAGGAGCCACTCGGCGGCCTCCGGCGTGTGCGCGCCGTCGCGCACCTCCCCGTCGCGGTGCTCGAGCCTGCCCGGCAGGCCGGCGTCGGCCAGCGGCCGCCGCTCCCCGAGGAACGCCTCGACGGCCTCGGCCGCCCCGCCGATCCGCACCTCGCCGGGGACGAGGTGCGCGAACTCGCCGTCGGGCAGCACGACGGTCGCGTGCGGGCCCGCGACCGCCAGCTTCTCCGCGGCGATCGCCTCCCGCGTCGAGCCGAGCACGGCCGTGTGCTCGAGGCCGACGTTCGTGAGCAGGACGACCCGCGCGTCGATCGTGTTCGTCGCGTCGTGCCGGCCGCCGAGCCCCGCCTCGACCGCGGCGACGGCAGCGCCGCGCGCCGCGAAGTCGGCGAAGGCGGCCGCGGTGACCGTCTCGAACTGCGTCGCACCGACCGCCTCCGCGTCGCGCCGGACGCGCGCGACCGCCCGTTCGAAGCCGTCGGGGTCCGTGTCGAGCCGCTCGTGCCAGCCGGAGACGTGCGGCGACGTGTACGAGGGCCCGCCGATCGTGCGCGCGATCCGGCGAGCCGCCGTCGACTTCCCCTTCGTGCCGACGACGTGGACCGCCTCGAAGCACCGCTGCGGGTTCCCGAGCCGGTCCAGCAGCGCGCGCATCCGCCCGGTCCCGAAGCCGTCCTGCGGCCACGGGCTGAGGCTCTCGAGCCAGTCAACCGCCGATCGCATCGAGCTCGCGCCGGTAGCGCTCGAGCTTCTCGCGCTCCGCTGCGACGACCTCGGGCGGCGCATTCGCGACGAAGCGCTCGTTCGCGAGCATCTTCTCGGCGCGCGCGACTTCCGCCCACAGCCGCTCGCGCTCCGCGTCGACGTTCCCGTTCTCGCGTCGCGGCGCGCGGTCCGGCTTCACGACCGCGTCGAAGATCCGCTTCTCGTCGCCCTCGAGCTTCGGTACGACGCCCGAGCGCCGGAAGACCTGCGCGTACTCCTGGACGCGCGCGAGCGCGCCGGCGTCCGCCTCGTTCCCCGCGTGGGGCCACGGAGCGACGATCAGGCGCGTCTCCCGCCCGGGCAGGTGCGACCAGATCTCCTCCGTCACGTGCGGCAGCGCCGGGTGCAGCAGCTCGAGGAGCCGCTCGAGCGCCGCCGTGGCCGTCGTCCGCGCATCCGCGTCGCCGTCGTAGAGGCGCGCCTTGACCGCCTCGAGGTACCAGTCGCAGAAGTCGTCGAACGTCAGGTGGTAGAGCTCGTCCATCGTGTGCGCGAAGTCGAACTCCGCCAGCAGCGCCTCGACGCGCCGCTGCGTCTGCGACAGCCGCGCGAGGATCCAGCGCTCCTCGAGCGTCGCCGGCCGCTCGGCAGGCGCCGCCCCCTCGCACGCCGTGAGGATCAGCCGCGCAGCGTTCCAGAGCTTGTTCGCCAGCTTGCCGCCTTCCTCGATCGCGGAGTACGAGAAGCGGACGTCCTGCGTGAGCGAATTCTTCATCAGCCCGTACCGCGTGGCATCGGTGCCGTACTTGTCGATCAGCTGCAGCGGGTCGACGCCGGTTCCGAGCGACTTCGACATGCGCCGGCCGTCGGGCGCGAGCACCGTCGAGTGGATGATCACGTCGCGGAACGGCACCTCGCCCAGCAGCTCGAGGCCCAGGAAGATCATCCGGTTCTCCCAGAGGCGGATGATCTCGCGCGCCGTGGTCTGCAGGTCGCCCGGGTAGAAGTACGCGAGCTCCGGCGTCTCGTCGGGCCACCCGAGCGTCGCGAACGGCCACAGCGCGGAGCTGAACCACGTGTCGAGCACGTCCGTCTCGCGCGTCAGGTCGGGCGAGCCGCACTCGGCGCAGGCGGCAGGCTCCGTCTCCTCCACCGTCAGGTGCCCCTCGGGGCAGTACCAGACGGGGATCTGGTGGCCCCACCAGATCTGGCGCGAGATGTTCCAGTCGGGCGCGTTCTCGAGCGAGTCGATCGCGAACCGGTGCTGGCTCTCGGGGTGGAAGCGGACCTCGCAGGTGCGCAGCGCGTCGAGCCCCCGTTGCTTGAGCTCCCCCATCGCGCACCACCACTGGAGCGAGATCAGCGGCTCGATCCGCGAGTGGCAGCGTTCGCAGGTCGCGACGCTGTGGCGATAGTGCTCGCGCTTCTCGAGCAGACCGCGCTCCCTGCACCAGGCGAGCACCTTCTCGGCGGCCTCCTGCTGCGTGAGGCCCTCGAGGCCCGCTGCCGTCACGCGCCCGTCGAGCCCGATGCAGCTCGGCTCGGGCAGCCCGTGGTCGCGCCCGATGGCGAAGTCGTTCGGGTCGTGGGCCGGGGTGATCTTCAGCGCACCGGTGCCGAACTCGCGCTCGACGCGCTCGTCGGCGATCACCGGCACGCGGTTCTCCGTCCACGGCACGATCACCTCCCGCCCGACGAGGTGCGTGTACCGCTCGTCCGCCGGGTGCACGGCGACGGCGACGTCGGCGGGGATCGTCGCCGGACGGACGGTCGCGATCGCCACGAAGCCCCCGCCGTCCGCGAGCGGATAGCGGATGGTGGAGAGCGTGTCGTCGACGTCGACGTGCTCGAGCTCGAGGTCCGAGAGGGACGTCTCGTGGAACGGGCACCAGTTGATGATCCGGTTCGCGCGGTAGATCCAGCCGCGGCGGTACAGGTGCACGAAGAGGCGCATCACGGCGCGCACGTAGTCGTCGTCCATCGTGAAGCGCGTGCGCCGGTAGTCGAGCGACGCGCCCATGCGCCGGAACTGGTGGAGGATCTTGCCGCCGTACTCGTGCAGCCACTCCCAGACGCGCGCCTCGAACGCCTCGCGCCCGAGCTCCTGGCGCGACGTCCCCTCCGCGACCAGCACCTTCTCGACCACGGACTGCGTCGAGATGCCGGCGTGGTCGTAGCCGGGCTGGAAGAGGACGTTGTAGCCCTGCATCCGCTTCAGGCGGACGAGCGTGTCGCCGAGCGCGAGCTGGAGCGCGTGCCCCGTGTGCAGCTCGCCGGTGACGTTGGGCGGCGGGTGCGCGTCGACGTAGGGCGTGCGGGAAGGGTCGGGGTCGGCGCCGTAGAGGCCCTCCTCCTCCCACGTGCGCTGCCAGCGCTCCTCGACGCCGTGCGGGTCGTACCGCGGCGGCATGCCCGTCTCACGTCTCATAGCGGAGTCGATCCTACGGGCGGGTGAGGTCTACGCAGGAACTATGCGGGCGAGTCTAGTCGATCAGGCGCGGACCCAGTCGGCGCCGACGTGCGCGAGGATCGTCGTCAGCAGCTCGAAGCTGTGCATCACGTGCTCGCGGGCGAGCTCGCGCGCGCCGTCGACCGAGCCGGCGGCGAGCGCCTGCCGGATCGCCCGGTGCTCGGCCTGGTTCCGCTCGTACAGCACCTCGAGCTCGTCGTCGACGGGCGCCCACACGGTCGGGCCGGAGAACGTCCTGCGCGCGGCTTTCGCGACGGACTCGACGTACGGCATCGCCGCGACGCGGTAGAGCACGTCGTGGAACGCGTGGTTCGCGCGCATCCACTCGCCCATCAGCGAGCGGCGGTTGCCGCCCGGCTCGTGCGACCGGATCTCGCGCGTAAGGCGCGCGAACCGCTTCTCGCATTCCTCGAGCTGCTCGAGCGCCTCCGGCGTCATCTTCCGCGCCGCCTCGGCGGTGACCAGCGCCTCGAGCTCGGCGCGCACGAGGAACGCCTCGCGGAGGTCGTCGTGGGACAGCGTCCGCACGCGCACGCCGCGGTTCGGCTCGAACGAGACCAGCCCGAGCGCGGCGAGGCGCCGGAGCGCTTCGCGCACCGGCGTCCGCGAGACGCCGAAGCGCTCGGAGAGCTGCTCCTGGCGCAGGACGGTTCCGGGCGCGATGTCGCCGGAGACGATCGCCTCCTCGATCAGCCCCGCGATGTCGTCGGCCTTCGTGCTCTCGAGGTTCATTCGAGGCGATCGTACGCCGACAGCGTCAGGAAGTCCTTCATCGGCACGGAGAGGGCGACGTCGGCGAAGACCTCCTTCGCCTCGTCCGACGCTTCGACCTTGGCTATCTCGTCGCGCACCCGCGCCTCATCGAAGCGGCCGCTCTGCACCCACGACCACACCTGCGCCCGCGAGATCTCCGCGGTCGCGGCGTCCTCCATCAGGTTGTCGATCGCCGCCGCCCCGACGCCGTGCAGCCACGCGTCGATGTAGCGGACGCCGACGCTGACGTTCACGCGCAGGCCCTCGTCGGTGATCTCACCCCCGGGCACGTCGAAGTCGCGGAGCTGCTCCTCCGTCACGTGGACGTCGTCGCGCTTGCGGTCGACCTGGCTCGGGCGCTCGCCGAGCACGGCGTCGAACTCCGCCATCGCGGTCGGCACGAGATCCGGGTGGGCGACCCACGTGCCGTCGAAGCCGTCGTTCGCCTCGCGGCGCTTGTCCTCCGCGACCTTCGCGAGCGCGACGGCGTTCGCCTCCGGGTCCCGCCGCGACGGGATGAACGCCGCCATCCCGCCGATCGCGTGCGCTTCCCGGTCGTGGCACGTCTTCACGAGCAGCTCCGTGTACGCGCGCATGAACGGCACCGTCATCGTCACCTGCGCCCGATCGGGCAGCAGGGCGCCCATCTTCTTGATGCAGCTGAAGATGTAGTCCCAGCGGCCGGCGTTCAACGCGCACGAGTGCTCGCGCAGCTCGTACAGGATCGCGTCCATCTCGTACGCCGCGAGGATCGTCTCGATCAGCACGGTGCATTTGATCGACCCGCGCTCCAGCCCGAGCTCGTCCTCCGCGATCCGGAACGCGCGGGCCCACAGCCGAGCCTCCTCGTGGGACTCGAGCTTCGGGAGGTAGAAGTACGGGCCCGTCCCGCGCGAGAGCTGCTCGTGCGCGTTGTTGAACACCGTCAGGCCGAAGTCGAAGAGCGACGCGCTGACCGGCTGCCCGTCGACCTCGTGATGCCGCTCCACGAGGTGCCAGCCGCGGTTCCTGATCACGAGAGTCGCCGTCACCTCGGTCAGGCGGTAGCTCTTCTCCGGCGTGTCGAGCTCGATCCCGCGGCGGACCGCGTCGTGGACGTTGCGCTGACCCTGCCGCACGTTCTCCCACGTCGGCGAGTTCGCGTCCTCGAAGTCGGCCATGAAGACCTTCGCGCCGGAGTTGAGCGCGTTGATCATCATCTTCCGGTCGACCGGCCCCGTGATCTCGACGCGGCGGTCCTGCAGGTCGGCGGGCGCCGGAGCGACCGTGAAGTCCTCCGGCGCCCGCACGAACCGCGGCGTCTGCCCGCGCCGCGCTTCGCGCGCCGCGAGCAGGCGCTCGCGCTCCGGGTTCAGCTCCCGGTGCAGCCGGTCGACGAAGCCGAGAGCCTCGCGCGACAGCACGTCGGCTTCTCTGCTCAAGGTCGCTCCGGCGCCGGCGAAGCCGGCGCCTGCGCCGAGGCTCCGTCGAGCCTACGCCTCATGCGAATTGCGCTTCCTCCGTCGACCCGCGCAGGGCGAGGGTGGAGCTGTTGCCGCCGGACACCGCCTGCATCACCTGGTCGAAGTATCCCGCACCGACCTCGCGCTGGTGCCTGGTGGCGGTGTAGCCCTCGGCCTCGAGCGCGAACTCGCGCTGCTGCAGCTCGACGTAGGCGCTCATGCCGCGGTCGCGGTAGCCGCGGGCGAGCGCGAACATCGCCTCGTTGAGCGAGTGGAAGCCGGCCAGCGTGATGAACTGGAAGCGGTAGCCCCACTCGCCGAGCTGCTGTTGGAAGGTCGCGATCTGCTGGTCGGAGAGCGCCTTCTTCCAGTTGAACGACGGCGAGCAGTTGTAGGCGAGCAGCTTGCGCGGGTGGCGCTCGTGGATCGCCTGCGCGAACTCCTTCGCCTCGCCCAGATCCGGCGTCGAGGTCTCGAACCACAGCACGTCCGCGTAGGGCGCGTAGGCGAGGCCGCGGGCGATCGCGGCGTCGATCCCGTCCGTAACCCGGTAGAAGCCCTCACGCGTCCGCTCGCCCGTGACGAAGCGCTGGTCGGCCTCGTCGACGTCGCTCGTCAGCAGCGTCGCCGAGAGCGCGTCCGTGCGCGCGACCAGCACCGTCGGCACCCCGAGCACGTCGGCCGCGAGGCGCGCCGCCTCCAGCGTGCGGATGAACTGCGAGGTCGGCACCAGCACCTTGCCGCCCAGATGGCCGCACTTCTTCTCCGCCGCGAGCTGGTCCTCGAAGTGCACGCCGGCGGCGCCGGCCTCGACCAGCGACCGCATCAGCTCGTAGGCGTTGAGCGCGCCGCCGAAGCCGGCCTCGGCGTCGGCGACGATCGGCGCCAGCCAGTCGGTGCCGTTCCGCCCCTCCGACCAGTCGATCTGGTCGGCACGCAGGAGCGCGTTGTTCAGGCGCCGCACGAGCTGCGGCACCGAGTTCGCCGGATACAGGCTCTGGTCCGGGTAGGTGGCGCCGGCGAGGTTCGCATCGGCCGCCACCTGCCAGCCGGAGAGGTAGATCGCCTCGAGCCCCGCCTTCACCATCTGCACCGCCTGCCCGCCGGTGAGCGCGCCGAGCGCGTTCGCGTAGCCGCCGCGCGTCAGAAGGCGCCAGAGCCGCTCCGCGCCGAGCCGCGCCAGCGTGCACTCCGGCACCACCGACCCCCGCAGGCGCACCACGTCTTCCGCCGAGTAGCTGCGGGCGATGCCCGCCCACCGCTCGTCCTCGGCCCACTGAGCCTCGAGCCGCGCCGCCTGTTCCTGGATCCGACTGCTGGTGTCCATACCCACTTCTGTGTCCATTTACCGGATTTCGGATCCTAGATATGCATCCTGGAGGCGTCAAACGGCGTGGCGGCCATCATCACCCGAGGAACTGGGATCCGAGCTACGCGGGCGGCAGACGGTCCGCGAGCTCGCGCGAGCGCTCGGTGGCGGCGTTGATCGCGTTCAGGAACGCGGCCCGCACGCCCGAGCGCTCGAGCTCGCGGATCGCCCGCGTCGTCGTGCCGCCGGGCGAGGTCACGGCCTCGCGCAGCTCGACCGGGTGCATCTGCTCGTCCCGCAGCAGCCGTGCGCTTCCGAACATCGTCTGGACGACGAGCCGCGTCGAGACGTCGCGGGAGAGCCCGAGGAGGAGCCCGGCCTCGATCATCGCCTCGGCGAGGAGCGCGAAGTACGCGGGGCCGGAGCCGCTCAGCGCGGTGACCGCGTCCATGTCGTCCTCGGCGACCCTGACGACCGCGCCGAGGTGGCCGAGCGCCGTCGTCGCCACCTCGACGTCCTCGTCCCGCGCGTGGTCGCCGCCGCAGATGCCCGCGATCCCTTCGTGGACGAGCGCCGGCGCATTCGGCATCGCGCGCACGACGCGCGCGCGCTCCGGGAGCCGCGACTCGATCGCGCGCGTCGTCACGCCGGCGGCGACCGACAGCAGCGTCTGCTCCTCTGTGACCGCAGGTGCGATCGCCTCGAGCAGCGTCGCGATGTCCTGCGGCTTCACGGACAGGATCACGAGGCGTGTACCCCGGATCGCGGCTGCGTTGTCGGCCGTCGTCTCGATCCCGTAGAGCGCCGACAGCGCGTCGCGCCGCTCGGCGCGGCGGCTCGTCGCCACGATGTCCGCCGCGTCGCGCCAGCCGGTCGTGAGGAACCCGCTCAGCATCGACTCCGCGAGCCGCCCCGCTCCGAGGATCGCGATCCGCCTGTTCTCGTTCATCGCTAGATGGTTGATCGGTGAATGCGGTCGTCGCGGGGAGGGCCTGTACCAAGCAGTGTGGTCGACTCGACCGGTGGCAAGGCCGGTGGGCCTTGGCGCCGGGCGAGGCGGGCGCAATGCGCCGTGTGCAGGCCCCCATCCGCAGCGGCCTCGATTTGCCGATCAACCATCTACTGTGTAGTAGCGGAAGACGACGTCTGCGACACAGACCGGCTTCTCGCCGCCCTCGCGCTCGACCGTCGCCCGCATCGTCACCTGCCTGCCCCAGTCGTGCTCCTCGAGCTCCACGATCTCGAAGCTCGATCGCACGCGGGAGCCGACCGGCACCGGCGCCGGGAACCGGACCCTGTTGAGCCCGTAGTTGATCGACATCCCGCCGCTGCGCGGGACGACCTCGTACGAGGCCGCAGGCAGGAGCGAGAGCGTGAGGTAGCCGTGCGCGATCGTCGTCCCGAACGGCCCGTCCTTCGCGCGTTCAGGATCGACGTGGATCCACTGGTGGTCGCCGGTCGCGTCTGCGAATGCATGAACCCGATCCTGTGTGACCTCGGTCCAACTCGACGGGCCGTAGACGTCGCCGACCTGCATCGGCCCTCCCGGAGCGGCCGTCAGGCCGACTCTTCGGCCAGCTCGTCGGGCTCGATCAGGTCGGCGCCGGCGCTCGTGACGAGGGTCGGGCGCAGGCCCTTCTCGATCGTCTCCTTCGTGATCACGCACTTGGAGACGTCCTTCCGCGACGGCAGCTCGAACATGACGTCGAGCAACGCGTTCTCGATGATCGAGCGCAGCCCGCGCGCGCCCGTCTCTCGCTCGAGCGCCTTGTCGGCGATCGACCAGAGCGCCTCCTCGGTGAAGACGAGGTCGATGTTGTCGTAGTTGAAGAAGCGCTGGTACTGCTTGGTGAGCGCGTTCTTCGGCTCGGTGAGGATCTGGACGAGGTCGTCGCGCTTCAGCTGGTGGACGGCGGACAGCACCGGGAGGCGGCCGATGAACTCCGGGATGAGGCCGAAGTTGAGCAGGTCCTCCGGCATCACGTGCGCGAGCAGCTCGGCCGACTCCGCGTCGCGCTTCGACGAGATCTCGCGCCCGAAGCCGACGGCGTTCTTGCCGATCCGCTTGGCGATGATCTTGTCGAGGCCGGCGAACGCGCCGCCGCAGATGAAGAGGATGTTCGTGGTGTCGATCGAGAGGAACTCCTGGTGCGGATGCTTCCGGCCGCCCTGCGGCGGCACCGAGGCGACCGTCCCCTCGAGGATCTTCAGCAGCGCCTGCTGCACCCCCTCGCCCGAGACGTCGCGCGTGATCGACGGGTTGTCCGCCTTGCGCGCGATCTTGTCGACCTCGTCGATGTAGATGATCCCCGTCTCGGCCTTCTTGATGTCGAAGTCCGCTGCCTGGATCAGCTTGAGCAGGATGTTCTCGACGTCCTCGCCGACGTAGCCCGCCTCGGTCAGCGCGGTCGCGTCGGCGATCGCGAACGGCACGTTCAGGATGCGCGCGAGCGTCTGCGCGAGGTGCGTCTTGCCGCAGCCCGTCGGCCCGAGCAGCAGGATGTTCGACTTCTGCAGCTCGACGTCACCGTCGTCGGAGCCCATCTGGACGCGCTTGTAGTGGTTGTAGACGGCGACTGCGAGCGTGCGCTTCGCCTCCTCCTGCGAGACGACGTAGTCGTTCAGCGCCGCGTAGATCTCCATCGGGCGCGGCAGGTTGTCGAGGTCGAGCGAGCTCGGTGTCGTCAGCTCCTCGTCGATGATCTCGTTGCAGAGATCGATGCACTCGTCGCAGATGTAGACGCCGGGGCCCGCGATCAGCTTCTTGACCTGGCGCTGCGACTTGCCGCAGAAGCTGCAGAGGAGCTGCTCGTTTCCTTCGCTCGCGCGCGCCATCCCAGGTCTCCTTTTACCCCTATTCGGCCGAAACGGCTAGTGCCGTCCGGTCAGGCGGCCTCCGCCCGGACCGCGGTGTCGCGGTGCGTGATCACGGTGTCGATGATCCCGTACTCGACGGCCTCGTTGGGGCTCATGAAGAAGTCACGTTCCATGTCGCGCGAGATCTCCTCCTGCTGCTTGCCGGTGTGCTGCGCGTAGATCTCCTCCAGGCGCCGCTTGAGGCCGATCACCTCGCGGGCCTGGATCTCGATGTCGGTGCCCTGACCCTGGAACCCGCCGGACACCTGGTGGATCAGGATCCGTGAGTTCGGCAGTGCCATCCGCTTCCCTTTCGCGCCGCCGGCGAGGAGCAGCGACCCCATGCTCATCGCGATGCCCACGCAGATGGTCTGGATGTCGGGCTTGATGAACTGCATCGTGTCGTAGATCGCGAGCCCCGCGTAGACCGAGCCGCCCGGCGAGTTGATGTAGAGCGAGATGTCCTTCTCGGGGTCCTCCGACTCCAGGTGCAGGAGCTGCGCGATGATCAGGTTCGCGATCTGGTCGTCGACCGGAGTGCCGAGGAAGACGATGCGCTCGGCGAGCAGGCGCGAGTAGATGTCGAAGGCGCGCTCGCCGCGCGACGTCTGCTCGACGACCATCGGAATCAGGGGGCTCATCGGCTTCAGCTCCTTTTACGTGCCGGGGGTCCAGAGTTTCGGGGTCTCGGCCGGCTGCTCCTTCTCCGGCGTCCAGATCGCTTCGCGCGCCTCGTGCAGGTCGGGCGCGATCGGCTTCACCTCGGCTGCGACGCGGTCGAGCGCGCGCTCGAGCCGGACGTCGTCGCGGAGGCGGTCGACTCCCACGTCGGCGAGGAACTCCTCGATCGTCTCGTCCGGCTCGCCCGACTCGCGCAGCTCGGCTCGGAGCTCGTCGTCGGTCACCTCGATGCCGAGCTTGTCGGCGACCGCCTCGAGCACGAGCTCGCGCGAGACGGAAAGGGACGCCTCGGCCCGGAGTCGCTGCTCGAGCTCCTCGGGTGTCTGGCGCGTCAACCCCAGGTACGCCTCGGCGTCGATGCCCCGGGCCTGCAGGCTCCGCGCGAGCCCCGTCAGGAGGTCGCGCGTCCGCGCTTCGACGAGCGGCCCCGTCGCGACGAAACGCGACGCCTTGACGAGCTCGTCGAGCGCGTCCGCGCGGAAAGCCGCCTCGACCTCCTGCTCGACCTGCTCGCGGAGCCGCGCCTCCGCGTCGCTCTGCAGCTCGTCGAGCGTGTCGAACTCGCTCGTCGCCTTCGCGAGGTCGTCGTCGAGCGGCGGGAGCACGCGCTCGAAGATCTCCTTGACCGCGACCGTCGCCTTCCGGCGGGTGCCGTTGAAGAGCTCGTACGCGACCTCGCGCTCGTCGCCGGGCGCGAGCCCGCGGATTGCGTTCTCGAGCTCCTCGACGAGGCGTTCCGAGCCAAGCTCGACGACGAGGTCCCGCTGGCCGGTGCCGTCTGCCGCGACGACGTCGACGACGGTGACGTCTCCGTCGTGCGCGGGGCGTCCCTGGACGGGCACCAGCTCGGCGGCGATGCGCTGCAGCTGCTCGAGCTCCGCCTGCACCGCCTCCTGCGGCACGGTCACCTCGTGCTTCGGCACCTCGAGCGTGGTCCAGTCGGCCGGCTCGGGCTTCGGCTGCACCTCGACCGTCGCGGTGAAGCTCCAGTCCTCTCTGTCGCTCGTCGGGAGGTCGTACTGGTACTCGGGCATCGCGACGGGGTTGACGCGTGCGCGCGCCGCCGCGTCCCAGAACCAGCTGCCGATGTGGCTGTCGACCGCCTCCTCGTAGATCCGCTCCCTCCCGACCCGCTGCACGAGCAACGGCATCGGCACCTTGCCCTTGCGGAAGCCCGGAATGCGAACGGTGCGCGCGAGGTCGGTGGCTGCGTGCTCGACGGCGTGGTGGACGTCGTGCGCCGAGACCTCGACCGTCAGCTTGACCTTGTTGTCCGCGAGCTCTTCGACCTGCGTCGGCATCCGTCCGGGCATTGAACCACCTATGTAGCTTGCTGCGCGTGGACGTCGAAACCGCCATCCGCGCCCGCCGCACGCACAAGCAGTACGGGGACGAGCCGGTCGACGAGGCGGTCGTGCGGGAGCTCGTCGACCTCGCCCGCTGGGCGCCGAACCACAAGCTGACGAACCCCTGGCGGTTCCGCCTGCTCGGGCCCGAGACGCGTGCGCGCATCGACGAGCTCGTGCCGGAGCAGGAGGCGGCGAAGCTCCGGCGGGCGCCCACGCTCCTGCTCGTGAGCACGATGCCGTCGGAGGACCCGGTGCTCGCGGCCGAGGACGTGCAGGCGACCGCGGCGGCCGCGTACGCGGTGCTGCTCGCAGCGACGGCGCGGGGCCTCGCTTCCTACTGGCGCACGCCGGGCTGCTTCCGCGAGCCGGCGGTGCGGGAGGCGGTCGGGCTGGCGCCGGAGGAGGTCGTCGTCTCGCTCGTCCACCTCGGACCGCCTGCGAGTGCCCCGCCGCCGAAGGAGCGTGCGCCGGTGGACGAGGTGTTCACCGTGCTGCCGTGATGCGGGCGAGAGGACTCGAACCTCCAAGGACCGAAGTCCACCGGGACCTAAACCCGGCGCGTTTGACCAGTTTCGCCACGCCCGCGGTCGCACAACTGTAGACCGTCGTCCCTCGCGCGAGGGTTTCGCGCCGCGACTTTCGACGGAGACCGCGCGAACGAGGGGAAGGAGATGCTGCTCGAGCCTGTCGAAAGCTGCCGTTCAAGCCGCCCGCCGGAGCTGCCGAAACGACGGTCACAGAGACCGTCGTCCAAATGGGGGAACCGAACGTGATCAACCGGGCGCGACGCGTGCTCGTCGTCGACGACGACCGCGCGCTCTGCGAGATGCTCCGCGCCGTCCTCGAGCTCGAGGGGCTCGACGTGATGACGGCGCACCACGTGATCGAGGCGGAGAAGCGCCTGGCCGAGGCGCTGCCGGACGTGCTCGTCCTCGACATCGGCCTGCCCGGGATCGACGGCGTCTTCTACTGCGAGCGGCTGCGCGAGAGCCTCCGCACGCGCCGCCTGCCGATCATCGCGATCAGCGGCTCCGAGGAGGCCGGCCGGCGGGCGCGCCTGGCCGGTGCGAACGCGGTGCTGATCAAGCCGCTCGACCCGCTGCACCTGCTCGCGACGGTCGACAAGCTCTGCGCGGCGCGCGCGGTCGAGGGCGGGGGCGACGGCCCGAGCCCGGACATCCTGCGGCTGATCGGGATCGGCCAGCGCCAGCACGAGCTCCTGACGGACGCGTACCGGCAGATCCTCGAGTCGCTGCTCGACGCGCTGGAGTCGCGGCACGCGGAGACGAGCGCGCACTCGCGCCGCGTCAGCGCGTACGCGACGAAGCTGACGCTGGAGCTCGACCCCTCGCTGCTCGACGACCCCACCGTCGAGTGGGGATTCCTGCTGCACGACATCGGCAAGATCGGCATCCCCGACCACGTGCTGCTGAAGCCGGGGCCGCTCGACACCGCCGAGCGGCGCTGCATCGAGACGCACCCGCTGATCGGGCACCGCCTCGTCGGGCACATCCCCTTCGTCCAGGGACGGGGGATCGAGATCATCCGCTCCCACCACGAGCGCTGGGACGGGCGCGGGTACCCCGACGGCCTCGAGAGCGGGCGCATCCCGTTCGCGGCGAGGATCTTCGCGGTCGCGGACGCGCTCGACGCCATGACCGACGCGCGGCCCTACCGGGACTCCCTGCGGTGGGCGGACGCGATCGACGAGATCGTCCGGATGCGCGGAACGCAGTTCGACCCCGACGTCGTCGACGCGCTCACGGCCGCCGAGCCCGACATCAAGACGAGCCACGAGAACAACCCGCCGCGCGTCGCGGCCTGAGGCGCTACTGGCAGGCGGCCGGCGGTTGTGCTTCCTGCACGTCGCCGTTTCCGACCGGGCTCTTGCCCCGCTGCGCATAGGCCCACTTGTTGCCGACCTGGATGCTGATGCAGTAGGTCTGGCCGCTGTCGGCCAGGCTATGCCC
>DASRCE010000002.1:0-77394 GCA_035653275.1 Gaiellaceae bacterium | reverse complement strand
CCGCTGCGCATAGGCCCACTTGTTGCCGACCTGGATGCTGATGCAGTAGGTCTGGCCGCTGTCGGCCAGGCTATGCCCCTTGAACTTCGCCCCACTGTCATAGGAAGCGCGGATCTTGGTCAGCTTCAAGCTGCTGTAGCTGCCCCGGTCGGCATAGAGCGCCTCGATCGACGGCAAGGCCGCCCGAATGTCCGCGTCGGCCGCCTTCTGGTTCGCCCGATCCTTGAAGCCCAGATAGGACGGCACCGCGATCGCCAACAGGATCCCGACGATCACGATCACCACCAGCAACTCGATCAGCGTGAAGCCCGCCTCACGCGTGAACGGCTGCGATGCCCGCCTTCCGGTCAACACGTGCTTAACATCGGCAGCGAGGCGCGGCCTCTAAAGGGGGATATGCCTCCCTCAGGCGGGTAGCCCGGCGCGTGCCACGACGCGGCCGAGGGCGGCGGCGCGCTCTGCCCACGGACTTGCGCGCAGCGCCTCGAACGTCGCCTCGGCCTCGGCCACGAGCGGCTCCGCCTCCCCCGGACGCTCGTGCCGCGCAAGCCACTCCGCGTGCTCGAGCTGCACGACCGCGAGGTGGAACGGGAAGCCGAGGTCGCCGAGCGCGGACGCCGCGGCGTCGAGCTCTCCGTCGGCCCCGGCGTCGTCGCCGGCGAGGCGCGCGCGGAACCGGTGGACGTTCGCGGCGAGGAAGGGCGGGCGGAGCCCGGGCGGCAGGCGCTCGATCCGCCGCAGGAGCGTCTCGATCTCGTCGCGGTCTCCCAGCCGGGCCGCGGCTTCGAGGGCGTGCACGAGCGCCTGCTTGATCCCCTGGAACGCGAGCCCGAACGTCTCCTCGGCGTCGACCGCGCGCTCCGCCGCAGCGAGCGCGCCGCCCAGATCGCCGTCGGCGAGCCGCACAGCCGCGAGCGCCGAGAGGTAGCACGTCTCGAGCTGCACGTCCCCGGAGCGGGCGAGCTCGTCGTAGCGCGCCAGCAGCCGCCGGGCCGCGGCGACGTCGCCTCGATGCACGTGGATCTCGAGGACGCCGTTCAGCGGGCTTCCGAGCAGGGTGTTCGAGCCGAGCTGCTCCTCGGGCACCTCGGCAAGCCGGGCGACCGCCTCGTCCCACCGGCCGAGCATGGTGAGCGCATAGCTCAGCTCGCTGAGCGCAAACCACTCCGCGAAGCGGTCGCCCTTCCTGCGGGCGAGGTCGAGCGAGCGCTGGAGGTACACGAGCGACTCCGTGTAGTCGTCCTCGCGGAAGCAGCTGTCGGAGAGGTTGCCGCAGGTCATCGCTGCGCGCTCGTCGAGCTGATGCGCAGTGGCCGTGTCGAGGACCAGCCTGTACAGCGCGTTCGCCTCCTGCGGGCGCCGCGGCGCGACGAGAAGCGCCTTCGTGTTCCAGCCGCGACACAGCACGTCGGGCAGCTTCAGCGCCTCGGCGACGTCGAGCGCCCGCTCCGTGAACTCGGCGGCGCGGTCGCGGTGTCCCGCGAAGAAGTGCGCCGTGCCGAGCCCGGCGAGGAGATACGCGACGTCTGCGTCAGCCTCGTCGTCCGAGACGCGCGCATAGGCCCGCTCCATGCGGTCGAGCGACTCCTCGACACGCCCGAGCGTCGCGTCGATCTCAGCCAGATTGACCGCGACGCGGGCCGCCGCGTGCACGTCGCCCACCTGCTCGTGGAGCTCGCTCGCCTGTTCGAGCAGCGCTTCCGCCGCCACGAGGTCGCCGCCCTGCAGTGCCGTCTCACCCGCCCGCGCGAGCGCCTGCGCGCGCTCCTCGGGCCCGGCCGCGAGCTCCGCTGCCTGCACGAAGTACCGCTTCGCCTCGAGCGCGGCGCCCAGCGACGCGGCGCGCTCACCGGCGCGGAGCATCGCCGAGAAGGCGCGCATCCGGAGCACGGCCGCGTCGTCGGCGTCCGGCTCGAGCCGGTACGCCTCGACGAGATGCGAGGCCACGACCTCTGCCACCTCGTCCTCACCGTGGGTCGACGCCAGGTGCTCGGCCGCGGCGAGGTGCTTCGCGCGCCGCTCGCGCCGCGGCAGCGTCTCGTAGGCGACGCGCCGGACGATGTCCTGCAAGAAGCCGAACTGACCGTGCTCCGGTGAGCGCGGGTCGAGCTGGACGTTGAGCAGCTCCTTGCGGACGAACGAGGTCAGCGCGGGCTCGATCTCGTGCGCCTCGCGCCCCGCCAGCGCCGCGAGCGCCGCCGACGTGAACGTCTTTCCGAGGACGGACGCGTCCTGAAGGAGCCGCCGCTCGTCGGGCGAGAGCCCATCGAGCCGCGCGGCGACGAGCGCCTGCAGGGTCTCCGGGACGTCGAGCGACGCGACCTCGCCGACGACGCGGTACGCAGGACCGTCCTCCACCACGAGCCCGCGGTCGAGCAGCATGCGAACCGTCTCGACCGCGTACAGCGGCACCCCCTCGGCCCGCGCCAAGATCTGCTCTCGAAGCGACTCCGGCAGTCCCGGCACGAGGCCGTCGAGCACCGCTTCCATCGCGTCGCGCGGCAGGGGCTCGAGGTACAGCGACGTGAAGTTACGGAGTCCCGCGCCCCACGTCGGCCGGCGCTCGAGGAGCTCCGGGCGCGCGAGCGCGATCACGTACAGCGGGTAGTTGCGCGACCACTCGAGCAGGTGCTCGATGAAGTCGAGCAGGCTCGCGTCCGCCCATTGCATGTCCTCGAAAGCGAGCACGGTGGGATAGGTCTCCGCGAGGCGCTCGAAGAAGAGGCGCCAGGCTGCGAACAGGTCTCGCCGCTCGCGCGGCTCGTGCCCGGCGAGCCCGACGAGCTGTGCGAGCCGCGGCTCCACGTACGCGCGCTCGTCGGGGTCGAGGATGTGCTCTTCGAGGACGGCCTGGAGCTTCGGCAGCGCCGTCTCGGCCTGCTCGTCCTCGGCGATCCGGCAGCGCATCCGCACCATGTCGGCGAGCGCCCAGTACGTCACGCCGTCGCCGTACGCGAGGCAGCGGCCGCGGTGCCAGTAGACCGTGTCGGCGATCCCGTCGAAGTACTTGTAGAACTCCCACGAGAGCCGCGACTTGCCGGTGCCCGCCACGCCGGTGACGGACACGAGCTGCGCCCGGCGCTCGTCGGCGCACACGTGGAACAGCTCCTTGATCTGGCGGAGCTCGCGCTCGCGGCCGACGAACGGCGCTTCGAGCCCCTGCGACCGAAGCTCGCCGCCGCGCCCGGAGACGACGCGCAGCGCGCGCCACAACGGCGTCTCCCCCTCCTTGCCCTTGAGCTGGAACGCGCCCGCTTCCTCGTACGCGATCGCGCGCTGTGTGGCGCGGCGCGTCGCCTCGCCCACGAGAACGGTGCCCGGCTCCGCCACCGACTGCACACGTGATGCCGTGTTGACGAGGTCGCCGGCGACCATCCCCTCGCCGACGGCCGCGAGGTTCACGGCCGCCTCGCCCGTGAGGACGCCGGCCCGCGCCCGCAGGCTCTCTGCCCCCACTTCCCGGCCGAGCGCCGCCACCGCCGCAACGAGGTCGAGCGCCGCCCGGACGGCCCGCTCGGCGTCGTCCTCCGTCGCGACCGGCGTGCCCCACACCGCCATCACCGCGTCGCCGATGAACTTCTCGACGGTCCCGCCGTAGACGTCGATCAGGCGTCGGCACGTGTCGAAGTAGCGGGAGAGCAGCTCGCGCACCTCCTCCGCGTCGCGCGACTCGGCGAGCGGAGTGAAGCCGACGAGGTCGGCGAACAGGATCGAGACGAGCCGACGCTCCGTCGCCGGCTCGGGCGCGGCGGCGGGCGGAGCCGGCGGCGCACGATGCGGCTGACCCGCTGCCGCGACGGCCGCCCCGCACTCACCGCAGAACTTCTCGGCGGGCCCGAGCGGGGCCCCGCAGCGCTCGCACGCACGGGCGAGCGAAGCGCCGCATTCGACGCAGAACTTCTTGCCGGCCGCGTTCTCGGTGCCGCAACTCGCGCACTGCATGCCGCTCCGAGCCTACGACACCTGACAACCGCTGCAAATCCCGTCTTCGGCGGCGATGCGATGGCCCCGGTAGGAATCGAACCTACGCACGGAGCTTCGAAGGCTCCCGCTCTGTCCTCTGAGCTACGGGGCCGTGCCGTGCAAGGGTAGCGGCGCCTCCGGCGGATCGAGGCGGTGGCCTCGACGCCGTGTCGTCGGTCGTCAGGGGTGGCAGATGGGACTCGAACCCACGACCACCGGGACCACAACCCGGGGCTCTACCAGCTGAGCTACTGCCACCGTGCGCAGCTCATCGTAGCGGCGTCTCGTCGAGGCGCTCGCGCAGCGCGACGAGCGAGTCGAAGACGCAGCGCGCGCCCGCGTCGCGCAGCTCCTGCTCCGACCAGCCGCCGGTGATCACGCAGATGGTGTCCAGGCCTGCCCTCGCGGCGGACTCGACGTCCCAGCGCGAGTCGCCGAGCATCACCGCCTCCGACGTCCCCGCCTTCTCCAGGGCGACCGCGACGACGTCCGGGTGCGGTTTCGTGCGCTCGACGTCGTCGGCCGTCGTCCACCCGTCCACGACGTCCCGCACTTCGAGGACGTCGAGAAAGTGGTCGAGGTCGTCCTGCCGCGAGGAGGATGCGAGGACCACGACCCGGCCGCGGCGCTTGAGCTCGACGCAGAGCTCGTGAGCGCCTTCGAGCGGCGCACATTCGTCGCGCAGCTTCTTGAACTCCTCGTCGCACGCCTCCCGCAGCCGGTCGCCGAGCCGCTCCTCGACCTCCTCGCCCGCCACGGCGGCGACGAGCTGGTCGCCGCCCATGCCGATGTGGCGGTGGACCCGCCACATCGGCACGACGACGTCGAACCGGCGGAACGCCCGGTACCACGCGAACGCGTGCTGGTAGCTCGCGTCGACGAGCGTCCCGTCGAGATCGAGCAGCGCCGCCGCGCTCAGGACGCGGCCTCGGTCTTCTCGCGCTGCCGCGCGTGGACGCCTTCGGCGAACTCCTCGACCATCTTCTCGTTGAACGCGGGGATGTCGTCGGGCTTCCGGCTCGTGACGAGCCCCTGGTCGACGACCACTTCCTCGTCGACCCAGTTCCCGCCGGCGTTGCGGATGTCGGTCTGGAGCGTCGGCCACGACGTCAGCTTGCGCCCGCGCACGACGTCCGCCTCGACGAGGACCCACGGCGCATGGCAGATCGCGGCCACGGGCTTCCCGCTCTCGAAGAAGTCGCGCACGAACGCGACGACGTTCTCGTCCCCGCGCAGCTGGTCCGGGTTGCCGACGCCGCCGGGGATCATCAGCGCGTCGTAATCGGAGGCGTCGACCTCTTCGACGGCGCGGTCGACCTTCTGCTTGTCCGCGGGGTCGAAGTGGTTGAACGCCTGGATCTCCCCCGGCTCGAGCGCGATCAGGTGGGTCTCGGCGCCGGCCTCCTCGAGCGCCTTCCGGGGCTCGACCAGCTCGACCCGCTCGACCATGTCGGCCGCGAGGATCGCGACCTTCTTTCCTTGCAGCGTGCGTTCGGCCATTCGTCCTCCTCGTGGAGTGGTGTTCCGTCGAAGGAGGATCGCCGGGAGGCGCCGAGCGGAAACGCCCGCCGCGACTGCTTCGTCCGGCGCCGCGATGCGCCCGGGAGGATTCGAACCCCCGACCAACGGCTTAGAAGGCCGCCGCTCTTCCGCTGAGCTACGGGCGCGCTACGAGGGAACGGTATCGCCGCTCAGCGACGGACGCCGAAGTCGGCGGTGACGATCGTCACGGCGCGGCCGCCGAACGCGCCGCCCGCCCCGTCGAAGTGCACCGCGCCGATCCCGACCTCCCGCCAGCGGGCGTCGAGGATGTTCGCGCGGTGAACAGGCGAGTGCATCCAGATGCTGATCGCCGCCGAAGGGGCAACGTCCGGCGACGACCAAAGCAGGTTCTCCCCGACCGACCACTGCGAGAAGCCGATGCGCGAATACCAGTGCGCGATCCGGGCCCAGAACGCGGAGCCGTTCGCGGAGTCGTGGTCGAAGTATCCGTCGAGACCCATCTCGCGCGAGTGCTGCGTCGCCGCCGCCGACAGCGCGGGGTTGTCGCGCAGCGCCGGCAGGCCGTGATCCGCCCGCACTTCGTTCAGCTCGTCCAAGACGCCGGTTTCGAGCGCGGCGACGGATGCATGTGCACGTTCGGACGACGAGGTCGAGGAAAGCGCGATCGGCGTGACGGCGACGGCGAGCGCGGCCGCGCACGCCAACGTCACGAGCCCCTTCACCGCACGGGTTCGCATAGACGTAGGTTCGATTGGTCCGCGGTTACACGCCATGGGCCATTCGAGTGATTCGGGGGGCCGCAGCCCCCTCGTTCGAGGGAGCGGGGGGTTAGCGAGGGCGCAAGCCTAACGTCCCTGCGGTTCGGGTGCAGCGCGAGCAACCGTTTCGTGGACGAGGACACCGCGACGAGCGGCGAGCTGGTCGCGGACGATCACCTGCAGCGTTCCGGCCACGGGGATCGCGGCGAGCGCGCCGAGAATGCCCGCCAGCTCGGCGCCGACGAGCACCGAGACGAGCACCGCCAGCGGGGAGAGCTGAACCGTGCGGCCGTAGATGACCGGCTGCAGGAAGTGGTTCTCGATCTGCTGGTAGACGACGAAGAAGACGAGGACGACGACGCCGGCCGGCACGGAGTGCAGGAACGCCACGACGCAGACGACGATCCCGGCGACCGTCGCGCCGGCGAGCGGGATCAGGTCGAGGAACGCGACGACGAGCCCGAGCGCCACCGCGTACGGCACGCCCATGATCAGCAGGACGATCGTGATCGACCCGCCGGCGATGAGGCTGATCAGGATGTTCCCCGTCACGTAGCCGCCGACCGTGCGGTAGATGTCGGAGCCGACGCGCCGCCAGCGGGGACGCGACTCCTCGGGAAACAGGCCGTAGATGCGCTCGACCCAGTCGCGTCCCTCGAGGAGCATGAAGAACGTCAGGAAGACGATCGTGATCGTCGCCGCGATGATCGTGATGACGCTCTTGGTGATCGAGAGAGCGGCGCCGGAGAGCCCGAGCACCTTCTTCGCGCCGCCGGAGCGCACCTGCTCGCGCACCTTCTCGACGACGTGGTACTTCGTCTCGAGGAACCCGAGCCGTCCGCGACCGTGCGTGAGGTCGTGGACGTAGCCCGGCAGCGCGTCGACGAAGCCGTTCACCTCGCTCACGAGCTTCGGGACGAAGCTCGCTCCGACGCCGGCGACGACGAGCAGCGCGATCAGGTACGCGAGCGCGATCGCGGGCCCGCGCGCGATGCGTCCCCTGCGCTCGATCCAGCCGACGAGCGGGTCGAGCGCGAGCGCGAGGAACAGCGCGATCACGACCCACGCGAGCACATGCCGTGCGATCCAGATCACCTCGAGCGCGATCGCGACGGCGAGGACGATCAGCAGGACCCGCAGGATCGTGCGGGGACGCAGGTCGACCACGCGCTCCGGCGTCACGTACCCAGGATCGCCGCGAGGCCGGACGTTGTACGGTGCCGCGGTGAGCCTGCGAACGTCACCCGCGATCGAGCACGCGGCTCTTCCGAGCGGCGGCTCGATCACTGTCTGGGTCGGGGTGCCCGACGACGCCTACATCGACGACAAGTCGCAGCTCACGACCGTCGACATCCAGCTGCACGAGGGGAACGCGGTGGTCGCCAGCGTGTCGACGGTGCTCGACCCCGACCAGGATTCCGAGGGGCGCCAGCTCGCGCGCGAGGTCAAGGGGGCCCTCGAGTCCGGCGAGATCGGCCTCAACGCGCACGACCTCGAGCCGTTCGCGGACCGGCGCCGCTAGAGCGGTTCGTCCGGCCCTTACGGTTTTGCATGCTGGGCGGCCGCGTGGACGTAGCGGGCGACGGCCTGCGCCTCGTCGTTCGTGAGCGGTGGGCGCACGGGCATCGCGCGGGCGAAGCTCGCGAGGTCGCTCACGCTGAGGTGAGCGAGGAGGAGGTCGCCGCCGGGCGCACCGACCTCGTGACCGACGAGCGAGTGGCAGCGCGCGCAGTCCTTCGCGAAGAGCGCGCGACCCGATGTGCCGCCGCCGCCGCACCCCGCGAGCGCCGCCGCGAGGACGAGAACGGCTAGCGCAGGATGCCGGTGTGGCCGAGCGAGTAGCGGCCCGGCTGCGGCCAGACGCAGAGGCCGTGCGGCCCTGCGCCGACCGGGATTCGCGCGAGCAGCTTTCCGGTCCGCGTCGAGATCGCGTACACCTCGGCGCGATAGCGCCCGGACAGCCAGAGCACCTTCCCGTCGGCCGAGACGCCGCCCATGTCCGGCGTGCCGCCGGGAATCGTCCACGTCGCGACGATACGCCGCGTCGCGAAGCGGATCACGGAGACGGTGCCGGCGGTGCGGTTGCTCACGTACAGGAACCGGGCGTCGCGGCTCGGGTACAACCCGTGCGCGCCCGCGCCCGTCGGCTGGAAACGCAGGACGCGAAACGTGCGCGCGTCGATCTCCCAGACACCGCCGCCGTGCATGTCGGCGACGTAGAAGATGCGGCCGTCCGGCGACAGCTTCACGTCCTGCGGCATCGCGCCGGGGCCGGACGGCAGCGAGAGCACGCGGACGACGCGCTGCCGCGGCACGTTCACAACCACCATCTGCCCCGAGAACTCGCAGCTCGCGAGCAGGTACCGGCCGTCGGCGGTGAAGTCCATGTGGTCGACGCCTCGACACGGCACGACGAGCGAGTGCCGGAGCGCAAAGGTGTGCGCGTCTCGGAAGTCGAGCCGCTGCAACCGCTCTGCGACCACGATCGCATAGCGGCCGTTCGGGGTGAAGTACATGTTGTACGGATCCTCGACGGGGATCGTGCGACCGGGCCGGCCGGTTCGCGGATCGATCGTCGTCAGGCTGTTGCCCGTGTCGTTCGTGACGTAGAGCGTGCGCAGGTTCCACGCCGGCACGACGTGCTGCGGCAGGCCGCCCACGGCGAAGTGCTCGACGATGCGGTAGGTCCGTGGGTCGATCACGTCGACCGTGTCGCTCTCGCTGTTCGGCACGTAGACGAGCGGCTTCGCGAACCGCGCAGCACCGGTGAGGTCGCGCGGAGTGTCGGCTGCGTAGACGTTTCGCACGTCGAGAGCGGCGGGGGCAACGGAGGCGGCCGGCGCAAGCTCGCTCAGTCCGGACTCGGCGCCGCCGACGCCCCGGCCTCCGGCGACGAGGATCGACTTCCCCACCGTGACGGCGGCGAGGTCCGACCGCGGCGAGGCCAGCGTTCCGGCTGCGCGCACGCGGCGGCGTGCGACGTCCACGGCGACGATGCGCGCGGTCGGCGTGTCGACGGCGGCGCCGCGGCCCCCGATCACGTAGACGATGGCGCCAAGCGCTGCGGCCGCAGCATGCGTCGTCGCGGCCGGCAGGCTCCCGATCCGCGTCACACGCGGCGCGCCGGGGCGATATGCGAGGACGGCCCGACTCGCCGTGCCGTTCTCGAGCGAGCCGCCCGCGATCACGACCGTCGACCCCGTGGCCGCGACGGCCGCGTACCGCACCGGCTGGGGCAGATGCGCGACGACGCGCGCCGGGCCGCCGGGTCGCCAGGCGACGATCGTGTCGAGCCACCGCGTGCCCGTGTACCCGCCGACGACGTAGGCCGTGCCGCCGAGGGCGGCCGCCGCCTGGTCGGAGCTCGGCGCGGGCAGCCGGCCGACGACCGTCGCGGTGCCGCCGCGCTGCGGAACGCGGACGACGGCGTCGCTCTGCGTGTTCGCGCCGGTCCCGCCGCCGAAGAGGTAGACGGCGCCGCCGATCGTCACGGCCGCGGTGTCGTGGAGCGCCGTCGGCAGCGTTCCGGCCGCTCGGTCGCCGGACGCGGTGGCGATCCTCACGTCGGTTCGAGACTGATCCGCGGCCGTCAGGCCGCCGAGGAGCATGACGCCTCCGGGCACGCGCGTCGCGGCAGCATCCTGGACGGGCTCGGCCAGTGTTCCCGTCGCGCGCTCGGCCAGCCGCTCCGGCCGCGGCGGAACCCGCAGGCGGATCGGCTTCGTGGCCGTCTGCTTCGGTGGAGTCGCCGGCGTGCCCGCGTGGTGCGAGTGGTGCTCGAGGGCCCCGAGCGCGAGCGCCGCGAGCACGACGGCGGCGGCGGGCGCGAGCCGCCATCCGCGGCGACGACGACGTTGCGGCCGCCGTACCGGCGAGAGCGTCACGGCGGCACGATGCCGGACCCGCCGTGAAGGCCGCGTGAAGTGCGGCAGCTACGGCCGCGCGACGGTGCGGCAGACAAGTTTGTAACGCTTCATCCCCACCGCGCTCCACGTGCCGGACTCCGTTGTTCCGCACGACGCGACGTGGGCTACGCTGACGCCACCGCGCGCCCGTGGTGAAGCGGTATCACGAGAGGATTCCACCCTCTGGTCGCCGGTTCGACTCCGGCCGGGCGCTCTGGAGCTCCGTCCGCTCGCGCCGCTACCGTTGTCTGAGATGAAAACGGCAGAGCGTGAAGCGGCGCGGGAGCTTCGTGCCGAGGGATGGTCCGTCAAGGAGATCGAGTGCGCTCTCGGCGTGTCCCGAGCGTCGGTGAGCACCTGGGTGCGGGACATCGAGCTCCAACCGGCCCAGCGCGCGCGGCTCATCGAGCGCGCGCGGCTGGGGCCGATCGTCGCC
The DNA here is from genome assembly GCA_035653275.1 of Gaiellaceae bacterium. Lineage (GTDB taxonomy): Bacteria > Actinomycetota > Thermoleophilia > Gaiellales > Gaiellaceae > PALSA-600. Next base: position 66,829 of record DASRCE010000002.1, on the reverse strand, counting down.
GGAGAGCGGAAGGCGGCGAGGGCGCGCGCAACCAGGCTCGAATACCAGACGCGCGGCCGACGGCTGCTCGGCGCTGCCGACGCGTCGTACGCCGCTGCCTGTGCCCTCTACTGGGCCGAGGGCGCAAAGCGCCGAAACGCCCTGAAGCTCACGAACTCCGACCCACAGATGCTGGCGTACTTCCTCGGCGTGCTGCGCCGGTACTTCGACGTCGCGGATGAGCGCATCCGCGTGGCGTGCAATCTCTTCGCCGACCACATCGCGCGACAGCGCGAGATCGAAGACTTCTGGCTCCGGCGGTTGGGGCTACCTCGCGCGTGCCTGCGCAAGAGCACGGTCAACCGGTACTCGAAGTACAGCCAGAAGAACCGGCAGAACAAGCTGCCGTACGGGACGTGCGCGCTCGTCGTCCATAGCACCGAGATCGTGCAGACGATCTACGGGTCGATCCAGGAGCTCGGCGGGTTCGACCGGCCGGAGTGGCTCGACTGAGATATGCAGTCGGCTCGTGCTGATCGCGCACACGCATTCGCCGTACGCGTGGCAGGCGGATGTCGACACGACGGTCGTCATCCCGGCGCTCGTCCTCCTCTACCTGTTCGCGATCGGGCGTACGGAACCGCCGCCGCGCTGGCGGCTCGCCTGCTTCGCCTCCTCCATGGCGCTGCTGGCGGTCGCCTTCTGGACGCCGCTCCACCACCTCGGGCTCCACAACCTCCTGACGGCGCACCTGCTGCAGAACGTGATCCTCGCCGAGTGGGCGCCCATGCTCGCGGTGCTGGGCATCTCGCGGCCGATGGCCGCAGCGGCCGCACGTGTCCGCGCGTGGAGGGTCGCGGTCCATCCCGCCGTCGCGCTGCCGCTCTGGCTCGCCGACTACTTCGCGTGGCACGTGCCCCCGGTCTACGACTACGCGCTCGAGCACCAGTCGTGGCTGATCCACCTCGAGCATGCGTGCTACTTCGGCACCGGGCTCCTCGTCTGGTGGCCGCTTCTGCAGGACGTCCCGCGCCGACTGGCGTCCGGCAGGCGTGCGGCTTACGCGTTCTCGGCGTTCGTCCTCGCCTCGCCGCTAGGCCTGCTGCTCGCGCTCCTCCCGAAGCCGGTCTACGACTACTACGTCGACGCGCGGCCGCGGCTCTGGGGCCTCAGCCCGCTCGCCGACCAGCAGATCGCCGGCGTCACGATGGCCGGCGAGCAGGCGGTCGTCCTGTTCGTCGTCTTCCTGCTCTGGTTCCGCCGATTCCTGGCGGAAGAGGGCGCCCTCGACTAGCTCTTGAGGCAGTTCGTGATCGTCGCGAGGTCTGCGTCCTGCGGGTGGACGCGCCAGAGCATGATCGCGTTCTGGTTCCGGCGGAGGATGTCCTCGATGCCGACGTTCTTCGCGCGGAAGCGGTGGTAGGCGTCGTCGATGTTGTCGGCGTCGGTCAACGTCTCGCCGAACGAGACGGTGACGCTGTTGCCGGGCAGCGCGACGCGGAACGCCCCTCCGGTCGCGGAGTTCGCGACGAAATCGGCCGTAGTCGGGACCGGCCTGGGCCGGAAACCGGCCTTCTCCAGGCACGCCTTCGTCGCGGCCGCGGTGTAGAGCCTGACACTGCCCTTGCCGCAGCTCGCGACAAGGAGCACGAGGAGGATCGCGACGACCACGGGCTTCACGGCGTGGGAGTGTACGGAGGGGCCCGGCGGCCCGAGCACGGACGGTTATCGTTCCGCGGCGGTGCCTGAAGTCGACAAGCGCCTTGAGCAGTACGCGCGCCTCGCGGTCGAGGTGGGGCTGAACCTCCAGCCCGGGCAGACGCTCGCCGTGAACGCGCTCCTCGAGCACGCGCCGTTCGCGCGCGAGATCGCACGCCAGGCGTACGCCGCCGGCGCGCGATACGTCGACGTCCTCTACTCCGACCAGCACGTCCGGCGCGCCCACATCGAGAACGCCGACGACGACGCGCTCGGGTTCTCACCGCCGTGGCTCGTCCAGCGCCTCGACGAGCTCGGACGCACCGGCGGGGCACTGCTCGCGATCACCGGAAACCCCGAACCGGAGCTCTACGCCGACCTCGACGGCTCCCGTGTCGCCCGGTCGCGCATGCGCGCCGTCGCCGAGGCTTCCCTGAGGCTCACCGACGGCCTCTGCAACTGGACGATCGTCGCCTATCCGAACGAGGGCTGGGCCGAGGCGGTATTCGGGGACCCCGACGTCGGTCGCCTCTGGGAGGCCGTCGCGCACGCCGTGCGACTCGACGCGCCGGATCCGGTCCGCGCGTGGCGGGAGCACATCGAGCGCCTCCAGGCGCGCGCACACGCGCTCAGCGAGCGTCGGTTCGACCACCTCCGGTACCGCGGCCCCGGCACCGACCTCGTGATCGGGCTGCACCCCGAGGGCGAGTGGCTCGCGGCCCTCGACCGCTCGAACGGGATCGACCACGTCGCCAACATGCCGACCGAGGAGGTCTTCACGAGCCCGGACTCGAGGCGCGTCGACGGGACGGTCAGGTCGACGCTGCCGCTGCAGATCCAGGGCAACATCGTCCGCGATCTGGAGGTGCGGTTCGAGGGAGGACGCGCCGTCGAGGTCCGCGCGGCGTCGGGCGAGGACGTGATGCGGACGCACGTCGCGACCGACGACGGCGCTGCCCGGCTCGGCGAGGTCGCCCTCGTCGACGGGCGTTCGGCCGTCGGTGAGACCGGGATCGTCTTCTACGACACGCTGTTCGACGAGAACGCCTCGTCGCACATCGCGCTGGGCGCCGCCGTCGTGCAGGCGGTGCCGTGGGCGGGCGAGCTGGGCCCCGACGAGCGCTCGGCGCGCGGTGTCAACCACTCGTCGATCCACACCGACTTCATGATCGGCTCGAGCGACCTCGAGGTCGACGGAGTCAGCACGTCGGGCGAAGCGGTACCGATCCTTCGCGGCGGCGACTGGCTTCTCTGACCGCTCTTCGAGTCGGGACGGTCGGATTCGAACCGACGGCTTCCGCCTCCCAAAGGCGGCGCTCTGACCAGGCTGAGCTACGTCCCGTGCCCGCAGTGTAGGCGCGCGCCCGCACGTCGAGGCGACGCCGGCGAACGGTATGCATACCGCCCGTGAGCGAAGCAGCCTTTCCCGTCGAGCCCGCACGCCGCAGGCGTCCGAGGCTCGGCTACCTGATGGCTGCGGTCGCCGCAGTCCTCTGGGGCGTGAACGGCGGCGTCTCGAAGACGATCCTCGCAGCCGGTCTCTCGTCGGAGCGTCTGGCGCAGGTGCGCTCGCTCGGCGCCGCCGCCGGCCTGGTGGCGATCCTCGCGGCGACGGCGCCGGGGCGGCTCCGCCTGACGCGGCGCGAGCTCCCGTACCTGGTCGCGTTCGGCATGGGCGGTCTCGCGTTCGTGCAGTTCTTCTACTTCCTGGCGATCCACCGCCTGGCGATCGGGATCGCGCTGCTCGTCCAGTACCTCGCGCCGCTCCTCGTCGCGCTCTGGGCGCGGTTCGTCCAGCACACCGCCGTGCGCCGGCGGCTCTGGGTCGCGCTGGCCCTCGCGCTCGCAGGGCTCGCGCTGATCGTGAACGTGTTCGGCGGCGCGTCGCTCTCGACCGCCGGACTGCTGTTCGCGCTCGGCGGCGCGTTCACGTACGCGCTGTACGTCCTGCTCGCCGAGCACGTCGTCGGCGGGCGCGACGCCGTCTCGCTGCTCGCGTGGGGCTTCCTCTTCGCATCGCTCTTCTGGGCGATCGTCGTCCCGTGGTGGTCGTTCCCGCGCAGCGCCCTCACCGCCCAGGCGAGCCTCGGCGGCAGCCTCGCGTCGCACCACCTGCCGGTCTGGCTGCTCGCCCTCTGGATGGTCGTGCTCGGCACGATCGTGCCGTTCTTCCTGCTCGTGAGCGCGCTGCGGCACATCAGCGCGACCACGGCCGGGATCGTCGCGATGCTCGAGCCGGTCGTCGGCGCGCTCGTCGGCTGGGCGTGGTTGAAGGAGTCCCTCGACGGCCTGCAGCTCGTCGGCGCAGCGGTCGTGCTCGCCGCGATCGCGCTCGCTCAGACGGCGCGCTGAGCGCTCATTCGCGGTCGAGGAGCGCGCGGAGCTCGGTGAGCTTCTCGCGACGCAGCGCGTCCCGCTCGCCGCGCGCGACCCGGTCGAGGAGGTCGCGGACGAGCGGCGCGAGCTCGACGGGGTTGAACGGCTTCGTCACGTAGTCGACGCCGCCGAGATCGATGCCGCGCGCGCGGTCGCGCAGCTCCGCACGCGCCGTCAGGAAGACGATCGGGATCGACTCCGTGCGCGGGTCGTCGAGCAGCTCCTCTGCGACGCGCCAGCCGTCGAGGCCGGGCATCATCACGTCCAGGAGGACGACGTCGGGCGTCTCGGCGCGTGCCTTCTCGAGCCCGCTCGGGCCGTCGGCGGCCTCGAGCACGTCCATCCCCTCCGCCTCGAGGTTCACGCGGCAGAGCAAGCGGATCGGCGCCTCGTCGTCGATGACGAGAACACGCGTCGCGTTCGTTCCCATTCGCCCTCTTATCCCTCGCAGGCGGGGAACCTCACACATCCTCCGCGGGCGGAAGCTCGAACGCGAAGCGCGAGCCGGTGCCCTCCTGCGACTCCACCCACATCCGGCCGCCCATCTCCCGCACGAGCCCGCGCGCGATGAACAGGCCCAGCCCGGTCCCGGGCCCGCCGCCCGCCTTGTAGAACTTCGAGAAGATCCGGTCGCGCTCCGACGGCGGGATCCCGACGCCCTCGTCCGCGACCGCGACCTCGACTGCGTCAGCGCGCCGCGTCGCCGAGATCGTCACCGTCCCGCCTTCCGGCGAGTACTTGACGGCGTTCGACACGAGCTGGTCGAGGACCTGTCGGAGCTTCTCCGGGTCCGCCTGCGCGCGGCAGTCGTCGCCGTTCACCTCGGTGACGAACCGGTGACCGTTCGGCGACGCGGAGGCGTTCGCGGCGACGTCGGCGACGACCGCAGCGACGTCGGTCGGCTCGAGCGACACCGCGAGGTCGCCGGTGTCGAGGCGGGCCGCGTTGAGGAGCGCGTCGACGATCGTCGTCAGGCGCTCCGACTCGCGCGCGATGAACTCGAGGAACGTCTTGCGCTCGATGTCGGAGAACGCGACGTCGTCGCGGAGCAGCGTCTGCGCGAACCCGTAGATCGACGTCAGCGGCGTGCGCAGCTCGAGCGAGACGGTCGAGACGAAGTCGGACTTCATCTGCTCCACGGCGTGCTCGGCCGAGATGTCACGGAAGGCGAAGATACGACCCGCCACCGCGCCGCTCGGGTCGCGCATGACCGCCTCCGAGAGCGACAGCCAGACGTCCTCGCCGCCGCGCGAGATCGCGACGAGCCGGTTCGTCCCTCCGAGCTCCGACTGGAGCTCGCGCTGCAGAACCTGCGACGGCGTGCGTCCGATCGCCTCGACTGCCGGGACGCCGGTGATCTCCTCGGCTGCTCGGTTCCACAGCACGACGTGGCCGTCGCGGTCCACCGCGACGATCCCGTCGGCGATGTTCGCGAGGATCGCGACGCTCTGCTCGCGCTCGAGCGCGACGCGCTGGTACAGCTCGGCGTTCGTCAGCGCCACGGACGCGTTCGCCGCGAGCGCGACCAGCGCCTCGATCTCCTCGTCGCGCCACGCGCGCGCGTTGCGCGTGTACACCGACAGGACACCGTGGGTGCCGCCCTCGCGGGCGCGGAGCGGGACGCCGAGGTAGGCGACGTGACCGGCCGCGAGGAAGACGTCCGACTCCGCGAGCGTCTCGTGCTGCGTCGCGTCGTCGTAGGCCACCGGCGCCCGCGACTGCACGACGTCCCCCGCGGGCCACGCCGTCGCAGACGTACGCACGCCGAGCGCCTCGTCGGCCCCGTCTCCGACGGCCGCCGTGATCACGAGCTCGTCCTCGTCCTGCGACGCGAGCGCCGCCGCGTCCGCGTGCAGGAGCTCCGCGGCCTCCGACACGACCGCCTCGAGCACGGCGGCCGGGTCCAGCTCGGTGGCGAGCAGGCTGCCCGTGCGCGCCAGCTGCTGCGAGAGCGAGCGCGCCGTCCGTTCCCCCTCGAACAACCGGCTCCGCTCGAGAGCGCCTCGTGCCGCGCCCGCGAGATGCTGCGCGAGCTCGAGGTCGTCGCGGACGAACCTGCGCTCCTCGCTGAAGAAGACGAGCACGAGCCCGGCCTGCTCGCGCACCGGGATCGCGAGCAGCGACGCGAACGGCACGTCCGGCCACGCCTCGGCGAAGCGCTCGTCGCCGGCGACCGAAGGCGCAGCGAGAACGTGCCCGTCCTCGGCCGCGTCGAGGAGCGCGCGCGCGATCGGCAGCCCGCGCACCTCCGGCGGCAGCTCGTAGCCGCCGACGACCGCGAGGCCGCCGGCGCCCTGGGCGACGACGGCCGCGAAGTCCGCGCCGAGCGCCTCGGCGGCGGCCTGCGCGGCCGCGTCGTACGCCTCCGCCAACGACAGCGGCTCCCCGAGCAGCGACGCGATGCGGTAGAAGCCGCGCTGCACGCGCGCCTGGCGCGAGCGCTCTTCGAAGCTCTCGGCGTTGCGGAGGGCGAGCGACGCGAGGGACGCGAACGCGTCGAGCAGCTCCTCGTCGCGGTCGTCGAAGGACCGCGACGCGTTGTGCACGCCGACGCCGATCACGCCCAGCGTCTCGCCCGACCAGACCATCGGCGCCACGAGGGCGCGCGAGAAGCCCTCGTACGCGGTGTTCGGTACCGGCGCCGCGATCGTCTGGTAGTCGTCGACGGCGACGGGGCGCATCGCGACGATCGCCGCGCCCGCCACGCCGTGCTCCGGCGTGAACTCGAACCCCACGAGCTCCGGCGAGAGCCCGTACACCGCCGCGCAGCGGAGGACGTTCCGCTCGCGGTCGAGGAGGTAGCAGTCGGCCGCGTCTGCGTCCAGCAGCTTCGTCACCTCCTCCACGAGCCGGTCGAGAACGGCGTCGAGCTCGAGCTCGCTCGTCACCACCTGTGCTGCGTGAAGCAGCGCCGCCTGCTGCGCCAGCCGGCGGCGGTTCTCGGCGAGGAGCCCCGCCGTGCGCACGGCCGCGCCGACCTCGTACCGCACCGTCTCGACGAGGTGCTGCTCGTCGCTCGTCAGCGGGAGAGCCCGCCGCGCGTCGACGACCGCCTCGCCGCCGGAGACGTCGACGGCGACGGCGTCGAGCCTCAACGCAGCACGAAGCTCGTCGCGCGCGACGCGCACGACGTCGTCGGGCTCGAGCTCCGCGCGCACGCGGCGGACGATCTCCGCCGCACGTTGCTCGCGCTGAAGCGCGTCGGAGAGCGCGCTGGCCGAACGCAGCCGCTCGAGCGCCAGCGCGCCCTCGGCGGCGACCGCCTGCAACAGCGACAGCTCGTCGTTCGCGAACGTGCGCTTGTCGTCGGTCGACGCGAGCGCGAGTACGGCGACGACGCGCTCCTCCGCGATCATCGGGACCCAGGCGCCGCTGTAGGCACCGACGAGCTTCGCCAGCCGCGCGCTCACGAGCGGCGAGCTCGACACGTCGTAGACGGTCACGGGCGCCGCGTCGAAGTACGCGCTCGCGATGCCGGACGGCTCGTGGCGTAGGTCGGTCCGGATGCCCGTCCACCATCCCGCTTCCTCGCCGTGCGCGAGCGCGTAGAGACCCTCGGCTTCCGCCCCGTCGTCGTCGACGACGGCGATTCCGACGAAGCCGACCCCGAGCAGCCGCGCGACGTGGGCCGTCAACGGGCGCGCGACCTCGAGCGGCGAGCGCGCACGGGCCAGCGCGGCGGAGATCTGCGAGACGGCCGCGATCTCGCGATCGCGCGTCGACGCGCGCTCCTCGGCGTCCAGGGAGCGGCTCACGCCGCGTGCGACGAATGCCCGCTCACGCCACCGGAGGAGGATCGGCACGACCGGGGCGAGCGCGACGAGCGAGGCGGCGAACGAGATCCACGTGTGGCCGCCGAACGGCCGCCGCTCGTGGATCACGAGCACCCCGAAGATCCCGGCCGCGATCGCGATCCCCGGGAACACCAGCACGATCGCCCAGTCGAGCGGGTGCGCCGTCGCGCGGTCGCGCCACAGCACCGGCAGCACGGCGCCGGTCACCGCCGCGTACGCGGCGGCGAGGAGCAGCAGCGGCAAGCCGTTGAAGAGGACCGCCTGGGTTGCGTCGCTCACTGGGCTCCCCCGTCCGAGGTGCTCGAATGGTATTCCGCGGGATGCGTACGCGCCCTTCTTTCAAAGATGGGCCGCTCGGCCTATTCCGGACGCGAACGCGCGTCGGTAGCGTCCCGCGCACTGGGCGATGCGAACCGCGGCGCGCGTTCCTGGCCATGCCGCGGTGAGCGATCACGACAGAAGCCCGCTGCGACGACCCCCCGAGCAGCGGGCTTCTTCGTGTCGGTTCCCGGTGTCAGACACCAAGAGTGTCTGACACCGTCTACCCTGGCGCCGTGGTGCGGAAGGTGCTGCTCGCGTCGCCCCGCGGCTACTGCGCCGGGGTCGAGCGCGCGGTCGAGACGGTCGAGAAGGCGCTCTCGCTCTACGGCCGGCCGGTGTACGTCCGGAAGCAGATCGTCCACAACCTGCACGTCGTCCGCGACCTGGAGGCGCTGGGGGCGATCTTCGTCGACGAGGAGACCGAGGTGCCGGAGGGCGCCACGGTCGTCTTCTCCGCGCACGGCGTCGCGCCGGCCGTCTACGACAACGCCGCAGCGCGCCGGCTCAGCACGATCGACGCCACCTGCCCGCTCGTGACGAAGGTGCACGTGCAGGCGCGGCGGTACGCGGCCGACGGCTACACGATCGTGCTGATCGGCCACGGCGGCCACGAGGAGGTGATCGGCACGATGGGCGAGGCGCCGGACCGGATCGTGCTCGTCGAGTCGTCCGGCGACGTCGAGCGGCTCGAGTTCCCCGCTGGGACGAAGCTGGCGTACATCACGCAGACCACCTTGTCGGTCGACGAGACGGCCGAGATCATCGCCGCGCTCCGCGCGCGGTTCCCCGAGATCCGCGCGCCGAAGAAGGAGGACATCTGCTACGCGACCTCCAACCGCCAGTGGGCGGTGAAGGAGATGCTCGCGGAGATCGACCTGCTGCTCGTGATCGGGTCTCGCAACTCGTCGAACTCGAACCGCCTCGTCGAGGTCGCGCGCGCGGGCGGCATCTCGGCGTACCTGATCGACGACGAGAGCGAGATCGACGAGTCGTGGACCGACGGTGTCGAGGTGGTCGGGATCACGAGCGGCGCGTCGGCACCGGAGAAGCTCGTCCAGCGGGTGTGCGAATGGTTTCGCGCACGCGGTGTCGACGACATCGAGCCGTACCGGCTCGTCGAGGAGGACGTCGAGTTCCGCCTCCCGGTCGAGCTGCGCCGCGAGCTCGCGCTCGCCGAGCGGCAAAACTGACGCGGCTCACGCCTTCTCGACGCGGAGCGGTCCTTCGTGCAGCTCCGTCGCGAGCGTCTCTTCCGCGATCCGGTCGCGGTAGCGCTCGACCAGCTCCGCGTCGGGGAGCCAGAGGCGGATGCGGTCGGTGATCGCGAGGCCGCTCTCCTTGCGGAGGACGTTCACCTCGTGGACCCGGTCGAGCAGCCGGCCCTCGAGACGCAGATCGTCGTCGAGCGCCGTGTCGATCGCGGCCGTGAGGACGCCGTCGGTGGCAACGGACCAGCCTTCGCGGCCGACCCGCTCGACGAGCACCTCGTCGGCTTCGAGGACGACGCCGTTGACCTGGAACCGTCCGTCCTCGAGCTCGGTGAACTCGCCGGCGGCGAGCGCCTCGCGCACCTCGCGCAGCTTCGGGCCGAGCTTCGGGCCGAGCTTCGGCAGGTTCGGCTTCACGCGCACGTGGGACGCTTCGACTGCGGCGAACTGCACCTCCTTGACGCGCAGCTCGTCGCCGATCTCGGCGGCATGGGCCTCGGCCGACGGCGACGCGCCCGCGACGACGAGCCGCCGAAGCGGCTGGCGGAGCTTCAGGCGCGAGGCCGAGCGCGCCTGCCGGCCGAGCTCGACGACGCGGCGCACCTCGGCGATCTCCTCGAGCAGCGTGCGGTCGGGCGCCGCCGCCTCGGGCCACGGCGCGAGGTGGACGGACGCGGGCCCGTCGCGCACGAGGTTCCGCCAGAGGTGGTCGGAGAGGAACGGCATGATCGGGGCCACGGCGCGCAGCGCCTGCACGAGCGCGTACCAGAGCGTGCGGAACGCCGCCTCGTCGAACGAGTAGAAGCGGCGGCGCGAGCGCCGGATGTACCAGTTCGAGACATCGTCGACGAACGCGTCGAACGCACGCACGACGTCGACGGTCAGGGTGGCCTCGTACGCCGCTTCGGCGTCGGCGACGAGCTGCCTCGTGCGCTCGACGAGCCACCGGTCGAGCGGGCGCAGCGGGACGCCGGGCTCGAGCTGCTCCCACGCGGGCTCGAAGCCCTCGATGTTCGAGTAGTCGACGAAGAACCTCACCGAGTTCCAGAACGTGAGGAGGCGGCGCTTGATCTCGTGCGCCGGGCCGTACCCGAAGAGCAGGTTGCGGTCGGGAGGCTGCGAGCAGTACTGCCACCGCATCACGTCCGCGCCCATCTGCGAGAACGCCTCCTCCGCGGGGATGGTGTTCCCCCACGACGCGTGCATCTCGCGTCCGTGCTCGTCGAGCATCTTCTCGTACGCGAGCACGCGGCGGTACGGCGACTCTCCGACGAGCACGACCGACATGAAGAACTGCGAGTAGAACCAGAGCCGGATCTGCTCGCGCATCTCCGAGACCCAGTCGGCGGGGAACCACTGCTCCCAGTACGCGTGGTCGGGTAGGTCGGCGCCCGTCAGGCCGCGCGCAGCACCGGTCGCATACCCCTGCTGGACCCATTCGGGGTTCTCCCAGCCGAGCGTCGAGAACGGGACGATGCCGGCGTCGAGCCAGACGTCGCCCACCTCGGGGATCCGCGTCACGCGCTCGCCGCACTGCTCGCAGCGAATCGGCACGCGGTCGATCCACGGGCGGCGCAGCTCCTCGAGCTGCTCCATCCCCTCGACGGCGCGCTCGCGGAGCTCCGTCTTCGACCCGATCACGTTCAGGTGGCCGCAGGCGCACGGGTAGAACGGCAGCGGCAGCCCGTAGTAGCGGCGGCGGGAGATGTTCCAGTCGCCCATGTTGCGGAGCCAGTCGTCCATGCGCTTGCCCATGTACTCGGGCACCCAGTGGACCTTCGCGTTCTCCTCGAGCAGCTTCGGCCGGACCTCGTCGACCGAGATGAACCAGTCGTCCGAGAGCCGGAAGATGAGCGGCGTGTCGCACCGCCAGCAGTGCGGGTACGGGTGCGAGTAGAGACCGGACGAGACGAGGAAGCCGGTCTCGCCGAGGCGGCCGGTGATCTGGTCGGCGGCGTCGGTCGTCGAGAGCCCGTGGAGCCAGCCGTAGTCGTCGTAGAAGCGGCCGGCCTCGTCCACGGGCGTGAGGACGGGCAGCTCGTGCAGCCTCGCCAGCTCGAAGTCCTCGGCGCCGCAGCCGGGCGCGATGTGCACGACGCCCGTCCCCTGGTCCATCGTCACGTCCTCCCACCGGATCACGCGATGCTCGACCTGCGACGCCGGCGGCAGGTCGTCGAACGGCCCGCGGTAGCGCCAGCCGACGAGCTCGCGCCCGGGACGCCGCTCGGCGAAGGCGTCGTCCGGGAAGAGCTTGACGGCCACCCACTCGCCGTTCTCGCGCCGTCCGTACTCCTCGTCGGGATGCACCGCCGCCGCGACGTTCGCCGGCAGCGTCCACGGCGTCGTCGTCCAGACGACGACGTGCTCTCCCTCGCGGTCGAGCAGCGGGAAGCGGACGAAGAGCGAGGGGTCGGCGCGCTCCTGGTAGACGCCGGCCTGCGACAGCTCGTGCTGCGACAGCGACGTCCCGCAGCGCGGGCACCACTCGGTCGACCGGTGGCCGACGTAGAGCCAGCCGCGCGCGTGGACGAGCCTGAGGAACTTCCAGATGTACTCGATGTTCGTGTCGCTGAACGTGAAGTAGTCGTTCCCCCAGTCCATCCACTGGCCGAGGCGGATCGAGCCGCGGGTCAGCGCCTCCGACGAGCGGACGACGACGTCGCGGCAGCGGCGGGCGAACTCCTCGAGGCCGAAGTCCTCGATCTCGCGCTTCGAGTTCAGCCCGAGCGACCGCTCGACACCCACCTCGATCCAGAGCCCCTGGCAGTCGAAGCCGTTCTGGTAGCGCTGGTCGAAGCCGCGCAGCGCCTTGTAGCGCTGGAAGACGTCCTTCAGCGTCCGCCCCCACGCCGTGTGGACGCCGAGCGAGAACCTGTTCGCCGTCACCGGGCCGTCGATGAACGACCACTTGGGGCCGCCGCGGTTCCGCTCGCGGAGCTGCTCGAACGTCCGCTCCCGCTCCCAGACATCCAGCATCTCCAGCTCGAGCGCGGGATGATCCGGCTTGTCCGGCAGCGGCGTGAACATGGCTTGGTGAGAGTAGCGAGCGGGAAGAACCGACCCCGCTCGCGCGTTTTGATCCTGGAGAACGACTGACCGAAAGGAAGACAGTGGCGACCATTGCAACCAGCGAGACGTTCGAGATCGAGGTCCTGCAGGAAGACGGCAAGGTGATCGTCGACTTCTGGGCCGAGTGGTGCGGGCCGTGTCATGCGGTGTCGCCCGTCCTCGACCGGATCGCCGACGAGCATCAGGTGAAGCTCGTCAAGGTGAACATCGACGAGCACCAGGACCTCGCGCAGCGCTACGGCGTGGCGTCGATCCCGTTCATGGTGCTGTTCGAGAACGGGCAGCCGCAGGCGTCGGCCGTAGGGGCGATGCCCAAGGGCTCGCTCGAGAGGGCTCTGGGGCTGGCGGAGGCGTAGCCCCCGTCAACCCTTCGCGGCCGCGACCTTCTCGTCCGACGGGACCGGCGCCGCGGCCTTCGCCGCCGGCTCATCGACGAGGCTCAGCACGCGCATCCCGTGCACGTACGTGATCGCGCCGCCGAGCCAGCCGCCGACGGCCAGGACGACGAAGCCGAGCAGCGTCAGGACGAACCCCCCGGTCGTGACGGAGCGGTCGACGTAACCGCCGTGCCCGAACACCGCCGCGAGCAGGAAGAGGACGCCGGCGGTGACGTTCGCGAGCGCATGCGCGGTCGCGGTCTTCCAGAGCTCGCTCCCCCACGTGATCGTGAGCCAGTCGAGAAGCCCGGCGGCCGCCGTCAGGACGGTCGACACGAGGGCGACCACCAGCCCGAGCCACCACGCCTGGGCGAAGCCGTGCTCGGCCACCCCCGCCTCGGACAGGATCGCGGCGACGGTCGCGAACGTGTACGCACCGATGGTGGCGTCGGTCAGTGGAGGATGGAGCGGATGCCCCGGCAACCCCCGAACGAGGTAGGTCGGCTTGAACTCGGCCACGCGGGCCGGGTTCCCGCCGCTCGCGGCTCGAAACTAGGAAGATGCGTCGTCGAGGTACGTCAGGAAGGCGAGGTGCTTCGCCAGATACGCCTCGATCGACTGCACGCCGTGCGCCGCCAGGTCCTCGACCCACGTCTCGCAGAGGTCGTCCTCGATGCGGTGGAGGATGCCGCGGTCGTCCATGTCAGGATGATCGGCGGTGCGCCGGACGTCGCGCATGAGCCGTTCGGCCCATCTTCCGGGCAGGGAAAGCCCACCGCTCCTGCTCGTGAACCCGCGGTCCGGGAACGGGGGCTCGGACGCGCTCCTCGAGGCCGCGGCGGCGCGCGGGATCGCGACCCACGCGCTCGCGCCGGACGAGGACGCCGGCGAGGTCGCCCGGACTTCCGACGCCGGCGTTCTCGGGATGGCGGGTGGCGACGGCTCCCTGGCGGCCGTCGCGGCCGTGGCGATCGAGCGCGGGCTGCCGCTCGTCTGCGTCCCGTACGGGACGCGCAACCACTTCGCCCGGGATCTCGGGCTGGACCGCCGCGACCCGGCGGCCGCGCTGGCGGCGTTCGACGGCGGGGTCGAGCGCCGGATCGACGTCGGACGCGTGAACGACCGCGTCTTCCTCAACAACGTGTCGCTCGGCGTGTACGCAGGCCTCGTGCATCGCCGCGAGCACCACCGGCGCCGCCGCAACGCGCTCGCGCGCGTCCGCGCCCTCGCCGCCGTCGCGAGCCACCGCGAGACGACGATCACGCTCGACGGCGTGCCGGTGCGCGCGCATGTCGTGCTGGTCGCGAACAACCGCTACGAGCTGAGCGTCCTTTCGCTCGGCGAGCGCGCGCGGCTCGACGAGGGCCTGCTCCACGTCTACGCGGCGACGGGAGTGCTGCGGTCGGGATGGGCCGAGCGCAGCTGCGAGAGCCTGCGGATCGACGCCGGCTCGCACCGGCTCTCGGCCGCCGTCGACGGCGAGCCGGAGGTGCTGGCCACGCCGCTCGAGTTCCGGATCGAGCCGCGCGCGCTCCGTATCCTGCTGCCGGCGAGATGACCAGAGTCGTCCTCCTCCACTCGGCGCTCGGCGACTCGCGCCTGTGGCGGCGCCAGGTGGACGCGCTCTCGCCGCGTTTCGAGGTCGTCGCGCCCGACCTCCCCGGCTGGGGCCGAACGCCGCTCCCCACGGAGCCGTTCTCGTACGTGGAGACCGTCGCCTCGTACCTGCCGGCCGCGCTCGTCGGCAACTCGTTCGGCGGGATGGTCGCGGAGTGGGCGTTCGACGACGGCGACCTGGAGCGCGCGACGCAGGTGAACCACGACTTCTGGGTGCGGCCGGAGCACCACGACGAGGTGCGGCCGCAGCAGAGGCGGGCCTTCGAGCTGCAGTCCGCGCACGAGGAGCCGGAGGTGCGATGGCCGGAGCTGTCGCCCCTGGCGTCTCTCGGGATTCCGGCGCTCGTCGTCGTCGGCGAGGACGACAAGGCCGACTTTCGCGCCATCGCGCTACATCTCGCCGAGGAGATCCCGCACGCGGAGCTCGTCACCGTGCCGGGGGCGGGGCATCTCGTGGGCCTCGACGCGCCGGACGAGCTGAACGCGCTACTGCTCGAGTTCCTCGAGCACTGAGTCGGCGAGCCGCGGCCACGCCGCCGCTGCCCACTCGCCGAAGGCGCGGTCCGTGAGGCACGCGAGCGCGACGTCCGCCTCGGGGTCGACCCAGAGGAGCGTCCCGCTCCGGCCGAAGTGCCCGTACGTGGCGGACGAGTTGCGCGTGCCGGTCCAGTGCGGCGACTTCGCATCGCGAAGCTCGAGGCCGAGCCCCCAGTCGTTCGGGTCCTGACGGCCGAAGCCGGGCAGCACGCCGGCGAGGCCCGGGAACTGGACGGTTCGCGCCTCGTCGAGCGTCTCGCGCGCCACACGCGTCGGCTCCCGCAGCTCGCGGGCGACGACGAGGAGGTCGTCGAGCGTTCCTTCGGCGCCCGAGCCCGCCGAGCCCCGCAGCACGGCGGACGTCCCTCGCCAGACGTGCGCGAAGTACTCCGCGAACGGCATCTCCGCGCGCTCCTCGACGAGGCCCGCCGCGACCTCGAAGCCGTAGTTCGAGTACACGCGCCGCGTGCCAGGCCGCGCGATCGGCGCGCCGCGCTCGAACGGCAGCCCCGACGCGTGCGCGAGCAGGTGCCGGAACGTCGAGCCCGGCGGCCCGGCCGGCTCGTCGAGGTCGACGATGCCCTCCTCGGCCGCGACCAGCATCGCGACGGCAGTCGCCAGCTTCGTCACCGACGCCCACGGGAACCGCCGCGCCGTCTCGCCGTACGAGGCCTCGGCCGCGCCGGTGACGGCCACGGCCGCGTGGTCGCAGTGCCATGCGTCGACCTGGCGCAGCGCGTCCACGAGCGGCGAGACTAGCGACGCATGGAACGCAGAACGTTATCCAGCGGCACGTCGCTCGAGGCGCGCTTCGGCTACTCGCGGGCGGTGCGGGTCGGCGACCGCGTCTGCGTCTCGGGTACGGCGCCGATCATGCAGGACGACGCCGACCCGCCTTCAGGGCCGTACGAGCAGGCGCGCGTCTGCCTCGAGCGAATCGAGCGGGCGCTCCGCGAGGCGGGCGCACGCATGGAAGACGTCGTCCGGACGCGCATCTACGTCACGGACGCCTCGCTGATCGACGACGTCGGCCGCGCGCACGCCGAGGCGTTCGCGCACGTGCGACCGGCCACGACGGGCGTCGTCGTCGCGCTCCTCGACCCGCGCTGGCTGGTCGAGATCGAAGCGGAAGCGGTGATACTTCCGCCGTGAAGCAGATCTACCCGTCCTCGATCACGGGCAAGGGATCGGTCGCGGAGCGCGTCGGCGAGGCCAGCGTCCTCGACCACTCGTTCGGGCAAGGCGACCCGTACACGCTCGGCGTCGAGGAGGAGTACATGCTGCTCGACCCGGAGACGTGGGACCTCGTGCAGCACATCGACTCGGTGCTGGCCGCGGTCGAGCGCGGCGAGCACGAGGCGCGGATCAACGCCGAGCTGATGCAGTCGGTGCTCGAGGTCACGACGCCGGTGTGCCGGACGCCGTCGGACGTGATGCGGTCGCTCGCGCAGCTCCGCGGGTACGTCGCCGAGATCGCGCGCAACCAGGGGTGCCGCTTCGGCTCGGCGGGCACGCACCCCTTCTCGCTGTTCGAGCGCCAGCGGATCACCGCGCGCGACCGCTACCGGAACCTGGTCGACCAGCTGCAGTACGTCGCCCGGCGCGAGCTGATCTTCGGGATGCACATGCACGTCGCCGTCGACGATCCCGAGAAGGCGATCCAGGTGATGAACGGCCTGCTGGTGCACCTGCCGCAGATGCTCGCGCTCTCCGCGTCGTCGCCGTTCTGGCGCGGCGAGCCGACCGGCCTCTCGTCGAGCAGGCAGATGGTGTTCGCGGCGTTCCCGCGCTCGGGCCCGCCGCCGCGGTTCAAGGACTACGCCGACTACGCCGAGGTGGTCGGCCAGCTCGAGCGCACCGGCTGCATCGCCGACTACACGCACATCTGGTGGGACATCAGGCCGCACCCGCGGCTCGGGACGCTCGAGATGCGCGTCTGCGACGCCGTGACGCGGCTCGAGGACGTGATCGCGATCACGGCGTACTTCCAGGCGATCGTGAAGATGTACTGCGAGCTCTACGACGCCGGGAAGGAGATCCCGAGCTGGCACCGGCTGCTGACCACCGAGAACAAGTGGCTCGCGGCGCGCTACGGCCTGGAGGCGCCGGTGATGGACCTCGCGACCGGTCGCCGCAACCGCGTCCCCGTTGCACAGCTGGTCCGCCGGACGCTGCGCGACGTCGAGCCGCACGCGCGCGAGCTCGGGTCGGAGCGGGAGCTGGAAGGGGTGCGCGAGATCCTGGCGCGCGGCAACGGGTCCGACCGGCAGCTCCGCGTGTGGAACGCGAACCGCGACATCGTCGAGGTCGTCCGCGAGATCGCCGAGGCGACCGAGGCCGCCGTCAGCGCGCCCAGCGCACCGGCAGCGCGCTGACGCGGCTCCGCTCGCCGACCACCCAGAGCCGGCGGTCGTCGGGCGAGAAGCCGAGCGCGATCGCGACGTGGCTCGGGCCGCGGCGCACCCTCCCGTCGGCGAGGTTCACGAACCAGGTGTGTTGCGCGTCGGTCACCGCGATGTGCTCCCCGTCGGGCGCGAGCGCCGCGACGCCGGCGTTCGACGTCCACGTCGCGCGCTGGAACGAGTAGCGCGACCGCACGGCGTGCGCCGCGACGTCGACGGCGACGACGCGGCCGTAGCCGACGCTGACCGCCCACAACGTGCCGCCGTTCGCGTCCGGGACGAGCGCCCACGTGATCGCGGCGTTGAAGTCGCCGTCGCCGGGCAGGTCGACGCAATGGGCGGAGCCGGCGGCGGTGTCGAGCTCGTGCACCATCGCGTTTCCGTTCGAGCCGACGTAGAGCGTGAACAGGTACCGCCCGTCGGGCGACGACGCACGCGCGAACGGGATGCCCTGGATGAGCGCGCTCTCGTGCGGGTCCTTGAGCGGCTGCCGCCGCAGCGTGTCCGTCGCGAGGTCGTAGAGGCGGACCTGGTAGCCGTACTCCAGCGTCCGGATCAGGTACAGGTAGCGGCCGTTCAGCGCGTCGAACTGCCACTCGCGGCCGGCGAGCCGCACGAGCCGCTGGTCCGTCCGGGTGACGAGGGCGAAGGTCGTCGAGCCGTGCTGTGTGCGCGCGAGCACCGCCGTCTGCGCGTCCTGCGACGTCCCGACGAGCGAGTACCGCGCGTGCTGCTGCAGGATCGCGTCGCCGATCCGCGGCCCCCGCGCCGCGTCGAACCAGGTCACGAGGTCGCCGTCCGCGTGCACGAGCACGTCGCCCGTCACGACTCCCGGCGGCAGCCGCCACAGCGTCCGGCCGCTCCGCAGGTCGATCACGCGCAGCGGCTTGTAGGCGTCGCCGCGAACGGCGAGCATCGTGCCGTGGGCGAGCGCGAACTGGCTCGGCGCGCAGTTCAGCGGAGAGCAGGCGGCGGCGCGCGACGAGGCCGGGAGCGCGAGCGCGCAGAGGACGAGCAGCAGCGCGAGGCGTCGCATACCGACGATACGGCGGCGGGACCTCGCGAGGTCCCGCGCTCGTACGGCTCTCGTGTGGCGGAGCGCGCCTGGATCCGCGGTGCCCAGAGAGGATCGGTCGAGGACCTCGAGCGGCTCTTCCGCGAGCACTGGCCCCGGGCCTACCGCGCCGCGCGGCTCGTCACCGGCGACGCCGCGGCCGCCGAGGACATCGCGCAGGAGGCGTTCCTCGCCGCAGTCCGCAACCTCGACCGCTTCGACCGCCGCCGGCCGTTCGGGCCGTGGCTCCACCGCATCGTCGTCAACCGCGCGATCGACTGGACGCGCGCGCGCCGCCTCCGCGCCGAGGTCGAGCTGGGAGAGCACCTGCCCGCGCCGGCCGTCCCCGAGCCCGACGGGGAAGCGTTCGCGCGGATCGCGGACCTGCCGGCGGAGCACCGGGCGGTGATCGTCCTCCGCTACGTGCTCGAGTACACGCCCGGCGAGATCGCGGAGCTCCTCGGGCTGCCGCGCGGGACCGTCAACTCGCGCCTCCGTCGCGGCCTCGACCGGATGAAGGGGACGGTGTCGTGACTCCCGAGGATCGCGCCTGGGAGGTCGTGCGCCGCGCGTACGAGGAGCGGCCGCCGACCGCCCCTCGCCGGGCGCGGTCGCGGCTCGTGCCGGCCGCAGCGGTCGCGGCCGCGGCCGTCCTGGTCGGAGCGGCGCTCTCCCCTTCCGGCCGCGCCGTGTTCCGGCAGGTGCGCGAGGCGGTCGGCGTCGAGCACGCGGCGCCGGCTCTGTTCTCGCTGCCGGGCAGCGGCCGGCTCCTCGTCGTCTCGGATGGCCGCGTCTTCGTCGTCCAGCCGAACGGGCTCAAGCGCAACCTCGGGGACTACTCCGACGCCCAGTGGTCGCCGCACGGCCTCTACGTCGTCGCCACCACGCCGACCGAGCTGGCCGCGCTGACGCCGACGGGGCAGCTCCGCTGGTCGCTCGCCCGCCGCCACCCGCGCGCGCCGCGCTGGGAGGGGACGCTGACGGACACGCGGATCGCCTATGACACGCCCGGCGGGCTGCGCGTGGTGGGGGGCGACGGCACGGGCGACCACCTGCTCGACCGCCGCGGCGGCGCCGTGCCGGCGGCCTGGGATCCCGCGCGCCTGCACACGCTCGCCTACGTGGCGGACGGCGCGGTCGTGCTCCGCCACGACGACGGCCCGCTCGTCTGGCGCCGCCGCGTCTGGGTCGCTCCGACCGCGCTCGAGTGGTCGGGCGACGGCCGGTACCTCGCCGTCGTCTCGCGCGGCGCCATCGTCGTCCTCGACGGGAACGGGCGGGAGCGGCGGACGATCTCGATGCTCGGCGCGCGGTTCCTGCCCGGCTCTTTCGCGCCGCGCTCGCACCGGCTCGCCGTGCGGGTGCGGAGCGGCGGGCGCAGCGAGGTGTACGTCGTCGACGTCGACCGCCCGGGCCACGGCCGCCTGGTGCTCGCCGGCCCGGGCAGCTTCGGCGACGTCGCGTGGTCGCCCGACGGGCGGTGGCTGGTCGTCGAGTGGCCGGCGGCCGACCAGTGGGTGTTCCTCCACGGCTCGGCCGCGCACGCGGTCGCCAACATCCGCTCGCAGTTCGCCGGCTCTGCCGAGATCGGCGGCCGGTGGTGCTGCCCGGGTTAGAGTCGAGCCGTGCTCGAAGCAGGCGCACGCGTCCCCGAGGCGACGGTCTTCCTCGGTCCGAACGAGGCCGTCACGTTCGCCGAGCTGCTCGAGGACGGGCCGAAGCTGCTCGTTTTCTACCTCTTCGACTGGTCCTCGACCTGAACGAACGAGATGGAGCTCCTGCGTGACAGGAGAGCCGAGTTCGACGAGGCCGGGGTGCAGCCGGTCGGCATCTCGCGCGACTCCCCGTGGACGCACGTCGCGTGGACGCAGGCGCTCGATCTGAACTTCGGCCTGCTGTCCGACTTCAACGCGGAGGCCGTTCACGGCTTCCAGATCGCATTCGAGCACCGGGGCCTCCGCGACGTCGCGAGGCGAGCCGCCTTCCTCGTCGGCGAGGACGGGACGATCCGGAACGCCTGGGCGTACGAGTCGGGTGAGGTGCCGGACGTGGACGAGTGGCTCGCCGCAGCGCGTGCCTTGAAAGCAACGCCCTGACCTGTTTCGATCAGGTCATGGACACACCTGCCACCGGTGCCGTCGCCGACGCGCGCCGTTCGAACACGCTCACGTACGCAATCCTCGCCGGCGTCGTAATCGTCGGCCTGATCTTCGCGTTCTCGAGCTCGACCTTCCTGCCGAACAACTGGTACTCGCTCTTCAAAGCCGTCCACGTCCTGTTCGCCGTGATCTGGGTCGGCGGCGGCGTGTCGATCATGATCCACGCGATCCGGGCGCAGAACGCGCGCGATCCGGAAGGGATCGTCACCGTCGCCAAGCAGGCGGCCTTCATGGGCGAGAAGGTGTTCGCACCCGTCGGGCTCGTCACGTTCCTGATGGGGATCGCGATGATGATCAACACCGACCTCGGGTGGGGGCACTTCTGGATCGTGGCGGGCCTCGTCGGCTACGCCACGACGTTCGTCGTCGGCGTGGCCCTCCTCTCGCCGATGGCGAAGAAGATCGACGCCGCGGCGGCCGAGAAGGGGCCGACGCATCCGGAGACGCTGGCGCTGATCGACCGCATCATGCTGATCGCGCGCTTCGACGTCGCCGTCCTGATGCTCGTCGTGCTCGACATGGTCACCAAGCCGTTCGCGTAGAGCCCGGTACCAGGTACCCACCGGTACCTGGTACCTGATCTAGACCTTCGGGCCGCAGCCACGGATACTGGAGCGGCGATGCCGGCCCCATCGTCCGAGCAGGTTCAGCGCGCCCTCTTCCGGATCGCGGAGCTGGCGAGCGCCGCGCAGAACATGCAGGAGTTCTACCGGGCGGTCCACTCCGTCGTGGGCGAGCTGATGTACGCCGAGAACTTCTACATCGCGCTCTACGACGAGGAGCGGCAGCTCATCAGCTACCCGTACTACGTCGACGAGTCGGACTTGGACCCTCCGGCCCCGAACCGCTGGGACGCGCTCGGCACCGGGGAAGCGCGCGGCACGACCGCGTATGTCCTCCGCACCGGCGAGCCGCAGCTCCTCACGTCGGCTCGGATCTTCGAGCTGATCGACGCGGGCGAGGTCGCGCTCCTCGGCGTGACGAGCGCCGAGGCGACATGGCTCGGCGTGCCGCTCAAGGCCGAGGGGCGGACCGTCGGCGTCCTCGTCGTGCAGTCGTACACGAAGGACGTCCAGTACACGGAGCAGGACAAGGAGCTCCTCGCGTTCGTGGGGCAGCACGTCGGCGCAGCCCTCTCGCGCGCGCGCGCCATCGAGGAGACGCGGCAGCGCAACGCAGAGCTCGCGCTCATCAACAGCGTGCAGGAGGCGCTCGCCGGCGAGCTCGAGCTGCAGGCGATCTACGACGTCGTCGGGGACAAGCTCCAGGAGGTCTTCGACGCGCAGGTCGTCGACATCGGCATCTACGACGAGGCGACCGCGCTCCTGCACTTCCCGTACACGATCGAGCGCGGCGTCCGCTTCCCCGACGAGCCGATCGAGCTGATCGGGTTCCGGCGGCACGTGATCGAGACGCGCGAGACGCTCCTGCTCGACGAGGACGTCGCAGGCGCAGCGGAGAGGTACGGCAACCCGGTGTTGCAGGGCGAGATGCCGAAGTCGGTCCTGTACGTGCCGCTCGTCGCCGGCGGCAAGGCGACCGGCGTGATCTCGCTGCAGAACATCGACCGCGAGCACGCGTTCGCGGCGTCCGACCAGCAGCTGCTCGAGACACTCGCGCAGAGCCTCAGCGTCGCGCTCGAGAACGCGCGACTCGTCCACGAGACGCGGCAGCGGAACGCCGAGCTCGCGCTCATCAACACCGTCCAGTCCGCGGTTGCCGGACAGCTCGACCCGCAGGCCATCTACGAGATCGTCGGCGAGAAGGTCGCCGAGGTCTACGACGCGCAGGCGGTCAGCATCTCGGCCTACGACGAGGCGAGCGGCCTCCTCAGCTTCCCGTACCTGGTGGAGCGTGGCGAGCGCTTCGCCGTCGAGCCGATGCCGGTGGTCGGGTTCCGCAAGCACGTGCTCGAGACGGGGCAGCCGCTGCTCGTCAACGAGAACGTCACCGAGGCGGCGGAGCGGTACGGGAACCCGATGTCGCTCGTCGGCGAGGTGCCGAAATCCGTTCTGTTCGTCCCGCTCTTCACCGGCGGCCGTCCGTCGGGCGTGATCTCGCTGCAGAACGTCGACCGAGAGCACGCGTTCAGCGACTCCGACCAGCGCCTGCTCATGACGCTCGCCGGCGGCATCAGCGCGGCGCTCGAGAACGCCCGCCTCGTGCAGGAGACGCAGCAGCGGAACGCCGAGCTGGCGCTGATCAACAGCGTCCAGGCCGCGATCGCGGGAGAGCTCGACGCGCAGGCGATCTACGACCTCGTCGGCGACCGGATCCAGGAGGTCTTCGACGCGCAGGTGGTGGACATCGGCATCTACGACGAGCCGTCGGGCCTGATCCACTTCCCGTACGCGATCGAGCGCGGCATCCGGTTCCCCGACGAGCCGATCCCGCTGATCGGCTTCCGCAAGCACGTCATGGAGACGAGGGAGCCGCTGATGGTCCCGGAGGTCACACCCGAGGAGTCGGAGCGCTACGGCAACCCGTATGTGCTGACGGGCGAGCCGGCGAAGTCGGATCTCTTCGTCCCGCTCATCGTCAGCGGCCGCGCGACGGGCGTGATCTCGCTCCAGAACCTCGACAGGACGCACGCCTTCAGCGACGCTGACCAGCGCCTGCTGACCACGCTCGCCGGCAGCCTCAGCGTCGCGCTCGAGAACGCGCGGCTGGTGCACGAGACGCGCCAGCGGAACGCCGAGCTCGCGCTCATCAACAGCGTCCAGGCCGCGATCGCCGGCGAGCTCGACCCGCAGGCGATCTACGACCTCGTCGGCGACAAGCTGCAGGAGGTCTTCGACGCGCAGGTCGTGAGCATCTCCGTCTACGACGAGCAGGCCGAGGTCCTCACGTTCCCGTACGTGATCGAGCGCGGCGAGCGGCTGGAGGAGGCCCCGATTCCGCTGATCGGCTTCCGGAAGCACGTGATGGAGACGCGGGAGCCGCTGATGATCGAGGACTCGGTGCCGGAGGTCGCGGAGCGCTACGGCAACCCGTACGTGCTGAGCGGTGAGCCGATCAAGTCGGCCCTCTTCGTCCCCCTCCTCGTCGGAGGGCGCGCGACCGGAGTCGTGTCGCTCCAGAACGTCGACAGGACTCACGCCTTCACGCAGGCGGACGAACGGCTGCTGACCACGCTCGCGGGCAGCCTCAGCGTCGCGCTCGACAACGCGCGACTCGTCCACGAGACGCGGCAGCGCGTAGCCGAGCTCGCGACGGTCAACCGCGTCGGGCAGGCGCTCGCCTCGCAGCTCGAGCTCGACGCGCTGATCGAGCTGGTCGGCGAGCGGGTGCGCGAGACGTTCGGCGCCGACATCGCATACGTCGCGCTGCACGACGCGGCGGCTGGGCGCATCGACTTCGTCTACTACCACGAGGCCGGAGAGCGCCGGCAGGAGCCTCCGCTCCGGTACGGCGAGGGCCTCACCTCGCAGATTCTCGAGTCGCGCGAGCCGCTCCTGCTCAACCGGGCGGAGCAGTACGAGGGGCGGGCAGGCGTCGGGACGCCGTCGCGCTCGTACCTGGGCGTCCCGATCCTCGTCGGCGAGCTCGCGATCGGGGTGATCAGCGTGCAGAGCATCCACGAGGAGGGTCGCTTCGGCGAGGCGGAGACCGGCTTGCTCGCGACGATCGCGGCGAACGTCGGCGTCGCGATCCAGAACGCGCGCACGCACGCCGAGATCCGCCGCCAGAAGCAGTTCTTCGAGTCGCTCGTCGGCGTCAGCCCCGTCGCGGTCGTCGTGATGGACGCGGACGAGCGCGTCACGGGGTGGAACCCCGCGGCCGCCGAGCTCTTCGGGTACTCGGCGGACGAGGCGCTGGGCCACACGATCGACGACCTCGTCTTCCACCAGGGGCATCGGGAGGAAGGCCGCGAGCTCACGCGCGAGGCGCTCGAGTACGGGCGCGCGCAGCGCATCGCGCAGCGCGAGCGCAAGGACGGCACGCTCGTCGACGTCGAGCTGATGCTCGTTCCGCTCCACTTCGACGGCGAGCACGTCGGCTTCTACGCGATCTACCACGACATCACCGAGCTGCAGCGCGCACGCGAGGAGGCGGAGGCGGCGACGCAGGCGAAGAGCGCGTTCCTCGCCACCATGAGCCACGAGATCCGGACGCCGATGAACGCCGTCATCGGGATGACCGGCCTCCTGCTCGACACCGACCTGACGCCCGAGCAGCGCGAGTTCGCCGAGGTCGTCCGGTCGAGCGGCGACGCGCTCCTGCACGTGATCGACGACATCCTCGACTACTCCAAGATCGAGGCCGGCAAGCTCGAGCTGGAGAAGGAGCCCGTCGACATCCGCGAGTGCATCGAGGGAGCGCTGGAGATCGTCGCGCCGCGCGCATGGGAGAAGGAGATCGAGCTGGGGCTGCTCGTCGACGAGGGCGCGCCGGCGGGAATCGTCGGCGACGCAGCGCGCCTGCGGCAGGTCCTGCTCAACCTGCTCTCGAACGCCGTCAAGTTCACCGAGCAGGGCGAGGTCGTCGTCACCGTCGACGCCGAGCCGGCGCAGAAGAACGCCTGCCGGCTGCACGTCGCCGTCCGCGACACCGGCATCGGGATCCCGGAGGACCGGATGGGCCGGCTGTTCACGTCCTTCAGCCAGGTCGACACGTCCACGACGCGCCGGTACGGCGGCACCGGGCTCGGGCTCGCCATCTCGAAGCGGCTCGTCGAGCTGATGGGCGGCGCGATGTGGGTCGAGAGCACGGAAGGCGAGGGCTCGACGTTCCACATCGAGCTGACGGCGAAGGAGGCGAAGGTGCCGGCCCGGATCGAGGAAGGCGACGCGCCCCAGCTCGAAGGCAAGCGGGTGCTCGTCGTGGACGACAACGCGACGAATCGCGAGATCGTCACGCGGCACGCGCGCGCCTGGCGCATGGAGCCGGTGGCGATCGCGTCGCCCGTCGAGGCGCTGGCGTCGATCGAGCGGGGCGAGAAGTTCGACGTCGCGGTGCTCGACATGATGATGCCGGAGATGGACGGGCTCACCCTCGCGCACGCGATCCGGAAGCACCGCGACGCGCGCGAGCTCCCGCTCGTCCTCCTGACCTCGCTCGGGCGGCTGCCGCAGGCCCAGTCGTCGGGGGCGTTCGAGGTGCAGCTCGCGAAGCCCGTCAGGGCCTCGCAGCTCTACAACGCGCTCGTGAAGGCGCTCGCGGAGCACCTGCCGGAGCCGGAGCCCGGCGAGCCCGTCGCGGAAGCCAAGCCGGCGGCGTCGCCGCTGCGCATCCTGCTCGCCGAGGACAACGCGGTGAACCAGAAGGTCGCGCTCCGGCTCCTCGATCGCCTCGGGTATC
The DNA here is from genome assembly GCA_035653275.1 of Gaiellaceae bacterium. Lineage (GTDB taxonomy): Bacteria > Actinomycetota > Thermoleophilia > Gaiellales > Gaiellaceae > PALSA-600. Next base: position 40,937 of record DASRCE010000002.1, on the reverse strand, counting down.
GCGCCGACGTCGCCTGGAACGGGGTCGAGGCGCTCGAGGCGCTCGAGCGGCAGCGCTACGACGTGGTGCTGATGGACGTGCAGATGCCGGAGCTCGACGGGCTCGACGCGTCCCGCCGGATCTGCGACCGCTGGCCGCCCGAGACCCGGCCGCGCATCATCGCGATGACGGCGAACGCGCTCCCGGAGGACCGGGAGGCGTGCTTCGCGGCGGGCATGGACGACTACGTGGCGAAGCCGATCCGGCCCGACGAGCTGGCCGAGGCGCTGGACCGGGCGAGACCGGTCACGGGAGCGCCCGCCGACGGCCGTCTCGACGAAGGCGCCCTCTCCACACTCCGAGACCTCGGCGGCGACGAGTTCCTGACCGAGGTGATCGACGCGTTCCTGGCGGACGCGCCGAACTTGCTCGCGACGCTCAGACGCTCGCTCGACGACCACGGCACCGACGAGCTCCGGCGCGCGGCGCACACGCTGAAGTCGAACGGCGCCACGCTCGGGGCGGGCGAGTTCACCGAGCTGTGCCGCGAGCTCGAGCAGCGCGCCAGGGAGGGCCGCCTCGACGGAGCGGCGGGCGTCGTCGCGCGCATCGAGCAGGAGTACGAGACGCTCGAGAACGCACTCGCGGCACTGCGTCCGGGGGTTCCGCGTTGAGCGCAGCCGGCGCCGCGCCGGGGACGATCCTGATCGCCGACGACAACCGCGTGAACCGGCTCCTCCTCGGCCGCGGCGTCGAGCGCCAGGGTCACACGGTCGTGTTCGCCGAGCACGGCCGCGACGCGCTCGACCTTCTGCGCCGCGACCACTTCGACCTGCTCCTGCTGGACGTCGTGATGCCCGAGCTCGACGGGTACGGAGTGCTCGCCGAGATGAAGCTCGACCCGCGCCTGCGCGACATCCCGGTGATCGTGACGTCGGCGCTCGACGAGCTCGACAGCGTCGTCAAGTGCGTCGAGATGGGCGCCGAGGACTACCTGACGAAGCCGATCAACCCGGTCCTGCTGAACGCTCGCATCAGCGCGAGCCTCGAGAAGAAGCGGCTGCGCGACCAGCAGCGCGAGCTGATCAGCAAGTTCGCGACGAAGGAGGTGGCGGACGACCTCCTCACCTCCGGGTTCTCGCTCGGCGGCAAGCACGTCGACGCGACCGCGCTGTTCTGCGACATCCGCTCGTTCACGTCGATCGCGGAAGCGCGCGAGCCGTCGGAGACGATCGAGCTCCTGAACGACTACTACACGCTGATGATGGACGCGATCGGCGGCGAAGGCGGGATCGTGAACCAGATGGTCGGCGACGGCCTGATGGCGATCTTCGGAGCCCCCCTGCCGCGCGACGACCACCGGCAGCGAGCGGTGCTCGCCGCCTGCCAGATGGTCGAGCTGATCCGCCTCTTCAACGACGAGCAGGCTGCGCGCGACAAGGTGCAGATCCAGATCGGCGTCGGCATCGCCTCGGGGAAGGTCGTCGCGGGTTACACGGGCACGCAGCAGCGCGCGACGTACACCTGCGTCGGCGACACGGTCAACGTCGCCGCGCGCCTCGAGGCGCACACGAAGCAGCTCGGCCGCCCGATCCTGATCGACGAGCACACGCGCAACGGGCTCGACCGCGAGATCGCCGTGGAGCCGCACGGCGAGCTGCAGGTGAAGGGCAAGAGCGTTCCGGTCAAGGTGTACGCCGTGAACGTGGAGTCGCTCGTCGCCGAGATCGCCTGACCGCGGGAAGCGCGGTCACGCCACGCCGACGGCGCCGTCGGCGCGCGCATCGGTGCCGCCGTAGAGCACGCCGCCGCGCCGGACGATCGCCTGCCCGGCGCCGAACTGGAGCGGCTCCGTCGCCCGCTCGACGCGGTGCCCGAGCCGCTGCAGCTCGTCCGCGCGATCCCAGAGCCCCTCCTCCAGGCGAACCGCCCCGCCCTCGAGGCGAAAGCGCGGGCGGTCGAGCGCCGCCTGGGGGTCCAGCCCCTCGTCGACGAGCCCCGAGACGAGCTGGACGTGCGCCTGCGCCTGCATGAACCCGCCGACGACGCCGAACAGCCCGAGCAGCTCCGTGCCGCGGAGGAGAAGCCCCGGGATGATCGTGTGGTACGGACGGCGGCCCGGTGTGACGGCGCCGTCGACGGCGAAGCACGCGCCGCGGTTCTGCAGGACGATGCCGGTCTCGGGCGCGACGACGCCCGAGCCGAACGACTGATAGAGGCTCTGGATGAACGAGACGGCGAGGCCGTCGCCGTCGACGGCGCAGAGGTAGACGGTGTCGTCGGTCCCGCCGCCCACAGCGGCGGTGCGCGCCGCGCGGCGGCGCCGCAGGGCAGCGTCGTCGATCAGGAACGCGACGTCGGCGCCGTCGCGCACGTACGCGAACGCGTCCTCCAGCGCGAGCGCCACGCACTCCACCTGCGATGCCAGGTCGGGCGAGCCGAGCTCCAGCAGCCCGAGGCCCTCGAGCGCGGCCACGCCCTGCGTGGGCGGCGGCAGCTCGAGGACCTCGGCGTCGCGATAGCGCCGGCGGAGCGGCTCGACCCAGCGCGGCGCATACCGCTCGAGGTCGCCCTCGGTCAGCCAGGAAGCGGACGCGATCGCCCGCGCCACGGCACCCGAGTACACGGCAGCGGGCCCGTCCTCCGCGATGCGGCGGAGCGTCGCGGCGAGCTCGGGGAAGGCGACGCGGTCGCCGACGTTCGGCGCGCGCGGGCCGAGCTCGGGAGGGCACGGGGTGCCCGCCGTCCACGCCGAGGCGGCGCGCGGAGCGACCGGGGCGCCGCGCGCCGCCACGTCGATCGCGTCGGCGAGGCACCGGTCGAGCCCGAGGCGCCCGAACCGCTCGGCGAGCTCGGCCCAGCCGGCGACCGCGCCCGGAACGGTGACCGACCGCGGCCCCGCCTCGGCGACCGGCGCGGTGGGCGCGGCGTCCGCCGGTGCGGGACCCGCGGCGTCCAGCCCTGCGACCCGGCCGTCGTGCCAGACGAGCGCGAACGCGTCGCCGCCGACGCCGGTCGACATCGGCTCGACGACGCACAGCACGGCGGCGGCCGCGAGCACCGCGTCGGCGGCGTTCCCCCCGAGCTCGAAGATGCGAACGCCCGCGCGCGTCGCGAGCACGTGGCTGGTCGCGATCATCGCGCCGTCGCTCACGGCCGGGCGACGCGCGGGAGCGAGCCGGAAGGCCACGGGGTCAGACGGGTCGGATCTCGAGCAGGTGCTCGACGGCCCGCAGGTCGCGGGGGTTTCGCGAGTAGAGGACCGCGTCGTGCGCGTGCGCGGTCGCAGCGATCAACAGATCCATCACCCGCGAGCGGGGCCTTCGGCCGGCGCGGGCGGCGGTGGCCGCGAGGTGGCCGTAGCTGCGGGCGACGCTCACGTCGATCGGAAGCGCGTCGAATAGATGCTCGACGAGCGCCAATCGGCGCAGCCGCTCCGCCCGGATCGGCTCGTCGTCCGTGACGAGGGCCCCGAAGTGCAGCTCCGCAAGCGAGGCAACGCTTACGGCAAGGTCGCCTTCGAGGCGTCCCACGTCGGTGGCGACCAGGACACTCGTGTCGAGGACCGCGCGCGTCAGCCCCGCCAGGGATCTCCGACGACGCCGTCCAACAGCTCGACGTCCGTTCTCCAGGCTGGATCAGCCGGCCCGGCGAATATCTCTCGGATCCTGTCGTAGCCGACCCAGTGACGGCGAGCGACCGGTCCAAGCCCGGCGACCGGCCGGCCCGCGACCGTGATCGTGAACTCCTCGCCGGCCTCCGCCCGTCTGAGCACGTCGCTGACGTTGTTGCGGAGCTCCTTCTGCGGAATGATCGTCACCGGAGCAAGGTAGCAGTTCTGCTACGCAGAAGCGATCGAACGTGCCTCACATGCCCATCGAGTGGTACCCGCTGTCGACGTACAGCGTCGTACCCGTCACGTTGCGGGCGTCGTCCGAGAGCAGGAACGCCGCCGCCGCGCCGACGTCGTCGGCGTCGATGTGGCGATGGAGCGGCGCCCGCTCCTCGACGATCGACTCCATCGTCGGAAAGCCTGCGATCGAGCGGGCGGCGAGCGTGCGCACCGGCCCCGCCGAGATGGCGTTCACGCGGATGTTCTTCTGCCCGAGGTCCCACGCGAGGTACTTCACCGACGAGTCGAGCGTCGCCTTCGCCACCCCCATCACGTTGTAGTGCGGCACGGCGCGCTCGCCGCCGAGGTACGTCATCGTCACGATCGACCCGCCACCTGCGGCCTCCAGCAGCGGCTCGGCGGCGCGCGCCGTCGCGACCAATGAGTACGCGCTGACGTCGAGCGCCATCCAGAACCGGTCGCGGGGCGTATCGGTGAAGCGTCCCTCGAGGTCCTCGGCGGCCGCGAACGCGACGGAGTGAACGAGGATGTCGAGCTGCCCACCGAACACCGACGCCGTCTCCGAGAACACGCGCTCGATCGCGGCGTCCTCGCGGACGTCGAGCTCCGTCACGAGCGGGCTCGACACGGACTCCGCCAGCTCACGCACGTTCTTCTCGATGCGCTCTCCCTGGAACGTGAACGCGATCTGCGCGCCGCCTTCGGCGAGCCGGCGCGCGATCGCCCACGCGATCGAGCGCCGGTTCGCGACGCCGAGGACGAGTGCGCGCTTGCCGGCGAACATCGCAGGCGATGCTAACCGCCTTCGGATACTGTGCGGGACCTTGCGCCGTTCCGTGCTCCTGACCGCGGCGGCCGCGCTCGTCGTCACCGCCGCCGCTTCGGCGAAGCTCACACCGATTCGGCGCGAGACCCGCGAGGCCGGGCTCGGCCGGGTGCGCGCAGGCGACCTCGTCATCCCGCGCGGCCAGAGCCGCGGCCTTACGCGCGTGATCGTGCGGCTCGCGTCGCCGCCGCTCGCGGCCTGGAACGCCGACCGCGCGCTCGCGTCCGCAGCGGTGACGCAGCGGCTGAACGTGCACACCGCGTCGGCTCAGGCCTACCTCGCGGGGCTGCGTGCGCGCCAGAACGCGGTGGCCGCGGCCGTCCGGCAAGCGATCCCGCAGGCGCAGGTCCAGGAGCGTTACGGCATCGTGCTGGACGGCTTCGCGGTGCAGCTCCCGGAGCGCTCGCTGCCGCGGCTGCTGCGCGTGCGCGGCGTCACGAAGGTGTACCCGAGCCTCTCGTACTTCTCGACCATGGACCGTGGCCCGTCGGTCATCCACGCTCCCGAGCTCGAGGCGGCGACGGGAGACAAGGGTCAGGGCATCAAGATCGCGGTCGTCGACACCGGCGTCGACCCGACGAGCCCCTTCCTGAACCCGGCCGGGTTCCAGTACCCGCCGGGCTTCCCGAAGGGCGACGGCAAGCTGACGACGCCGAAGGTGATCGTCGCGAAGGTCTTCCCCGGATACCCCCGCGACCGCCACAGCACCGACGCGTTCGATCCGACGGAGCCGCACGGGACGCACGTCGCAGGCATCGCCGCCGGCGACGAGGGGACCAACGCGCCCGCGGGGCTCGACCATCCCGCGGTGGCGAACCTCTCGGGCGTCGCGCCGAAGGCGTGGATCGGGAACTACCGCGTCTTCACGGTCCCGACGCCGCTCGGGCACGAGGCGAACACGCCGGAGATCGTCGCCGCGTTCGAGGCCGCGGTCGCCGACGGGATGAACGTCATCAACTTCTCGGGCGGCGGCCCGCAGACCGATCCCGCGAACGACGCGATGTTCGAGACGATCCACAACGTCTCGCTGGCGGGAGTCGTCCCCGTCGTCGCGGCGGGCAACGACCGCGAGGACTTCGGCTTCGGGACGGCAGGGTCGCCGGGCGTGGCGCCCGACGCGATCTCGGTGGCCGCGACCTCGAACGCGCACGTCTTCGCGCCGGCCCTCTCGGTCGTGAACGGGCCGCCGGCGCTGGGCGCCGTGCCGATCCAGGGCGCCGGCGGCGCGAAGCTGCCGACGGCGTGGGCGACGGCGGACCAGACGATCGTCGACGTCTCGTCGATCATGGGCACCGACGGCAAGCCCGTCGAGTCGCACCTGTGCGGATCGGCGAGCGAGCCGAACACCGCGATCGGGACGCTGCCGAGCGGGTCGGTGAAGGGGAAGATCCTGCTCGTCTCGCGCGGCGACTGCACCTTCGCGTCGAAGGCGGCGCGCGCGCAGCTCGGCGGCGCGATCGGGATCATCCTCGTCGACAACCGGTTCGGCGAGGCGAACCCGATCCCGATCCGCCTCCAGATCCCGGCCGGGATGATCGCCGACCTCGACGGCGCGCAGCTCCGCGCGTACATGGCGCAGAACGGCGGCCAGGCGACCATCCGCGTGTCGAGCGGCATCGAGGAGATCCCGACGGGACGCAGCGGGATCATCACCAGCTTCTCGTCCGCCGGCCCGACCGACTTCGGCTGGTTCCTGAAGCCCGACATCGCCGCGCCGGGCCTCGACGTGCTCTCGTCGACGCCGCCGCTCACGACCGGCTCGACCTTCTCCGTGTTCGCGGGCACGTCGATGGCGACGCCGCACGTCGCCGGCGCGGCCGCCCTGCTCCTGGAGCGGCATCCGAGCTGGACGGCGCCCGAGGTGAAGTCGGCGCTGATGTCGACCGCCGGCCCCGCCTGGCAGGACACCGCGCGCACGCAGGAGGCGTCGGTGCTGCTCGAGGGAGCGGGGCTCACGAACGTCCTCGCAGCCGACGACCCGAAGATCTTCACCGACCCCGAGTCGCTCTCGTTCCAGCGTATCGACGTGTCGCACGGCGCGCAGCGGAAGTCGCTGCTGTTCACGATCGCCGACGCCGGCGACGGCGCGGGCACCTGGACGGTCTCGGTCGCGCCGCAGGCGCAGACGAACGGCGTCGTGATCGACGTGCCGCCGACGGTCTCGGTCGCGCCCGGCGGCTTCGTCGGCGTTCCGGTAACGGTCACCGCGGCGGCCGACGCCGCCACCGGCGAGAACTACGGCTTCGTCACCGTGACGGGCGACGGCGTCGTGCGCCGGATCCCGTACGCGTTCCTCGTCGAGCGGCCGGCGCTCGCGAACGTCCCGGACGTTCCGCTCTCGAAGCTCCAGGTGGGCGACACGGCGAAGGGGCCGAACCGCGTCTCCGTCTACTGCTGCCCGGCGGAGCCGTTCGGGCCGCCGCCGGGGTACGTCGGCGCGCCGATGAACGAGGACGGCTCCGAGACGCTGTACTCCTTCACCGTCGACCGCCCGATCGTCAACTTCGGCGTCTCGGTGCTGGCCGAGACGGCGGGCGCCGTCGTCGACCCGTTCGTGCTCGGGTCGAAGGACGAGAACGACGTCCAGGGGTACGCCGGCATCCCGACCGACGTCAACCCGCTCACGTTCGACTCGAACCTCGACATCGGTGCGGCCGGCGTCCAGTTCCCGAGGCTGCAGACGTTCTACGTCGCCGTCGACTCGCGCGCCGATCCGTTCACCGGCCGTTCGCAGAAGGGGAGGTACCTGCTGAACGCCTGGGTCGACGACCTGACCGGCCCGGCGGTGCGGATCCTGACCACGCGCATCAGCGCCGGCCGCCCGCTGGTCGTCGCGCAGGCGGTCGACGCGCAGTCGGGGGTCGACCCGCTGTCGCTCGTCATCAACTACGACCACGCGCTCGTGGGGGCGTCCGCCTACGACCCCGGCACCGGCCTCGCCGTCTTCGGCATCCCGCGCGCCGCGCCCGCGTTCAGCGCCGGCCGGACACCCCTCACGCTCCGGGCCTCCGACTACCAGGAGGCGAAGAACATCAACACCTTCGGCGACCAGATCTACCCGAACACGACCTTCGAGCGCGTGCGACTGACCGTGGTGAACGGGCCGACCGTGTCCTGGATCGCACCCGCCGCGCGCGCGTGCGTGCGCGCTCGCGACGAGCTGCTCGTCGTCGCGGAGTCGACGAGCAAGGTGCGCGGCGTCGCCTTCGCCGTCGACGGCAGGAGGATCGGAGTCGACAGGTCGGGCCGCTCCGGTGTCTACTCCCACGCGTGGCGGACGACGAAGCTGACGGCGGGGCGCCACCGGCTGGTCGCGACCGTCACGGACGCCGCGGGTCGCACCGCGGCCGCGACCCAGCTCGTCAGGGTCTGCGGGTAGCGGTCGTCACCGGCGCCTCGTCGGGCATCGGCGCGGCGCTCGTGCGCGCGCTCGCAGCGCGCCGAACCCATGTGGTCGGCCTCTCCCGCTCGAGGTCGGGCGCCCACGAGCACGAGGCGTGCGACGTCGGCGACCGGCACGAGGTCGACGCGGTAGCCGCGCGTGTGCTGGAACGCCACCCGGTGATCGACCTGCTCGTCAACAACGCCGGGATCCCCGCCCGAGGTTCGTTCCTGACGGCGACGCCGGAGCGGATCGAGGAGGTGACGCGCGTCAACTACCTCGGCTCGGTATGGACGACCCTTGCGTTCCTGCCCGGCCTCGGGCGCGGCTCCCACGTCGTGAACGTCGTCTCCGTCGCGGGGACCGTCGCCGGAGGTCCGTACTCGGCGTCGAAGCACGCGCAGCTCGCCTTCTCGCGGTCGCTCGCGGTCGAGCTCGCGCCGCGCGGCATCGCAGTGCACACGGTGAATCCGGGATTCGTCGAGACGCCGGGCTTCCCGCAGCGCGGCCGCATCCCCCGCCCGCTCTACGGGCTCGTCGCACGGCCCGAGCTCGTCGCCGAGCGGGCTTTGGCCGCAGTCGACTCCGGCAAGGGCGAGGTATTCGTGCCGCGGTGGTACCGGCCGGGAGCGTGGGCACAGGCGCTGGTGCCGGGACTGGTCGCTAGCGCGAGAGGACGTACCAGCCGACGACGCCTTCGTAGCCCCTAGGGACGAGCGCACGTGCGCGCTCGCGCTCCGGGCCCTCGCAGCCGGCGAGGTCGAGGTACGACTCGAGGTCGCGTGGTTCGCGCACCACCCGCTGTTGGCGCAGGACGAGGCCGTTCGCGTCGAACAGGCCGCGCAGGTCGCCGTCGGACAGGACCCGCGTCGTCGACGGGTCGCGTGCGCGCTCGAAGCGGTTGAGCTCGAACGCCGCGAGGGGGTCGACCGGCGCGAGCTGGTCGGCGACCACGATCGTGCCGCCCGGCCGTGTCATCCGCACGAGCCCCGCGACCATCAGCTCCGGGCGCGGCGTGTGGTGGAGCACACGCACGCAGGCGGCGACGTCGAACGAGAACGGCTCGAGGTCGAGGTGCTCGCCGTCGCCGACGACGACCTTGACGTTCGCCGGCGCGTCAGCGCGGGCCGGCGCGGCGAGCTCCTCGTCGCGCTCGACCGCCACCACCTCGGCGACGCGCGGCGCGACGGCGAACCCGAAGGCGCCGACGCCCGCACCGACGTCGAGCACGCGCTCGTCGCCGCGGAGCGGCAGCACGTCCTCGAGCAGCGCCTGCAGCCCGGCGGCGCGCGCCGCCTGCAGCGCGGCGCGGCGGTCGGCGTGGGTCACGTCTCGACCACCACCCTGCGCGCGCGCTCCGGGCTCGTCTCGATGCGCGATGCGAGCTCGTAGGTGATCGTGCCGGCGGCGCGCGCGTGCTCCTCCAGCAGCAGCCCCCCGCCGACGATCGTCACGGCCGTTCCCGCGGGCCGCTCGCGGTCGAGCTCGACCGCGAACGAGTCCATCGAGACCGTTCCCACGACGCGCCGCCGCTCTCCCTCGACGAGGACGTGCGTTCCGGTGAGGTCGCGGCGAAAGCCGTCGGCGTAGCCGACCGGGACGATGCCGACCCACGTCTCATCCCTTGCGACGAAGCGACGGCCGTACCCCGTCGAGTCGCCGGGCCGCAGGCGCTTGCAGAGCGCGAGCTCGCTGTGCCACGCGAGCACCGGCTCGAGGCCGTCCTCCGCAGGGTCGGTCCCGAACGGCGAGAGGCCGTAGAGCGCGATCCCGCAGCGTGCCGCGTCGAGGCGCGACTCGGGCAGCCGCAGCGCGGCGGCGCTGTTCGCGGCGTGGCGCAGGAGGTGCGCGAGGTGGTCGGTCGCCTCCCGGAACCGCTGCAGCTGGGCGCGCGCGAACGCGGGGTCGCTGTCGGCGGTCGCGAGGTGCGTCATCACGCCGACGACCTTGCGTGCCGGCGACGGCAGCTCCGACGTGCCCCAGCGTCCCATGCCGGTGTCTAGCTTCAGGTGCACCGGGACGTCCTCCGGGATCGCACCGCCGGAGACGACGAGCTCGAGGCGCGCCGCGCGCGCGGCGGCGATCTCCTCGTCGGCGGCCGGGCCGAGCACGACGAGGCGCGCGGCCGGCACGCGCGCGCGAAGGGCGAGCGCCTCGTCGACCGTCGCGACGCAGACCGCCGCAGCACCGGCATCGAGGGCCGCCGCCGCGCAGTCGGCCGCGCCGTGGCCGTACGCGTCGGCCTTGACCACCGCCCACAGCTCGGCGCCGTCGAGCGCGCGGAGGAGCGTCCGCGCGTTGCGCCGCAGCGCGCCGAGGTCGATCCGGACGTCCGATCTCACTGAAGGGGTGCGCGCTGGAGACCGTGCCCTGCGAGCGCGCGCTGCAGCGCCGGCAGCAGGTCGGACGCCACCACGCCGCGTTGCGGCTCGAGGAGCTCCGCGGCGACGCCGTGCGCGACCGCCGCGGCCGCCGCTGCGAGCCGAGCGTCCATGCCCTTCGCCAGGAACGCGGCGAGGATGCCGGTGAGGACGTCGCCCGAGCCGGCGGTCGCGAGCGCCGGCGTCCCGTAGGCGGCGACGAGGACGCCTTCGCGGGGTGCCGCCACGAGCGTGTCGGCGCCCTTCAGCAACACGACCGCGCCGTAGCGCGACGCTGCCCGCCGCACGGTGTCGAGCCGGTGCGCGTCGACCTCGCGTGCCTCCGTCCCGAGCAGGCGCGCGAGCTCGCCGCTGTGCGGAGTCAGCACGGTCGGGGCCGCGCGCGAGAACGGGGCGAGCTGCCAGAGCGCGTCGGCGTCGAGCACGACCGGCAGGCCGACGCGCTCGAGCACGATCCGCACGAGCTCGACCGTCCCCTCGCTCCGTCCGAGGCCGGGCCCCAGCGCGACCGCGTCCGCCCGCTCCGCCGCTTCGACGATCGCGTCGGCGGCGCGCGGCAGCAGCCGGCCGCCCGCGTCCTCGGGCAGCGGCCGCTTGACCGCCTCGAGCAGCCTCGACTCGAGCACCGGCAGCGTCGACTCCGGCGCCGCCACCGCCACGTACCCGGCGTCGGCGCGGAACGCAGCGAGCGCCGCGAGCATTGGCGCGCCGGTGAGGCCGCGCGAGCCGCCGACGACGAGGACGGAGCCGGCGGAGTACTTCGTCGACGTCGCGGTCTTGCTCGGCACGTCGAGCAGGACCGACGCCGGCACGAGCGCGTGCTCGTGCTCGCGCGGCCGCAGCCCGATCGGCGCCACGTGGACGCGCCCGGCGTGGAAGCGCCCGGGCGCGACGGCGAGGCCGACCTTCGCGGCGCCGAACGTCACCGTCGACACGGCGCGGACGGCGGCGCCGGGTACCTCACCGGTGGACGCGTTGACGCCCGACGGGACGTCGACGGCGACGACCGGGCGGCCGCTCGCGTTGACGCGGTCGATCATCCGCGCGACGTCCTCGCGCGGCGCGTCCCTCAGGCCGATGCCGAGGAGTGCGTCGACGACGACGTCGGGCGCGCCGAGGTCGCCGACCCCGTCGACGACCCGCACCTCGCGGCCCGCGTCGCGCAGCACGCGGGCGCACACCTTTCCGTCGCCGCCGTTGTTGCCCTTGCCGCACACGACGGTGACGCTGCCGGGGAACTCGCGCAGGACGAGATCGGCGACAGCCGTCCCGGCGCGCTCCATCAGCTCGCCCAGCGACCCCTGGTGCGCCTCCTCCGCCCGCCGCGTCTCGTCGGCCGTGAGGAGCGGCTCGAGCCTCATGCGGGCAGCGCGACCGCCACCGCGGCGGCGAGCTCGCGCGAGTGCGTCATCGAGAGCTCGATCGACGCCGCGCCGACTCTCTGCGCCCACGCCGCGGTGCGGCCGCTCAGGTACACGCCGGGCTTCGGACGCCCGCGGACCTCGATCTCCTTCCAGGTGAAGTAGACGCCGGAGCCGAGCGCCTTCCCGACGGCCTCCTTCGCCGCGAAGCGCCCCGCGTAGTGCTGCGGCGGGTTCGGCTTCGCGTCGCAGTACGCGCGCTCCGCCTCCGTGAAGCAGCGCTCCTTGAACGAGTCGCCGTGGCGCTCGAGGGCGCGGCGAATCCGCGCGATCTCGATCAGGTCCACCCCCACGCGCATCAGGCGTTCGCTTCGAGCCAGTCCGGGAGCTGCGCGATCGAGGAGATGATCCCGTCGGGCTGGACGGAGGAGCGCTCGACGTCGTCCGGCCTGAACTTCCCCGTCCGCACGAGGATCGACCGGATACCGTGCTTGTGCGCGCCGACGGCGTCGCCCTCGAGATCGTCGCCGACCATCCACGCCAGCGCGGCGTCGGCGTCGAGCGCCGCCAGCGCGGCCTCGAAGTAGGCGGTGGACGGCTTCCCCAGCACCGTCGCCTCCGTCTCCGCGGCGTATTCGAGGCCGGCGACGAACGCGCCCGCGTCCAGCCGCGCGCCGTCCGCCGTCTGCCACCAGCGGTTCTTGTGCAGGCAGTAGAGCTCGGCGCCCGCTTCGAGCTCGTGGAAGGCGCGGTTGAGGTTGAGGTAGGAGAAGATGCGGCCCGTCTCCTCGCCCTCGTCGGCGCCTCCGATGAGAACCGCGTCGACGTTCATGCCTACGAGCTGCAGGCCGTCGAGGTCGTCGAGGAGACCCGGCATCACCAGCGCCAGCACGCGGCGGCCGGCGAGCGCACGCGCGGCGACGACGCCCGTCGTCTGCAGCTCGCTCTCGTCGAGCTCGATTCCCATCCCCCGCAGGTCGGCCGCGAGCTGCGCGCGCGAGCGGGTCGTCGAGTTCGTCACGAACCGCAGGCGATGCCCCTGCTCGCGCAGCCGGCGGACGGCGGCGGCCGCTCCGGCGATGGGCGTTCCGGACACGTGCAGGACGCCGTCGACGTCCAGGAGAATGGCCGCCATGGACGTCGAGTCTATTCGGTCGGAGATCGCGTTCCGCTTCTCGCGCTCGAGCGGCCCGGGCGGGCAGCACGCGCAGAAGACGTCGACGCGCGCGGACGCATTGTTCGACGTCGCCGAGTCAGCAGGACTGTCGGACGCAGAGCGTGCGCGCGTGCTCGCGAAGCTCGGGCCCGTCGTGCGCGCGGTCGCGCAGGACGAGCGGTCGCAGCTCCGGAACCGCGAGCTCGCAGCGGACCGGATCGTCGAGCAGCTGCGCGCCGCCGTCCGCGTGCCGCGCAAGCGCAAGCGGACGAGGCCGCCCGCGGCCGCCCGGGAGCAGCGTCTCGAGGAGAAGCGGCGGCGCGGCGAGACGAAGCGGCTGCGGCGTACGGTGGAAGAGTGAGCGTCGCAGACGCGATCATCGACGAGGCACGCGCCCTGGTGGCGGCCGGCGGGTCGCCCGACTGGAAGGAGCTGCGCGACCGCATCCGCGCCCTCGGCGGCGACCAGCGCGACGCGCTGCGGCGGCTCGAGCGCATCGGCGCGGTGCACCGCGCGCGGGCCGCGGTCGCACCCGCACGTCCCGCGCCGGCGGCGCGTGTCGCGTCGCGGCGGCCGCTCCTGAAAACGCGGCCGACCGTCACCGGCAACATGGACGTCCGCCGCGGCGAAGGCACCGCGCTGGCGTGGACGCGCGAGCCGAAGGTCGCGGCCTGGGAGGCCCGGATCAGCGAGCGGCCCGACCCGCGCAGCGACTACGAGGTGCGCGAGACGGCGGAGCTCCCCGCCGATGCCACGTCGCTCGAGCTTCCGCTGGGCGACACGCCGCTCCGCGTCCATCTCCTCGGCCGCGACCGCGGCGGCCGGCTCGTCCGCCGCGCGATCGTCTCGGGTCTCACCCGTGAGACGTGGGCGGAGCGCTGGCAGCGGCGCGCGAGCGCGAGCTGAACGCCGCCGGGTCGGCGTCGAAGCGCTTCTTGCAACCCTGGCCGCAGAAGAACCACTTCCGGCCGGCGTAGACCGACGTCGGCTTCCCGGCGTGCCGGTCCACGGTCATCCCGCAGACGGGGTCGCGCGCGCCGCGCCTCACCGTCAGGGCGATCAGCGCCACGAACACGAGCGCGAAGAGGATGTCGAGGATCGACGTGTAGTTCCACGTCACGGGGCGATCCGCGATCGACGCGATCGCGGGCCGGTGCGACGGGACGAGGCCGGCGAGCGAGAACAGGCCGTCGACCGCAAGCGCCGCGGCAACGGTCGCGCCGAACATCACCGCGACGAGCAGCGCCGCGAACCGGCCGCCGTACACCTTGCGGTAGTACGCGACGATCGGCGGGATCAGCAGGTCGGCGAACAGGAACGCGATCACGCCCGAGAAGGAGATGCCGCCGGCCCAGAGGACGGCCGCGAGCGGCACGTTCCCGATCGAGCAGACGAAGGCGAGTGCCGCGACGACGGGGCCGACGACGACGTTCTCGAGGAGCCTGAGCGGGCTCGCCGCGTGCGTCACGAAGAGCCCGTTGAAGAAGCCGCGCGGGAGCAGCGAGACGTAGCCGGCGATCAGGAAGCCCGCGCCGATCTCCTTCCAGAGCATCTGCCAGTCGCCGCGGAAGTTGTGGGCGACGTCCGACCACGCCTGCAGCGACACGAGCTTGCGCCGGAGCGGGAGATCGGACGCCGCCGTCGGATGGACGTGACCCGTGTCGGCCTCGGCCGCCAACACGCGCACCTGCTCCTCGCGCTCGCGCGAAACGAGCAGGTGCAGCGCGAGCCACATCGCCGCGATCAACAGGAGGCCGCCCACGAACTCGGCGAGCGTGAACCGCCACCCGACGAAGAGCCAGAGCACGATCCCGAGCTCGAACACGAGGTTCGTCGACGCGAACTGGAACGCCATCGCGGACGCGAGGCTGGCGCCCTTCTCGAACAGCGACTTCGCGATCGCGATCGCGGCGTACGAGCACGACGACGAAGCGGCGCCGAGCCCGGTCGCGAGCGCCGCTTCGCGGACGCCGCGCCCGCCGAGCGCCGCCCGCAGACGCTCCCGCGGCACCCACGCCTGGACGACGCCGGAAAGCGCGAAGCCGAGCACGAGCGCCCACCACACCTCCCACGCCATGCGGAGCGCGTTCGCGAGCCCGTCCCAGATCCACATGGGACCTGAGTAGCAGGTGTGTCTAGAGCTGCCGACCGGGACGGTCGAAGCGAGAGTCCTTGCCGAAGCACGCGGCGAGGACGCAGACGGCGACGAAGCCGACGAGGATGGCGATTCCGGCCATGAGCCAAGCGTGCCTGAGCAGGGACTATCAGCACAAATGGAGATAATGTTGATGTTGATCATGAAGCGTGATGAATGGCTGGGAGTCGAGCTGCGGCACTTCGCCGCCCTGCAGGCGCTCGCCGCCGAGGGCTCCTTCGGCCGCGCGGCGGCGCGGCTCGGGTACACGCAGTCGGCCGTGAGCCAGCAGATCGCGACGCTGGAGCGGATCGTCGGGGAGCGGCTCGTGGAGCGGCCGGGCGGCCCCCGGCCGGTGTCGCTCACGGAAGCGGGCCGGCTGCTCCTCCGCCACGCCGAGTCGATCATGTCGCGGCTCCAGGCGGCGCAGGCCGACCTGCACGCCCTGCGGTCAGGCGAGGCCGGCACCCTCCGCGTCGGCACCTTCCAGTCGGTCGGGGCGCGCGTCCTGCCCGAGGTGATGCGCAGGTTCAGCTCGACGTGGCCGGCCATCGACCTCGTGCTGGGAGAGCTCGACGACGAGGACGTCGAGCGCGCGCTCGAGCGTGGTGAGTTCGACGTCGGCTTCGTGCTGCTCCCCGTGGACGCCGCGCCGCTCGAGACGAACGAGCTCCTGCGCGACCCGTACGTGCTCGTGGTCGCCGCGGAGTCACCGTTCGCAACAGCGGGCCGCCTTCCGTCGCTCGCGGAGATCGGCACGCAGCCGCTGATCGGGTTCCGGAGCGACCGGTCGCTCGAGCCGGTCGAGGCCGCGCTGCGCGGCGCCGGGGTCGAGCCGCGGTTCGCGTTCCGGACGGACGACAACCCGACCGTGCAGGGCCTCGTCGCAGCGGGGATCGGGAACGCGATCCTGCCCCGGCTGACGGTGGACGAGGCGGACCCGCGGGTCGTCGTACGCGAGCTCGGCGACGAGGTGCCGCCCCGCGTGATCGCGATCGCGCGCCACCGCGACCGCTACCACTCGCCGGCGGCCCGCGCCTTCGTAGAAACGGCGGTGGCGGCCACACGGCGGTAGACCTTGTGTCACCCGGCCGCGTTGGACGCCGCAGCTACTCGACCGTGACGGTCTTCGCCAGGTTGCGCGGCTGATCGACGTTCAGGCCGCGTAGACGCGCGATGCGGTAGGCGAGCAGCTGCAGCGGCAGGATCGCGAGCGCGGCCTGGATGAACGCCGGCGACTTCGGCACGTAGATCACGTCGTCGGCGTGGTGCTGGATGTCCTCGTTGCCGTCCGTGGCGATCGCGATCACGTGCGCGCCGCGCGCACGAGTCTCCTGGATGTTCGACACGATCTTGTCGTAGACGTGGATCCGCGTCGCGACCACGACGACCGGCGTCCCCTCCTCGAGCAGCGCGATCGGGCCGTGCTTCATCTCGCCGGCGGAGTACGCCTCCGTGGGGATGTACGAGATCTCCTTCAGCTTCAGCGCGCCCTCGAGCGCGACCGGGAGCCCGATGTGGCGGCCGAGGTAGAGGAAGAACGGACGGTCGTGAAACCGCTGCGCGATCTCGTCGATCGGGTGGTCGCCGTCGAGGAACCGCTGCATCTTCTCCGGCAGGTCGTAGACCTCGTCGAGGATGAACTCGATCTCCTCCGGCGGCAGCGTCCCGCGGCACTGCGCGAGCTTGAGCCCGATCAGGAACAGCAGCGCCGCCTGGGCGGTGAACGTCTTCGAAGCGGCGACGCCGACCTCCAGCCCGGTGCGCGTGAACAGGACGGAGTCGACCTCGCGCGTGATCTGCGAACCCATCATGTTCGTGATCGCGACCGTGCGCGCACCGCGCTCGCGCGCGAGCTTCATCGCCTGGATCGTGTCCCGCGTCTCTCCCGACTGCGAGATGCCGATCACGAGCGTGCCCGGGTCGATGACCGGGTTGCGGTAGATCCACTCGCTCGCGACGTCCGGCTCGACGGGCACGCGCCCCCATTCCTCGATCGCGTAGCGGCCGACGACGCCGGCGTGGTAGGAGGTGCCGCACGCGACGATCACGATCCGCCGCAGGTCTCTCAGCTCCTCCTCGGTCATGCCGAGGCCGTCGAGCACGAGGTGGCCGTGGCGAACGCGGTCGCCGATCGTCTCCGCGACGCCTTCCGGCTGCTCGTAGATCTCCTTCAGCATGAACGTCTCGTAGCCGGACCGCTCGGCCGCGTCGTCGTCCCAGTCGATCTCGACGACGTCGTGCTCCACGTGCTCGCCCGTCTGCACGTCGACGATCTCGACGCCGTCCGGCGTGATCGAGACGATCTCGCCGTCGTTCGGGAACTGCACGCGGCGCGTCTCCGCGAGGAACGCCGCCAGGTTCGAGGCGAGGAAGTTCTCGCCGTCGCCGAGGCCGACGACCATCGGCGTCTGGTGGCGCACGCCGACGAGGTGGCCCGGGTGGTCGCAGTGGATGACGACGAAGGTGAAGTGGCCCTCGAGCCGGGGGAACACGTCGCGCACGGCGCTCACGAGGTCGCCGTCGTACGCCTCCTCGAGCAGGTGCACGATCGTCTCGGCGTCGGTCTCGGAGGTGAAGGAGTGCCCGCTCGCGAGGAGCTCCTCGCGGAGCTCCCGGTAGTTCTCGACGATCCCGTTGAGGACGATGGCGAGCTTGCCTGCGTCGCAGGCGGTGAGCGGATGCGCGTTCTCCTCTGTGACGGCGCCGTGCGTCGCCCAGCGCGTGTGGCCGAGGCCGGTGGTCGCGGTGGATCCGTCGGGGCCGGCGGCCGCGACGAGGTTGTCGAGCGGGCCGACGGCGCGCGTGTAGCGCAGCCCGTCGTCCTCGAGCAGCGCGATCCCCGCCGAGTCGTACCCGCGGTACTCGAGCCGCCTCAGGCCCTGCAGGAGAAGCGGCTTGGACGGCCGGTCCCCGACGTACCCGATGATCCCGCACACTTCTCCGGCCCTCCTTCCGCGGTTTCCGGAAACAGCAAAGCTCGGCTGTGGGCTCCGCCCCCTCGTCGGGACGGATCAGCCGAGCTCTCGCCGAACGAGGGAGGCGATGCTAGCACAGGCCTCCTGCGCGACTGAGGGATTCTGCGCCTCCGCCAGCACGCGGATCAAGGGCTCCGTGCCCGACGGCCGCACCAGCACGCGGCCGCTCCCGCCGAGCTCCTCGTTCAGCCGTTCCACCTCCGTCTCGATCGTAGGAGACAGCTCCTTCTGCACGACCCGCACGTTTTCCTTCACCTGAGGGAAGCGCGGCATCACGGCCGCCGCCTCGCTCAGCGGCCGCCCTTCGAGCGCGCCGCAGAGAAGGAGGCCGGCGGCGAGCCCGTCGCCGGTCACGTGGTCGCGGAGGAAGATGATGTGGCCCGACTGCTCGCCGCCGAGGACGGCGTTCTCGCGATGCAGCGCTTCGAGGACGTACCGGTCGCCGACGTCGGTGGTGTGCACGCGGACGCCGTGCTCCGCCATCAGCGCGTGGAAGCCGAGGTTCGTCATCACGGTGACGGCGACCTGGTCGACCTGCTGGTCGAGCGCGAGGATCGCGACGATCTGGTCGCCGTCGACGACTGCACCGCGCTCGTCCACCGCGAGCATGCGGTCTCCGTCGCCGTCGAACGCAACACCGAGGTCGTAGCCAAGCTCGATCACGGTCCGCTGCAGCAGCTCGAGGTCCGTCGCGCCGCAGCCGACGTTGATGTTCGCGCCGTCGGGCGCGTCGCCGATCGCGTGCACCTGCGCGCCGCACCGCTCGAACGCGGTGGGGGCGAGTCCGGCGTACGCGCCGTTCGCGCAGTCGACGACGATCCGGAGCCCGTTCAGGTCGGCGCCGAAGCGCTCGAGGATGTGCGTCAGGTACGAGTCCGTCGCGACCTCGACATGCTCGATCCGCCCCTGGTCGATTCCCGGCGACGCGACCAGCAGCTCCTCGATCTGCTCCTCCGACTGGTCCGAGAGCTTCCGCCCCTTCGAGTCGAAGAACTTGACGCCGTTGTACTCGGGCGGGTTGTGCGACGCCGAGATGACGACGCCGAGGTCGAGGGCGAGCAGCGCGACCGCCGGCGTCGGCAGCACGCCGCCGAGGATGCAGTCGCCGCCGACGGAGACGACGCCGCGGGCGAACGCCTGCTCCAGCTCGACGCCCGACGCGCGCGTGTCGCGGCCGACGAAGACCTTGGCCGCCCCCGTCCACGTCGCAGCGGCGCGGCCGAGGCGCTCGACGAGCTCGGGCGTGAGGAACTCGCCGACGATCCCACGGACACCGTCGGTGCCGAAGTACCTGCGCGCCACCGCGCGAGACGCTAGCGCTTGCTGAACTGCGGCGCCTTCCGGGCCTTGTGGAGGCCGGCCTTCTTGCGCTCGACCTCCCGCGCGTCGCGCGTGAGGAACCCCGCCCGCTTGAGCGGGACGCGGAGCTCGGGATTCACCTCGACGAGGGCCCGCGCGATCCCATGCCGCACCGCGCCCGCCTGCCCCGACGGGCCGCCGCCGTGGACGCGCACGCGCAGGTCGTACTGCCCCTCGAGGCCTGCCGTCTTCAGCGGCGAGAGCGCGTGCACGCGATGCTGCAGCCGCGGGAAATACTCCTCGAGCGTCTTCCCGTTCACCCACGTGGCGCCGGCGCCGGGCCGCAGGATCACGCGTGCGACAGACGTCTTGCGCTTCCCCGTGCCGAGGTACTGGGCAGGAGCGGGGGTCGTCATCACACCTCGAGCGGGGTCGGCGCCTGGGCCTCGTGCGGGTGATCCGGGCCGGCGTAGATCTTGAGCTTGGTGAGCTGGGCGCGCCCGAGCTTGTTGCGCGGGAGCATCCCCTTCACGGCCCTCCGCAGCACCTCCGTCGGCCGCCGCTCGAGCTCCACGCGCAGCGTCCGCGCGCGCAGCCCGCCCGGGTACCCCGAGTGCGAGTAGTACACCTTCTCGTCGAGCTTCTTCCCGGTGACCGCGATCTTCTCCGCGTTCACGACGACGACGAAGTCGCCGGTGTCGACGTGCGGCGTGAATGCAGGCTTGCCCTTGCCGCGGAGACGGTCGGCGATCACCGTCGCGAGGCGGCCGAGCGTCTTGCCGTCGGCGTCGACGAGGACCCAGTCGCGCTGAATCTCGCCGGGTTTGGCGCTGTACGTCTTCATCACGGAGAAACGCGGACCGCACGGGATCCGCGGGCGGCAATGGTAGCAGGGTTCCCCGCGACCCAGGCGGAGGCGAGGACGGCGAGGCCGGTGGCGAGCCCGGCGAGCGGCACGGAGCCGCCCGCGCCGGTGTAGACGACGCCGCCGAAGAGCGCCAGAGCGGCGCCACCGAAGCTCGACAGGAGGTCTGAGAGGCCGACGAGACGGCCGCGCTCCTCGGGCCCGGCGAGGTCGACGAGCTCCGTCGTCGCGGCGACGTACGCGAGACACCAGCCGAGGCCGAGCACGAACATGCAGAGGCTCATGCCGGCGATCGAGGCGAACCAGGCGAGGCCGGCGTTCGCGAGCGCGATCGCACCCAGCCCGAGCACCATTGCGCGGCGGCGCCCGATGCGGTCGATCGCGTCCCCGACGACGAGCACGAGCCCGTACATCCCGACGATGTGCAGGCTGATGATCGTGAACACGCTGCCGTGCGCGTGGTGGTGGCCGACGGCCACGTAGCCCGCCAGGTTCATGACCCCCGCCATCAGCGCGAAGCTCGCCACCGCCGCCGTCATCGCCGGCGCGACGCCCGGACGCCGCAGGATGTCGCGGAGCGGGCTCGTCGCCGTCGGCGCGACGTACGCGTGCGACAGGTCACGCGGGTCGCGCCGCACGCCGAGCGAGACGAGGAACCCGGCCGTCGTGAAGAGCGTCGCAGCGAGCCACGGCAGCGTGAGGTCGTGCGCGTCGAGCGCGCGTCCGGAGAACATCGGCCCGAACACGAGCGGCCCCCAGATCGCTCCCGAAACGACGGCGAACAGGACGATCGACATGCCGCGCGCGCGGCGCTCGGGCGGGAACATCTCCGCGGCGGCCGCGCGCGAGAGGAGCACGATCGTCTGCGCGGCGCCGCAGAGGCCGAGGCCGAGGAAGACGAGGACCCCCTGGCGCCAGGCGCAGCCCGCGGCCGTGACCGCCGGGCCCGCGATCCCGAGGAGGTAGCCGCCGCGGATCACCGGCATCCGGCCGACCCGGTCCGAGAGCCGTCCGGCGGGGCCGACCGCGAGCGCCCCCGCGACGAGGAACACCGCCGGGCCGAGCCCGAGGATGCTGTGGACGCCCGTCACGGCGACGATCGTCACCGTGCCGAGAGCGACCGCGAGCTGGATCATCCCCGACTGGAACACGAGCCCGAGCGCGAGCAGGAGCGCGTTCCGGCGGACGTCCGTCATCGGAGGATTAGAGCACGCAACCCGGCGGCGAACGCTGCGGCGCCGCCGTGCGACGGGTGGCGCACCGCGTCGACGCCGAGCGCGGCGCCCGCGACGCGGCCGACGGCGATCACGCGCCGGCCGCACGCGAGCTCCTCCGCGAACGCACGCCCCTGCGCCACCTCCGCGCGCGACGGCGGACGGTTCGAGCGCTCCGTGCCGGGATGCGTCGGCACCACGTTCCAGAGCAGGACGTCCTCGGCGACGCCCAGCTCGGCGAGAACGCGGTGGACGATCGTCGCCGTCGCCTCCGCGGGCCCCGCGCCGGTGAGCTGGCGCTCCGAGGTGAAGGGAATCCCCGAGACCCGGGTGCCGCGATAGCCGGGCGCCTCGCCGACGAGCAGCAGCGACGCGCGGCGGCGCGCATCGAGGTACGCGGCGAGCCGTGCGCGCCGGAGCGCGGCACCGGCGCCGTCGCGGTAGAAGTTCGTCGTCTGCCCGATCCGGGCAATCGCGAGCCGGTCGATGAGCGAG
This sequence comes from Gaiellaceae bacterium, assembly GCA_035653275.1. Taxonomy (GTDB): domain Bacteria; phylum Actinomycetota; class Thermoleophilia; order Gaiellales; family Gaiellaceae; genus PALSA-600. The sequence continues at coordinate 19,014 of DASRCE010000002.1, read as the reverse complement.
CGCATCGAGATCCGCACTCTGACGGACGGCGGCCAGCAGCCGGCGGACGTCGCGCGCATGGTGGCGGCGTTCCTCGACCCCGCGACGCAGACTCTCGACCTCGCGCAGTACGACTTCAACCTCTCGGACGAGGCGCGTGACGTCGTGGTCGCGTCGCTGCGCGGCGCGGCGGAACGCGGCGTCCGGATCCGCCTTGCATACAACCTCGACCACGCGAACCCGGTTCCGGTGCCGCCGCCGCCGGAGCCGGACGTCCAGCTGATCGCGTCGCTCCCCGTCCAGGGAAAGCCGATCGCCGGCGTGCCCGACCTGATGCACCACAAGTACGTCGTCCGCGACGGCGAAGCGGTCTGGACCGGGTCGATGAACTGGACGAACGACTCCTGGTCGCGGCAGGAGAACGTCGTCGCCGTCGTGCACTCGCCGGCGATCGCGAAGGCGTACGGGATCGACTTCGACCAGCTCTGGTCGACCGGCGACGTGATGAAGAGCGGCTTCGTCGATCCGCGCTGGGACGACGGCGTGCGAGCCTGGTTCACGCCCGGCCACGGCGAGGACCTCTCGTCGCGGATCGCGAAGATCATCCGGCGCGCACGCCGGCGCGTCCGGATCTGCTCTCCGGTGATCACGACCGGGCCGGTGCTGGGGACGCTCGCGCAGGTGATCTCCGACGGGAGCGTCGACCTCGCCGGCTGCGTGGACGCGACGCAGGTGCGCGAGGTCGTCCACCAGTGGTCCGAGAACGGAAACGCGGCGTGGAAGCTGCCCCTCCTCGAGCAGGTGATGGCGGGGCCGTTCACGGGCAAGGAGTCGACGCCGTACGGCAGCGGCACCGTGCACGACTTCATGCACGCCAAGGTGTGCGTCTGCGACGACACGGTGTTCGTCGGCTCGTTCAACCTGTCGCGGAGCGGCGAGAAGAACGCCGAGAACGTCCTGGAGATCGAGGACGCGGCGATCGCCGACCGGCTGGCGGCGTTTGTCGACGAGGTGCGCGCGCGTTACCCGCGCGTCACCATCGCTGCCAGCGGACCACCTCGGGGAGCGGCCGCCGGCGCGAGCTGAGCCGCGATCCGACGGGCGGGCTCCCGCCCGGCTTCCCGATCAGCGCGAGCCCGATCGGGACCACGTCCTCGGGCAGGCCGAGCAGCTCGTCGAAGATCCGCTTCTGGTCCGGGTGGCCGACGAACGCGCCGGCGAGACCCTCGTCGATGGCCGCGAGGAGCACGAGCATCATCAACGCTCCCGCGTCGACGAACCAGTAGGGAACGGGCCAGGTGACCTCGACGCCGCCTGTCGCGCGCAGCTTGTCCGGCTCGTTGTAGCGCGCGTGGTAGAGCGTCTCGTTCGCCGAGATCACCATGTGGACCGGCGCGTCGGCGATGAAGTTGCGCCCGCCGGTCGAGTAGTGCTCGTCGCCGAAGGCGCGGGCGATCGCCGCACGCGTTTCGTCCTCGGTGACGACGACGATGCTCCCGCCCTGGCTGAACCCGCCGGAGGGCGCGTGGCGGATCACGTGCGCGATCCGCTCGACCTGCTCGCGCGGCAGCGGGTCCGTGAGGAACGTGCGGTGCATTCGCCGCCGGCGCAGGATCTCCCGAAGCTCCATGCGACGGACCGTATACGGTCAGCCGCGCGATGAGGTTCGAGGGGAAGACGGCGCTCGTCACGGGCGGCGCGAAGGGGATCGGCGCGGCCACGGCGCGCCTGCTCGCGTCGGAGGGCGCGACCGTCGTCGTGGCCGACTTCGACGAGCCGGCCGCGCGGCGGACGGCCGAGGAGATCGGCGGGCACGCCGTCGGGTGCGACGTCACGAGCCGCGGCGACGTCGAGGCGGCGGTCGAGGCCGCGGTGTCGCGCGGCGGATCGCTCGACATCCTCGTCACGTGCGCGGGGATCATCCGCGACAACCTGCTCTTCAAGATGACCGACGACGACTGGGACGCGGTCGTCGACACGCACCTGAAGGGGACGTTCTTCGCGGTGCGCGCGGCGCAGGCGCACATGGTCGAGCAGCGGAGCGGAAAGATCGTCCTCATCTCGTCGACCTCGGCGCTCGGGAACCGCGGGCAGACGAACTACTCGGCGGCGAAGGCGGGCCTGCAGGGGATGACGAAGACGCTCGCGATCGAGCTCGGTCCGTTCAATGTCAACGTCAACTGCGTCGCGCCCGGCTTCATCGCAACGGACATGACGAGGCAGACGGCGGAGCGCGTCGGAGTGCCGTTCGAGCAGTTCGTGCAGGCGGCGGCCGAGCACGTGCCGCTGCGCCGCGTCGGGCGGCCGGAGGACGTCGCGGCGACGATCGCGTTCCTCTGCTCCGACGACGCGTCGTACGTGAGCGGCCAGGTGGTCTACGTCGCAGGCGGGCCCCGCGCGTAGCGCCGCAGCTCGTGACAGGGACGCGGACATGTCCCTCCGATTGCGTTTCCTCCACAGCCCTCGGCCCCGCCGGACGGCGACTCCCTGTCCCCCTGAGCCCGTCGGAGGGCCCGAGGACAGGTCCCCGCTGTGGACGGTCCGCGACGGTGGCTGCCACCGGACGGGTCTCGCAACGACATGCCCGGAGGGGGAGCTTTGTGACGCTCAGGCGGGCGCGAGCTCTCGGCCGAGGGCGTCGTACGCGACGTAGGCGTACTGCGCCGCCGGCGAGCCGGCGAGCTCCGAGCGGAACATCGTCCAGATGTTCGCGTCGCGCAGGTCCGAGCCTTGCTTCGACAGGAGGCGGCGGCGGAGCGTCGCCTCCTTCGTGAAGCCGAGCTTCGCCGGGACGCGGTCGCTGCGGACGTTCGCGGGGTCGACGCGGATCACGACGCGGTCGAGGTGGAGCACCTCGAACGCGACCCGCGTCAGCGCGGCGGCCAGCTCGGTCGCGTAGCCCTGGCCGACGGCGTCCGCAGCGATCCAGTAGCCGATCTCGCGACCCTCGTCGCCCTCCTTGGACGGGTGCAGCCCGGTGCCGCCGAGGCACCGCGACTCGTCGCGCGCGAACACGCCCATGACCCAGTTCTCGTCGCGGTCGTACTGGGCGCGGAAGCTGCGCAGCCGCTCGTACACCTCGTCGAGCGGCTCGGGCTCGTCGGGCGTCCACGGCATCCACGGCCGGAGATGCTCGAGGCTGCGGTCCACGGCGTCCTTGAGGAGCGGCGCGTCCTCGAGGTCGTAGCAACGGAGGACGAGGCGCTCGGTCTCGACCCGGTACGGCGTCACGATTCGAACCTCAGGATCCACTCCGCGAGGAAAGGCTCGCTGATGCGGTACCCGGAGGCGTCGCGCGCAACGAGCTCGTCGGCCGCCAGCGTCCGCAGCGCCTTGCGCACCGTCGCGTCCGGCGGGAGGCCGTGCCGGTGGCGGTACTCCTCGCTGATCGGTACGTTCGGCTGCGCCGCGAGCGCCTGCAGGACGAGGCGCTGCCCGCGGGCGGCCTTCTCCCAGATGCGTGAGAAGTGCGCGTGCTCGGATCGGAGGACGGTCTCGAGCGCACGGTCGACGTCCGACGACGTCGCCGAGAACCCCTCGGGGACGGCATCCCAGACGAAGTAACACAGCTCCTGCGTCGCATACGGATGGCCTCGCGTGACGGAGAGCACACGGTCGGCGACGCCTGCCGCCAGGCCGCGATCCGTCCGCTCGAACTGCGACTCGATGTACGGCCGGAACGCCTCGGGGTCGATCAGGCCGATCTCCATCTGCTTCGCGCTGCGCCAGAACGGCTCGTGCTCGTCGTTGAAGAGCTTGTCCATCATGTGCCGCCTGCTTCCGAGGTAGACGTGCGCCACCTCGGGTTGACGCTGGAAGACCGAGCGCATGAGCGCCGGCAGGCGCGGATCGAGCTCGACGAGCTCTTGGAACTCGTCGAATACGATCGCGACGCGGAGCTTGTGCTCGGCCGCGAGCTGCGCCGGCAGCTCGAACAGCCGCTCGAGCGTCGCGTCGACGTCCTGCGACGCGTGGCCGGCGGCGAAAGAGAACGAGACGCCGCCGTGCGCGTCGAACGTCACGGACGGGTTGATGCGCAGCCCCGAGAGGAGCGACGTCACGCGGTCGCGGGCGCGCGCGAGCTGCGGCGCGACGTCCTCGTAGATCGTGGCGGCGAGCTTCTCGGCGAACTTCTCCTTCGACGGCGCTGCGAGGAGGTCGACGTAGCCGACACGCATGCCGTGCCTCGCGATGACGTCGCTCGCGGCACGCCACGCGAGCGACGACTTGCCGTACCGCCTCGGAGCGACGAGGACGACGTCCTGGCCGTTCCACATGTCGCGCGCGAGCTCGCGCGCCTCCCGGTCGCGGTCGGTGAACGCCGCGTCGAGGGCGAGGTGGCCGTAGCGGAAGGGGTTCTGGTGCGGCATCGACTACATCGTACCATTCGGCACGGTGCCATTTGGCACGGTGCCGAGCGGCACGCACCCGCGTTCACTCCCACTCGATCGTGGCGGGAGGCTTGGAGGTGACGTCGAGGACGACGCGGTTCACGGCCGGGATCTCGTTCACGACCCGCGAGGCGATCGTCTCGATCAGGTCGTACGGGAGGCGCGCCCAGTCGGCCGTCATCGCGTCCTCCGACGTCACCGCCCGGATCGCGATCGGGTACCCGTACGTGCGCGAGTCGCCCTGGACGCCGACGGAACGGATCGCGGGCAGGACGCAGAAGCTCTGCCAGAGCTCGCGGTAGAGGCCCGCCTTCCGCACCTCCTCCTGGAGGATCGCGTCCGCCTCGCGCAGCGTCTCCAGCCGCTCGTGGGTCACCTCGCCGATGATCCGGATCGCGAGCCCCGGCCCGGGGAACGGCTGCCGCCAGACCATCCGCTCTGGCATGCCGAGCTCCTCGCCGACGCGCCGCACCTCGTCCTTGAACAGGAGCCGGAGCGGCTCGACGAGCTTCATCCGCATGTCCGCGGGCAGCCCGCCGACGTTGTGGTGCGACTTGATCGTCTCGGCGACGCCGTCCGTGCCGCCCGACTCGATCACGTCGGAGTAGAGCGTCCCCTGGACGAGCCACCGCACGTCGCCGAGCTTCCGCGCCTCCTCCTCGAAGACGCGGATGAACTCCTGGCCGATGATCTTCCGCTTCTCCTCCGGCTCCGTGACTCCCGTGAGCCTCGCGAGGAACCGCTCCTGCGCCTGCACGTGGACGAGCGGCACGTGGAAGACGCCGCCGAACGTCTCGACCACCTGCTCCGCCTCGCCCTTACGGAGCAGGCCGTGGTCGACGAAGACGCACGTGAGCTGGTCGCCGACCGCCTTGTGCACGAGAAGCGCGGCGACCGCCGAGTCGACGCCGCCCGAGAGCGCGCACAGCACCCGCTCGCGCCCGACTTGCGCGCGGATCCGCTCGACCTGCTCCTCGATGACGGCCGCAGGCGTCCACGCTGGCGCCGCGCCGGCGAGCTCGTAGAGGAAGTTCTTCAGGACCTGCTGGCCGTGTGGCGTGTGCACGACCTCCGGGTGGAACTGGACGCCGTACAGCTTCCGGTCGTCGTCCGCGAACGCCGCGACGGGCGTGTGCTCCGACTCGGCGACGACGCGGGCCCCCGCCGGCGGCGCGACGACGGTGTCGCGGTGCGACATCCAGGCCGTCTGCTCCGACGGCAGCGACGCGAAGAGCCCGTCGCCGTGCGCGCGCATCGACACCTTCCCGTACTCGCCGGCTCCGGTCTTCTCGACGCGGCCGCCCAGCTCGAGTGCGAGCAGCTGCGCGCCGTAGCAGATGCCGAGCGTCGGGATCCCCTGCTCGAAGACCGCCCGATCCATCCGCGGCGCGCCCTCGGCGTACACCGAGGCCGGCCCCCCGGACAGGATCAGCGCGACGGGGTTGCGCCGGCGGATCTCCTCGACCGACGCCCTGTGCGAGATCAGCTCGGAGTAGACCCGCGCCTCGCGGACGCGCCGCGCGATCAGCTGGGAGTACTGCCCGCCGAGATCGACGACGAGGACCGGCCGTTCCTCCGGAGCGGGCTCCGGGTGCAGCGCGACGACCTCAGCCGCGCCGGTAATTCGGTGCGTCCTTCGTGATCGTGATGTCGTGCGGGTGCGACTCGCGGAGGCCCGCCCCGGTGATGCGGACGAACCGCGCCTCCTGCATCGCCTCGATCGTCGCGGCGCCGCAGTAGCCCATCGCCTGGCGGAGGCCGCCGACGAGCTGGTGGAGCACGCCCGCGAGCGGCCCCTTGTACGGGACGCGCCCCTCGATCCCCTCCGGGACGAGCTTGTCGACGTCCTCGACGTCGCCCTGGAAGTACCGGTCCTTCGAGAAGCCGCGCGCCTTCATCGCGCCGAGCGAGCCCATGCCGCGGTACTCCTTGAACCGCTCGCCCTGGATCAGGATGACGTCGCCCGGCGTCTCGTCGGTGCCCGCGAGCATGCCGCCGAGCATGACGGTGTCGGCGCCGGCGCCGATCGCCTTCGCGACGTCGCCCGAGGAGGTGATGCCGCCGTCGGCGATCACCGGGACGCCGTGGGCCGACGCCGCGTCGGCGACGTCGTGGATCGCGGTGATCTGCGGCACGCCGACCCCCGCGACCACCCGCGTCGTGCAGATCCCCGACGGGCCGATGCCCACCTTGACCGCGTCCGCGCCGGCATCGATCAGCGCCTCGGCGGCCTCGCCGGTGGCGATGTTCCCGGCGACCACCTCGAACTCGCCTGCGATCCCGCGGACCCGCGACACCATCTCCACGACCGCGCGCGAGTGCCCGTGAGCCGTGTCCACGACGAGGACGTCCGCCCCCGCAGCGACGAGCGCCTGCGCGCGCTCGAGCGCGTCGGGGCCCACGCCCACGGCGGCGCCGACACGGAGGCGCCCCTGCGAATCCTTCGTGGCCTGCGGGAACTCGACCCGCTTCTGGATGTCCTTGACGGTGATCAGCCCCTTGATGCGGCCGTCGCCGTCGACGATGGGGAGCTTCTCGATCCGGTGCCGGTGCAGCAGCCGCTCGGCGTCGGCGAGCGTCGTGCCGACCGGCGCCGTGACGAGGTCGCGGGAGGTCATCAGGGCCGACACCGGCTGCGCGAGGTCCTGCTCGAACCGCAGGTCGCGGTTCGTCAGGATCCCGACCAGCGTCCCCGATTCGTCGGTGACGGGGACGCCGGAGACGTGGTAGCGCTCCATCAGCTCGACGGCGTCCGAGACGAGCGCGTCCGGCGGCAGCGTGAGGGGGTCGACGATCATCCCGGCCTCCGAGCGCTTCACCTTGTCGACCTCGTCGACCTGCGCCGCGATGGACAGGTTGCGGTGGATCACGCCGAGCCCGCCCTCGCGGGCGAGCGCGATCGCGAGCCGCGCCTCGGTGACCGTGTCCATCGCCGCCGAGACGACCGGTACCTCGAGCGCGATCGTCCGCGTCAGGCGAGTCGCCGTCGAGACGTCGTTCGGCAGCACCGACGACTCCGCCGGGACGAGCAGGACGTCGTCGAAGGTGAGTCCCTCGCGAGCGAACTTCTCCGGGAGGCCGGTCACGGAGGGCGCCAGGTCGAGCTTGCCGACGTCCATCGCGGAAGGGTACCGGCCTCGCCGGACCGCGAAGCTAGGCCTCGACCGGCGCGAGCTCCGACAGCTCGACGCCGGCCTGGAGGCGCCCGGCCTGCCGCGGGTCGAAGCGGCCCGCTCCCACCTCGAGCGTCGACGCGGCGCCCGCCGCGACGGCCACGCGCAGCGACTCCTCGTTCGAGCGGCCCGCGTGCCGCGCCGCGAGGAACGCTGCGAGCAGGACGTCGCCGGAGCCGACCGCCGACACCGGGTCGACGCGCGGGGCGAGCGCCCGGAACCGCCGCGCCTCGCGGTCCTCCCGGAGCAGCGCGAGCGCGCCCTGCTCCGTCGTGATCAGCACGTTGCGCGCGCCCATCTCTGCGATCGAGTCGAGCGCGAGCCGGAAGTCCTCCTCGTCGTGGAACTCCTGTCCTACGAGCCCCTCCGCCTCCGTCTGGTTCGGCGAGACGAGGAACGGCTCCGCCTCCACGCCGAGGCGCAACGGCTCGCCCTCCGTGTCGAGCACCGCGGGCACGTGGCGCCGCGACAGCTCGCGCGTGGCCTCGGCGTAGAACGCCTCGTTGACGTCGCGCGGCAGCGAGCCCGCGAACACGACGAACTCGGCGTCCTGAGTCAGATAGCGCAGCTTCTCGAGCAGCGTGTGCAGCTCGTCGGGCGACACGGCCGGGCCCCACTCGTTGATCTCCGTGTAGGTGCCGCCGGTCGGGTCGACGACCGCGGTCGAGGTCCGCGACTCGCCTTCGATGTGGACGAAGTCGTTGAGGATCGCCTCGTGCGTCAGCTCCTCCACGATGCGCGCGCCGGTCGCGCCGCCGACGAGGCCTGTCGCGACGACGGGGACGCCGAGCGTCTTGAGCGCGCGCGCGACGTTGATCCCCTTCCCGCCTGCGAGCGTGACGCCGGCGCTCGCGCGGTGGCGCTGGCCCCGCTGGAAGTTCGGGACCGTCAGCGTCCGGTCGATCGCAGCGTTGAGCGTGACGGTGACGATCATCGTTCAGAGCATCTGGGCGAGATGATGGAGCGTCCTGCCGGCGTACCACCCTAGACGACCGAGGAGCCCGGGCCGGCGGATGGTGCGGGCGGCGACGAGGTCGCGGGCGCCGACGAGCCGGCCTCCTTGCCGGATCTCGACGCGGCCGAGCACGGTCCCGGCGCGCACCGGCAGCCCGACGCCCACCGGCGCCGTCACGGTCTCCGTGAACGGACGGCCGACGCGGGACACGGCCAGGAACGGCCTCGCGGCGACGAGGGCGAGCGGAGCGCGGCCGTACGGCACCCGCACCTCCGCGTAGACGTGCGCCTGCCGCACGACGGGGACCACGCGGAACTGCGCCAGCCCCCACAGGAGCAGCGAGCGGAGGTCGTCGTTTCGCACGCTTCGCGACGGCGCGCCGAGGAGCGTCGCGTACACCGTGACGCCGCGGCCGCGGACGGCGCCGACCTGGCACCAGCCTGCCTCGGCAGTGTGGCCGGTCTTGACGCCGAGGGTGTGTGGAAGCTCCGAGAGCAGGTCGTCCCACGTGTGCAGCGTGCGACCGCCGGCGATCGTGTCGGTTCGCTCGGCGACCGTCTCGCGCACGAACCTGATGCGCATGGCGATCCGCGCGAGCTTCGTCGCGTCGGCCGCGCTCGAGTACTCGCCGGCCGCGTCGAGGCCGTCCGGGCGAACGAAGCGCGAGTCGCGGAGCCCGAGCCTCGCCGCCTCGGCGTTCATGAGCTGCGCGAACGACGGGAAGTCGGTCGCGACCGACAGAGCCAGCGCGTCGGCCGCGTCGTTCGCCGACTGGATCAGCGCGCCCTTGATCAGGTCGCGCACGGTCAGGCGCTCGTCCGGATGCAGGTCGATCGTCGACTCGCCGACCGCGGCGGCGCGGGGATCGACGGTGACGACGTCTGTGAGCTTGTGATGCTCGATCGCGATCAGCACCGTCATCAGCTTCGTGATCGACGCGATCGGAAGCTGCTCGTGCGCGTGGTACGAGGCCAGCACCTCCCCGGTCCGCGCGTCCTCGACCAGGTACGCCCGCGCATGCACGGGCGGGACCGCGGCGCGGGCCGGCGCCGCCACGGCCAGGGCCAGCGCGGCGCCGCAGAGCACCCGCCTCACTTCAACCGGATCCTCTCGCCGATGAAGAGCGACGTGGAGCTGACGTTCGGGTTCAGCCGCTCCAGCGTCGAGACCGGCACGCCCGTCTTCGCCGAGATCACACCGAAGGTGTCGCCCGCCCGAACGGTCCAGTACGCCTTCGCCGGCGGCTTCGCGCGCGCCGGCGTCGTGCCCGCGACCGTCGTCGCCGTGTCTCCCGACGAGCCGTGCTCGAGCCCCGCCCGCACGAGCACGACCGCGATCGTGACCGCGAGCAGGAACGCGGCCGGTGCGACGTAGCGCCGCCAGTCGTGTGCGCGCACTACCAGCCGGATGCGGCCCAGATCTCCCGCTTCAGGCGCGCGGCCTCGGCGCCCGCGGCGGCCCGGTAGTCGCCGCCCGTCTCGCGGAAGGCGTAGTCGATCGACCGCGAGGCGGAGACGAGCGCGCTCGCCGGTCCGCTCTGGAACGCCCGTACCAGGTTCGTGACGACACCGCCCTGCGCGCCCACGCCGGGGAGCAGGACGATCGCCTGCGGCATCAGCCGCCGCGCCTCGGCGACCGCGCGCGGGTGCGTGGCGCCGACGACGGCGCCGACCGACGAGAGGCCGCGCTCGCCGACGACGTCCTCGCCCCACTCCGCGACGAGCGCCGCCACGTGGTGCCAGAGCGGCCGGCCGTCGCGCACCTGCAGGTCCTGGACGTCGGCGCCCGCGTTCGACGTCTTCACGAGGACGAAGATCCCGGCGCCGCTCCGGCGCGCCGCGGCGAGGAACGGCTCGACCGACTCGCGGCCCAGATAGGGGTTGACGGTGAGCGCGTCGGCCCGCGGCGGCTCGCCCTCGAGGTACGCGTCGGCGTACGCGCGCGCGGTGGAGCCGATGTCGGCGCGCTTCCCGTCGGCGATCACGAGGAGCCCGGCCCGCCGCGCATAGAGGCAGACGTCGTCGAATGCCGCCATCCCGGGCGAGCCGAGCGTCTCGAAGAACGCGAGCTGCGGCTTCACCGCGACGGCGTGCGGAGCGACCGCGTCGATCAGCCCGCAGCAGAACCGCCCGACGTCGCCGCGAAGCTCGACCGGGAGCAGGTCGACGCGCGGGTCGAGGCCGACGACGAGCTGCGACCGCTTCCGCTCGACCTCGGCGGCGAGGCGGTCCGCAAATGTCTGCACCGCGACGGCCATCGCCCGAACGGTAACCGGAACGACGGAGGGCGGGCCCGCGCCCGCCCTCCTCAGACTTGTCCGCGCCGGCCGGCTAGCTCTTCAGCGCGGCCTTGAGCTGCGAGCCCGCCGAGAACTTCGGCACCGTGGTCGCCGCGATCTGGACGCGCTCGCCCGTGCGCGGGTTGACGCCCTGACGTGCGGCGCGCTGCGAGGCCGAGAACTTCCCGAACCCGGTGAAGTTCACGGAATCGCCGCCTTTGAGCGTCTCGGTCACGGTTTCCATGAACGCATCCACGGCCTTGCCCGCGTCGCGGGCCGACAGCCCGCTCTTCTGGGCGACCTTCTGGATGAAGTCCTGCTTCGTCAAGGAGCATCCTCCTGCATCGGGGACTGGGGGCAGGGAACCGCGGTCCAGGCTAACAGGGTCGGCGGATACCGCTCAACCATGCGGATTTGCGGGGCTTTCAGGCCGCTCCGAGGAGCTCCGAGGCGCGGAAGAGCGGGCGGAGGCGGACAGCGTGGCGGGCGAGCTCGTCGGCGCCGCCCTCCTCGCGGTCGACGACGCAGATCGCCGTGGAGATGCGCAGCCCGGCCTCGCGCAGCGCCTGCACGGACTCGACGGCCGCGCCGGCCGAGGTGACGACGTCCTCGACCAGGCACACGCGCTCGCCGTCCTCGCGGACGCCCTCGATGCGGTTCGCGGTCCCGTGCTCCTTGGCGGCGTCCCGGACGATCAGGAACGGCAGGCCGCTCTCCAGCGACGCCGCCGCGGCCAGCGCGATCGCGCCGACGGCGGGCGCCGCGATCCGCTCGGCGTCCGGCTCGTGCTCGCGCACCGCGGCAGCGATCGCCTCGCCGAGCGGACGCAGGAGAGCCGGCTGCGTCTCGAAGCGGTACTTGTCGAGGTAGTACCGCGAGCGCCGCCCGGACCGCAGGACGAAGTCGCCCTCGAGGTACGCCGCGTCGCGCAGGGCGCGGCCGAGCTCCTCCCGCGTCACGCGGCGAGCAGGTCGCGGGCGATCGGCAGGAGCCGCTCCGCCTCGGGCGTCCCTTCGGTGAACGACCGCATGGAGCCGTCGGCGGCGTAGAGGTCGACGCGCGCCTGCTGGCGCGCCGCCCGCCGGCGCACGAGCAGCGAGCCGGCGAGCGAGCCTGCGGCGAGGAGGACGCCGGTCACGACCCTACGCGGCGGCATTGGCCGGCTCCTCGTCCGCTGCCCGCAGGCAGGTCTTCAGGTCGTAGAACACGAGCCCGACCGTCGGCTCGGGCGAGGTCGTCGCCGCGATCAGCCGCTCCCCGTCCCGCACGACGAAGACGCTCCCCGCTGCGGTTGCGGCCTCGAGCTGCGCCACGCCCGGCTGGAGCTCCTCGGCCGCGGCGACGAGCGCGCGCACCCCCGCGGCGAAGCGCTCGGTCGCCTCGCCGGCGGCGTTCGTCCCGACCACACCGCCGTCGGCGGCCACGATCGCGACGGTCCGGACCTGCGGCGAGATCTCCGTCAGGTCGGCGATCGCCTGGGCTGCGTCCATGGCGGCGAGCATACTGGCGGTTCGTGGCGGCGCGCGTCCTCCGGAAGTTCTTCGCGGACCGCGGGACGCACCTGGCGGCGATGATCGCGTACTTCGCGCTGCTCTCGTTCGTGCCCCTGCTCCTGCTGTCGCTCGCGCTGCTCGGCCTCGTCCACCAGGCCGACGAGGGCTCGTTCTTCGTTCGGCAGCTCGAGAAGACGTTCCCGAGCACGTCCCTCGACTCGATCCTGCGCGCGGTCCGCGCGATCCAGCCGAACGCGGCCGCGCTCGGCGCCGTAGGCGGCGGCTTCCTGCTGTGGTCGTCGCTCTCGTTCTTCTCGGTGCTCGAGAGCGCCTTCAACATCGTCTACGGGCGGCCGAACCGCGGCTTCCTGCACGGGAAGGCGCTTGCCACGATGATGATGTGCGGGTCGCTCGTCTCGCTGTTCGTGTCGCTCGTGATCGGCTCGATCGGCCAGGAGATCCTGAAGCGGTACTTCGGCTTCGCCGGGAACGCCGTCTCGGCCCGCGTCGTCGCGATCGCGGTCTCCACCACCGGCGTCTTCGTCTTCCTCGCGTCGGCGTACTACGTGCTGACGAACGCGGACCTGACGCTGCGGGACGTCCTGCCCGGCGCCGTGACCGCGGCGGTGCTCCTGGAAGCGACGTTCCAGGCGCTCCCCGTCTACGTCGACATCTCGAAGCACAACCCGGTGCTGCAGACCCTCTCGGGCCCCGCGGTGCTGCTCGTCTGGCTGTACGTGATGGCAAACGTGATCGTGCTCGGCGCGGAGGTCAACTGGTGGCGCGCGCAGTCAGGCGCCGAGCGCGTCCCGAAGCGCGCGCGCCGCGAGCGCACGGTGTGAATGCTGCGCCTTCCACGCGTCGCCGAGCTCGGCGACGGTGCGGTCGTGGCCGCGCGGCACGAAGACGGGGTCGAAGCCGAACCCCTCCGCACCCGCCGGGCGCAGCGCGATCTCGCCGCGGAGGACGCCGGTCCCGCGCGTCTCGTCGCCGGACGGCGAGAGCGCGACGAGCTCGCACACGTACTGCGCGCGCCGGTCGGCCGCGCCGTCGAGCGCCTGCAGCAGCTTCTCGACGTGCCGGCCCTCCGCCCAGCGCGCGGTCTGCACGCCCGGCCCGCCGCCGAGCGCCGCCACTTCGATCCCGGAGTCGTCCGCGAGCATCCAGCGGTCGGCGGAGCCGACGATGCGCCCGTAGCGCGCCTTGATCCGCGCGTTCTCCACGTACGTCGGGCCGTCCTCCGGCGGGAACTCCGCTCCGGCGAGCAGGTCGAGCTCCCAGTCCGGGAAGAGCGCGCGGAACTCCTCCAGCTTGTGCGGGTTCGCGGTGCAGACGGTCGCGCTGCGTCCCGCTCCGGCGCCGGTCAACGTCGCCACCGGACGCCGATGACGAACTCCGCGTCGGAGAGGCGCGAGACGAGCTCCTCGTTCGCGTCCGGCGTCTCGAGCTGCACGACGCGGCGGTCGGGCTCGTCCGTCACCTCGATGTGGCGGACGTTGTGCACGAGCGAGAGGAGCCGGGCCAGCGATTCTCCCTCGCGCAGCTCGACGATCAGGCGGTTCTCCTCCGGCCGGATGTGCTCGATCAGCCGGTACGCGAGGAGGCGAAGCGGCCACAGGGCGAACAGCGTCAGGAACGTGGCCGCCGCCGCGGGCCCGTAGTAGCCGGCGCCGCACGCCATCCCGATCGCGGCCACCACCCAGAGGGTCGCGGCGGTCGTGAGCCCGCGGATGGAGAGCCCCTCGCGGATGATCGCGCCCGCGCCGAGGAAGCCGATGCCGGTCACGATCTGCGCGGCCACCCGGGCCGGGTCGGCGCGGACGACGCTGCCTCCGTCCGCGAGGAACGCATGGAAGCCGTACGCCGAGATGATCGTGAAGAGCGAGGCGCCGAGGGAGACGAGCAGGTGGGTGCGGACGCCGGCCTCTCGGTCGCGGATCTCGCGCTCGAGGCCGATCGCCCCGCCGAGGCCGCACGCGAGGGCGAGCCGGAGCAGGGCGTCCCACCCGCCGAGCGCGGGGATGCTAGTCACGACGTGCGTCGACGGCCTCCTGCTGGAACGCGGCGAGGTCCTCGATCCCGCCCGCCGCGAGGTCGAGCAGCTCGTCCAGGCGAGCCCGGTCGAACGGCACGCGCTCGGCCGTGGACTGCACCTCGACGAACCGGCCGTCGCCCGTCATGACGACGTTGACGTCCACCTCGGCGCGCGAGTCCTCGCCGTAGTCGAGATCGAGCAGCGAGACGTCGTCGACCACGCCGACCGAGACCGCGGCCACGGATCCGACGAGCGCCTTCGAGAGCCCGAACCGGTCGAGCGCGCGCTTCGCCGCCACGTAGGCGCCGGTGATCGCGGCGCAGCGCGTCCCGCCGTCGGCCTGCAGGACGTCGCAGTCGAGGTAGACGGTGCGCTCGCCGAGCGCCTCGAAGTCGACGACGCCGCGGAGCGCGCGGCCGATCAGCCGCTGGATCTCGACCGTCCGCCCGCCCTGCCGCCCGCGCGACGCCTCGCGATCTGTGCGCTCGCCGGTCGACGCCGGCAGGAGCGAGTACTCCGCGGTCATCCACCCGCGCCCCGAGCGGTAGAGCCACCGCGGGACGCCGTCCTGGATCGACGCCGTGCAGAGGACACGCGTCTTTCCCTGCGACCAGAGCACCATCCCGTGCGGCTGCTCGAGGAACGCAGGGTCGGCGACGACCGGACGCAGCTCGTCCGGCCTCCGCCCGTCCGCCCTGCTCACGCAGACATCCGCTCCGGCGCCGGCAACGCCGGCACCTTCGCTCTTTGCTCGCCTCCGTCGAGCCTACGGCTCGGTTCCTCGAGCTCGGCGAGGCGGACGTGCTCGACGGCTCCGAGCGGGAGCTGCAGGAACCGCTCGCCGAGCGAGCGGAACAGCTCGGGCTCGCCCGTCGTGAGGAAGCGGTACGAGCCCTCGCGGTCGCCGTCGTTCTCGAAGCCCTTCCGCGCGAGCGTCTCCGCGACCTCGCGCGCGGTCTCGTCCGCCGAGAAGACCAGGGTCACGTCGCGCCCGAACGCCCGCTGGAACACGGGCCGCAGCAGCGGGTAGTGCGTGCAGCCGAGGATGACCGTGTCGCAGCCCGCCTCCTTGAGCGGCGCGGCGTATTCGCGGACGGCGGCGACGACCTCGTCGCTGAACGTGTCGCCGGCTTCGATCAGCGGGACGAGCTTCGGGCACGCGACCGACGTCACGCGTGCGCCGGCGTCGAGCGTGCGCACGAGCGACTCGTACCGGCCGCTCGCCACCGTCAGCTCCGTCGCGAGCAGGCCGATGCGGCGGTTGCGCGTCGCCTGCACGGCCGCGTGCGCTTCCGGCACGATCACCGAGACGACGGGAACCGCGAGCTGCGACTGCAGGTCCGGGAGCGCGACGGACGTGGCGGTGTTGCACGCGACGACGACCATCTTCACGCCGAGGCGCTCCAGATACACGCCGATCTCGTGCGCGAACCGGCGCACCTCCTCGCGCGAACGCGGCCCGTACGGCAGCCGTGCATGGTCTCCCAGGTAGACGAAGTCCTCGTGCGGCATCGTCACGAGGCACTCGTGCAGAACGGTCAGCCCGCCGACACCGGAGTCGAAGACGCCGACGGGACGCGAGTCGGGCATGGCGCGATTCTAGGGAGGGGACTAGATTGAGCGCCGTGAGGCGCCTCGCAGTGATTGCGCTCGCCTGCCTCGTGTGGGCGGCGCCGGCGCAGGCGTTCACGAAGCAGACGGGCGCGCGGACGATGAGCGACGGCACGTCGATCGCGTACGACCTGTACGAGCCGGACGGGACACCGCCCGTGGGCGGGTGGCCCGGGATCGTGGTGCTGCACGGCCTCGGCGGGTCGAAGGACGACATGGCGCCGGTCGCGCAGGTGCTCGTCGCGCACGGCTACGCCGTCCTCGCGTACTCCTCGCGCGGGTGCGGCACGTCGACGGGCGACTTCGAGCTGGCGGGGCCGAACGAGACGTCGGACGAGTGGGCGATGGAGCGGTGGTTCGCCGGGCTGCCGGAGGTGAGCGACACCGCGATCGGAGCGTGGGGAGTCTCCTACGGCGGCGGACAGGTCTGGAACGGCCTCGGCGCCGGGATCCCCTACGAGGCGGCGGAGGTCGTGGAGACGTGGACCGACCTCTACAGCGCGCTCTGGCCGCAGGACGTCGCGCGCTCGGGGGTCGTCGCCGCGCTCGCCCAGTCGGTGATCGCGCGCTCGCCGCTGCTCGCGGCCGAGGCCCGCAACGCGATCGAGTCGCTCGACCTGCCGGCGATCAAGGCACTCGCCGACGCGCGCTCGGTGTACCCGGCGCTGCCGAGGATCACGACGCCGGTCTACATCTTCCAGGGCCGCGTCGACTGGGCCTTCGACGTCACGCAGGCGCTCAACGGCTTCAGGCGCGTCAAGGGACCGAGGAAGCTCTACATCGGGCAGTTCGGGCACACGCCGTCGACGTTCCCGGGCCCCGACGCCGGGTACGTCCTGCAGCAAGGCCTGGCGTGGTTCGACCACTGGCTGCAGGGCGCGCAGAACGGCATCGAAGCGACCCCGCCGGTCACGATCGCAGCGTCAACCGGCTCGCGCCGCGCCTCGTTCCGCGCGGTTCCCAAGACGAAGGTGATCCCCGTCGGGCTCCGCGGCACCGCGCTCCGCCGGACGGGCGGCGGCTTCCGCCGGCCCGTCGAGACCTTCGGCGTCTCGCTCCTCAAGGTGCAGGTGCGCAGGGTGTCGCACTACCCGCGCCTCGTGGCAACCGTGCTCGCGGGAGGGAAGCCCGTCACGCACGGCGCGGTCGTCCCGAAGCGCGGCCTGCAAACGATCCGCCTCGCGAACTACGTGCAGTACGTCCCGCGGGGCACGCGACTGACGGTCGTCTTCGGCCCCGCCTCCGCCGCTCCAGACCTCTCCTACCTCGGCTTCGGCGACCGGGGCTCGATCTCGCTCGGGCCTGCCGAGCTCGAGCTCCAGGTGCTCACGAAACCGGTGACGGCGCCGTGATCCGCGCGCTCGTCGTGGCCGCGGCCGGCGCGTTCCCGCGCTGACGCGCGTGCCGGCGTCCGTGCGCATCGGAACGTGCTCGTGGGCGGACGATGCGCTGACGAAGCACTGGTATCCGCCCGGCGTGCCGCCGCGCGACCGCCTCGCCTACTACGCGGAGCGGTTCTCCACGGTCGAGGTGGACTCGACCTACTACCGCGTGCCGGACGAGAAGATGGTGCGCGGCTGGGCCGAACGCACGCCCGACGGATTCGTCATGCACGTGAAGGCGTTCGGCCTGATGACGCGGCATCCGGTGAAGCTCGAGCAGGTTCCGCCCGACTTGCGGGACGGGCTCCCGGTCGACCACCGAAACCGTGTCGACCGCCCGCCGCGGGAGGCGCGCGCCGCCGTGTTCCGCGCGTTCCTCGACGCGCTCGAGCCGCTGCGCGCGAGCGGCAAGCTCGGCGGCATCCTCTTCCAGATGCCGCCGTACGTCGTGTGGAAGCCGTCGTCGCTCGACTACCTCGACTGGGCGCGCGATCAGGTCGGCGGCGATCAGTTCCTGTTCGAGCCGCGACACGCGTCGTGGTACGACGAAGACGTCCGCGCCGGTCTCTTGCGGTGGCTGGAGGAGCGCCGGATGACGTGGGTGGTCGTCGACGCGCCGAAGACCGGCGGCAGGAACGTCCCGGAGACGCTGGTCGCGACGACGACGCCGACAGCCTACGTCCGCTTCCACGGCCGGAACGCGGGGACGTGGAACGTGCGCGGCGGGTCCGCCTCCGAGCGCTTCGACTACCTCTACGGCGAGGACGAGCTCCGCGAGTGGGTGCCGCCGCTCCGCGCGCTCGCCGGTGCGGCCGAGGAGGCGTACGTCCTGTTCAACAACAACAACCAGACGGACGGGGTCGCGCAGGCGCCCGCGGGCGCGCTGCTCCTGCGCAAGCTCCTGGAGGAGGAGGGCGTCCCCGCCGGATGAAGGTGCTCGCGGTCGTCCACTCGGCCGATGCGGGGCCGGAGCTCTTCGAGGAGGTCGTCGCCGCGGAGGGCCACGAGCTCGCCGTCTGGGAGATCCCGGCGCAGGGCTCGCCCGTGGTGGGAGACGCCGACGCAGTGATGGTGTTCGGCGGCGACCAGAACGTCGGCGAGGAGGTCAAGCACCCGTGGCTGCACGAGGAGTACGACGCGCTCCGCCGCTGGGTCGAGGACGGCACGCCGGTGCTCGGCGTCTGCCTCGGCGCGCAGACGCTCGCGCACGCCTTCGGCGGGCGCGTGACGCGCGCGCCACGGACGTTCTTCGGGTTCTTCGAGACGAGCCTGACGGACGCGGGAGCCGCCGACCCGGTCCTCGGAGTGCTTCCGCCGCGGTTCGAGGCGTTCAACGCGAACGCCTACACGTTCGAGATCCCGCCGGGCGCGACCGTGCTGGCGGAGGGGCCGGTGCCGCAGGCGTTTCGCCTGCGCGACCGAGCGTGGGCCGTGCAGTTCCATCCCGAGATCCGCCGCGAGAACGTCGCCGGCTGGTTCGAGGGAGATCCCACGCTGCAGCCGCGGGAGGAGATCGCAGCTCAGCTCGACGAGAAGCTGCCGCGGTGGCAGGAGCTCGGGCGGACGCTGTGCCGCGCGTTTCTCGCTAGCGCTCGGTAGGGAGGTCGTCGCGGCGCGCCCACTCGTGCCACGAGCCGACGTAGTTCCTGGCGTCGTAGCCCAGCGCTCGTAGCACCTGCACCGCGAACGCCGAGCGGGAGCCGCTGTGGCAGTAGCA
>DASRCE010000001.1:0-21689 GCA_035653275.1 Gaiellaceae bacterium | reverse complement strand
TACGTCGCGTTCCGCGACGACGGCGACACGATCGACGAGGTGAAGTTCTCCGGCCGCGGCTGCGCGATCTCGCAGGCCGCGACCTCCATGCTGACGGAGATCGTGAAGGGCCGGAAGGCGGCGGAGGTCGCGGCGCTGCCGAAGGAGGAGCTGCTCGAGGAGATCGGCATCCCGCTCACGCCGATCCGGCTCAAGTGCGCGATCCTCGGGCTCGGCGTCCTCAAGGTCGCGCTGCACCGCGCCAAGGGAACGCCGCTCCCGGAGGAGTGGCAGAGCCTCGCGGACGAGCTTCAGCTCGACGAGCGCTAGGGTCGTGCCGAAGGTCCACGTCGCGCCGCTCGACGAGTTCGGGCCGGGATCGTCGAAGATCGTCGCGCTCGGGTGGACGTCGATCGGCGTCTACAACTGCAACGGCAAGCTGTACGCGATCGAGGACCGCTGCTCGCACGACGACGGCCCGCTCGCCGAGGGCGAGTGGGACCAGGACCTGTGCCGCGTCATCTGTCCTCGTCACGGCTCGGCGTTCGACCTCGAGACGGGAGCGCCGATGTCGCTGCCGGCGTATGAGCCCGTGCAGACGTTCCCGGTCACGGTCGAGGACGGGATCGTCCAGGTCGAGGTGGTCGAATAGCCGGCGCGCTCGTCCGCTGCTGGGAGACGAGCGACCCGGCGTACAACGCCTACCACGACGAGGAGTGGGGCCGGCCGGTGGTCGACGAGCGGGGCCTCTACGAGCGGCTCTGCCTCGAGGGGTTCCAGTCCGGTCTCTCGTGGTTGACGATCCTGCGCAAGCGGGACGCCTTTCGTGCCGCCTTCGAAGGCTTCGACCCCGACCGCGTCGCCGGCTTCGGCGCGCGCGACGTCGAGCGGCTCCTGGCCGACGCGGCGATCGTGCGGCACCGCGGCAAGATCGAGGCCGCGATCGCGAACGCGCGCTGCACCGTCACGCTGCGCGAGGACGCGCCGCTGCACGAGCTGTTCTGGTCGTACGCGCCCGAGCGCAGCGGGAAGGACGGTGCCGCGGGCGCGCGGGAGCTGGCGAAGGAGCTGAAGCGCCGCGGCTTCCGGTTCGTCGGCCCGACGACGGTCCAGTCGGCGATGCAGGCGTGCGGCGTCGTCAACGACCACGTCGCGGACTGCTTCGTGCGTCAGGCCGTCGAGGCGGAGCGCAGGGTCGCCCTGACGACGTAGCGGCCCGGCGGCAGCTTCTTCTTGCTGCGCCACGTGAACGTGCCCTTGTGTGTCGTCCAGCCGCGGACAACGGCGACGACGCTCGAGCCGCGGCGCACGCGCACGTTCACCGCCACGCGCTTCGCGGGTCGCACGAGCACCGTCGCGACGACGTGGCCGGCGACGCGCGTCGTCCGCGCCGAGACGATGCGCGGCGCCGGCTGGGTGACGGCGACGGCTGCGGTGCCCGTCAGCGTCCCCACCGCCGCCGTGACCGTGACCGCGCCGGGCTGCTGCGGGGCGATGAAGAGCCCGGTGGGCGTGATCGTGCCGGCGGACGCGCTCCACGTGGCGGTCACCGGCACCGCGTTGCCGTACGCGTCGGTACCCGCGACCGCGAACTGCTGGCGCGCGCCCGTCTTCAGCGTCGCCTTCGGCGGGGTGACGGCGAGCGCGACGGGCGCGGCGGGCGTGACGGTCTCGAGCTGCACGACGGACGGCTGGCCGGGCACCGTCGCTGAGAGCTCCGGCGTCCCCGCGCGCGTGTCGGTGTAGTAGAACGAGACGCTGCTCGTCCCGGCCGGGATCGTCACCGTCAGCGACGGCGAGAACGGCCCGGTCGCCGACGTGGAGAGGCCGCCGCCGGGCGAGCTCGACGTCAGCGTCACCGGCGTGTCGGCCTTCGCCACGTCGGGGACGCCGCCCGTCTGCACCTGCACCGTGAGCGCCGGCGAGACCGTGCCCGCCGTGATCGTCACGGGCGGCGTCGCGAAGGCGATCGTGGACTGCGTCCAGGTCGAGAACTGCTGCCACACGGATGTGAAGGCTGCGCCCGGGACGGACGTGGTGCAGAGGCTCGTTCCGCAGGCGAGGACGCCCGGGTCGGGTGTCGGGACCCCCGAGTCGCGGATCGCGGCCGCCAGGACGTCGAGGAGGGCTCCGCTCTCCGAGACGGGGACGTTCACGGGCGCCCACGCGTAGCCGAAGCGGTCGACCGCTTCCCCGGTCGCGGCGGCGAACGACCGCGACGCGTACGCCTGCCCGGCCACGAAGTCCTCCATGTTCTGCAGCGGCACCGCCGTGAAGCCGTACGCCGACTGCCACGACCAGGCGGCGTTGCCGAATGCGACGTACGCCTGCCGGAGGAACGGCTGCGCGGCCGCGGCTGCGGGCGGCGGCGCGGCATCGGCGAGCGTCTCGATGTGGCCGAGGTACTGGACCATCGCGTCGCGGCGCTGCTGCGGCGTCGATCCCGCGACGGCGTAGTTGCGGACGTCCCCGTAGTTCTCGTACGCGAAGTCGCTGACGTCGTTCGCGATCGCGCCCCAGAAGCTCGCGTCCTGCAGCCAGTTCTGGACGTTCACCTTGTAGGTCGACGCGTCCGGGATCGACTGCGCGACGCCGGCGGCGAACGTGATCCCCCTGACGCCGTCGGAGGCGAGGCCCTGCAGGAGCGCGAGAGCGTTCGCGCGCGCGTTTCCCGTCCCCGCACGCACCGCCGACGAGAGCTCGTTCATCGCCCACGTGTCGCCTGCCGCGGTGTCGAATCCGGCCGCCGCCATCCGCTGCCGCGCGAGCACGCCCGCGTCCGTGAAGGTGCCCGCGCCGCTCGCGACCCAGCGCGACCAGGCGGTGTAGTTGATCTCGTCGACCGCGTGGAAGTTGGGGCCCAGCGCGCGGATGAGCGCCGCCTGCCCCGGCCGCGGCTGCGTCTTGTCCGACGTGAGCGGCGGGATCGAGACGTAGTACTGCGCGCACGGCGACGCGGTCTGCGCCAGCTTCGTCGCCAGGCGCAGCCAGTCCGTCTGGGCGTAGAAGATCACGCGGGCGGGGCGGCACGTCGCGTCGGCGACCGCACGGGGATGCGCGCGGGCGCGTGCGACCTCGCGCAGCCACAGCGCGTGCGTCGCGGCGGGCGTGAGCGACGGGACCGGGTCGATGCCGGCCGCGGCCTGCGGGACGACCGCGAGCGCGGCCAGGATCGACACGACCAGCTTCCTCATCGGCACCCGGCGCGCCATCGTAGGCGGCACTTGTAATGGTTCTCTGTCGCCTCGAGCCCTACCTCCCGGGGCATCCGCTATCGTGCGAGGTATCCGCGGAAAGGAGGTGGTCCGGCGTTGGAGATTTCGAGTACGGGCAGTGGAGGTACCAGCTCGTAGAGGCGTGTCCCCGGAACCTCGACGGGGAATCGCCTAGCCAGCGTGGGGGACTCGCGTAACGCGCCGCCGCCTAGCGGTCGGAAGCGCCTCTACGAAATACCCGCTGGTATCGAGATCGAAGGGCCCCGCGAGGGGCCCTTCGTCTTCGTCCCTCAGGCCGCCCGGCGGATCTGCTCCTCGAGCGGCACGAGGGGGAGCCGGAACGTCTGGACGGCGTCGTCGTTCGACACGACGTTGTCGCCGGCCTCGATCATCGTCACCTGGTCCGCCGTGAGCGGCGCGCCCGGCGCCCACTGCGTCAGCGACGCCCCGGTACGCGCGAGCGACGACGGGACGTGCACGAGCCGGCGCCGCTTGCCGAGCACCTTCGCGATCGTCCGGTAGAGGCCGTCCCACGTCACGACGTCGGGGCCGCCGAGCTCGAACGTGCGGTTCGCCGCGTTCGGGAGGTCGACGGCGCGCGCGAAGTGCTCGCCGACGTCGTCCACCCAGACGGGCTGGATCCGCTGGTGCCCGGACCCGATGACGGTGACGGCCGGCGAGTAGCGCACCTGCCGCACGAACGTCGGCAGCACGCCGCCGTTGCGTCCGAACACGAAGCTCGGGCGGAAGATCGTGTACTCCAGGCCCGAGCCGACGACCTCCTGCTCCATCGCCCACTTCGCGGCGAAGTACGGGACGAGCGTCCGCGTCGTCTCCGTCGTCCCGAGCGCGCTCATCAGCACGAAGCGCTCGATGCCCGTCTCCTTCGCCGCCGCGACGAGGTTGCGTGTCCCCTGCGTCATCACGCGGTCGAAGTCCTGCGGCCGGCCGCGGATGATCGCGACGAGGTGGACGACGTGCGTGCAGCCGTCGAGCGCCGCCCTGAGGCTCACCGGGTCGGTCACGTCGCCGGTGACGAGCTCGGCGCCGAGCGACGCGAGCTGCGCGCCGCGCTCAGGGCGGCGCACGAGCGCCCGCACGTCCCGCCCGTGCGCACGGAGGGCGTGCACGACGCGCGGCCCGACGAAGCCCGTGGCGCCTGTGACGAGGATCTTCACCGCCGGAAGTTCTGCCAGTAGCGGGACGGCGTCGGTCCGCGCTGCCCCTGGTACTTGGACCCGAGCTGCGAGCTCCCGTACGGCGCGGACGCGGGCTCGGTCATGCGCATGAACGAGATCTGCCCGATCTTCATCCCGTGGTAGATCGTGATCGGGAGGTTCGCGACGTTCGACAGCTCGAGCGTCACGTGCCCGTCGAAGCCCGGGTCGATGAAGCCGGCGGTGGAGTGGATCAGCAGGCCGAGCCTTCCCAGCGAGCTCTTCCCGTCGAGGCGCGCGACGAGGTCGTCCGGCAGCCTGACGCGCTCGAGCGTCGAACCGAGCACGAACTCGCCAGGATGGAGGATGAACGCGCGGTCGTCGGTCAGCTCGACCTGCTCCGTCAGCTCCTCCTGCGGCTGCTTCACGTCGATGTAGGGGTAGCGCGCATTGTGGAAGACGCGGAAGTAGCGGTCGACGCGGACGTCGACGCTGGACGGCTGGAGGAGCGAGTCGTCATACGGGTCGATCTCGATGAGCCCGTCGGCGATGAGCGCCGCGATGGTGCGATCGGAGAGGACCACCGGGTGATTCTTCCATCAGCGCGTCGGCGAGGGCACGCAGGCCCTTCAGGAACGCCTCCCGCTCGCCCGGCTCGAGCGCCGCGAGCGCGCGCTCGAGCGGCTTCGACCGCTGCGCGAGCCACGCGTGCACCGCCTTCGACGTCGACGGCGCGAGCGCCACCACCGTGCGCCGTCGGTCCCCCGGGTCCTCGCGCCGCTCGAGCAGCCCGTGCTCCTCGAGCTCGCGCGCCAGCGTGGATGCCGCAGGGAGCGACAGCCCGAGCTCGCGCGCCAGCTCGCCGACCGAGCGCTCCCCCTCCGTCCCGACGTGCGCGAGCAGTGTGACGTGACGGCCGCCGAGCGAGGCGCCCGCGACGAGCGCCATGAGCTCCGGCGTCGGACGGCGCCGCGCCCACAGCCCCCGCGTGACGCGGCGCAGCAGGAGCCGCAGCTCCGCCACCTGCTCCCGATTGCTTACCATACGATAATTGTTACTCTTGTAGAAGAGAAAGGAGGTGAGTGCGCATGTGTGGAGGGCATCATCACCGCCGCCGCGGCTTCCGCGGCTACCCGAGCCGCGAGCAGTGGCTCGAGCGGCTGGAGGCGTACCGCGAGCATCTCGACGACGAGCGCAAGAAGGTCGACGAGCTGATCGAGCGGCTCGGCCGCGCGCCGCAGCCGACGGAGACGGCGTAGGGGCTACGCCGCGCTCGTCGCGGGCACGTAGTAGCGCTCGGCGTACTCGATCACGGTGCGCTGCATCGAGAACCGCGGCGCGAGCTCGGCGATCGAGCTTCGCATCATGTCGAGCCAGGCGTCCCGCGCCGTGAAGCGCGGGACGACCTGCTGCTCGAGCAGCGCGTAGAGCTGCTCGGCGTCGGCCTCGTCGGACGCTCCGTCGATCGCCCAACCGTAGGCCGGGTCGTACGCCTCGGCCCACCAGCCGTCGAGGACCGAGAGGTTGAGGACACCGTTCACGGCGGCCTTCATCCCGCTCGTGCCAGAGGCCTCGTACGGACGCCGCGGCGTGTTCAGCCAGACGTCGCAGCCCGGAATGATCATCCGCGCGAGGTCGATGTCGTAGTCCTCCAAGAACACGACGCGGCCGCGCGCGGCGCCGCGCGCGAGCTCGACGATCGCCTGCATCACGTCCTTGCCCGGGCCGTCCTGCGGGTGCGCCTTGCCGGCGACGACGACCTGCACCGGCAGCGCGAGCAGGCGGTCGAGGTCCGAGTAGACGAGGCCGGCGCGCTTGTAGGTGGCGAAGCGGCGTGCGAACCCGATCGTCAGCAGCTCCGGGTCGAGGCCCGCGTGCCCGACGAGCCGTCGCTTGAGCTCGAGGTGCGTCTGCCAGAGCGCCTCGCCGTCGACCCCGCGCGCGGCGGGCCAGTCCGCCTCGTCGGGCGGCGCCTCCGGGCGCACGCCCGCCTCGCGCAGCAGCGCCGCCAGCTCGGGCGCGAGCCACGTCCCGAGGTGGATGCCGTTCGTGATCGCCTCGATCGGCGCCTCGCCGTCGGGCCACAGCCCCTCCCACATCTCGCGCGCCACCTGCCCGTGCAGCCTCGAGACGGCGTTCGCGTGAGACGACAGCCGCAGCGCCAGCGGCGTCAGGCCGAACGCATCCGTCCCGTCGCTCCGGCCGAGCGCGACCAGCCTCCGCTCGTCGATGCCGGCTTCCTCCGCCAGGCCGCCGACGTAGCGGACGACGAGGTCGTCGCCGAAGACCTCGTTGCCGGCGGGGACGGGCGTGTGGGTCGTGAAGACGGTCGTCCGGCGGATCCGCTCGAGCGCGTCGTCCGTCGAGAGGCCGTCCGCCACCAGCATCCGCGCCCGCTCGATCGTCAGGAACGCGGAGTGCCCCTCGTTGACGTGGTAGACGGTCGGCTCGATCTCGAGCGCGTGCAGCGCCCGCACGCCGCCGACGCCCAGCAGCAGCTCCTGGCGGATCCGGTGCTCGCGGTTCCCGCCGTAGAGCGCGTCCGTCACCCACGGCACGTCGAGCAGGTACAGCGGCACCGAGCCGACGTCGTACCGCCACACCGCCGCTCGCACGAGCTCGCCGCCGAGGTCGACCTCGACGTCCACCGGCTCGCGTTCGAGGCCGAGCGCGCGCGGATCGAGCTCCTCGTACTGCTCCGTCTGCCGGCCCTCTTCGGACACGCCCTGGACGAAGTACCCGCCCCGGTAGAAGAGGCCGACGCCGACGAGCGGCACCCCGAGCTCGGCCGCGGCCTTCAGGTGGTCGCCCGCGAGGACGCCCAGGCCGCCCGAGTAGATCGGCAGGCGCGCCTCGACGCCGAACTCCATGCTGAAGTACGCGACGAGGACGTCCTCGCCCCCGTGTGCGCGCGCCCACCACGCGGCCGTCTCGTTCACGGTCTCGCTCATTCGCCCCGCAGGAAGCTAGCGAACGCGCCTGCTGCCGCCGCGGGCTTCGCTAGGCTCGCACCATGGCCGCGACGCGCACGATCGACCTGAAGACGGCGGTTCCGGGGCCGCGCTCGACGGCGATCCTCGATCGGCTGCGCACGTCCGTCTCCTCCGCGCTCAGCATCACGTTCCCGATCGTCGCCGCGGAGGCACGCGGCGTCACGCTCACCGACGTCGACGGCAACACCTTCATCGACTTCGCCGGCGGCGTCGGCTGCCTCAACGTCGGCCATTCGCACCCGCACGTGGTCGAGGCCGCGCAGGAACAGCTCGAGCGCTTCTCGCATACCGACTTCACCGTGGTGCCCTACGAGGTCTATGCGACGCTCGCCGAGCGGCTGCTCGCGCTCGCGCCCTTCCGCGGGCCGGCCAAGGCGGCGTTCTTCAACGCCGGCACCGAGGCTGTCGAGAACGCCGTCAAGTTCGCACGCGCGTACACCGGGCGCTCCGGCGTGCTGGCCTTCGAGGGCGCGTTCCACGGCCGCACGTACCTGGCGCTCGCGCTCACGTCGAAGACGCACCCGTACAAGCAGGGCCTCGGGCCGTTCGCGCCCGAGGTCTACCGCGCGAGGTTCAACGACCTCGCCTCGGTCGAGCGCGCGTTCCAGGTCCTCGTCGCGCCGGAGGACGTGGCGGCGATCGTCGTCGAGCCGGTGCAGGGCGAGGGCGGCTTCATCCCCGCGACGCAGGAGTTCCTCGAGGGCCTGCGCGGGCTCTGCGACGAGCACGGCATCGTGCTCGTGTGCGACGAGGTCCAGAGCGGCTTCGCACGCACCGGCCGCTTCTTCGCCGTCGAGCACTTCGGGATCGAGCCCGACCTGGTCACGGTCGCGAAGTCGATCGCGATGGGGCTCCCGCTGTCGGGCGTGCTCGGCAAGGCCGCGATCATGGACGCGCCGGGCGACGGCGGCGTCGGCGGCACGTACGTCGGCAACCCCGTCGCGCAGGCGGCGGCGCTCGCGGTCCTCGACGTGATCGAGGAGGAGGGGCTCGTGGAGCGCGCGGCCGCGATCGGGGGGACGATGCAGGCGCGCCTGCGTTCGTGGCAGGACCGGTGGGCGCAGATCCGGGACGTCCGCGGCCTCGGCGCGATGCTCGCGATCGAGCTGGACGATCCCGCGACGGCGTCCCGCGTGGTCGAGGATGCGCTCGCACGCGGGCTCCTGCTCCTCAAGGCCGGCGTGCGCGGAGAGGCGATCCGCGTGCTCGTCCCGCTCGTGATCGCAGACGCGGAGCTCGACGAGGCGCTCGGCGTCTGGGAGCAGGCGCTCGAGACGACGCTTTAGGCCGATCCTGCAGGGGTACCCTCTCCGCGATGGTCGGGGAGATCCTCGCCGAGCGGTACGAGCTCGAGGAGCTCGTCGGCACCGGAGGCATGTCGAGCGTGTTCCGGGCGCACGACCGGCTGCTCGACCGGAAGGTCGCGCTCAAGATCCTCCACCAGCAGTACTCCGACGACGACGAGTACGTCGAGCGCTTCCGGCGAGAGGCGCGCGCGGTGGCCGCGCTGTCGCACCCGAACATCGTCACGATCATCGACCGCGGCGACCACGAGGGCCGGCAGTTCATCGTCTTCGAGTACGTCGACGGCGAGAACCTGAAGCGACTGATCGAGCGCCGCGGCCCCGCGCCGGTCGCGACGACGCTGGAGCTCGGGATCCAGATCGCGCGCGGCCTCTCGTTCGCCCACCAGCAGGGCCTGGTGCACCGCGACGTCAAGCCGCAGAACGTGCTCCTGAACGGCGACGGGCAGGCGAAGGTGACCGACTTCGGCATCGCCCGCTCGCTCGACGTGAAGCACGGGATGACGCAGACGGGCACCGTGCTCGGCACCTCCGACTACATCGCCCCGGAGCAGGCCCAGGGCCAGCAGGTGGGCGAGCACACGGATGTCTACTCGCTCGGCGTCGTCCTCTACGAGCTGCTCACGAGCGAGGTGCCGTTCCCGGGCGAGAACTTCGTCGCCGTCGCGATGCGCCACATCAACGAGCCCCCGCCGACGATTCGCGACAAGCGGCCCGACGTGTCCCCGCGGCTCGAGGCCGCGGTCAGGCGCGCGATGGCGAAGCAGCCGGAGGAGCGGTTTCCGACGATGGCCGACTTCGGCCGCGAGCTGCAAGCCTGCCTCGACGAGCTGCATGCGGCGGGGACGGTCGTCGCGCCGGCCGTCGCTGCCGCGCCGGCACCGGCTCGCCGCCGGCGCACGTCGCCGTGGCCGATCGTCGGCGCGCTCGCGCTGCTGCTTGCCGGCGGCGCGGTCGCCGCGTACCTCCTCCTCCACCGCACCGGCAGCTCGACGGCCCACCACGGCGGTGGAGGCGGCGGCGCCGCGGTCCACCTCACGGCGGTCCGGGCCTGGGACCCGTACGGGACGAACGGCGAGAACGACGCGAACGCGTACAAGGCGACGGACTCGTCCGCCGCCACGTACTGGGAGACGGAGCACTACTACGACGCGCCGAAGCTCGACAAGCCGGGCGTCGGGCTCGTGCTCGATGCCGGCCGAAGCGTGCGCCTCCACCGGCTCGGCTTCGCGACGTCGACGCCGGGGCTGACGGCCGAGATCCGCGCGGGCGACTCGCGGAACGGGCCGTTTCCCGCCGTCGTCGGCGCTTCGCAGACCGTCGGTCCGACCGGCCAGGTGCAGTACTCGATCACCGGTGGCGCCCACCGCTACTACGTGATCTGGATCACCCGGCTCGGCGCGCACTACCAGACCGCGCGCATCAACGACGTGCGCGCGAACTGAACCGCCGAGAAGGTGTCAGACACCGAGAGTGTCTGACACTGTTTTAGAAGCGAAGCGCGCGCCGGCGTTCGAACCGCTCGACGGCGAGGTCGGCCAGGCGCTGGAGCAGCTCGCCGTACGGGATCCCGGAGGCCTCGAAGAGCCGCGCGTAGACGCTCGTCGCGGTGAAGCCCGGGATCGTGTTGAGCTCGTTCACCAGCACCTCGCCGTCCTCGCGGACGAACATGTCGGCGCGCGCCATCCCCTCGCAGTCGGTGGCGACGAACGCGCGCACGGCGAGCTCCTGCACGCGCTCGATCTGCTCGCGCTCGATCCGCGCCGGCACCACGAGGTCCATCTCGCCCTCGTCGTACTTCGCCTCGTAGTCGTACCACTCGTTGTGCGTGACCACGATCTCGCCCGGCAGCGAGGCGATCGGCTTCAGGTTGCCGAGCACGCCGACCTCGACCTCGACGCCGGCCACGTAGCGCTCGACGAGCACCTTCTCGTCGTGCTCGAACGCGAGCGCGACGGCGCGCTGCAGCTCGTCGTCGTCGTGCGCCTTCGTGATCCCCACGCTCGAGCCGAGGCGCGCCGGCTTCACGAACACGGGGTAGCCGAACGGATTGCGGGGCGCGTCGCCCAGGCGCAGCGTGATGTTCTCGGTGACCGGGATCCCGCGGTCGCGCATGACCGACTTGAAGACGTCCTTGTCCATGCAGAGCGCGGAGGCGAGCACGCCGGCGCCGACGTACGGCACCCCGGCGAGCTCGAGCAGCCCCTGGACCGTCCCGTCCTCCCCGAACGGACCGTGCAGCACCGGGAACACGACGTCGACCTGGTCGAGGGTCGTGACGACGTCCCTTCCGGGGAGGCGGGCAGGGAGCTCTCGTCGTCGGTCGCCCGACGGCAGCTGCCACCTCCCGGACCGGTCGATCTCGACCGCGAGCACCTCGTCGCCGCTCGCCTCGAGCGCCTCGACCACGCTCGCCGCCGAGGCGACGGAGATCGGGTTCTCGCTCGAGCGGCCGCCGAGGATGACGGCGATCCGGCGGGTCACTGACCCGTCGTCGTCGCCGTCGTCGTCGTGCCGCCGCCGCCTCCGCCTCCGCCTCCGCCGTTCTGGAGCTGGCCGACGTGGATGATCACGACCTCTCCCTGCTTGGCATCCGAGCCGGGCGGCGGGTCCTCGGACTGCACGATCCCGTCCTGGGTCGGGTCCGTGACCGGGTCGTAGATCACAGTCGGGGTCAGGCCTGCGCCGCTGAGGATCGATTCGGCGGTCGACTGGCTCTGACCGGTGACGTCAGGCACCTGCGTCGTCGCCGGCCCCTTCGAGACGGACAGCGTGATCTTCGTCCCGCGGTCGACCGGCGTTCCCTGCGGCGGGTCCTCTGCGACCACGGTGCCCTGCGGCATGTCGGACTGGATGTCGACGCGCGCGACCAGGAAGCCCTGCCCGACGAGCGCCGACTTCGCGTTCGCGAACGGCTGGCCGGTGACGTCGGGCACCGGCACCGGCTTCGCTCCCCGCGAGACGTTGATGCGGATCGACGATCCCTTCACGACCTTGTCGCCGGCGTGCGGCTGCTGGGCCGTGACGGTGTCGGGCTGCTGGCTCGAGTAGATGCGGTAGACGTGCGGGTCGAGGCCCGCGCCTGCGAGGGCCGTGAGGGCCGACGTGATGTCCTGCCCGACGACGTTCGGCACCACCACCTTCGGCTTCCCGGTGGAGACGGTCAGCGTGACGGTCGAGCCCTTGCCGATCTTCGTGCCGCCAGGCGGGTTCTCGCTCGCCACCTGGCCCGGCGGAACGCTGTCGCTCGAGCCCTTCACGATCTGCACGCTGAGCCCCGCCTGCTCGAGCTTCGTCCTCGCCAGGTCCTTCTGCAGCAGCGTCACGTCTGGCACGGCGATCGGCTTGTTGTTGTTCAGCTCCGCCTGGATCTTCGTGTACAGGAACCAGCCGCCGATCCCGCCGGCGACGATCAGCCCCAGGGCCAGCAGCCAGGGCCAGATCGAGCGGCCGCCCGGCCGCTCCTCGTAGTCGTAGTAGCCCGGCGCGCGGTAGATCGGCGGCGCCGGAGGCGGCGCCACGGCCGTGCGCGGGCGCTGCACGATCGTCTGCGCGCTCGCGATGCCCGCGCCGGACAGCACCTGCGTCATCGCGTCCTCGGTCTCGCGCGAGACGGCGACGCCGCGGGCGACGCGCGCGAGGTCGGCGTCCATCTCCTCCGCCGACGCGTAGCGCTGCTCCGGGTCCTTGGCGAGCGCGCGCATGACGACCGCGTCGAGGTCGTGCGGGATGTTCGAGCGCAGCTTCGACGGCAGCTCGGGCACCTGCGAGAGGTGCTTCATCGCGATCTCGACGGGTGTGTCGCCGCTGAACGGAACCTTCCCCGTGAGCATCTCGTAGAGCACGATCCCGAGCGAGTAGATGTCGGAGCGGGGGTCGACCGGGGCTCCGCGCGCCTGCTCCGGCGAGAGGTACTGCGCCGTGCCGACGATCGACCCGGCCTCGGTCATCTGCGAGGCGCCGGAACGCGCGATCCCGAAATCCGTCACCTTGAGGCGGCCGTCGCTGCCGACGACGATGTTGTGCGGCTTGATGTCGCGGTGGACGATCCCGTTCCGGTGCGCGAACGCGAGCGCGCCGAGGATCTGGCGCGCGTAGTCGATCGCGATCGGGACGGGCGTCGGGCCGTTCTTGACGAGCAGCTCCTTGAGCGTCCGCCCGTCGAGGTACTCCATGGCGATGTAGTAGGTGCCCTCGGCGTAGCCGCGGTCGAAGATCGAGACGATGCTCGGGTGGTTGAGGCCGGCCGCGCTCTGCGCCTCCCGCCGGAAGCGCTCGACGAACTGCTCGTCGGACGCGTGCCGGTCGTCGAGCAGCTTCAGCGCGACGCGCCGGCCGAGCTCCTGGTCCTCGGCGAGGTAGACGTCCGCCATCCCGCCCGAGCCGAGCTTCCGCTCGATCACGTACCGGGTGTCGAACGTGCGGCCGATGAGTGTGTCGCTGGAGCTCATGGTCATCCGCCGCTAGTGGTTCGACGCCGCGGGAAGGATCGCCTGCACGAGCTGCTTCGCGATCGGCGCGGCGACGGCGCCGCCGAAGCCCCCGAGCGAGTGCTCCACGACCACCGCCCCCGCGACCTGCGGGTGGTCGGCGGGCGCGAAGAAGATGAACCAGGCGTCGTAGACGTTCTGCACCCCGGTCTCGGCCGTGCCCGTCTTCCCGGCCCACTTGAAGCCCGGGATCTGGACGCCGGTCGCGGTGCCCCCGGTGATGACGGCCTGCATCATCGTGTTCAGCTCGGCGGCCGTCTGCGGCTTCATCGCACGCTTCCAGACGTGCGGGCTCACCTTCACCACCGTCCCGCCGCCGGGCGCGGTCACCTTCTTCACGAGGTGGGGCTCCATGATCGTCCCGCCGTTCGCGACGGCCGACGCGACGAGGGCCATCTGGAGCGGCGTCACGAGCAGCTTGTCCTGGCCGAACGCCAGGCGGCCGGGGTCCATCCGGCCGGTGTCGTCGAACAGCTTGTGCCTGCGGAAGTCGAACTCGCCGCTCGGCGAGACGGTGTTCGCCGGGAGCTCGATCGGCGGCTGCGAGTAGAACCCGAACTGCTTCGCCTTGTCGATCACGCGCGCGGCGCCGAGCTTCATCCCGATCTGGCAGAAGACGGCGTTGATCGAGTGCTCGTACGCCTGCAGGAAGTCGACGTTGCCGAAGCTCTCCGGCGCCTCGGGGTTGCCGGCGTTGGACACGCGCTGCCCGTACTCGACGCAGTAGCCGGGGTCGTAGAAGCGGGAGCTCGGGGTGTAGACGCCGGAGTCGAGCGCGGCGGCGGCGGTCACCGTCTTGAACGTCGACCCCGGCGGGTAGAGACCCTGCGTCGCGCGGTTCAGCAGCGGCGAGGACGAGCCGGGGCAGGCGCTCGGCGAGCGGAGGATGCTCGCGTACCCGCGCGCCGACTCGATCTTGTTCGGGTCGAACCCCGGCGACGACGCCATCACGTACACGGCGCCCGTCGTCGGGTTCAGCACCACGGCTGCGCCGCACTTCCCGCGGAGCAGCGACTGGGCGAGCCTCTGCGCTCCGGGACGGAGGTTGAGGATCAGGTTGTTGCCCGTGACGGTCGCGCCCTTCAGGTTGTCGGTCAGCTTCTGGAACAGAGTGCCGAGATTGGCGTTCGATGCCGTCAGGTACGCGTTCTCCTGGCGCTCGATGCCGGCGCGCGAGCGCCCCTGCGTCGAGTAGCCGATCACCTGCGAGGCGAAGTCGTGCTGCGGGTAGCGCCGGAAGTAGAGCGTCTCACCGCCGCGCTTCACGGCGACGTTGGCGGCGAGGAGCGTCTTGCCGTCGGAGGCGTAGATCAGGCCGCGCCGGATCCGGAACTGCGCGACGCGCTGGATCGCGTTGTCCTGCTTCGCCGCGAGTCCCGGCGCGGCCCACGCCTGCCAGTACGTCGTCGCGACGACGAGCGCCGCGAGCAGCACGAGGGCGAAGAGCGCGAGGGCCGAGATCTGCCGGTTCATCGCGTCGTGTTCGCGCGGTTGGAGACGAGGAGCAGTCCGGCGAGCAGCAGGAAGTTTGCGACCACCGACGAGCCGCCGTACGACACGAACGGCAGCGTGATCCCCGTCAGCGGGATCAGGCGGACGACGCCGCCGACGATGATGAACGTCTGGAACGCGAACCCGAAGGTGAGGCCGGCGGCGAGCAGCTTCGAGAACCCGTCGTCGGCCTGCAGCGCGATCTTCATCCCACGTGCGACGAACAGCATGTAGACGAGGAGCAGGGCCGCCGCACCGATCAGCCCGAGCTCCTGCGCGAGCGCGGAGTAGATGAAGTCGCTGTTCACGTACGGGATGAGGGGCTTGCCGTCGGTGGTCGTGAACGTGCCCTTGCCGAGGCCGGCGCCGCCGAACCCGCCGTTCGCGATCGAGTAGAGCGACTTGACGAGCTGGTAGCTCTCGCAGTCCTGCCGGAGCGCCGTCCCTCCGGTCAACGGGCAGTAGACCGGGTGGCTCGTCCACGGGTGGAGCCAGATCGTCACCCGCTCGCGGACGTGTGGGATCTTCTCGTACGCGACCGCCGCGCCGGCGGCGAACAGCGCGACGCCGACGGCGACGAACGACAGCCTCGCCGTAGCCACGTAGAGCATCGACAGGAAGATCCCGTAGTAGAGGAGGCCCGACCCCAGGTCGTTCGACGAGACGAGGACGAGCATGCAGCCGCCCCAGATGAGGAGCAGCGGGCCGACGTCCTTCAGCCGCGCCTGCGCGAGCGCCTCACGCTTCTCGCGCAGATAGGCGGCGAGGAAGACGATCAGGAAGATCTTCGCGAACTCGCCCGGCTGGAAGTCGATCGGGCCGACGTGCACCCAGAGGCGGGCGCCGTTCACCGTCTCGCCGAGCCCCGGCAGGCGCGGCAGGAAGAGGAGCGCGATCGCGGCGAGGCCGAACAGGTACTTGTAGTTCTCGAGCGTGCGGTAGTCGCGGCGCAGCCCGACGAGCGCGACCGCGAACAGCACGACGCCGATGACGATCCACAGCCCCTGCTTGAAGGCGTCCGTGGGGCCGAGGCGGTAGATCTCCGTGACGCCGACGGCGGTCAGGAGGCCCGCCATCGGCAGGAGGTACGCGTCCGCCTGCGGCGCCGCGTACCGCGCCACCACGTGCGCCGCCACGTAGAGCGCGAAGAAGAAGACCGCGTACCCGAGCGAGCCCCAGCTCACGAGCGACTTCCGCGCGATGTAGACGGAGGCGAAGCCGATGCCGGTCAGGACGCCGACGGCGGCGAGGTAGAGGAGCTCGCGGTTGCGGGGATTGAGCGTCAGCGCGCGAGCCCCCACCAGACGAGCACGACGATGACGGCGATCAGCGCCACGATCACGAGTAGCGCCACGAGCCGCCTGACGATGCCTGCCTCGTGGGTGGCTTCCTCCCCTGCCTCTGCGTCGTGCTGTCCGGCCGCCGCGCGGAGCTCGGCCGCCGGTACGACCATCGTGTCCACCGCCGACGGCGCCGGCGCCGGCGCCGTGACGGCCGGTACCCGGTCCTCAGGGTGCAGCGTGTCCTCCTCGTCCGGCTCCGTCGCGTACTCCCGTGTGCGCTCGTCGGGCTCGGCCGCCGCCGCGGGCGCCTCGTCGCCGACGATCTCGAACAGGACCGCGGTGATGTTGTCGTCGCCGCCGCTCCGCAGGGCGGCCCGCACGAGCGCCTTCGCAGCGGTGTCGAGGTCGTCGCGGTGGCGGCGCAGGATCTCCTCGATCACGTCGGCCGTCACCATGTCCGAGAGCCCGTCCGAGCAGAGCAGGTACAGGTCGCCGGCCTGCGGCCGGACGGTGAAGGCGTCGACGTCCACGTCCGGGTCGGTTCCGAGCGCGCGCGTGATCACCGACCGCTGCGGGTGCACCTCGGCGTCGCGCGGCGAAAGCTCGCCGCGCCGCACGAGCTCGGCGACGAGCGAGTGGTCGTCCGTGAGCTGCTCGAGCGCGCCGCCACGGAGGACGTACGCCCGCGAGTCGCCGACGTGGCCGAAGGTGATGTCCCCGTCCGGCTCGACGAGGGCGACCGTCATCGTCGTCCCCATCCCGCTCGTCGACGGGTCGTTCGACGCCCGCTCGTGCACGCGCCGGTTCGCCTCCTGGACCAGCTGCTTGAGGCGGTCCTCGCCGCCGCCGACGTCCTCCGCGTCGTTGAGCGCGCTCGCGGCGAGCGCCGAGGCGATCTCGCCCGCGCGCGCGCCGCCCATCCCGTCCGCGATCGCGAACAGCGGCGGCCGCACGACGTACGCGTCCTCGTTCTGGCGGCGCTTGTGGCCCGCGTGCGTCGCCGTCCCGACCGCGCCGATCCTCAGGGACGTCACGCCTCGAACCTCAGGTCCGTCTCTCCGACGCGGACGACGTCCCCCGGCGCGAGCCGGCGCTCGCGCGTCAGGCGGATGCCGTTGACGAACGTCCCGTTCGTCGAGCCGATGTCCTCGATCCAGATCCCGTCGCGGCGCGGCTCGATGCGCGCATGCCGCGTCGACGCGTACTCGTCGCCGCCGAGCGGGACGTCGTTCGTCTGCCCGCGGCCGAGCGTGATCGGGTGCGAGTCGAGCTGGATCTCGTCCCCGGGCCCGAGGGCCGGGCTCGAGAGCACGACGAGGCGGCCGAGGCCGCGCAGGTGGAGCTGCGGGACGAGCCCCGCGGCGGCCGCCTGCTGGGGCCCGATGATCATCGACTCCTGCGGCAGGCGCAGGTCGCGCGCGGCCGAGCGCACGATCCGCCAGATGAACAGGTAGAGGAGCACCAGGAACGCCAGCTTCAACGCCAGGAGCGTCGTCTCGACCGGCGCCGACGCGACCACTACTGCAGCTCCCGCGAGAACGCGATCTCCGTCGAGCCGATCGTGAAGCGCGTGCCGTCCTCGAGCTTCACGCGCTTCACGCGCTTCCCGGCCACCTCCACGCCGTTCGTCGAGTCGAGGTCGACGAGCCAGTAGGTCGCGCCCTCCTGCCGCAGCTCGGCGTGCCGGCGGGAGACGTTCGGGTCGGGCACCTGGACGTCGGCGTCCTTCGAGCGCCCGATCACGACCCGTCGCTTCGCCACCTCGTGGCGCTGCCCGTTCCACGTCAGCACCGCCACCTCGCGCTGAATGCCCAGCTCGACCGGCGAGGCGGGCTCCGTCGGCTGCGGCACGGGCGCCGCCGCCGGCTTGTACACCATCGTCGCGCCGGGCTCGGCGTCGGTCGGCGGCCCGTGGCGGTCGCCCTCGCTCGGCTGCACCATCCGTGTCGCGATCCCGAACACGCCCACGTCGAGGTCGTCGTCCGTCTCGAGCTCGACGCGCGGCGGGGTCAGCAGGACGTAGCCCTCGCGCCGCGCGTGCTCGGCGAGGTAGTCGCCGAGCTCGTCGCGAAGCTGCGCCTCGTACGTCGCGAACTGCTCGCGGTCGCCGGGGGAGAGGTAGATCGTGTACTCGTTCGGGACGTACACGCGCGACACCGAGACGTTCCGGTGGTCGTCCATCTCCTTCACGAGCTTCCGTGCGAGCTCGACCGGCTGCACGTTCGTGCGGAAGGCCCGTCCGAACACGCCCTCGAAGAGCGACTCGAGCTTCGATTCGATGCTCCGCAGCACGGACATAGGCGGCACGGGGGTCTTCCCCCTGGCCGTCAAGTGTATGTTGGCCGCTGGAGGATCAGAGCCGCCGCGGTGAGCCATGCGGCGACGATCAGCGGCACGACGGCGGCCGTCGGAGCGGGGATCGCAGTGGCTGCGAGCAGTCCGCCGGCGAAGAGCGCGGCCGGCCACGGGCCGCGCCCGCGCGCGAGGGGAAGGAGCGCCGCGGCGACCGCGAGGACGAGCGCCTCGCCGACGATCACCGGGTGCGCCGCGAGCCGGTGCCCGAGCTCGGCGGCGACCGCGGTCGGCCGCCGCGACCCCGCCACGCCGAGCCCGAGCGGCGGCGCGGAGCCGTCGAAGGGGAGCGGCACGCGGCGCAGCCCCGCCACGACGGCGGCGACGAGCACTGCCGTTAGTGCGTGGAGCGCGCGGCGCGCGCGGCCGCGGGCGAGCTGCACGGCGAGCGGCAGGAGCGGGAGCGCGGCGACCGGTGCCGCGAGCGGTCCGAAGGCGAGCAGGAGCCCGCTCCGCGCGTCGCGCCAGTTGACCGCCAGCCACGCCAGCGCGACGGCGGCGTAGAGGAGCGCCAGGCCGAGGGCAACGTTGCCGAGCGGGAAGAAGGGGACGGCGAGGGTGAACGCGAGCGCGGCGCGCGGCGCCGTCGCGCCGAGGGTCGCTCCGACGGCGGCGAGGCCCAGCGGCCAGCCGGAGGGGAAGAAGGGCAGCGTCGCGGCGACCCAGCCGCTCGTGACGGCGGCGAGGCCGGCGGGCAGCACCCGCTCGCGCGCGACGGCCGTCCAGGTGCGCCCGGGCGCGGCGGGCGCGGCGCCGCGCGGCCCGCGGCGGCGGCGCGGGATCGAGCGGAGGCGCTGCGCGAGCTCCTGCGCCGACGGCCGGCGCTGCGGGCTCGCGACGAGCGCCCCGGCGACCGTCTCGAGCACGTGCTCCGGCAGGTCCGGCCGCATCGTCTCGAGGGGCGGTGC
This sequence comes from Gaiellaceae bacterium, assembly GCA_035653275.1. Taxonomy (GTDB): domain Bacteria; phylum Actinomycetota; class Thermoleophilia; order Gaiellales; family Gaiellaceae; genus PALSA-600. The sequence goes on along the minus strand of DASRCE010000001.1, from coordinate 2,517 downwards.
GCCGCGCTGGATCGTCTGCGACGTCTCGACCAGGTCGCCGCCCCAGAACGGATGCTGGCCCGCGAGCGCTTCCCACAGCACCACCCCGACCGCCCACACGTCCGCGGCAGGCGTCGCCGGAAGCCCCTGCAGGCGCTCGGGGGCGATGTAGGCGAGCGTTCCCGGGATGTCGCCCAGCGCCGTCAGCGTGTCGAACTCGGCCATCTGCGCGAGGCCGAAGTCGAGGAGCCGGACGTCGATCTCGGGCGCCTCCGCCAGGAGGACGTTCGACGGCTTCACGTCGCGATGGACGATGCCCTTGCCGTGCGCGTGCGCCAGCGCCTCGGCGACCTGCGCGCACACCTCGAGCGCCGCCGCGTCGTCGAGCTCGCCGGCCCGCATCGCCTCGCGCATCGTGCGGCCGGGGACGTACTCGTACGCGATATAGACGTGCGAGGCGTCGCGCGCGAGCGAGAGCACGCGCTGGCAGCGGGGGTGCCGGAGCGCGGAGGCGGCGCGCGCCTCGCGCTCGGCGCGATGGCCCGCCTTCCCCTCCCGGGCGACGATCTTCAGCGCGACGTCGAGGCCGTTGCGCTCGTCGCGCGCGAGCCAGACGTGCCCCATCCCGCCGGACCCGAGCGGTCGGATCGGCCGGTAACGGCCCAGGAACAGGTCGTGCGCAAGGGCCGCTTGAGACACTCCGCGTTTCTACGGTGCGGCCCGGTCATTTCCTCTCCGGCCGCGACGGATGGTCTAATCCCGTCCAGATGCAGTCCTCCGACGACGACCTCGAGTTCGAGTTCTTCGAGGACGAGCCGGCCACGACGGAGATGCAGCGAGGCGCGCCGCGCGTGCGCCTGCCGCGCCGGGGCGGCCGCGGACCCGGCGCGCGGCGGCCTGGACCGGCGCGCCCGCTGACGCCGATCCTGCGCCTCCTGGCGGCGATCGCAGTCGTGATCGCGCTCCTCGTCGTATTCGGCCTCCTGATCCAGTCGTGCGCGTCGACGTCGAAGCACGACGCGTACGCGGGCTACATGAACGACGTCGCGAAGATCGCGCACAGCTCGCAGGACGACGGCGCAGCCGTCGCGAACGCGCTCACGAGCGGCTCGAAGACGGCGTCGATCGCCGGCTCGCTCCGCGGGATCGCCGCCCAGGAGCAGCAGAACGTCGCGCAGGCGCAGCGCCTCGACCCGCCTGGCCCGCTGCGCCCGGAGAACCAGCAGCTGATCGAGGCGCTGCAGCTGCGGATCAGCGGCGTCGACGGCCTGGCGCGGACGCTCGAGCAGGTGGTCCCGAACAAGACGAGCGGCGAGGCGGCGCTCCTCACCGAGCAGTCCGACCGGCTGCTCGCGAGCGACGTGGTGTGGTCCGACCTGTTCCAGGCGCCGTCGGCGACCGAGATGGCCAAGCAGGGCGTGCGCGGCGTGGCTCCTCCCGACTCCACCTTCGTCCAGAACCGGCAGCTCTTCTCGGAGACGTCGATGTCGTACCTGCTGCAGCGGCTGCGCGGCGCCTCGACCGGTGGGACGGTGAGCGGCCTGCACGGGACGTCGATCGTCGGCGTGAAGGCCGAGCCGGGCGGCCAGACGCTCTCGACCGGCACCGAGAACACCGTCACCGCCTCCACGAACCTCGCGTTCGCCGTCACGATCGAGGACGCCGGCGACTCGCAGGAGGTCAACATCAAGGTCACGCTCACGATCCAGCAGAGCCCGGCGATCGTCCGGACGCTCAAGATCCCCGTGATCAATCCCAAGCAGCAGAAGACGGTGACCTTCACGAACCTCGGCCAGGTCAAGTTCGCCGAGAAGGAGAACCTGCTCGTCGACGTCGCCCCGGTGCCGGGCGAGAAGTACCTCGCGAACAACAAGGCGACCTACCCGGTCATCTTCTCGCTCGGCTAGATGTACTAGCGTCTCGGCGTGCACGTGACGGCAACAGAGGCGCTGGCCGTCGCGATCGCCGGCGTCGCCTTGGGGGTCGTCGGAGCGGGGCTTGCGTGGTGGGCGTCCGTGCGCGTGAAGCGCGTGCGCGACGCCCAGCGGACGCTGCTCGGCGGCGGCCGCCGCGACCTCGTCGACTTCGCCGTGTCGCTCCAGGGGCGCATCGACGACCTCCACCGAGCGGTCGACGAGGTCGCCGCCGGGCTGGCGCGCGTCGACCGCCGCGTCGACGCGACGGTCGCGAACTCGGCGATCGTGCGCTACGACGCCTACGAGGACACCGGCGGCCACCAGTCGGCGTCGCTCGCGCTGCTCGACTCGGCGCGGAGCGGCGTCGTCGTGACCGCGATCCAGGGACGCGACTACGCGCGCATCTACATGAAGGAGCTCGACCGCGGCCGTGCGTCGGTCGCCCTCTCGCCGGAGGAGCTCGAGGCCGTCGAGCGCGCCATGGGCCGCTAGTAGGACTTTGTTACTCACGGCGGTGGAAGAGTGTGAGTTGGTCGAGGTCGACGGGCTGGGTGCAGGTGCGGCAGCGGCCGGTCCAGCAGCGCAGGACGGGCTGCAGGAGCAGCACCGCCTGCGGCAGCGT